>NZ_JACYHA010000003.1 GCF_014837155.1 Litchfieldia stipae | reverse complement strand
AATCATGACGACACCCACCTACTATTTATTAAATCAATTATAAATTAAAAAAGAGAAAGATAGGAATAAAAACCTAAGTTTCTCTTTTATGAGGACTTTTTCAGTGGCCTCAGCAACGCGACGAGGAGGCTCACCGGTCACCCCACAGGACGCGTAGTGTATTCAGGCTGCGGTGTGAAAACAACAACAACTTATACGAAAACAACCTATATTAATGATTCAATACCTTCGAAAGGAAATTCTTTGCTCTGTCTGTATCAGGATTTGTAAAGAATTTCTCTGGTGGTGCTACTTCAACGATTGAGCCATCTGCCATGAAGACAATTTGATCACACATTTCTCTTGCAAAGCCCATTTCATGAGTAACGACAATCATCGTCATTCCCGTTTTGGCAAGGCTTCTCATTGCATCGAGAACCTCTTTGATCATCTCTGGATCAAGTGCTGAGGTTGGCTCATCAAATAGCATCACCTTTGGATCCATCGCAAGTGCTCTTGCGATTGCCACACGTTGTTGCTGTCCTCCTGAAAGCTGTCCAGGATATGAATCGAATTTATCACCTAATCCAAGTGAGGCGAGTAACTCTCTTCCTTTTTCTTGGGCAGCTGCTTTATCCATTTTTTTAACATTAATCGGGGCAATTGTTACGTTTTCCAAAGCAGTTAAAAAAGGATATAAGTTAAATGATTGAAAGACAAACCCAATATCTGTTCGAACCTCGTTAATATTCGTTTTCTTATCATGAATAGAGACGCCGTCAATGGTAATAACGCCCTCATCAATACTTTCTAATGCGTTAATCGTTCTGATCAAGGTACTCTTACCAGCACCACTAGGTCCAATTAATGCAAATACATTAGATTTAGGGATTTCAAGATTAATATCTTGTAAGACATGGTTCGTCCCGAAGCTTTTTTGTACATCTTTAATGGTAATCATTTCTTCACCTCTTTATTATTCCTTAACCATAAATTTACGCTCAATTAAGCGGATAATTTGTGATAATGTAAATGTCATGACGAAATAGAGTAGAGCAACAAACGTCCATACTTCAAGTGATCGGAATGATGTAGCGACGATATTTCTTGCAACAAGTGTTAAGTCAACCACTGAAATGACAGATACAAGTGATGAGTCCTTAATTAAGATAATAAATTGTGAAGCAAGAGGAGGTAATACCTTTCTAAATGCTTGCGGTAAGATAATTAATCTCATCGCTTGAACATATGTCATACCTGCTGAACGTGCTGCTTCCATTTGACCCTTAGGAACTGACTGTATTCCTGCTCTAACGATTTCAGCAACAAAGGCACCTGAGAATGCTGCCAAACTAACCACTGCAGACCAAAATGAACCTAATTGTACAAATTTACCTAATACGAAGAAGATCCATAATAGTAATACAAGTAAAGGAACTCCGCGCATGATTTCTATGTAGGTCGTTGCTAAAAATGAAAGAATTTTGATTTTTGAAACACGACATAGTCCTAGAATAATACCGATTGGGATACTGAAAAGTAATGCTAGTGCTGATATTTGTAGTGTCATGATGATTCCGTCTATGAACAAGTGCATGTTCTGAGGAATAACACTCCAGTCCATGTTATACATTGTTATCCTCCCTTAAGAAAAACGGTGGGGAAGAAATCACCACCACCGTCATTTGTTATTAATCATTTGCAACTTCATCCATCCAAGAATCGTTTTTAAACCATTTGTCAAATGATTCTAATTCAGCAGGGCTACCTTTATATGATTCTAAGAATGAATTAATCCATTGAACAGTTTCTAGGTCATTCAGTTTTACGGCAATTCCAAGATTTTCAGAAGAGATGAGGTCATATACTCCTCTTACACTATCTGCATTCATTAATTCATATGTTCTAACCCCTGGCTCATCATAGATGATTCCGTCAGCCTGCCCACCAGTTAATGCCATCGAAGCTGCAGGGAAATCCTCAAAATCTAGAACTTCGGCATTCTTAAAAATTTGTTTTGCTAATAGAGCACCAGTTGTTCCTAATGATACGGCAATTTTCTTTCCTGCTTGGTCAAGATCTTCCCAAGATTGAGTGGAGGTATCACTCTTAGGTAGCATTAATACCTGTCCAGTTTGGAAATAAGGATTTGCAAAGCTAACAGATAGAGCGCGGTCTCCGCGAATCGTCATTCCAGCAATGATCATATCAATTTCGCCTGTTTGTAATGCTGGAATCAATCCATCAAATCCAAATTGCTTGAACTCAACATCTACTTTTAGTGAGTCAGCAATGGCTTTACCAAAATCAATATCATACCCAATGAAATCTCCATTTTTGTCCTTCATTTCAAATGGGAAGTAACCTGGTGCTGTTCCAATCACAAGTTTCTTCTTCTTTATTACATTTTCAATCGTTGATGGATTTGCTCCACCTTCATTACTTGCTGTTTGGGTACATCCTGATAAAATTAAAACAAAAATTAATAAAAATGCAGTTGATAATTTCTTCATTATTTGCTCACCTTTCTTACATTTAGTCTGGTAGTTAGAGTGTTTCATTCTCTCATTTAACTAAAATGTGAAAATATTTAATTTATTGAATCTTTATACATTGTAAAATAAAAATGACAGAATATCTAGATGTTTTTTTAATAAATATTCATATTTTTGTATAATTTTATTATTATACTTATAATGTTTAGAGATTATAGGTTTTATTGATGTATATTTATACTAGGTGTCAAACTTGTTTGAAATTTTAAAGAAATGTTGAATATGGGAATTACATATAATCTTTTTTGTAATAGAATAAAAGAATAGAAGATTTAAATTTGAAATGAGAAGGGGTTATTCAATGAGTTTTAGCTTTGTTTCGCATTTGTATTGTCCGAAATGTAATCGTACATATAATCATGAAGAGATCAACCAGCTTTGTACATGTGGTTCCCCATTATTAGTTAGTTATGATCTTGAAGAACTTGCAAAGCATCTGAAAAAGGAAGATTTAATGGCAAGAGATGCGAGCCTGTGGAGATACCATGAACTTCTTCCAGTTGTAAATAAAGAGAATGTAGTTTCTCTAGGAGAAGGAATGACGCCGCTACTTCCAATGTCTGTCATTGGTCAGGACATGTCGATTCCCAATTTATATATGAAGGATGAAGGCATTATCCCAACAGGTACATTCAAGGCACGCGGGGCTGCTGTAGGAGTTTCAAAGGCAAAGGAGCTTGGTGTAAAGGAGCTGGCAATGCCGACAAACGGAAATGCAGGGGCTGCTTGGGCATTATATGCAGCAAGAGGTGGGATAAAAGCAAGCATCATCATGCCTGTTGATGCACCCAAAATTACTCGGAATGAGACAGCTATTTCAGGTGCGAACTTGAATCTAGTCGATGGGCTAATTAGTGATGCTGGTAAAATAGTTGGTCAAGCGGTAAAAGAGTATGATTTATTTGATGCTTCTACATTAAAGGAGCCTTATCGTATAGAAGGTAAAAAGACAATGGGCTTAGAAATTGCTGAGCAATTTGGCTGGAAAATGCCTGATGTGATCCTGTATCCAACAGGTGGTGGTGTCGGTATTATTGGTATCTACAAAGCGTTAACAGAACTAAAGGAGCTTGGTTGGGTTGAAGGTAAGCTTCCACGCCTTGTTGCAGTTCAGGCTGACGGATGTGCTCCGATTGTAAAGGCGTGGGAGGAAGGAAAGAAAGATTCTGAATTCTGGCAGAACTCAACAACTGTTGCTTTTGGTATTAATGTTCCAAAAGCACTTGGTGACTTTTTAGTGCTAGAAGCTCTTTATGAAACTGAAGGCTGTGCGATTGCGATTGATGACAAGGCACTACTTTTGGAACAAGAAAAAATAGCTGCCTTAGAAGGAGCTTTTGTTTGTCCAGAAGGAGCAGCTACTTTTGTGGCAGCTAGACAATTGAGAGAAAGTGGCTGGATCAAAGACGATGAAGTCGTGGTTGCTCTTAATACAGGTATGGGAATTAAATATCCTGATACAGTGTCTGTTGACGTTCCTGTATTGCAAAAAGAAGAAACACTTAAGCGATCTTAACGATTCATTTAAGACCTACTCTTATCTTGACCCTGAGTAGGTCATTTTGCTGAGTATTCAGGTGATAACTGGGGGAATTTGCTTGTCGAAAATATTTCTGTACTCATCTTTGGTATTGGTTACATTGATGTGGGGACTAAATGTCATTGCAACAAAGGTATTGGTCACTGCATTTAGCCCTGTGACGATGACGTCCTTTCGCATCTTTGTTGCGGGTGTAGTTGCTTTTTTGATTTTGTTTTTATTGGGAAAGGTGGAAAGGATTTCACTAGCAAATCTACGCTATATTTTTATTGCTTCACTCTTTAATGTTGTTGGACATCATGTGTTCTTATCGATTGGACTTACGAAGACTACAGCCTCTAACACGGGTTTAATTCTGGGATTGTCGCCATTGTTTTCTGTGATTTTAGCTACACTGATCTTAAAAGATAAATTAACTGTGATGAAGGCGACGGGGATTTTTACAGGCTTTACTGGTGTTTGTTTTGTCATCTTAAATGGGGCGACTGATTTAACGACGATTTCAATTGGGGATATATGCATCTTTCTATCCATTGCAACTCAAGGATTTAGCTTCGTCATGATTAAAAAAGTAACGTCTAAATTAGACCCAACCGTCATGACCTCCTACATGCTATTGTTCGGTTCAATTGTCTTGTTTGGAATCAGTCGCTTTATGGAGCCTAATGGATTGGCTACCATGAAGAATGGCAGTGTCGGAATTTGGTTACTGTTCTTTGCTTCAGCCATTTTTGCTACAGGGGTTTCTCATATCCTCTATAATCGTGCGATTCAAGAAATTGGTGTAGCAGAGTCAGCCATCTTTATTAATTTGATTCCTTTCTTTTCTTTAATTGGAGCTGTCGTATTTTTACATGAAAAAATCTCGTTTCTACAAGTCTCTGGATTTCTATTTATCGTTATCGGTGTATTATTAGGTTCAGGCGCATTGGATAAGAAATTTTTTCTCCGAAGCAAGGGATTTCATAAAGAAACGATATAATGGAAATATTATTCAAGTCTAATAAAATTGAAAAAGTCGTAACTTTTCTGATATAGTTATATATTGATAAAAAAGATATTTACAGCAAGGTGGAATTAGTTAGAATGGAAAATCAATATAGAATTCTTTTGTATTATAAATATGTACACATCTCTGACCCTGAAGAATTTGCAAAACAGCACTTGGCATTTTGTAATGAACATCAACTAAAGGGAAGAATATTAGTTGCCCAAGAGGGGATTAATGGAACTCTATCAGGAACGATTGAACAAACGAATGCTTATATCGATCACATGAAAGCTGATCCTCGTTTTGAAGATATGGTATATAAGATTGATGAAGCAGATGCACATGCATTTAAGAAAATGCATGTGCGCCATCGTTCTGAGCTTGTAACGCTTCGATTAGAGGATGATGTGAATCCATTAGAAGTAACAGGGAAATATTTGTCACCAAAAGAGTTTCTTGAATCAATGAAATCAGAGGATACAGTTGTCATTGATGCTAGAAATGATTATGAATATGAACTTGGTCACTTCCGTGGAGCAATCAAACCTGATATTCATTCATTCCGTGAATTACCAGAATGGATTCGAAATAATAAAGAGAAATTTGAAGGAAAGAAAATTCTAACCTATTGTACAGGTGGAATTCGTTGTGAGAAATTCTCTGGTTGGATGGTAAAAGAAGGCTTTGAAGATGTTTCTCAGCTCCATGGGGGAATTGTTACCTATGGTAAGGACCCAGAAGTTCAAGGAGAGCTTTGGGATGGTCAATGCTATGTATTCGATGAGCGAATTGGTGTTCCTGTTAATCAAAAGGAGCATGTAATTGTCGGGAAAGATCATTATACAGGTGAACCATGTGAGCGTTATGTAAATTGTGCTAATCCAGAGTGCAATAAGCAAATCTTAAGTAGTGAAGAGCATGAGCATCTTTATTTAAGAAGTTGTTCACATGATTGTCTAGTTCATCCTCGTAACAGATACATCAAGGAGCATAACTTAACTGAAGAGGAAGTCAAGGTACGAGTGAAGCAAATTGAAGAACAATTGCTATTGCTAAGTTAACTAAAAAGGGGCTCTGGTCAGAATGATCAAAGTCCCTTTTTAGTTACATTATGAATAAAAATGATTATGCTTTTAATACATCATGATCAACGTAGCGTTCGCCGTTCATTTCACTAATGACATTAATTGCTACATGAGCACCATGTCCTGAAGTAATAATTGTATGAACGCTAACACCAGCAACAGTACCAGCTGCCCATATACCATGAACGCTTGTTTTACCTTCTGAGTCTGCATCAATCACTGTTTTGATGCGTGGTTCTGTTCCAGGCTTTGTCGCAATCCCTGCTTTTTCAGCAAGGTCAAGTCCAACTCCAGTCGCAATTATAATGTGCTTTGCTTCATATGTATTGCTTCCTACTTCGACTTGAAAGCCTGAATCTGTTTTTGTGATATTTGTTGCTTGCTCTTCAATTAACTCTGCACCTAATCTAGTTGCTTGTGATTTTCCAGTATGAATAAGATCTGGCCCTGATACTTCTGTTAAGCCGTAATGATTTTCAATCCATGCTCTTTTTGTCATACTTTTATCGTGGTCAACTAATAACGTTTTTTTACCAGATTTAGCAGTGAAAATAGCTGCACTAGCTCCAGCAGGACCTGCACCAATTATAATAACATCATACATCTTGAAAACCTCCTAGAAAATGATTAAAAGTAAGCTACATTTGCTACTTTGATAAGTAAAGTGTAGTAATAAATTGGATATAAGTCAATTTATATGAATAGGAAAAAAGATGGTTCTATAGGAAATGGAAGAGGGGAAATACGATGAAATTCTTAAAAAGGTTTGCATTTATTCTAAGGTTTTGGAAATTCATACCATTCATTTTTGCTTTCTTCAAATCAAAAGAAGTGAAACTTCATTATAAACTATTATGTGTGTTAACGATTTTAACCTATGGATTCTTTCCATTTGATCTAATTCATGATTATATACCTGTGGCTGGGGTAATCGATGATGTTGTTATTACTGCATTTGTATTAGAGAGAATGATTAAAATTGCCCCACAATCACTAAAAGATAAGTACAAGCTTACTTAAGGGTTTTATAACCGAAGAGATAAAAGTGTAGGTATGAAAATTATGGTTAAACTAATATAGGCGCATTGAAACAAAAAGGCTGACCTCTAAATAGAAGTCAGCCTCTTTATTTATTGTATTTGTATGTAAATCTAAATTAGGTTATTGATAATAACCTAATAATATGTTAACTTAATTAATGGATTCTAATTTATTATAAGGACTATTATATATGTATCCAATTATGATTATATATAATAATTTCTTTGCTGTCAACCCTATAACTAATCATTTTTTTCAAAGGAGTGCTGATTATGAACTCAAATTTTCTTCAGGAGCAAGAAAGGCTTAATCAGGTAATTGAGGCCATTACTGATCAAATTCGCAACTTAGAGGAGAAAACCGATGAACATCGCGAAGAAGTGGTGGAATATCGAAGAAACTTTTGGGACGATGTGAAAGTTAATACAGATTCTTTTGATGACTATCTTGAAGCGATTATTGCTTTAAGACAACAGGCTCAAGACTTATCTGTCCGACAAACCATCCATAAGCATTCCTACGATCGATTATCAACCCTTCAACGTATGAAGGATCTCCCATATTTCGGACGTATCGATTTCAAAGAGGAAGGAACGAATGAAGTAGAAAAGGTATATATTGGTGTCTCTACTTTAACAGATCCAAGTGGCGAAGAATTCCTAATCTATGATTGGAGGACACCAGTTGCTAGCGTATACTATGACTATCCACCAGGTCCTGCAAAGTATGAAACACCAGGTGGTACGATTCATGGGATGCTTGAAAGCAAGTGGCAGTATTTGATTCGTGGTGGGAAAATTCAATCGATGTTTGATACAAGTCTTACAATTGGTGATGAAGTACTGCAAGAGGTTCTAGGGAAAAGTACTAATAAACAGATGCATAGTATTGTTGCAACCATTCAACAGGAGCAAAATCAGATCATTAGGCATGATAAAGGAAGGCTTCTCATTGTTCATGGTGCAGCAGGAAGTGGAAAAACATCTGCAGCCTTACAAAGAGTTGCTTATCTTCTGTATAAGTATCGTGACCGCTTGAAGGCTGACCAAATCGTCCTCTTCTCACCGAATACAATGTTTAATCACTATATATCCAATGTGTTGCCTGAATTAGGCGAGGAGAATATGCTGCAGGCAACATTTCAGGAATATTTATATCGTTCATTAGGGGGCTCCTTTCAGGTAGAGGGTCCGTATGAACAGATGGAATACGTATTAACTGCAAACAGTGAGGCTGAATATAGAACACGGATGCGAAGTATTCAATTTAAAGCATCTAAAGCATTTTTTGAATTAATCAAGACATATTTTAAATCACTTGAGCAAACTGGTATTTTATTTAGAGATATCGTATTCCAAGGAGAGACAGTTATTACAGCTGCTGAGATATCTGAAAGATTTTATTCGCTTCATACAGAGCTTACTTTACACAACAGATTAGAGAAGCTATCGGAATGGATTCTCAAAACTATTTCGAGATTAGAGAAGCAGGAGAGAAAAAAGCCTTGGGTACAGGAGGAAATTGAGCTTCTTGATAATGATGAGTATCAAAAGATCTATACTCACCTACAGAAGAAAGGACATTTCAGTGGGGATGAATTTAACGATTATGATCGAGAAATCCAAGAACTAAGTAAAGTCCTTGTACGTCGAAAGGTAAAGCCATTGATTAAATGGATTCGAATGATGGGGTTTGTTGATATTCGAAGCACCTATAAGCAATTGTTCTTAGATCCTGAAAAAATCAGTCATTTAACCCAACGTGAAACACCTGAGGATTGGAATGAAATATGCCAGTTGACGTTGCAAATGTTAGAGGCTGGTAAGCTTTATTATGAGGATGCCACTCCATTCTTATTGTTAAAAGAGTTGATTCTTGGTTTTCAAACAAACGGTTCCATTAAATATGTATTTATTGATGAGGCTCAGGATTATTCGCCATTTCAATTTGAATTTATCAAACGATTGTTTCCTTCTGCTAGATTAACGGTGCTTGGTGATTTTAATCAAGCGATTTTCGCTTATGCAAATGAAACAAGTGACTTTGATATGCTTTCTACCTTATATGGAGAAGATCAAACAAGTATCATTAATTTATCAAAGAGCTATCGTTCAACAAAGCCGATTATTGAGTTTACACGTGCTCTCCTGCCAAGAAACAATCAAATTGAAGCATTTAATCGTGATGGAGATAAACCTGTTGTCACAGTGCTAAATAATCGTGTTGAATTACATGAGGCGATTACGTCGAGAGTTAAAGAATTACGAGGGATGGAATATAAAACAATCGCCATCATTTGTAAGTCTGAGGCTGAGAGTGTTGACGTCTATCATCATTTACAACATATTGAAGACATCAAGCTGATTAAGAGTGGATCAATGGAATACGAACAAGGCGTTGTCATCATTCCAGGATATTTAGCAAAAGGGATTGAGTTTGACGCAGTTATTGTGTATGATGCCTCTAATGAAGAATATCGTGATGAAAGCTTACGGAAATTGTTCTATACAATCTGTACGAGAGCCATGCACGAATTATATGTATATAGTGTAGGAAAACCAAGTCCATTTATGACTGGGATTTCAGAGGGTTTATTTGTGTTGTCTGAATGATAGATACGATGAGAAGAAAGCTGTGCCGTTTAAGATAGGCAGAGCTTTCTTTTTTTATCATTTTTCAGCTTGCTTCGTTGCTCTTTTATTCAATGCATCAATCAATAGGTTAATGTTCTGTTGTTGTTCAGTTGTTGTTGAATTTATGATTGAAAATTTACGTTTGAACGGTCCTAATTTGACATCAAGGATTGATAGCAAGTGATGCTCATGATCTCGTTTGACAGCAGAACGAGAAATGAGTGCTAGACCAAGTCCATTTATGACTGCCTCCTTGATCCCTTGAGTACTACTTATCGCCATTAAATGATTGATTTTCAATCCGTGTGCAGATATGACATGATCGAAAAATTCACGGGTTCCAGAACCTTTCTCTCTAGTAATCCAATTTTGATTTTGAAGTTCATGTTCATTTATTTCCTTCTTCTTGGTAAGTGGATGGAAGGTAGGGGCAATAATCACAAGCTCATCATCTAAGAATGGTCTAATCGTTAAATCCTTTTCATTCGTTTGTCCTTCAATTAATCCAATATCCACCTTGAATAGTTTCACAAGCTCAACAATTTCATCTGTATTCCCTATAATGATCTCAAATTCAAGATAAGGATAATCTGCTTGCATTTCAGCAAGAAATGAGGGAATCGTATATTCGCCTATTGTAAAGCTAGCTCCAATTTTAATTAATCCTTTCACTAAATGATGATGCTCATAAATATCTCGTTTCGCCCGTTCATACATTTGGATCATTTGGATGGCTCGTTGATATAAAATTTCACCAGTAGGTGTGATTTGAAACGTTTTAGGTGATCGAACAAAAAGCTTTGTTTGGAATTCATTCTCTAAGTTCTTGATATGAACACTGACACTAGGCTGGGAGATCAAGAGTTTTTCGGCGGCCCGTGAGAAGCTTTGCTCCTCTACAACCTGTACAAATGTTTTTAGAGCATCATAGTACATACGAACACTCCTATTATTAATATTTTTAATCTTTGCGATTAATTAATCCTATTTTACTAATGATACGGATTTATATAAAGTAAAAGTACGTATTTAAGAGGGTGGATATAATGAAAACAACTAGGAAGAACCTCAATTTTATGATTGGGTTGATGCTCACTCTTTTTATCTCTTTAACTGCAAAAGCTTTATCCTTACTGCCAGGTCTCATGATAATAGGTCCGTTAGTTCTTGCCTTATTGTTAGGGATGGTTGTTAGAAGTTTGTTTCAAGTCAAAAAGAAGTATGCTGTTGGAGTTGATTTTTCTAGTAAGTACTTATTGAGACTTGGAATTATTCTATTAGGGCTAAGGCTACATCTAGGTGATATTTATCATGCAGGATTAACTGTGTTTATGCTTGCGTTGATTTGCCTGTTGTTAGGTATTTTGGGTGTGTATGGATTGTCCCGTTTGTTTGGTGTTGGCAAGAAAATCGGCTTATTAACAGCCTTTGGTACAGGGATTTGTGGAGCAGCAGCGATTGTAGCGTTAGCTCCGCAATTAAAGGCGAATAAAGAAGAAGTCTCAACAAGTGTGGCTGTTATCGCTGTGTTAGGTACGTTCTTCACAATCGTCTATACATTTATCTATTCAATATTGCAGTTGACGCCAATTGAGTATGGTCAATTTGTGGGAGCAACCCTTCATGAAATAGCACATGTGATTGCAGCCTCTGATATAGGTGGTAGTAATGCGGTTGATATGGCCATCATAGTGAAATTAACAAGGGTTATGTTACTAATACCAGTTGCATTTGTCCTAGGTTTATTGATTAGGTCAAAAGCTGCAACAAATGAAGGGGAAAAAGCTTCGCTACCAATGCCCTGGTTTATAATAGGTTTTTTAGCAATGAGTGGCTTGAATACACTAGATGTTTTGCCTGAAATGGTCGTGCATGTGTTGGTTAATAGCTCTGCCATTTTCCTTGCGATGGCCATGGCAGGATTCGGACTGAATGTTAATATCAAGAACCTATTGCAGCGTGGTAAGAGTGCATTTATTGCAGGGCTCATTGGTTCAGTAGTTTTATCGATGCTGGGATATTTTTTAGTAAGATTTTTTGCCAATTAAAAGAGTCGGAAATCATTTTGATCTCCGACTCTTTTTGTTCATTTTAGAAAATGGACTGCGTTTAATTGATGAGTCCTAATTTCACAAAAAAGTTGTACAATTCTAATTATTAATTTACCATTAACTTAGAAGTGAAAATGAAAATAGGAAGTGATACATATGGCGAAGATTCTCATCTCTGGAAAAATTCCTACGATAGGATATCAAATGTTAGAAGGTCATGATATTGAAATATATGAGAGTGACGAAGTGATCACAAGTGAAGAATTAGCTCGTCGAATCGTTGATAAGGATGCATTACTTTGTCCATTATCTAGTCCAGTCACAAAAGAAGTGATTGAAAATGCAGGGAATCTGAAAATTATAGCTAATTTTGGAGCTGGTTTTGATAATATTAATCTTGCTGCAGCTAAAGAACGAAGCATTGTTGTAACTAACACACCAGCTGTTTCTACAGATGCAACAGCTGAACTTACTTTAGGCATTCTGATTGCGATTTCTAGAAGGATTGTTGAAGGGGATGCGTTATGTCGCACCGTGGGATTTAAAGGGTGGGCACCTCTATTCTTTCTTGGAAGAGAATTAACAAATAAGAAGCTAGGGATTATTGGTCTTGGCAAAATAGGTCAGGGTGTTGCAAAAAGAGCGAGAGCGTTTGGTATGGAAATTTTTTATACTGGTCCAAGACGTAAAAATCCTCAAATTGAACAAGAGTTACAAGCAACCTACGTTTCAATGGACGAGTTACTACGTGAATCGGATTACATTACCATTCACTCTCCATATCGAGCAGAAACCCATCATTTAATAAAGGCTGAGCAATTTGAACAGATGAAGCAGGATGCTTTCTTAATTAATGCTTCAAGAGGGCCAGTCGTTAAAGAAGATGATTTAGTTCAAGCTTTGAAAGCAAAAACAATTGCGGGTGCTGCTCTAGATGTGTTTGAATTTGAACCAACAATAACAGAAGAGCTTAAGCAGTTAGATAATGTTGTGCTCACGCCTCACATTGGAAATGCAACAGTTGAGACAAGAGATGCGATGGCTGAAATCGCTGTGAAAAATATAGTAAATGTTCTTGAAGGAAAGGGAGCCATCACGCCAGTTTCTATATGAGTAGTCATTAATTTAGGCTGTTTTCTCAAAGTTTGATGTTGTTTTGAGATGAATTATTGAGAATGAGATTTCTAGCAGACTGAATACACGGAGACTCCCGTGGGATGCGTGGGCAAAGTGAGACCCCGCAGGAGCGCTAGCGACGAGGAGGCTCACCGGTCACCCCACAGGACGCGGAGTGTATTCAGGCTGCGGGTATTAAAAGCAACAATCTATACGAAAACAGCCTTAATCTAAAAGGAGGTCAAATGGATGGTTTTTCAGTTAAAGGGAGTTTCTTTAAGAAAAGATGCAACATGGATTCTTAAGGATATTCATTGGAAGGTAGAAAAAGGGGAACACTGGGCGTTGTTTGGTTTAAATGGTGCTGGAAAGACAGCGCTTTTAAATTTATTGAATGCCTATGAGTTTCCAACTAAGGGTGAAATGACTGTACTTGGAAAAGTATTTGGAAAAAGTCCACTAGGTGAGCACCTTCGGATGAAGATTGGCATGGTCTCCTCCTCCTTGCAGCAGAAATTATATCCAGGAGACAGTGCCTATGAAATTGTATTAAGTGGGGGCTTTGCTTCGATAGGGTTATATGAGACACCCACTGATGAAATGAGAACAAAAGCAGTATCATTATTAAAAGAGCTAGGATGTATGAAATATGCTGATCGAAACTATGAAACTCTTTCTCA
Source organism: Litchfieldia stipae (assembly GCF_014837155.1). Classification (GTDB taxonomy): domain Bacteria; phylum Bacillota; class Bacilli; order Bacillales; family Bacillaceae_L; genus Litchfieldia. Next base: position 357,711 of record NZ_JACYHA010000003.1, on the reverse strand, counting down.
AGGTGAAAAACAACGTATATTAATTGCGAGAGCATTGATGGCACAGCCTCAATTACTGATACTAGATGAGCCTACAAACGGACTTGACTTTATTGCTAGAGAAAATTTACTTGAGGCAATTGAACGAATTGTTGTTAGAGAGGATGCACCATCTATTCTTTATGTTACTCATCACCTAGAGGAAATTCTTCCTATCTATAAAAACACTCTTCTGCTTAAAAAAGGGGAAGTATTTTCGGCAGGGAGCACAGAAGAAATGCTTTCAAGTGAAACATTAACTGAGTTCTTTGATGTTCCTGTTGATGTAATTTGGAGTAATCATCGTCCACTATTATCAAAAAAAACGCGTAATAGAGTTTAATTTGTCCAAGAAAATGTAACTTTTTAGATTAAATAAATCTGTTTTTTTGTGGTACGCTTTAAAAATCAACACAATTATTTATCTTTTTCAATGTTGAAAGGAGAAATTATGACTAATTTTAAAGCGTTAATTGTAGATAAAACAGAATCCACATTTGAATTAAATATGAAAGAAATTAGGTTGGCAGAGCTACCTGAAGGAGACGTATTAATCAAAGTTGCTTATTCAAGTGTCAATTATAAGGATGGACTTGCGAGTATTCCAGATGGAAACATTGTTAGTTCTTATCCATTTATCCCAGGAATAGATTTAGCGGGTACGGTTGTTTCTAGTAATGAACCTTCTTTTCAAATAGGAGATCCTGTGATTGTAACAAGCTATGAACTAGGAGTTTCTCATTTTGGAGGCTATAGTGAGTATGCTCGTGTTCCTGCAGCTTGGGTCGTTCCTCTGCCTAAAGGCTTGAGTCTTAAAGAGGCGATGATATATGGGACAGCGGGCTTCACTGCTGCACTTTCTATTGATGCCTTAGAAAGAAATGGTCTAACACCTCAATCTGGAAAAGTCTTGGTTACTGGTGCAACAGGAGGCGTTGGAAGTATGGCTGTTTCTATGTTAGCACAACGTGGATATACAGTTGCGGCGAGTACTGGAAAGGATAGTGAGCATGAATATTTGAAACGAATTGGTGCAGCGGAAGTTCTTAGACGAGAAGAAACTTCTCCTGAGAAAGTCAGAGCACTTGGTAAGCAGCATTGGGCTGGTGCAGTTGACCCTGTAGGTGGTAAAACATTGGCCTATGTTCTAAGTACAACGAAGTATGGGGGCAGTGTTGCTGTAAGTGGACTAACTGGGGGAGCGCAGGTTCCTACAACCGTGTTTCCATTTATTCTTAGAGGCGTGAATCTTCTTGGGATTGATTCAGTTAATCTTCCAATGGATAAGCGAATTGTAATATGGGATAGAATTTCCACTGATTTACATATTCAAGAACGCTGTGAAGAAATTAGTCGGGAAATATTATTTGAGGAATTGCCAGATGTACTACCAAAAATATTAAATGGTGAAGTAAGAGGGCGTACAGTAGTTAAAATTTCATAATATAAATTGTTCACACTCTTCGTCTTATAAGAATAGTTTATATAGAGGTAGGAGTGTGATAATGTACATGCTTTTTAATGTCGAGAGATTTGAAGACGGGATTCGGATCATCAAACAATCGGCTGCTGAATTATGCAATATCTCGCTATACATTGATCATTACTATGTAGGGAGTATGGCGTCTTTAAACGACTTAACCTTGAAATTGCCTTTTTCTTATGCTAATAGTATTTACATTAAAGCAGATGTTCTCTCAAATGGTTATATTTATAGCTTGACAGAAAAACATCCGATTACTCATTCTAACAATCAATATCTATAGAACAAATAGAGTCACCTCATTTTAAGATAAGGCTGTTTTCTCAAAGATTGTTGTTTTTTGAGGTGAATTAGTTGAGTATAGATTTCTAGCAGACTGAATACACGGAGACTCCCGTGGGACTAGTAGCCAAAGTGAGACCCCGCAGGAGCACCAGCGACGAGGAGGCTCACCGGTTACCCCACAGGACGCGGAGTGTATTCAGGCTGCGGTATCAAAAGCAACAATATATACGAAAACAGCCTAAGATAAAAGGCTAGCAATAAGCATACAAAGCTTATTGCTAGCCTATTTTTATCTAAATTTGGTCTGCTGGAAACACTAAACCGATTTGTTTTCTCGCTTCATCTAGCACTTGTGTAGTAAATTGAGAATGCTGAAGTGAGTTAATGTTGGATTCAACCTCTTTATTTTTAATTAATTCAATGAATTCTTTTGCTTCGTAATACATAGAATGGTGTTCAATTGGCACTGAGATATCTTCTACAGAACCATCTCTATATTGTATGTTTATTTTTTCTAATGTATGGATATTATCAATAATCATCGTTCCGTTCTCCCCTTGGATTTCAGAAGGAATGTAAGAGTTGCTGATTTTTGAATACATCACTGTACCAGTCATTTCTGGATACTTAAAGAGAAGGCTTCCTTGGCCATCCACACCAGATTCAAGCATAATCGCATTAGCCTTAACCTCATCTGGTTTTCCAAATAAAACAACCATTGGGTAAATCGTATAAACACCAATATCCATGATCGCCCCGTTAGAGAATATTGGATTAAAAGCATTAAGAACCGTCCCGGACTTGTAGGCATCATAACGAGAAGAATATTGACAAAAGCTTCCGAAGTAATGACGGATTTCACCAAGCTTGTGTAGATGCTCTTGGATGCTTCTAAAACCAGGGAGGAACGTTGTTTTTAGTGCCTCCATAAGTAAGACTTGATTGTTTTTGGCTGCATCTATCATTTGTTGTAATTCTATTGAATTTGAGGCAATTGGCTTTTCACAAAGAACATGTTTGCCATTTTGTAAGAAGAGTACAGCCTGCTTTGAATGAAATGAATTAGGGCTAGCAATATAGATTGCATCAATATCCTGGCTTTGTGCCATTTCCTCTAAATTAGTATAGTATGTTGATACGTTAAATTTAGCTGCAAATTCCGATGCGCGGTCTTCTGTACGTGAGTAGACAGCAGTTAACTTGAAATCCTCTATTTCAGTTGCTGCATTTATAAATGATTCTGTAATCCAATTGGTTCCGATGACTCCAAACCTAATCATATGTATACCTCCAAAATAAGTAGATAATTTATTATCTAAATCAGTATAACAAACTATTTGTACTTATTCACAGTTGTGTCTACAATCAGTACAAAGATAAATCAATTGGTGAAATGTCTTGTCTTATTGTAAAATAAGATATAAGAGTAAATTGGTATTAGGGGTGTATGAAAATGGCTAATGTGGGTCAATTGGTGACAGATTATAATGATGTCATGAATAATATGAAGCAATTTAATAGAGATGTATTAGAAATGTTAGAGATAAAGGATCAATTAACCCAATTTAAGCATTGGTATTATATACCTCATTTGAATTTATTCGGTCCAAGTAAATTTATCGGATACAAACAAATGGATGCAAATCTGTATGAACTGATTAAAAAAAGACCAAGTGCTGAGTCTCAAAAGGTGTTAAGTGAATGGTTCTATCCAGTGCAGGCAGATTCAATAGAGGAAACAATCATAAGAGAACAGCTAACAAGTTTGCTAGATTTATATGAGAAAAAACCAAGAACAAATGCGGTCTTTCATATACCGAAGAATACAATTCTATTAATCTCAAACCGTCATTCGGTGAGCTAATATTCTAACTTATAAAATATAAATTTTCAAAAAAATAGGCATGCATAATTTATGTGGTAGAATGATAAAATGAATTAATTGAATAAACCGCAATTTGCGGTAGAGGTTATTAGCTACCCTCTTAAAAAAACTAAGAAAAAACAGGACTCTTTCTTAGTGTGCTGTTTTTTTATTTGGAGGAAAGAAAGATGAGATTATTTTTATACTTAGCATCAATTGTATTGGCTAATGTTGTTACGGCAAAATTTGCCCCATTGGCATTAGGTATGTTCCTTGTACCGATGGGAACATTCTTGATCGGCGGAACGTTCATTTTCCGTGACTTGGTTCAAAATAAATATGGTCGTAAAAAAACATATATGTTTATTGCAGGAGCTTTATTTCTATCTGCATTTGCTTCATTTATGTTAGGCGATACATTACTTATTGTTGTTGCATCGGCATTATCCTTTGCGATAGCAGAAACAACAGATACTGAAATTTACACACGTCTTAAGCTACCACTTGGATTACGTGTGTTTTATAGCGGATTAGTGGGTGGATTCCTAGACTCTGTCATCTTCGTTATCATCGGACTTAGTCCATTAGGCGCAGGGTTTATTCCGTGGGAGGCAGTTCCAGCTGCAATCATGGGTCAAGTTATTGTGAAGACAGCGCTTCAAGGACTTGGAGCTTTCATAGTTACCCAATTAAAAAATAAATTTCCGAGTCACGCCATTTCAAGCTAATCTAAAAAACACGTCGTTTAATGACGTGTTTTTTTAATGGTCTAGCTTTTTTTATAAAATACTGAAAAAACTAAAAATAAATAAAGGATATTCGCTGTCTGTATCGAATCAATTTAACAAAAGGTTTAGAGGAGGAGAGCCGATGATAATAAGAAAATCAAATGACGTCGAACAGTTTTTAACTGAATTTAGTCGCTTTGCCACCTATGATTCTGATTCTTCAATAAATAAATATTACTTTGTTTTTCATGATAAAGAGCGTGGTGGGCAAATTACATTGATGAGGACAGATAATGGATGGTCCTATCATGGATTAGGCGAAGGATATTGTGATCCAGGAGAAACTGAAATTACAACTGAAGAGGGACGTAAGTTAGTATGGCTACATCGAAAAGCTATTAATCAAAGTATTAAAGATAGTTTAGTTACAAGTTAACGTATGGAAAATTGGATTCCTATTGGTAGTTTTGACCCCTATTCATTTATAAAGAAAGAAGTTTGAATACTATTTTCTACTTCATAGGGGTCACTTTTAGAAATCCTGCAACTAGTAAATTATTGGTCTTCCTTATACCCCTTTGCTAATTCTGTATTTACCTCTACGACTTGTTTATTATAGCCGGCATACTTGTAGGTAGAAGTAATTGCTGGTAAATTGTCGGCCTCTTCTTGAGTTGTAATAACCTTCCCGGCCGGTATATAACAATTAGCAGGGACGGTTACCCCTATTACTTTTGCCCCTGGTTCAATAAATACGTTCTCTTGGATATGACAATCAAAGACTAATGATTGCATCCCAACAAAAACATTCTTTCCGATTTTAGCAGGGCCATGAATATGACATTGGTGAGCAAGTGATACATTATCACCAATGTAGATAGAATATGGATTTCCATCATGGTAAACGGCATTTTCGAACACTACACTTGTATACTCAAAGTTCTTCAAGCCATGTAGGACAACCCCATCTTGTACATTACAGGCATCTGATATATGAATTCTTAATCCTTCATCTCCTCTGATCGAAGCGAATGGACCAACAAATACATCCTTACCAATATTTACCTGTCCAATAACAGACGCATATGGATGAATATAAGTACTAGCATCCATAACTGGATAGTCCCTGTTTAAGTTAAAGGTTGTTTGTGTGTTTTTCTTGATATTACCAGGAATCATACTTTTTTCAAGTACCTTTGCAGCAATTGATGCGATTGTTAAACCTACCATAAGCTTATTACTTGTTCTCATCAAAACAACTCCATTTGAGTAATATTTTCCAATGTACAGATAGGTATTATTATGGTTGTTTTTATCTGATTTATGTATTGATATGGAAGGTTCTTTAACTTCTGTTCATATCGGAAGAATTATATTAAACTAGTATTAGTTGTAAATAAATGAGTAGAGGAGATCTAAATGCCTACTATCGATTATTTTTATGGGTTGATTCAGACTGAGCTGACTTTAACTGAGGATCAGAAATCAGAGATATTTGGTAAATATCCTGTTCCTGTCTTATCTAATAAGAGTGAAGGATTTTCACTTGAGGACCAGTCTCATGGCTCAGGCTTTATTGAAGAAACATTATTATTAGTTGATTTTTCGATTGAGAAAACGCAAGGAGCACAACCAAGACCCTATTTGAAGTTAAGATTTTCGAATCATCTTGGGAGCTACAGTGCGAAAATTTGGGATAATGATGGTGCCATTGATAGGTATCAACCATTGTTAGAAAGTTATAGTGTATTTAAAGTGTCTGGAAAGGTTGAAGAATTTAGAGGCTTCAAATCGATGACCATAAATCAACTTATTCCTTGTGACAATAATGTAGATGCTTTTAGCTTAATTGCCTGTACCCAACAATCTTTAGAAGATTTCACGCTTGAACTCTTTCAATATATAAATGAAATAGAAGAACCCTTTAAATCGATTTGTATTGGGGCGATGAATCGTTTCTGGACAGAGTTTTGTGTTAGACCAGCAGCAATGGGGCATCATCATGCCTATTTAGGTGGCTTACTGAAGCATACAGTTGGTTTAATGCGACTGGCTAGATATATAGTTAAACAAGAAGAAAATCATTATAAAGCAGTCATTAAATTAATCAATCAAGTGGAAAAAGCATATAAACAAGAGCTGTGGAAGGACCTACAATCGGATTCAGCAGGGAGTAATCCCAGAAATTTAGTGTGGAAGGATTCAATTGATCATCTCTACACGATGTTTTATGGGATGGCGAAATATAAGCTTAATAAGCCTAATTATTCATTAATGATCTGTGCCATACTTTATCATGATATGGGGAAATTACTTGAATATCATCATGCGGGGAAAGGAACGGAGGAATTTAAATTCTTATATCCTACAGCTGATCATTCGTCACTTGAAACACGCAAACCAAGTGGGATTACGATGGATGAATTAGGAGTATTGATTGGTCATATTCCTTATGGAGTGATGCTTGTCAATAAAATTATTGAAGCTGAAGAGGTCAAGTTATCAATAGAGGATATCCATAGCCTTCAGCATACGATTCTCGCACATCATGGTAAATTAGAATGGGGAGCAAATATTGAGCCTAAAACTGTTGAAGGCTTTTTAATTCATATTGTAGATTATCTAGATTCTAGGTATGAACGTACTGAAGAAATAAAGTAAGGGAAATGTAATAAAGCTCCCTCTTCATTGAGGGAGCCTTATTTTCATAAGGATAATTACATCCAAGAAGCGCCAACGATGATTAGAAGGATGAATAGCACGACGATTAGTGCAAATCCTCCCATACCACCTGTAGTAGCTGTTACTGGAGCTCCGTAACCATAATGCATACCTGTGTTATATCCGCAATTCATGAATAAATCTCTCCTTTTAAAGTTTATTGGTATTTTCAACTAAATTTTTATTTGTTAATTAAGGTTTAAGCGAATGCTGTACCGACAATGATTAACAAAATGAACAGCACCACAATCAAAGCAAATCCACTTCCGTATGCGTGGCTCATTTAATAACACCTCCTAACGTGTTATACAATCATATACTATGGGAATCATGGAAATCTGGTTGGGTGTTAGCCTGATTTTCCAATAATTGATGAAAGAGCCGTGACAGTTCACAGAACAACTAGGAATCAATGTTGCTGTAATTAATTCACTTCAATAAAGGATGGATCTAGCAGACTGAATGCACGGAGACTCCTGTGGGATGCGTGGCCAAAGTGAGACCCCACAGGAACTAAAAGCGACGAGGAGGCTCACCAGACACCCCGCTGGACGCGGAGTGTTTCAGGCTGTGGCTTAAAAAAGAACACCAATATGAACAAATTAGAATAAAAAACAAGAGGTGATATAAATGATAAATGAAGCGAAAAAAGTGTTGAAGAGTTATTTTGGCTATGATTCCTTTAGGATTGGACAGGAGGAAATTATACACAGTGTCCTATTAAATAAATCAACTTTAGCTATCATGCCAACTGGTGGAGGTAAGTCACTTTGTTATCAAGTGCCTGGTCTAATGTCAAATGGTGTAACCTTGGTAATAAGCCCATTAATCTCTTTAATGAAGGATCAAGTCGATGCACTTAATGATCATGGAATATCTTCTACATATATAAATAGTTCTTTAACTCCAAATGAAATTGAAGAGAGAATAAACGATGCGAGACAGGAAAAATACAAATTCATTTATGTCGCACCAGAACGTTTAGATTCTAGAAGTTTCAGACAGCTCCTTGAATCGTTACCCATTAAGATTATTGCTATAGATGAAGCTCATTGTATTTCTCAATGGGGGCATGATTTTAGACCGAGTTATCGAAATATCCAATCTATGATTTACGAGCTTAAGGAAAAGCCAACTGTTATTGCTCTGACAGCGACAGCAACAAAAGAAGTGACCGCTGACATTTGTGACCTATTAATGATTTCAAATGAAGATGTGTATGTAACTGGCTTTTCAAGAGACAATTTATCTTTTTCACTAGTGAAGGGTGAAAATAAACGTGATGTCATAATTGGTTATTTACAAAAGAATCATGGACAAGCTGGTATAATCTATGCGTCAACTAGGAAAGAGGTAGATCATTTATATCAGTTTCTTAAGAAGGCTGGATATGCAGTAGGAAAATATCACGCAGGTATGTCAGAAGAGGAAAGATATGAATCACAGGAATTATTTCTGTTTGATAAATTGACCCTCATGATTGCAACGAATGCCTTTGGGATGGGGATTGATAAATCAAATGTAAGATTTGTGATTCATCATAATCTTCCAAAGAATATAGAAGCGTATTATCAAGAGGCAGGCCGTGCAGGAAGAGACGGCGAACCAGGTGAATGTTTGTTATTGTGTCATCCACAGGATATTCAACTTCAAAAATTTCTTATTGAGCAATCAAGTATGAATGAACAAACTAAGACTTTTGAATATAAAAAGTTGCAACAAATGATAGATTACTGTCACACTGATAAATGTCTTCAAGCATATATCCTTTCATATTTTGGTGACGGCAATGAGACCTACACTTGTGGAAAATGCCTTAATTGCACCGATCAACGGGAAAAGCTCGATATGACGACAGAAGCATTGATGATCTTCTCTTGTATCAAAAGAATGAATGAACGTTTTGGCAAAACACTTGTCGCTCAAGTATTAAAGGGGTCAAAAAATAAACGAATCACCCAATTTGATTTTACAAAGCTTTCAACTTATGGACTAATGAGAAACTTTTCAGAAAAAGAAATAGTCAGCATGATTGATTTTCTAACCGCTGAAGGATATCTACAAATGACTTCAGGACAATATCCAGTATTAATGCTAGATAAGAAGGCTTATCTAGTTTTTAAAGGAGATATCCAAGTTAGTAGAAAAGCACAATTGAAGCAGCGACAGATCGTTGAGGATAATCAATTGTTTGAAGAATTAAGGACGCTGAGGAAGCAGATCTCAACAGAAGAAAATCTTCCACCGTATATTATTTTTTCTGATCGAACCCTGAGAGAAATGAGTCAAGTTTGTCCAAGAAACAAGAAGGAAATGTTAGAAATTAAAGGAATCGCAGAGATGAAATTTGAACGATATGGAAATAGATTTTTGCAGGCAATTGATTTATATCTCGAGAATACAGCAGTGAAGTAAAACAGGACAGTCCAAATAGCTTATTGCTAATGGACTGCCTATTTATATATCCCTTTATCCTCCGATTCGAGACATTTCAATCTTGTCTTTTTTTATGTTTTCTTTGAGGTAGGAGTTTCTATCTATAGAATATTGGTCTTTTCTACCATTCCAAATAGAGGTGAGGAGGTCGATTAACTGATTATCAGATAGGTCTGAACGAAGTGGTTCTCGTAAATCATGACCAGTTGATGCAAAAAGGCATGTAAATAGTTTTCCTTCTGCAGACAGTCTTGCACGATTACATGTTGAACAAAAAGCATCAGTAACAGAAGAAATGACACCAATTTCATCGCTGGAACCAATATAACGATATCTTGTTGCGACTTCACCGATATAATTTGGTTCTATCGGTTCAATTGGCATCACAGTGTGAATATCCTCTATAATTTTCTTCTTAGGGTACACTGATTTCATATCCCATCGATTCGTATTACCTACATCCATAAATTCAATGAAACGAAGAGGGTAGCCTTGTTCACGAAAGAATTTTGCCATTGGAATTATTTCAGACTCATTAACGCCCTTTTGAACAACCATGTTAATTTTAACACCTAGACCTGCCTCTTTGGCTGCTTGAATCCCTGAAAGGACCTCTTCTACTTGGACCCCTTTACCATTCATTTTTCCAAAAATATCATTATTTAAGGAATCTAGGCTTATGGTGACTCGAGATAAACCTGCTTTTTTAAGTTGGTTCGCATGTCTTGCCAAAAGTGATCCATTTGTTGTCATTGCGATATCTTCAACCCCGTCAATCATTGACAGCATCTGAATTAAACTTGCCAGGTCTCTTCGCATAAGAGGTTCTCCGCCTGTAATACGTAACTTTTTCACTCCGAATGAATGGACAAATAAGGTAGCAAGTCTAGTTATTTCTTCAAAGGAGAGAAGTTCATTTTTCTTTAAAAAAGGAAAGTCCGGACCAAATATTTCAGCGGGCATACAGTATTGACACCTGAAGTTACATTTATCAGTGACAGAAATTCTTAAATCTCGTAATGGGCGATTTAGTTTATCTAATAATGATCCATTTTTATGATCTTGCATTCTAAACACATCCTTTAACCTGAGAAAAACCAAATATCTTCTTAACAATGGAAATATAATAGCTTTTATTATACAACTGTTTCTACGTACTTAAAATAAATTTGTTTTTTGTTAAATATGTAAAATGAGGAAGTATAAATACTTCCTCGAAAGACAGAGTAGGAGAAAAGGTGCATGCACCTTGATTTATATTATGTCAATAAAGCATTTATTTGTAGTGCATGTACCTTGATGATATAGCACATTTTATAGGGAAATAAAAATTAGAGGTAATTTATCAGAGGGAGCAATTCGTAACGCTGAAGTAAGGTTGGCCGCTCACATCCGATCTGGTTAGTCCCGCATCGAGCGTCTTTGGAGTGGTGAGCGACCATAATAATAGTATATGTTTTCTATGATAAAATTATTAAGTTTTAAATAGGTAATGGCTGAATTCTGTTTCTGAATACACGCTGATCCTATGAAAGGGTAAAATCATTAATATCTTTATAAAAGTAAAATTGATTTTGATTATTTAATGATGGTGTAAAGTCATCCTCTATTTTTACTAAATCATCTGCAACGATTGTATAATCGTCATGTGCAGAGGGAACCTCTCTTTTCTCCCATTCCCAAGTAGTACCTGTGAAACGGATATTGTTATCAGCTGAAATAGTGATTTCATATGGGACATCATTGATTGTGATTATACCTTTATTGCCATTGTCTTTAATTAGTTGAAGTAGTTCTTGTCTTGATACCTGCATTATTATGTACCTCCATCATCTAATTGTCCTAGTATTTGTATTGCTTTATGTAATATGTAGTAAAACTAAAGATGGTTTCCTTTCTATTTCTTTCCACCGATTTAATTTATATTTTGGTCAAAGCGAGAGCAAAATAACCTTGCCCAAGAAAACAAAACTGAGGAGGGTTATTACATGAGATGGCAAAAATCTCTTCTTTCTATGCTTAAAGATCGTAAAGATAAAAAGGTGGCTTTAGCAATAGATACATCAAGTAATCAGGTTAGATCAATTTTGATTAATAACATAGTTACTTTTTTTGGGGAATTGAATCCAAATGCAACCCTGATTCAGGCTGACTTTAAAATAAGAACGATTTCTCCTATAAAGGAAGCACCTGAAATCAAGTATTATAAGCATGGAAAATCCTCATATACCGAAGTGTTGGAATGGGCAGAACAAGAAAAAATAGATAGTTTATTTTATATTACAGATGTAACAGGCTATTTCTATGATGATATTAAAGTAAATACAGAAGTATTCTGGCTAGTTCCGGAGGATTATCTACCAAAAGTACCTTTTGGGAAGGCAATTAAGGTAGCGTAAAAGCGGTGGGAAATCACCGCTTTTCTCAAAAAGTTCACGTAATAGACAAAATGTAAGCGTTTCATATATAGGTAAGCATGATATACTAACAGTGTAAGAAGGATAGAAAGAATTGACATCTTAAGTGGCTCAACCATACTAGTGTTCGTTCCGTATAATGTGAACGATACAATTAAATAGTAATTCTTATACAGATAAGTAAGCGTTTTCTTTTGTGGTATATTATATCAAGCTATCTCACTCGGCTTGGATAAATTCTTTGAAAATGAACTCCGCTCGCTCAGCAAGGATTCGTATTTTCAAAGTAAGTGATTCAATCCCAAAGGTCATAGGTTAAAAGGTTCTTGTGACGGAGATAAGGTTTAAATTAATATACTCGGTAAAAAGAAGCACTTATCGAAAGTGTAAGAAGGTAGAGTAAAGTATGAATTAGGTGAATGAGTTCCAATTTAACATACAATTATGGGTCACCATAATAATTTGTAAACGGAACTAACACTCTTCTTCTTAGTAATAGTCGTTTTAGCTAGCATTAAATTGATTTGGTTAATCTAACTAAAGGATTATTAGGAGATAAAGAAGATGAAATAATGGTTGGGTCACCTAAGATGTTAATTTTTTAATTAACTCTCCTATTTCAGAGACTTCCAAGCTACAGATGGAAGTCTCTTTTTTTTACATTGATTGTAACTTTCGTTCGTGCTCGATTGAATTTGTGTGTATAGTAACCTTGTTTAATTCTGTTACTATTTCGTTGATAGCCAGTACTTCGTATAATATGATTGTTTCTGGCGTCAATCTACTACTAGGAAAGTCGGACTGATGCTGGGGTGAATGTGATTTTTCTTCAAAGAAAAGCTTTTCTATTTCCTGGACTAACATTGGATGACTTTTAGCTTCATTGTTATATGGAGTTCTGATAATGCTAGAAAGTACTTTGATGGCTGTGATGATTTTTACCTCGTCTTTTTCGTTCCAATACCCACGATCATTTGCGACTGAAAATAGATTTTGAAGATGATTGTGAATTTTTTTTAATGCTTTTAAATGGGTGAACTCATATAGATAAAGTCTTTCTTCTTTCTTTGTACAACGGTGATATTTCCATTCTTCTCTTTTATAGTTGCAAAGTTGTAATGTGTCTTTAATCTGTTGCTCTATTATATCAAGTTGATGATTAAGTTCCTCAAAGCTAACCATACCTTTTACAAGGGCAGATGAATGGGTGGAAAGTAGTGAGGCACACTCTTGAAATCCATTTTTTATATTATCAGTGATTTTTTTCGAATAATCAGGTGGTAGGATAAGGAGATTGACCATAGTTGAAACGAATAGACCGATGGTTGTAGTACCTAATCTTGCGAAAAAAGCATATAAAAAATGGTCTGGAGTAAAGGGGATCATGGTCACAGCTGTTAAAGTAGCAACTAAAATCCCAGCATCAAGCTTGAGTTTGTGACATAAAAAGATCGTACATATTGTTGATATCGTATAAGTAAGTGGTACATCACCAAGGATAGCTGCACATGTCATTGAAATCCCTGCCCCAATTGCTGAGGCTGGTAGCCTTACGATTCCTTTTCTGATTGAATCAGATACAGTGGGTTCTATTGTCACGATTGCTGTAACGACAGCAAATATGGAAGGAAGATTTAGGACATTGCATATTAATGCGGTAATAAATACTGCAAGTCCAGTTTTTAATATTCTACTGCCAAATACTTTTGTTACATGTTTCACTTCGATCACTCAATTCCAAATGAATAGGATATATATTATTTAGTATTACCCAAGAAGCTGAAAATATTGGGAGTTATATCTTATACTCCGGCACTATTGTTAACAATCGTGCCTTTGCTTTTTGATTTACTAAAAATAAATTTAAGAAAGCTAGGTACAACCAAGATAATAAATAATAGTCGAATTAACTGTAGAGCACTTACGACGGCTGAATCAGCACCAATACTTTTAGCGGTTAATACCATTTCAACCATACCACCAGGTGCTAAGCTTAAGATTGCTGTCGACAAAGAAAGACTGGACAGGGAAGAAAATAAGTATCCAATCCCAAATGATGTAAGGATTAACACCAATGATAGTACAAAGTAATAGCCTCCATATTTGCCCGCAAGCTTCAAATCTCTAATTAAAATCTTGTTCCCCATACTTATTCCGACCGTTATTTGAGCTGCTATTAGTACATTTGGCGAAAGTGGTGGCAATGATACACCAAAGACACTTAAGCTTGCAATCACAATAAGTGGACCGAGTACATGTGCAGCAGGAAAATGATTTCTAATTAACCACCCAACAAACATGGCAAGTAAAAACCATAGATAGTGAATACCCCCAACTATATGAAGGCTGGAAACAGCAGCTTCAGAAGATGCTGGAGTATTAGAGAACATATGAAGGACCAAAAAGGGTATTGTAAATACAACTGTTAACAGTCTAATCGTTTGGAGAATCGTTACCATAGCAGAATTTGCTGAAAGAGATTCACTTGCTGCAACCATCTCTGACAACCCGCCTGGGATTGACCCGAATACACTTGTGATTGGATCTAATTCAATAAATTTAGTAATAAAAATACTTAAAAGGATGCTAACTGTCAGTAATAATATTGTAGAAAGTAAGAAAGGGATCATGTAGGGAATGATGGTTTCTAAAGTTGTTGTCGTAAATGATAATCCAAAATAGATTCCAATAATCATTAACCCGACATCTCTGAAGGCTGGGGGGAGTTGAGTGTTTTTCTTTGATATGAGCTTTGTAATTAGAATAAATGAAAGAGGTCCAAGAATCCAAGGGATTGGAAGGGAGAAATAATTAAAACTGAAAGCACCTAGGGCTGCGATGAAAAATGTAAATATTATTTGTCTTATTTTTTTGAAAATCATAATATGACTGCCTTTCTTATTGGAATAATAAAATTTTATCACGTTAAATGTATTATTTCCATACTCGAAATAAAAAGCTGTTCTCTTTTTTGTTCCGACATACAAAAAAGAAGTCCTAAAAGTGTGAGAACTAATAGGACTTCTTTTTGTTTTAGGCTGTTTTCGTATAAATTGTTGCTTTTAAAAGTCGCAGCCTGAATACACTCCGCGTCCTGTGGGGTGAGCGGTGAGCCTCCTCGTCGCTGGCTCCTGCGGGGTCTCACTTTGGCTCACGCATCCCACGGGAGTCTCCGTGCATTCAGTCTGCTAGAATTATATCTTTTAAATAATGTACAGCTAAAAACAACAAACTTTTGGAAAACAACCTTGTTTTATGAGACACGAATTAAATCCGTAAATGTAATACATTATCATTACCAAATGGCCGCGGTAATGTTCCTTGGTAGCTACTTGAAATCCTTAAACAACGAAAGCCCTACCTCTCTTTCGTCCTCACGGCTCCGAAGCCGATCCAGTGTGAATAAGCTCATCTCAATACTTTGAGTGGAATGCCAAATTCTAATTTGAAATAATTATATATGAAATGTTACATTACGTTTTTGTTTTAGGGACAACGATTAGTAATTGTACTATTTCTTTTTCCTTTTGTCAACTTTGTGTTATAACAGATGATGATTAGCTTTTTGATCTTTGATTTGTGTAATAGAGTTTAGAGTAAAAGGGGATTATAAACGTAATGTAAATAATTGGTTTGTACAAGGGAAAGATTCTTTCTTATCGTCATAAGAAAATTAGTAGGTGAAATAATGGATTTTCTGACAAAATATACAGCTCTCATTTATTTGTTTATTAGCTTATTGTGGATTTTTTCAACAGATTTACTTATAAATAAAATTGGACATTCTACTTTATTGTTTGAATATTTACAGTATGCAAAAGGATTAATATTTGCGGTAGTCACAACAATTTTGATTCATTTTATTATAAAAAAACATAAAGCACATAAGGAAGCTGAGGAAAAAGAAAATGAATTGTCAATTTTAATCAATTCTATGCCTGATTTTGTAAGCTTCAAAGATGGGAAGGGTAGATGGTTAAAGGTTAACGATTTTGGAAAAGCGCTATATTCACTTGAGAACGTGGATTACGTGGGAAAAACAGATGAAGAATTAGCAGAAATGGTTCCGTTCTTTAAAGAGGTGTTCCTATACAGTATAGAATCAGATAATAACGCATGGAATGCTGGTATTCTAACGCGATGTGAGGAATCTTTTGATGTAATGAGCGGAGAGATAATGACATTTGATGTCATTAAGGTTCCATTATATGATGAATCGCATAATCGAAAAGGATTACTTACAATTGGTAGAGATATTACACAGCAAAAGGCTGCTGAAACAATGCTGCTTCGAAAAGAGAAGTTATCAGTTGTTGGTGAATTAGCAGCCGGTATAGCTCATGAGATTCGCAATCCATTAACATCAATCAAAGGCTTTGTACAGTTAATGAAGGAAACTAAATCAATACCACAAGAGCATTTTGATATTGTCCTAACTGAGCTTGAAAGGATAAATCAAATTGTAAGTGAAATGCTTGTCCTATCTAAGCCACAGATGAAGATTTTTAATCCATTCAAATTGAAAAGCTTGATTGATCATGTATTGAAACTAACATCACATGAAGCTTTATTATATGGTATTGATATAGAAGTGATAAATAAAATCGACAATCCGACCTTATATGGTGATAGTAATCAGTTAATACAGGTCTTTATTAATATTATAAAAAATTCAATTGATGCAATGCCTAAGGGTGGAAAAATTATTATAATTATTGAGAAAAACAATGACGAAATAGAGATCTTTATTAAGGATACAGGAGCTGGAATACCACAAGAAAGACTAGATCGAATAGGAGAACCATTCTTTACGTTAAAAGAAAAAGGAATGGGACTAGGATTAACAATTAGTAACAAAATCATTCATGAGCACAAGGGAAGAATGGATATTTCAAGTGAAATAGGTCAAGGAACAGTGGTGAAAATCTCTTTACCTATATACGATAACTAAATATTGAATCGAGGGATGAGTATAAAAGGTGACGTTTGTCATCTTTTTTTGATTTTTGCAGGAAATACGTATGAACTAGATTGACTAATGTAAATTATTGTAGGAAAATTGTTATAATTAAAAATTAACAGATTAAAGGGGAGAGTATGATGAGTATACATTCAGAAGTAGAAGCAATTAAGCAAAATATAGGACAAGTTCTCATTGGAAAAGAGAGTGTCATAGAATTAGTTCTAAATGCCTTGATTAACAAGGGGCATATTTTACTAGAAAGTGTACCTGGAACTGGTAAAACCATGCTGGCAAAAAGCTTTGCTGCTTCCATCAGTGCGACTTTTAAAAGAATCCAGTTCACCCCTGATGTCCTACCAAGTGATGTAACTGGTATTCAATTCTTTAATCCAAAGGAGCAGGATTTTCAACTTCGTCCAGGACCGGTCATGACGAATATTCTATTAGCTGATGAAATTAATCGTGCAACGCCAAGAACTCAATCAAGCCTTCTAGAAGTGATGGAGGAACGTCAAGTGACCATTGATGGAGAAACATTAAAGCTCCCAAGTCCATTTATTGTCATAGCAACTCAAAATCCAATTGAATCTCAGCAAGGAACATTCCCACTACCTGAAGCTCAAATGGATCGTTTCTTTGTTCAACTTGACCTAGGTTATCCTTCCTTTGAGGAAGAAAAAGAAATGATGAAAACTCATCGAACAGGTAATCCTATTGAGAACATTTCGGCTGTCTTTACAAAGGAACAAATTGAACAAATGCAAAAGGATGTTCAGGATGTGAAAATCAGTGTTGATGTAGAGGATTATTTAGTCCGTTTAGTACAGGCAACTAGAAAGAGTCAGGATGTAGAGGTAGGAGTCAGTCCTCGTGGTACACTTGCTCTGATGAAGGCTGTTCAAGGAAGAGCTTACATCCTTGGCCGTGATTATGTCACACCAGAGGATATTAAATATATGGCTCCGTTCGTTCTACCACATCGATTGGTATTAACAATGGAAGGGTCATTAAAGAAGACAAATAAACAGGTGATAAAAGAAATTCTATCCACTGTATCTGTACCAGTTGAGGCAGGAGCTGTAAAGTAATGAACTGGAAAAGACAAATTTCTCTAGGAAATGAAATTTCGTTTACGATTGGATTGTCTATCATTATTCTTATTTCCGGTATCATAGGGTCTAATGTGTTTCTTGTCATGATTGGTTTATTATTCTTGTTATTTACCTATATGAATCAATTATATTTAAGACGAGTAGCCAATCGTTTAACTGTAAATGTTGATAAAGATTTAATTAAACTTTTTAAAGGTGAAAAGGATGAATTTTCAATTACCTTTATTCAACATGGTTTTTATCCAATTCTTGGTGCAAGAGTAAGGATGACAATTGATAGTGTTCTGCAGTTTGAGCATGAACGAAAGATGATTAATCATGAACAAACTGAAATTGAACTTCCTCTATCTTTACTCAAAAAGCAATCAGTAAGTGTTCGTTTTCCTTTTCAAGCGATTGAAAGAGGCGTAGCTAAAATAAGAACTTTGGAAATTCGTATTCCTCATTTGTTTGGATTTGGAGATGTGTATTTAAAATATGATCAACCCTTTAATCTTGAAACGGTAGTCTATTCTTCTCCACAAACCATTGGAGGAATAAATCGAATTGTCCCTAAAAACATTGGTGAGTATCCAATGAAACAGTCCTATTTCGAGGATATGTCAGCTTTGGTTGGAGCAAGAGGGTATGTACCTACAGACCCATTTAATCGTGTTCATTGGAAAGCATCAGCTAAAACCAACTCATTACAAACAAAAATATATGAACGGACCTCACAGTTTTCATGGACCATTTTTATTAATGTCAGAGAAGCTAAGTTTGAAGAATTATTAAGTGGGCTCACCTATTTGTTAGAATATGCGACGATTCGAAGCATCCCTTTTGAATTATTTATCAATGTGAGGAAGGCTGGGAAGATTCCTTTTATTCATCATCCAATTGGCACAGGGCGAGACCATTTGCAAAGAGCGTTAGAGATCATCGCTAGACTAAGTAAGCATAGTGTGACGATTCCATTTTCACAAATGCTATATAGTACTGGGAGACAATTTCAATTATCACCATATGTTGTTATTTGCGGTAATGTAGAACAGAATTATGAGCGGATTGCAGCGAACTTTAGGAAAAATGGTGTGGATTGCTATCAAATGATTGAACATGATGATGCAGTCGTGCTTACTAGCTTTAGTCTTTCTAAAGGGGCGGTGGACTCTCATGCGATATAATCAGTTTTTTTCTCGATTCTATTTGTATGTGATGGAAATTATTTTCCTATATGTCTTTCTTGTTCTGTTTTATTTTCATACAGAGGTAATTCCACCATTGCTGCCATTTCTAGTGATCACAGTAGGAGGTGGTTTGGTTTTCTCCTTCATATTGTCTCTAATGAAATCAAATACGCCGTATGTCGTCTTGATGTTGTTTGTCCCAGTTCTATCGTTCCTAGGGAGTAAACTTGGCTTAAGCTTTGGAATATGCTTGTTTTTATCAGCCTTCATATGCTGGAGAATTGTGGGTCACTTTAGGAAGGATACGAAGCTTTCTGATTTTTGGCTGTTATTCCTCAGCTTAGGGATAGGCTTTCTCATCTACCTTGGGGCTGTCGTTCAAGGGTATATTTATAGTGATCTCATCCTTTATTTATTGATTACACAGTTATTATGGATGATGATAAGTAAGATGTTAGTTGGATTTATCAATAATACGTTTTCGGAGGAACATGGCGCAATTGCCAAACATTCTGGCTCGCTCTTCGGAATGTTTGCGGGATTAGTCGTTTCTGCACTTCTCCTAGCAGTGGGCTTACCATTTCTAGTGAAAAATCTCTTGTCACTCTTTTTTTCACTTACTGGAAAAGCACTATATGCTGCATCAGTCCCATTATTTAATGCAGTGGAAAATGCCGATTTTAAGCGTAATCAACAAGGTGAACAGGAGGATGGTGTGGGTTTTGCTGGAGCATTAGAAGACCTTACTCCCATACAAGATTACTTTAAGTTTCTTTCTAATATAAATATCTGGACTGTCTTATCAATAATTGGACTTATTATTTTAGCTGTTATCATCTTCTTCCTGGCTAAGAGAAAATATATAGCAGAACCAGCTGTTGACCAAGAGGGAATGTATGAAATGACAGTAGGAAATGCTAAACAAACAACTTCTAAGAATGCACAAAGGAAAAGAACGTACCCAATTGAAAAAGTAAGAAAGTTAATATTAGATTTAGAATTATTGTCTGCAAAAAAAGGAAAAGGCAGACTTCACTCTGAAACAGTAGAAGAATGGTTAGCAAGAAATCAGTTTTTAAATAACCAACTAGTTGAGGCGTATGAAAAAGTCCGTTATGGTGAATCAATCTTGTCAGAATCTGAAAGTCAGTTGTGTGAAGAAATAGTGAAGCAGCTTAAAGCAGAACTTCGACGTTTAAAAAAATAGAATGACTATAAAAAGTCTATTCATACTCCTTAGTTACTCGGAGTATGGAATAGGCTTTTTTGTAAGTAAAGATTTCATAAACCCCTCAATTATTTGGTTCAATTCATCGGCATGTTGTGTAGGTAATTGATGCCTTGCTTTGGAAATATAAACTTTAGAAGAGTTTTTAATATGGTTTTTAAGCTGTTTTTGATATTTATGTAAATAAAAATCACGAGATCCATCTACAAGTAAAACTGGAGAGGAAATGGAAGATAGTCTCTTAGTACAGTTATAATTTAATCCTTCGATGTACATTTTATAGAGAATTTTTGGGTTTGATTGTAAGACATAATTCTCAATTTCCTTCTTATATTCCTTGCTTTTTCCATGTGATTTAGCCAGAACTTTTGCTAATAAAGGCAATCCACCCATCTTTACAGTGTAAATGCCTAATAGAAATTCAGAATGTAACAGGAACGTATTTACCTCTGGGAATCCACCCAATAAGATAATAGCTGAAACTCTATCTGGATTGGAAAGAGCGAATTCTAATGCGATTGAACCCCCATTGGAGTAACCACAAATGACGATTTCATTCAAATGTAGATGATTTAATAACTCAGTAATGTCCTGTGCAAGTAACTTAATCGATATATCTTCGTTTATCGTCTTACTCTTTCCATTTCCTCTCATATCAAAGGTAATTACCTGATAGTTTTTGGCAAGAGGGAGCTGCTGTTTAAAAGTGACTAATCCCATACCGGGGGGATGAACAAACAAGATGGGCTGACCCTTACCGTGTACTTCATAATAGAGCTTTGTTTGGTCAGAAAGATGTACTAATGGCATGAATAAGACCTCCAATTAACTCTTGTTATTTATAGTATTAGAATTGTAGGGATTTGTATGTATGCCAATTATTTATACGACTTGTTTAAGGTCAAAGGTTGTAAATATCTGTTGAATAATGTAGTAGCTATAGTTATATTTATCTATTATAATTTTATTATGTTACAAGAGAAGTAGAGAATTTGAACTGTAGTGGTGTCCTGCCAAGGAGGTTTTCTGTTGTTCGATCGATTTGACTTAATGAATCTTCATTATATTTTCGTTTTAAACTCAATGTTATTTACTAGCATTGGTTTATATTTTGCAGTAGGAAGCAATTTTTACCGGAATCGTAGATTAATCCCACTTCCTCTTTCCAATCGAATGATTTTTTTATTAGTATCGATCATTTTTACAATTTCCAACTTATCAATGCTTCTTGTTGTAAATGTAAATCTACAAATGGAAGATTTATTTATTTCAATTGGATGGTTTATTATTTTGAATATGATAACGTTCTTTGGATTTCTGAAATTGACCAAAATTAATTTCATCATCCCATTTAAAAATATCATAACAAGTTTATTTATCACATTAACCACAGTCATAAAGTTTTCTGGTGTGTTATACCTTTTAGTGGAAAGTCATGTTCAGATACAGTTATTGAACCTCAGTATTGCATCACTTTTGACGATCGCGTTGGCATTCTCTATTCTCCGATTTAAAACACAGCTGGAGGAAAGTGGAAAAGATACGATTGCTCAAGGCTGGGGAATTGTCGGGATTGTGCTTTCAGGAATATCAATAGTGGGAATCTATTATTTATATTTAAGTTCAATGGTAGGAATCCATTTGATCTCAGATGTTCAATTGGATGAATTTCGACTTATCATCATTATTACGACACTTTTTATTAATCTAATCCTTATCTCACTTCCGGATTTTCTAGGTCATAACCGATTAATTGAAAGTGAAAAGAAGCTACAGGTTAACCGAGAGCATTTTAAATCCTTATTTAATCATAATCCAGATGCTGTCTTCGCAATTGATTTAAATGGCAGAATTATAAGTGTTAATAAAGTAGCAATACAAATGACGTTTTATAAACGAAAAGAGCTACTTGGTATGTTTTTTTCAAGATTAATTAAAAGAGATGATGTAAAGGAATATATAAGGTTCTTTCAAAACAAGGTAGAAGGTAAAGAAAATACACTTGAGATTCGTTTGATAACCAAAAATAGTCATTTGGCATTTGTAAAAATCACTTCAATCCCTATCTACTTAAAAAAAGAAATTATTGGATTTTATCATATTGTAAAAGATGTAACAGATAGTGAAGAAGCGCAAAGAACCATACATTTTTTAGCATATCATGATGAATTAACAACGCTTCCTAATCGAAGGTTATATACGAAAAAATTGTATCAATTGAAAAATCAGGGTAGGACATTTGCCATAATGAATATTGATTTTGATCGATTTAAAAGAATTAACGATTTATTTGGTCATGCTTTTGGTGACCAAGTGCTAGTAGAAATTAAAAAGCGCCTGAAGAAAATTATGCCAGAGCATGGCTTTATTGCTAGGATGGGTGGAGATGAATTTTCTCTAATCGTACCCTACGAACAAGGAAATGAAGATTTCATATTATTAGCTAAACGCATTGTAAAGGAGTTCCAAAAACCACTCAAGGTTAAAACACACGACTGCCTTGTGACTGCGAGTATTGGAATAGCCATTTATCCGAAACATACAAATAGCCTCGAGTCACTTGTTAAGTTTGCTGATATAGCGATGTATGAAGCGAAAGAAAACGGAGCAAATGATTTCAGGTTCTATAATAAAGATATGAATGACAAAACGATTGAAAAAATACAGCTCGAGAATGATTTGAGAAGGGCAATTGTTAATAACGAACTTACTATCTATTATCAACCAAAGTATCATGCGGAAACGAAAAAGGTGCTTGGGGCAGAAGCTTTAGTACGGTGGAATCATCCTAAGTTAGGGTTGGTTTCTCCCGGTGAATTTATTAAATTAGCGGAAGAAACAGGGTTAATTATCCAACTTGAGGAATGGGTATTAGATTCGGTGTGTGAACAATTAAGGAATTGGAAACGATCAATGGAAGACTTTGGTCGTGTTTCTATTAATATATCACATATGCATTTTTATCAAGGTGATCTTTTTGAGCGAATCTCACATATGACTTCCAAAAAAGGGATAGAGGCGAATTGGTTAGAAATTGAAATTACAGAATCTACCATGATGCACAATGAAGCAGGAACACAAAATACACTTAACAAATTACGAGAATTAGGTATAGAAGTAAGTATGGATGATTTTGGTACAGGTTATAGCTCCTTAGGATATCTACACAGATTACCAATTGACCGTTTGAAGATTGATAAATCTTTTATTCAAGAAATGTATAAAAATGAGGCTATTGTCTCGACGATCATCTCAATGGCGAAGCATTTGAAACTCAAAGTAATTGCAGAAGGTGTAGAGACAAATGAGCAATTAAACTTGATAACAAAGCTTGGTTGTGTTGAAATACAAGGTTTTTACTTTTCAAAACCATTATCTAGTCAAGATTTTGAGAATCAGATTCTAAAAAAATTGTAGTTGTAGGAAGCTGATTCCAGTTAAATCATTTATATTGACTGTAAGACACACTACTTGTAATATTTATTAGGTTCAACTATTCGTAACGCTTACCTAAAAGGAGTGAGGATTCGTTGGAAGAGTCCTTTTTAATAAAAAAAATATTAAATAATAATGTGCTTATTGCTACTCATACATCATATAAGGAAGTCGTTCTAATCGGAAAAGGAATCGGCTTCAATAAAAAGAGTGGGGATCAAATTACTCCTACATCGGCTGAAAAAGTGTTTATTTTGGAAGATGAGAAAGAGCAGGAGCAGTACAAGAAGCTAGTGACTCATCTTGATGAAAAAACAATTGAAGTGATGAATGAAGTGATCCATCATATTAATGAATCAGTAGATGTGACTTTAAATGAACATATACATGTTGCGTTAACTGATCATATTTCATTTGCTCTAAAACGTATTCAACAAGGATTAAAAGTGACGAATCCATTTTTGATTGAGACAAAATCATTGTATCCCCATGAATATAAAATAGCTGGGGAAGTTGTTAAGATCATTTCTGAAAAGACTGGGATTATGATGCCTGAAGGTGAAGTGGGTTTTATCGCTTTACATATTCATAGTGCAATTGTTAATAAAGAACTATCAGAAATTAATAAACACTCACAGCTTATAAATACATTGATTATTCTTATCGAAACAGGATTAAAAGTCAAAATTGACAAAGAAGGTCTTCATTATTTACGTTTAATTCGACATTTACGCTATACAATTGAACGAGTAAAAAATGGCGAAAATGTGAAAGAACCAGAAAAATTAGCTTTAGTGTTGAAGGAAGAATATCCTATATGTTATAATCTGTCGTGGAAAGTCATTAAAGTGATGCAACAAACATTAAAGTTACCTGTTTATGATGCAGAGGCAGTTTACTTAACGATGCATTTACAACGGTTGGTTAATAAATCTGAATAAGCGTATTAAATTTACGTGTTACTGATTCGATCAGGCATGAGTGAATTTGATGATTTAATTTTAGTATTAAGGGTACTCTATCCTTATACGATTTGATCATCACTTCCTCATGCCTTTTTTGATTTCCAAAATGTGTAAACGGTTAACAAGGTTTGTTGAAATCACAAATTTATTAGGAGGATTACTTGTTATGTTTAAGAATTTATTCGGTACATTACAAAAGGTTGGTAAAGCCTTAATGTTACCTGTTGCTCTTTTACCAGCAGCCGGACTTCTTCTGGCATTTGGTAATGCAATGAAAAACCCTGATTCTGTCGCACGTCTACCATTCTTAGCTAATGATTGGATCGTGTTAATTGCTACAGTAATGGAGCAAGCTGGAGATATTGTCTTTGCAAATCTTCCTGTTCTATTTGCAGTAGGGGTTGCTGTTGGTTTAGCTGGAGGAGAAGGGGTAGCAGCATTAGCTGCAATCATTGGATACCTGATTATGAATGTTACAATGGGTGCTATTATCGGCGTAACACCAGAAATGGTAGCTGAGAATTCAGCAGCATATGCTACAGTTCTAGGTATTCCAACTATTCAAACTGGCGTATTTGGTGGTATCATCATAGGTATTTTAGCAGCCACCATGTACAATAAATATTTCAAGATGGAACTACCTGCATATTTAGGGTTCTTTGCAGGAAAGCGCTTTGTACCAATTATCACGGCTGTTTCAGCTGTACTTGTTGGAATTGCACTTGTTTTCATTTGGCCACCAATTCAAACAGGCCTAAATCATTTCTCATACTATATTATTGATGCAAATCGAACAGTTTCAGCATTTGTCTTTGGACTAATTGAACGTTCATTAATTCCATTTGGTTTACATCACATTTTCTATTCTCCAATTTGGTATGAGTTTGGACAATGGACAAACGCAGCTGGAGAAACATTCCGTGGAGATCAACGTATTTTTATGGCACAGTTAAGAGACGGTGCTGAATTTACTGCTGGAACCTTTATGACTGGTAAATTCCCATTCATGATGTTCGGTCTTCCTGCAGCAGCATTAGCGATTTATCATGAAGCTCGTCCAGAACAAAAGAAGCTTGTTGCAGGAATCATGGGTTCAGCGGCATTAACTTCATTCTTAACAGGTATTACTGAGCCATTAGAATTCTCATTCTTATTCGTAGCTCCGATTCTATTTGCTATCCATGCGGTATTCGCTGGATTATCATTTATGGTTATGGATATTCTAAATGTTAAAATTGGTATGACATTCTCTGGTGGGGTAATCGATTATATTCTATTCGGAGTTCTACCAAATAGAACTGCTTGGTGGTTAGTCATTCCAGTAGGTCTTGTCTTCTCACTTATTTACTATTTTGGTTTCCGATTTGCAATCAGAAAGTTTAACTTAAAAACTCCTGGTCGTGAAGATGTACAAGAAGGAGCGGAAACAGTTAGCACTGGACAAGTTAGTGAGCTTCCGTTCAACGTACTACAAGCAATGGGTGGAAAAGAAAATATTGCACACCTTGATGCATGTATCACAAGACTTAGAGTATCAGTAAATGATAGTAAAAATGTTGACAAGAATCGCCTGAAGCAACTGGGTGCATCTGGAGTGTTGGAAGTAGGAAACAATATTCAAGCGATATTTGGACCTAAATCTGATACATTAAAATCACAAATCAAGGACATTATGGATGGTAAGACGCCTGTTCCTACAGTGGTTTCTCCAAATACAGAAGTGAAAGAACAAATTGAAGATGTTGTTCCAGAAGAAATGCAGAATAACGTTGATGAAAATGATGAATTAGTAGCACCAATTAAAGGGAAAATCTTACCTATCACAGAAGTACCAGACCAAGTATTTGCTGGGAAAATGATGGGAGATGGTTTTGCAATTTTACCAGAAGAAGGAACTGTTGTTTCACCAGCAGATGGAACAATTGTTAACCTATTCCCAACTAAACACGCAATTGGGATTGAAACACCAACAGGTCGCGAAATTCTTATCCATTTTGGTATTGATACAGTTAACTTAAAGGGTGAAGGATTTGAGACACTTGTATCTCAAGGCGATAAAGTAACAAAGGGACAACCATTACTTAAGGTAGATCTTGATTTCGTTGAGAAAAATGCGACATCAATTATCACACCAATCGTATTTACAAATCTTAAGAGTGGTCAAGAAGTCATTATTAATAAAGAAGGTAATGTAAATCTAAGTGAAGAAAATATCATTACCATCAAATAAATAAGTTTCTAAAACAAAAGGAGAGAATGAAAAATGGCAGAAAAAACATTTAAAGTAACTAGTGAATCAGGGATCCATGCTCGTCCAGCTACGGCTTTAGTTCAAGCAGCAGGGAAATTCAATTCAGATATTAATTTAGAATTCAATGGTCGTTCAGTAAACTTAAAATCAATTATGGGTGTAATGTCACTTGGAATTGGTCATGGAGCAGAAATTAAAGTAGTAGCTGAAGGTGCTGATGCAGAGGAAGCATTAGCAGCAATTGAAGAAACTTTCAAAAGCGAAGGATTGTAAGTTATGTCAACAATTATTAAAGGTATTGCCGCATCAGCAGGAATTGCATTTGCAAAAGCTTATCGGTTAGAGAATCCTGATTTAACAGTTGTTAAACAGTCAATTACTAACCCGGAAGAAGAAATCCAGCGCTTTGTCGATGCACTGGAAACAGCCAAGCAAGAACTTGAAGTAATTAAAGAAAAAGCTAATCAAGATTTAGGAGAAGATAAAGCAGCAATCTTTGCTGCTCATCTTCTTGTGTTAAGTGATCCAGAATTAATTAATCCGATTAAGGATCGCATTAAGAATGAGAATGTGAATGCTGAATTCTCATTAAATGAAACGGCAACAATGTTTATTCAAATGTTCGAATCAATGGATAACGAATATATGAAAGAACGTGCAGCAGATATTAAAGATGTTACAAAACGTGTGTTAGCACATCTATTAGGTGTGAAGATTTCAAATCCTAGCATGATTTCAGAAGAAGTAATTATTATTGCTGAAGATTTAACTCCATCTGATACAGCGCAACTAAATCGTGACTTTGTTCGTGGATTTACTACTGATATTGGTGGTCGTACGTCACATTCAGCGATTATGGCGCGTTCAATGGAAATACCTGCTGTAGTAGGTACAAAATCTGTTACTTCTGATATTCAAAATGGAGTATTTGTGATTGTTGATGGACTTGATGGTGAAGTGATTGTAGACC
This sequence comes from Litchfieldia stipae, assembly GCF_014837155.1. Lineage (GTDB taxonomy): Bacteria > Bacillota > Bacilli > Bacillales > Bacillaceae_L > Litchfieldia. Next base: position 329,666 of record NZ_JACYHA010000003.1, on the reverse strand, counting down.
CAAGTGAAGAAACAATTGCAGAGTACAAAGCAAAAAAAGAACAATATGATGCTCAAAAAGCTGAGTGGGCTAAGCTTGTTAATGAACCAACTGTAACAAGTGATGATCATCATGTAGAATTAGCTGCTAATATTGGTACACCAGATGATGTAAAAGGTGTATTAGCTAACGGTGGTGAAGGAGTAGGTCTTTACCGTACAGAATTCCTGTATATGGGAAGAGATCAACTTCCTACTGAAGAAGAACAATTCGAAGCTTACAAAGCTGTACTTGAACGTATGGAAGGTAAGCCAGTAGTTGTAAGAACATTAGATATCGGTGGAGATAAAGAGCTTCCTTACCTTCATCTTCCTAAGGAATTAAACCCATTCCTAGGATTTAGAGCAATACGTCTTTGCTTAGAAGAGCAAGACATTTTCCGTACACAATTACGTGCTTTATTACGAGCAAGTACTTATGGGAATTTGAAAATTATGTTCCCGATGATTGCGACTTTAGGAGAATTCCGCCAAGCTAAAGAGATTCTTTTAGATGAGAAAGAGAAGCTTAAGGCAAGTGGAGTTGAAGTATCTGAGGAGATAGAAATTGGAATCATGGTTGAAATTCCATCAACTGCTGTAATTGCTGACCAATTTGCGAAAGAAGTTGATTTCTTCAGTATTGGTACAAATGATTTAATTCAATACACAATGGCAGCAGATCGTATGAATGAACGAGTTTCTTATCTTTACCAACCATACAATCCATCAATCTTACGTTTAATTAGTACAGTCATTGATGCAGCTCACAAAGAAGGCAAATGGGCTGGTATGTGTGGAGAAATGGCCGGAGATCCAATTGCGATTCCAATTCTTTTAAGCCTTGGTTTAGATGAGTTCAGCATGAGTGCAACTTCTATCCTACCTGCTCGTTCTCAGCTTAAGAAGCTTTCAAAAGAAAAAGCTTCAAGCTTGAAAGAACAAATTCTATCATTTGGTACAACTGAAGAAGTAGTTGAATTTGTTCAAAAAAATCTTTAATTCTATAGAAAAAATCAGATCCAAATTGGGTCTGATTTTTTTTGTAATTATTTTTGTTCAAGGAAGGGATTCTTCCATTCCATTAATAACCCATAGTTATGTGACTCATCATCTTCTAAATAATTGTCAATTAAATGAACAGGGCTTCTGCCACAACGAAGTAAAAACGTAATAACAGGATCCTTAAGCTCACCTGAGAGCACCTTCTCTATGTAGTGGTCGGCTGATAATGAATCTGCATATCTATGATAGCCTGAGATACGACCACCACCGAGCAAACGATCAATTCCTAAATGAACAACTACCTCGTACATGGATTGCATCAACCATTTACCAAGACCATAGGTTCGATATTTAGGGCTCACACATATATCGACGATATATAATGTATTACCAGTATCTACATGATTACTGATATATCCATTGTCCGTTATTTGCTCCCATGTATGGTTAGGATGTTCTGGATCAAAATCAACTCTTAAGCCTGTCATCGATCCACAAATAACTCCTTCTATCTCAACACATAGTGCTCCTTCTGGAAATAATGTAACGTGATTCTGTAATTGTTGTTTGTTCCACCAGAGTTCAGAAGGGAATGGGGGAGGAAAACTCTCCTGTTGGACACGTATTAATTCATCAAAGTCATCAACGGTATAGTTTCGAATAATCGCTTTTTTAGGAATTGCACCATCAAAAACATAAAATTCCTTAAACAAATGAGACACCACCTTTTTACATGTTTTTTAACAATCAAGTGTTTCTTATAGTAATAACTATACATAAATTTTGTTAATACACAAACGTTAAGATTAGGAGGTGTATGATAAATGAGAAGAGAAGGTCTACATGAGCATAATCCTAATAATGATGGCAAATATGAGGGAGTTATTAATGATTCCATGGCAACTGAAAGTAATCAGATGGGAGTTCGAAGTGATGTGAATCCAGAGAACAATCCATTACATCTACAGCCTAGCGAAGATGAAGAAATGAAGAAATTCAGTAAGTTTTTTGATGGGAAGAAAAAATAAAGTGAGAGATAGTACTTCTAACATTGAAAACCACTTGATGAAATTTGCCTTCATCAAGTGGTTTTTCTTGAGAATTTATCTATATTAGTATCCGTAACCTACGTAAGCAGAACCTACAATGATTAAAAGAATAAATAAAACAACAATCAAAGCAAAACCTGCTCCATATCCAGCGCCTGTACCTGCACTCATTATGAAACACCTCCTCAAACGATTTGTTATAGATTATGTAATCATGGAGACATCCGTCAGGTACAAATCCCCAATTTCCCATAAATTATGTAAGTTAGAATCATAAATATGATATTATTTAGTAAAACGAATGGATTTGTTAGAGAGGGTGGAGGGTATATGTTAACAATTGAAAATACTGTGATTGGATTTATAGGTACTGGTGTAATGGGAAAAAGCATGGCTAGTCATTTACTAAAAGCGGGATATAAGGTTTTAGTATACACACGTACAAAACATAAAGCGAATGATCTACTAGAAAATGGAGCAACTTGGAAGGATTCAGTCGCCGAACTTTCAAAAGAGGCAAATGTGGTGATTACCATTGTCGGTTATCCTAAGGATGTTGAAGAGGTATATTTAGGCGAGGATGGAGTACTCAATCATTGCAAAAAAGGAACATTTGTTATTGATATGACTACATCTACTCCTACTTTGGCTAAGAAGATCTATGAGGAAGCGAAAAAAAGAGAGATGTATGCTCTTGATGCACCAGTTTCTGGTGGGGATATCGGTGCAAGAGATGCCAAGCTGACAATAATGGTTGGAGGGGACGAAATTGCCTATACAGTATGCTTACCAATATTTGAATGCATGGGGCAAAATATTGTCCATCAAGGTGAGGCAGGGGCAGGTCAACACACTAAGCTATGTAATCAAATTGCGATCGCATCAAATATGATTGGTGTATCAGAGGCCATGGCCTATGCTACTAATGCTGGACTTAATCCAGAGAAGGTATTAATGAGTATATCTGCTGGTGCTGCAGGGAGCTGGTCTTTAAGCAATTTGGCACCAAAGATGATTAATGGTGATTATGATCCAGGCTTCTACATAAAACACTTTATTAAGGACATGTCAATTGCCCTGAATGAAGCAGAAACAATGGGAATGAAAACACCTGGTTTAGACCTTGCTAAATCTCTATATGATGAACTAGCACAAATGGGTGAAGAAAATAATGGAACACAAGCATTATATAAGCTATTAAAATAATTACGAACTGGCCATAGTTTTTAAAACTGTGGTCTTTTTTTGAGCAAAAACAGCGATTGGTTCTTTAGTAGGAGCTTAAATGAATCTTTATGCCTATAGATATCATATTTAATGTAAATTAATGTATAAATATATATATTCAATTACTAGACTCTAGTTGTTGTTTATTTCATGTTATCCATCTATGTGGTGTTTGGATCTGGATGATTAATTATAATTATATGAAAAAGGGGGTTCAACTTAATGAGCTCTATAGATCCTAGTGTTTTAATTGACCCAAATATACAAGAAATAAACATCGTTGCTTCTTTCACATTAAGTGGAAAAATACTATATATTTCTTCAAGCTGTGAACATCTGTTAGGCTTCTCTCAAGAAGAATTAATAGGTTCTAGTTTGAAAGACTATACTCATCCTGATGATGTATTTTTAGTTGAGAGTAACTTTTTTTATCAAAAGCTTGCTCATTCTTTTACATTTCGACTTCGCACAAAGAACCAACAGTATATTTGGCTTAGAGCAGATATAGATGTTATTAGTGACCAGCATAAACATGACGAAGTATTTGCGAAAATGCAGCGAATAGTTGACCCGAACTCAAATGTACATAAACAAGCAATAAATCTACGTGAAGAAACGCGTATTAATGAATTATTTGAAGAAAATACAAAGTTAATCGATTTAACTCCGATTGCAATTATAGTCACCAAAAATGGTTATATTCAATACATGAATCAGCAATCGAAGAATCTATTAGGATGCTCTAATGGGACGAGCTTAATGGGGATCCATTTACTAGAGTTTGTAGATCAAGAATATCATATGGTCATTACAAAGGGCATTAAAATGATTGCCAATGGCCTAAATCTGGGTCTTAGTGAGCAGAGGTGGATTAGTAAGAATGGAGAACATATCGAGGTAGAACTAAAAGCAGCTCCAGTATCTTTTATGGAGCAGAATATGGAGTGCTTTGTTGTTCACAATATCAGTTCGAAGAAGAGGTTTCAAAGAGTTCTCCAAAATAGCCGGGAGCGTTATGAGAAAATCATTCATAATTCAATCGATGCCATTGCTGTGATTTATGATGATACGTGGGTATTTATTAATGATTCAGGTGTGAAGATGTTTGGTGCAAAAGATTATACTGAGCTGTTAGGACAGAATATATATTCCTTATTAAATCCTAAATATCATAATCAGACGAAAGATATGATTAGGAATGTGATGGAGGAAAATAAAGAACATACCATTACAAAGCAATCGTGGTCAACGTTAAATGGAAAACAAATCTATACAGAATTTGTCTGTATTCCTACAACTTTTGTAGAAAAGCCTGCAGTCCAAGTTATCATTCGGGACATTACGGATCGAAAAAATGTTGAAGATTTAATGCTTAAATCAGAGAAACTATCGATTGCTGGGCAACTAGCAGCTGGTATAGCTCATGAGATTAGAAATCCATTAACTTCAATTAAAGGCTTCCTGCAGCTCATTCAAACTCATACAAAAGAAAATGAAAATTATTTTCATATCATTTTTTCTGAACTTAATCGTGTAGAGTTGATTTTAAGTGAATTATTAGTATTGGCAAAGCCTACAGAAGATGCCTTTCATCAGGTGGATGTTAGAGAGGTTTTACAGGATGTTGTCACTTTACTAGATACTCAAGCAATCTTACAAAATATTCAAATCCATCTCGATTTACCTAATGTAGAGACATATATCTATTGTGACCAAAATCAAATTAAGCAGGTCTTTGTTAATCTGATCAAAAATTCGATTGAATCTATGCAAAATGGTGGAAATCTATTTGTAACAATCTCCTTTTGTCATGAGCATGTCATCATCGAGTTTAGAGATGAGGGCTGTGGGATTCCTGAGATGATTTTAGATCGAATAGGGGAGCCCTTCTATACGACAAAGGAAAAAGGAACCGGACTGGGGTTAATGGTTAGTTATAAGATCATTGAGAACCATAATGGACTGATTTCTGTTAAAAGTAAAATAAATGAAGGAACCACATTTAAAATTACGCTCCCTAAATTTGTAAGTCAATAAATAAAAAAAAGAAGAGTTGGATAAGTAGATAGAAGTACCTCTCTACTTGTGCAACTCTTTTTTTACAGCTTAACAGATCTTATTTATAAATGCTTCAAGGCGGTCCATTGCTTTGATCAAGGTTGGCATTGAGTAAGCATACGAAATTCGAATATAGCCTTCTCCGTGTGAACCAAAAGCGTCACCTGGGACAACTGCAAGTCCTTCTTCCTCTAATAATTTATGTGCAAACTCGAAAGAAGACATTCCGAACTTCTCAACTGATGGAAATAAATAAAATGCACCATTTGGTTTGACAACCGAAATCCCCATATCGATCAATCTTTGATAGACATAATTTAAGCGATCGATGTACTGACTTCTCATTTCATTTGCATCATCGATCCCAGCAGTTAATGCTTCAAGTGCTGCCTTCTGAGAAATAGAGGAAGCGCAAGATACATTATATTGATGTACCTTTATCATATGCTTTGTTATCTCTCTAGGGGCGAAGGTGAAACCGATTCTCCAGCCTGTCATTGAATGAGACTTAGAAAGGCCATTTATGACAATGGTCTGTTTAGGGAGTAGATGAGCAATTGAATGATGTTGATCATTAAATACGAGTTCACTATAGATTTCATCAGAAACGATAAATATATCTTTCCCTTCAAGTAATGCTGCAATCTCGTCTATTTCTTCCTTCGTTAGAGTCACTCCAGTTGGATTCGATGGGTATGGCAAAACAACACAGCGCGTTTTTTCAGTTAAATGCTCTTCTATAACTTTTGCAGTTAATTTAAATTGAGTATCTCTGGTATCTGCAATAATCGCAGTAGCGCCGCAGAGCTTAATTAAGGGCTCATAGCCAGGGTAGACTGGGCCAGGAAGAATGACCTCCGAGCCTTCTTCAAGGATCGTTCGAAAGGTAATATCAATGGCTTGGCTTGCTCCAATTGTCGTAATAACTTCATCCTCATAATCATATTTAAGATTATATTTTGTCTTGAGATAGGTCGTAGCTGCTTTTCTTAATTCAATCATCCCTGCATTTGGTGTGTATGTCGTGTAATTTTCGTCAATGGCTTTTTTAGCTTTGTCCTTAATATGATCAGGTGTATCAAAATCTGGTTGTCCAATTGTAAGAGAGATGACATTTTCATATTGAGACACTAGATTGAAAAATTTCCTGATTCCAGATATTTCGATTTCTTTTATACGTGAGTTAATTAAATGTTCCAAGAATGTCTTCCTTTCTACATGTCGTTTCAATCATTTTACCATTGTCGTTTGAAAAATCACTAGTAAAATGAAAAAGAATCAGGCATTTGACCTGATTCTTCTCATACAAGTATTTATCAAGTATTTGTTTCAATTAGTTTTTTGTAATCGGCAGTTAATTCCTTGAATTGTGTTACATCGTTATTGTCAAGTGCAGTGTTGATCGATTCTTGTAATCTTTGTTTATTAAAAGTATAACAGCATTCATCTAAAAATAATTGAGCATATAAGCTAAAAACATATGATTGTTCCTTCGTTAAGGTATAACAGACCGATGTTGTTTTTTTGTTTTTCATTAATTTTAGTTTCTTCTTGTAAGTGTACATAACGGTCCCTCCAACCTTAAATAAGATGACTATATTTATCTAGTAATTGGTTATATTGTGAAGATAGGTCTAAGAAAAGCTGTTTGTCATGATTCAGTAAGCTGTTGTCGATTTTCTCCAAAAGCTGCTGCTTTTGGAAGGATATTTGTGATTTCAAGAGAACCATTTCAACTTCTTTTTGATACATCGCTGTTTCATTTGATATAGCAGCTAAAGGGATCAATTCATTCTTCTGATTATTTAAATGGCTCATTACATTCACTCCTTCAATCCTTTTTTATATTATCCTAGAAAAGTAAGTGAAAGTAAAGAGTTTTTTTAGAAAATTTAGATATATCAGAACAATTATAAAAAAACACAGCCAAATAAAGGCTGTGTCCAATTTATATTAACACGCTATCTTAATATCCATAATCCCAATCTACATCATCTTCATGCCATAATACTGGTGTAATCTTTTCTGCAACGATTTTATTTCCATTTGATTTACTAGAACGAACTGTACAACTGCATTGTTTTCGTAATTCCTCATATTTCTCTTTCTCGATGTCCTCGATAATCACAATTTTCTTATCTGGCTTATACAAAATAGCTGTTCCAATCACAGCAATTCACCTTCTCAAAATTTAATTTATAAAAGCACATCTATATTTTAATGCGAATTAGAAAAAACATCTATACATGAGTGGAAGGGTTCACAAAAATTCCATAATGCGTCCAAATGTTCTTTTTTGGATTAACTTTGTATAAAGCAACATACAAATGAGTAATAGAGTGAAAGAAATAACTATGAACTTCTTGAGGAGGCGATATCATGAACAATCCTGGGAATATATTTCAACATGCTCACTATTACTCACCACCACAACAAAGAGCTGAGATGCTTCACAATTATATAACATATCCCCAAGTGAATAGAGCCATAGATGAAGAATTCTTAACTATTTGGAATAAAAATAAGAAAATACTTCGAAATTATCGAGATCAGTTGCTTGAGTATAATGTTAATCCAACTATTTCAAGACATTTATTTATCCAAATGATTCAATACTCACTGGACGTCAACCAATCTCAAACAGGGGCGTTAGAAGAAAGAGTTACAGCATTATATTCGAAAGTAAGGCAGGACTTAGGTCCATCATTATCGATCTTAAATCCTTATCGTATTCCCCGAAAAAAACTAGACGTTATTTTGAAAGGGGTGTTAGAGCTTTCCATTCAAGATGAGGAGGATCCTGTAGGAAATAGATCATGGAGTGATTGGGAAGAAGTAAATGGTGCTTTATCATCGGGACCGTCCGTTGTTTCGCTAGATAATGACAGACTTAAGGTGTTTGTTAGAGGAAGACATAGACATTTATATTCAATTGAATGGGATGGTCATTCGTGGTTAGAATGGGAAAATCATGGTGGGAATCTCACGTCTTCACCAACAGTAGTGAAGACTAACAAAAATAGCTGTATTGACGTTTTTTCTAGAGGAGAAAATAATCATCTTATACACAAAAGATACAAGGATGGAATATGGAGTGAGTGGGAAGACTTGGGTGGCGCTTTAACAACATCTCCAGTAGCAATAAGTCCCGATGATCATACGATTAGCGTGTTTGCTAGGAACACAGCTAAACAGATTCAACAAATGAATTGGAATGGAGACCAATGGAGTGAGTGGTGCGAAACCGTTTCTGGTCAAGTAACATCAGCACCTGGTGCTGTTTCTGTAGGAAATGGTCAATTCTACTTGTTTTCAAGAGATACGAACGGTGAACTTCAATACACGTATTTCAATGGTGCCGATTGGAGTAATTGGAAGAGCTTGGGCTGTAAGATTTATTCAAGTCCAACAGCAACTATTCTAAATCAGAAGCAGGTGGAGGTTTTCGCAAAAGGAAATGGAAACCAGCTCATCCATAAGCAGTTGCGTTCAAATAAATGGGAGGAAGCTGAATATATTGAAGGAGAAGTAACGTCAGAGCCTTCAGTCGTGGCATTTGTGGATTCTAGAATGTATTTATTTGCAAAAAGTAAAAACAGTCAATTATTATATAAATCTTATCGCTAATTAAAAGGTTGGCCGCAGTCTGAATACGCGGAGGCTCGGCATGATGCGGAGTGTATTCAAGCTGCGGCATTAACAACATTAGCTAAGAACTTAATCTTTATTTTTCTTTATACTCAGATATCTTTCCTGTGTGTGGATCTACTGAATACCATTCATTATGATCTGACTTGTTTTTTTGATCAAGAATTTCTGTAACATGGATAATATATTGGTCATTTTCTTCTCGGTCAAAGAGAACCACTGTCGTGCTGTCATCGGTAATGTTTAAATAATCGCGTACAAGCTTCTCAGCCTCAAAACGACTATAGCCACCATGCTCATTTATATTAATTCTAGCTGTACGTGATTCAACAAGTAGTTCCTCGTCACTTTGATAGCCATCCTCAGCAGTGTCACCCATGCCTTCATTTAAATCAACATCTGTTGGCGATGCCTCGTCTCTTGACAGACCACACCCAGACATTAACAGTATGCATAACAAGATAAAAAACCAACGATTCATATCATCGTCTCCTCTTTTTCTATTTATTTCTTAGTATTTAAAACCGCGTGGACTTTATTCAAAATCAGGCACGATTGATAAAAAAAGATAATGTAGACAAACGTTATTGTCATATATATGTAAACATGTATAGATGAGGAGATGTGATAAGAATGCCAAGATATGTATGGGGAGTCGATTCAGCAGCAGCGGTTACTGAAGAACTTTACTCATGTGTAAAATCAAATTACGGCACACCAAAATATTGGGGAAGGTATTTATCAGAAGTGCCAAACGTTTCTGAAGGATTAACGAAGGATGAGATTACCTTTATACAAAATAAAGGCATGAAGCTATTGCCTATTTATAATGTGTTTAGAGAGGCGTTAGGGTATTCAAATGGTCAGGTTGCTGCCCGAAACGCTGTGTTTAATGCCCGTAGATTAGGAATACCTGATGGTGTTGTTTTATTTGCAAATGTTGAGCGTTTCTTTGACGTTGATGAAGCATGGATTAGAGGGTGGGTAGAATCACTCTTTCCAACAGGCTATCGTCCAGGAATCTATCATGATCCAGTTGAAGGTGGGTTTGCCAATGCATACTGTCAAGCGGTAGCCAATAATAATCAAGTAGCACTACAAACCATTTTATGGAGTGCAGAACCGGATCCAGGTGTCACAAGGGAAAGAAATGCACCCAGGTTTAAGCCAGCTGCTCCAAGTTGCAAAAGCAATGTTTGGTTATGGCAATATGGTCGTGATGCTCCGGCTTGCCCAATTGATACGAACTTAGTGGATCAACGAGTACTGAACTACTTATATTAAAGGCTGTTTTCTCAAAGTTTGCTGTTGTTTTGAGATGAATAATTAAGAATGAGATTTCTAGTAGCCTGAATACACTCAAGACTCCCGTGGGATGCGTTGGTCCCCACAGGACGCGGAGTGTATTCAGGCTGCGGTATTAAAAGTAACAATATATACGACAACAGCCATATTAAAAAACAAAAGGGGTGCCCTTTTTACATGGACATCCCTTTTGTTTTATGTGTTGAAACCGCTATCACTAAATGTCAGTTTCCTTTATTCTAAAAATAACTTTGTCCAAGTCTTTTAAAGACAGGTTTTTGGTAGTTTTTTTGAATGGGTTTGACTGTAGATTGTGGGTTTTCATTTAAGCCAACATATTGCTGTAATAAATCTTTAGCAAGTGAGAGTGAAAGTTGAGTTCTTGGGTTTCTATACGTTTCGTTAAGTTTCCCTAGGTGTGGAAGCTGTTCGATGTCTTCTTTTGAAGGAGGCATATGAAAGTAGTAGTCACCAGCTGACACAAGTACATCAGATTGTTGCTGACTTTTCCTTGGATTGCGAGAAAAATGAAGGCCTACTTTTTTTGCTTTGCCTTCTTTAAGTAATTTTTCTAATGCCTTTCGTTTTAAAAGATATAGAAACTTTGGCTCTGGAGCAGCTTTGGCATGTTTATTTACAATAAATATTGCTCTAGCCAAATTATCTACTGATGGTTCTAAAATGGGACTTCTTTCTTGTTTCCTCATTTTTTCTCTCCTTTCTTCACTTATATTATACTGTTGTTTTATAGATTTGCAAATCAATTAGAAAACACATGATTTATTGAAGTTTAATGAATGATAATAATAACTATGAATGAGTTGATAATAAAAAGAGGATTTTGAAGGTATTTGTCGAATGTATCACTAATATTTGTTTTATAAAGTAGCATATATCTTTCAGCTAAGTATAGAAACTCAAACTGTTAATTAGGAATGGTCAAATGGAGAAAAATGAGAAATTTAGAAATAGCAATAATAGTATATTAAACATTCAGGATGTAATCTTTGAAATTATCCTTCGGCATATAAATGATCTTATTTATGTTATGAAGGTTGAAGAAGATAACTTTAGATATGTTTTTATGAATGAAATGGCATTAAGTCGTGCCAGAATTGCAGAAGATTACATTGGGAAAACCTTTCATGAAGCGTTGCCACCTGAAATAGCCAATCATTTATGGAATCAGTATCAAACGGTTGTGGAAACAAAGTCACCTTACTTATTTGAAGATACGATTAGCTTACCAGGTTTTGGCGTTATTTATGGTGAATCCATTTTGACACCGATATTAGATGAAAGTGGAATAATTCAATTTGTCGTATGTGTGACAAGAAATGTAACAGATAGTGTTCTCGAGAAAAGAGAGTTAAATGAAGCAAGGCAAATGTACAAATCTCTCCTAGACAATAATATGGATGCGATATTTTCTGTAGACCTACTGGGGAAGCTTCTTCACATTAACCCAGCAACAGTAGAAATAACCGGATACTTAGAAGATGACCTAGTAGAAACCTCTATTTTCTCTTTGTTTCACGAGTCTGATCGTGAGTCATTCTTTAATATCTTCCAAAGGACTGTACAAGGGCGTCGAGATGAATATGTAGGTTTTAGAATAAAGCATAAAAATGGACAATCCTTAACAGTACATATAAAAACGATCCCAATTGTTGTTGATGGTAAGGTACATGGAATTTATGCAATATTTAGAGATATTACAGAACAATATCATGCAGAAGCAATGATGAAATATTTAGCCTTCCATGATCAACTAACAGGCTTACCAAACAGAAGTTCATTAAAAACAAATCTGCCAGCAGCTGTCAAGAATGCAAAAGAAAGCAACCACCAGTTGGCATTAATGTACATAGATTTAGATCGTTTTAAGTTTTTAAATGATACGATGGGTCATGATATTGGAGACTTATTATTAAAAGAAGTAGCAGAGCGTTTATTATCTGTTGAAGGGTATGAGAAATATAGTATTTATCGTCAGGGCGGGGATGAATTTATTGTCATGTTAGAGAACACCACCCGGACGTTAACAATGGATTGTGCTAATAAAATACTTGACAAACTTAAAGCAGCCTTCAATTATGCACATCATGAGTTTTTCGTTTCGGCTAGTATTGGGATTAGTCTATATCCAACAGATGGTGAAGATTCAGATACATTAATTAAGAATGCAGATACCGCACTATATTTAGTGAAGGACCGTGGTAGAGGACATTTTCGTTTTTATAGTGATCAAATGAAACAAGGAAACACAAAAATCATGGAAATGGAGACCGCCTTACGTAGAGCCATTGAAAATGAGGAGCTAATTCTCTATTATCAACCTCAGTTTGATTTAACGAGTGGTGTAGTAGATGGGTTTGAGGCATTGATTCGTTGGCAGCACCCTCAATTAGGGATTATTTCACCTATTGAGTTTATTTCATTGGCTGAGGATACTGGACTTATTCTCCCTATAGGTGAATGGGTTATTAAGAAAGTGTGTAGTACTCTAAAAAAATGGCATGAGCAAGGTCTTAGTGCTACAACAATTGCTATAAACTTATCACCAAGACAATTTCAACAGGTTGGATTAGTGCAATTTATTCAAGAGCAAATTACAAGTAATAATATTCATCCTGATTACTTAGAATTTGAAATAACTGAAGGTGCCATCCAAGATTCAAAAGAGGCATTAACCATTTTAAAACAATTAAAAGGACTTGGGGTAAGAATTGCTGTTGATGATTTTGGAACCGGATTTTCTTCCTTAAGTTATTTGAAGAAATACCCAATTGATACCTTGAAGATTGACCAATCATTTGTTAAAGATGTACTAAATGATGATAAAGATGAAGCTATTATTACTACAATCATTCATCTTGCCCATAGTCTCGGATTAATGGTTATAGCTGAAGGAGTAGAGCAATTAGAGCAGTTAGAGCTATTAAGGAATAAAAAATGCCATAAAGCTCAAGGATACTATTTCAGTCGACCAATACCAGAAGATATGGTGATAAAAAAATATTTGTAAAAAAGCAATTGTCACTGACAATTGCTTTTTTATGATTTTGACCTCAATATGTATTCTGATATTTCAGGTCTTGAAAGGAATCGAAAGGGCAGTCTTGTCGTTCCTAATCCTCGATTGACAAATAACTGCATATTGGAAGAACCAATTAAGAAGTCACCTTCAGGATAGTCCTTGCCAAGTGGAGGTGTAATGATAGGACCAAGGAAAGGGAATTGAATTTGTCCCCCATGAGTATGACCTGAGAGCTGAAGATGAGCACCTAAAGCAGCTATTTTTGGTGCGACATCTGGTTCATGCACTAATGCGATGATATAATCCTCCATATCAACTTGATCAAAGGAATGAGTAAAATCAGGTCTTCCTAACATAATATCATCCAAACCGACGACAGTAATTTTTTCACCTTGTAAAGTAACTTCTCGAGATTCATTTAACAGGGTAATAAAGTCAGACTGATCCATCATTTCTTTATAAATATCTGAACCGTAGCCACCATGATCATGGTTTCCATAAATAGAAAATTTTCCGAGAGGAGCTTTAATGCTACTTAAAATCGGAATTAAGCGTTCTGGCTGGGGGTAAATTTTGGGATTATCAAGTAAGTCTCCAGTAAAGAATACAAGATCTGGCTCTAATTCATTTATTTTTTGAGCGATGGAGCTGAAATGATCCAAGTCAAAAAAATGACCGATATGTGTATCGCTAAATTGTACAATTTTTATTTTATCAAAGCTTTTCGGTATATATGAGTGGTTTAACGTATGTGAGGTTACTTCAATCCACTTGGGTTCAATAAACTTAGCATAAGCATAGCCAAACGCTGAGGTGAGAACAGCAGTAAATGCAGTTTTAAAAATGGACTTTAAAAACTGTCTTCGTGTATATGTATTTGACATGATTACCAACCTATTCTATCTAACATTTATATTTATCCAAAATTATATCATATATAGAGCATGATTTAATTTAAAGTTAAGTTACAATATCAATTAACTGTAATTAAAGATTTAATATTCAGAAAGTTTTTTGTGATATAATATGTTTAATTTAGTACTGGTACGAGGAGAGAGTGTATGGATGCATTAGATATTATGACGAATTTACATCTTATCGCTCCATTTTATCAAGCTATATTTAGCGCAGATGAGCATAGGGTTGTAGGTTATGAGGTGTTAGGAAGAATTGAATTAAATGAGGAATATAAGAGTCTAGGTAGTTTTTTTCATGACGAAGCGATTCCAGAAGAATATCGAATCGAAGTTGACGATATCATCCTACATAAAGCATTAACACATTTCATTGAACTTGATCACCAGCCTCTTATTTTTATCAATCGAGATGCAAACTTGTTGATGATTGACCATGGTGAATCTTTATTAGAGCTTTTATTAGAATATCAAAATAAAGGGTTAGATCTTAAAAAAATTGTGATTGAGTTAACGGAACATCATTTTATCGGAGATATTGAAAGACTAAATCACTTACTCACCTATTACCGAACATATGGATTGAAAATTGCCGTTGATAACATTGGTAAGGAGAGTAGTAATTTTGATCGGATTGGTTTACTTAACCCAGATATTTTGAAAATTGACTTAAAGGAATTATTAAAAACAACAACAACTCAATCCTATCATGATGTTTTATATTCCATATCGCTATTGGCTCGTAAAATCGGAGCGACACTTCTATATGAGGACGTAGAAACAAATTTTCAACTTCAATATGCGTGGCAAAATGGTGGAAGGTATTATCAGGGATTTCTTCTACATAGACCATCAGAATCAATCGTTGCTGATGACATTATGAAAGAGTGGTTAAGAGAAGAGACACAGCACTTTATTAAGCATGAAAAGAAGAAATTATACACAGTGTATGATCTATCTGAACAGTTAAATATTACGATTCAAGGATTAGTGCAAAAGTTTAAGCGAGTGGAAGTGTACAACGAGTTGCTTATGCTATTAGCCTTAGAGTTAAATGAACGCTGTTTTAGAATGTATATCTGTGATGGGGACGGCTTCCAGCAATCAGCGAATATTATGAAGGAAAATCAAAAATGGTTGGTTCAAGAAGAGTATTATTATAAAAATTGGAGCTGGAGACCTTACTTCTTGGAAAATATTGTTAGAATGAAATATGATAAAAAAGGGATATTATCCGATTTATACAGTGATGTTGAATCAGGAGAGAGCATTAGAACGTTCTCATATCCACTTACTAATGGCCATTTTTTATTTGTGGATATTCCGTATGAATTCCTCTTTGAGCACGATGGTTTATTGTAAAGTAAGTCTGTTTTCCAAAGGTTTTTTGTTTTTAGCTGTACATTATTTAAAAGATGGAATTTTAGCAGACTGAATACACTCAAGACTCCCGTGGGATGCATAAGCCAAAGTGAGACCCCACAGGACGCGGAGTGTATTCAGGATGCGACTTTAAAAGCAACAATTTATACGAAAACAGCCTAAGTAAAGAACTTATATCTAAACTAATACAAGTGGGAGACTTTATGAAGTCTCTCTTTTTTGTGCAAAAAAGTTTATAATTTGCTAAAAATTATGTGAGAAAGGGGTCATTAAAGGGGAATTTGTACATATATATAGTAATATGTCATAACCTGCAGTTATTTTGGGGACGATTAAGTGACAATAATTACCGAGGACTTGGTAAAATGAATGTACGTTGGACAAGCTAGGGAGGAATGATCCTTTGAAAAAAGTAAACTACATCACAATATCCTTATTGGTCATGTTACTATTTAATGCTGTAACGATAAATGTCTATGCTTCATCAGAAAAGAACTTAAGTGATAAAGAGGCATTCACACTCCTTAAAAAGGGGTTTAGTACGCAGCTATCACTTAGTGAACAGATAAGAAGTTTGGAAGAAATAGAAGGGATTTTAAATCCGTATTTCACGAAAGAGTTTAGTGATAAATTTTTGGATGAGAACCTTTTTGAAGAAGAAGCAGGTTATATTGTATATGGATCGGACTTTGCACCGTATTATATCCCCTATTTTACATATTCAGATAAGACGCTAATTGTATATGATGAGCAGATGGATCATTATTATGTCTATGAGAAATTTGAAGAAAATAATGATGGACCCGTCATCCACGGAGAATTTTATGGAATTGTTACAATAAATCGGATAGAGCAAGAGTGGAAAATCTCTGATATCACGATTGAGACTGAACTAAGCAATGATATTGCTAGACTTTCAGAACCGTTAGTAGAAGAAATCAAGACAATTAGCACAGTACCCACTAGTTATGGTCCAATTGCTCATTCAATCGATTTATTCAACATTCCATTCTCACTGTTCGGATACCAAATTCAAGAAATGGAATATCCTTTTCAAAGATATAATGTAAGTGCCCCCTTTTAGGTTGAGGGGGTATTTGTATGAAGTTTTCATGTCATGTGGAGTAAAAAGAATTCGTTTTCACTAAAAAATTCCTTTGCTTATTGTATTATATATACTAAAATGATGAATGGACGACTTGGTAGGGTATGCTATTTTTACTGAGTTTTACATAAAATACCCAAAAAATCCAACCCTTTTGATCTTTGATTGAAATTAGTTGAAAAAAGGAATGTTTTTGGATAGAACATTCTGGAATGCTAAAACTAAATGTAGGGTTAACAACTTAATGTCAGGAAGGAGAGACTATAATGTCACAATTACAAGGTATTATATCACGTCTCATTAGTTTACAAGAAAATGCAAATGGAGGAGAGCCACCTCAACGTTTTTTTGAAGTAAATGGTGAAAGAATCTGTAGTGTAAAGTATTTTGATAAAACAACTACATTTGAATTAGAGGTTTACCAACAAGGTGAAAAACCAAAAACATATCAGTTTGATAATATAGATATGATAGCAATCGAAATTTTTGATTTAATTAATTAATCTATACTGGGTAAGTTTACAATAAATACCCAAGAGGTGTGACTATAGCAGAAAATATAGATGATTATCTTGAACGGGGTATATATGGTGTAAAGGAAATTAAGTCGGATGAACGACAAATGTTTCTCTCTACCATTAGAGAGCGAGTAATATTAGCTCTTACTGATGGACAAGTTATGAAATCAACTGTATATGAACCAATCAAAAAGTTAATTAAGCAGTATCCTGATTGTCAAATGCTATTAGATGGTGATATTAGCTATTCCTATTTATCAAAATACGTGAAATTGGCTAATACACTTAATGTTCCATTTACAATTGTCGATGATGTCCAAAATAAAACAAACATTGGTTTAGTTTTGGCGAGTAAAAACGCAATAAATAGAGAAGATATTTATGTAAGTAAAGATCAATTTTAGCTTAAGGAGTGGTTTATGATTAAACCTCTTGTTACATGCCCAAAATGCAAGATCCAAGCTACTCTTGAAGAGGTACTGACGGCTCAATCGAATCAAAACGTCATTTACACATGTACCGAATGCGATTTCTCACTAAAAAATATCGAAACCAGTAAAGGCTAGAGCTTTCATTATGAAGGCTCTTTTTTTTATAGATTTAAATTGTGTTAATATTTCTCAATATTAACAATAATATGAAATAAAACATATATTATAAAAAGAGGAAATAGAAAGGGAGCTGCGAAATGAGCGAATCCTTACCATTTTATAATATTTCTGAGAGCAATCTGCAAATAGATGATGTGATTGATCGTATAAAAAGGTTTATTGAGAAGGATCCATGTTCTAGATATGTTTTATCGATTGGTACTGATTCACAAGTTCATCAAGAGGAAACACGTTTTATTACAGCGGTTCATTTGCATAGAGTTGGGAAAGGTGCCTGGGGATGCTTGAGGAATTATACGATGAAACGTCCAATTCGAAGTGTTCGTGAAAAGATATCCATAGAAACCTCTTTAAGCCAGGTGGTAGCATATTTATTTACAACTACGTATTTAATGGAGATTATGGACCTACTGATTCCATTTGCTGATGACGGAGCGGATTTAACATTAGAAGTTCATTTAGATATTGGGAAAAAGGGTGTGACAAAGGACCTGATTAATGAAATGACTGGAAGAATTACTTCAATGGGGTTAGAAGCCAAGATTAAACCCGATTCATATGCTGCCTTTAGTTATGCAAATCGCTTTACGAAGTAAGCTTAATATAGAGTCATAGTTTATTAAGTAGTTAACTATATATAATAATAATGGCATACTTGTTAGGGGGATTTCATGAGGGGACAGGAACAGATGCAGTTGTCTACTGAAGAAAAGGATTTGTTAGTTTCTATTTTGTTTAGTCAGAATTATGCACTTGAGCTACTAAGCTGTGAATTTGTTGATATTGAAAATGGGGACAAAAGCATCACTTCAGATGAGTATAGGAAGTTTGTACAGCTGTATCACAAAATTGAAAATGCGCTATAAGAATCTACATATTTCTACTACTTTTCGACTATCTAACGGTAGTCATTTTTTTATAGTCAAATTTAGATAAACAGTGAAAAAGTCAGATTTCGAAGTCATATTGTGGTAAAATATAGGTTGAGAAATTAGAAAGTACCAAACTTAAAGAGCAGAGATTTGTAGTGAAAGAGAATTTTTTATGAGAGGAAGAAACAGCGATGGTTAGTCTTCAAAGAGACGAATTTTCAACACATAAGATTAAGGATTTATTAATTCCTTCTGACAAAGTAGCACATGTTCAAATTGGGAATAATTTAGAACATGCACTACTTGTCTTGACAAAAACAGGATATACAGCCGTACCTGTGCTCGACCCATTCTATAAGCTACAAGGTTTAATAAGTACTACATATATACTTGATTCCATCTTAGGTCTTGAGCGTATTGAATTTGACAAGCTCGAGGCGATGAAGGTTGAAGAGAAAATGAATAAGGAAATACCAAGGCTTAAGTTAGAAGATTCTTTAATGGAGGGGTTGAAACTATTAGTTGACCACCCATTTATCTGTATCGAGAACGAAGATCACTACTTTGAGGGGATATTAACAAGACGTTCGATATTAAAATTGTTAAATTAAGCCCCGAAATAGTCCTATGCTGCAATTGTACCGGAGGATAAGGAATGGTTACTACTTTGGGAAATACAAAGAATAGAAAAGAAGAAACAGGGAAAAAAACAAGACGTCCACTAGTTCTTGCAGCCGTTATGTTAGCAATGTTTATGGCAGCTATTGAGGCAACGATTGTCTCAACAGCAATGCCAGCCATTGTTGCAGATCTTGGGGGCTTCTCATTATATAGTTGGGTATTTTCAGCCTATTTATTAATGAATGCTGTAACCGTTTTAATTTACGGTAAATTATCTGACTTATTTGGAAGAAAACCCATTTTGACGTTTGGTATTATTGTGTTTTTAATAGGTTCCTTTTTGTGCGGGATCGCTCCATCGATGGAGTGGATGATCTTTTTTCGACTGATTCAAGGGTTTGGTGCAGGTGCAGTCATGCCAATAGCATCGACTATTGTGGGCGATATGTACACAAAGGAAGAACGTGCGAAAATTCAAGGATACTTATCAAGTGTTTGGGGAATCTCTGCAGTTATGGGTCCGGCATTAGGTGGAATTCTAGTAGAATATATATCCTGGAGATATGTATTCTGGATCAATATTCCAATTGGGATTTTCACCATCGTCATGTTAGGGTTATATCTTCATGAAGGCATTGAAAAGAAGAAGCATGAAATTGATTTTCTTGGTGCAGGTCTATTATTTATATCTGTAAGTGCATTGATGATTATTTTAGTAGAAGGTGGCGTGCATTTACCATGGACTTCAACTCCTATTATCATTTTGAGTCTATTGGTTCTCCTTACATTCATATGCTTTGTGTTCCAAGAAAGGCGAGCCAAAGAACCAATGATGCCATTTTCAATTTGGAAGGAGCGCTCGATTCTTATTGCGAATATCGCTTCCTTAACAACAGGGGTAATGTTGATTGGGATATCTAGTTTTTTGCCGGCATTTGTACAAGGCGTAATGGAGCGTTCCCCAATTGTTGCTGGCTTTACATTGACAACAATGTCGATTGGCTGGCCAATAGCCTCGACAATTGCGGGGAGATTATTGCTTACCATTGGTTATCGATTAACTTCTCTCATCGGTGGAGTTGCATTGATTTTAGGTAGTATTGTATTTGTTATCTTATCACCAGCAAACGGACCTGTATGGGCAGCGGTTGGATCATTTTTGATCGGGGTAGGTATGGGGTTAACGACGACTTCTTTTATTGTATCTATTCAGAGCACAGTTAGCTGGAAAGTAAGAGGGGTAGCTACGGCCTCCAATATGTTTATGCGTAATTTGGGAAGTACAATTGGAGCGGCTTTGCTTGGTGGAATTTTGAATAGTACTTTAATGTCTTATATAGCTTCGAAGGACTTAAGTGATGAATTATCAATTGATTCTACTAATATCTTGTTAAATGAAGAACAACGGAATGCATTGTCAGCACCAATTAAGACTGTTTTGCAAGATGGTCTTACACTTTCACTTCACTATGTATATTGCGGAGTATTTGCATTTGCAGTAGTTAGTTTCGTTTGCATTTTCTTTTTACCAAAAGGTGAGAAGGAATTAGGTAAATAAATTGAAGAAAGCATGGATGTGGTGAATCTACTTACACGTCCATGCTTTTCTTAATGATTGGTTATAGGATTCTGATGATTAGTTGTAGGATTAATAACAGTGTAACAATCCTCAATATCATAGTTAAATAACTTTTTTTTAGTTTCTTTGCAACTCTGATGGATACTTGTGCTCCTAAAACGGAACCTAATGTGAGCCAAAGGGCGTATTGAAGTTGAAAGTGGCCAGACAGGAGGTACATAGAGATTGCTCCAAAACAGCTTAAGAATGTTTGGAAACGTGAAAATGCAATAGCAGATAAATATGAAAAACCATGTCGCAAGAAAGTATGCATTAACAATGTACCTTGGCCTGGGCCAAACATCCCATCATAAACTCCAATTCCGTATAAATAGGGATATACCTTATAAGGGATATTTCGATGTGTTTTTTCCTCTGGCAGTGACTTCAACATGTTTAAGATTAAAGCAAAACTGAGCAAGATAATCGCAATGATCGTCATAATCTGCTCAGAAAGATAACTAGCAATCAGTCCTCCACTTATCCCTCCTAATAAACTAAAGGGAGCAATCATTAACGCTCCTTTTATATTAATCTGCTTTTCTCTTAAAAGAATAATAAAACTTGAAAAAGAACTAAATACGTTTGAAAATTTATTTGAAGCAATAGCTGTGTGAATAGGAATTCCTAAAAGCAACATAGCAGGAAGACTAACCAAACCACCTCCGCCTGCCATTGTTCCTATAAATGTTCCAACAAACCCAATACAAAACAAAAGAAACTCAATCATATCCTCACCTACAATCATTGTATGTAGTTATGCCTTTAAGTTAATAGTATGACTTCTTCTGTAATAATGAAATAAGGAAAAAGTTAGTTTATAATATAAGAAAAACTTATTGATGGAAGAAGCGAGGTGAACGTATGCAATTTTCAGAATTCCAACTATTAGTTGTATTAAATACAGAAATGAATATGAGAAAAGCGGCTGAAAAACTTTTTGTTTCTCAACCAGCACTATCACAAAGATTACAATCAATTGAAAAAGCATGGGATACTAAAATCTTTGTTCGTTCTCCAAAAGGACTTACACCAACACCTGCAGGTGAAAGAATCATTGATTTCGCTAAAGAGGTTGTTGAAAAAGAGGAAAAGATTAGAGAACAAATAACTGCATTAGATTCAGAGGTTTACGGAACATTAAAAATAGCCTGCGCATCAATTATTGGTCAGAATTGGTTGCCACAGATATTAAAGAGATTTGTTACGAAATACCCCCATGCGAAAATATCATTAATAACTGGCTGGAGTAGTGAAATTCTGAAAAATTTATACGATGATACGGTACATATTGGAATCATTCGAGGTAATCCAGATTGGAAAGGAATTAAGAAGCATCTTATCACTGACACGATGTATTTGGTTGACACAGAAATTCAATCGATTGAACAAGTGTTGAAAACAGACAGACCCTTTATCCAATTTAAGAGTGATTCAACCTATTATCAAGAAATTCAAGAATGGTGGCACCGTACGTTTCAAATGGTTCCGAAAAGAACAATTATTGTAGATCAAATTGAGACATGCAAACAAATGACATTAAACGGGATTGGATATGCCATTCTTCCGTCAGTTACCCTTGCGCAGGAAGATACACATATTTATAAGATTCCTTTATTAAATGAAGCGAATGAGCCATTAGAAAGGGATACTTGGTTAATAGGCTATGAATCTGCCTTTGAATTAAAACAAGTAAAAGCATTTGTCGAAATAATTGAAGAAACATTTAATCAACGATAAAAAAATAGACTTTATTCTTGTCATGTATACTTTAGTTTGTTAAATTAACTATAGAAGTTGGCTATCATATAGCTATTCAAGTACTATACTAGGAGGAAATATACATATGAACATGATGGATGCAAATGAAATTATTTCATTTATTCAAAATAGTGTTAAATCAACACCTGTAAAAGTATATGTTAAGGGTGATTTAGCAGGATTAGACTTCGGGGCAAATTCAAAAACCTTCATTACAGGTAATACTGGGATTGTTTTTGGTGAATGGAAGGACATCGAAGCAACATTAGAAACAAATGCTTCTAAGATTGAAGATTACGTAGTAGAGAATGATCGTAGAAATTCAGCGATTCCTTTATTAGACTTAAAAGGAATTAAAGCTCGAATTGAGCCAGGAGCAATTATCCGTGATCAAGTAACAATTGGTGATAATGCAGTTATAATGATGGGAGCTTCTATTAATATTGGTGCAGTTATCGGTGAAGGTACGATGATTGATATGAATGCAGTATTAGGTGGAAGAGCAACTGTTGGAAAGAACTGTCATGTTGGAGCAGGAGCAGTATTAGCTGGAGTTATTGAACCACCTTCAGCACAGCCTGTTATTTTAGAAGACGATGTCCTAATTGGTGCGAACGCAGTTGTTTTAGAAGGTGTACGAGTAGGTAAGGGTGCAGTTGTTGCTGCAGGAGCTATCGTTATTGAGGATGTTCCAGCAAACACTGTTGTAGCAGGAACTCCAGCACGAGTTATTAAAGAAATTGACGAGAAAACAAAATCTAAAACAGAGATTAAACAAGAGCTACGTCAATTAAATGAAGAATAAAAAAAGTAAGCGTGGATAAATCATCCACGCTTGTATTATATCTAGAAGGGTGTGAGAAAAAAGGTGACTACTTTAAATCCATTTGTGAAAATTAGACGTGATCTTCATCAAATTCCTGAATTAGGATATCGGGAATTTAAAACTCAAGCCTATTTACTGAACTATATTCAAACGTTACCTGGGGAACGATTAGAAGTTAAGACATGGAAAACTGGAATATTTGTTATGGTTAAAGGAACAAATCCTAACAAAACAATTGGCTATAGGGCAGATATTGATGGTCTGCCAATTGTTGAAGAGACAGAGTATGATTTTAAATCCTTACATCCTGATACAATGCATGCCTGTGGACATGATTTACATATGAGTATCGCATTAGGAGTTCTAACAAATATGGTGAACACTCCAATTAAGGATAACGTTCTCTTTATTTTCCAACCGGCAGAAGAGGGTCCTGGTGGAGCGCTACCGATGCTTCAGAGTGAAACTATGCAAGAATGGCAGCCGGATTTGATTATTGGACTACATGTTGCCCCAGAGCATCCAGTAGGAACAATTGCAACAAAGGAAGGGCTCCTGTTTGCGAATACATCAGAATTATTTATTGATTTTACCGGAAAAGGTGGACATGCTGCTTACCCTCATCAGACAAACGATATGATTGTTGCGGCATGTTCTTTAGTCTCACAGCTTCAATCAATTATATCTAGAAATGTTGATCCGTTAGATAGTGCTGTTATCACGATTGGGAAAATAACTGGAGGAACGGTGCAAAACATTATTGCTGAAAGAGCAAGACTCGAAGGTACCATTCGTACCCTTTCAGTGGAATCAATGGTTAAAGTAAAAGAACGGATTGAGTCTCTTGTAAAAGGGATTGAAGTAGGTTATCAGTGTAAGACGAGTATTGATTATGGTGCCATGTATCACCAGGTGTATAACCATGAAGAATTAACTCGTGAATTTATGAATTTCATTGATGAACGTCCAGAGGTCAATTTGATAGAGTGTCGTGAAGCAATGACTGGTGAAGATTTTGGTTATATGATCAAAGATATCCCAGGGTTTATGTTCTGGTTAGGCGTTGAGTCAGAATTTGGGCTACACCATTCAAAGTTAACTCCTAATGAAGATGCAATTGCAGTCGGTATACAAGTAATAACTGAGTATCTTCAATATAAAGGAAATTAATTTTTTTGTAATCTTTCTCCTGTATTGTGTAAAGAATAACATTGTCTATTATTGACACAATACATAATAGGAGGTGGATATAAATGGCGAAAATCGGTGTGGAAGATTCATTAACAGATGTGCAGCAGGCACTCGCAGAGCGAGGTCATGAAATTGTGCAATTGCGCCAAGAGAATGATGCGAAGGATTGTGACTGCTGTGTAATCACAGGATTGGATTCAAATGTTATGGGGATGGCAGATACAGTAACTAAAGGACCTGTCATTGAAGCAAACGGCTTAACTGCTGAAGAAATATGTCAGCAAATTGATAGTAGAATTGGCCAATAATTAGCAGGATATACTTACCTTTTTGTAAGGCTGTCAAAAAAAGTACTAGAAAATGATCTTTAGTCATTTCTAGTACTTTATGAGACAGTCTTTTTGTTTAGACGCTATTCAGATTTTTTTTCGATATAGACTTGATGTGGAAATGGAATCTCAATTCCATTTGAATCTAACGACTCTTTAAGTGCTTGTCTAAGTTTTCTTTCGACAGCCCATTGCCCCATATTTTCAGTTTTAGCAATTATACGAATAACGATATCAGAGGAGCCTAATGATTGGACACCAATCACATTTGGTCCTTCTTTAATTGTTTCATCTTCTGAAGCAATACGGTCACAAGTTTCTTGAAGTACTTGAATCGCCTGATCGATGTTATCGTTATACGAGATACCAATATCAACAAGCGCCCTCATATTACCACGAGAATGATTGCTAAGACTTGAAATTTGACGGTTAGGAACAAAATGAAGAGTTCCATCAAAGTCCCGAATCTGTGTCGTTCTTAGGCCAACAGATTCAACAATTCCAGAAAATCCAGCGGTCGTAACATAATCATCTACGTCTATCTGTTTCTCAAGAAGAAGAAAGAAACCAGTGACAACATCACTAACTAGACCTTGTGCTCCAAATCCGATGGCTAGACCAATTACACCGGCACTTGCTAATAATGCAGTAGCATCATAATCAAATATGCCAAACACCATAACGATAAAGATGAAGATAAGGATGTATGAAAAGACATTTAAGCTTAAGCTTTCAAGTGTTCTTGCCCGTCCCATCGAGATGTTTTCTCTTTCAGTGATTTTTTTAAATGAATTTCTTATAATACGGTTTCCTATACTCTTGACGATCAGAAAAGCAATAATAATTCCAATTAATTTAAGAATAATTATCCCAGCTCCTCCTAATATAGCTTGCCAGTTATAATTGGCAGGATTTAAATATTCAGTCATCCTTTCACTCATCCTTTCAATATTTGCAGGGGCAGTTATTCTACTCAGCCTTCAAATGAAATATATTGAAAATTGTATCACAGTGAAATTCGATTTCAAGTGATACAACCTTGTAATGGATGGGGAGTGATTTATAGGATAAAACACGTATTCATTGTAAAAATTCGAGTAATTCGAAAAATTCACTGGAAATTTATTTCGAAAGTCGATATATTAATAGTTACGTGTTGGAATTTTACTTTAATTTATACATCAATAAGGGGAGGCTTAAAATGGATACGTTTAAGAAATTAAAACAATTTTATTGGCCAAATAAAGCTTTATTTATATGGTCAATGTTCTTTCTATTGTTTGTAACTGTTATTACAGTTGTGTACCCAATTGTCTTACAGTTTACAATCGATGAAGTGGTATTAGATGGAAAATACGAGTATGTACCATATGTAGCCTTAGGGTTTATTGGAATTATGGTAGTGAAGGGGATTACTACATATTTTCAACAATATCTGGGGGATATGTTTGGGATTAAATCGGTATATGGACTTCGAAATGCTTTATATAAGAAGCTTCAATACTTGCCGTTTCGTTATTATGATAATGCGAAGACAGGGGATTTAATGTCGAGGCTAACAGCTGATGTAGAAGGATTCCGATTCTTTCTATCATTTGGTTTTGCTGAATTACTAAGGTTTGTCCTATTAGTAGGTACGAGTTTGGTTGTCATGTTTTCTTACTCAGTATCACTTACATTTGTTACGATTGCAGCTTTACCTTTTCTTGCAATAGTAGTATATAAGTTTGATAAGAAGGTCCATCCTGCATTCCGTGGAATTCGAAAATCATTTGGACGATTGAACACAAATGTTCAAGAGAATATTAGTGGAATAAATACTGTTAAATCATTATCAAGAGAATCGTTCCAAATCAATAAATTTAACAATTCAAACACTGACTATAAGGGGAATCACCTTTATACAGCTGAAATTTGGGCAAAGTACTTTCCACTAATGGAGTTCATCGGAAATGTAAGCGTTGTTGCGTTGTTATCTTATGGGGGTTATCTGGTGATTGCTGGTGATCTTTCTCATGGTGCTTTGGTGGCATTCTTTAGTTTAGTTTGGTACATCATGGGACCGATTATGAACCTTGGGTTTATCATTAACCAATTTTCTCAATCAAAGGCTTCAGGTGAACGCTTGCTTGAAATTCTTGAAGCAGATGAAGAAATTCTAGAGAAGAACCAATCGATTGCGAAAGAACGACTTGAGGGCTATATCGAATTTAACGATGTTACTTTAAAGTATACAGAGGATGATGCAGCTGCACTATCTTCAATTTCATTTAAGGCTGAGCCAGGGAAAGTGATTGGACTTATTGGTTCAACAGGTTCGGGGAAAACAAGTATTACTCAATTAATTACTAGATTCTATGAGCCAATCAAAGGTCAGGTACTTATTGATGGTCGAGATGTAAAAGAATACTCATTGAATTCAATTCGAAGAAATATTGGATTCGTTCTTCAAGAATCTTTTCTCTTCTCATCGACAATAAAAGCCAATATAGCCTATGGTCGACCTGATGCAACAATGGAGCAAATTATTGATGCAGCTAAGCGAGCTCAGGCACATGATTTCATTA
The DNA here is from genome assembly GCF_014837155.1 of Litchfieldia stipae. Taxonomy (GTDB): domain Bacteria; phylum Bacillota; class Bacilli; order Bacillales; family Bacillaceae_L; genus Litchfieldia. The sequence goes on along the minus strand of NZ_JACYHA010000003.1, from coordinate 302,001 downwards.
TGGAGTTACCAAATGGGTATGACACATTACTTGGTGAACGTGGTATGGGGCTCTCAGGCGGACAGAAGCAGCGTATTGCGATTGCAAGAGCAATCTGCATCGACCCAAGTATCTTAATCCTAGATGATGCAACAAGTGCTGTTGATATGGAAACAGAGTTTAATATTCAAAGAGATTTAAAAGAAGTTATGAAGGGGCGTACGACGATCATCATTGCTCACCGTATCTCTTCATTAAAACATGCAGATGAAATACTCGTGTTAGATGAAGGAGCAATTGTTGAACGTGGAAAGCATGAAGAGCTTGTTGAGCTAAATGGAGCTTACCGTCGAATTTATGACATTCAATATAAGGATCAAAAAGCAGTTCTGCAATCACAAACAGGATGAGGTAGGTGAACATAGATGAGTGAAAAAATAGAACGTAAGAATAATGTGAATAACCGTTTTCATTACTCAACAGATCAAGTAATAGATAAGCCATTTAACTGGAAGCAAATGTTTCGCTTATTTAGTTATATGAAGCCTTATTCAAAAACTTTATTGCCGTTAGCTTTTCTAGCGGTTATCATTACAACTGCCATTCGCTTAATTGTCCCTATCTTAATAGGGGTTTATACTTTAGACCATGCAATCGCTAATAAGGATACGAATTTATTAGTTAAACTAGTCGTTATCATTGCGGTGCTCTATGCCATTTCTTATGTGGCCAATGTATTTCGAATAAGATGGATGAATCAGTTAGGTCAGAATGTTATTTTTGATATAAGAAAGCATTTATTTACCCACGTACAACATTTATCCCATCGTTTCTTTGATCAACGTTCAGCGGGATCGATCCTTGTACGGATTATGAATGACATCAATTCGTTACAGGAATTATTTACGAATGGAGTCATTAATCTGTTCATGGACTTTCTGTTATTATTAGGAGTTTTCGTGATTTTGTTTGCTTTGAGTCCGGAGTTAACTCTAGCAATCATGGTAATTCTACCAATTATGTTCTTTATCTCTACAAGTCTAAGAAAGAAAATTCGTCGTTCTTGGCAGATGGTACGTATGAAACAAGCGAAATTAAATTCTCACTTGAATGAAAGCATTCAAGGAATTCGAGTCACTCAATCATTTACTCAGGAAAAAGAAAACATGGAATTCTTCGACGGTGTTAATACGGAAACGTATGAAAGCTGGAGAGATGCGACAAAAAAGAATGCGATGTTCAGACCGTTTGTTGAAATGACGAATGCAGTCGGTACGGCAATACTCTTATGGTATGGAGCTTATTTAATTACAGGACCTGGTCATTTAAGTATCGGTGCGTTTGTATCGTTTGCAGTGTACTTAGGGATGTTCTGGGAGCCTATTTCAAGACTAGGTCAGGTTTACAACCAATTATTAATGGGGATGGCTTCGTCAGAGCGTATTTTCGAGTATTTAGATGAACAACCAATCGTCTCAGAAAAAGAGAATGCGAAGAAATTAACTGATATTAAAGGGAAAATTGAATTTGAACATGTTGAGTTTTCATATGACGACAAGCGTAAGGCATTAAAAAGTATTTCACTTACGATGGAAGCTGGGCAAACTGTTGCATTAGTGGGCCATACAGGTTCTGGGAAAACAACCATTGCCAATTTGATCAGTCGTTTCTATGATGCGACAAGTGGTTCTGTCAAAATTGATGGGATTGATGTGAAAGATGCGAAGCTTGACAGTGTCCGTTCTCAAATCAGTGTTGTTCTACAAGATACATTTATATTCTCAGGTACCATTATTGAAAATATTCGATTTGGACGCCCTGATGCCACAGATCAGGAAGTAATTGAAGCAGCAAAAGCTGTTGGAGCAAATAGCTTCATTGAAAAGCTCCCGAACGGATATTATACTGAGGTTGAAGAGCGAGGGAATATCTTATCTGTGGGAGAGCGTCAATTATTATCATTTGCAAGAGCACTCTTAGCAGATCCAAAAATCTTAATCTTGGATGAAGCAACGGCAAGTATTGATACTGAGACAGAAATGAATATTCAGAGTGCGCTAAGAAAATTACTTAAGAATCGTACGGCCATTATTATTGCACATAGACTTTCAACTATTAGGGAAGCAGATAATATATTCGTATTAGATCATGGCGAGATTCTAGAGCAAGGCTCACATGATCAATTGATGAAATTACAAGGTGAATATTATCAGCTTGTTAAAGCACAATTTAAGATGTTAGAAGTTGGATAAAGAGAAGAAAGGAAGAGGGAAACCTTTTCCTTTTTCTTTTCATTGAAATTTCTTTTATAAATTGCTTCATTTTTGATATGATAGAATAATATAAGGTTAGATTTACTACAATAAAGGTGTAATTAATGGGGGACTTCTTGTGAAAAAAGAATTCGCAGTCATTGGACTTGGTCGTTTTGGCGGTAGTATTTGTAAAGCTCTAAGTGAAGAGGGCATGGAAGTAATGGCTATGGATATGGATGAAGAAAAGGTAAACGGTTATTCAGCGATTGCTTCTCATGCAGTTGTTGGAGATTCGACTGATGAATCTGTTTTGAAAAGCCTTGGCATAAGAAATTTCGATCATGTGATTGTAGCAATTGGTGACAATATCCAAGCTAGTATTCTTACTACATTGATTCTGAAGGAATTAGGAGTTAAACATATTACAGTCAAAGCTCAGAATGACTACCATGAAAAAGTATTAAGCAAAATAGGTGCAGATCAAATTGTACATCCTGAACGTGACATGGGGAGAAGAATTGCACATAATATCATTTCAAATAATGTACTGGATTATTTAGAGCTGTCTGATGAGCATAGCATTGTAGAATTAGTAGCTAGTAAAAGAATGGATGGGAAAACGTTGATTGATTTAGACATCCGTGCTAAATATGGTATTAATATTGTCGCAATTAAAAGAGGGAAGAATATTATTGTATCACCTCAAGCAACAGAATTAATCCAACAAGGGGATATACTAATCGTCATTGGAGCAGATACAGATATTAACCGATTTGAAAAGAATTTAGTAGGAGAATAGTCAAAAAAAGTGGACGACCTTCAAAGAGGTTGTCCACTTTTTTTATTTATACTTCCATGATTATTGGTAAAATCATTGGACGACGTTTTGTTTTCTCATATAGGAATGGTGCCAATGTATCAGTGATCTCATTTTTAATTTCAGACCATTGAGTTGTACGGCGTTCCATTACCTTGTTTAAGTGTTTCGAAATTAAGCTTTGTGCATCGTTAATCAAATCACCTGATTCACGCATGTAGACGAATCCACGAGAAATCAAGTCTGGACCAGCAGCGATTTTGAAATCCTTCATGTTAATGCTAACTACAACAATAACAAGTCCTTCTTCTGATAAGATTCTACGATCTCTAAGAACAATATTTCCGATATCTCCAATACCACTTCCATCAATATAAACATTTCCTGAAGGGATTTTTCCTGAAACAGATGCTTCATTTTCACTTAAAGCTAATACGTCTCCGTTATCCATGATAAAGCAATTTTCTTCAGGCACTCCACAATCAGTGGCAAGCTTCATGTGCATTTTCTGCATACGATATTCACCATGAATAGGCATGAAATACTTCGGCTTCATTAAGCGTAACATTAACTTTTGTTCTTCTTGTCCACCATGACCTGAAGTATGGATATCAAATAATGGACCATGAATCACTTCTGCACCTGCACGATAGAGCATATTGATCGTACGGCTCACGCTTATAGTATTTCCTGGAATAGGTGATGAAGAGAATACTACCGTATCTCCAGGGATAATTTGAATTTGACGATGAGTCCCACCGGCAATTCTTGATAAGGCTGCCATAGGCTCACCTTGGCTTCCAGTACAAAGAATCGTTACACGATTAGCTGGTAAGCGATTTATTTGTGATGCTTCAATAAATGTTTCCTTTGGTGCTTTAATGTATCCAAGATCTAATCCAATGTCAATTGCTGCTTCCATACTTCTACCAAATACAGCGACTTTTCTTCCGTTTTGTACAGCAGCTTCAACCACTTGCTGTAGACGATGTATGTTTGAAGCGAAAGTAGCGAAGATCAAACGTCCGTCCTTTTTTCGGAAAATATCATTTATACTCTCACCAACACGACGCTCAGACATCGTGAATTCTGGATTTTCTGCATTTGTACTATCAGATAGTAAGCAAAGAACTCCATCTTTTCCTATTTCAGCCATCTTAGTTAAGTTTGCAGGCTCTCCAACTGGTGTGAAATCAAATTTAAAATCACCAGTATGTACAACTTGGCCAGGAGGTGTTTTGACTACAATCCCAAATGCCTCAGGAATACTATGAGTTGTTCTATAAAAACTAACCGAAGTTTTCCGGAATTTGATTATATCTTCTTCGTTTACTTCAATTAGCTTTGTTTGTCTAAGTAATCCGTGCTCTTCTAATTTATTTCTTATTAATGCTAATGCTAGCTTACCTGCATAAATTGGAATATTGATCTCTTTCAAAAGGTAAGGAATCCCACCAATGTGGTCCTCATGACCATGAGTGATAAATAAACCTTTAATTTTATCAACGTTCTTAGATAGGTAGCTATAATCTGGAATGACGTAATCAATTCCTAGCAATTCGTCCTCGGGAAACTTAATTCCAGCATCAATCAAGATGATTTCATCTTGAAATTGTACGCCGTAGGTATTTTTTCCGATTTCACCTAATCCCCCTAGGGCAAATACTGCAGTTTGGTCATTTTTAACAAATTTCATACTTTATCATATCTCCAATACTTTAAAATCTTCATTTAGTTGTTCATACTCTAGATGTGCATTTTCTACTGCCTGAATATATTCAATATTTATAGTGCGATCTTTTAATTTAATACGAACATCCTTCTCAGAACCTGCTTCAACGTAAATCGTTTTTGTTTTTTCTCTAACAGGTACCTCGTTTGCTTGTTCCTGAAAATATACTTTAAAAATCATTTGCCAAATCTCTCCTTAATTTCCGAATGTTAGATTCACTTTTTCTATTATATAAAAAAAAAGGAAGTTTTTCATGTTTTTTCTATTATTTACTTAAAAACTCTTTTGTTCCCTGAAAATTCATCTATAAAAAGATATAAATAATTAGGCCCTTCTGAATTGAAGGGCCCAGAAGTTACTATAAAAGAAATGAAGTAAATCGATCATTTAAGCGATTGTTTTTTTCTTTAATAAGTCAGACCATTGTTTTAATAATTTTTTTCTAAGCTTCTTAAGCATGATACCATCTTCTCCTTTTTTTTAGAATTTAAAACGGTCTCATTAAGGTTAAATGTTTTCTGACAACTTGTACGATTGAATTTATATATTGTAAGAAGAGTTTTATCCCACTTATAGTATATGATATTTATTAAAAGGTTAACGTGGGTAAAATTGGAAAAATAAGCACAATTTATACTAATTAAGTTAGATTAAGTTGATTGTAATTAAAGGCTGTTTTCTCAAAGTTTGTTGTTTTGAGATGAATAATTGAGAATGAGATTTCTAGCAGCCTGAATACACTCAAGACTCCCGTGGGATACGTGAGCAAAGTGAGACGTGAGCAGGAGCGCTAGCGACGAGGAGGCTCACCGGTCACCCCACAGGACGCGGAGTGTATTCAGGCTGCGGGTATTAAAAGCAACAATCTATACGAAAACAGCCTAATTAAAACAACCAATTTTGAGAAAGCAGTTCAATAAAAAAGACAAATGTTTGCTGGGTGGTTAAGCAACATTTGTCTTCTTTGGTTTAGATTTCAACAGGGATAGAGTTGTCTGGAATACGGAATGGATCACTTTTATCAATATGATCATAGAACATGATTCCATTTAAGTGGTCAATTTCGTGTTGAAATACGATTGCCGGTAATCCTTTTAATTTAATCGTAATTTCTTCTCCATCTACTGTCATGCCTTTTACTTTTACTCTTGCATAACGAGGAACAATCCCTTTTACTTCTCGATCAACAGATAAGCACCCTTCACCGTGAGTTAAATAACTTCTTTCAACTGAATGGCTAATGATCCTCGGATTGAAGAGTGCATAGCTATATAATTTATCATTCTGGTCCATCAGGTGAATGGCAATCATTCGTTTTGGAATATTTATCTGAGGAGCAGCAAGTCCGATTCCAGGGCGTAGACTATATTTTTCAGCTAATTCGGGGTCTTGACTATTTTTTACAAACTCTAACATTTCTTTAAGGATTCTTATATCTTCATTCGTAGGTACCTCAACGGTTTCAGCTACTTTTCTAAGAGTTGGGTGGCCTTCTCTTACGATATCATCCATTGTAATCATATCTCTCACTCCTTATGAAAATCGCTATGACTAGTTTGATTATAGTCATAAGGCTAAAAAAAATAAAATAAAATATTGCATTTCCTAGTAAATTTTAATCATATGCGTTCTATTAAAGGGACAAGCACATAATAATAAGAATAATGATATAAAATGAAAATGGATATTTCTGAATTTAATAAGCTTGTTAAAAAGGGTTAAACAACTTATAGTATTATAATGTATATAGGTTAGGGGGCAGAACGAAGTGAAAAAACATATGATGATAAAGCTGACATTATTAGGTTTGTTTTTCATTACAATAGTTGGCTGCAACAAAGGACCGACTGCGGAGGAAGAAATTTATAATGTACTTGAAGATGTTGTTAAGCTAGAAGATACATTTAAAGAACAGCAAAATCCGTTAGTAGAACTTGAACAGAAGGAAAAAGACTTATACGATGAGATTATTTCGTTAAGTATGAAGGATTTCGATCAAATCGTTGAATTATCGAACGAAGCTCTATCAGTAGTTGATGAGAGAAAAGAGCGGATTAATAGTGAATTCGAAAGCATTCAAGAATCCAAAGCGAAATTTGAAACTGTCATGGTAAACATTGAAAAGCTTGAGAATGAAGAACTTAAACAGGAAGCTTTGAATTTGGTTGATTTAATGAATAATCGTTATTCATCCTATGATGAGCTGTACTCAAGTTACAACGATGCTATCAATTTAGACAAAGAATTATATGAATTATTCCAAGACGAAGGCTTAGATATAGAAGTTCTTCAAGGGCAGATTGATAAGATTAATGAAAGTTATGATAAAGTAATCGCTGCAAATGAGCAATTTAATGAGTATACAGAAAATTATAATCAGGCAAAAATTACTTTTTATAAAAATGCAGGTCTTGAAGTTGTTTATGAAGGAGCAAATGAATAATAAAGATGAAAAAGTGAGCATACAAAGTATGTTCGCTTTTTTTGTCGTTTTTGCAGAAAAGGAAATGTTTGGGTGGTGTAAAGTAAAACCTATTATAATACAGGTTAAGTTATTGTGTTAATACAGTATTGAGAAATCTAAATTCAATAAGAAAAAATCAACTGAAGAAAAAACTTATAAAAAATCATTAAGCAAAGAGATTGACGCAACAAAATATCTTGTTGTAAACTTAGAAAGTAATATTTGGTGTATTAATTCATTTAATAATATTATTAATACAGTTGTTTAAAATGACATTTTCCGTACATATAATTATTACTTGTTTTTAGATAAGACAGTCGAAAAATGTCTTTTAAATGATAATTTTGGGTAACCTAATGCTGATGTTTAATGATATTTTCAAGGTTAAAGAAACGCCTAATAGAAAGGAAGAGGTGACATTAGAATGGCTAAAACAAAAAACGTTTTATTTGATAGCCAAAAGCAGCTTAAAAACGTTGCTAATCAATATCCAACATTACAAATCCTTAATGAAGAGGGAGTCGTAGTGAATGAGGCAGCTTTCCCAGATTTAAGTGATGACCAATTAAAAGAATTAATGAGAAGAATGGTATTCACTCGAATTCTTGATCAACGTTCTATCTCTTTAAACCGTCAAGGTCGCTTAGGTTTCTACGCACCAACGGCTGGTCAAGAAGCATCTCAACTTGCTTCACAATTCGCATTAGAAAAAGAAGACTTTATTTTACCTGGTTATCGTGATGTTCCACAAATCGTGTGGCATGGCTTACCATTATATCAAGCATTCTTATTCTCTCGTGGACATTTCCTTGGAAACAAAATGCCAGAAGGTGTTAACGTAATCTCACCTCAAATCATCATTGGTGCTCAATATATCCAATGTGCTGGGGTTGCTCTAGGAATGAAGAAGCGTGGAGCAAAATCAGTTGCTATTACTTATACAGGTGATGGTGGTGCATCACAGGGTGACTTCTATGAAGGTATTAACTTTGCAGGAGCTTACAAAGCACCAGCTATCTTCGTTGTTCAAAACAACCGTTTTGCAATTTCTACACCAGTTGAAAAGCAATCAGCTGCTACAACAATTGCTCAAAAGGCAGCAGCAGCAGGTATCCCTGGTATTCAGGTAGATGGAATGGACCCATTAGCTGTATATGCAGCAGTTCGTGATGCTCGTGAGCGTGCAATTAACGGCGAGGGACCAAGCTTAATTGAAACATTAACATACCGTTATGGTCCTCACACTATGGCAGGGGATGACCCAACTCGTTACCGTTCTTCTGATTTAGACAGTGAATGGGAAAAGAAGGATCCTCTAGTTAGATTCCGTAAATTCCTTGAAGCTAAGGGATTATGGAATGAGGAAGAAGAAAACAAAGTAATCGAAGAAGCTAAAGAAGAAATCAAAGTAGCTATTAAAAAAGCAGATGAAACTGCTAAGCAAAAAGTTACTGATTTAATGTCTATTATGTATGAAGAATTACCATATAACCTACAAGAACAGTATGAAATCTACAAAGAGAAGGAGTCGAAGTAAGCCATGGCGCAAATGACAATGATTCAAGCAATCACTGATGCGTTACGCACTGAAATGAAAAAAGACGAGAATGTCTTAGTTTTTGGAGAAGACGTTGGTCTTAATGGTGGTGTGTTCCGTGCGACAGAAGGACTACAAGCAGAATTTGGTGAAGAGCGTGTATTTGATACACCTTTAGCTGAATCTGGTATTGGTGGTCTAGCGATTGGTCTTGGTTTACAAGGCTTCCGTCCTGTTATGGAAATTCAATTCTTCGGATTTGTATATGAAGTTATGGATGCAGTAAGTGGGCAAATGGCTCGTATGCGTTATCGTTCAGGTGGGCGTTATAATTCACCTGTAACAATCCGTTCACCATTTGGTGGTGGGGTTCATACTCCTGAGCTACATGCTGATAGCTTAGAAGGTCTTGTTGCTCAACAGCCAGGTCTAAAAGTAATTATTCCATCAACTCCTTATGATGCAAAAGGATTATTAATTTCTGCCATTCGTGATAATGATCCAGTTGTATTCCTTGAGCATATGAAGCTATACCGTTCATTCCGTCAAGAGGTTCCTGAAGAGGAATATACAATTGAGATTGGTAAAGCAGATGTTAAGCGTGAAGGTACCGACATTACTATGGTTACATACGGTGCAATGGTACATGAATGTCTTAAAGCTGCAGATGAATTAGAAAAAGAAGGGGTTTCTGCTGAGGTCATTGACTTACGTACAATCAGCCCGTTAGATATCCCAACAATTATTGCTTCAGTTGAAAAAACTGGTAGAGCAATTGTTGTACAAGAAGCTCAAAAGCAAGCTGGAATTGGTGCAAATGTTGTTGCTGAAATCAACGACCGTGCAATTCTTAGCCTTGAAGCTCCAGTATTACGTGTAGCTGCTCCTGATACAGTATTTGCATTTACTGCTGCTGAATCAGTTTGGTTACCAAACTACAAAGATGTTATTGAAACTGCAAAGAAAGTATTGGAATTCTAATTAACATAAAAAAAGGTAACTTCTCAAATGATAGTGTTGGCTACTCCCTGAGAGTTACCTTTGATAAGACAAAAAATCATATTCCAACAAATTTAGGAGGCGAATACCGTGGCATTTGAATTTAAATTGCCTGATATCGGTGAAGGTATCCACGAAGGTGAAATTGTCAAGTGGTTCGTAAAACCGGGTGACGAAGTAAATGAAGATGATGTACTTTGTGAAGTACAAAATGATAAAGCTGTAGTTGAAATCCCATCTCCAGTTAAAGGGAAAGTAATTGACGTTCTTGTAGAAGAAGGTACAGTTGCAATCGTTGGAGACACATTAATCACTTTTGATGCACCTGGTTATGAAGATCTAGTGTTCAAAGGTCATGATGATGACGCAAAGCCTGAAAAAGAAGCAGTTAAAGAAGAGGAACCAGTTGCTCAAACTGCATCTTCAGCTACAGAGGTTGACCAATCTAAGCGTGTGATTGCAATGCCTTCAGTTCGTAAATATGCTCGTGAAAAAGGTGTTGAAATCCGCCTTGTATCTGGTAGTGGTAAAAACGGCCGTGTATCAAAAGAAGACATCGATGCATTCTTAACTGGTGGCGCAGCACCTGCACCTACAGAAACAGCAGCACCTGCACCAGCAGCAGCGAAAGAAGAAAAGGCTGCAGCACCTGCTAAACAACCAATTCCTGCTGGTGAATATCCAGAAACTCGTGAGAAAATGTCTGGAATTCGTAAAGCAATTGCAAAAGCAATGGTTAACTCTAAGCACACTGCTCCTCACGTTACATTAATGGATGAGGTAGATGTAACTGAGCTTGTAGCAAACCGTAAGAAGTTCAAGGAAGTAGCAGCAAGCAAAGGAATCAAGCTAACATATTTACCATATGTAGTTAAAGCATTAACATCTGCTTTAAGAGAATTCCCAGCGTTAAATACTTCACTTGATGATGCAACTGATGAGATTGTTCATAAGCATTATTACAATATTGGTATTGCAGCAGATACTGAAAAAGGTCTCCTTGTACCAGTTGTTAAAGATGCAGACCGTAAATCTATCTTCTCAATTTCAAATGAAATTAATGAATTAGCTGTAAAAGCACGTGATGGAAAACTAGCTCCTGCTGAAATGAAAGGTGCTTCATGCACAATTTCAAACATTGGTTCTGCAGGTGGACAATGGTTTACTCCAGTTATTAATCACCCAGAAGTAGCAATTCTTGGTATCGGTCGTATTGCTGAAAAGCCAGTTGTGAAAAATGGTGAAATTGTTGTAGCACCAGTTCTTGCTATCTCACTAAGCTTTGACCACCGTATGATTGATGGTGCAACAGCTCAAAACGCATTAAATCATATTAAGCGTTTATTAAATGATCCACAATTATTAATAATGGAGGCGTAACAAATGGTAGTAGGAGATTTTCCTATCGAAACAGATACTCTTGTCCTTGGGGCAGGTCCTGGTGGTTATGTAGCAGCAATTCGTGCTGCGCAACTAGGACAAAAAGTAACAATTGTTGAAAAATCAAATCTTGGTGGAGTATGTCTTAATGTTGGATGTATCCCTTCTAAAGCGTTAATCGCTGCAGGACACCGTTATGAAACTGCCTTGCATTCTGAGACAATGGGGATCACTGCGGAAAACGTGACTGTTGATTTTTCTAAGGTTCAAAATTGGAAAGCTAGCGTTGTTAATAAGCTGACTTCTGGTGTTGAAGGCTTATTAAAAGGCAATAAAGTTGAAATCGTTCGTGGAGAAGGCTATTTCGTTGATGCTAACACAATTCGTGTTATGGATGAAAACTCAGCCCAAACATATACTTTTAAAAATGCGATTATCGCAACTGGATCTCGTCCAATTGAGCTTCCTACTTTTAAGTATTCAAATCGTGTTATCAACTCAACAGGTGCTTTAAACTTACCTGAAATTCCTAAGAAGCTAGTGGTCATTGGTGGAGGAGTTATTGGAGTTGAGCTTGGTACGGCTTATGCTAACTTTGGAACTGAAGTTACAATTCTTGAAGGAAGCGATGAACTATTTGCTGGTGCATTCGAAAAGCAAATGTCATCCCTTGTAGCTCGTAACTTGAAGAAAAAAGGTGCTGAAATCGTTACAAATGCCCTTGCAAAAGGTGTAGTTGAAAACGATAATGGTGTAGTAGTTACGTATGAATCAAAAGGAGAAGAAAAAACGGTTGAAGCAGATTATGTGCTTGTAACTGTAGGTCGTCGTCCGAATACAGACGAAATGGGCCTTGAGCAAGTTGGTGTTGACATGACTGATCGTGGAATCATCAATATTGATACACAGTGCCGTACAAATATCCCTAATATCTTTGCGATTGGTGATATTGTTGCTGGACCACAATTAGCGCATAAAGCTTCATATGAAGGGAAAATTGCTGCAGAAGTAATTGCTGGTCATAATGCTCAAATTGATTATCTTGGAATTCCAGCTGTTGTATTCTCTGATCCTGAGCTTGCTTCTGTTGGTTATACTGAAAAACAAGCAAAAGAAGAAGGAATTGAAGTAGTTGGATCTAAATTCCCATTTGCTGCAAATGGTCGTGCATTAGCTTTAGACAATGCTGAAGGTTTCTTGAAACTTGTCACTCGTAAAGAGGATGGACTTGTGATTGGAGCTCAAATTGCTGGACCGAGTGCTTCTGACATGATTGCAGAGTTAGGTTTAGCGATTGAAGCGGGAATGACTGCTGAAGATTTAGCAATGACAATTCACGCACATCCAACATTAGGTGAAATTACAATGGAAGCTGCTGAAGTAGCAATTGGTAGCCCAATCCATATTTTATAAAATAAATAAAAATAAAGGCTTTCTTTAGGAGATATATATCCTGAGGAAAGGCCTTTATTTTTTTAATGCATTTTCAATTGAAATGATAATCTCATCTGTTTCAGGATCACCGTTAATTTGTTTTATGACAGTTTTGTTTTTTATCACCAATAGGGTAGGGAATGTGCTAATATTTAAGCTAGAATCATTCTCGAATTCTTTTATTGATACTACTTTAAGCTCTAACAAATCACTAGGATAAATCTTCTTTAATTCGAGTAAAGCATCGTAGTAATTTCCTTCTTTATCTAAGTTCTCTTCATCAGAAATAAACAATATGTAATCTTCTGCATCATAATTAAAAATATCAGACTCCCGTGAATCATGCTGACAAGAGGTTAGAAATGCAATAGAGAGGATGAACATTGAAAACATCTTCATGAAATATGTTCACTTCTTTCAAATAGAGTATAATCGACAATTTATACCGATTATTTTACCATGTATCGAGAAGAAACAAGCCAATGTTAACCAATTGTTACATAAATGAAAAATAGTCCATCTTTTTATTGCATACATATTAATAGAAACAGTTCTTTTATAAGGAGCTATTTAAATATGAGAATATACCAAGTTGCCATTATTCAATTTTTAATTTGGAGTTTATATTCATTTGTTGTATGGGTATCAAAATCAGATGGGTTTAAATCTAAACTGATTTTATTATGTATTTTTGGATATTTTGCCTTTTTAGCGGCAAATAAGATTGGGTTATCAAGAGGACGCGCTATAGTTACAACACTCACGACTTTGTCTGTCTTTTTTATTTGTCAAAGATTGTTTTGGCAAATTCTATTTTAACTTCAAAATTGGAAAAAGCTCTCTAATTGCATGAGGTGCAAAAGGAGAGCTTTATTTTTTATTCTACATTTTTGTGAATATTCACGTGCTTTTATCGATATATTTATTATTTGCGCTTATAATAATACATAATTCTTCCGTTAAAAAGATGGAGTTCACCTTCAAGTTTCTTTCCTAGAAATTTACAGAACTCATTTGCCTTCCCTTTATCTCCATGGGTAGATTGTTGTGGTAAGGAAACTTGTATGTAGGATGTTGAAGGACTATTCTCGGATTCAGCTTCTTTGCCGACACCAATAATAATTGTACGATATCTGGAATCTTTTGATTCTAATACAAAGTAGTTTTCTTCTTCTTTACTAATGGTATAAGGAAATGCATGTTCTGAATAATCCCAGTCTAATTGTGAGCCTGTTTTGCTTGTAATCTCTTTATAATAATCTAATAATTTTTTAACTTCATCAAGCGTGATCTCATGTGTTACAGAACCGTCTACTAGTTTTATATATGCATTTATCAAACCTGAAACACTCCTTATTTTTCATAAAAGTCTGTACCTTCTTTATTCTAGCATTTGTTGATGTAAGTGCCAACAAAAGTGTTAATACAAGTTTGGCTTGAGTTAAGAAGATGTTTGAGTTATAATAAAATTCTGAATTGTTTCTGTTGGGAGGTGAAAAAGTGGAATTATTTGAGAAATTATATGATGAGCAGGAAAAAGCAGGTGTTCGTTTTGTTGGTTTTACAACAAAGAATGTAAGGTATGATTTTGGTATTGTATATACAAATATGTTTTTTGGAAAACCTCTAGTTGTATGTATGCAGACTGGACGTTCAACATTACTAGATCCAAAAGACATTGAAAATCTTGATTACCTACAAAAGGTGTTCCGCATTGACACTCTTGAAGAAGCATCTGACCTCGCAGAATTTTTTAGTGAAGCACTCCCTACAAGCCCATTTGAAACTCAATATGAATAATCAGTAATGAAAAAGTGTCTGACTCTCCCTTGTATTAGGGCTGTCAGACATTTTTTTTTGAAGTTTGTACTGAGGCTGCGGTGAAGCAGCAAAAAAAAAACAAAAGAGCCTTAAAAAATCGAAATGTGTCATACTTTTATTGTTGACAAACCAAAAGTGTTATACTATTATAAATATTAAGATAAATGAAACGCTTTCAAATTGTTTTAAGTTATGGTCTAGGTAACGAACATTGTTGATGTCTTATAACAAAAACAAGGAAGGGGTTTTGAAGATGGGAACAATCGTCTGTCAAACATGTAATAGCGCAATCGGTCACTTTGAGGATGAAAAAGTGACAAAGCTTTATGTGGAGAATACGAAATGTGAGTGCAGTAAATTAGAAAAAAAATAAAAAAGATCATTTCACAGTTAAAGCAGATGAGAGGCTCATCTGCTTGTTTTTATTATTTTATTGCACGGTGCTCTTTAATTACTCTAAGTGATTTAAGTTCATAATCCTCAGGACCTTGGACAGGGAGACCTACTTCGATGTTCTTTTGGATATATGTTAAATTCTCTTGGGTGATAATTTCACCAGGAATAAAAATAGGAATACCTGGAGGATATACCATCACAAATTCTGCAATGATTCTTCCTACAGATTCTTCAAATGGAACAACTTCTGTATCTGAATAAAATGCATCTCTTGGAGTAAGTGCAAGAACTGGAATATCTGGTAGTAATACCACTGGCAGATTACGTTCAGTTGCATGATCATTTGCTTCAACTGACAGTTCCTTTAGAGCCTGAATCAGCATGTTTACATCTTCCTGTGTGTCTCCCGGAGTAATGATACATAGGATATTGTATAAATCAGATAGTTCAACTTCAATATTGTATTTTTCTCGTAACCATCCCTCAACATCATATCCGGTTAAACCTAACCCTTTTATTGAAATAATTAATTTTGTTGGATCATAGTCATATGTCGCCTTTGTTCCTAGAATTTCTTCTCCAACACAGTACAGACGGTCAATTTCATTAATCTGTTTTCTAGTATAATTGGCTAACTGAATTGTTTTCTCAATCAATTCATAGCCCTCTGTTGCGAGTCTTCTTCTAGCAACATCTAATGATGCAAGAAGGAGATAGGACGTTGATGTAGTAGTTAGCATACTCAAAATCGATTGGACACGATGTGAAGAGACAAGACCTTCTCTGACATTCAGAATAGAACTTTGTGTCATCGAGCCGCCTAATTTATGTACACTGGTTGCTGCCATATCTGCACCAGCCTGCATGGCAGATAGTGGTAAATCTTTGTGGAAATGAATATGGACTCCATGTGCCTCATCAACTAAAACGGGAACTTCATACGAGTGAGCAATTTCCACTATCTTTCTTAAATTTGCTGAAATCCCAAAATAGGTAGGATTAATGACTAATACTCCTTTTGCATCAGGATGTTGTTCTAGTGCTCTTTCGACAGATTCAGTTGTAATACCGTGCGAGATACCAAGCTCATTATCAATGTCTGGATGAATAAAAATTGGTGTAGCACCTGAAAATACAATCGCTGACATGACTGATTTATGTACATTTCTAGGTACTATAATTTTATCTCCAGGGCCACAAACTGTCATAACCATTGTCATTATGGCACCGCTTGTCCCTTGGACTGAGAAAAATGTATGATCTGCCCCAAAAGCCTCTGCAGCTAGTTCCTGTGCTTGTTTAATCATGCCTTTTGGCTGATGAAGGTCATCTAAGGGGCCAATATTTATTAAATCAATTGATAGAGCATTATCGCCTATAAATTCTCTAAATTCTGGGTCAATCCCAGATCCTTTTTTATGACCAGGTATATGAAATTGAACTGGATTTTTTTTAGCATGTTCAACTAATCCAGTAAATAATGGTGTTTCAGATTGCAACAATTTATAATCACACCTCTTTGGATTTAATAATTATTTTATTTAAAGACTTGTACATAAGTTTCTTTACATAAAACATAGGAATTATAGCATTTATCAATGGTTTTGCAAAGAAAAAAATGATATCTCTATTAACTTTACACAGAAGTACTTTGAATAAACATTTTTTCTAGAAAGATGCTAAAATAAATCAGTAAAAAAAATTGAGGTGATTTAATTGAATTATCAATATCCAATTGATTTCAGCTGGGATACAACAGAGACAGTTGATGTGATTCGTTTTTTTCAATGTGTTGAGCAAGCCTATGAAAAAGGGGTTGAAAGAGAGATTCTTATTGCGGCATATAAGCGTTTCAAAGAAATCGTTCCATCTAAATCAGAAGAAAAAAAGCTTTGTGGAGAATTTGAGGAGGCAAGTGGTTATTCGACTTATTTCCTATTAAAAAAGGCTAAAGAGACGTCGTCCTTGAAAATAAAAGGATAAAGAAAAATTAGGACATTTTACCTGTCCTAATTTTTTTATTAACTATTTTGGGCTAACTGGTATAATGGTATCAATTTTTTAAAAGTATCATCGATTAAATCAATCCATTCCTTTTCTCCCATTTGAATTGCCTCATGCTTAGGAATGTTAAGTCCACAAAGTACTTCAGCTTTTTTAACATTAATTACACGATCAAAGAGAGAATCCAGGCCTTCTTTGTCTAACTCTTTCGACTCTGGTTTCATATGGTCATCAGACCAAACAAAATGAGTTGGAACTGTATCATATACCTTGTCTAATTCTTGTTTAAGTTTTTCGGCAAATCCTTTTTTGTTAGGTGCTTCATAAATCATTGCAAACCATATAAATACATGAGAGCCCCATAGTCCTATCTGAAAGTGCGGTAATTGCTTATATCCCCTTTTACTATTTGCAAAAGCCACCCATGTATCCTTTGGCGGATTAATTGTTCGTCTTGCATGCTTTGCAACATGATAATATATTTCATCACCAACTAATGATGATAAAGTAGGAGCAAAATAATGACCAAGGGCTTCCAATTTAGGTCTAATGGTTGATTTTAGTGCCTCCATGCGCGGATCTAATCCGTCTATCGTAAATACCTCGAAATCTTTTTCAGTAAAGCCAGTAAAATTCATGTTCTTACCTCCGTTGTGATATTCTCATATTTTAGCATAAATTGAATGTAAATGATAAAGAGACGCTTTTAAATAATATTCCTTTTTAGGATTTATCTGAGAACCCTTGTGACTTCAGTCATGGGTTGTTGACACATGGGTTAACGCACATATTTGTTGCATAGTTGACAGGTATAACATAATATATATAAAAAAACTGAAAATTTAAATAACTGTCACACAGGATTAGCAAAATAATGAAAGGGGTGCTTGAGATGAAACAAGTAATAAATACGTCAAAAAAGAACGAAGGCGAAAAAAGAATTGCTGTTCTTCGACTAGAGTTAGATTATGAATTGGCTACCCTTTATGATGCGATGACTGAAAATGATGACCAGAAGAAAAGTCGATGTAAACAGAAGCTTGAAAAGTTAAGACAAGAAATGATCCGTTTAGAAGCATAAATTTATTAGAGCGAACCTACAAAAAAGGTTCGTTTTTTTTGTTCGCAATTCAAAAAATTCATTTTGTAATGTAAGGAAATCTCACATAAATTATTTTTTTTTTTTGGAAATGGTTTCATTCTTGTCATAACTGGATGAAAGCGTTTTAATTTATTACTGAATTTTCAGAATTAAATAAAAACTTTGTTGTCTTATTAAAGGACATTGAGTATACTCATTATCAAATAATATAAAAGATTCAAATTATTTAAAAAACATTACAAGAGGAGGAACTTTTATGTTAGAAAAATGGCAAAATCTATTAGAAGAAATGTTTGATCAAATGGTTGAATGGAGACGCCATATGCATCAATATCCAGAACTTTCTTTTCAAGAAGTTGAAACCCCAAAAATGATTGCTAGTATTCTAGAAGGATTTGGAATCGACGTACGAAAAAACGTTGGGGGAAGAGGGATTGTAGCTACAATAAAGGGTGGTAAACCGGGGAAAACAATTGCTTTTAGAGCTGATTTTGATGCACTCCCAATTCAAGACGAAAAGGATGTTCCCTATAAATCTAAGGTTGATGGGATTATGCACGCATGTGGTCATGATGGGCATACGGCAACATTACTAGGTGTGGCCAAAGTTCTTAATGACCATCGTGAAAGTTTGGCTGGAAACATTGTATTAATTCATCAACATGCAGAAGAGCTATCACCTGGTGGGGCGATTGCAATGATAGAGGATGGCTGTTTAGATGGTGTTGATTACATATTTGGAACACATTTAACAACTTCAGCGCCTACTGGAATGTATTTATATCGTTCTGGTCATACAATGGGTGCTGCAGATGCATTTGAGATAAAGGTTCAAGGAAAAGGTGGTCATGGATCTTCTCCCCACCAGACGATTGATGCTGTTGCGATAGGCTCGCAAATTGTTAATCAGTTGCAATATATAGTAAGCAGAAGAGTAGACCCTCAAAAATCAGCCGTACTTTCAGTAGGATCCTTCCACGCTGGGAAAGCGTCGAATGTTATTGCTGATACAGCAGTTTTAACAGGGACTGTAAGGACCTTTGATAAAGACGTCAGAAAGGAAATTGAAGCTGAGCTAAAACACATTGTTAAAGGAGTGTGTGATGCCTTTCATGCAAGTGCTGAGGTAATCTATAAGAATGGATATCCATCAGTTAATAATCATGAAAAAGAAACTGATGTTTTTAAACAGGTTATGAAGGATGAACAAATTGTTGAGATGACTCCGATTATGGGGAGTGAAGATTTTGCTTATTACTTAGAAGAAAAGCCAGGTACATTCTTCTTTACCGGTGCTCAAAATGCAGAAATAGGTGCAGATGCTCCACATCATCACCCAATGTTTGATTTTGATGAAAGGGCGATGTTATTTGCTGGAAAATCATTTTTGAAATTAGCATTTCATTACATGTTAGAGCAAACAGAAAACAAGGTTGAAGAAATTGTAGTTAATAACCATTAAACATGTGAGGTGATTCGAGTGACTTCGAGTATATTAAATGTCGAGAAATTACAAACAGCCTTTAAGACTGACAAGGGTGAAGTTATTTCGGTAGAAGAAGTTACTTTTCAACTGAAGCCAGGAGAAACAATTGGAATCGTCGGAGAATCCGGTTGTGGTAAAAGCGTAACATCCCTTTCAATAATGAGACTGCTTGGGAAGGCTGGTTATATAAAGAAAGGCTCCATTTCACTAAATGGCAAAGATTTGACGACATTAACAGAACCTGAGATGCGACAAATTCGTGGGAATGAAATTTCAATGATTTTTCAGGAACCAATGACTTCGCTGAATCCCGTTTTTACAATAGGAAACCAAATGATTGAATTAATTACTTTACACTTGAAATACACGAAGAAAAAGGCTAAGCAATATGCAATTGAAATGTTAGCAAGTGTAGGGATACCTCGACCAGAAGCGATTGTAGATGAATACCCACATGCTTTGTCTGGTGGGATGAGGCAACGTGTCATGATTGCAATGGCATTATCCTGTCAGCCGAAACTTCTAATTGCAGATGAACCAACAACAGCTCTTGACGTAACAATACAAGCGCAAATTCTTGAGTTAATGAAGAATCTTAGGGAGAAATCAAATACGGCGATTATGATGATTACTCATGATTTAGGGGTAATTGCTGAGATGGCTGATAAAGTAATGGTGATGTATGCAGGGCAGGTTGTTGAAGAAGCAGATGTATTCACATTATTTGATGAACCTAAGCATCCATATACAAAGGGGCTCATAGATTCAATTCCACATTTAGAATATGACGATCATAAGCGTTTGTATTCCATCCCAGGTTCAGTGCCGACATTACAAAACATGCCACAGGGCTGTAGATTCCATACGAGATGTCCTTATGTGACTGAAAGGTGTTTGAATGAGAAGCCTAGCTTACTTGCAGTTGATAAGGATCAAGAGCATAAGGTGAGATGCTGGTTATATGAACAAGAGCATATGAACGTAGAGACTAAATATAGGAAAGAGGTAAATGTATGAGCACTTCCCTAGTTAATGCAAAGAAACCAATAAATCGACAAAAAGTTGAAGCTCCTTTAGTTGAAGTGCAAGATTTGAAAATTCATTATCCTATTAAAAAAGGGATCATATCAAGGACCATTGGGCATGTAAAAGCCGTTGATGGATTAAATTTCAACATTTATCCGGGTGAAACCATTTCACTTGTTGGTGAATCTGGTTGTGGTAAATCAACTACAGGCCGAGGAATTGTGAAACTAGAGGATCCAACGGCTGGAAAAGTCATCTTTGATGGTAGGGACCTTTCTACTATTTCAGGTTCAGAGCTAAGAAAAGTTCGAACAGAAATGCAAATCATCTTTCAAGATCCCTATTCTTCCTTGAATCCGAGAAAAAGAGTAGGGGACCTCTTAGCGGAACCATTAATTGCTCATAACCTTGCACAAGGCAAAGCTGTTCAGAACAAAGTAGATGAGTTATTAGAGATAGTTGGTCTTACAAAAGCCCACAAAGGTCGTTATCCACACGAATTCTCAGGAGGTCAAAGGCAACGTATTGGGATTGCACGTGCATTAATTCTAAATCCTAAATTAGTTGTATGTGATGAGCCAGTTTCCGCATTAGACGTTTCGATTCAAGCTCAAGTATTAAATTTGTTGAAGGACTTGCAACAGGAATTTAATTTAACCTACTTATTCATTGCTCATGGACTAGGAGCTGTTAAATACATTAGTGATCGCATTGCAGTGATGTATTTAGGGAAAATTGTTGAACTAGGAAAAACAGGAGAAATCTTTAAAAATCCTAAACATCCATATACCCAAGTGTTGTTAAATGCTTATCCCATACCTAACCCACACCTCAGAAATCGCGAACGGATGGTCATTGAAGGTGACGTTCCGAGCCCAGCAAATCCACCAAAAGGTTGTAGCTTTCATACAAGATGTCCCTTTGCTCAAAGCATTTGTAAAGAACAGACTCCTGAATTAAAAGGGACGGAACATTCAGTAGCGTGTCATTTTCCAATATCATAAAAGGATTAAGGGGTGATTAAATGTTACAGTATTTTGTTAGACGATTATTAATCGCAATTCCAGTATTGATAGGAGTAACTATTTTCAGTTTTTTTATCGTAAATTTAGCACCTGGGAATCCAGTTGATATGCAGGTAAATCCTTTTGCGACAGAAGCTGATAAAGAGATTAGAAAAGAAGCTCTTGGTTTAAATGATCCTATTTATGTACAGTATCTTCGTTGGGTTCAAAATCTAGCAAAAGGTGATTTTGGGTTTTCATTCTCTACCTATGAACCTGTTGGAGAAATGTTAGCTGCTCGGATAGGTCCGACACTTTTGTTAATGGGAGCTTCATTAATTATTGCTTATCTTATTGCCATCCCTATAGGCATATTAAGTGCAACAAAACAGTATTCTTGGATTGATTATTTTACTACCACATTTTCATTTTTAGGAATCTCTATTCCGAACTTTTTCTTAGGTCTAGGAGCCATTTATGTTTTTGCAGTTATTTTTCAGGTTTTACCAACGGGTGGAATGAATACTCTTGGAGGCGATGGTGGTTTTGCAGATACGTTTAAACATTTAATCTTACCAGCTCTTGTATTAGGTACTGCCTCAGCAGGAAACATGGTCCGTTATGTCAGGTCTAGTATGTTAGAGGTGTTAGGTCAAGACTATCTTCGAACAGCACGTGCAAAAGGGTTAAAAGAGTTTATTGTGACGAATAAGCATGCACTTAAGAATGCCTTAATCCCAATTATCACAGTTATTGGTCTAGACATCCCTATTCTAATTGGTGGGGCTGTCGTCACTGAGCAAATATTTCAATGGCCAGGATTGGGTCAGTTAACAATTCAATCAATTGGTTCACGTGATTATCCTACTTTAATGGCAATTAACTTTATGGCTGCAATCGTTGTATTAGCATCAAACTTGATTGCAGATCTGTTATATTCAGTTGCTGACCCAAGGATTAAATACAACTAAGTAGTTTGAAGGGAGGAAATGGAATGTCAACGGCAAATGCAAAGATTGAGGATAAGTTTCCGGTCAATAGTCATCCACCTTTGACTCCTGTTGAAGATTTGGGACAAGAGGAGAGTTATTTTCAACTGATTAGAAAAAGGTTTTTTAAGCATAAATTAGCTGTTTTCGGTCTTGTAGTATTTAGTTTAATTGTCATTTCTGCCATATTTGCACCACTGCTTGCACCTTTGAGTCCATACCAAATTAATGCTCAATTTGCAGCTAGCCCATCTGCAGAACATTTGCTAGGAACTGATCAAGTAGGAAGGGATTTAATGAGTAGATTAATTTATGCTTCAAGGGTATCACTGTCAGTCGGAATCGGTGCAGTTGCGATTTATGTTGTGATTGGTACTGTACTTGGTGCGTTGGCAGGGTATTTTGGTAAATGGGTTGATATGGTCATCATGCGAACTACCGATATCTTTATGTCATTTCCTTATTTAATGGTTATTCTTGTTCTGGTAAGTATTATGGGACCGAGTCTATTTAATATTGTATTGGTTATTGGTCTATTGGGTTGGCCCTCTATAGCACGTTTAGTTCGAGGTAGTGTGTTATCCATTAAGGAAATGGATTATGTTAAGGCAGCTGTAGCTCTTGGGTATTCCACTCCAAAGATTGTGTTCCAACATATCTTGCCAAATTGTTTAGCTCCGATTTTGGTGAATGCTACTTTCGGGATTGCCTCAGCGATTATTTTAGAAGCATCGTTAAGCTTTTTGGGGATGGGAGTTCAACCACCGACAGCAAGCTGGGGAAATATGTTAAATGAAGCTCAGTCATTAACCGTTTTATCTACACAGCCATGGTTATGGATTCCACCAGGTGTCATGATCTTGTTGGCTGTATTATCCATTAACTTTATGGGTGATGGTTTAAGAGATGCAATGGATCCAAAGAGTTTGAAATAGGGCAATTCATAAACTAGTAGATTCACTAATTTATATAAAACCAAGGGGGCAAATTATGAAAACTGTAAAACATGCTATTACGATTCTAATTATTTTCTCATTCCTTCTCTTAGCTGCTTGTAGTGGTGGAGAACAACCAGCAACTTCAGATTCAACGAGTGAGGCAAGTGGAAGTGGAGGAACGATGTTCTTAGGAATGGTTAATCCTCCAACTGGGTTTAATCCTATAAATTCAGGTGACGTGGCAGCAGGGTTTCTTCAAAAGTTTATGTTTGATAGCTTCTTAGAAATGGACGGTGCATTGAACTTCGTACCGAAATTAGCAGATTCATTCGACACAACAGATAATCAGACATTCACCATCAAGCTAAACAAAGATGCAAAATGGACTGATGGTACCCCAGTAACAGCAGAAGACGTGGCGTTCACATTTAATCTAGTGGCAAATCCAGTCGTAGAAACAGCAGTTGGTGCTTATATCTCTACTTTCGAGGGACTTAATGCTAATGGGAAGTTACCGGAAGGAGAAACATCTATCCCATCGGTAAAAGTCATTGATGAGAAAACAATCGAATTTAAAACCTCTAAGCCAGTTGATCCAAATATGATTAAGGAGCAATTAGGTGTTAAATTTATGATTTTGCCAAAGCATGTGTTAGGGGATGTGGATCCTGCACAGCTTTCTCAGCATCCATTTATGCAAAAACCAACAGTGACAAATGGACCATTCAAATTTGTTCAATATGCGAAAGATCAATATATGGAATATGAAGCAAACACAGATTATTATTTAGGAGCACCAGAGCTTTCTAAGTTGTTTGTGAAAATTATGCCTGCTGCAAACATGGTTGCACAGCTTCAAACGGGCGAACTTCATATGAATGTTGCAGGTGGGATCGGAAAGATAATCCCTACTGATTATGAAACAGTTGATAAGATTGAAAATATTACAACAAGTATTGAACCGACCATTGGATTCCAAACGATGATGTTTAACATGGAAACAATTGAGAATGTAAAGGTTCGAGAAGCAATTACTTTAGCTCTTGATCGCCAAAAAATTGTTGATAATTTATTAAAAGGGAATGGGGAGGTTGTAGACGGACCATATACTTCTGTAAGTCCTTATTTAAACAAGGATCTTGCACCATATTCGTATGATCCAGAAAAAGCGAAGGCTTTATTAGAAGAAGCAGGGTGGGACTTTAACAAGACCCTTCAATTTGTAGTACCAACAGGAAATAAAGTACGTGAACAATCAGCAGATTTAATTCAACAAGATTTAGAGGCAATTGGATTAAAGGTAGAGATGACAACCTATGATTTCCCAACAATTATGCAAAAGGGAGAAGCTGGAGAATTTGACTTATTGTTAATTGGCTTCACATTCACTCTTGATCCAGAGATTTCTGCTATGTATGACCCAGAGGGTACTTACAACTTCATGGGTTATAATAATGAGCGAGTTACAGAACTATTATCACTAGGGAAAGCAGAGCCAAGTGCTGAGGTTCGTAAGGAAATCTATGATGAATTACAAGAAATTCATCATGCAGAATTACCTTATATCTCATTGTATTCTGATGCTGATTACTCAGCCGTTTCAAATGATGTTCTATTTGGAAAGCCAAAAGTATTCGGCTTCCACCACGAACTTCAAAAATGGGCTGTGACAGGAGCGAAATAATAAGTAGTAATAATGGCTATTTTCTCAAAAACCTAGCAGCCTGAATACATGGAGACTCCCGCGGGACTAGTGGGCAAAGTGATAACCCGCAGGAAGCGGAGTGTATTCAGGCTGCGGCATTAAAAGCAACAATTTATACGAATCCTAGTTAAAAAAGACTGTTCCGAAGTGCTACTTACTTAAAGGACGGTCTTTTTCTATGTTCGATAAGTGTACATTCTTGATTTCCTGTTATTAGTTGAGTAAGCTAAGATACAAGAAGAGTTTTTAATACAGTAAAGTGGGGTATATCAATGACAAATTGGCATGAAATTGATACAAACGCAAAACAGTGGATTACTGAAGCTGGAGAAAAAATTCGACAATCGTTTAAAGCTGAACTTACCATTCAAACTAAATCTAACGCTGATGATTTAGTGACAAATATGGATAAAGAAACAGAACAATTTTTTATCAATAAAATCAATGAAGTCTACCCGACACATAAAATTTTGGGAGAAGAAGGATTTGGTGATAAATTAACTGATCTAGATGGAATTGTATGGATTATTGATCCAATTGATGGAACCATGAACTTTATCTATCAGCAGAGAAACTTTGCTATCTCAATTGCAGTCTTTGAACAGGGTGTAGGAAAGTTAGGATTTATTTATGATGTCGTTCATGATGAGTTATATCATGCGATTCAAGGTGAAGGGGCTTACTTTAATGGGATGAAGATTCCGGAGCTTCAAGATACTAAGATTAGTGAGGCGATCGTAGGGATTAATGCTACGTGGATAACCGAAAATAAACGAATTAATCCACAAGTATTAGCACCGCTTATAAAAGATGTAAGAGGTACGAGATCTTATGGCTCAGCAGCTCTTGAAATTGCCTATGTTGTAACGGGAAGACTAGATGCTTATATCACAATGCGATTATCACCTTGGGATTTTGCAGCGGGGTTAGTACTGATTGAAGAGGTTGGTGGAAAAATGACAACCCTAGAAGGGGACAAAGTGAATTTGTTAGGTGAAAACAGTATTTTAGTGGCAAAAAAATCGATTCATGAAGAAATCGTTACAACTTATATTGTTAAATAATGCTTACATACATTCATGCGTGGAAAAAGCGCCTTGTTTAAGAGGTGCTTTTCTCACGCATTTTTTTCTTTGTAACAAAACCTAATCCCATGACTAAAATAACAGCAAGTATGGAAAGAATAGTACCTAAAATACTTCTTAATGCAACCGATATACCGATTGCCATCATAAAAAACACAGTAACTAATGAAAAAATAAGCATAGGAATATTAATTGATTTCAATAAAAACACCTCATTTTCCTAAAAGTTAATCCTAAATTAACTTTTCTATGTTTATTTTAACAAAATAACATTCATCTTTTCTAGTGTGTTTATGGTATAATGTTTTAGTTATTGAAAAAGTTGCTAATTAGACTAAATTTCAGCTGAAAATCTGGACCACTTTTTGTGTGGAATTTATTATAAATACCTCATTTCGAAGTCGTACAAAAATAGATTTAAGCTACATTCGTCTACTTAAATTTAGAAAATATAGGAGATGACTAGGTTGAACATTCGTAATGATATAAGAAACATCGCGATTATTGCCCACGTTGACCACGGAAAAACTACGCTAGTTGACAAACTACTACACCAATCAGGAACATTCCGAACAAATGAGCAGGTAGAAGAGCGTGCAATGGATTCTAATGATCTTGAGCGTGAGCGTGGAATTACCATTCTTGCGAAAAATACGGCAATCAATTATAAAGGTACAAGAATTAATATCATGGATACACCAGGACATGCCGATTTTGGTGGAGAAGTAGAACGTATTATGAAAATGGTTGATGGAGTTCTTTTAGTTGTTGATGCATATGAAGGGACAATGCCTCAAACACGCTTTGTTCTTAAGAAGGCGTTAGAACAGAATTTAACTCCAATTGTTGTCGTTAACAAAATTGACCGTGATTTCGCTAGACCTGCTGAGGTTGTTGACGAAGTAATCGATTTATTCATTGAGTTAGATGCAACAGAAGAGCAATTAGATTTCCCTGTCGTATATGCTTCTGCAATTAATGGAACTGCAAGTACAAATGCAGAGAAGCAAGATGACAATATGGAAGCATTATTTGATATGATTGTTGATAATATTCCAGCTCCAATCGATAATCGTGAAGAACCACTTCAATTCCAAGTAGCATTATTAGACTATAATGACTATGTGGGACGAATTGGGATTGGACGTGTCTTCCGCGGAACGATGAAGGTAGGACAACAGGTTGCTTTAATGAAGATTGATGGAACTGTCAAACAATTTAGAGTTTCGAAGCTATTTGGTTTTATTGGACTGAAGCGAGTAGAGATTGAAGAAGCAGTATCTGGAGATCTTGTTGCTGTTTCTGGAATGGAAGATATTAACGTAGGTGAAACAGTTTGTCCAGTTGACCACCAAGATGCCCTTCCAATCTTACGAATTGACGAGCCAACTCTTCAAATGACTTTCTTGGTTAACAATAGTCCATTTGCTGGACGTGAAGGTAAATTCGTTACTTCTCGTAAAATTGAAGAAAGACTTAGAGCTCAATTACAAACAGATGTAAGTTTACGTGTAGAGAACACTGAATCACCAGATGCTTGGGTTGTTTCAGGTCGTGGTGAGCTTCACCTTTCGATATTGATTGAAAATATGAGACGTGAAGGATATGAATTACAGGTTTCTAAGCCAGAGGTTATTGTTAGAGAAATCGATGGAGTACGCTGTGAGCCTGTAGAACGCGTACAAATTGACGTTCCAGAAGAGCATACTGGAGCAATTATGGAGTCAATTGGTGCACGTAAAGGTGAAATGGTTGACATGATCAATAATGGTAGTGGTCAAGTTCGCTTAATCTTCATGGTACCTGCAAGAGGACTTATTGGTTATTCAACAGAATTCCTATCGCTAACACGTGGTTATGGAATCATCAATCATACATTTGATAGCTACCAACCAATGCAGCAAGGTCAAGTTGGTGGAAGACGTCAGGGTGTTCTAGTATCTATGGAGAATGGAAAAGCTTCTTCATATGGAATTATGGGGATAGAGGACCGTGGGGTTATCTTTATTGAACCAGGTGTAGATGTATATGAAGGTATGATTGTTGGAGAACATAACCGTGAAAATGATCTTGTTGTTAACGTTTGTAAGATGAAGCAAGCAACAAATATTCGTTCTGCGAATAAGGATCAGACAGTGAGTATGAAAAAACCACGTCTAATGTCTTTAGAGCAATCATTAGAGTATCTAAATGAAGATGAATATTGTGAAATTACACCAGAGTCTATCCGTTTACGTAAAAAAATTCTTGATAAGAATGAACGTGAAAAGGCTGCAAAGAGAAAGAAGCTTGCACAAACAAATTCATAAAAATTGATATAAAAAGGAGAGGATCAATTCTCTCCTTTTTTCTTGAATAAGGACTTGTTATCGCTATCACTTTTTGGTACGGTTACTATATAAGGAGGGGTTTTCCATTGGATATAAGTGAGCACTTATCCTTTTTTGCTAGTTTGTATAAAGTAGATGAAAACTCAACTTTAAATATGTGGTTTCTCTATTTAACTATTTTTGGATTATCGATTTTAGTTTATAAATTAGGTTTTGCTCAAAAGCTTCCTATTTTAAAATCGGTGATAATTTATTTGTTTTTAGGGTTTGGATGTACGCTATTGACTTTCTTAGCTATTTTTCTGCCAATAACAGAAGGACTTGTAGTAGCGGCTCTTATTTTAATCATTTATAAGATTCGTCTATATCAATCGAAAAAACAAAGTGTACCTCCTGTAGAATAGGGATGTGATGAAACATGGTAAATTCTATTCAAGATGCGCTGTATAATTGGTTAACGATTAAAGTGGTAGCAGAGGCTAGACCTGATGATCATGCTGCGATTGAAACATATGAAATGTTTGAGAAGATTGTTTTCGAAGATCATGGTGTTAGTAGAGTACATATTAGGAAGGAAGAACCTTTTTACTATGTGACTTATATGCATCAAGGCGAAGAGAAAAAATCAAGATTTCCAATCGAATTGATCGATGTTATGCATGATCAAATTAAAGGTGAGCCAGAGAAGTATATAAATTACGAATAAAAAATAAACCAAGTGCAGACTTGGTTTATTTTTTAATAGAGGGAGTAATTATTTTACCAATCTTCCTCTGTTTGTTTTTTTCGATAAAGCTTGAAGTTTCCTGTGTCGATTCTCTCTTTCGTCCGTTGCTCAATTCTTTCATTACAATCAGAGCACATGTACGTATGAATAGGACGGTTTCTTAAACGCTTGGCTATACTTGATTCATCTTTTATATTTTCGATTTTATCACAAATCACACATTTTACTCTCATTTTGAGCTCCTCTTTCTTGGTAAATAATACTAGCTAAAGTATAACATGATAGATTATTTAACAAAACATGATTTTGATTTAAACCACTTTCATATGAAAGAAAGAAAGGGTATGATTAGTATAAAAACATTGGAGGGATATTTATGGCCAATCAAGTAGAGGATCATTTAATAGAACCTTTGAAAGCATACTTACAAAAGGAGCGATTAGTGACGATATCGACCGTTGATCATTTAACGGGAGGTCCGAATGTCAATGCGATTTCTTGGGTATACGCCTCAGATGAAAGACATGTGCTGTTCGCAGTGGATAGTCGATCTAAAATCGTTAAGAACGTCGAAGGTAATCATCATGTTGTTATTACGATGATTGCAAATGATTCGATTTACTCTATTAGTGGGAAGGCGACTATTATACAAGAGACACTAGAAGAAGTTCCTTTGAAATTGTCAGTTGCAAAATTAGAAATAAATGAAGTGAGAGATGTCATGTTCTATGGGTCAAAAATTTCTTTAGAACCCGTTTATGAGAAAACATATGATGCCCTTGCTGCTGCGAAGCTTGATAACCAAGTGATGGCAGCGTTAAAAAAAGGCTAAAAAGAAGAGGGAAGGTACTATTTAATCTGATTTCCCGAGATTAAATAGTACCTTCATCTTTTTATATCCGTCTTTTATTGATCATTCTTATGGTGGTTCGATTGATCTTGCTGCTCTTTTTCTAGCTCTTTTTCACTCTTTTTGTCAAGCTGATTATTATTTGTTTCAGTCGAATCTACATTTTCGTTATTTATGATATCACTTGGGATATCAGGCATTATTCTTCCGATAATTTGTGCTAATTCATCGAGAATTCCAACTACAGGTCTACCATCTTGAATTTCTTTTCCCATTTGACGTAATCGTTCTACAGTGTCTGCATCAGCTATAACTACTGCATTCGCGCCATAAGGATCATGTTTTAAACTTTCTGCGACAGAGTATTTAATGGATTCTACTCTTGAGCGATCTAATTTAGCGTTCACATCGATACCCACTACTGCGAATTTCCCAAGGACAACGGCAGTGGCATCATTTACCTCGGGAATACTTGATGCTAGCTCAACTAAATGAGCTGCAATTTCTTGTCCAGTTTTTCGATCTACATTCTGATTGGTCGTGTTTTGTACCTGAATTCGATCATCTTGATCCTCATTCGCTTCGTTTTGGTTGTTACCACAGCCGGCTAACAGCATCATACTCATAATAAAAAGGATTGGTAATTTCTTCACAAAATCCCACCTCATATCTTTGTTTTATTTTTTATAAGTTCGCCAATCTTAATATTTTTCTTTTTTATTGTTTAATATTTCTTCTATCTTTATGCATGTTTACATATATTTTTATCAATAGTCCGTCCGTTCAACATAATCAGCTCCCTCATGATAGGAGCAGCAAAGGCAGCCTAGAAGTTAGATGGACTTCTATTTCACCCTTAAATACAGAAAAAAAAGTCGGAGTAGGGGGCGAAAGTTTGAGTAAAATTTATGTATTGGATACGAATGTATTATTGCAAGATCCGAGGTCTATTTTTTCATTCGAGGATAATGAGGTTGTCATTCCAGCGGTTGTGCTAGAGGAAGTGGATTCAAAAAAGCGTTATATGGATGAAATAGGAAGAAATGCAAGACAAGTTTCGAAATTGATTGATAATATGAGGCAAACAGGTAAATTACATGAAAAAATTCCTTTGGAAAATGGTGGTGTTCTTAGAATTGAATTAAACCATCGATCTTTCCATCAATTGCAGGAAATTTTCGTTGAAAAAACAAATGATAATCGGATCCTAGCTGTAGCAAAGAATTTATCTCTTGAAGAACAGGCAATGGAAAATGGAAGAGAAGTCATCCTTGTTAGTAAGGATGCATTAGTGAGAGTAAAGGCGGATGCCCTTGGCTTACAGGCAGAGGATTTTTTAAGTGATCGTGTTGTAGAGGTTGATCATATTTATACGGGGTTGCTAGAACTCTATATCAATAATGATTTGCTAAATAGGTTTTATGAAAAGGGTGAGCTTAATGTAACCGAATTAGCAAACCATCCATTTTATCCAAATCAATTTATTGTGATGAAAGATTCACTAGGTGGCTCAGCATCAGCCATTGGAGTGATTGATGCAACAGGGAAAAAGGTACGGAAGCTTATCTTTAACCATGAACATATTTGGGGTATCAGATCTAGAAATGCGCAGCAAACAATGGCGTTTGAATTACTATTAAGAAAAGATATTCCATTAGTGACATTGATCGGTAAGGCAGGGACAGGAAAAACCCTTTTAGCACTTGCAGCAGGGTTAATGCAAACTGAGGATTTGGGTGAATATAAAAAATTGTTAGTGGCAAGACCAATCGTGCCAGTTGGTAAGGATCTTGGCTTCTTACCTGGTGAAAAAGAAGAAAAGCTTAGACCATGGATGCAACCCATTTTTGATAATCTTGAGTATCTATTTAATACAAAGAAGCCAGGAGAGCTTGATGCGATTCTTGCGGGAATGGGTTCCATTGAAGTTGAGGCATTAACATATATTCGAGGAAGAAGTATCCCGGAACAATTTATTATTATTGATGAAGCTCAAAATTTAACGAAACATGAAGTGAAAACGATTTTGACAAGAGTAGGCGAAAAGAGCAAAATTGTATTAATGGGAGATCCAGAGCAAATAGATCATCCATATTTAGATGAATACAATAATGGCTTAACCTATGTAGTAGAGAAATTTAAAGAGCAGAAGATAGCTGGTCATATTCGATTAATAAAGGGAGAACGGTCAGGATTGGCTCAATTGGCAGCCGATCTGTTATAGAAAAGCGGGAGGTCACCTTCATTTCCACTATGGGTGAAGGTGACCCCCTAAGTTGCTAGGAATTATTCAATAATAAATTCAGAGATGTTTTTAATCGGATTATCACGATTAGATCCATCACCATAATAAAAATGTACTGGTCCATCCTCTCTTAAAGGTTTACCTTTGAGAGAAAATCCGAGTATCGCGTCATAAGCTTTGTTTATTGGAATAATTACTGGTTCTTGATCTGTAATGATTTTTAAGCTTTCAGCATTTTCAGCAGGAGAAGAATGTTTTAGAAAATCGTGAAAAGGAATACCGAATGTTCCTGTGAGAATTTGTTCTTTTTTATATTTTTTTTCTGATTGCTTCGTTGGAGGTACGATTGCACCTTCTTTTATCTCTCTGTCCCAGTGTGCTGAAACCTCTTTTGTGTATTTTTCAAGCTGGTCTTCAGTCTGCTTTTGGGCATCAAAATATGTAGTAAGATCTACCCTACGATCATCAAAAATCCACACACCAGGGTCAAGTGTGATATTATATTTCACATTTCCTGTCAGTAAAATAATAGACTCCAAAAAATCCCCACCTTTCTCCTAAAGTATAAAGATATAATGTGTATTTGTCACATAAATCATCGTATCTCTTAGTTACTTGTCTTATCAGTCCTTCATTCTTGTAGCAAAAGCAATGACAAATTGATTGAATTTCCTTGCTTTTTTACTATATTAGGGTTAAAATTTATAGATAGATTAGGTAATCGCTCGTGAACGGAGGGGTTTAAACTTGGCGTCTGAGATTGCTATTGACCATCGTGAGAAGGCATATGCTATATTAAAGGCTGATGCTGATAAAATATTAAAACTAATAAAGGTGCAAATGGATAATTTAACAATGCCTCAATGTCCTTTATATGAAGAAGTTCTAGATACTCAAATGTTTGGATTATCTAGAGAAATAGATTTTGCAGTTAGATTAGGTTTAATTGAAGTTTCTGAAGGAAAAGATTTGTTAGACACATTAGAACATGAACTGTCTGCATTACATGATGCTTCAACTCAAAAATAAACAAATGAACTCAAACTAATGTATGGTTTGAGTTTTTTTATTTGATAATTGCAGGATAAATAAATATAAAATCGAAAAAGTATAGTAAAATGTTTATATTGATTCTTTAAAATGTTGAGGCGATGATTATATGTTAAAGAAAATAATAAGATCTTATGATTATCCATTAATAATAGCAGTTTGTTTACTTTGTTTATTTGGACTAGTCATGGTATACAGTTCTAGTATGGTTCTAGCAGCAACTAAATTTAGTAATCCAACCTTTTTCTTTGATCGACAAAGATTATCCCTTATGCTTGGATTTGTCGGCTTCCTAGCAACTATGGTTTTTCCGTATAAGGCATATTCTTATTCTAAGATGTTGATTTCCATTGTTTTATTTTCAATAGGGATGCTGATAGTGGTATATGTGTTTGGACACACTGCAAATAATGCACAAAGCTGGTTGATGTTAGGAACGAGGGGAATTCAGCCTTCTGAATTTGCTAAATTAAGTGTGATAATATACTTAGCAGCTGTGTACTCAAAGAAACAATCTTATATCGATCAATTTGATAAGGCAGTCATGCCACCAATCTTATTTACAATGGTCATTTGTGGTTTTGTTGCGTTTCAACCTGACCTTGGAACGGCGTTTATTATAGGGATGATCGCTCTTACTATGATATTATGCTCAGGCATGGGAATGAAGAGTATCATGAAGTTAGTATTACTTGGTGCGATTACAGTAGGGGTTATGTCGCCTTTTGTTATGATGAAATACGATGATTTCGTAACAGAAGAAAGACTTGGGCGATTTCAAGGATTTATTGATCCTTTTGAAACTGTCGATGATCACGGTTTTCACTTAGTTAATTCTTATATTGCATTAGGCTCAGGAGGATTCAGTGGTTTAGGATTGGGACAAAGTGTACAGAAGTTTGGTTACTTACCTGAAGCACACACTGATTTCATCATGGCAGTGGTTGCAGAAGAATTAGGAATTATCGGTGTAATGTTTGTGTTATTGTTACTATTATTTATCATCCTTAGGGGATTCCTCATTGCGAGGAAGTGTGAGGATCCTTTTGGGAGTCTTCTTGCTATTGGTATTTCTTCGATGCTAGGAATACAAGCATTCATTAATCTAGGTGGTCTAACTGGATTAATTCCAATTACAGGTGTTACATTACCATTTATTAGTTATGGTGGATCTTCATTGATTTTGTTACTTCTTTCAATGGGAGTACTCGTAAATATCTCAATGTTTGTGAACTATGAAGCGAATTATTCTCACAAGGCAAAGGAAAAAGTAGTGCATCAACAACCAAAATTCAACTCTAAATATAGTACTCATTAAACTGTCTGTTAAATGAGTAGTAAAAAGTGCCAGTGACCACATGTAGGTTAGAATGTGATCACTGGCACTTTTTTGATTTATCTATTTAGGAATGAATTGGAGGATCGCTATCCTTATCAGTTTTGTTAATATCAGTTTTCGTTGTTTGTGTTCTAGATTTATACCTTGAAGCAATAAGCATCAAGTAACTTAAAACACCGAACAAGCAGGAAATAAATAGCGCGTGGGAAAGTGCTACAAATAAATTAAGGTTTGTATATACAATCGTTGCTCCTGAAATGACTTGTAAAGTGACTAAAATTCCGCATATCATCCAGCTCCAATAAATCACTGGCTGTTGTTTGTATTTTTTTATTGCATATATAAGTGCGATAATGTTCCATATGAAAATTAATCCTGCAGCAAAACGGTGCCCCATTTGAATCCACTCATATGAGGTTGTCGGTAAACCAGGTTGATCAAAGTTACAAACTGGCCAATCAGGGCATGCTAAGCTCGCATTCTTATGCCTTACAAAAGCTCCTGAATAAACAACAATAAAACTATAAATGGTAATACCATATATATGATATAACATCCCTTTATCAATCTTGACCGTATCTATATTGAATTTCAGATCAATTTCAAAGATTAGTAAAGTGAGAAGAAATACAGAAGCAAATGAAATCAGTGAAATACCAAAATGAAGTGCTAGAATCGCATCCGATTGTCCCCAAACAACTGCTGCTGCTCCAATTAATCCTTGTAATAAAAGAAAAGTAAAAGAAATAAATGATAAAAATTTAACCTCTCTAACCTGTCCAATTGCTTTGTAAGCCCAAATTGACAAAATTAAAACCATCATTCCGACTCCACCTGATACCACTCGATGACTTAATTCAATTACTAGCTCTGGCGTGATATTAGAAGGAACTAGTTCACCATGGCAAAGTGGCCAAGAATCTCCACAACCAGCACCGGATTCAGTTTTTGTAACAAGTGCACCACCTAATAATACAAATAGCATTCCAATTGTTGTTAGAACTGCAAACCATTTCAGAAAACGTTGCAACACATCCACCTTCTATCTTCATAAATATTTTCAAATGTGTTGATTTTGAGAGTAAAATTCGAGAAAAAATTAGTCTTAAATCAACCAAAACATATGTATTTTAAAGGAGTGAGTAAGATCCGCTCACTGAAAATATACGACTATAATGATATATTAATTCAAAAGAAATATCAAAGTAAAAATGATAAACAAATGTAAATACAGGTGCTATGAAAAAAGGATGATTGTTGATTAGAGTTTGCTAGATATAAATGTTAAATAATTGAATAGGATATAGTAATTAAAGAGGAAATGATCAGAGGTATTCACTATTAATATTGTGTAAATAGTAAATAATACAGTGCTTTTTGGAAGATGTAATAAAAGATAAGGGATATGATTTTTTAATAATGCGTGTATAATAGTTAAAAGAGCAAAAGAAGATTTAAGGTCACAAAAAAGTCAAATTTTATTCAAAAATTGTTCACAATTCGAATCAAAAGTATGGTTTAATATACAAAGAAGGGGTTTTTTAATATAATTTATTACAATTGATTGTCGTTCTACCCTGTTCTTACTATAACAACGTTGCAAAAATTCGTAATACATGAACTAAATTGCAAACGGTTATAAAATAGATTTTAGAGTGCAGAAGATGACGACTTTTAGTAATATACTAAATGGTTGTAAATGCTATATGGGAACGCGGTTTCCAACAGGGAGGATTTTGAATATGGAAAATACGAGAACATTGCCTGACGCAGTTTCTCATATCGATAACAATAGTCCTCAAGAATTGGATAAGAAAACAATTCTTAAGGATTTTCTGGCGTTAATAAAGATAGGAATTGTTAATTCTAACTTTATCACAACCTTCACCGGTATTTGGTTAGCGCTGTATTTCACTGGTGAAGGTTTGATTGCGAATATAAGTACAGTGATATTTGCGTTACTTGGTTCTTCTTTAGTTATTGCAGGATCTTGTGCAATAAATAATTATTATGATCGCGATATAGACCATTTAATGGAGCGAACAAAAGATCGACCTACTGTAACAGGGAAGGTTGCTCCAAAACATGTTTTATATATGGGGATTGTTCTTACTCTTTTAGGAACAATTTTTCTTCTACTAACAACATTAACTGCTGCATTAATTGGAGTCATTGGTTTTGTGACATATGTTTTCTTATACACTATGTGGTCAAAACGTAGATACACTATTAATACAGTAATTGGTAGTATTTCTGGTGCGGTACCGCCTTTAATTGGATGGGCTGCTATTGATGCAAATCTTCATACGATTGCTTGGGTATTATTCTTAATCATGTTTATATGGCAGCCACCACATTTCCTTGCGATTGCAATGAAACGTTGCGAAGAGTATAGAAATGCAGGTATTCCAATGCTGCCAGTTGTCCATGGCTTTGCAGTAACAAAAAGACAAATGGTAGTGTGGGTAGCATGTTTATTACCATTACCTTTTTACCTGTTTTCATTGGGAGTTCCATTCCTGATTCTTGCAACATTGTTGAATTTAGGTTGGTTAGCGATTGGGTTAATGGGCTTCAAAATGAAAGATGATATCAAATGGTCAAAGTATATGTTTGTATACTCACTGAACTATTTGACCATTCTGTTTGTAGCAATGGTGATTGTTACAGCTATCTAATATGAATGGCTTTTGATGAATATGGTAATTCTTTCTCCATGAAAATTATATATAGAAGGAATTTGTATCTTCTATTAAATTGATTCATACTGCTATCGCTTAAGAAATTCAGGTAGAGTTTTAGGGATTCGCGTGAAATTTTTTCACGCTCCCCGTACATACTAAGAATTACATTTTTTACTTGAATGAGTTTGAGCATTGGGGATGTTGATAGTAGTTGATTCAGTTGAAGAAGATATTCAATTATTAAATTTGAAAGAGGGGTTTGATTTCGCTATGAAAAATTGGCTACCAAATATGCGCTTTTTTTCATTATTTGGTTTAATGGCGCTACTGTTAGCAGGTTGCGGTAAACCATACTTATCTACGCTTCAACCAGCTGGTGAAGTTGCAGATATCCAGTACAATTTAATGTTGCTAAGTACCGCAATTATGGTTCTGGTAATTATTGTTGTTTCAATTCTATTTGTTTATGTTGTTGTTCGTTTCCGTCGTAAAAAAGGTGACGAGGCAATTATTCCAAAGCAAGTAGAGGGCAGTCATAAACTAGAAATGATCTGGACTATTATTCCGATTTTATTACTTATTGTGTTAGCTGTTCCTGTTGTCTCCGCTACATTTAAGTTAGCAGATGTTTCTCCGATGGAGGAAGAGACAAGAGATGAAAATGCGATTGTTGTAAATGTAACTGCAAATCTATATTGGTGGGAATTTGAATATCCAGACTTAGGTATCGTTACAGGACAAGAGCTTATTGTACCAACAGATGAGAGAGTATATTTTAATTTGAAGGCTTCTGATGTGAAGCATTCATTCTGGATTCCATCAGTAGGTGGAAAAATGGATACTAATACAGAAAACGTTAACCGATTCTGGTTAGAGTTCAGCCAAGAAGGAACTGATAAAGCTGATGGTCTTTTCTATGGTAAATGTGCAGAGCTTTGTGGACCTTCACATGCTTTAATGGACTTTAAAGTAAAGCCTCTACCAAGAGAAGAGTTTGATCAATGGGTATCAGATATGCAAAATGCTGAGGTTAGTGAACCAGCTTCCGATCTAGCAGCTCAAGGTGAAGAATTATTCACTACATATAATTGTATTGCATGTCATGCGATTGATTCTAAAGAACAACGACCAACTGCACCTAACTTAGCAAACTTTGGTGAGCGTTCAAGTATTGCTGGTCGATATGAATTCACTGAAGAAAATCTTAAAAAATGGCTTAAGGATCCAGAAGCAGCTAAGCCTGGAAACAAAATGTCTTATAGTTATGATCATGAAGGAATGACAGAAGAAGAGCTTGATGCATTAGCGGAGTATCTTCTAGGTCTAAAAGTTCAAGATTAATGAAAGAAATTAGATAAAAGGGAGGTTACATAGTGAGTACGTTAACTCAGAAAAAAGGATTTGGCGCAACTGTGTGGGATTATTTAACAACAGTTGATCATAAAAAAATCGCCGTCCTTTATCTTATCGCCGGTGGCTTCTTCTTCTTAGTTGGAGGATTAGAAGCAATGTTTATCCGGATTCAACTTGCTATTCCGGATAATAATTTTGTAAGCGCAGGATTTTACAATGAAATTTTAACTATGCATGGTACGACTATGATTTTCTTAGCAGCGATGCCATTGCTTTTTGCATTAATGAACGCAATTATGCCACTGCAAATTGGTGCACGTGATGTAGCATTCCCATTCATTAATGCGCTAGGATTTTGGTTATTCTTCTTCGGAGGAGTATTCCTAAATATGAGTTGGTTCTTAGGTGGAGCACCTGATGCAGGATGGACGAACTACGCATCATTAGCATTAGATTCACCTGGACACGGGATTGACTTTTATGTACTAGGTCTGCAAATATCGGGGATTGGTACATTAATAGGGGGGATTAACTTCCTAGTAACCATTATTAATATGAGAGCTCCAGGGATGACTTACATGCGTATGCCATTATTCACTTGGTCTACATTTGTAGCGTCAGCACTTATTCTATTTGCTTTCCCTCCACTTACAGTTGGTCTTGCACTAATGATGTTTGACCGCTTATTTGGAACAGGTTTCTTCGTACCTGATATGGGTGGGAATACAATTATTTGGGAGCACTTATTCTGGATCTTTGGACATCCTGAAGTATATATTCTTGTACTACCTGCTTTTGGTATTTTCTCTGAGATTCTTGCAACATTCTCAAGAAAGAGACTATTTGGATATTCATCAATGGTGTTTGCAACTGTACTTATTGGATTCTTAGGATTCATGGTATGGGCTCACCATATGTTCACAACTGGTTTAGGACCAATTGCAAATGCTATTTTCGCAGTAGCAACGATGGCTATTGCCGTTCCAACTGGAATTAAGATTTTCAACTGGCTATTAACTATATGGGGTGGTCAGGTTACGTTCACTGTACCAATGCTATATGCGGTTGCATTCATTCCATCATTCACAATGGGTGGTGTAACTGGTGTAATGCTTGCAGCAGCTGCAGCAGATTATCAGTTCCATGATACGTACTTTGTTGTTGCTCACTTCCATTATGTTATTGTTGGTGGAGTTGTGTTTGGTCTTTTAGCTGGGGTAACTTATTGGTGGCCTAAAATGTTTGGTCGTATGCTAAATGAAACGTTAGGAAAATGGACATTCTGGTTATTCCTAATCGGTTTCCATTTAACGTTCTTTATCCAGCATTTCCTAGGATTAATGGGGATGCCACGTCGTATCTTTACATTCTTAGAAGGACAAGGACTTGAAGCTGGAAACTTTGTGAGTACGGTTGGTGCCTTCTTAATGGCCATTTCAACCTTAATTCTTCTTGTTAATATTGTGAAGACGTCTATTAATGGACCTAAGGCTGAAGCAGATGCATGGGGAGATGGTCGTACATTGGAGTGGGCAATACCTTCACCACCTCCAGAGTATAACTTTAAGCAAACTCCATTAGTTCGTGGACTTGATGCATTGTGGGTTGAGAAAATGGCTGGTAAGAAAGGGATGACACCTGCTGAGCCAGTTGGTGACATTCATATGCCAAATGGATCATTCTTACCATTTACGATTTCTTTAGGATTATTTGTTGCTGCATTTGGCTTTATCTATCAGTTTGGAGATAAGCATGATAGTTGGGCAATCCCATTAATCTTTGTTGGTATGGCAATCACATTCGGTTCCATGTTCTTACGTTCTGTCATTGATGACCATGGTTACCATATTCATAAAGAGGAATTAATGGATGATGATGACAATAAGGGGGTTAAGGCATAATGCATGTTGAAGAGAAATTAACTGCAGAAACATTTCCTGCATCACCGGAAAAAGCGACCCTCGAAGGGAAAAATAAATTTTTAGGTTTTTGGTTATTCTTAGGTGGAGAAACTGTTTTATTCGCATCTCTGTTTGCGACATTCTTAGCACTCAGAGATAAAACAAATGGTGGTCCTACAAGTCAAGAATTATTTGATTTACCACTTGTGTTCTTTGCTACAATGATACTTTTAACAAGCTCATTAACTAGTGTGTACGCAATGTATCATATGAAGAATTTTGATTTCAAGAAGATGCAGCTATGGTTAGGAATTACAGTATTACTTGGTGCTGGATTCTTAGCGCTTGAAATTTATGAATTCAATCACTATGTACACCTTGAGCATACAATAACAAGTAGTGCTTTTGGTTCTGCATTCTATGTTTTAGTAGGAACTCACGGTGCTCACGTAGCATTCGGATTACTATGGATTATTACATTAATGTTTAGAAATGCAGGCCGTGGACTTGATTTATATAATGCACCTAAATATTATGTAGCAAGCCTTTACTGGCATTTCATCGACGTAGTGTGGATCTTCATTTTCACTGTCGTATACTTAATGGGGATGGTGGGATAAACAATGGTGACAAATCATTCTAATTCAGGAAACCCAAAAGTTGATTTAGCCTATCGTAGAAGAAAAAATGCAGAGGATATGAGACACCAGCTAGTTACATTTGCCATTACACTCTTTTTAACGTTAATGGCGTTCGCTGCAGTGGCATTTGATTTTAGTGGTTGGTTTACTGTACCATTTATCATTCTATTAGCTGTTGTGCAGCTTATCTTTCAACTTTATTATTTTATGCATATGAGTCATAAAGGACATGAAGCGCCAGCACTATTCTTGTATTCAGGAGTATTAGTTGGCTTAATAACTGTATTAGCTTTTGTGACGATCATTTGGTGGTAAATCTTAAGCTAAAAAAAGAAAAACCGGCAGCATTGCCGGTTTTCTTTTTTTAAGGGAAATTGATAGGAGCTCCCATCTATTGATTTGAATATGTGTGCCCTAAGCTGTATAATTTAAACTAACTGAGGGTTAATTTTTAAGGTAGGTGTTTTATGATGTCTATTGATATTTTTGGTTTTCGTGCTTTATGGAGTCCTTATTTTTTTCTAGTGATTCTAGCAATTACAGTTGGATATTTCTTATTAATAGGTCCATTAAGAAATCGTTTTTCAAATACGGAAAAAGCAACTAATAAGCAGATAACCTTTTTTACAATTGCAATGTTACTAGTCTATGTGTGCAAAGGGAGTCCTGTTGATTTACTAGGGCATTTAATGTTTAGTGCGCATATGACACAAATGGCAGTGTTATATTTAGTCGTTCCACCATTACTTATTCTTGGTTTACCTCATTGGATATTACGATTGATTGTTAATAATCGATTTGTTAAACCATTTTTTAAATTTTTAACTTTACCATTGTTTGCCTTACTATTCTTTAATGGGGTATTTTCTTTCTATCATATACCACTGATTTTTGATGTGGTAAAGACAGATATGCTTCTTCACGCCTTTACAACTGCTGTCCTTTTCATTGCCTCTATTATGATGTGGTGGCCTTTAATTAACCCATTAC
Organism: Litchfieldia stipae; assembly: GCF_014837155.1. Taxonomy (GTDB): domain Bacteria; phylum Bacillota; class Bacilli; order Bacillales; family Bacillaceae_L; genus Litchfieldia. The sequence continues at coordinate 259,738 of NZ_JACYHA010000003.1, read as the reverse complement.
CTGAATGGCAAACCTTAAATGGGTTGAAGAGAGTTGGATATATCTTTGCAGATGGGATATTATTAACTCCTGCGTGTGCGTTAATTATTTTTGCAGATACTCCTTTATACGCAACCTATACAGATCCAACAGCATGGGCAACAGCTCTTGAACTGTGTGTTCCGGCTAGTATGCTAGCATCAATCGACTTAGTTGGACCTCAAATGTTTAATTCGTTACCATTAGTTGAAGATCAGCAATTAGGTGGAGTTATTATGAAAATCATCCAAGAAATTGTTTATGGTACTATATTGGGAGTGATTTTCTTCCAATGGGTGAGAAAAGAACAAGAAGTGGATGAAGTGGATGCTGATTTATTAAATCCACAGCCAATTAAATAAGATCTTATGCATGAGTACCTTTAATTTCCATAATTATGAACATTGTGGTTTAGGTACTCTTTTTTCATTCACATTTCATTGCAAATTATGTGTAACTCTACTAAAATTAACAGAGATACTTTATTTAAGAGAGGATATATTATGACAACTTCGTTACCAATTTTACCTACAATCAGTACTATCTTTATTGCTTTGAGTGCAATCACTGTAGCAATAGGCTGGTATCTGATTAAAAAGAGAAATATTGAAGCACATAAAAAGGCGATGTTTTTAGCAGCAGTGTTTGCTATCATTTTTTTCGTGATTTATGCTTCTAGAACTATTTTTGTTGGGAATACTCAGTTTGGTGGGCCGGACGATATTAAAATTTACTATACTGTGTTTTTAATTTTTCATATTTTTCTTGCTACCACTGGTGCTGTTTTTGGGATTGTTACGTTATGGACAGGATATAAAAACCAGTTAAAAAAGCATAAAAAACTCGGTCCAATTACAAGTGTTATTTGGTTCTTTACTGCTACAACAGGTGTGGCGGTCTACTTATTATTATATGTTTTTTACCATGGGGGAGAAACCACCTCGGTTATTAAGGCGATATTAGGGTTTTAGTAATATGTATAAGGTGTTATGGAATAGGATATTCTATAACACCTTTTTTTAATTGGCTTTTTTTAGATTTGAACGAAAACAGCCTTTTATTTAGACAAATAGACTTACTATTACATAATGCAGCTCCTTTTGAACATACGATATAGCATTATTCACAGTATATAGTGATAAAATGAACTTTTATTCTTACTTGTGAACAGTACTAAACGGAAGAAAGGGAGAGATGTATAAATGATTGAAATCTTTACGGAACGCTTATTGATTGTACCTTGTTCCCTGGATATCGCGAAATCACTTGTTTTTCATCGGCAGGAACTCGAACAAAGATCGCCAATTATCATTCCTAGAGAATGGCCATCTCCATTAATTACAAGCATGCTTCCGATTTATATAGAAAATTTAGAGAAGGATGAGTCAGTCTATGGATGGGGCTTATGGTTAATTATTGATTATATGGACAAAACGATTATTGGCGATATTTATCTACAAGGGAAACCAGATAAAAGGGGAGTTGTGAATATATATTTTAATATGGTGAAGGATCTCAAGGATTCTAGTTTAACCTATGAGGCTGTAGATGCTTTAATGGAATGGATTATTACACAAACAGAAGCGAAAAAAGTCATAACTGAATGTAGTGATAGTAATTTTCAAACGATTAGATTATTTGAAAAATTGGGGATGAGATGTACTAAAAAAGAAGGGGCATTTCTAAAGTGGGAAATGGGTGAAGCCATTTAAAAAAGGTGGGAGGTCCCCACCTTTTTTAAATTTGGCTGTTTTCTCAAAGTTTGTTGTTTTTGAGATAAATTAATTGAGAATAAATTTCTAGCAGACTGAATACACTCAAGACTCCCGTGGAACGAGGAGGCTCACCAGTCACCCCATAGGACGCGGAGTGTATTCAGGCTGCGGGTATTAAAAGCAACAATGTATACGAAAACAGCCTTAAATTTTGAAATTGAGCTTGATTATTCCAGCTTCTCTCGCTGAATTAAATGCAATGAGGATCATCGGTCCGATAATAAACCCGAGTAAGCCAAATAATTTCAATCCTAAATACATAGCAATTAAGGTAGATAGTGGAGACAAGCCAATATGGCTACCCATTACCTTTGGTTCAATTGTACGACGAATAATTAATAATATGGCTCCAAGGATTGCTAGTTTTGTTCCTAATACAACATCACCTGTCATTAGATGAAACATGGCCCATGGGAGCATGATTATAATCGAACCTATAATTGGTATGATATCAATGATCCAAATAACAAATGCCATAACTAAGGCTACTTCTGGTGCAATGATAAATAAGCCAATTAATGAAGCGATGAAGATAAGTAAACTAACAAGGAATTGAGCTTTTACAAATCCAAGCACTACGTAGGATAATCTAGAAACCATGAAGTTCACTTTATCAGCTGTTTTTTCGGTTAAGTGCGCATTGACCCTTTCTCTCATATTAGGAATGTCTATCATAAACAAGAACAAAGCAATCATGTAGACGAGAAAGCTAACTAAATAGTTTGGAATATTTGTTAGCAATGATTTTAAGTTGTTAATATTAAAGTAAGAAACGATATACGTTTGAAGTGTTGATAAAAATCCTTCTATTTGTTTTCTAATTGCCTCGACAAATTCAGGTGGCAAGTCCTGAGAGCGATAAGCCAAGTTTTTTTCAAGGTCAAGGATGACTCGATTAATTTCATTAATAAAGATAGGTGCATTTTCGATTATTTTGATTGCTTCACCGATAATTTTCGTTGTAAGAAAATAACCTGATATAGCAACTAATAATAAAAATAATAGAAATGTGATTAATACGGATAAATGTCTTTTAATGTTAACTTTTCTCTGTAGTAATTTGACAAGTGGTTCTAGCATTAATGCTGTGATAAAAGCAATAATCAGTGGCAAAGAAACTGGAAGGATGAAATATCCAATCATGACAATGAATGCGAGAACTAAAATCATAAGTGCTATACGTTTGTTAAATAGTTGAGACAAATGATGACTGCTCCTTTCCTAGAAAAAACAATTCAGTACTTTAAATTATAGTTGAGAATGAATATAAAACCAACAATTAAGTAATAAAAAGACGATAATAATTGTGAAAAATGTGCCCAAAAAATGAGAAGAAGCATAGTATAAAGCAGACTTAAAATATTTAGCTCTTGAAATCAAATTTACTTCAAATATTGTTGTTGAAACATTTTCACTTTGGAGCTAGTAAAAAGGAGGTAGCTGCTTATCTTACAGCAAACACTTGACTACGGTATACTTTATATAAAAGAAGAAGTCATATCAATTATTTCATCCATATGTGTAGAGGAATTTGACGGTGTTGCGACTTCATTGTCAGGTTTTAATACAAATATCCTGCAAAAATTAACTAGAAAAAGCGGAATCGAAATTGAACAAGATGATAACGGTCTTACAATTGAATTAAGAGTGTCAGTTAAGACTGGCGAGAATATCCTAGATACATGTGTTCAGCTTCAAAAACTTATTATCGATGAAATTCTTGAATTAACGGGTATTATGGTGAATCGAGTTCATATTAAAATCGATCACATTCAAATGTAAAGGCTACAATTTATACTTAACAAAAGAGGCTGTCTAGACAGCCTCTTTTCATGGATTATTTAATTTTTTCAAGCTCATCTGAAAGCTGTGATAACAGTCTTGTAGATTGTTCAACAATTGTTTTCGGGAATGTCTCTCCATCGCCATATTCTACGCCATGAGGATAATAATGCTTACCTAATAAAGGCGTGAGCAGTTTAACAACGGCATGCTTCCCTTCAATTTCACCTTCAACTGTAAAGGCTTGCACACGTAAGTAAAAAATTTCACCTTTTAGGTCAAATTTACGATCATATGTAACACGTTCATAATCCCATTGCCCTGCTAAGACAAATCCTAATTCTTTCATTACGTCGCTAAGTCTTGAAAAATCAACTGTTTGATTTTCTAGTCCTGTATTCTCAAACTTCATATAAAGTCCCTCCTAAAAAACATTACCGTTAGTACCTTCTGTTTAATAATAGTATGAAAATGAGCAAGTTGCAATCTTAAGATGATATTATTTGGGAAATGTGAAACTGTGAATAGTTCAAGTCGTTTAACGAACATACTATAGTATAACGTCATTCTTATGATGTTATTACAATGATGGTTTATTGTTTACATGTTCGCTAAGGAGGTTTTCAAAAAAATGAAATCAGTACAAGATGTCATGACATCGAATGTTGATTATTGTACCACACTAGATAATGTCTATGAGGTTGCAGTGAAAATGAGGGATTTAGATGTTGGGGCTATTCCGATTATTGACAATGATACACAGAAGTTAATCGGAATGATTACAGACCGAGATCTTGTAGTAAGAGGGATAGCTGAAAAGCATGCAGGTTCAAATAAAGTGACTAACGTCATGAGTGAGAATCTTATTACAGTTAATCCTGAGACAAGTATACAAGAGGCATCAAATTTGATGGCTGAGCATCAAATACGACGTCTTCCTGTTGTCAAAAATGAAAAGTTAGTAGGTATTATCTCTTTAGGTGACTTAGCAATAGACAAGATGTCAGATGAAAGTGCTGGTCATGCATTAAGTGAGATATCCGAAAGTGAACAAATCCATCATTAAGCAGTAGAAAGGCACTCATATTGGGTGCCTTTCTATTGTTCAATTATAAAGGCTGTTTTCGTATATATTGTTGCTTGTGATACCGCAGCCTGAATACACTCCGCGTCCAGTGGGAGCAACTAGTCCCACGGGAGTCCCCCGTGTATTCAGGCTGCTAGAAATCGATTCTCAATTAATTCACCTTAAAAAACAACAAACTTTGAGAAAACAGCCATTATAAAAAATAGAGTAAATAGTAATAAATCTATTAATCGTTAATATACTGATAGAAACAAACGATAGTTAAGAGAAAGGGGTATACCTTTGAGTAAAAGAAGTGTAATCATCATCTTCCTATTAATTGTTTCTATTATCATTATTTATTCTGCGAGTATTGATGTTAACAAATTCTCCGTTGATGATACAAATGAGGTATTACCTTCACTTGAGAATGAACTCCAAATTGAGAGCGTACTTGAGAATACAGATAAAAAAATTGATGACGTGCAGGATTTGAAGGGAGTGCACTCTTATATAGGACTAGAGGCAGACGAGATTGAGAAACTACTCGGAAAACCTGTTCGAATCGATCGTTCTTCTTATGATTATGATTGGTGGATTTACAATGAGGATTTTGAACAATACATACAGATTGGCATTGAAAAAGATAAGGTAGTGACCGTCTATGCCATTGGAGATAAGTTAGATTTACATCCTTTCAAAATTGGACAATCTTTAAAAGAAATAGAAAATAACATTCCTTTAACAAATAAAATCTCTTTTCATGCCCAAAATAATTCTTATCGATTTGAATTAAATGAAACCGAAATGCTTAAGATGCCTCTTGTTGAATTAGATCATGTATTTGTACAGCTGTACTTTGATACATTTACGAATAAGCTATCAAGTGTTAGATATATGAATAGTGAAACCCTTGTGAAGCAAAGACCTTATGAGCTTATTTATCGAGGAGATCTAATATCTGCAAAAGAACTTATTGATGAAGAGTGGAAAGAGGTTGAGAAAGGGAATCAAGCACAAATTCTCGATATTACAAATGTTATTAGAAAAAGACATGATCTTCCATCCTTGAAATGGGACAAAACGACAGCAGAAGTAGCTTATAATCATAGCAAGGATATGAATCAAAATAATTATTTTTCTCATAAATCGCCAACAACTGGTGGACTAGCTGATCGGTTAGCAGAGGGTGAGGTTATCTATCAATTAGCAGGAGAAAATATAGCAGCACTGTATGTTGATGGTATTGCAGCAGTGGAGGGATGGTTAAATAGTGAAGGGCATCGTGAGACATTATTAAATGAAAAGTTTACTCATTTAGGTGTGGGCGTGTTCGAGAAACATTATACTCAAAACTTTGTGCAAAAGTGGGAATAAGATAGAACAAGGCTGCCATTCAAGTGTTTACTTTGGAGGGACAGCCTTTTTAAGATTATATTTTTCTTTTGATAATAAAAAAACTACCAGTTGCATGGGCAATTAATTTTCCATCATCACGAAATACTTTTCCTTCAGTTACAATTAGGTTTGAGCCCCGATTAATTAATGAAGCAATACAAGTAAGTGTTGAGCCAATTCCAGGTGCAAGGTAGTTGATCTTTAATTCGGTTGTGACTGCAGCTTGATCTTCAGGCAGTAAGTGGAAAGCTAATGAACCCATTGCTGAATCAATCAGGGTAGCTGTTATTCCACCATGAACGATATTTAATGAATTCTGGATGATGTCAGAATTCGGAATGGTCATTTCATATTGGTTATCTTTGAATTTCCCCTCAGCATGTAATAGTTCACCAAGATAGGAAGCATTTTGCTTTTTCTGTTTTCTTATTAAACTATGTACTATATCCTCAAAGGTTTGTTTTTCGTTTTCAGATGCTACTTTGAAAAATTCCTTCATTTCTTCTAACAACTCTTCGTTCAAGCTAATCACCCTTTTTCTTGTTTTCATATTATTGTAACAATTTATATCGTTATTCTGCAATTTAAAGTAAATCCGAAATCCCATTCATTGAATAAGTGAAATGGGCGAACCATTTATTAAATCATTAGATATGATATTGTAGGCGAATGTTATCTTTAAGAGGTGAGTTAAATGGCAAAACAAAATGTTCATCCTACTATCGTGGAATTTAAAAAGTTTGTCAAGAAGCACCCTACATTAATTGCTGAGGTTAGAAATGGAAAAAAGACTTGGCAAGAAATTTATGAAGATTGGTACCTATTAGGTGAAGATGATGCGTCTTGGAAAAAATATAGTGGCACTGAAGAGAAAAATGAGAACAAGAAAGGCTCGAAGTCAGACATCATGAACAAAGTTCTCACATCGATTAAAAATGTGAATATGAATGACGTACAGCAACAAATCAGCAATGTAGGAAGCGCAATTACTACGATTCAGCAGGTTATTCATCAGTTTAAAGGAGATGGACAGCAGTCAGGGGCTGGTCAGTCTAAAGATGCGCAAAAGAGGCAACAAAACCATCCCTTTGCATTTCGTAAAGATTAATAGCGAACTATTGGAAGGAGATTTCTATGCGGAGGGATGTTATAGACTGGTTAAATGAAAATGAGCAAGTGAAGCAATATGTAAGGAGCCATCCAAGATGGTATCGACATTTAGCACGTAATCCTAATGATCGACATCGACTTGAAATCGCTACGAAAAACTATTTTAAACAAACCTTACCACATAAAGTAGAGCAGATATCTAATTCTATAGAGCTTGCTTCAATGATGATGCAAATGTATGGTGCTATGAGAAAGAAGGATTAATTCTCATAGTATTTTTTATGAGTAATGACTGAAATCCTGTCAACACTACTTAATAAAGGAGTGAGACGATGCGCAGTATCTATGTAATACCTATGACTTTATTTATGTTAGTAGGATGTACAAACGATAAGCCAGTCCCAGAAGCATCATCATTAAGTATCGAGAGTGTTGAATCCAATGATATTCAGGGAATAAGTCCTGTTAGTGCAATGAAGAAATCAGGTCGGAAACAAGTGGTGGTCCAACAGCAAGTGATTGGTCATAATGTGTACGTAGAGTGTATCATTCCAGACTACACATTTGGTGAAGAGGGAAGGCTTAAAGGAGAAGGCTATATAGAACTATCTGTTGATGGAAAAGTCGTTGATCAAATCTCAACAGCTGCATTTATCATTAAAGGATTACATATTGGTGAACATATCATTAAGCTTGAAATAAAAAAAGCGGATGGGCAAAAATATCAACTTCAAGAAGAGTTTAGTGTGACCATTGAATAACAAAAAAAGAGGCTGTCCAAAGGGTAGAATGGGACAGCCTCAAGCATTAAGAAATTTGTTTCCCTGTTATTGGGGATATAGGTCCAGGGAATGGTGGTTGGTATTGTGATAACAGATAGTTAAAGATTTTTGTTTCAACGGTTACCTCTTGATTGGTTGTACCTTGATTGCCAAATAAGGTGTTAAATTCAAGAATGTATGGTTTATTATCACTATACATAATGTCAAATCCAGCATGATTAATATTCAGGCTTTGTGCAACTGAAAGAACTAATTCACATGCTTCTTTTGGAATGAACTCATGTGAGATTTCTCCCCCTCTTGCAATGTTATGAAGAAACTCACCATTTGCTCCAATTCTCCAATATGCAGCAATAATTTCATTTCCTACCACACAAACGCGTAAGTCACGGCCGTCATTTTCCAAATATTCTTGAATATAAAAGGTGTCCACTTTCTCTGCATATTCACGGAAATCTTCTTCATTGTGAATAAGAAAAACTCCCTTCCCCATTGAATTACGATTTTCTTTTGCAACGAAAGGGAACGGGAATGTGTTTAAAACCTTTTCAATATTTTCACTTGAATTACCAAGAATTTCTGTATATGGTATATGGTCTGGGCACACAGTCCATAATGCTCTTGTCATTTCAATTTTGCTGTAGCCAAGCTGAATCGATTGGATACTTGGAAAGATGGTTTTATTTAATCCATAAACCAAAGAATTTACCTGCCAATTTTCGGGGAATAAAATAAAATCCGCCTCTTTTATTCGGTCTATCTCACGAAACATTTGCTCAGGTTTGATATAGCTTACATTGGGTATTCCAATGGTTCTGAATGGATTAAAGGTAATTAGTTTCATCAACTGTTCTCCTTTATAAGAAAATAAACTAATTTAATCTAGAAAATTATAGTTTGTAGAATTTCGTTCGTCAATGTTAATTTATGCTTGGAGATGTCGAATTACCTACAAAAAGTCGCTATAATTAATTTTTCATGATATATTAGTCAGTGGAGGTGAAATTATGCTTGCTACATTAGAAAGATTAGAAATATTAGATGTCAGTGAAGAGATAGCAAACATGATCCTACAATCAGAACTAATGGACGAATATAATCGTTCTTTATATACATTAAGACATGATCCGGAAGCACAAAAAATGATTGCTCATTTTACTAAAATGAAAGACAAATATGAAGAAGTCCAACGATTTGGTAAATACCACCCTGATTACAGAGCAGTCACATTAGAAACACGTGAGTTAAAAAGAAAGTTAGATTTAAACGAAACCATTGCTGCCTTTAAAAAAGCAGAACAAGAAATTCAGAATCTTCTAGATGAATTAAGTAGAATGGTTGGAAGTGCGGTTTCTGAGCAAATTAAGGTTCCATCTGGAAACCCATATTTTGATTCACTATCAACTTGCTCTGGTGGTTGCGGTAGTGGCGGTAGTTGTGGCTGTAGTTAAATAAAAAAGGCTGATTAAACGCAAATTGTCAGAAATGATTATATTGTAAATTAATTCTCCGATATGCTACACTAAGATTAGTTTTTGTGTTTTACCTGATTTATTTAAAAAGGAGAAAATACGATGTTCGGACAAAGGCAAGGAATTATTGTTTACCTACACTCATTGAAGCATATTAAGTCTATGCGGAGATTTGGTAATATCCACTATGTATCTAAGCGACTGAAATATATGGTTATCTATAATGATATGGACAATGTGGAATCGTTAATTGGTAAGATTAAATCCTTACCTTATGTTAAACAGGTAGAACCTTCATATAAGCCGTACCTTAAGCTTGAATATGAGAATTCCAACCCTGACAAAGCGAAAGAATATGATTATAAAATAGGTCTTTAAGAAAGTCTGTTACAATTTGAAATGAGTTCTCTAGCAGTCTGAATACACTCAAGACTCCCTCGGGACGAGTGGGCAAAGTGAGACCCCACAGGACGCGGTTTTAAAACAATAAAATATACGAAAACATCCTTAACAAAAAAACCCTGCAGAAACGAGTTCTGCAGGGTCCTTCTATATCCATGAGATATTTGTTACGATCACAAACCTTTTCATGGTAGAAGGCAAAGGGAGAGGAGAAACCGGAGGAAGAACTTATGGGGAAACGTAAGTCTTCTCCGCGGTTGGCAACAACATCACGATAGATGTTGTCTTTACTAATTATGACCAATAGAGATTCTGCTATACATCTAGTTTAGATTTTTTTAATATTGGGACTTAAGTGTTTTTGACCTCTGACCTATTGGAGTGTGGCATCATAGATATGTTTATGGTAGGATATGAATGGTTGATAGCTAGAATATATGAATAAAATGTGGTGATTATTTTTGAGAGTTATATCAGGTACATGTAAAGGTAGACCATTAAAAGCAGTTCCAGGAACTTCAACACGTCCGACTACAGATAAAGTCAAGGAAGCCATTTTCAATATGATTGGTCCTTATTTTGACGAGGGAATTGCGTTAGATTTATTTGGAGGAAGTGGCGGATTAGGTATTGAAGCGTTGAGCAGGGGAATAGACAAGGCTATTTTTGTTGATAAAGAATTCAAAGCCATTCAAACAATCAAAGAAAATGTCGCAAACTGTGATTTTAGCGATCGAGTTGAAGTGTATAGAAATGATGCAGCAAGAGCACTTAAAGCATTAATCAAAAGAAATGTCCAATTTGATTACATATTCTTAGATCCACCTTATAACCATCATCAATTGGAAGCGCTTATTATGATGATCCATGACCATCAATTATTAGCTGAGGATGGATACATCATCGCTGAACATGATCATCAGGTGGAATTGTCTGATACACTAGGAAGCTTAAGTCGAAAGAAATTTGAAAAATACGGAATAACCGCAATATCTGTTTTTGGATTTCAAAGTGTGGTGGAAGGGAGTAATACGAATGACTAGAATAGCTGTCTGTCCAGGAAGCTTTGATCCAATTACATATGGCCATCTGGATATTATTAAAAGAGGAGCAAATGTGTTTGATAAGGTTTATGTAGGAGTTCTTAATAACTCATCAAAAAGCCCTTTGTTTACCGTTGAGGAGCGTATTAACCTTATTCGAGAGGTGACCAAGGAAATTCCTAATGTTGAGGTGGATGCATTTAGTGGTCTTCTTGTAGATTACGCACGTGAAAAAAAAGCGAGCGTTATTTTACGTGGATTACGAGCTGTCACAGACTTTGAATATGAAATGCAAATTACATCAATGAATCGAGTCCTAGAAGAAGATATTGAAACATTTTTTATGATGACTAATAATCAATATTCTTTTCTAAGTTCAAGTATTGTCAAAGAAGTCGCTAAATACAAGGGGAATATTTCAGATTTAGTTCCAAGTACAGTAGAACATGCATTGATGATGAAATACAAATAAGAGGCTGTCATGAGACAGCCTCTTAATATTTACCTAGAATGACTTTGCATTCTTAGAGCATACAAGAAAATGTAAATAGCCAATGAAATAATCGTGATAATTGGTCCGTATTGTGCCATCATATTCCAAAATGGAACAATCCAGCTTTCTGTATGACTCTGGAAAAACACAGCAATGGCATGATTTGCATTTGCAGGATCTTGAAGATGAATGTGAAGTGGCTTCCATAAGATCAGTACTAAAAATGCTGAGATAAAACCATGTATGATTCGTGCAAAAAAGAATGGTTTGAAACGGATATCTGTATCAGCTAGGATACTTGCAACCTGTGCTTGTACAGAAAGTCCCGAAAATCCTAAGATAAAGCTAGTGATAATGATTTGAAAGAATAATGAAGCTTCTTCAGTGCTACTAGCCATTTGGCTTCCTAATGTAATTTCAAATATACCTGAGATTAAAGGAGTTGCTAATTCAACAGGTAGAGTAAAGAGTTTTAATACATATGATAATACAAGAGAAATAGCTTCAGTAATGTTAACTAATGATAGTAGGTTATTAAAAACAGAAAAGAGGATGATAAACCCACCTACCATTAGCAATGTTTGTATAGAGGATGTGACGGCATCTCCAAGCATTTTTCCAAATGGTCTTTTTTCTGAAAGACGAGTGTGATGTAAAGCTCTGAAGGCTTCTCTAATTTGTGAACCGTTCTTTGACTCTTCATCCTTTCTCTTTTCATTAGGACCATGAAATCTCATAATAAGCCCCACACAAATATTACCTACATAATGAGCAACTGCTAAGATGATTCCAACTTGAGGGTTGTGAAAAAAACCAACCGCAATGGCACCGAAAATAAATAAAGGGTTTGATGCATTTGTAAATGAAACTAATCTTTCCGCTTCGTAAGCTGTTAATTGCTTTTCTTGTCTTAGGCGAGCTGTGAATTTTGCGCCAGCTGGGAAACCAGAGGCAAGTCCCATCACCCAGACAAAGCCCCCAACTCCAGGTACTCTAAATAAGGGTCTCATGAGAGGTTCAAGTAATACTCCAATAAATTTCACAATCCCAAAACCAATTAATAATTCTGAAACGATGAAAAAAGGAAGTAATGAAGGAAAGACCACCTCCCACCACATTTCAAGTCCCCTGATGGAAGCATCTAATGAACTTTTTGGAAATGAAATAAGGGCGATCGCTAAGAATAATGCACCAGATGCTAAAAATATCGTTTTAAGTTTTGAGTATAACAATCGTTCTTCCTCCCATAAATCTTCTTTCTATACAGTCTCTAAAACGTAGTGGTAAAATGAAAGAGTTACCGGTCTAGTTGAAGAAGATAATTTATATATATATCAATATACGTGTATAGGGTCTCAGTTTAGACCATAAGATTGTACAAGATATTTCTAATCAGCTTTATATGTAGGGATAAAGCGGAAATGAGGTGGAAAAATTGTACCATCCTAAAATCGGATTAGCACTAGGGTCAGGTGGTGCTAGAGGATTTGCTCATCTAGGAGTAATTAAAGTTCTAAATGAAGAAAATATACCGATAGATCTTATTGCTGGAAGTAGCATGGGAGCATTGGTAGGGGCTTTATATACTTCTGGACTCGATATTGATAAATTATATAAAATTTCTTCAGCATTTAAGCGGAAATACTATTTGGACTTTACCGTCCCAAAGATGGGCTTTATTGCAGGGAATCGTGTAAAAGAACTTATAAGGATGTTTACAAAAAACAAAAATATTGAGGAATTAGATATACCTCTTTCAATTGTTGCAACAGATTTGTTGAAGGCTGAAAGAGTGATCTTTAACCAGGGTCCAGTAGCAAGCGCGGTACGTGCTAGTATTTCTATTCCAGGTATATTTGTACCTGAGAGAATTGATGGTCGTATCTTAATTGATGGTGGTGTAATTGATAAGGTCCCAATTTCAGTTGTTAAAGATATGGGGGCGGATATTGTTATTGCAATCGATGTCTCATCTGTAAAAATCATTGAGGATATCACTTCGATTTATGATGTCATCTTACAAAGTATTGAAATTATGCAGAATGAGGTGGTCAATCATAAAGTAATGGACGCTGATATTATGATTCGGCCACTTGTTACTCAATATAGTACTCGTGCATTTACAAATATTGAGGAGATTATAAAAACTGGAGAGGATTCAGCTAGATTGATGGTTCCGCAAATTAAAGCTGTGATCGAGGATTGGAAGGAGAAAAAGCAAAAAGATGAATAAGTCCTACTTTAGAATACTCACTATACTAGTTGGAATCGTAGTGATTTTAACATTTGTTCAACTACCATATTACATAACTAAACCAGGAATGGCCCAAGAGCTACATCCGATTATCCAAGTAGAAGATGGGTATGGTGAAGAAGGAAGTTTTATGTTAACAACAGTTAGAATGGGGAAAGCGAATATCTTTACTTATTTATATGCAAAAATGAGTGAGTTTCATATGATCTATCCTACCGAAGATATAAGGCGCGAAGGTGAAAGTGACTCTGAATACACGAATCGACAATTGCATCTAATGGAGGATTCACAGGAATCTGCTGTCATTGTGGCATTTCATCATGCAAATAAAAAAGTGGATTATAAGTATAATGGAATTTATGTCATGAGTATTGTTGCTGGTATGCCAGCAGAGGGGAAATTAAAGCCAGGTGATAGAATTTATGAAGTGGATGGAAAGCAATTCCACACCTCAGATGAGTTTATTGAGTATGTAAGTACAAAGGAAGAGGGAGAGGAAATTCAGTTAACCATTGAGCGGGACGGTAGTGAACGTTCTGAAAGTATCTCCATTTCACCGTTTCCAGACGATCCAAAAAAAGTCGGTGTAGGTATTGCATTAGTGACGGATCGAGAGGTAACTACTGAACCTGAAGTGAAAATTGATACCGAACAAATTGGTGGTCCGAGTGCAGGGTTAATGTTTTCACTTGAAATTTATAATCAGTTAGTAGAAGAAGATATAACAAATGGATATCAGATAGCGGGTACTGGTTCGATAGATGATACTGGAAAGGTAGGTCGAATTGGTGGTATCTCACAAAAAATAGTTGCAGCAGATTCTTCTGGAGTTGATATCTTTTTTGCACCAAATGAAGAAGGGGCAAAAGGGTCTAATTATAATGAGGCTGTAGCAACAGCAAAGAAAATTAAAAGTGAGATGAAGATTGTTCCGGTTGATACATTTTCGGATGCTCGCGAATATTTGGAATCAATAAAAAAATGAAGCAAATTTGCTTCATTTTTTTATCATTTTCCGACAGAAAACTGCCTCCTCAGTTGTGTGAAGAGCGAAGCCCAACGACAGGTGGGGGTAGTTCAAGAGTAAGTTTTCTTATTTTCATCATAGCGAATTGGGGGAGTTGAGAATTCTTCTTTGATGAATTTCGAACGTAATGGCTCTGGAAAGCCCATCGAGTAGGCGTATGATGCATTTATGTCTAGTTTAATTTGTTCATTATTGAATGCTGAAAGCTTTGAGATAAGAGGTAGCTCTATCTCTTTTTTTATTGAACTGAGGTAAGATTGCCCTTTTTGTGACATGCCTAGTAGACGGATGTAGCTTGGAAGATGCATATCTGCAGCCCCTGTTTTCATGTCTGCTTTACTCGTATTAGTTAAGATATGTAAACAAGCCCTTTGAAGACGTGTCCATGTATAACGTTTGGTTTTTATTTTCTCCATAAATTCATGGAAGGAATGAGAAGCCAACATTTCGTTCTTGAATCGGTGCTCTAATCCTTCTTCTATTTCATATAGATTAGCTAATTCGCTCGCAGAGGTAGTGAGTATTTTATATTTTAACAGATCAAAATAATTCTCCCATTGATGAAATCGCCCGTACTTCGTTATATATTGTTTGAGTAGTGACCCAGTATTTGTTGGAATGTAATTTGTGATTTCTTGAAGGCCCTTTAAATCAGAAAACAACGCTTTGCGAATGCTTGTTGCACTAGCAATGGTTGAGGATGAAAAAGTTTCATCATGATAGTTCGCATTTGATCTCTGAATAGTAAAAGGAGTCATCTTACTTTCTTGCTCATAAATAGCTTTGACGTAATGGAATCCCAGGATATTATTTGGGGTCGTTAGGTCAATGTATGCTGAGTCTGGATTAAGTGAATGATAAGCAATAGAAGTAGCTGTAGGATAACTTATTCCTTGCTTCATTTCTTGGCGAACCATTTCATTGAATGATGACTGGTTTTTATTCATTAAGTCGACTGTATTGTTAAATTCAATGATCGAGCCATGTTCACTTCCAAAGCATAAATAATCACACCGTAATTGATTCAGGATTGCTACCGCTCCATTTGCAAAAGTTTCTGCTTTTTGAGTGGCAAAGTCATAAGGTAATTCAACGACAATATCGACACCATTTTCCAATGCCATTTTTGTCCTAGACCATTTAGATACAAGAGCTGGCTCACCGCGTTGAAGGAAATTTCCACTCATGACTGCAATCGCAATGTCAGCATCCGTCTGAAGCTTTGATTGGTTTAAATGGAACTTATGACCATTATGAAAAGGATTATATTCAACAATAACACCAACTGCTTTCAATTTGAATTCTCCTTTCAATACTTTTAAAGTGTATTAGTAAGTAAGTAAATTTCCTATCTAAAAGAGTTGAAAAACTTGTATTAGTTACCGTACACTTGCTATCTATCATCTATTTATGGTAAAACTGATAAATAACAACAATTGCTTATATTATAGTGTAAAGAAAAAATATTGACAAATATATTATGCAAAGCTATAATTACCTTTGTTGCCTTGAGGTGATTTCAATGGAATGGACAATTAGTCAATTAAATCAGTTGCAGCATAAAGGTTTATCAATTGATGAGATTGTTGATGTTACCGAACTGAAAGAACTTAATAACTCAATTAGAGATATCTCTCCTGTACATGTTACAGGGCGAGCAGATTTAAGTTCTTTAAAAGTGACTTTTCATTTAACAATTTCCGGAACGATGATACTTCCATGTTCTAGAACGTTAGTGGATGTTCATTATCCGTTTGAGATAACAACAACTGAAACATTTATGTTACGACATACGTCAGATTTTGATACTGACGAAGAAACACACCAGGTTCAAGGAGACGTTGTCGATTTGTTACCCGTAATAAAGGAACTTATCATCCTTGAAATACCGATGCAGGTCTTCTGTGAAGACATGAATGCTGAGGGAGCAGCACCGCAAGAAGGTGAAGATTGGCAAGTGATATCTGAAGAAGATAAAGCAAAGCAAATTGATCCTCGACTTGCTGGTCTTGCGAATTTTTTTAATGACGACAAGAAAAATGAGTAGTGTAAAAACCACTCAAAACAAATCTAGGATGACACAAAGATAAAGAAGAACCGGCATATTACCGGCCTTCATATCCATCTTAACTATCTTTTAAGGAGGTGGGAATATGGCTGTACCTTTCAGAAGAACATCTAAAACAGCAAAACGAAAGCGTCGTACGCATTTCAAATTATCAGTACCAGGTATGGTAGAATGCCCAAACTGTGGTGAAATGAAACTTGCTCACCGTGTATGTAAAGCTTGTGGAACATACAAAGGAAAAGAAGTAGTTAACGACTAATCTTCGTTAACATGAAAAATGATATTCCATTTGGAATATCATTTTTTTTTTGTATTATGATTTCATAGAATGTTGTTTTAGTCTATCTTTTCTACTACTTGCATATGTATAGAAAAAACGTATATTAGGAGGGGAAGATATGACTACAACTCGTCAAGATGCATGGACACAAGATGAAGACTTATTACTTGCTGAAGTTGTATTAAGATATATAAGAGAAGGGGGAACTCAATTATCTGCATTTGAGGAAGTTGGTAGACAACTTTCACGAACTGCTGCAGCATGTGGTTTTAGATGGAATTCCTATGTGCGTAAGCAATATAAATCAGGAATTGAGTTAGCAAAAAAACAACGTAAAGAGTTGAAAAAACAAATACCAATTGTGGAGGATGAAGTGGTTCAGCAAGATGAGGTACAAGAATCCTTTAACAACACAATTGAAGCTGAACATCAGCGTTTAACAATCCAAAATGTGATTTCATTTTTAGAGCAATATGAAAATTCTCAAAGAGACTTAGAAACAATTGTTATCGAGAACCAGAAATTGAAATCGAAGATCAGCCAGCTTCAAGAAGAAATAAATGTTGTATTAGCTGAAAAATCAACTTTAGAAAATAATCTGCAAATTGTTGAAGATGATTATAAGGCTCTCATAGAAATTATGGAACGAGCAAGAAAAATGGTTGTGCTTCAAGAAGACGAAAGAAGTAAAAAAGTGAAATTCCAAATGGATAGGAATGGAAATTTAGAACGAATTGAAAAATAAAGCGCTATTTTAGCTTCGCATTTATAAAAGGAGTTAACCCGAGTGACTTGGGTTAACTCCTTTTGATGTAGGCTGTTTTCTCAAAGTTTGTTGTTTTTTGAGGTTAATTAATTGAGAATAGATTTCTAGCAGACTGAATACACGGGGGACTCCCGGGGGACTAGTAGGCTCCCACAGGACGCGGAGTGTATTCAGGCTGCGATATCAAAAGCAACAATATATACGAAAACAGCCTTGATGTATTAGGATTCAGTCTTTGTTTGTTCAGTGACCCCTTCTGGATACCAAACCAATGGATTTTCACCTAAATCTCTTTCCATATCATATGTTACAGGAGTAAAGCCCATCTTCTTCCAAAACTCTCCGGACTGTATTCTTCGATTCGTTTTAATAGGTAGCC
This sequence comes from Litchfieldia stipae, assembly GCF_014837155.1. Lineage (GTDB taxonomy): Bacteria > Bacillota > Bacilli > Bacillales > Bacillaceae_L > Litchfieldia. Next base: position 241,623 of record NZ_JACYHA010000003.1, on the reverse strand, counting down.
CTTTTCTTTTTGCATAATCTACTAGAGCTTTTCCAAATCCTTTGCCTTGGTAGGGTGGTAACACCTCTAACTTCCATAGTTCAAGGTAGTCTTGTGGAGGAGAAAAATACTTATCGAACTTTTTGTCTACGCGGTATAAACTCATTCTTGCTACTAGTTTACCTCCAAAATAAATACCATAAAAGGGGGATTCGCTATCGTTTTCAATAATATTTGCTTGTAAATCTTCAAGCATTGAGAGCTCTTGTAATCCGTATTCTTTAAACTTTTTGAATTCTTCGAGTGTCTTATAGTTTAGTAATAAGCGTTCAACCTTCATGTCCATCAAGTAACATCCTCTCTACCTAATATTGCTATATCTATAGTTCCTATATAAATACTATACAATAAATATATGTAAAAGTAGTAGAAAACGATTACAATTATAATTAAAAAGTAAACGATAGACCCATTTTTTGTTAAAATAGAGATAAATTGAATTTGCGAAAGAGGTATTTATGAATATAGGAATTATTGGTGGCGGAGCAATAGGATTACTTTTTGGCTATTATTTATCATTTAAACATGAGGTGACCATATACACAAAAAGTGAACAACAGGCATATGCACTAAATCAAGCAGGTATTTCATTAGAAGAGGACATCTATACTCAAAAAGTGAGTGCTCGGCCATTGTCAGCAGGTTTATCAACACATCAAGCGGTCATTTTTGCTGTGAAGCAATATCATTTAGAAGAAGTGCTAAATCAAATTGAAGAGAGGATACAACACATTCCTATTCTTTTGTTCCTTCAAAATGGTATGAGCCATTTGCGACTTTTGGACAATCTTCACCAAGAGAATGTCGGTATCGGCATTGTAGAGCATGGGGCATTGAAGCTTTCAGAGACAAGGATCAATCATACTGGAAAAGGAGTAGTAAAGATAAGTGCTTATAAAGGTAGGCGCGATTTTCTTTTATCTATCTTTGAAGGAGAAAATGTGAGCAAGCTAAAAGCAATAAAGGAGGACGATTTTCTACTAAGTATGCAAAGTAAATTAGTCATTAATGCCGTAATCAATCCATTAACTGCTCTTTACAAGGTTGAAAATGGTCTTTTATTATCAAACTCCTACATTATTAACACAATGAAGCTGGTATTTAATGAAGTAGTTTCTGTCTTATCTATTCCAAACCCTGAAAAACAATGGGATATGATCAAACAAATTTGTGAGAATACAGCTAGTAACCGATCATCTATGTTAAAGGATATTGAATTAGGTAGAGAAACCGAAATTGACTCAATATTAGGATATGTCTTAGAACAAGCAAGATTACAAAATAAGACCTTAGCTGTAACAGATTTTTTATATCATGCAATAAAAGGACTAGAAAAACGGAGGAACTAATATGCTATCAATATTTGCTGGTTTGACTGCTACAATTATTACGATGCCCATCCTAGGAATTGCATTTATTTATTTGTTATCGAAGCTATTTATAAAGAATCATAAGAAAACTTTATTGCTAACCATTGATTTAACAACATTTTTATTCATGATTTCTGTACACTATTTACTTTTGGCTTTATTAGATCAATCATATTTATGGGTAATATTCATGGTTCTCTTAAGTACAATAGTTGTTTTTGGGCTCATCCATTGGAAAAAAACAAATGAGGTTAATATAGTGAAGGTACTAAAAGGAAGCTGGCGTTTCTCATTTCTTTTCTTTGCCACAAGTTATTTGTTGTTATTAATAACTGGAGTCATTTATAGTGCCATTAAAGCAACTTAATTCTAAGCATGTTTTTTTTCTTTCTTCCCAAATAGTGCTATACTCATCACTAGAATCTGATACGAGAAAGGACGTACATATAATGGAGATAAGCTCTCTCTCGCTTCCTTCAACGAACAAACTTGTAGCAAATTATGTTGCAGGTGATAAAAATACAACTAAATTCTTTCATTATGACATTCAATCCCAAGTTACATACGAAGCACGAAAGAAGGATCTAGAAGCACGTGAATTCCCTCGCGAGAAGTTAGTTCACTACTTAAAAGGGTTTAATGAAAAGTATGGACTTGGCAGAGAAACATTTAATAATATAGATCGACTGCTTGACCCTACTAGTGTAGTTGTCATTGGAGGACAGCAAGCAGGACTTTTGACCGGTCCTTTATACACCATACATAAGCTCCTTTCAATCATTAATTTAGCTAAGGAACAAGAAGTCAAACTGAATGTTCCGGTTATTCCTGTGTTCTGGATTGCTGGAGAAGACCATGACTTCCAGGAGATTAATCACCTCTTTGTGAAAGAACAGAAAATAATCAAAAAAAGAATAATCGAACAAAAGCAAATCGATAAATCACCGGTTTCTTCAATAGAAATTGATAAGAAGTTATGTGAAAAATGGATTGAGAAGATATTTGAGTCCTTTGGGGAAACAGCTTACACGAAGGATATATTGAGTAATCTAAATATGCATCTTAGTCAGTCAGCAACATATGTTGACTTCTTTGCAAATATCATAAGTGACATGTTTAAAGATACAGGAATTGTATTACTTGATTCAGCTTCAAATGAATTAAGAGATATTGAATCGGAATTTTTTATCAAAATGATTGAAAAAAATGATGAAATGTATGAAGCTGTGTCTTCTGGACAGCAATTGTTAACAGATTTCGGCTATTCTTTAGCGATTGATATGCCTGAATCGTCAGCGAATTTATTTTATCATCATCACAATGAACGTTTATTACTTGAGTATGATAAGGAAAATAAGTTGTTTCGTAATAGAAATAGTCAATTTGAGATTTCTAAGGAAGCACTTTTAGCTACTGCGGAAAAACAACCGGCTTTGTTAAGTAATAATGTTGTGACAAGACCTCTAATGCAGGAATTGCTTTTTCCTTCATTGGCTTTTATTTCTGGTCCGGGAGAGGTTGCATATTGGGCAGAGCTAAAACAATTATTTGAATTGTGGGGAATGAAGCTCCCACCTATTGTGCCTCGGATGAATATCACGATATTAGAACGCTCTATTGAGACAGACTTAGAGGATATTCACTTTTCAATTGAGAAGACATTAATGGGAGAAATCGCCACTGCGAAGAAAGAATGGCTCGCAGCTCAAACTAAACATGATATTGCTAAGGTTGTTGATGACGCGAAAATTCAAGTGGAAGAGATTCATAGTCGAGTTAGAGAAATCGCCTTAGAAATTGATGGCAGTCTCGAAGGTGTACTTCAAAAGAATTCGCAGTTTTTACAGACACAGCTTGATTTCATCACCAAGATAGTAACAAAGCAAGTATTACTTAAGAATCAAGTGGAATTAAATAAGTATGAGAGAATCGAAACATCGATCTTACCCATTAATTCTCCACAAGAACGGGTATGGAATATTTATTACTACTTAAATAAATATGGCTTAGACTTTGTAAATAGGCTTCTAGAAGCTCCCTTGGAAGTAGACGGGAAGCATAAAATCATTAAGCTATAAATCAAATACAGAGTATCAAAACCCTGAAAAATTCAGGGTTTTTTCTTTTGTGTGGAGAAAATGATAATAATTGTGGTGGAAAGTGGGGGAATGTGGTAACATGAAGTAAGAAAGTGGGGGACAAGGGTATGTTCATGGGTGAATACCATCACAATATTGATATCAAGGGCCGCATGATTATCCCTTCGAAATTCAGGGAGCATCTAGGGGACTCGTTTGTCTTAACTAGAGGCTTGGATCAATGTTTATTTGGATACCCCCACGAAGAATGGAAGCAATTAGAAGAGAAATTAAAAAACCTCCCTTTAACTAAAAAAGATGCGCGGTCTTTTACCCGATTTTTCTTTTCGGGTGCAAGTGAATGTGAGCTCGATAAGCAAGGCAGAATTAATATTGCTTCGCCACTGCTTTCATATGCGAAGCTTGAAAAAGAATGCGTAGTAATTGGAGTCTCAAATCGAATAGAAATATGGAGTAAGGACGCATGGGAGAATTATTTCGAAGAATCTGAGGATTCTTTCTCAGAAATGGCCGAAAATATGGGGTTTGATATTTAATAGGCAACTCACTTATATTTGTCCTTTCTTAGTAAACAATAGTAATAAATAAGCAAAGTTTTTTAATGAGGTGCTATCGATGTTTCAACATAAAACAGTCCTATTAGATGAAGCAGTAGAAGGATTAAATATCAAAGAAGATGGGATATATGTAGACTGTACCCTTGGAGGTGCAGGACATAGTTTAGAAATTGCAAAAAGATTATTAGGTAATGGCAGGTTATATGCATTTGATCAAGATGAAACGGCGATTAAACATGCAAAAGAGAAATTAACTGACTATACTGATAAAGTCATATTGATAAAGAGTAATTTCTCTCATATTACAGAAAAGTTGGAAGAACAGGGAGTAACAGAGGTAGATGGGATTCTTTTTGACCTTGGTGTTTCATCACCACAATTAGACACGCCAGAGCGTGGATTTAGCTATCATCATGATGCCCCGCTTGATATGCGGATGGACAAGGATTCTCCGTTAACCGCTTATGAAATTGTTAATTCATGGAGCTACGAGCAGCTAGTAAGGATCTTCTTTCAATATGGTGAGGAGAAATTCTCAAAACAAATTGCTAGGAAAATTGAAGCAGCTAGAGAGAAAGCACCAATCAATACGACAACTGAACTAGTGGAGCTCATCAAAGAAGGTATTCCTGCTCCGGCAAGAAGAACGGGTGGACATCCAGCGAAACGGGTCTTTCAAGCGATTCGAATAGCTGTCAATAACGAATTAAAGGTATTTGAAGAGGCAATTGCTCAATCAATTGAATTACTCAAACCAGGTGGTCGTGCCTGTGTTATTACATTCCACTCTCTTGAAGATCGGATCTGTAAGGTTGTCTTCAAAAAGGGAAGTGAGGGTCCACAGCTTCCGCCAGGACTTCCAATGATTCCAGAAGAGTACAAGCCGAAATTGAAATTAATAACAAGAAAACCAATTATACCAACAGACATAGAATTAGAAGAAAATAATCGAGCGCGCTCTGCAAAATTGAGGATAGCTGAAAGATTATAATATTAGGGAGGGTTTCAAAAACATGAGTAATTTAGCGTATAAAACAAATCAGAATCATGAGTTTCAGCCTGAAGTTACTCCACAAACGAAAGTTGCGATTAGAAAAAGGAAAAAAATTACTCTTGGGGAAAAAATCTTGGCAAGTATTTTGGTATGTGCTATGCTTTTAGGGGCGATTCAGATTGTCTCAAATCAAGTAGCAATCTATAATGCAAACATTGAAATTCAAGAGATGGATGCAGCCATCCAAGAACAAATCAAGATGAATAATGACCTTACTGTTCAAGTACAAGAAAAGAGCTCTTACGAACGTATATGGGCAAAAGCACAGGAAATGGGTTTGTTCTTGAATGAGAATAATGTGAAGGTTGTAGACTAATATTTATGAAAATGAAAATTAAGAACAAGAATATTAATAGAGGAGCAGCATTGGTGAGTCTTTTTTTTACCGTGCTCTTTTTTGTATTACTTTCTAGGTTTTTGTATATCCAACTTACAGGAACAGTAGATGGACAGGTTCTAGCTGCATTAGCTGAAGAGAAATATAATGAAAAAAGAGTGATCGAAGCAAGAAGAGGGTCAATATTAGATCGGAATGGCTCGTCAATTGCCCAAGATACGTCCGCTTACACAGTTGTTGCAATATTAGATGAAAGCTTAACAACCTCAGAGAGTAAACCAAGGCATGTGGTTGACCCTGTTGATACAGCAAGGAAATTAGCCCCACTTTTACAAATGGAAGAATCTGAAGTAGAAGCGATTCTAACCAAGGATAAAAAACAAGTTGAGTTTGGGGCTAAGGGTCGTGACATTAGTAATAGCCTGAAATTAGAAATTGAAGAATTGAAGCTACCTGGTATTGCGTTTATTCGAGATTTTAAAAGGTATTATCCGAGTGGTACGTTTGCTTCAAATGTCGTAGGTTATGCACAAAAGGTATATGATGAAGAAGATCCTACGAAAGTTGAAATCGTTGGACAACTTGGTTTAGAAAAATCATTAGACCCCTATTTAAAGGAAACGGATGGATTCATGACGTATCAAAGTGATAAAAGAGGGTTCCGTTTGCCTAACGCCGAGGAACAAATCACTCCACCGCAGAACGGTCATGATATTTATTTAACGATCGATCAAAAGATTCAAACCTTTCTAGAAGATGCGATGAACAAAGTGGTTGAGGAATATGAGCCAGAAAAAATTATTGGGATTGTAGCAGATCCGAAGACAGGTGAAATCTTAGCGATGGGAACAAGGCCGAGCTTTGATCCTAACATTCGAAATATTACGAACTACTTAAATGATGCCATTAGTTATCGATTTGAACCAGGTTCAACGATGAAGATTTTCACATTGGCAGCTGCGATTGAGGAAGGCGTATATAATGGCGAGGAAACGTTCCAATCTGGATCTTATGCAGTAAAGGGTGGGAAACCAATCCAAGACCATAATAAAGTAGGTTGGGGGCCAATTACGTTCTTAGAAGGGGTTCAACGATCTTCAAATGTTGGTTTCGCGGTATTGGCAAATGAAAAACTAGGAACGGATCGGTATGAACAGTATCTTAATCGATTTGGACTTACTGAGCCAACTGGAATTGATATTGAAGGAGAAGTCGATAGTACAATTAACTTCAGATGGGAACGAGATAAAATTTCAACTGCCTTTGGTCAAGGGTCAGCAATTACTCCTATTCAGCAAATTCAAGCAGCTACTTCGATAGCGAATGATGGGAAGATGATGCAGCCATATATTATTGATAAAATTGTTGATCATGATACAAATGAGATCATTGAAAATCATGAACCTGTCTTAAAGGGTAATCCTATTTCAAAGAAAACAGCTGATAGTGTGCTAGATATCCTTGAAACAGTTGTCTCATCACCTAATGGGACTGGTAAATTATATGCAATAGAAGGCTATGAGGTTGCTGGGAAAACAGGGACTGCTCAAATCCCGGATCCACAGGGTGGTTACTTGACTGGTCATGGAAATAATATCTTTTCTTTTCTCGGTTTAGCTCCTAAGGATAATCCAAGGTTAATTGTATACATTGCTGTTCAACAACCGAAATTAAAAGATTTCGAGACTGGTTCAGAGCCAGTTTCAAAGGTTTTCAATCCAGTCATGAAAAATAGCTTACAATATTTAAATATTCGACCAGAAGAACAAACAGAATCAAAGGAAACGAAAACAGAAAAATCAGGTTTTGAGTTGGCTTCATATACAAATGAAGCGCTCAAAGATGTAAATAAGAAATTACTTGATAAAATGATAACTCCGATTGCCATTGGGAAGGGCTCAAAAATCATTGATCAGCTTCCGGCTAAAGGAGAATTTGTTTTATCAGGTGATAAAGTATTTTTGAAGACGAATGGTGAAGTGGTCATGCCTGATGTCACGGGCTGGTCCTACCGCGACCTTAATCGTTACGCAAACCTTGCTAGCATTAAATTAGAGGTTACAGGCAATGGGTATGTCTCGAAGCAAAGTATCGATTCAGGGACGACGCTCAAAGATGGTGACTTGCTTAAAATTGAGTTAAAACCACCAATGAGTGATCTAGAGGATGAAGAAAGTAATGAAGACCAAGAACAAGTAACTGAAACAGATTCGGAATAATAAATGTGAAGGCAACCACTTTTGTGAGGTGCCTTCTATTTTTTTTTACAGGACAGGTTGTTCTATCACTTAAGGTACAAGCATATATTTGAACGAGCCTAGATTAAAGGGAGGTTCTTACATATGCGGGTCTCAAATGTTACTGTAAGAAAAAGATTAGCACTGGTATTATTATTCGGTTTCCTTATTTTCTTAATTATTGATATTAGATTGGGTTACGTGCAATTTTTTATTGGAAATAAGTTAACTGCATTGGCGGAGGATTCTTGGAGCAGAGATATTCCATTTGAGCCAGAACGTGGAGAAATACTTGATCGAAATGGAGTTGCATTAGCAACCAATCAAAGTGCACCCTCAGTCCTTGTTGTTCCTAGACAAATAGAAGAACCGGCAGAAGTGGCAGAGCAGTTGGCTTCCATTCTAAATATGTCTAAAGAAAAAGCATATCAGCATGTCACTAAACGAGTTAATATAGAACGTATCAACCCAGAAGGTAGAAAGATAACTCATGAAAAAGCAAAAGAAATCAGAGCATTGGGATTAAAGGGAGTTTATATTGCAGAGGATTCAATAAGGCATTATCCATTTGGTAGCTATTTGTCCCATGTCTTAGGCTTTGCTGGGATTGATAATCAAGGCTTAACAGGTCTTGAGCTTTACTATGATGAGAAATTAAAAGGCGAAAAGGGGAGCGTGAAGTTCTATGCTAGCGCTAAGGGTCAAAGAATTCCCGACATCGCGGATGAATATACACCACCAAAGGATGGGGCTAACCTACAATTAACGATTGATACACGAGTACAAACAATTGTAGAAAGGGTCTTGGATGGTGCTGAAGCACAATATAATCCAGATGGCATTAGTGCGATCGCGATGGATCCTAAAACAGGTGAGATTCTCGCGATGAGCAGTAGACCAGATTTTGACCCAGCTAATTTCAGAAATGTTTCACCAGAAATATATAATCGTAATTTACCAATCTGGAGTTCTTATGAGCCTGGTTCTACATTCAAAATCATTACACTTGCAGCAGCGCTAGAAGAAGGAAAAGTCGACTTAACAAATGACCATTTCAATGATCCGGGATATGTTAAGGTCGCAAATGCTAGATTGAAATGTTGGAAGCGTGGCGGACATGGTCATCAAACGTTTTTAGAAGTGGTTCAGAATTCATGTAACCCGGGCTTTGTAGAGTTAGGAGAAAGGCTTGGAAAGGATACATTATTTAAGTACATCAAAGATTTTGGTTTTGGACAGAAAACAGGCATTGATTTACAGGGTGAAGGAAAAGGGATATTATTTAATCTTGATCGAGTAGGACCAGTAGAACAAGCAACAACAGCATTTGGTCAAGGTGTATCAGTAACGCCGATTCAACAGGTAGCTGCAGTAGCAGCTGCAGTAAATGGTGGGATTCTATACACACCCTATATCGCTAAGGAATGGGTCGATCCCATAACAGGTGAGGTTATTAGTAAGACAGAGCCTCAACCTAAAGGAAGAGTCATTTCAGAAGAAACATCTGAAGAGATACGTTATGCATTAGAGAGCGTTGTTGCTCAAGGAACTGGGAAAGGTGCTTTTGTTGAGGGATATCGTGTCGGTGGAAAAACAGGTACGGCACAAAAAGCTCAAGGTGGTAGATATTTAGAAAATAACCATATAGTATCTTTCATAGGTTTTGCTCCAGCAGATGATCCAGAAATTGTTGTCTATTTAGCTGTTGATAATCCGAAAGGAACGGTTCAATTCGGTGGAGTTGTTGCAGCTCCTTTAGTTGGGGAGATTATGGAGGATTCACTGCGCGCTTTAGGTGTGAAGCCAAGAGAAAATCAAATTGAAAAGAAAACAACGTGGAGCGATCCAACATTAATTACAGTTCCAGATGTAACTGGACTAACGAAAAACGAAATTTCACAACAATTAGTTGACTTAAAGATTGAAATCAGTGGGGAAGGAAATGTCGTTATCGACCAAGCTCCAAATGCTGGTGTTAAGGTTGAGCAGGGGACGCCATTACGTATCCTTTTAGGAGATGAGAAACCAAAGAAAGAGAAAGAATAACAAAGTCTATAGGGTTTGCCTATAGACTTCTTTTTCGATAAAATTTCTACAATTCAGCTCTATTATTTGCTTATGCTAATTTACAATTATACGAACTAACTTTACAATAACTATTGGAGCTTCTTTTTTAGTGTTTGGCATAAAATGGTTTGGTAAGTATCCCTATAAAACAAAACTTTTTACGTAATGTATCCTATAGACAAAGAAGAAGAGTCTATCGTAATATTTAATTTTGGTGTTACTAATGTATTTTTTTTGAGAGGAAATGGTAATGATGCAATTAAAAGCGTTACTCGCTTATTTACATGAATTTATTGCAGATGTTGAAGAAAATCCAATGATTACTTCACTTGAAATGGATTCACGCAATGTGACAGAAGGCAGTCTGTTCTTTTGTATAGAAGGATATACAGTTGATGGCCACGCCTATGCGAAACAAGCAGAATTAAATGGTGCAGCTGCACTTATTGTTGAAAAAGATGTGAGTGTTGGAATCCCAACAATAAAAGTGAAAAGTACGAAGAGAGCAATGGCGATTCTCGCAGACGCCTTTTATAGACAACCTACACAAAAGCTACACCTAATAGGAGTGACTGGTACAAACGGGAAGACATCGACAACTCACATTATTGACAAGATTATGAGTGACTTTGAACAGAAGACTGGTTTGATAGGAACGATGTATATAAAAATCGGGGAAACAACGCTTGAGGTGAAAAATACAACACCAGAATCTTTAACTCTTCAACAAACCTTTCACCGAATGGTTGAAGAAAATGTGGAAACAGCGATTATGGAGGTTTCATCACATGCATTAGATTTAGGACGAGTGCATGGCTGTGATTTTGATGTGGCTGTATTTACAAATTTAACTCAAGATCACCTTGATTATCACCAATCGATGGATGAATATAGACATGCAAAGGGTCTGTTGTTTGCTGGATTAGGGAATGCATTTAACCATAAGAATCCAAAGTTTGCAGTATTGAATGCAGATGACCCAGCATCAACCGAATATATAAAAAGTACAGCGGCAACTATTATTACATATGGAATTGATACGAAAAGTGATATTATGGCCACTAATCTCCAAATGACCTCATTTGGGACGGTATTCGAATTAGTGACTCCATTTGAAACGGTGTCTGTTTCAATTAAATTAATTGGGAAATTTAGTGTGTATAATGTGTTGGCAGCTATAGCGACATGTCTCGTATCTAATATTCCGCTTTCGCAAATTGTTCGTTCAGTTGGTGAAATTGAAGGGATTGCTGGACGGTTTGAGGTTGTAAATGGCGGACAGAACTTTACGGTTGTTGTTGATTATGCACATACTCCAGACAGCTTGGAAAATGTACTGACGACTGTAAATCAATTGGCGAAGGGACGAACGATTGTTGTTGTTGGTTGCGGTGGTGACAGGGATCGAACAAAGAGACCATTAATGGCAAACATCGCTGTGAAAAATGCTGATTTAGCGATTTTTACATCTGATAATCCAAGATCTGAAGATCCAGCAGAAATTCTTCGTGAAATGGAAGCTGGAGTGGATGAACAGCATTATGTTTCGATGGTAGACCGTGCAGAAGCGATTAATTATGCAATCTCACAAGCGAGAGAACATGATATTATTGTTATTGCCGGAAAAGGGCATGAAACATATCAAATTATTGGTGACAAAACCCATAAGTTCGATGATCGCCTTGTTGCCATGAAGGCAATTAAGGAGTTGAGTTAATCATGTTATCTTATCAAGACTTGAAGACGTTATTTAAGGAATATCGTGGAACACCAGATAATATTGAATTTCACGAATTATATATTGATCCTACGAAGAAAGTGAATAGAGGGTTATTTGTTCCACTTAGTCAAGATCCGACTGCTGACTTGAAGCAGGCATTGTACAATGGTGCTATTGGATCACTGTGGAAGAAAGAAATCGAACTACCAAGCTTTCTCCCAAATCATTTTCCACTTTTTATCGTGGAGGAACAAGTTGACGCAATCAAACAAGTAATCACACTTGTTAAAAAAAACAAAGGAATAAATGAACAGACTATGGAAACAAGAATATCTCTTACTTTTGGAAATACACATATTGAAGAAGGCAATACATTTGAACAAGAAATAATGAAGGAAATAAAAGCATTACAAGCATTATATCAAGAGGAAGCTACAAATAATAAGCAAGGAGGGGAACGTCATGAGTGAACAAGTGATTTTATTTACAATCTTTCTAGGCTTTTTCATTTGTGTGATTCTATCACCCTTTTTCATTCCCTTCCTAAGAAGACTAAAATTTGGGCAAAGTATTCGAGAAGAAGGACCTAAATCTCATCAAAAGAAATCTGGTACACCAACAATGGGTGGAGTGATTATCCTTCTATCTATTATCATTACAACATTAGTAATGACTGGGAAGTATGCAGAAGAAATGACCGCAAAAACACTTTTATTACTATTAGTAACTGTAGGATTCGGTTTATTAGGGTTTTTAGATGATTTCATTAAAGTTGTGATGAAAAGAAATCTTGGTTTAACTTCAAGACAAAAATTAATTGGACAAATCGTTATCTCTGTCATCTTCTATATCATTTTTAAACAAAATGAATTTTCAACAGTTGTAAGTATTCCAGGGATTGATTATGGGATTGATTTAGGTAATTTTTATGTCTTCTTCATTATTTTTTGGTTAGTTGGTTTTTCAAACGCGGTTAACCTTACAGATGGGTTAGACGGATTAGTTTCTGGTGCTACTGCTATTGCGTTTGGAGCTTTTACTGTCTTAGCTTGGTATCAAGCTGAATTTGAGGTTGCCATTTTCTCAGTGGCTGTAGTTGGAGCTGTTTTGGGATTTCTAGTTTTTAACGCTCATCCAGCGAAAGTGTTTATGGGAGATACAGGTTCTCTAGCTTTAGGTGGTGCGATTGCAACAGTTGCCATCTTAACAAAACTAGAAATTCTACTGATTATTATTGGTGGAGTTTTCGTCATTGAAACATTATCTGTAATTATCCAGGTTATTTCATTCAAAACAACTGGAAAACGAATATTTAAAATGAGTCCATTACACCATCACTATGAATTAGTAGGATGGAATGAGTGGAGAATTGTAGTTACTTTTTGGAGTGTAGGTTTATTATTAGCCATGCTCGGAATCTATATAGAGGTGTGGATTTAATTGAAAAATACAGAGATGTTTCGAGGTAAACATATATTAGTCCTTGGACTAGCTAAAAGTGGATTTGCAGCTGCTGATGTATTACATAGCCTAGGTGCAAAGGTTACTGTGAATGACCAAAAGCCATATGAGGAAAATGTAACAGCCCAAGCATTGGAAGCTAAAGGAATAAAAGTGATTTGTGGAGGTCATCCAATTTCGATATTGGATGATCATTTTGACATCGTTGTTAAAAATCCTGGAATTCCGTATAGTAACCCTATAGTAAAATTAGCATTGGAAAAAAATATTCAAGTTATTACAGAGGTTGAAATTGCTTATTACTTAACCGATGCACCTTTTATTGGTATCACGGGTTCAAATGGCAAAACAACAACTACTACGTTGATTTATGAAATGTTTAAAGAGGGAAACAAACAACCATTAATAGCGGGGAATATCGGTACTGTCGCATGTGAGGTTGCTAGGAATTCAGAGCCTGACAATGTAATTGTGACTGAATTATCTTCATTTCAGTTAATGGGTGTTCCTACTTTTTCACCTAAAGTAGCTGTCCTTTTAAATATCTTTGACGCTCATTTAGATTATCATGGAACAAAACAAGAATATGTCAAAGCAAAAGGGAATATCTTCAAAAATCAATCTAAGGACGATTATAGTGTGATCAATGCAGATGATGCGGAAATCGTTTCGATAGCTAAGCAAAGTCAGGCAAAAAAAGTCTACTTTTCAACCTCAAAAGTGTTAGAAAGTGGAGCATATGTAAAAGATGGTCACGTCTACTTTGATCAAGAAGCAATCATGACTGTGTCGTCAATTGCTCTTCCAGGGAAGCATAACCTAGAAAATATTCTTGCTGCAGTAGCTGTTGCGAAGATTATGAATGTAGATCATACTGCGATCATTCATGTCCTAACAACATTTACTGGTGTGAAGCATCGCTTGCAATATGTAGAGACAATTAATGGTCGGAAATTCTATAATGACTCGAAGGCAACAAATATTCTTGCCACCAAAAAAGCTATTTCAGCCTTCACTCAACCACTGATTTTACTTGCTGGTGGGCTTGATCGTGGGAATGAGTTTGATGAGTTAATTCCAGAATTAAAGAATGTTAAAACTCTGATCGTATTTGGTGAAACGGCTGATAAAATCAGTAAAGCCGCTCGTGTTGCTGGAATAGATACAATAAAACATGTCGATAATGTAGAGAAAGCTGTACAAATGGCTTATGCTCTGTCAGAAGATAAAGATGTGATTTTATTATCGCCAGCTTGTGCAAGTTGGGATCAATATAAGACTTTTGAAGAAAGAGGAGACATTTTTATAAACGCAGTGCATAAGCTTAAGTAAGGGGCTCGTCTTATTAATGGTAATGAACAATTAAACCGTTTTTAACACATGCTCTTAATTTAAGAACGTTGAGGTGTGTGCATTGTCGACCAAAAAATCTACGCCAGACATCATATTAGTTGTAATCACTCTTTCTCTATTAACTGTTGGATTAATCATGGTTTATAGTGCAAGTGCAATTTGGGCAACTTACAAGTTCGATGATTCATTTTTCTTTGCGAAACGGCAATTATTATTTGCTGGTGTCGGTGTATTAGCGATGTTCTTTATTATGAATGTCGATTATTGGACATGGAGAACATGGGCAAAAGTCATTATCATTGTTTGCTTTGTCCTACTTATCCTAGTACTAATACCCGGAGTTGGGATGGTAAGAAACGGTTCAAGAAGCTGGATTGGTGTCGGTGCTTTTTCGATTCAGCCCTCTGAATTTATGAAACTTGCGATGATTGCTTTTCTAGCCAAGTACTTATCAGAGAATCATAAGAAAATTACTTCGTTCAAGAAAGGGTTAGTTCCTTCATTATCGCTTGTATTCCTTGCCTTTGGGATTATCATGCTTCAGCCTGACTTAGGAACAGCTACAGTGATGGTTGGGACATGTATTGTGATGATTTTTGTAGCGGGTGCTAGAATTAGTCATTTTGTTATGCTTGGGATGCTTGGAGTTGCTGGGTTTGTTGGGCTTATTGTTTCTGCCCCATACCGGATAAAGCGGATTACCTCCTTTTTAAATCCGTGGGAGGATCCGTTAGGAAGTGGATTCCAAATTATTCAATCCTTATATGCAATAGGTCCAGGTGGACTATTTGGATTAGGACTAGGTCAGAGTCGTCAGAAATTCTTTTATTTGCCCGAACCTCAAACAGATTTTATCTTTGCAATTCTAGCAGAGGAGTTGGGCTTTATTGGTGGGACATTTGTGATTCTATTATTTAGTCTTCTGCTCTGGAGGGGTGTTAGAATTGCACTAGGTGCACCAGATCTATATGGAAGCTTTCTAGCTATAGGAATAATTGGTATGATTGCTATTCAGGTTATTATTAATGTCGGTGTAGTGACGGGATTAATGCCTGTTACAGGTATTACTTTACCATTTTTGAGTTACGGTGGTTCGTCCTTAACCCTCATGCTAGCTGCTGTAGGTGTTTTACTGAATATAAGTCGATATGCCCGTTATTAAAAAGATTATTAGACTGAGCTTTACTCATGTTATAATATCTTCTAAAGTAAACCCTGTTAATTAACAGGGTTTCTTTTGCGAAGGCTGTTTTCGTATATATTGTTGCTTTTGATACCGCAGCCTGAATACACTCCGCGTCCTGTGGGGTAACCGGTGAGCCTCCTCGTCGCTGGTGCTCCTGCGGGGTCTCACTTTGGCTACTAGTCCCACGGGAGTCTCCGTGTATTCAGTCTGCTAGAAATCTATTCTCAATTAATTCACCTCAAAAAACAACAGTCTTTGAGAAAACAGCCTTTGCGAAAAAACATGTGTACAGGCTCATATGAATAAAATAGAAAAAGTGATGATTGGTTAGAACGTTAAATGACCAATGATTGGAGGAGTTACAAAATGAGGATATTAGTAAGTGGTGGGGGAACTGGTGGTCACATCTATCCAGCATTAGCATTAATAAATGAAATAAAAAAAATGAACCCACAGGCTGAATTTCTATATATCGGTACAAAAAAAGGGTTGGAAAATCAAATTGTTACTAGAGAGGGTATTCCTTTTAAGACAATTGATATAACTGGTTTTAAAAGAAAACTATCCTTTGAAAATGTAAAAACTATAACAAGATTTCTCAAAGGTGTTTCAGATAGTAAACGATATATAAAAGAGTTTAAGCCGGATGTTGTCATTGGTACAGGTGGATACGTATGTGGTCCTGTTGTCTATGCAGCTTCAAAGTTAAACATTAAGACCGTTATTCACGAGCAAAACAGTGTTCCTGGATTAACAAACAAATTTTTAAGTCGTTATGTTGATAAAGTGGCGATTTGCTTTGAAGAAGCAAGAGTATTCTTTCCAAACGACAAAGTCGTTATGACTGGTAATCCGCGTGCGTCTGAGGTTCTGGGAAAAGACGGATTAAAAGGGAAGTTGAGTGTAGGCTTAAAACCAGGGAAGAAATCAGTTTTAATTGTCGGGGGTAGCCGTGGGGCAAAGCCGATTAATGATGCATTCCTTGAAGTGTTACCACAAGTTGCAACAAAAGACTACCAGTTCTTATATGTAACTGGAGAGGTGCATTATGATAAAGTGATTGATAAGGTAAAGGAAGTTGGGAATCCTGATAATGTTATCATCAAACCATTTCTACATAATATGCCTGAGGTCCTATCAGGAGTTGATTTAATTGTTGCTCGTGCAGGTGCAACAACTTTAGCTGAAATTACAGCACTAGGACTTCCTAGTATTTTAATCCCAAGCCCATATGTTACAAACAATCACCAAGAAAAGAATGCTAGGTCATTAAGTGATCACAATGCAGCAATCTTACGACTAGAACGTCATTTTTCTGGTGAACTACTACTAAAAGATATTGATTCAATTCTTTTAAATGAAAACACATTGACAGAAATGAAAAAGGCCTCTGAGTCAATTGGAATTAAGGATGCTGCTGACAGACTATATAAATTAATTAAAGAGATAAAATAACTGTATAAGTTCCTATAGGTATATGTCATGAATATGATAAATATACAGTTGGTTTTAAGTTAGGAGGTATAAGGAAATGAATAAATTATTTGAGGAATTACAAGCTGCCGATGTTGGCAAAATTCTACTAAACGAGCCTTTGGCTAATCATACGACTATTAAAATTGGTGGTCCAGCTGACTTGCTGCTTATTCCTAAGGATATAAATGGTTTAAAAACGACGATGGATCTTATTAGAAAACATAATACAGCTTGGACTGCTATTGGTAGAGGGTCAAATCTACTTGTTTCAGATAAGGGAATTGAAGGTGTTGTCATAAAATTAGCAAATGGACTTGACCATCTTACAATTAATGGAACAACCATTACGGTTGGTGGTGGATATCCAGTTGTGAAGCTTGCGATGGTTATTAGTAAGGAAGGGCTTGATGGCTTTGCCTTTGCGAGTGGAATCCCTGGTTCTGTTGGTGGGGCAGTTTATATGAATGCAGGTGCACATGGATCTGACATATCAAAAATATTAACGAAGGCTCATATCCTTTTTGAAGATGGAACGATGGAATGGCTGTCAAATCGTGAAATGGAATTTTCATACCGTACGTCAATCCTTCAACATGAACGTCCAGGAATTGTATTAGAAGCGGAATTTGAATTAAAAGAAGGAACAAAGAAAGAAATTATGGCGATTATGCAGAAAAACAAAGATTATAGAAGAGATACTCAGCCATGGAACTTTCCTTGTGCGGGTAGTATTTTTCGTAATCCACTCCCCAATTATGCTGGACAATTAATAGAATCAGCAGGTCTAAAAGGATATTCCATAGGTGGAGCACAAATTTCTGAAATGCATGGGAACTTTATTGTGAATGCAGGAGGAGCTACTGCTCAAGACGTTTTAGATCTCATCACGTATATAAAAGAAACAATTCTTGAAAAATACGATGTTGTTATGGAAACAGAAGTAGAAATTATAGGGCGAAAGTAATATGTATTCTTTCACCAAATATCTGGTAATTATGTTATAATACTTTCCATAAGTTGATCAAATGCATGAGTTGGTCATTAATCAATCTAGAGTTTGGAATATAAGCGGCTTGAAAACTTAAAGATTACTAAGATAACCTTATTATCTAATTGTTTACTTGCCGCTTCTTCAATAATAGGACAACCTATACGAGATTGAAAATACCTAAAGAGATTTATGTATTCGAATTCCGACTTGCATCTAAAGTGGGGGATCAGAATTGGCCAATAAAGTTGTTACAATTGAAGACAGAATACCAAAGCTCAAACAAAAGAGAAAACAAAAAGCAAATCGAAGAATTATCATTACAATCTTTTGTTTTTTCTTTATGGTTATTTCTGTTACTTATCTACAATCTCCATTAAGTAAAGTTTCTACAATTACTGTTAACGGAAATCAGCATGTATCAAATGATGATCTGATTAAACTAAGTAGACTTTCAAATCAGACTAGCTTCTGGAAGATTAATAAAGCTGAAATTGCAGATAATGTAAGTCAACATGAGGAGATCAAATCAGCCTCTGTGAAAAGAAAACTACCTAATCATATCGTTATTGAAGTTGAAGAGCTTCAAAGAGTAGCTTATGTGCAAGAATCAGATAAATTATATCCGGTCTTAGAGAATGGAAAAACGCTCAAAGCTGTAAATGAGTTTGGACAAGCTATTGACGCTCCTCTATTAGTTAACTGGAATGACGGTAATATTGTTGAACTAGCAAGAGAATTGAATGAATTAACAGTAAGTGTTGCGAATTCGATATCAGAAATCCACCATACCCCTCAAGATTCAGACAATCAGCATGTAACGGTATTTATGAATAATGGTTATGAGGTCAGTGTTACGCTTAGAGGATTTGCTGAAAAAATGGAGGCATATCCAACCGTCATAAGTGAATTGGATCCTTCCCTAAAAGGAGTTATTCATTTAGATGTTGTTCCGTTCTTTAGAGAATACAAAACAACAGAAGATGAGTTAGAAGAGGGGGAGGTACCAAATGAAACTGAAGGGTAATCATGCTGTACTTGCATTTGTCTGTATTGTTCTCGGTTTTATGATTTCCTTCTCTTACCAATTCACAAAACAAGAAACCTCGCAAGGTAGATTGACTGATCGACAATGGAGTAAGGAAAATGAAATACGAACCAGTTTAATTGAACAAGAGGAAAGAAACATGGAGCTCCAAGAAGAATTAGCATCAAAGCAAGCTAGAGTTAGGGAAATTGAAGAGGAGCTTGCAAGGAAAGAACAAGAGCAAATCTACTTTAATTTAGTTGAGGATGTTGAAAAATACCGCATGTTTATTGGTGAAATTCCAGTAAAGGGACCAGGGGTTAAGGTCACGTTAGAGGATGCTTCCTATGTCCCATCTGGCGAGGATGTTAATAACTATTTAGTACATGAAAGTCACTTATTTAAAGTGATAAACGAGCTATATATATCTGGTGCTCAAGCGGTATCTGTCAATGGGAAGAGACTGACTCATAAATCATATTTGTATTGTAATGGTCCAGTCGTGATGGTAGATGGTAATCAATATCCAGCTCCATTTGTCATCTCAGCTATTGGTAACCCAGATGTATTAATTCCAGCCTTAAATATAAATGGTGGGATAAATGAACAATTAGTACAGGATAACATTGTGGTTACGATTGAAAATACAGAAGTAACAATGGAACCCTTGCTTCAAGCATCTAATGATTAATTAGAGAGAATGAAGGAGAGTTCCGCCCTTATACATAGAAAAAGGTGGTTTGGTTTGGGAAAACATATGAATATCAGTTTTTCAATCGTATTAGTTGTGATTGGATTCATGCTTGCTGTTCAGTTTCAAACTGTGAAAGAGCCTGTTGTTCGTGATACTCGTGATATGTGGGAATTAAGAGATGATTTGAAAAAGGCTCAAGAATTACATTCAGAGTTAATTAATGAGATTTATAAATATGAAGAAAAAATTGTGCAGTATAATTCGAATCGTAACGATGGCAAAGAAGAAGTCTTAAAAGCAACCCTAGAGGAATTAAAGGAAGCAGCGGGATTGACTGAAGTGAAGGGTCCAGGGATCATTTTGACTGTTGATCGTGCTTTTAATGAAATAGGGGTACCAAGCGAGGCAGTTTCTGCTGAAATTCTTCGAAGATTAATTAATGATCTTAATTCATATCAAGCTGAGGCAATAGCAATCGATAATCATAGAGTCATTAATACAACGGTTATCAGAGAAATACAAAGAACAACGAAAATCGATTCTTACTCAATTAGATCACTTCCATTTCAAATAAAAGTGATTGCACAAGATGCTGAGAAATTATATAACCGAATGAAAGCATCAGAAGCTGTAGATGAGTTCTTTGTTGAGAACTTAAAGCTATCAATATCGAAGCCCGTTGCTGAAGTGACTATTCCAGCATATGACGACCCGATAAGGATTAAAGATATGGAACCTGTTAAAACAGAAAAAGGTGGAAATTAAAATGTGGCTCCCTTTAATCGGACTATTAATAGGAATCATTCTGGGACTATCGTCTCAGTTTACAATACCTGAAGAATACTCGAACTATTTATCGATTGCCGTACTAGCTGCTCTTGATACATTGTTTGGTGGGATTCGCGCACATCTTCAAAATATCTATGATCAAGCAGTGTTTGTATCAGGATTTTTCTTTAACATCATTTTAGCTGCAAGTTTAGCTTTCCTAGGTGTTCATCTTGGTGTAGACTTGTATTTAGTAGCTGTATTTGCTTTTGGAGTAAGATTATTTCAAAACATTGCTGTTATTAGAAGAATTTTAATATCAAAATGGAGCTTATCTCGTAATAAAATAGAAAAAAATTGATTTAATTAAAAGGGTTAAGCACTCTATTTGTTGAATATTTTTCTTATGAATAAATTTACATTTATATTGTTGTTCTTCAAATTCCTAAACGAAGACCTGTTAATTGCAAAAGGAGGTGCCAAAGAATGAACAGCAATGAAATTTGTGTTAGTCTAGACATCGGTACATCCAGTGTTAAAGTAATCATTGGCGAAATGGTCAACGACTCTTTAAACATTATTGGGGTGGGGAATGTAAAATCAGAAGGCTTGAAAAAAGGTTCCATTGTAGATATAGATGAAACCGTTCATTCTATTAAAAAAGCAGTCGAACAAGCTGAAAGAATGGTTGGAATTCCAATCAACCAGGTTGTAGTAAGTATTCCAGCTAATCAAGTACAGCTTCAAGATTGTCATGGTGTTGTGGCTGTATCAAGTGAAAACAGACAGAATAGGGAAATTAGTATTGATGATGTAACCAGAGTGATAGAAGCAGCTCAATTTGTATCAATTCCTCCTGAAAGAGAAATCATTGATGTCATACCAAAGCAATTTATCGTCGATGGCTATGATGAGATTAATGATCCAAGAGGAATGCTAGGAGTACGATTAGAAGTCGAAGGTACGATTATCACTACTTCTAGAACGATCTTACATAATTTACTTCGATGTGTTGAAAGAGCAGGGCTTGATATAGTTGCTATTTGTCTTCAACCATTAGCCGCTGGCTCGATCACACTTTCTGAAGATGAAAAGAATCTTGGCGTTGGACTTATTGATATTGGTGGAGGCTCAACCAGTATTGCTCTTTTCGAGGACGGACACTTAAAAACGACAAGTGTTTTACCAATCGGTGGCGATCACATCACAAAGGATCTATCCATAGGTTTGAGGACCTCTACTGAGGATGCTGAAAAAATCAAAATTAAGCATGGACATGCTTTTTATGATTTAGCTTCAGAGGATGAGGTGTTTAGTGTACCGATTATTGGTAGTGATCAACATCAACAATTTACTCAATTAGAAATATCAGATATTATAGAAGCAAGGCTAGAAGAAATTTTTGATCTTGTTCAAAACGAGGTCAGAAAACTAGGTGCTAATGATTTACCAGGAGGATATGTGTTAACTGGTGGTGTCGTTAATATGCCTGGAGTATTAGAGTTAGCTCAAGCTGTTTTGCAAAATAATATTCGAATCGCAAAGCCAGACTATATTGGGGTAAGAGAACCGCAATTTTCAACGGGTGTAGGTCTTATACAATTCGCATATGAGCATGCTAAGATTCAGGGCCGTGAAATCAGTTCTACTGTGCCAGTAGAGCATACTGAAAAAAGAGTACCAAAACAACAGCAACAAGTAAAAAACAAACAAATTGAACCTGAACAAAAAATAGGAAAAAAAGTAAAGAAATTCTTTGGTTACTTCTTTGAATAAGAAGTTAT
Source organism: Litchfieldia stipae (assembly GCF_014837155.1). Taxonomy (GTDB): domain Bacteria; phylum Bacillota; class Bacilli; order Bacillales; family Bacillaceae_L; genus Litchfieldia. The sequence goes on along the minus strand of NZ_JACYHA010000003.1, from coordinate 219,406 downwards.
AAGAGAAGTATTTATGGAGAATTAGGAGGACCTAGGATGTTGGAGTTTGATACCAATCTTGATCAATTAGCAACTATAAAAGTAATTGGTGTTGGTGGCGGAGGAAACAACGCTGTCAATCGAATGATAGAACATGGTGTTCAAGGTGTTGATTTCTTAGCAGTTAACACAGACGCTCAAGCCCTAAATTTATCAAAAGCAGAAACTAAGATGCAAATTGGTGGAAAGCTAACTAGAGGTTTAGGTGCAGGTGCAAATCCAGAAGTTGGAAAGAAAGCTGCAGAAGAAAGTAAGGAACAAATTGAAGAAGCTCTAAGAGGAGCTGATATGGTATTCGTTACAGCTGGAATGGGCGGAGGTACTGGTACAGGTGCTGCGCCAGTTATTGCTCAGATTGCCAGAGATTTAGGAGCATTAACAGTAGGTGTAGTAACTAGACCATTCACTTTTGAAGGGCGTAAACGTGCTGGACAAGCTTCAGGCGGAATTGCTGCTATGAAGGAAGCTGTTGACACGCTTATTGTCATTCCAAATGATCGTTTATTAGAAATTGTCGATAAAAATACTCCAATGTTAGAAGCATTCCGCGAAGCGGATAATGTGTTAAGACAAGGTGTTCAAGGTATTTCAGATTTAATTGCTGTACCTGGTTTAATTAACCTTGATTTCGCTGATGTGAAGACAATCATGTCTAACAAAGGTTCTGCATTAATGGGGATTGGTGTTGCAACTGGTGAGAACCGTGCGGCTGAAGCTGCTAAGAAAGCAATCTCAAGTCCATTATTAGAAACGTCAATTGATGGAGCTCAAGGTGTTCTAATGAACATCACTGGTGGAACAAATCTAAGCTTGTATGAAGTTCAAGAAGCAGCTGATATTGTGGCAACGGCGTCTGATCAAGAAGTGAATATGATTTTTGGTTCTGTAATTAACGATAACCTAAAGGATGAAATTGTCGTTACTGTTATTGCAACTGGATTTAACGAAGCTGAAGTAAGTCAACCGAAGCCTTCTTCACGTCCTTCATTCCAAACACAAAAGCCAACACCTGTGAAAAGAGAGACTAAGCGTGAAGAGCCTGTTGTTGGGCAACCAGAACAAGCAAATCCGCGAGGGAATCAATCAAATGAAGAGGCATTAGATATCCCAACATTCTTGAGAAATCGAAATCGCCGTAGATAATTATAAATAAGTGTCAAGAGCTACCTATTAAATGGTGGCTCTTGACACTTTTTTATTTTCTGCATTTCACTATATTTATAGTTTTCCTAGAGCAGAATGAAGACTTGAATTACCCCTTCTTCCAAATTTCTACGATACACTGACAAAAAACGAAGGAATCTCTTAAAATTTCTTCACTATTATCGGCATGAAATGACAGACTTCCTTATAAGATGTACTATATACTAATTTTTAATAAGGTACTTTGCTTAGATTTGCGTGAAAGGAGTACACGTTTGTATATCTATTTAGATATTATATGGTTGTTAAACTTTCTGTTTGATTTTATGTTATTGCTCTTAACAGCAATTATCTTAAAAAGAAAGATCGTGAAGTGGAGGATATTCCTAGCTGCATTGTTAGGGTCAACGATTGTGTTATTGATGTTTATGCCAATTCAGTCACTAGCATCACATCCAATTGTTAAGATTTTATTTTCATGCCTTATTATTTTGACAGCGTTTGGCTATAAAAAATTTCGTTATTTTTTTCAGGGGTTGCTCACCTTTTATTTCACAACATTCATGATTGGAGGTGGAATGATAGGTGTCCACTATTTCTTTGAATATGAGGTTAGTATTACGAATAATGTAATGGCTACCTCTACTACTGGCTTTGGGGATCCAATTAGTTGGTTATTTGTATTTATAGGTTTCCCATTAGCATGGTATTTCTCTAAACAACAAATCGATCATATTGAAACGAAAAAAATTCATTATGATCAAATAGTGACCGTGGAAGTCAGCATCGACCACATATCATTTTCTCTCAAAGGGTTAATAGATAGTGGAAACCAACTCTATGATCCAATAAGTAAAAGTCCGGTGATGATCTTAGATACTAAAAAAATCGAACATATATTACCGAAAAGTATTTTAGAGCAGTCAAAGAATCTAGATTCCTTAGGAACCAATACAACAGAGGAATCACATCCGTGGGAAAGTAGAATTCGACTAGTTCCATATCGTGCAGTAGGTCAAGACCATCAGTTCCTATTAGCTTTAAAGCCTGATGAAATTACTCTGTATTATAATAACGAGAAAATAAGAGTCAAAAAAGCACTTGTAGCCTTAAATCATACAACTCTGTCATCTGTGGATGAGTACCAATGTATCGTTCATCCTAAAATGCTCATTACATCCTCAGTACAACCAGCATCTTAAATCATATTGCTAATACTATCTTACTCACAATTTTACAAAATAGAAGGGAGAACATGCAGTGACAAAACTAAAACTTCGTTTAACATATATGTGGTATAAATTGTTAATCAAATTAGGGATAAAAACAGATGAAATTTATTATATAGGCGGTAGTGAAGCATTGCCTCCCCCATTATCAAAAGAAGAGGAAGAGGTTTTACTTCAGAAGCTACCAAATGGTGATAAGGCTGCAAGATCGATTTTAATTGAACGTAACTTGAGATTGGTTGTATATATTGCGAGAAAATTTGAGAATACAGGTATTAATATTGAAGATTTAATTAGTATCGGTACGATAGGATTAATAAAAGCAGTAAATACATTTAATCCTGAAAAGAAAATTAAATTAGCTACATATGCATCAAGATGTATTGAAAATGAAATCCTTATGTACTTAAGACGAAATAACAAGATCCGTTCCGAGGTGTCTTTCGATGAGCCGCTAAATATAGATTGGGATGGTAACGAATTATTATTATCAGATGTACTTGGCACAGATGAGGATATTATTACAAAGGATCTTGAGGCAAATGTAGATCGGAAATTATTAATTAAAGCACTTCATCAATTAAATGACCGAGAAAAGCAAATCATGGAGCTACGATTTGGTTTAATTGGTGGAGAGGAAAAAACCCAAAAGGATGTTGCAGATATGCTTGGGATTTCTCAATCCTATATATCTAGATTAGAAAAAAGAATTATAAAAAGACTAAGAAAAGAATTTAATAAAATGGTGTAAATCGTTATTGTTATATTGGGATTTCTGATATATTGATCACTTATAGACACTGCATTTTCAAATTTTGAGGATGAAAAGAAAGAACAATCGTGCATATTTTTCCCACCTAAGGAGATACTTAACTTTGTACAGCAACTCCTGTTAGGAGGGAAAGAATTGACTCGAAATAAAGTAGAAATATGCGGTGTAGATACATCAAAACTCCCAGTACTTAAGAATGAAGAAATGCGTAAGCTTTTTAGACAAATCCAAAGCGGTGATTTGTCTGCCAGAGAAAAACTAGTTAATGGTAATTTAAGACTAGTACTTAGTGTGATTCAGCGTTTTAATAACAGAGGAGAATATGTTGATGACCTGTTTCAGGTAGGATGTATTGGCCTAATGAAATCTATTGATAATTTCGATTTGAGCCAAAACGTTAAATTTTCAACATACGCTGTACCAATGATTATTGGGGAAATAAGACGTTATCTTCGTGATAACAATCCAATTAGGGTCTCACGTTCACTAAGAGACATTGCTTATAAAGCATTGCAGGTGAGAGAGCGTCTAATGAGTGAGACAAGCAGAGAACCAACTGCTGAAGAAATTTCAAAGGTTCTAGAGGTTCCACACGAAGAAATTGTATTTGCACTTGATGCAATCCAAGATCCAGTTTCATTATTTGAACCGATTTATAATGATGGTGGAGATCCTATTTATGTGATGGACCAATTAAGTGATGAAAGAAATCGAGATATAAATTGGATCGAGGAAATCGCCTTGAAAGAAGGAATGAGAAGGCTAAATGAACGAGAGAAGCTAATTTTAAGAAAGCGTTTCTTCCAAGGGAAGACACAAATGGAAGTGGCAGAAGAAATTGGGATCTCTCAGGCCCAGGTTTCACGACTTGAAAAGGCTGCGATTCGACAAATGAATAAGAACATCCAAAATTAAAAGAGACTATCTACAGTCTCTTTTTTAATATGAATTGATATTTATCGAAGTTTTGTTCATGAATTCATAGTACAACATCATATATTGAAGATAAGAAAAAAGTTGAGGGGTAGGAGAGACGATGGTATATATTTCAGAATTGCAGGCCAAAGATGTGGTTAGTGTATCTGATGGGAAACGATTAGGGAATATTGGGGATATCGATATTAATTTATCAACTGGAAAGATTGAGGCCATCATTATTTCAGGCTCAGGTAAGGTGTTGGGCTTTTTTGGGAAGGATGAAGAGGTTTCAATTCCATGGAATCATATTATGAAGATAGGTACGGATGTCATTTTAGTAAAGTATCCACAAGCGCCTCAAGCTTTAATAGAGTAACGCACTTATTTTGACATTTTTCAATTTATTCCCCCTCTAATTAGATAAATTATGATAAAATAAGCAGATAAGAACCGAGAAAATTGTTCCTTTTTAAGGATATTTAGGTAACTTAATCGAAAGTTTTCTATTAAGAGCAAAGGGAGTTTACTATGCAAAGTGATCCATATAAAAGTAGTTCTCGGAATACATTCTTACAATTGAATGATTTTAATAGCTTAAGCAATGATGATACAATTATAGCAGGGTTTTCAACTAAAAATGGTGGTTTTAGTAAGGATGGCTTTTCCACTTTAAATCTCGGTTTTCATGTGTTTGATGACGAAGAGTTAGTCAAACAGAACAGGAGATTATTAGGTGAACATCTGGGTATTCAGGCAGATAAATGGGTAGGATGTGAACAAGTTCACGAGGCGGCTGTTGTTAAAGTGACGAAGGAGATGTGCGGGCGTGGAGCATTGAATTATAAAGATGCCATTCCAAGAACAGATGCGATTTACACAACCGAGAAGGATTTGCTGCTAACACTTTGCTATGCAGATTGTGTGCCATTATATTTCTATGATCCTACTAGTGGGATGATAGGAATTGCACATGCTGGGTGGAAGGGAACAGTAAATGACATCGCTGGTGAGATGGTCAGAACATGGGTCCAAAATGAAGGTGTGAATCCTCATAATATTTATGCAAGCATTGGACCTGCTATTGATCAGTGTTGTTATATCGTTGATGATGCTGTCATAAATGCGATTAAAGATTTGGAAATCAATCATACCGGCGTGTTTAAGGAGGTAAGAACTGGTCAATACCAGCTTAACTTAAAATACCTGAATGAATTACTTATGATAGAAGCTGGAATTCCAAAGGAGCAAATCAGTGTTTCTTCCTACTGTACAAGTTGTGAGACTGGACTCTTCTTCTCACATCGACGAGACAAAGGGAAAACAGGAAGAATGTTAAGCTATATAGGTCGTAAGGAGGTTTGAACAGAAAGTGAATGTTGCAGAGAATCTAGCAGCGATAGAACAACAAATATCTCAATCATGTAAAGCCGTTGATAGGAATCCACAAGATGTCAAAGTGATTGCTGTAACTAAATATGTGAGTATTGCAACTGCTGAAGAAGCATATCATGCTGGGGTAACACATCTTGGTGAAAACAGAGAAGAAGGTTTAAATGAGAAGTGGTCTTACTTTGGCGAGAAATTTACATGGCATTTCATCGGATCTCTTCAAACCAAAAAAGTTAAGAAAATCATTGATAAGGTGGATTATATCCATTCATTAGATCGACTATCACTTGCTGAGGAAATTCAAAAACGAGCATCACAAAAAATAAAATGCTTTGTACAATTAAATGTATCAGGTGAAGAGTCTAAACATGGGATTCATCCAGATGAATTACAATCATTCATACAAAATCTCGAAGCGTATCCTTTGATTGAAATTGTAGGATTAATGACGATGGCTCCATTTACTGAGGATAGGGATCTGATTCGAGCTTGCTTTCATAAATTGAAAGTATTACAGCAGGAAGTACAAGCATTACAATTAGCTTATGCACCATGTCAGGAGCTTTCAATGGGGATGTCAAATGACTATGATATTGCAGTAGAAGAGGGAGCAACGTTTATTCGTATAGGAACATCACTAGTTGGTAACAAATGAAGAGGAGGGAATAACAATGGGGATAAAAACTAAATTTAAGAGTTTTTTTGCTTTAGATGATGAATATGAATATGAAGAACAAGAACAGTACGATGTGGATGAAATTGAACCACCTGCTCCTACTACAAGATCAGTTAAACATAATAAACAGAATGTAGTAAGCTTACAAAGTGTTCAAAAATCATCAAAAATGGTATTATTTGAACCAAGGGTATATGCTGAAGCCCAAGAAATAGCGGACCATCTAAAAAATCGTCGAGCAGTTGTTGTGAATTTACAGCGAATTCAACATGATCAGGCGAAGAGAATTGTAGATTTTTTAAGTGGGACAGTCTATGCTATAGGCGGAGACATCCAACGAATTGGCTCTAACATATTCTTATGTACACCAGATAATATTGATGTGTCAGGTAATATTTCAGAGGTTTTTGCAGAGGAAGAGTATACAGATAAGAGGTGGTAGTGTTAATGGATTTGATTTTTGGAATATTGATAAGTCTCCTGAATGTTTATTCTTACGCGTTAATTGCATATATTTTGATGTCTTGGTTTCCTAACGCGCGTGAATCAAGTATTGGACAGTTTCTTGCTAGAATTTGTGAACCATATTTAGAACCTTTTCGAAGAATCATACCACCACTCGGGATGATTGATATTTCCCCAATCGTGGGTATATTAGTCCTGAATTTCGCAGGTATGGGATTAAGCGCCCTATCTAGAATGTTTACATAGGCTAACAAAGGGATCCGAAAAAGGTTCCCTTTTTATCTGGACTTATAATTGAAATGGATTGATTTGATGGACATTTATCAGCATTTTCGAAAAGAGGAACATGCTTTTATTGATAAGGTACTTGAATGGAAAACAGCAGTAGAATTTGAATATAGTCCTAAGCTTTCAGATTTTCTTGATCCTAGAGAACAAGAAATCGTCAAATTAATTGTTGGTGAGCAATCAGACGTTTTAATGAAAGCATTTGGAGGTAGTCCTACTTCCGAGAGAAAAAGAGTTTTAATTTATCCTTCGTATTTGACACCTACAGAAGAAGATTTCCAGCTTTCGTTGTATCAATTGGTGTATCCTTCAAAATTTGTTACGATTGAACATCGGCAAATACTAGGTTCTTTGATGTCAATTGGATTAAAACGATCTAAGTATGGTGATATTCTGATAGTTGATGATCTTATCCAAATTATTGTTTCAAAAGAAGTGGACACTTTTATTGAATTAAATTTACAGTCTATTGGGAGAGCAACCGTATCTCTTAAGAAACGACCGTTGTCAGAAATAATACAACAAAAAGAAGAATGGGCTGAACAAGTCTTATCACTTTCCTCTCTTCGCTTAGATGTTGTGATTTCTTCTGCGTTCCAAATTTCTAGGCAAAAAGCTCAAAGCATTATACAAAATGGACAAGCTAAGCTCAATTGGAAAATTGTTGAAAACACAGCTTTCGAATGCAAAGAAGGAGATATCATTTCTGTTAGAGGGTTCGGTAGATTGAAGCTTATATCGAACGAAGGGAAATCAAAAAAAGATAAATTTAGATTCACTGTAGGAAAACAAAAATAAATTTGGTTTTTTTGCAGGATTTAGGGCGATTCTGTCGAATTGTATAATTCAAACACACAAATATAAATAACTTATAGTTAAAGGCTGTTTTCTCAAAGTTTGTTGTTTTTTGAGGTGAATTAATTGAGAATAGATTTCTAGCAGAATGAATACACGGAGACTCCCGTGGGACTAGTAGGCTCCCACAGGACGCGGAGTGTATTCAGGCTGCGGTATCAAAAGCAACAATATATACGAAAACAGCCTAGTTAGAATATGAACTTGATTTGTGAATTAAAGCAACAATCTATCTAAACACAGCGACAATAAAATACTAACTGGAGGTGGCTTTTGTGCCTTTAACGCCATTAGACATTCATAACAAAGAGTTTACAAAAGGTTTTCGTGGATATGATGAAGATGAGGTAAATGAATTTCTTGATCAAGTCATCAAAGACTATGAAATGGTCATTCGTGAAAAGAAAGAGCTTGAAAATAAACTATTAGAACAAAATGAAAGACTTGGCCATTTTACAAATATTGAAGAAACATTACATAAATCAATTGTCATAGCTCAAGAGACAGCTGAGGAAGTAAAGCGCAATGCTCAGAAGGAAGCGAAATTAATTATTAAAGAAGCCGAAAAGAATGCTGATCGAATTATTAATGAATCGCTAGCTAAATCTAGAAAAATAGCGATAGAAATTGAAGAATTGAAAAAGCAATCTAAAGTATTTAGAAATCGTTTTAAAATGCTAATTGAAGCTCAATTAGACATGCTTGAAACAGATGACTGGGATCACTTAATGGAATACAATGTTGAGCCTGTTTTGGCAGAAGCAGAAGAAAAATAAGTAACTAGCCTTGACTAAAGACTTTAACTCACATATAATTTTGTAACGATAAATATATTTAAATAACCAAAATGACATTGATAGGGACAGTAATTATTATCAATACTTATTTTAGCGATTCGAGAATGGTGGGAGCTCGATATAAGTGATAGTAATGAAAATCACCCTTGAGTTCCGTGCTGAACGATTTCAGTAAGCATAGGCGAATACATTCTCGTTACGAATGATTAAGTGGACTATTATTTAGTCTATTAGGGTGGTACCGCGGGAAAACCTTCTCGTCCCTTTTGGGATGAGAAGGTTTTTTTGTGTTATTTTATCGTTCTAAATATGGTTATATTGGAAAAGATAGTGATGAAATGAGGAGGATAACAATGGATTACAAAGACACGTTATTAATGCCAAAAACGGAATTCCCGATGCGTGGCAATTTGCCAAATCGTGAACCACAGCTTCAAGAAAAATGGAATGAAATGAACATCTATCAAAAGGTGCAGGAACGCACGAAAGATCGTCCACTGTTCATTCTACACGATGGCCCTCCATATGCGAATGGAGATATTCACATGGGTCATGCGTTAAACAAAATTTTGAAGGATATCATCGTCCGATTTAAATCAATGGACGGGTATAATGCTCCGTATGTTCCAGGTTGGGATACACATGGTTTACCAATCGAAACGGCATTAACGAAAAATAAAAAGGTGAACCGAAAGGCAATGAGTGTTGCCGAATTCCGTAAGCTTTGTGAAGAATATGCATATGAACAAATTAACAATCAAAGAGAACAGTTTAAGCGTTTAGGTGTTAGAGGTGATTGGGAGAATCCATATATTACATTAAAGCCTGAATATGAAGCACAGCAAATTAAAGTATTTGGTGAGATGGCTAAGAAGGGCTATATCTATAAAGGGAAAAAGCCAGTATATTGGTCACCATCAAGTGAGTCTGCACTTGCTGAAGCTGAAATTGAATATCAGGATAAGCGTTCTGCTTCAATCTACGTTGCATTTGATGTGAAAGATGGTAAGGGTGTACTAGAAGGTGATGAGAAGTTCATCATCTGGACTACAACACCTTGGACAATTCCTGCAAACTTAGGTATTAGTCTTCATCCCGATCTTGATTACAGTGTAGTATCTGTTGAGGGAACGAAATATATTGTTGCAACACAATTAGTTGAATCAGTAACTAAGGAACTTGATTGGAATGAACCAACGACAGTTAAGACAATCAAGGGGAGCGAGCTAGATCAAATCGTTGCAGTTCATCCATTATATAAACGTGAGTCATTAGTGATGAACGGAGAACATGTTACAACTGATGCTGGTACAGGTTGTGTTCATACAGCACCAGGCCATGGTGAGGATGACTTCATTGTTGGACAAAAATATGGTCTAGACGTATTATGCCCAGTTGATGAAAAAGGGTATATGACAAATGAAGCTGTTGGGTTTGAAGGGCTATTCTACGATGAAGCAAATAAGCCAATTGTAGCAAAGTTACAAGAAGTAGGTGCTTTATTAAAGTTAGCCTTTATTACTCACTCTTATCCACATGACTGGAGAACGAAGAAACCAACCATTTTCAGAGCAACTGCTCAATGGTTTGCATCGATTAAAGATTTCCGCAATGAATTAATGGATGCTGTTAAAGAAACAAAATGGGTACCAGCATGGGGTGAAACTCGTCTATATAACATGGTAAGAGATCGTGGAGATTGGTGTATTTCACGTCAACGTGCATGGGGTGTTCCAATTCCTGTATTCTATGGCGAAAATGGAGAACCAATTATTACTGACGAAACAATCGATCATGTATCACATTTATTTAGACAGCATGGGTCAAATATTTGGTTTGAAAAAGAAGCTATTGACTTATTACCAGAAGGATTTAAGCATGAGTCAAGTCCTAATGGAAAGTTCACAAAAGAAACCGATATTATGGATGTTTGGTTTGATTCTGGTTCGTCTCATCAAGCCGTTTTACTTGAAAGAGATGATTTGCAAAGACCAGCTGACCTTTATTTAGAAGGTTCTGACCAATACCGTGGATGGTTTAACTCATCTCTATCAACTGCAGTTGCTGTAACTGGTAAAGCACCATATAAAGGTGTTCTAAGCCATGGATTTGCTTTAGATGGAGAAGGAAGAAAGATGAGTAAATCTATTGGTAATGTTGTCATTCCTGCAAAAGTTATGAACCAGCTTGGTGCTGACATTCTTCGCTTATGGGTAGCATCTGTTGATTATCAATCTGATGTGCGCGTATCTGATAATATCCTAAAGCAAGTAGCTGAAGTATATCGCAAAATTAGAAATACATTCCGCTTCTTGCTAGGAAACTTAGCTGACTTTGATCCAGTTAAAGACAGTGTTGCATATGACAACTTAAGAGAAGTAGATCAATATATGCTTGTGAAATTAAATAAATTAATTGATAAAGTGAAGCTTTCATATAACCAATATGAATTTGCAGCAATCTATCACAATGTACACAATTTCTGTACGATTGAGCTAAGTTCATTCTATTTAGATTTTGCAAAAGATGTCCTTTATATTGAAGCTTCATCAAACGAAGAGCGTAGAGCGATTCAAACTGTTTTATATGAGTCATTAATTACGCTAACTAAGCTAGTGGCTCCAATTCTTCCACATACTGCTGATGAAGTATGGAATTATATTGACTCTGTAGAAGAAGAAAGTGTTCAATTAGTTGATATGCCAGAATCAAAGCAATTTAACAATGCTGATTCATTAGAAGAGAAATGGGATGCATTCATGGAGCTAAGAGATGATGTATTGAAAGCTCTCGAAGTTGCACGTAATGAAAAAGTCATTGGAAAATCTTTATCAGCACAAATCGAATTGTATCCAAACGAAAAAGCAAAGGCGCTTTTAGACTCTGTTTCAGAAAATCTTGCGCAATTATTTATCGTTTCAGGATTTAAGATTGCAGGAGCTTATCAGGATGCTCCAGAGCAAGCAAAGGAATTTGAACAAGTTAAGATTGTTGTAACACCTGCTGAAGGGGAAACATGTGATCGTTGTTGGGTTGTTTCAACAACAGTAGGCCAAGACCAATCACACCCAACATTATGCTCACGCTGTGCTGAAGTAGTTACTGAAAGCTACTCTGTATAATAAGAAGAAGGAATGGGACTTTTGTTTCCATTCCTTCTTTTTTATGGATAATCAGACTCGTACTCAGTCACAATACGCATTACTTCTGCGTATTGTATCAATAAGGAATGCATTATACAGGAAAAAGTTGTAGGCTTTTTTTAATTTGTTTTCGGATACACTATCACTACTACCTAATAAGCATTAATCAAAAGCATGACAAGGAGGCGTTCAAATGAACGATCAATATGCAGAGATTAAAGCAGAGTTAGAGTTAACAAGAAAAGAATTACGACAAAGGTTATCCAGTACAACAGATATGGAAGCTAGCTATGAAATGCTTTTCGAAAATCCAATAAATGAAAAAGAAAAAATGGTTCTTCACCATATAAAGGAAGATTTACAAGATGTTGAACGAGCATTAGGAAAACTTAAATATGGATCGTATGGTATATGCGAAGAAACAGGAAAACATATCCCAGTTGATAAGCTAAAGATTATTCCTACAGCAAGAACCCTTTATGATTTTTCATTTAGTGATTTATTTGAAAAGCGTCAATTTTCCTCATCAATCCATTCAACAAATTCCACAAAGGTATCTGCACAATAACAGAAGTGAGAAAAATCACTTCTGTTTATTTTTGCGGTTTTTAGAATGCATTTTACCGATATCGTTTATTATGCTAAAATCAGTTAGAGCATGTACTAGTTGAGAGGGGTATAGTTGTGATTTATTACGCAATAGCATTTATCATCATTTTGGCAGACCAGCTGTCCAAATGGGCAATTGTCCGTTATATGGAATTAGGAGAGCGCATTCCAATCATTAATGAGTTCTTATACATAACATCACATCGAAATAGAGGAGCAGCTTGGGGAATATTACAAGGTCAAATGTGGTTTTTCTATATTATAACAGCCATTGTAGTTGTTATTCTTGTCATTTATATTAAGAACCTTAAACCTCAGCAGAAGATGTTTGGTATTGCACTAGGTTTAATGCTAGGTGGAGCAATTGGTAATTTTATTGACCGTATTTTTCGTAAGGAAGTAGTAGATTTTATAGATGTACTGATTTTTTCTTATGATTTCCCGATTTTCAATATTGCCGATTCGGCTTTAGTAATTGGTGTAGGCTTTATATTTGTATTAACCTTGCTTGAAGGGAAAGAGGATAAGGAGAACGTTAAATGAGTGATAATATAATTTTGGTTGAAAATGAAGAGCAAAATGACAGAATTGATAAAGTTATTTCGATGCAAAATAGTGAATGGTCAAGAAGTCAGGTTCAGCAATGGATCAAAGAGGGACATGTCACTGTGAATGGTCAAAGGGTAAAATCTAATTATAAAAGCACGCCAGGTGACAAAATTGAAATTAGCTTACCAGAACCAGAGTTACTTGATGTTGTTCCAGAGGAAATGAATTTGGAAATTTTCTATGAGGACGCAGATGTTCTTGTAGTAAATAAACCTAAAGGGATGGTTGTTCACCCAGCACCAGGTCATTACACAGGTACCTTAGTCAATGGTCTAATGGCCCATTGTACGGATTTATCAGGGATTAATGGAGTATTAAGACCAGGGATCGTCCACCGTATTGATAAGGATACCTCTGGCTTATTGATGGTTGCCAAAAATGATATGGCTCATGAATCTTTAGTACAACAACTTGTTGATAAAACAGTCACTCGAAAATATAAAGCGATTGTCCATGGGACAATTCCTCATGACCAAGGTACGATTGATGCTCCAATTGGGCGAGACAAGCGTGATAGACAAAGCATGACTGTAACTGATGAAAATAGTAAAGAAGCTGTTACCCATTTTAATGTTCTAGAAAAACTGAAGGATTTTACTTATATTGAATGCCAATTAGAAACAGGTAGAACACATCAAATACGTGTTCATATGAAATATATTGGCTATCCTCTAGCTGGCGATCCGAAATATGGACCCAAAAAGACATTAGATATTGGTGGGCAGGCTTTGCATGCTGGGATATTAGGTTTTATCCACCCACGCACGAAAGAATACCTTGAATTTGAAGCACCACTCCCTTCTGAGTTTGAGGAATTATTGGACAAGTTAAAAATCTAATTGACAAAATTCGATCATTAGATTATGATTAAAACAGTTAAAAAAGAACCTTTAATGAACAGTCCCGAGAGGCTGAGAAGGGAACGGATAAATAATGAAGGATAGGTTAACTATGTCTTCATTTCCAAAACCCCTCTGCCCTTCGCAAGAGGGGTTTTTGTGTACAACAGATAGAAAAGTCACACTAATGAGGTGAAGAAATGGTTGAGAAAGCAATTGTTCTAGATAACCAAGCAATAAGAAGAGCACTTACTCGCATTGCACATGAGATTATCGAAAGAAATAAAGGGATTGAAGATAGTATTCTTGTCGGGATTAAAACAAGAGGCATCCATCTTGCTAATCGTATAGCTGAAAGAATATATCAAATTGAAGGTAAGCATATACTAGTTGGAGAATTGGATATAACATTATATCGAGATGACCTAACAAAGAAGACTGCAGACCTTGAGCCAGAAGTAAAGGGTTCAGACATCCCTTTTGATATCACAAATAAAAAGGTCATTCTAGTTGATGATGTTCTATTCACAGGCCGAACAGTTCGTGCTGCAATGGATGCTCTAGTGGATATTGGCAGACCAGCGCAAATCCAATTAGCTGTCTTAGTAGACCGTGGCCACCGTGAATTACCAATTAGAGCTGATTTTGTTGGTAAGAACATTCCAACAGCAAGCTCAGAAAATATCGTGGTTGAGCTAGTTGAACAAGATCAAGTAGACCAAGTAAGTATACATGAAAAATAAACAACACTCTTTAATGTAGTCCTGAGAGGCTATCAAAGTGTGCGACTGTTTTCCACTCGTATGTGGAAAGGGATTGCCTCTTTGTGCCTTCAATGGATACAAAGAGGCTTTATTTTTGGATTTATATTCAAAAGTTAGATTTCTACCTACGTCTAGATAAGCAACATTTAAATTAAATAGTTAGCCTTTTAAAAAAGTCCTGTGAGACTTTGAAGGGTGTGTTTTTGGTGTAGTTCAAGGAGAACTTAGGCCTCTTACTATGCAAAAACGGATTAAACACCCTATCTTGATCTAAAGATAGGGTGTTTTTTATAGAATAAAGCCCAATATTAAATGGAGGGAAATGTATGAACCATTTATTAACAATGAATGAGTTATCTGTTACAGACATTCAAGAGATTCTTGAGGATGCCGACAAATTTAAAAACGGTAAACAATGGAATATAGAACAACAAACATTTATTGCAAATCTCTTCTATGAACCAAGTACACGAACAAAATTTAGCTTTGAAGTAGCTGAGCGAAAAATGGGTTTTGAAGTTTTGAACTTCGAGGCTGCAACATCAAGCGTTCAAAAAGGTGAATCACTGTATGATACAGTTCGAACTTTACAAGCAATTGGTGCAAAAGCCGTAGTCATAAGACACTCGCAGGAGGAATACTTCTCAGAGTTAAATGGAAAAGTAGACATCCCAGTCATTAATGCTGGAGACGGCTGTGGTCATCACCCAACTCAATCATTACTAGATTTATTAACAATTAAACAACAGTTTGGCAGATTCAATGGATTAAAGGTTGCAATCATAGGTGATATTAGACATAGTCGTGTTGCTCGTTCTAATGCAGAGGTACTTACAAGACTTGGTGCTGAGGTTATCTTCTCAGCTCCAAATCAATGGCAGGATCGTACAAATCCATATGGTCAATATGTGCATATTGATGAGGCAATAGAAACTTCAGATGTTGTGATGCTCTTAAGAATTCAACATGAACGTCATGATGAAGCAATGGGGCTAACAAAGGAAGATTACCATTCACTGTTTGGATTAACAGTTGAGCGTGAGAAACGAATGAAATTAGGCAGCATCATCATGCACCCAGCACCATTTAACCGTGATGTTGAGATTGCAAGTGAGTTAGTCGAATGTGAGCGTTCAAGAATATTTAAACAGATGGAAAATGGAGTTTTTGTCAGAATGGCTGTATTAAAACGCGCATTACAAATAGCGAAAGAAGGAGTGGTTGTATGTTAACACTATTAATTAATGGAAAGCTTATAAATAATGAAGGTCAGCTTGTGCAGACAGAAATCAAAATTGAGAATAATAGAATAATAGAAATTGGATCAAACTTAGATCGTACAAATTGTGAGGTTATCGATACAAAAGGAAATCTCATTTCAGCTGGATTTATAGACGTTCACGTTCACTTACGTGAGCCTGGTGGAGAGCATAAAGAAACGATTGAAACTGGATCACACGCTGCAGCAAAGGGTGGATTCACTACGATTGCAGCCATGCCAAATACAAGACCAGTTCCAGACAGTGTCGAGCAAATGAACAAGCTACAAGATAGAATCAAGGAAACTGCTTATGTAAATGTCCTACCATATGCTTCAATCACGATTCGTGAATTAGGTCAGGACCTAGTTGATATGGAAGGTCTCAAGAATGCTGGTGCCTTTGCCTTCACTGATGATGGTGTAGGAGTGCAATCTGCAGCAATGATGCTTCAAGCAATGAAAAAGGCTTCATCAATCAATATGCCAATTGTAGCTCATTGTGAGGAAAACACGTTAATTAACAAAGGTAGTGTTCATGAAGGGACATTCTCAGCTGCTAATGATCTAAATGGAATTCCATCTGTATGTGAATCAGTTCATATTGCTAGAGATGTGTTATTAGCTGAAGCTGCGGATTGTCATTACCATGTATGTCATATAAGTACTAAGGAATCAGTAAGAGTGGTTAGAGATGCAAAACGTGCAGGGATTAAAGTAACAGCAGAAGTTACACCACACCACTTATTATTGTGTGACGAAGACATTCCAGGGTTAGACCCTAACTATAAGATGAATCCACCATTACGTGGCAAAGCAGATCAAGAGGCTTTAATTGAAGGGTTATTTGATGGAACCATTGATTTCATCGCAACTGATCACGCACCACACACTATGGAAGAGAAAAATGAAGGAATGCTTCTTGCGCCATTCGGGATTGTTGGGTTAGAAACAGCCTTTCCATTACTATATACACACTTTGTTGAAACTGGAAAAATGACGTTGCAACAATTGATTGGATACTTAACAGTGAAGCCAGCGAACACATTTGGACTTGAAAGCGGACGTTTAGAAGTGGGAGCTGTCGCAGATATCACGATTATCGACTTATATGAAGAACAGGAAATTAATCCGAAGACATTTGTATCAAAAGGAAAAAATACACCATTTACTGGCTGGAGCTGTAAAGGCTGGCCTGTAATGACGATTGTAAATGGAAAATTGGTTTGGGAGAAAGGGAGCGTCTTAGTATGAAACGACAACTAGTATTAGAAGATGGCACAGTATTTGTTGGTGAAGGGTTTGGTAGTACTGAAGATACAATTGGTGAGGTTGTATTTAATACAGGGATGACAGGTTACCAAGAAATTCTTTCGGATCCATCCTACTGTGGTCAAATCGTTACATTGACATATCCTTTAATCGGAAATTATGGGATTAATCGAGATGACTTTGAATCGATAAATCCAGCAATTAATGGATTTATCGTCAAAGAAGTATGTGACCATCCATCTAACTTTCGAAATCAATTCACATTAGATGAATATTTCAAATCAAAGAATATTCCTGGACTTGCAGGAATTGATACGAGAAAGCTAACAAGAATTATTCGTCAGCATGGAGCACTCAAAGGTGCGTTTTGTGGAATCGATGCAAATGTTGAAGAAGTGGTTGCTCGCTTAAAGGGACACACGTTACCAACAGATCAAGTAGAAAGTGTATCAACGAAGAGAGCTTATCCAAGTCCAGGTAGAGGTCATCGTGTCGTTCTAGTTGATTATGGAATGAAGCACGGGATTTTACGTGAGCTAAATAATAGAGACTGTGATGTCATTGTCGTTCCTTACAATGTAACGGCTGAGGAAGTTCTTGCGTTAAGTCCAGATGGTATTATGCTAAGTAACGGACCTGGAGACCCAAAGAGTGTTCCGCAAGCACTAGATATGATTACTGGAGTCCTTGGTAAGGTGCCGTTATTCGGAATTTGTTTGGGTCATCAGCTTTTCGCTTTGGCTAATGGTGCAGATACAGAGAAGTTAAAGTTTGGTCATCGTGGTTCAAATCATCCAGTCAAGGATTTATCAACTGGAAAGGTTGCAATCACTTCACAAAACCATGGCTACACAGTTAATGAGGAATCACTTATAAATACGCAGTTAGAAGTGACGCATATTGCGTTAAATGATGGAACGGTTGAAGGTTTGCGTCACAAAGAGTATCCAGCGTTCACTGTTCAGTATCACCCAGAGGCTTCACCTGGACCAGAGGATGCAAATAGTTTATTTAATGAATTCCTACAGATGATTGAAACTAACAAGAAAGCAGGGGAAAAAGTATGCCAAAACGTATAGACATTAATAGTATCTTAGTAATCGGATCAGGTCCAATTGTGATTGGGCAAGCAGCTGAATTTGACTATGCTGGTACACAAGCTTGTATCGCTTTAAAAGAAGAAGGATATAAAGTCATTTTGGTGAATTCAAACCCTGCAACAATTATGACTGATACAGAAATCGCTGATAAAGTATATATTGAGCCATTAAATTTAGAATTTGTAAGCCGCATCATTCGAAAAGAGCGTCCAGATGCTATTCTCCCAACTCTAGGAGGTCAAACGGGACTTAATTTAGCAGTAGAATTAGCCAACTCAGGAATACTTGATGAGTGCGGTGTTGAAATATTAGGAACAAAGCTAACAGCAATTGAGAAAGCAGAAGATCGTGACCTGTTCCGTACATTAATGAACGAACTAAATGAACCTGTACCTGATAGTGACATCATCCATACGTTAGAAGAAGCATTCAGCTTCGTTGAGAGAATTGGTTATCCAGTTATTGTTCGTCCTGCATACACACTCGGTGGAACAGGCGGGGGAATATGTCATAATGATGCAGAGCTAGTGGAGATCGTGACAAGTGGATTGAAAAATAGCCCAGTAACACAGTGTTTACTAGAGAAAAGTATTGCAGGCTTCAAAGAAATTGAGTACGAAGTAATGCGAGATTCAGCTGATAACGCTATTGTTGTATGTAATATGGAAAACTTCGATCCAGTTGGTGTTCACACTGGTGACTCGATTGTTACAGCACCAAGTCAAACACTAAGTGATCGTGAGTATCAGTTATTACGAAATACCTCATTAAAAATTATCCGTGCCCTTCAAATAGAAGGTGGCTGTAATGTGCAATTAGCATTAGATCCTCACAGCTTCAATTATTACATTATCGAGGTAAATCCTCGTGTAAGTCGTTCGTCTGCACTTGCTTCAAAAGCAACTGGTTACCCAATTGCGAAGCTTGCAGCGAAAATTGCTATAGGACTTACATTAGATGAAATGATTAATCCTGTTACTGGTAAAACCTATGCATGCTTTGAGCCAGCACTTGATTACGTGGTAACAAAGATTCCAAGATGGCCATTTGATAAGTTCGAATCAGCAAATAGACGTCTGGGAACTCAAATGAAGGCAACAGGTGAAGTGATGGCAATTGGTCGTAACTTTGAAGAGTCTATTCTCAAAGCTGTGCGCTCACTTGAATCAAACGTATATCACTTAGAATTAAAGGATGCAGATACTTTTGAAGATGAAATGATTGAAAAAAGAATCCGTAAAGCTGGTGACGAAAGATTATTCTACATTGCTGAGGCGATTAGAAGAGGAGTAACAATTGAACAAATCCATGAATGGAGCGAAATTGATTTATTCTTCCTTCATAAAATCCAAAATATCATTTCTTTTGAAACAGAATTAAAGGAAAACAAGGGGAATGTTGAAACTTTAGAAGCTGCAAAGAAATTAGGCTTCTCAGACTACGCCATTGCCAATCTGTGGGAGATGACCGAAGATGAAATCTACCAGATTCGTACGAATGAAAACATCATCCCAGTATATAAGATGGTGGATACATGTGCAGCAGAATTCGAATCATCAACAGCTTATTTTTACGGAACATACGAAGAAGAAAATGAATCAATCGTGACAGATCGAAAGAGTGTGATTGTTCTAGGATCTGGTCCAATACGTATCGGTCAAGGAATTGAATTTGATTATGCAACTGTACACTCAGTATGGGCGATAAAAGAGGCTGGTTACGAAGCGATTATTATCAATAATAATCCTGAAACAGTTTCAACAGATTTCAGTATCTCAGATAAGCTCTATTTCGAACCTTTAACTCTAGAGGATGTCATGCATATTGTTGAGCTAGAAAAACCAGTTGGTGTGGTTGTCCAATTTGGTGGACAAACAGCGATTAATCTAGCAGAAGGTTTATCTGCTAGAGGAGTGAAAATACTAGGAACGTCTCTTGAAGACATGGACCGCGCTGAAAATCGTGATAAATTTGAACAAACGATTAATGAGCTAGGTGTACCACAACCAAAAGGAAAGACAGCGACATCTGTTGAACAAGCAATCTTAATTGCTGAATCGATTGGCTATCCGGTATTAGTTCGACCATCCTATGTTCTTGGTGGTAGAGCAATGGAAATCGTCTATAAGACTGAAGAATTACTCCACTATATGGAGAATGCGGTTAAGGTTAATCCACAGCACCCGGTATTAATTGACCGTTATCTTACTGGAAAAGAAATCGAAGTAGATGCGATTTGTGATGGTGAAACGGTATTTATTCCTGGAATTATGGAGCATATCGAGCGAGCGGGAGTGCACTCAGGAGATTCGATTGCAGTCTACCCACCTCAAAGCTTAACAAATGATGTAAAACAACAAATTATTGATCACACAATCTCGCTTGCAAAGGGATTGAAAATTGTAGGACTGCTTAATATTCAGTTTGTAATAGCGAAGAATGTTGTATATGTACTAGAGGTAAATCCAAGATCAAGTAGAACGGTTCCTTTCCTAAGTAAAATTACAGGAGTACCAATGGCGAACCTTGCAACGAAAGTCATTATGGGAACTTCGTTAAGAGAGCTTGGGTATGAGACAGGTTTACATCCGGAGAGCGAAGGTGTGTATGTAAAAGTACCAGTCTTCTCCTTTGCGAAGCTAAGAAGAGTTGACATCTCTCTTGGGCCTGAAATGAAATCAACTGGTGAAGTTATGGGGAAAGATTCAACTCTTGAAAAAGCATTATACAAAGGGCTTGTCGCTGCAGGTACTAAAATTTCTACACATGGCTCAGTCTTAATGACCATTGCTGATAAAGATAAGGAAGAAGCACTTGATATCGCTCGTAGATTCTATACAATCGGGTACAATATCTTGGCTACAAGTGGGACTGCAAGCTTGATAGAACAAGCGAATATCCCAGTCACAGTAGTTAACAAAATAGGTTCTGAAGAGAAGAATCTTATCGATGTGATTCGTCAAGGTGAAGCGCAATTTGTTATTAATACATTAACAAGAGGTAAGCAGCCATTACGTGATGGCTTTAGAATACGACGTGAATCAGTAGAAAATGGTGTAGCGTGCTTAACGTCATTAGATACTGCAAAAGCTATTCTTGGAGTATTAGAATCTATGACATTCTCTAGTGAAGCAATGCCTAAAATTGTTCAGACTCGTGAGGTGACTTTTTCTTGATCAAAAAAGAGCTAATGAGAGTGATTTCTCAAGAATCAATCGCAGAAAACATCTTTGAATTAACATTGCAGGGGAAGTTAGTTCAAGAAATAAAAGAACCAGGTCAGTTTGTTCATTTGAAAGTAGCAAGCAGTACAGATCCATTACTAAGAAGACCAATCAGTATTGCAAATATAGATAAAGAGAATGACCAGTTTACAATGATTTATCGAAGTGAAGGACTCGGTACACGAGTCCTTTCAGAAAAACTAGCTGGAGACACTGTTGATGTATTAGGACCTCTTGGAAATGGCTTCCCGATTGAAGCTATTGCTAAAGGAGAGACTGCCCTTCTTGTCGGTGGAGGCATCGGTGTACCACCTTTATACGAGCTATCTAAGCAATTAGTTGAAAAAGGGGTAAGAGTTATTCATGTTCTAGGCTTTCAATCTGTGGCAGCTGTTTTTTATCAAGAGAAATTTTCTCTATTAGGTGATACCTATATAGCAACAGTGGACGGTAGCTATGGTGAAAAAGGATTTGTCACGGATGTTATTACGAAATATGGTTTGAATTTTGATGTCCTATATTCCTGTGGACCAACACCAATGCTAAGAGCTATTGAGTTACAATATCCTGAGAAGAATGTCTATATCTCACTTGAAGAACGTATGGGGTGTGGAGTAGGTGCTTGCTTTGCATGTGTGTGTCATACAGCTGATGATCCAACTGGATTTTCGTATAAAAAAGTATGTAGTGATGGACCAGTATTTAAAGTAGGGGAGGTCGTACTGTGAATCGATTACAAATGGAATTACCAGGGTTACAACTAAAGAATCCGATCATGCCGGCATCTGGATGCTTTGGATTTGGAAAAGAATACGCGCAGTTTTACGACCTTAGCTTACTTGGAGCCATCATGATTAAAGCAACAACAGCTGAGGCGAGATTTGGCAATCCTACGCCTAGAGTTGCCGAAACAACTTCTGGAATGCTAAATGCGATTGGATTACAAAATCCTGGTTTAGAAAAAGTCATTGAAAATGAGCTACCTTGGCTAAATCAATTCGATGTTCCAATCATTGCGAATGTGGCAGGATCTCAAGTTGAGGACTATGTTCAAGTAGCAAAAGAGATTTCAAAGGCACCAAATGTTCATGCGTTAGAATTAAATATCTCATGTCCCAATGTAAAAACAGGTGGGATTGCATTTGGTACGATTCCTGAGATTGCAGCAGATTTAACGAGAAAGGTCAAGGAAGTCTCAGAAGTACCGGTTTATGTTAAATTATCTCCTAATGTAGCTAATATCGTTGACATGGCAAAGGCCGTTGAAGAGGCTGGAGCTGATGGTTTAACAATGATTAATACCCTAATCGGAATGAAAATAGATTTGAAGACAGGTAAGCCAGTCTTAGCAAATAAAACAGGAGGACTATCAGGTCCTGCGATTAAACCTGTAGCAATCCGAATGATTTATGAAGTAAGCCAAGCGGTATCCATTCCAATTATCGGAATGGGCGGTGTCCAAACAGCTGAAGACGTACTTGAATATTTCTTTGCAGGTGCAAGTGCAGTTGCAGTTGGTACGGCGAACTTTGTGGATCCTTTTATCTGTCCAACAATCATTGATGAACTTCCAGGCTTGCTTGATGAATTAGGAATTGATCATATTTCAGAATGTATTGGAAGGAGCTGGGGAAAGAATGCAAAGACCATTAATTATAGCTCTTGATTTCCCAAGTCTACAAGAAGTGAATGGATTTCTTGCACGCTTTAGTGGCGAACATTTATATGTAAAAGTTGGAATGGAGCTTTTCTATCAAGAAGGGCCAGCCATCATTCATCATTTAAAGGAACAAGGACATTCAATCTTTCTAGATTTGAAGCTTCATGATATTCCAAATACAGTGAAATCTGCGATGAAGGGTTTAGCTAAATTAGGTGTTGATTTAACAAATGTACATTGTGCAGGTGGTACAAATATGATGGAGGCAGCCTTAGAGGGATTAGATCAAGGCACTCCAAGCGGGGAGAAGCGTCCTCATTTAATTGGTGTTACACAGTTAACAAGTACTTCAGAGCAACTAATGAAGGAACAACTTTTAATTGATCATTCGTTAAATGATGTGGTTGTTCACTACGCTTCATTAGCTAAGAGAAGCGGGTTAGAGGGAGTTGTATGTTCTTCTTTAGAGGTTCCTTTGATTAGAGAAGCGCTTGGGAAAGAATTTATGACGATTACACCAGGAATTCGACTTGCTAGTGATGACAAAGGCGATCAAACACGGATTGTCACACCTGAACTTGCAAGGGAGCTAGGAGCTTCTGGGATTGTTGTTGGAAGAAGTATTACAAAAGCAGTTAATCCACTGGAATCATATAGTCGAATTAAAAAAGGCTGGGAAGGGGTACTTATATGAAAAAACGAATCGCAAGTCATTTACTAGATATTGAGGCAGTTTTCTTAAATCCAAATGACCCATTTACATGGTCATCTGGGATTAAATCACCTATTTATTGTGATAATCGTTTAACTATGTCATTTCCAGCTGTTAGAAAAGATATTGCTAGTGGACTATCAGAATTAATCAAAGAAAACTTTCCTGAAGTAGAAGTGGTTGCTGGAACTGCTACAGCTGGGATCCCACATGCGGCATGGGTAAGTAACTTATTAGAATTGCCTATGGTCTATGTTCGTAGTAAGGCTAAAGGCCATGGAAAAGGAAAACAAATCGAAGGTAAAGTAGTAGAAGGACAAAAAGTGGTTGTTGTTGAAGATTTAATTTCAACTGGTGGAAGTGCAATTACAGCGGTAAAAGCTCTTAGAGAAGCAGGATGTGAAGTGCTAGGTGTAGTAGCAATTTTCTCATATCAATTAGATGCAGGAGATCAAAAGCTTCAAGAAGAGAATGTGAAAGCTGTGTCATTAAGTGATTACTCAGCTTTAATTGAAGTAGCCGTTGAAAAAGAATTGATTTCTCCAGATGATATTGAAAGCTTACAAAGCTGGAAATCAAATCCATCTGAATGGTTTGCTAAAGTTAAACAATAACATTTACATACAAAAAAGGGTGACGTCATCATGTCACCCTTTTTTGTGGTTATCCTCTTAATCTTAAAACTAAATCCTCATCTGGTGTCACGTAAACAGTATTTTGATTATCATAAATGACATACCCAGGCTTGGAACCATTTGGCTTTTTCACATGTCTAATTAAAGTGTAGTCGACTGGAACAGAAGCAGAATGTTTGGCTTTACTAAAATAGGCAGCTAAATTAGCAGCTTCTAGTATCGTTTCATCTGAGGGTGTTTTACTTCTAATCACGACGTGTGATCCAGGAATATCTTTTGTATGAAGCCAAATATCATCACGACTCGCTAATTTGTTCGTTAAGAATTCATTTTGTTTATTGTTTTTTCCAACCAAAATCTCCGTGCCATCACTTGATGTATATTTCTCAATGACAGTTTTTTGTGGCTTTTGTGTCTTTTTATTTTTGTGCTGGCGCCCCTTCAAGTATCCTTCTTCGATTAATTCCTCTCTAATCTCTTGTAAGTCCTTGGGTGAAGCAGATTCAATTTGTTGATAGAGAGTATCAAAGTATGCTACTTCAGCTTCAGTTTTTTCAATTTGTTCCTCTACTATGGAAATAGAGTTCTTTGCTTTTTGATATTTTTGAAAAAACTGCTGTGCATTTTCAGAAGCAGATTTTTGTGGGTTTAATGGAATCGTAATCGTCTCTTGGTCATCAGTATAATAATTGATGACATCAATTTCCTTTGTCCCCCTAGTAATGCTATACATATTAGCCGTGACAAGCTCCCCAAATAACTTATATCGATCAGCCTTTCCTGCATCATCTAATGTTTGCTTCAATTTCTTGATTTTCTTACTATTTTTATTTCTCTCATTTGAAATAAACCGTTCTAGATCATTTCCTTGCTGCTTCACTCGGTCACGTTCAGCCTTCCCGTAGTAAAATCGATCTAACATTTCACTAAAGGACGAAAATACCTTCCGTTCTCCTTCAATATGCTGCAAATCAATCATATAGAAGTGTTCTTTCTTTGCACTGACAATGACAATTGGAGTATATTCCTTTTGTTTGATGAGAGCGATTAGTGATAGAAAAGCATCAGGTAATGTGCCACGATTCACTAGACCTGCTCTATATGTAACCTCACGAGCAAACAAAGGAGATATTCCTGCAAACTGCTCAACGATTTGTTGATCAATTTTCCCACTGTTAAAATTAATCTTTTTTAGAATCGCTTCCTCATCCACTTCAAATGGATGTAACTTCTCTTGCACAGGTGGAGCAATATAGGGCTGACCAGGTAATACGGTACGGTGCCTATTTACAGCGGGTGATACGTGCTTAATACTGTCTAATATGACTTGTTTGTCACGATCTAAAAGAATGATATTACTGTGACGACCCATGATTTCAACGATTAATTGTTTATAAGACTCATCACCAATTTCATTCCTGCTTTTTATCGTGAAGATAATAATTCTGTCTAATTCCATTTGTTCGACTTTCTCAATGAAGCCACCTTCTAAATGTTTTCTTAATAACATACAAAACATCGGTGGTTCACTTGGATTTTCATACGTTTCATTTGTGAGATGAATTCTCGCATAGCTTGGGTGAGCAGAAATAAATAGCTTATGATTTTTTCCATGAGCACGAATGTGAATCATTAATTCTTGTTTATATGGTTGATGTATCTTTGAAATTCTCCCGGAAACTAGAGCAGAATTCAGTTCATCTGTTATCACGTGTGTAAATATGCCATCAAAGGCCATGAGTTAAGCACCCTTTTCTATTTTCAATAATAAGGACAAGTTATCCTTTGAAAAGTATAGCATTTTTTGGGACGAGGCTGAATAAGCTTTCAATGAACAATAGAAATTATTTTGTTTACATAAGGCTTTCTACAAAAAGAGAAGGATGAGTGAGGAGTGTGTGATGGCTGAATGAAGTGGTATCAGATGGAAGCTGAGAAGGTAGAGCGAACAATGAATACTGATATTCAAACAGGATTATCAGATAAAGCAGTAAAAGAAAGACAGGAGCAATATGGCTACAATGAATTAAAGGAAGCAGATCGACCATCAGCGTTACTTGTATTTCTGGAGCAATTTAAAGATTTTATGGTTGTTGTCCTACTTGCAGCAACTTTAATTTCTGGATTATTAGGGGAATACATTGACGCAATTGCCATTATTGCGATTGTTTTAATTAATGGATTACTTGGTTTCTTCCAAGAAAGGAAAGCTGAGAAATCTCTCCATGCACTGAAGGAATTATCAGCTCCACAGGTAAATGTATTAAGAAATGGTCAGTGGGGTAAGATTCCTTCAAAAGAACTAGTTGTGGGTGATTTGATTAAGTTTTCAAGTGGAGATCGGATCGGTGCAGACCTTCGTGTGATTGAATCGAAGAGTTTGGAAATAGAGGAGTCTGCACTTACTGGGGAATCTCTTCCGGTTGCAAAAAAGGTACAACCAATCGCAAATGATGATATAGCTCTTGGTGATCAAGAAAATATGGCATTTATGGGGACAATGGTGACTAGAGGAAGCGGTGTCGGCATTGTTGTTGGAACCGGTATGGATACAGCAATGGGACAAATTGCAGACCTATTGCAATCAGCTGAGACAATGGTTACACCGTTGCAAAGGAAGTTAGAGCAACTCGGCAAAATCCTAATTGTCGTGGCATTACTCTTAACCTTGTTAGTTGTTGTTATTGGGGTCATTCAAGGTCATGATATTTATGATATGTTCTTAGCAGGTGTTTCTCTTGCCGTTGCTGCGATTCCTGAAGGATTACCAGCCATCGTAACGGTCGCTCTATCACTTGGCGTTCAACGAATGATTAAGAAGAAATCGATCGTTCGTAAATTACCTGCTGTTGAAACTCTTGGTTGTGCTTCAGTGATATGTTCAGACAAAACAGGAACAATGACTCAAAATAAAATGACAGTTACTCACCTTTGGTCTGGAGGAAAGACCTGGAAAGTAAGTGGAACTGGGTATGAACCACAAGGAGCATTTTCGCAAGGGGATGATACAGTAGACCCTAAGAAAATAAAGTCATTACATCAATTGCTTACATTTGGTGCGCTTTGTAATAATGCGGAACTATTAATGAAGGATAAAGAATATATCATTGATGGGGATCCAACCGAAGGAGCATTGTTAGTAGCAAGTCTAAAGGCAGGAGTAAGTAAAGCAGCATTGGCCTCACAGTTTACAATTGAACAGGAGTTTCCGTTTGACTCTGCCAGAAAGATGATGAGTGTCATTGTTAAAGATAAAGAAGGAAAAAGATATGTCATCACTAAAGGAGCCCCAGATGTTTTATTAAATACAAGTGAGTCAATTCTATGGGAAAATAAACAGCAATATTTAACTGAAAATAATAAAAAGGAAGTAAAGAATGCGATCGAGAAGTTAGCATCTGGTGCTTTAAGAACGATTGCGATAGCCTTTAAGCCAATGAAAGAGAATCAACAAATTAAATCTGAATTTGAAGCAGAAAAAGACCTTGTATTTATTGGACTACAAGGGATGATTGATCCTCCACGGCCTGAAGTGAAGCAGGCAGTGAAGGAATGTAAGGATGCAGGCATCAAAACGGTGATGATAACTGGTGACCACGTCATTACCGCTAAAGCAATTGCTACACAATTAGGTATTCTTCCAATGGGTGGAAAAGTACTTGATGGAAATGCACTTTCTGCGATGTCTGTTGAGGAGCTTGAGGATATTGTTGATGATGTCTATGTGTTTGCTAGAGTATCGCCAGAGCATAAGCTGAAGATCGTTAAAGCATTTCAGAAAAATGGACATATTGTTGCAATGACAGGGGATGGTGTAAATGACGCTCCTGCAATTAAAGCAGCTGATATCGGAATCGCCATGGGTATCACAGGTACAGATGTAGCAAAGGAAGCTTCATCATTAGTCTTACTTGATGATAATTTTGCAACGATCAAGTCAGCTATTAAAGAAGGGCGGAATATTTATGAAAATATTCGTAAATTCATCCGTTATTTACTTGCTTCAAATGTTGGAGAAATCTTGGTGATGTTATTTGCAATGATTTTAGGTCTTCCATTGCCACTTGTCCCTATTCAAATCCTTTGGGTCAACTTGGTAACAGATGGTCTTCCAGCAATGGCATTAGGCCTTGACCAAGCAGAAGGCGATGTAATGAAACGTAAGCCACGAAGTCCTAGAGAAGGTGTGTTTGCTAGAGGTTTAGGTTGGAAGGTCATCAGTCGTGGTTTCTTAATCGGGATCGCCACTCTCATTGCATTTATGATTGTGTATAACCGTAATCCAGAAAATTTAGGTTATGCTCAAACAATTGCATTTGCAACACTCGTATTAGCACAGCTAATTCATGTATTTGATTGCCGGAGTGAACGCTCAGTATTCCATCGAAACCCATTTCAAAATATGTATCTTGTATGGGCAGTTATTTCGTCGATCTTATTAATGCTTGTCGTGATCTACTATCCACCACTACAACCAATATTCCATACTCAGTATATAGAGCCAAGAGATTGGTTACTAGTGATTGGATTATCAGCTCTACCGACTTTTTTACTAGCAGGGTCACTATTATCGAGAAAAAAAAGATAAGATATGTTATAATCCAAAAGGTAATGAGCCGACTAAAGCTTATTACCTTTTTTTATGATACACTGATAAAAAATCTACTCAGACTAAACAAACAGTGATAAAATTAGTGGATGTGATGAAAAAATGATCGTAAGTATGACTGGTTTTGGTCGGGCTAAGGAAGTCACAAGCTCATACAGTGTCACCGTTGAAGTAAAATCAGTAAATCATCGTTTTTGTGAAATACAGATAAGAATGCCTAGACAATTGATGGTGATTGAAGATAAAATTAAACAATCAATTAATGAATATGTTAATCGAGGTAGGATCGAACTTTTTTTAACTGTTGATGGAAATGGGATCATTCAGCGAAAAGTAGAAATAGATTGGGAGCTAATGGACAAATACGTTCAACTCTTACAGCAAATGAAAGAACGATATCAATTAAAGGATGAAGTGTCTCTTAAAGACCTCATCTCCTTAAAGGATGGTACAACTGTCATTGAAGAAGAGCCAGAAAATCCTGAGTTGCAAGCCAGCATCCTTAAAGCCGTACATCATGCGATGAGCAGTTTGAAAGAGATGAGAGAAATTGAGGGGAAACAACTCTATAAGGAAATGAACGAACAAATCTTACATATTATAAACATTGTGAATCAAATTTCTACATTAGCTCCTCACGTTACATTTGCTTATCATGAAAGGTTATTAAAAAGAGTGAGCGACTATGTCACAGGTGTTGTTGATGAAAGTAGGTTAATGACTGAAGTGGCCGTTTTTTCTGAGAAAGCTGATATTGCTGAAGAAATAACAAGGTTAAAGAGCCATGCAGATCAGTTTTTGAACAACATGAATAGTGATGAAGCAGTGGGAAGAAAACTAGATTTTATCGTCCAGGAAATGAACCGAGAAGCCAATACGATTGGTGCAAAGGCAAATGACCATATAATTGCAAAGCATGTAGTTGATATTAAGAGCTTATTAGAGAAAATAAAAGAACAAGTTCAGAATATTGAATAGAAAATTACATTTTGTGATTATGAAAGAGTTCTAGCGGTAAAAATAGATTTGTGGAAGTGTAGGGGGAGCCATGGATGAATATTAAATTAATTAACATTGGATTTGGTAATATTGTTTCAGCTAATCGGATTATTTCTATTGTAAGTCCAGAATCTGCTCCTATCAAAAGGACAATTCAAGAAGCACGTGACCGAGGCATGTTAATAGATGCAACCTATGGAAGAAGAACACGTGCTGTCATTATCATGGATAGTGAACATGTGATTTTGTCTGCCGTTCAACCTGAAACAGTTGCTCAGCGATTAACAAATAAAGATGATATAAATGACGAAGGGTAGGTATTATTAAATACTATGACTGAAAGAGGATTATTAATTGTTCTATCTGGCCCATCAGGTGTTGGAAAAGGAACGGTTCGAAAGGAACTATTTTCACAGCCTGATACAAAGCTACAATATTCAATTTCAATGACAACAAGAAATCCCCGTGAAGGTGAAAGGGATGGCATTGATTATTTCTTTAAATCTAGAAATGAATTTGAAGAGTTAATCAAGGCTGAAAAATTGTTGGAATGGGCAGAATATGTAGGGAATTATTATGGAACACCGGTAGATTACGTAGAAGAAACGTTACAAAAAGGGCAAGATGTGTTTCTTGAAATTGAAGTTCAAGGAGCATTGCAAGTAAGAAAAGCTTTTCCTGAAGGTCTATTTATCTTCTTAATGCCACCTAGCCTTAGTGAATTAAAGAATCGAATCGTAACAAGGGGCACTGAATCTGAAGATTTAATCAATAATCGTATGAAGGTAGCCCGAGAAGAAATTGAGATGATGGATGCATACGATTATGTTGTAGAAAATGATCGTGTAGAGCTTGCATGTGAGAGAATTATGTCAATAGTCACTGCTGAGCATTGTAAGAGAGAAAGAGTATCCCTTAGATACAAAAAGATAATGGAGGCTGAATTTTAATATGTTATACCCATCAATTGATAAATTAATGAATAAATTGGATTCAAAATATACACTTGTAACGGTTGCAGCTAAGAGAGCAAGACTTATGCAACAAAACAAAGATCAACGAATTGTAAAACCTCGCTCCCATAAATTTGTTGGGAAAGCATTAGAAGAAATAAATGCAGGAATCTTAACATATACATCAGAACAAAAAGAACAGGTTGATACAACTCCAACAACAACAAACGCAGAATAATTTAAGAGGGGCTGTCCAATAAGTGCCTAGCACTTTGCTTTTGGGACAGCTTTTTTTTGATACTTTTTTGAAATCTGAAGAAATGGGGGAAGCTTATGTTATTTCATAAAAAGATATTACTTTGTGTGAGCGGAGGCATTGCGGTATATAAGGCAGCAGCGTTAACGAGCAAGTTAAGCCAAGCTGGTGCACAAGTGAAAATAATTATGACTGATTCTGCAAAGGAATTTGTAACACCATTAACATTTCAGGCATTATCAAGAAATGATGTTTTTGATGATACGTTTGATGAGAAGGATTCACGAGTGATTGCACATATTGATCTTGCAGATTGGGCAGATTTGGTGATTGTTGCACCAGCTACTGCTAATACAATTGCTAAGCTAGCAAATGGCATAGCGGATAATATGTTAACATCAACCTTACTTGCTACCACAGCTCCTGTTTGGATTGCTCCTGCTATGAATGTGCATATGTATGAGCACCCAGCTGTTCAAAAGAATATCTCAATTCTTGCTGACTACGGATATCGTTTCATCGAACCATCTGAAGGTCATCTTGCATGTGGGTATGTTGGTAAAGGGCGACTTGAAGAACCTGAAAAAATCATTGAGATCATTACTTCATTTTTCAATAAGTCAGGAAGTATGAAAGGAAAAAAAGTGCTTGTGACTGCAGGCCCAACAAGAGAAAAAATTGATCCGGTACGTTTTGTTACTAATCATTCTACAGGGAAAATGGGTTATGCAATAGCAGAAGAAGCTGCAAGTGAGGGGGCAGAGGTCATCTTAATATCTGGCCCAACGAACCTACCAACCCCAAACAATGTACATATCATTCACATAGAAACAGCGGAAGAAATGTATAACCAAGTGATCGCCCATTATGAAGAGAGTGATGTGGTAATAAAAACAGCTGCTGTTGCTGATTATCGTCCGAAAATGATTCATTCAAATAAAGTCAAAAAGCAACAAGGTGATCTTCAGATTGACATGGAAAGAACAATAGATATTCTAAAGACACTAGGTGAACAAAAGAAAAATCAAGTATTGATTGGATTTGCTGCTGAAACTGAAAACGTAGAAGAATATGCTCGGAAAAAATTATTAACCAAAAATTTAGATATGATCATTGCTAATAATATCACTGAAGCTGGGGCTGGTTTTGCAGGCGAAACCAATATTGTAACCATCTACAAAAAGAATGGAACCTCTATGAAGTTACCATTATTATCAAAAAAAGAAGTGGCAAAAGTCATTATTGACGAAGCTGCTAAACTAGTAATGGGCGAGCAGCTATGAAGGTTGCAAGTGTTGTAGTCGATGTTCCAGCTATGCAGACGGATCGCTTGTTTGATTACTTGATTCCACCAGAATGGAATCAAGTAATTGTCCCAGGTATGCGCGTTATTGTTCCTTTTGGGCCAAGAAAGGTTCAAGGGTTTGTGATGGAAGTCAGCAGCTCCACAGAAATAGACAAGCTAAAGGAAATTCATACTGTGTTGGATTTGAGCCCTGTCTTAACAAGTGAGCTACTACAGCTTGGAAATTGGTTAACGGAAAAGACCTTAAGCTATAAAATTTCTGCACTTCAAGTCATGCTTCCAGCTGCAATGAGGGCAAAGTACCAAAAGGAAATTAAATTACTTAAAAGAGAAGCGGTTGGTGAATTAGAGCCAGCAGTTGCAAAGTGGTTTGAAACGAATGATGTTGTTGCATGGGAAGATGTTGAAAAAAGGAATCAACTCTCAGCTTTTCAAAAGGGGATTCAATCAGGCTTCCTTGAAGTTATTTATAAGGTAAAGGATCGCGCCAACAAAAAAACAGTTAGACATGTAGAGCCTGTCTTAACAAAGCTAGAACTGACTGAATTTCTCGAGAATCTACCTTCTCAAGCGATAAAACAAAAGGAAATTATCGATTATTTTATCGAAAACCCATCATCAATTGAAATAAAGCAGCTTATAAATCAAATTGATTGCACTGAAGCCTCTATAAAAACTCTGGTCAAAAAGGGTGTTATAAAACAAGTTAATGTAGAATCTTATCGTGATCCCTTTGATCATCGAGAATTTAAACCAACAAAACCTCTTCCTCTTACTAATGAACAAACAAAGGTTATTACTCCAATTCTTCAATCAATTAAGGATGTAGCTCATGATGTGTTTCTACTATTTGGGGTAACAGGAAGTGGAAAAACCGAGGTTTATATGCAAGCAATTGAAGAGGTATTGAATAAGGGGAAAGAAGCAATTGTTCTCGTGCCAGAAATATCTCTAACACCTCAAATGGTTAATCGCTTTAAAGGAAGATTTGGTTCTAAGGTAGCGGTATTACATAGTGGTTTAGGTACTGGAGAAAAGTATGATGAGTGGCGAAAGATTCATAGGAAAGAAGTAAGTCTTGTTGTTGGAGCTAGATCTGCGATATTTGCTCCATTTGAAAACCTAGGCATTATCATTATTGATGAAGAACATGAGACAAGCTACAAACAAGAGGAAAATCCGCGTTATCACGCCAGAGATGTGGCGATTTATCGTGGTGAGTACCATCAATGTCCAGTAGTACTAGGGAGTGCTACCCCTACGTTAGAGTCGTTTGCAAGAACCTCAAAGAATGTTTATAAATTGCTAACATTGGAAGAGAGAGTAGGCAATCGACCGCTGCCTTCAGTTGAAATTGTTGATATGCGTGAAGAATTAAAAAGTGGTAACAGGTCGATGTTTTCAACATCCCTATTTGAGAAGTTAAACGATCGGTTAGAAAGAAAGGAGCAATCTGTTCTTCTATTAAATCGACGTGGATATTCTTCTTTTGTTATGTGCCGAGATTGTGGTTTTGTCATGAATTGTCCTCATTGCGAAATATCCTTAACCTATCATCGTTCAAGTCAATCACTTAAATGTCATTACTGTGCTCATGAAATTCCGATGCTAAAAACCTGCCCAGAATGTGATAGTGAACATATTCGCTTCTTTGGTACGGGTACACAAAAGGTTGAGGAAGAACTAACGAAAATTTTGCCTGAGGCACGAGTCATACGAATGGATGTAGACACAACAAGTAGAAAGGGTGCGCATGAACGACTACTAAATGATTTTGGAGAAGGGAAAGCCGATATTTTACTTGGAACGCAGATGATTGCCAAAGGGTTAGACTTTCCATATGTCACATTAGTTGGTGTTCTTGCTGCGGATACAATCCTTCATCTTGCAGATTTTCGTTCATCAGAAAAAACTTTTCAATTATTAACTCAAGTAAGTGGACGAGCTGGGAGACATGAATTACCTGGGGAAGTAGTCGTTCAGACCTATACGCCAGAACACTATAGTATCCAATTAGCAAGTCATCACGATTATCGTTCCTTCTACAAGAATGAAATGATGATACGTAGGCAACATGCATACCCACCATTTTATTATTTGGCATTATTAACGATTTCTCATCCTGAGGTCTTAAAAGTGGTAGAGGTTGCTGAGAAAATCACCACTCATTTAAGACATTCGCTCAGTGAGCAGACGATCATCTTAGGACCTGTTGCCTCACCAATCCCTAGGATCAATGATAGATATAGATATCAATGCATGATAAAATACAAGCAAGAACCAGACCTTACTAATTTGTTAAAGCAAATCTTAATAAGATATCAGAAAGAGATATCAGCTAATGGGCTGAACCTTTCTTTTGATCTTAATCCTTACATTTTAATGTAACAAGCCTATATATTCCTTACTCTATGGTAATAATTGTACTATTACTATATGAGAATAAATTCATTTGGAGGAACATCATTGTCTTTACTAACAATTATTGAACATCCGTCAGAAGTGCTAGAAACACCATGCGAGCGGGTTGCAAATTTCGATAGAGCTTTAATTAAGCTATTAAATAATATGTATGATACAATGCTTGAGGCTGATGGTGTTGGTCTAGCCGCACCACAGGTTGGAATCACAAAACAAATTGCCATTGTTGATATAGGTGATAAAACTGGCCGTATTGACTTAATAAATCCACTCATCCTTGAAGCAAGTGGAGAACAAACTGGACCTGAGGGATGCTTGAGCTTTCCAGGTCTTTATGGAGAGGTGTCTAGGCCAAATTCGATTAAGGTTCGAGCGCAAAATCGAAGAGGGAAGACGTATACACTTGAAGCAAGTGGTTTTCTTGCAAGAGCCATTCAACACGAAATCGACCATTTACATGGGGTTTTATTTACGTCAAAGGTTTTAAGATACTATGAAGAAGGCGAACTAGAAGGGTAGGATAGTTATGGAGAGAATTGTATTTATGGGTACTCCTGATTTCTCAGTACCTGTTTTGAGACAATTAATTGAAGACGGATATAATATCGTAGGGGTTGTGACACAACCTGATCGACCTGTTGGTAGAAAAAGAGTGTTAACACCCCCACCGGTCAAAGTGGAAGCATTAAATCACAACATTCCAGTTCTTCAACCTGAAAAAATCAAAGAAGAAGCTGAAGTTAAAAAGGTACTAGATTTGAAGCCGGATTTGATTGTTACAGCCGCATTTGGACAAATTTTACCTCAGGAAATCTTAGACGCACCTAAATACGGTTGTATTAATGTTCATGCATCTCTTCTTCCTGAACTACGAGGTGGAGCACCTATTCATTATTCGATCTTACAGGGAAAAGAAAAAACGGGTGTAACCATTATGTATATGGTGAAGAAGCTTGATGCAGGTGATATTCTTACACAAGTTGAAGTACCAATTCATGAAGAGGATCATGTGGGTTCACTTCATGATAAGCTAAGTGCTGCTGGTTCTAAATTGTTATCAGAAACGATTCCACTTTTACTTGATGATAAGATTATTCCTATAAAACAGGATGATTCAAAGGCTACTTTTGCCTCTAATATAAAAAGAGAGCAAGAAAAAATAGATTGGTCTGCTAAAGGGAACGATATATACAACCACATTCGTGGATTACATCCTTGGCCAGTAGCCTATACCATGCTGAATGATGAGGTTGTGAAAATCTGGTGGGGCGAAAAAGTTCCTCAACATAACCCATCAACTATGGAAGCTGGAGTGATTACTGAGATTGAAGATCGTGGCTTTGTTGTTTCAACGGGAGATCATACGTATATAAGAATCACAGAATTACAACCAGCAGGTAAAAAACGAATGAGTGCTGAGCAATTCTTGAGAGGTGCGACCATCAAAGTCGGAGAAAAGTTAGGATTATAAATATGGCAAAGAAAAAAGTTAGAGAAGTAGTTTTAGACATTTTACTCTCAATTGAGAAGAATCAGGCGTATAGTAATTTACTGTTGAATAAAATGATTCAAAAAAATGAACTGTCAAATAAGGATGTAGGACTTCTAACTGAAATCGTTTATGGAACGATTCAACGAAGAGATACACTCGATTATTATCTTTCTCCTTTTATTAATAATAAGAAGAAAGTAGAAATCTGGGTGATTGTTCTATTACGTCTTTCTTTGTACCAGATGGTATACTTGGATCGAATTCCGGAGCGTGCCGTATTATTTGAAGCAGTTGAAATCGCCAAAAAACGTGGGCACAAAGGAATTGCTTCGATGGTAAATGGGGTATTGCGAACGATACAGCGTAATGGACTTCCAAGTACAGATGAAATTAAGGATCCGGTTGAAAAATTATCAATTGAGTCAAGTCACCCTCTTTGGTTAGTGAAAAGATGGGTCAGCTTCTTTGGCTATGAAGAGGCAAAAAAGATGTGTGAAGTCAATCTGTTACCACCTGTACAAAGTGCAAGAGTAAATATAACGAAGATAACGGTGGATGGTGCTATAGAGAGGCTTGCAGCTGAAGGAATTGAAGCATCCTACGGAGAGTTATCTCCAAACAGCATCAAAATAAACAAAGGGAATATTGCTCACTCCTCACTATTTAAAGAGGGATTCATCACGATTCAAGATGAAAGCTCAATGCTTGTTGCAACAGCGCTTGGTGTTGACAAAGAAGATCGTGTATTAGATAGCTGTGCAGCACCAGGAGGAAAAACGACGCATATTGCAGAGCTTCTTCACAACACAGGATCTGTTACGTCTCTTGACCTTCATGATCATAAAGTAAAGTTAATTGACGAACAAGTGAAGCGACTCGGTTTAAATAATGTAACAACAAAAGCACTTGATAGTCGTACCGTTTCTGAGCATTTTGAGAAAGAATCTTTTGATAAGATTTTAGTTGATGCCCCTTGTTCTGGCTTTGGTGTCATTCGTAGAAAGCCAGATATTAAATACTCAAAAACTGAAAATGACATTCATCAGCTAAAAAAAGTTCAACAATCCATTTTATCAGCAGTTGCTCCCCTTCTAAAAAAAGGTGGGACACTTGTCTACAGTACATGTACGATTGATGAAGAAGAAAACGAGCAAGTGATAAATGAATTTTTAAATAACCATACAGAATATATCATGGATAATGAACTAGCAGATAAGCTACCTAATCAGGTTGGCTCCTATGTTTCAGAAGGAAAAGTTCAACTCTTACCTCATTACTTTGGTACGGATGGATTTTTTATTGCTAGTTTTAGAAAGCAGGTGTAAAGTAAATGAAAGAAGTAAAAACAACAGGAAAAAAAACAGACATCGAACAAAAAAGGCCATCTATTTACACACTTCAATTAGAAGAGATGAAAAATTGGCTAAGTGAGAATGGTGAAAAGCCATTCCGAGCAACACAAATATTTGAATGGCTATATGGAAAGAGAGTTAGCTCATTCGAAGAGATGAGTAATCTTTCAAAAGAATTAAGAGAGAAGCTATCTGAGCAGTTTAATTTTACAACGTTAAAGACATTAATTCAGCAAACATCTAAAGATGGTACGATGAAATTCTTATTTGAACTTCATGATGGATATTCCATTGAAACAGTTTTAATGCGCCATAATTATGGTAATTCTGTATGTGTAACGACTCAAGTTGGATGTCGCATCGGTTGTACTTTTTGTGCATCAACTTTAGGTGGCTTAAAACGAAACCTTGAAGCAGGAGAAATTGTTGCTCAGGTAGTGAAGGTTCAACAAGCTCTTGATGAATTAGGTGAACGAGTAAGCCATGTTGTTATTATGGGAATTGGTGAACCATTTGATAACTATGATGAGATGTTATCATTCTTGAAAATCATTAATCATGATAAGGGATTAAATATTGGAGCTAGACATATTACCGTTTCAACAAGTGGTATTATTCCAAAGATTTATAAATTTGCTGATGAAAATCTTCAAATTAATTTTGCCCTATCACTACACGCTCCGAATAATGAAATTCGTGGGAAATTGATGCCGATTAATCGAGCATACAAATTACCAGATTTAATGGAAGCGATCAGATACTATGTTGATAAGACTGGAAGACGAGTGAGCTTTGAGTATGGCTTATTCGGTGGAGTTAATGATCAAGTAGAGCATGCAGAAGAATTAGCTCAGTTAATTAAAGGGATCAATTGCCATGTGAATTTAATTCCAGTAAACTATGTACCAGAAAGAGATTATGTGAGAACACCAAAAGATCAAATTTTTGATTTCGAAAGAACATTAAAAAAACACAATGTTAATGTCACAATTCGCCGAGAGCACGGTCATGATATAGATGCTGCTTGTGGACAACTACGTGCAAAGGAGCGAAAAGAGGAGACGAGGTGAAGCAATGAAATCGGTATGTTTATCTGATAGGGGAAGAGTGAGACAGTTAAATGAAGATAGCTGTGGAGTTTTTACAAATACAGATGGATTAACATTGGCTGTTGTAGCTGATGGTATGGGTGGTCATCGCGCTGGTGATGTTGCTAGTTCAATGGCAACATCACTATTAAAGGAGCTTTGGGAGCAATCGAAATCAATCGATTCCCCAGAGCTTGCTGAAAATTGGTTGCGTGAACATATTGAACAGATTAATCAAAAATTGTACAAGCATTCACAAGACAATAGTGAATGTCAAGGCATGGGAACAACAGTTGATGCTGTTATCTGTTCACCAACATTTGCGACGATTGCACATATTGGGGACAGTCGTTGTTACTTATCAAATTCAAATGGATTTAACCTCATGACTAGTGATCACACACTTGTTAATGAACTTGTTAAATCTGGTCAGATTTCAAAGGAAGATGCAGAGCATCATCCGAGAAAGAACTGGATTTTACGAGCTTTAGGTACAGAACCTTCAGTAGAAATGGACATTAAGACAATTATCCTTGAAGAAGGGGATTTTCTTCTTCTATGCTCTGATGGACTAACAAATAAAGTACAAGAATCCGAATTAAACGAAGTACTACATACAAATGAAGAATTACAAAAGAAAGCAGAAGTGCTTGTTCAAATGGCAAATGAAAATGGTGGGGAAGATAATATCACCCTTGTCATTGTTCAGTATTCGTCGATGAGTGAAAGTGGGTGATGGGGATGCTCATTGGAAGACGACTAAGTGGCCGCTATAAGATACTTGAGGTCATTGGTGGCGGTGGGATGGCAAACGTATATTTGGCAAGAGATGTCATACTTGAGAGAGATGTTGCCATAAAAATCCTTCGTCTTGATTTTTCAAATGATGAAGAATTGATTAAACGCTTTAGACGAGAAGCACATTCAGCTACAAGTTTGGCACATCCTAATGTCGTTAGTATTTACGATGTTGGAGAAGAGGATAATATTTATTATATTGTCATGGAATATGTGCCAGGGAAGACTCTTAAACAGTACATACAAAAATATGCCCCTCTTGATTCGAAAGAGGCATTAGATATTATTGAACAATTAACGTCAGCAATTGCACATGCCCATCATAATCATATTGTTCATCGAGATATCAAACCTCAGAATATTCTAGTGGATAATGATGGGACAGTGAAGGTAACGGATTTTGGAATTGCAGTTGCATTAAGCTCAACAACCATTACACAAACAAATTCTGTGCTTGGTTCCGTACATTATTTATCACCTGAGCAAGCACGTGGTGGCATGGCTACGAATAAATCAGATATTTATTCTTTAGGTATTGTGTTATTTGAGCTATTGACTGGAAGAGTCCCTTTTGAGGGAGAATCAGCTGTGTCAATCGCATTAAAACATCTACAAACTGAGACACCTTCACCTAAGAGATGGAATCCGTCTATTCCTCAAAGTGTAGAAAACATCATTTTAAAAGCTACTGCGAAAGATCCTTTTCATCGCTATAGTACTGTTGAAGAGATGGAAGAAGATATAAGAACAGCTCTTAGTCCTAATCGTCTTAATGAAGAACGATTTGTTACTCCTTTGGATAATGATGAGGTAACAAAGGCCATACCAATCATCAAAGAGGAGCCAAAAGAATCAGAGACCATTATTCGTGGCAAAACTCCTGAAACACCAGATTCTGATAAACAAAAACAAAAAGAAGAAAAAAGACCAAAAAAGAAAACGAAGCTATTTGTTATTCTCTTAACTGTTTTTCTATTAATCGGTGCGGCTGGAGTTGCAGCAATAACGATTATTCCATCATTATTTTTACCTAAGGAAGTAACAATACCTGATTTGAATAATTGGGAATATGATGAGGCATTGAAGGAATTGGTTACATTAGGATTAGAAGTAGAAGATCCTATTCAACAAGTTCATGATGAAATTCCTGAAGGTCATGTCATTAAAACAGACCCTAAGGCGAATACAACGGTTAGAGAAGGTTCAAGTATCACAATCTATGAAAGTACTGGGAAAGAGAAGCTTGAATTTGATAACTATGAAGGTATGGATATTTCTGAAGTAGAGGACTTGTTAAATCGTTTAGGATTTGAATCAATTACAATTGAGAGAATTAATCATGATAGTGAACCAGGCACAATCATCTCGCAATCAATTGATGAAGGTGAAATGGTTATACCAAGTGAAACAGATATTACGTTTGAAGTGAGTGACGGACCACCAAAGATTGTATTGAGAAATCTTGAAAGATGGACACAGGAATTAGTTGATGACTATACATTAGAAAATGAACTTAACATTAACCGTGATGAACAATATTCAGATGAAGTACCAAAAGGATTAGTGATTTCACAATCACCAAAACCAGGCACTGAATTAAAGAGAAAAGATACAATTGAAGTAGTCTTTTCACTTGGACCAGAAGAAAGAAAACCAAAAGAACAAAAAGTTGAAATCACAATTCCTTATAACCCAACAGAAGAAGATGAAGAACAACATGTCGTATTAAATATTGAAGATGCGGAGCATTCTCTTTCTGATGTGTATGATTCATTCACGATATCAAAGTCAGAAACAATAACAATAACTTTTCTTGTTCCTTATGGTCAGAATGCTAAATATTTATTACTTGTCGATGGGAAACTTATAGAAAATAAGGTCATTCCATATGACGATAGTGAATAACAAGGAGTGAAAGTATGCCAGATGGCAAAATTATTAAGGCATTAAGTGGCTTTTATTATGTATTAAATCATGACCATGAAATTATCCAATGTCGTGGAAGAGGAGTTTTTCGGAAAAATAAAGTCAATCCCCTTGTCGGTGACCAAGTTGTCTATCAAGCTGAGAACCCAACTGATGGGTATATCCTTGAAGTAAAGGAACGGAAAAATGAGCTAATTAGGCCACCTATTGCAAATGTTGATCAAGCAATTCTTGTGTTCTCAGCAGTTGAACCTGACTTTAGTACCGTATTATTAGATCGATTTCTCGTATTAATAGAATCTAACCATATCGAGCCAGTTATTTGTATTAGCAAAATAGATTTAGTGCCGGATGCTAAAAAGGCAGAAATTGATGCATATGCAAAAGACTATGAGAAGATAGGTTATAAAGTGATTCTTACTTCAACAATAGATCGTAAAGGGGTACAGGTTTTACTTCCATTACTTGAAGATAAAATCTCAGTATTTGCTGGTCAATCAGGTGTAGGAAAATCTTCACTTTTAAATGTGTTGCGCCCTGAACTTGGATTAAAGACTGATAATATTTCTTCTCACCTAGGAAGAGGTAAGCATACAACACGTCATGTTGAATTAATAGAGGTTGGGACAGGATTAGTGGCTGACACTCCAGGATTTAGTTCATTAGAATTCACAGAGTTAGAGGTCGAAGATTTAAATTATTGTTTCCCAGAAATTGAGGAGTATAGTAAAGACTGCAAATTTCGTGGCTGCACCCATACGTCTGAGCCAAAATGTGTGGTGAAGCAGGAAGTGGAAACAGGTGAAATTAAGCAATATCGATATGATCATTATGTTCAGTTTATCGAAGAAATAAAAGACAGAAAGCCGAGGTATTAGTTTATATGGTGAAAATTGCACCGTCAATACTTTCTGCAGATTTTTCGAAATTGGGAGAAGAAATAAAGGATGTTGAACGAAGTGGAGCAGACCTCATTCATGTTGATGTAATGGATGGTCATTTTGTCCCTAATATTACAATTGGTCCATTAATTGTTGAAGCGATTAGACCTGTTACGAAGCTTCCATTAGACGTTCATTTAATGATTGAAGAGCCTGATCGCTATATTCCAGAGTTTGCAAAAGCAGGTGCTGATTATATTACGGTTCATGTAGAGGCTTGTCGACATCTTCATCGAACGATTCATTTAATTCATTCATTTGGAGTAAAGGCTGGTGTGGTTCTAAACCCAGCTACGCCAATTGAAACCATTAAGCATATCATTGATGAAGTAGATATGGTGTTATTTATGACAGTTAATCCTGGTTTTGGTGGACAATCATTTATTCATGGCGTACTACCAAAAATAGAGGAATTAGCTCAAATAATTAAAGAAAAAGGATTAAATGTTGAAATCGAAGTCGATGGTGGAGTGAATGAACAAACGGCGAAGCTTTGTATTGAAGCAGGTGCCACCGTTTTAGTTGCAGGTTCAGCCATTTATAATGAAGTGGATAGAGAGCTCGCTATTTCGAAAATTAGAGGAAAATAAGAACAGCTAAAAGAGTCATCTTAGATGGCTCTTTTTTAATATTTTAAATATTATCGTCATAATATAGTATTAGCTTCACTATGTATTAGTAATGAACTTATATATAGAGGTACTTTTTCAATCCATGATAGCATATTAATGGTGTTAAGCAGTTATCAATAAATTAATTAAAACAGCATGAACTGTCATGGTACTCTTTTTTCTTTATTGAATATACTTATAAAGATTAAAACTGTAAAACTTTAGAAAAAAGATCGTGGAAATTGCATTGAGGAGGGAAATTATGAAATTTTATACGATTAAATTACCGAGGTTCTTAGGTGGTATCGTTCGTGCGATGTTAGGATCTTTCAAAAAAGGATAAGAAAAAGCACCCTTTTCTCAAGGTGCTTTACTTTTTAAGTATGTAAGGTAAAATTAAATTTCAACATAAAGAAAAGTCGCATCAAGCGACTTCTTTTTTGTTTATATAGTATTAAACTCGCTCAACTTTACCAGACTTAAGAGCTCTTGCTGATACGTATACGCGTTTAGGTTTCCCATCAACTAAGATACGAACTTTTTGAAGGTTTGCACCCCAAGTACGTTTGTTAGCATTCATAGCATGTGAACGAGCATTTCCTGAACGAGTTTTCTTTCCTGTAATTACACATTTGCGTGCCATATTATTTCCCTCCTTACTTGCAAAAACTAACCATACAGTTTTCATAGATAACGTATGAAAATCACTTATCTAATTTATCACACCTAAATTGATAATGCAATACTTATACAGTTGTCCTTCAATGTATATCATATATTTTATCATATGCTGTATAATAAGAAGTAGATAATCCATTTATAAGCTAAATGAACATCTATATTTTCACTTAATCATTGTTCAGAATTGGTGAAATAAATCTTGAATTAAGGGAATTACTTTCAAAAACAGCTCGGTTATAGTAAAATGTCTATAGCCAAAGGTGAACAATACCAAGGGGGGAACTTATATGTCCATCGAATTAAAGACGAAGTACGGACAAATTGATATATCAACAGAAGTAATTGCAACAATTGCCGGAGGAGCTGCAATTGAGAATTACGGTATTATTGGAATGGCTTCAAAGAATCAAATTAAAGATGGAATTACTGAAATTTTGAGGAAAGAAAATTTCAAACGTGGTATCATAGTACGTCAGGAAAATGATGAAGTACATATTGACATGTATATTATAGTTAGCTACGGTACGAAAATTTCAGAGGTTGCCCACAATGTTCAAACAAAGGTGAAATATACATTAAACCAAACTGTAGGACTAGCTGTAGATTCGGTTAATATTTTCGTGCAAGGTGTTCGTGTGACGAACCCGTAAAGAGGAGGAAAAAGTCTGTGTCTATTACAAGTTTAGATGGGAAGCGTTTTGCAGAAATGATTATTAAAGGTTCTGCTTATTTATCAAACAATGCTAAATTGGTTGATTCTTTAAACGTTTTCCCAGTTCCAGATGGTGATACTGGTACGAACATGAATTTATCAATGACATCTGGTGCTAAAGAAGTGAAAAACAACGTTTCAACTCATGTTGGGAAAGTTGGATCTGCTCTTGCA
Source organism: Litchfieldia stipae (assembly GCF_014837155.1). Classification (GTDB taxonomy): domain Bacteria; phylum Bacillota; class Bacilli; order Bacillales; family Bacillaceae_L; genus Litchfieldia. Next base: position 174,691 of record NZ_JACYHA010000003.1, on the reverse strand, counting down.
AAAGGTTTGCTAATGGGAGCAAGAGGAAATTCTGGTGTTATCTTATCTCAGTTATTTAGAGGATTCTCTAAAGCGATTGAATCAAAAGAGACGATTGATGCCCGTGATTTTGCATTGGCTTTAGATGCAGGAGTTAAAACAGCATATAAAGCTGTTATGAAGCCTGTTGAGGGTACAATCCTGACAGTTGCAAAAGATGCTGGAAAACACGCTGTTGCTGTTTCTGAAAATGAAAAAGACATTGTGAAATTAATGACTGAAGTTGTGAAAGAGGCTCAAAGCTCTCTTAACCGTACTCCAGATTTATTACCTGTATTAAAAGAGGTTGGAGTCGTTGATAGTGGTGGTCAAGGTTTACTATTTGTTTATGAGGGATTCTTAGCTGAATTAAAGGGAGAAGAACTTCCTGATAATCAATCTAAGATGCCTTCACTTAAAGATCTAGTAAGTGCTGAGCACCATCGCAATGTTCAAAGTCATATCAATACAGAAGATATCGAATTTGGTTACTGTACTGAATTTATGGTGAAGCTTGATCCAGCAAAACTAAAATCTCCTTTTAATGAAGATACATTCCGTCAAGATTTGAGTCAGCATGGGGATTCTTTATTAGTCATTGCCGATGAGGAGCTTGTAAAAGTTCATATTCATGCAGAGCATCCAGGAAATGTTCTTTCATACGGACAGCGCTATGGTAGTCTCATTAACATGAAAATTGAAAACATGAGAGAGCAGCATAGCAACCTCCTATTTGAAGAAAACGAATACACTGAAGAAACTCCTAAAGCATCTGTAAATAAGGAGAAACAACCTTATGGGATTGTAACAGTAGCAATGGGTTCTGGTATTTCGGATATGTTTAAAAGCTTAGGTGCGCATGCGGTCATTGAAGGTGGCCAAACAATGAATCCAAGCACAGAGGATATCTTGAAAGCAATTGAAGAAATACATGCTGAAAAAGTCTTCATCTTACCAAATAATAAGAACATTATTATGGCTGCTGAGCAAGCTGCATCTGTGGCAGATGGGAATGTTGTAGTTATTCCATCAAAGACTGTACCTCAAGGAATGGCAGCGATGTTAGCCTTTAATCCAGCAAGTGATATTGAGCAGAATAAAGCGATGATGGATGCTGCTTTATCACATGTAAAGACTGGACAAATTACTTATGCTGTTCGTAATACAAATATTGATGGAATTGAAATTACTAAAGATGATTTCATGGGTATCTCAGAAGGAAAGATTGTTACAACAGACAAAGAAAAAGTTGAAGTAGCAAAGAACTTATTAGATATTATGCTTGAAGAAGATGATGAAATATTAACAGTCCTTGTTGGTCAAGAAACTACTGAAGAAGAAGTTGAACTTTTAGTTGAGTACATTGAAGACAAATACGAGGATATTGAAATAGAAATTCATAATGGAAATCAACCATTATACAACTTTATTTTCTCAATTGAATAAGACTAATGAATAGAAGGGATGGTATGTTCCCTTCTATTTCACTGTTTAATAGAGGATAAATGTCTTGTTACGAGGAGGGAAAGTGAGATGAAATATAAAAGTGTCTTTGATATCATTGGTCCAGTCATGATTGGTCCATCAAGTTCTCATACAGCAGGAGCGGCTCGTATCGGACGTGTGGCTCGTAGTTTATTTGGAAGAGAGCCAAAATGGGCAAAGATTTCATTTTATGGTTCCTTTGCTAGTACGTATAAGGGGCATGGAACTGATATTGCAATCGTAGGTGGATTGCTGGATTTTGATACTTTTGATGAAAGAATCAAAACATCCCTTGAAATTGCCTCTAATTCTGGCATCGAAATTGAAATAAGAGAAGAAGAGGCAGTTACAGATCATCCGAATACAGCAAGAGTGTACATCGGTGATGATAAGGGTGAGCTTGAATTAGTTGGCATTTCAATTGGTGGTGGTAAAATAGAAATTACAGAGTTAAATGGCTTTTTACTAAAACTATCAGGTAACCATCCCGCATTATTAGTGGTTCATAATGACAAATATGGTGCAATTGCTGCAGTCGCTAATGTATTAGCTAAATATACAATCAATATTGGACATATGGAGGTTTCCCGAAAGGAAGTAGGGAAACAAGCGCTTATGACCATTGAGGTTGATCAAAATATTGATCAAAAGGTTATAGACGAGCTTTCCATCCTGCCGAATATCATTCAGGTTACTAGAATTGTGGATTAATATTATATTGCATCTTTAGAAATACAAGGAGGGGATGGCTATGTTTCGTAATGTCAAGGAGCTAGTCAATCTAGCAGAAAGTCAAAATATAAAAATATCAGAAGTAATGATTGCTCAGGAAGTTGAAGTAACAGGGAAATCAAGAGAGCAGATCATTCAACAAATGGAATTTAATTTAACCATTATGGAGCAAGCGGTCGAAAAAGGTTTAGCTGGAGTGATGTCCAATTCTGGATTAACTGGTGGTGACGCTGTCTTAATGCAGAAATATATCCAGAAAGGGAACTTTCTATCAGGGGAAACACTCCTTCATGCTGTTAGTAACGCTGTTGCTACAAATGAAGTAAATGCAGCTATGGGGACGATTTGTGCGACACCTACTGCAGGTTCAGCTGGTGTTGTTCCTGGAACCTTGTTTGCCTTAAAAGAAAAATTAAATCCAACAAAAGAACAAATGATTGAATTTTTATTTACGGCAGGAGCATTCGGCTTTGTAGTTGCAAATAATGCTAGTATTTCTGGAGCTGCTGGTGGATGTCAAGCTGAAGTAGGGTCTGCAGCAGGAATGGCGGCAGCTGCAGTTGTAGAAATGGCTGGGGGAACACCAAGTCAATCTGCAGAAGCAATGGCAATCACTCTGAAAAATATGTTAGGTTTAGTTTGTGATCCAGTTGCAGGCTTAGTTGAAGTGCCATGTGTGAAGAGAAATGCGATGGGTGCAGCAAATGCGATGGTTGCAGCAGATATGGCATTAGCTGGTATTACGAGTAGAATACCATGTGATGAAGTGATTGATGCTATGTATAGAATTGGTCAAACGATGCCAACAGCTTTAAAAGAAACTGCACAGGGAGGTTTGGCGGCAACCCCAACAGCACGTGAGCTAGAAGCGAAGATATTTGGGATGACGCTTAATAAATAAAGTGAAAAATGTACTAAGACAACCAGTCGGCGATATCAAAGGAATTGGTGAAGAAACATCCACGCTGTTAGGTGAAATGAACATTTATACAATTGGCGATTTAATCGAATATTTGCCGTACCGTTATGAGGATTATCAATTACGGGACTTAGCTGAAGTAAAACATGAGGAGAGAGTAACTGTAGAAGGGCAGATTCATACAGCTCCATTACTCTCTTATTTTGGAAGGAAGAAGTCTCGTCTTACGTTTCGGGTGCTTATTGGCAGATATCTCATTAATGCGATTTGTTTTAATCAACCATATTTAAAAAATAAGATTTCGCTTCACGAAACAGTCACAATAACTGGTAAATGGGATCAACATCGTCAAACAATTACAGTGAATGAATTACATGTTGGTCCACAGATAAGGCAACAATCAATTGAACCTGTCTATTCTATTAAAGGGGACATATCTGTTAAAGGAATGCGTAGGTTTATTACGATTGCTTTAAATCAATATGGTGATCAAATCTGTGAGAACTTACCATTGTCATTACTTCAAAAGTACAAACTTCTTTCAAAACAAGAAGCCCTTCGAATTATGCATTTTCCTGCAAATCATCAGGAGTTAAAACAAGCGCGTAGACGGTTTGTTTATGAAGAGTTTCTATTATTCCAACTTAAGATGCAAGCTTTACGAAAGTTTGAAAGAGAGTCAAGCGCAGGTATTGAGCATCGTTTTGATGCGAGTAAATTGCAACAATTTATTGATCATCTTCCGTTTCCATTAACAAAAGCTCAAGAAAGAGTAAGGGATGAAATAATACAGGACCTTCAATCCCCTTATCGGATGAATCGATTACTACAAGGAGACGTAGGATCTGGGAAAACTGTTGTTGCAGCTATTGCTTTATATGCTGCGTTTTTAGCTGATTCTCAAGGTGCGCTAATGGTTCCAACAGAAATATTAGCTGAGCAGCATGCCCATTCATTAAAAGGGTTGTTTTCAAATACGGATGTTTGTGTTGAATTATTAACGAGCTCAGTTAAAGGGAAAAAGAGAAAAGAAATTTTAGCGCGTTTAGAGTCTGGCCAAGTCCACATTTTAGTAGGGACACATGCCCTTATCCAGGATGAAGTGGTGTTCAAAAAGCTTGGTCTTGTAATCACAGACGAACAGCACCGTTTTGGGGTAGCGCAAAGAAAAGTACTTAGAGAAAAAGGAGAAAATCCTGATGTACTATTTATGACAGCGACCCCTATTCCACGAACGTTAGCCATCACAGTTTTTGGTGAAATGGACGTTTCCATTATTGATGAGCTACCAGCTGGTCGTAAATCAATCGAAACCTATTGGGCTAAACACAATATGTTAGATCGAATTATTAACTTTATTGAAAAAGAGCTTTCAAAAGGGAGACAAGCTTATGTGATTTGTCCTCTTATTGAAGAATCAGAAAAACTCGATGTTCAAAATGCTATTGATGTACACAGTATGCTTTCTTTACATTTTCAAGGGAAATGGAATATTGGCTTAATGCATGGACGACTGTCCTCGGATGAAAAAGAAAGTGTGATGAAGAGCTTTAGCGATAATGAGGTTCAATTACTCGTATCAACAACAGTTGTTGAGGTTGGAGTGAATGTGCCAAATGCGACAATTATGGTCATCTATGATGCAGAGCGTTTTGGTTTATCACAGTTACATCAATTGCGTGGCCGAGTAGGAAGAGGGAGTGAGCAATCCTATTGTATTTTGCTTGCCGACCCTAAATCTGAGGTAGGTAAAGAAAGAATGAGAATAATGACTGAAACAAATGATGGGTTTGTTTTATCTGAAAAAGATTTAGAATTAAGAGGACCAGGTGATTTCTTTGGTAGGAAACAAAGTGGAATGCCTGAATTCAAAGTCGCTGATATGGTTCATGATTATCGAGCCTTGGAAGTAGCTAGGGAAGATGCTAGCAAATTAATTAATTCTACGGTTTTCTGGGAGCATCCAGAGTATGGCTATTTAAGGTCATATATCAATCAATCGGGAATTATTAGTGGTGAAAAATTAGACTAAGAATCAAACAAGCAGACTTGAGATGAAGTAGATTCATCTTGCAATCTGCTTTTTTTAATTATATACTACTATTAGTACCTAGTCATAATAGTTCGGTGGTGTAAATGAATGAAGCGAAATAAGAAGGCTCGACAGGAATTGCTTAAAGAAACGATTCAAACTACTCCTTTTATTACTGATGAGGAGCTTGCTGAAAAGTTTTCTGTAAGTGTTCAAACGATTCGATTGGACCGTTTGGAATTATCAATTCCAGAGCTTCGGGAACGGATTAAGTCAGTTGCAGAGAATAACTTAGATAACGAGGTTCGTTCTTTACCAATAGATGAAGTGATTGGTGAAGTGATAGACCTAGAATTAGATCATAGCGCGATTTCAATCTTTGATGTGACAAGTGAGCATGTTTTTAAGCGTAATGGTATAGCACGTGGACATCACTTATTTGCTCAGGCGAATTCATTAGCTGTTGCAGTAATTGATGACGAACTTGCTTTGACTGCAAAGGCGAATATCCAATTCACTAGACAAGTAATGGAAAATGAGCGAGTTGTTGCTAAAGCAAAGGTTCAACGTTTAGAGCAGGCTAAAGGGAGAACACTAGTAGAAGTTAAGAGTTATGTAGGAAGTGAATTAGTGTTTTCTGGTGAGTTTGAAATGTTTCGTTCGAATAAGGCAAAAAAGGTGGAGTCATTTAATGAAAATAGCAATTGATGCAATGGGTGGAGATCATGCACCAAAGGAAATCGTTTTGGGAGCTATGAAGGCCATTGAAACGTTCAATGATTTAGAAATTACTTTGGTGGGAAATGAAGCGAAAATTAGAGAGTTTCTATCAAATGAAGAAAGAATTTCTATTATACATACAGAAATGAAAATAGAAGGTGATGAAGAACCAGTTCGAGCAGTCAGACGAAAAAAAGACGCTTCAATGGTTTTGATGGCGCAGGAAGTAAAAGAAGGAAGAGCTGACGCATGTATCTCTGCTGGTAACACTGGCGCCTTAATGACTGCTGGTTTGTTTGTGGTTGGTCGTATTAAGGGGATTGACCGCCCAGCCCTAACTCCTACATTGCCAACAATTGATGGACAAGGTTTCATATTATTAGATGTCGGTGCCAATGTTGATGCAAAGCCCGAACACTTACTTCAATATGCAATTATGGGTTCTATTTATGCAGAAAAGGTTAGAGGTATTACTAGGCCAAAAGTTGGGTTATTAAATGTTGGGACTGAGGATGGCAAGGGAAATGAATTAACTAAGTCAGCCTTTCAATTATTATCCTCAGCTGACCTACATTTCATTGGGAATGTAGAAGCAAGAGATTTATTAGATGGAGTGGCTGATGTTGTTGTCACAGATGGATTTACAGGAAATGTTGCTCTAAAAACGATTGAAGGGACAGCATTATCTGTATTCTCAATGCTTAAGACGGCTTTAACGAGTAATTTGCAAAGCAAACTTGCAGCTGCTGTACTAAAACCGAAATTAAAAGAGTTAAAGAACAAAATGGATTATTCAGAGCATGGCGGTGCTGGTTTATTTGGATTAAGTGCACCAGTTATAAAAGCCCATGGTTCATCTGATGCAACGGCCATTTTTAGCGCAATTCGTCAAACAAGAGAAATGGTAGAACATGATGTTTCAGGAACGATTCGAAAAATAGTGGAAAATCAGTCATAATCGTAAAGGAGTGTTTTGGTTTGGGTAAGATTGCATTTGTTTTTCCAGGGCAGGGTTCACAAAGTGTTGGGATGGGACAAAAGCTAGCAGAGAATTACGAAGAGGTTGCATCCATCTTCAAACAAGCAGATGATAGACTTGGTGATTCGCTTTCTTCTTTGATTTTTAATGGTCCACAAGAAACGTTAACAAAAACAACGAACGCACAGCCAGCGTTATTAACGACTAGCATTGCGATATTAGAAAAATTCAAAGAAGCGAATATAACTGCTGATTACATGGCTGGTCATAGCTTAGGGGAATATACAGCCTTAGTGGCTAGTGGTGCATTGAGCTTTGAAGATGCTGTTTACCTCGTGAGAAAACGTGGAGAGTTCATGGAAGAAGCAGTTCCTTCAGGACAAGGGACAATGGCTGCTGTCCTCGGGATGGAAAGTGCGTTATTAAAAGAAGTATGTGAGGGTGTAAATAATACTGGTCATCCTGTCCAACTTGCTAATATTAACTGTCCTGGTCAGATTGTTATCTCTGGCTCAACTGAGGGTGTAACGATTGCCTCAGAAAAGGCAAAAGAACACGGAGCAAAACGAGTGATTCCTTTAGAGGTTAGTGGTCCATTTCACTCCTCATTAATGAAACCGGCGGCACAGAAGCTACTAGAAGTATTAGACAAATGTGATGTGAAGGATGCTACGATTCCAGTAATAGCTAATGTTTCTGGAGATCAAATGACAAATAGCCAAGTCATTAAGGATAAGCTAATTGAACAGTTATATTCTCCAGTGTTGTGGCAGGATAGTGTTGAAACGATGATTAATCTTGGGGTAGATACTTTTATCGAAATTGGACCCGGGAAAGTGTTGTCAGGATTGATTAAGAAAATAAATCGAAAAGTGACTACATATGCAATCAATGATGAGGATTCATTACAAGCGACAATTGTAGCGTTAAAGGGGGAGAATTAATATGTTAGAGGGAAAAGTGGCTTTAGTAACAGGCGCATCCCGTGGGATCGGAAGAGCAATCGCTCTTGAATTAGCCCAGCAAGGTGCGAAAGTAGCTGTAAACTACTCCGGAAGTGAAGCCAAAGCTAATGAAGTAGTGGATGAAATCAAGGAGATGGGTGTTGAAGCAATCGCCATCCAAGCGAATGTCGCGGATTCAAATTCTGTAGCTGAAATGATTAAAGAAGTGATTTCTACATTTGGTTCACTTGATATTCTTGTGAATAATGCAGGAATTACTAGGGATAATTTGATAATGAGAATGAAAGAAGACGAATGGGATGACGTAATTAATACGAACCTAAAAGGAGTATTTAATTGTACGAAAGCTGTTACTCGTCAAATGATGAAGCAAAGACAAGGGCGTATTATTAATATTGCCTCAGTTGTAGGAGTAAGTGGTAATCCTGGTCAAGCTAACTATGTAGCAGCAAAGGCTGGGGTAATTGGTTTAACCAAAACAACTGCTAAAGAGCTTGCGAGTCGAAATATTACTGTAAATGCAGTTGCTCCTGGCTTTATCACGACTGACATGACTGATAAATTATCAGAAGAAGTGATTACTGCCATGCAGAATCAAATTCCACTAGCGCGTCTAGGAAATCCTGAGGATATTTCATCACTTGTCGCATTTTTAGCTTCAGAAAAAAGTAGTTATATAACTGGTCAAACGATCCATGTTAACGGTGGTATGGTCATGTAATGACGATGTCCACAATGTTTTATAGTTTGACCTAGTTTTTATAAATAAAATACACTATAATGACTTGAGGGGAGGTGAAGAATATGGCAGATGTATTAGAAAGAGTTACAAAAATCATCGTAGACCGTCTAGGTGTAGATGAATCAGAAGTGAAGCTAGAGTCTTCTTTCAAAGAGGATTTAGGTGCAGACTCTCTTGATGTAGTAGAGCTTGTAATGGAACTTGAAGATGAGTTTGATATGGAAATCTCAGATGATGAGGCAGAAAATATCACTACAGTTGGTGACGCTGTTAACTACATAAATAAGCTTCAACAGTAATTAAGTTCTATTTTCTTAAAGTCCCGTTTGAAACGGGGCTTTATCATATTATTCTAATCACTTTAAACTGCTTGTGTTTGTTTTTCTTTTGGAGGTTAACATGGTAAAAGGAAAGAATTATAACGAGAAAAAAACAAAAGTGTTCATTAAATTTAAAGAGTTCCAGGACAAGCAGGGAATTTCATTCAATAATGAAAAACTACTGATCCAGGCTTTTACACATTCATCGTATGTGAATGAGCATCGTAAGAAACCATATGAGGACAATGAAAGACTAGAGTTTTTAGGAGACGCAGTGCTAGAACTGACTGTATCGGAATTTTTATTTAAGAAATTTCCAATCATGAGTGAAGGTCAGTTAACCAAAATGCGTGCTGCAATCGTTTGTGAGCCTTCTCTTGTTTCTTTTGCAAATGATCTTTCATTTGGTGAATTTGTACTCCTTGGTAAAGGTGAGGAGCTTACTGGTGGAAGAGCTAGGCCGGCATTATTGGCTGATGTTTTTGAAGCCTTTATTGGCGCTTTGTACTTAGATCAAGGAATCGATTCTGTATACAAATTTCTAGAAAAGACAGTGTTTCCGAAAATTAATGAAGGTGCTTTTTCTCATGTGATGGATTATAAAAGTCAATTACAAGAATTGATACAGCGTGATGGCAAAGGATTGATTGAATATAAGGTCTTACAGGAAAAAGGACCTGCTCATAATCGAGAGTTTGTTTCAAAAGTATCTTTGAATGGTGAAGAACTTGGAATGGGTTCTGGAAAGTCGAAGAAGGAAGCTGAACAAAGAGCTGCTCAAACGGCTTTAGAAACATTAAAAACAAGAAAATAGTGTTCTCTTTAACCCCGTTTAGTAAATGGGGTTTTTATAATGGGGAGAATCACCTATAAATAGATGAAATTGTCGGTGTTGAATCGACAGAGAGTATGATAAAATATGTAAGGATTAAAGGGATTTAGGACTAGTGCCTTTGTAAAGACTGTTTTCTCAAAGTTTGTTGTTTTTTGAGGTGAATTAATTGAGAATAGCTTTCTAGCAGACTGAATACACGGGGGACTCCAGTGGGACTAGTAGGCTCCCACAGGACGCGGAGTGTATTCAGGCTGCGGTATCAAAAGCAACAAAATGCGAAAAAAGTCTTTTATAAATATTAAAAAGTAGTTAAAGGGGGAAACGTATGTTCCTCAAACGTTTAGATATAGTTGGATTTAAATCGTTTGCTGAAAGAATTGCTGTTGATTTTGTTCCTGGTGTAACGGCAGTTGTTGGCCCAAATGGAAGTGGGAAGAGTAATATTACTGATGCGATTCGTTGGGTACTGGGAGAACAATCAGCGAAATCACTTCGAGGCGTCAAAATGGAGGATATTATATTTGCCGGAAGTGATAGTCGAAAAGCACTAAACATTGCAGACGTTACATTAACTTTAGATAATAGTGATCAGTTTCTACCAGTAGACTACCATGAAGTAAGTATTACAAGACGTGTCTACCGTTCTGGTGAAAGTGAATTCTTAATTAATAAACAATCATGTAGATTGAAGGACATTATCGATTTATTTATGGATTCAGGACTTGGCAAAGAGGCATTCTCAATTATAAGTCAAGGGAAAGTCGAAGAAATCCTAAGCAGTAAAGCTGAAGAGCGTAGAACAATCTTTGAAGAAGCTGCTGGTGTCTTGAAATATAAGACAAGAAAGAAAAAGGCCGAATACAAGCTTGCAGAGACACAAGAAAATCTAAATCGGGTCAATGACATCATCTATGAATTAGAGGATCAAATTGAACCTTTAAAGATTCAATCTTCTATTGCAAAGGATTATCTAGAGAAAAAAGAAGAGCTCGAGCATGTTGAAGTGGGTGTCATGGTTGTGGAAATTGAAGAATTCCATCAAAAATGGGAAGCCTTAAAGAAACAAATAGAAGAGCATTCTGAAAGAGAAATTCAAATCAATACAATCATTAATAAAAAAGAGGCGAATGTCGAACAAATTAGGGATCAAATTGATGGTCTTGATGTCATGATTCAAGAATTACAGCAAGTGCTTCTAGTAACAAGTGAAGAGTTGGAAAAGCTTGAAGGAAGAAAAGAAGTTCTCAAAGAGAGAAAAAAGAATGGTGACCAAAACAAGGTTCAGCTTGAGCAAATGATAAAAGAGCTCGAAAGTAAAATCGGAACAGCAAATGAATCGATAGTCACTGAAAGAAATAGACTTAAGGACTTAATTAAGGTAATCGATGAACTAAAAGTGTCCTTAAAAGAACATCAATCATTGCTCTCAGACTATGATCAAGATATTGATAAGAAGATTGAGTATCTTAAAAGTGACTATGTAGAATTATTAAATAAACAAGCTTCTGCAAGAAACGAAATAGGATATCTTCAACAACAAATTGATCAACAACAAATGAAACACAAGCGCCTCGAAGATAGTAATGAAAAATACATTCTTGCTAGACAAGAAATTGAGCAAGAGAAATTACATCTTCAAACAAAACTATCAGTTATTGAAACAGAACTAGCTCAGCAAATATCGTCTTATCGTGAATTGATTGAAAGTATTGAAGATAAAAAAGAGAAGTTTCAGAAAAAGGAAAAGACCTTATATCAAGCATATCAATATCTTCAACAAACAAAGTCACGAAAAGAAATGCTAGAAGAGATGCAAAATGATTATTCAGGCTTCTTCCAAGGTGTTAAGGAAATCTTAAAGTCTAGAGATGGTCAATTAAATGGGATAGAAGGAGCGGTAGCTGAATTATTAACTGTCCCTAAAGAATATGAAACAGCAATAGAAATTGCTCTAGGAAGTGCGACACAGCATATTGTAGTTGATAATGAAATGAATGCAAGAGCAGCTATTCAATATTTAAAAAAGAATTCCTATGGTCGTGCAACCTTCTTGCCGTTAACTGTAATCAAAGAAAGGCGAATCAATGAATCTCAATTAGATGCTGTGAAAAATCATCCATCATTCATTGGTCCTGCAGCCTCCCTAATTAAGCATGATCACAAATATTATTCTGTTATTTCAAACTTGTTGGGAAATGTGATTGTTACTAAGGATTTAAAGGGTGCAAATGAACTTGCTAAAAGCCTTCAATATCGCTTTCGCATCGTTACGCTAGATGGTGATGTTGTTAATCCTGGTGGCTCCATGACAGGTGGAGCAGTGAAGAAAACAACAAATTCACTTTTAGGTAGAGGAAGAGAGTTAGAAAGTATTATTGAAAAGCTAGCAGAAATGGAAGAAAAGACAACGTCCCTTGAGATGCAAGTAAAGGACGAAAAGAAACAATTAATTGAGCTAGAACAAAGAGTAGAGAAACTTAGGGAAACAGGAGAAGCACTTCGCTTCAAGGAGCAATCTGTTAGAGGGCAGTATCGTGAAATAGAACTAAAAGAGCGAAATATTAATGAGCATTTATCATTATATGATCATGAAAAGCAGCTTCTTAACAGTGATCAGCAAAGATTAGATGAGCGAAATAAAGAACTCGAAGTAATGATTGAGTCAATAGGTCCACAAATTATTGATTTAGACAAGGAGATTCAAGACTTAACCGCTAAGAAGAGCGATGAGCAAATCTCTAAAGATACGATTCAAACAAAAATCACTGATTTAAAAGTCGTACTAGCTGAGAAAAATCAATTGTTACAAAATCAAGCAGAAAAAGTGGATAAGCTTGAGGAAGAGAAACAAGAGGCAACACAGAAGTTAGATTCTCTAAAGGATGATTGGAATTTCTTAAGTAGTGATATTGTGACAAATACTTCTGGAGAAAAAGAATTAGAAGAAGCTGCAAGGAAAAAACTAGAAGATAAAAATGAAACAATCAAGCTCATCAGTGCTCAGCGGGAAAAACGATTAAATCTTCACACCAGTCTTGAGGATATTGAAAGAGAATTAAAGGAAGAAAAAAGACAGCATAAGCAGTTAGTCGATATTCTAAAGGACGAAGAGGTTAAGGTGAATCGATTAGATGTAGAGCTAGAGAATCGATTAACAAATTTAAGAGAAGAGTATTTTTTAAGCTATGAAGCAGCAAAAGAGCAATATCCACTAGATTTAGACTTAGCAGAAGCTCGAAAAAAAGTGAAGCTAATTAAGCTAGCTATTGATGAGTTAGGAACTGTGAATCTAGGAGCAATTGATGAATATGAACGTATTTCAGAACGATTTACTTTTCTTTCAGAACAAAAAGAGGATTTAGAAACAGCGAAGGATACACTTTATAAGGTCATTGATGAAATGGATGAAGAAATGAAGAAGAAATTCCATACAACTTTCATGAGTATTAAATCGCATTTTGAAGGTGTTTTTCAAGCGTTGTTTGGTGGAGGACGAGCTGACTTACGATTAACAAACCCAGATGATTTATTAAATACTGGAGTGGATATTGTTGCACAGCCTCCAGGGAAAAAACTTCAAAATCTAGGATTGCTTTCTGGTGGTGAGCGTGCATTAACAGCTATTGCACTATTATTCTCAATCTTAAAAGTACGACCAGTCCCATTCTGTGTTCTTGATGAAGTAGAAGCAGCCTTAGACGAAGCAAATGTGTTTCGTTTTGCACAATATTTGAAAAACTTTAGTGGAGAAACACAATTTATTGTCATTACCCACCGAAAGGGTACAATGGAAGAAGCTGATGTCCTTTATGGTGTAACGATGCAGGAATCAGGCGTATCAAAATTAGTGTCAGTTAAACTCGAGGATTCAAAGGAATTTGTTAAATAGAAAGGTTGGTTTTTGATGAGTTTTTTTAAGAAGTTAAAAGATAAGATTTCCAAACAAACAGATACTGTTACAGAAAAGTTTAAAGAAGGCTTAACGAAAACTAGAGATTCATTTTCCGGAAAAGTCAATGACCTTGTCGCAAGATACCGAAAAGTAGATGAAGAGTTTTTTGAAGAGCTTGAAGAAATATTGATTGCTGCAGATGTAGGTGTTGCAACAGTAATGGAGCTCATTGATGAGCTGCAAATGGAAGTGAAACGTAGAAATATTCAAGATACAAAAGAGGTTCAAGCTGTCATATCAGAGAAATTAGTTGAAATCTACCAAGGTGGAGATGAGGCATCCCCGCAATTAAATATTCAACAAGATGGATTATCAATCATTCTTGTTGTTGGTGTTAATGGAGTTGGTAAGACAACAACCATCGGAAAACTAGCGAATAAACTCAAAAATGATGGCAAATCCGTGTTATTAGCAGCGGGAGATACATTCCGAGCGGGTGCGATTGATCAATTAGAGGTATGGGGCGAGAGAGTTGGGGTTGATGTTATTAAGCAATCAGAAGGATCTGATCCTGCAGCTGTTATGTTTGATGCTGTACAAGCAGCGAAATCTCGAAATGTAGATGTGCTCATATGTGACACAGCTGGACGCTTGCAAAATAAAGTTAACCTGATGAAAGAGTTAGAGAAGGTTAAGCGTGTTATTGAACGTGAATTCCCAGGTGCACCACATGAGGTGCTATTAGTACTAGATGCAACTACTGGTCAAAATGCATTAACACAAGCAAAGACATTTTCTGAAGCAACTGAGGTAACTGGTATTGTATTAACAAAGTTAGATGGTACAGCAAAAGGTGGTATCGTATTAGCGATTCGCAATGAGTTAAATATTCCTGTTAAGTTTGTTGGATTAGGTGAGAAGGTTGATGATCTTCAGGAGTTTAATGCTGAACAATATGTATATGGTTTATTTGCTGATTTAGTGGAAGACAGTCAAGAAGAAGAAAAAGAATAGTACTGTTAAGAAAAAAACTTGACATCCTTTGCTGTGAATTGTAGACTAATTACTTGTAAAGGAATTTCACTTAACACGGGGTGAGAACAATGCTTGAAAAAACAACAAGGGTCAACTACTTATTTGATTTTTATCAAACGTTGTTAACTCCAAAACAGAGTAGTTACATGTCTTTGTATTACTTAGATGATTACTCACTTGGTGAAATTGCAGATGAATATAATGTTAGCCGTCAAGCTGTATATGATAATATCAAAAGAACAGAAGCAATGCTTGAAGAATACGAAGAAAAACTGTTACTATTTCATAAATTTCAAGAGCGACAGAAGCTATTAGGTCAAATGAAATCCATCATCCAAAAGGACGGGTTACCAAATGAGCTAGAGCAAGTCGTTGAGTTGCTGGAGAAATTAGAATAGGGGGGCGGCATGAATGGCATTTGAAGGATTAGCCGACCGACTGCAGAATACCATTCAGAAGATTCGTGGGAAAGGGAAAGTAAACGAATCTGATGTAAAAGAAATGATGCGTGAGGTACGCCTTGCACTTCTTGAGGCAGACGTGAACTTCAAGGTTGTTAAAGACTTTGTTAAGAAGGTTAGTGAACGTGCTGTTGGACAAGAGGTGATGAAGAGCTTAACTCCAGGGCAACAGGTTATTAAAGTTGTTCAAGAAGAGTTAACCGCTTTGATGGGTGGAGAACAAAGCAAAATTGCGGTAGCAAAACGTCCCCCAACCGTTATTATGATGGTTGGTCTTCAAGGGGCAGGTAAAACAACGACAACAGGAAAGCTAGCAAATCTTCTGAGAAAAAAACATAATCGTAAACCTATGTTAGTTGCAGCTGATATTTATCGACCTGCTGCAATCAAACAGTTAGAGACATTAGGAAAGCAATTGAACATGCCTGTGTTTTCTTTAGGTGATCAGGTTAGCCCTGTTGAGATTGCTAAACAAGCAATTGAGAAGGCGAAAGAAGAACATCATGACTATGTCTTAATTGACACTGCAGGACGTTTGCATATTGATGAAGAATTAATGGATGAATTAGTTCAGGTGAAGGAAATCGCTAAGCCTGATGAAATCTTCTTAGTTGTAGATGCAATGACAGGTCAAGACGCAGTAAATGTTGCTAGTAGCTTCAATGACTTATTAGGTTTAACTGGCGTTGTTTTAACAAAGCTTGATGGTGATACACGCGGTGGTGCTGCGTTATCAGTAAAGGCTGTTACAAATACACCAATTAAATTTGTCGGTCTTGGAGAGAAACTGGACGCTATTGAAGCATTTCATCCTGAAAGAATGGCATCTCGTATTCTAGGGATGGGTGACGTACTTACGTTAATTGAAAAAGCTCAAAGCTCTGTCGATGAAGAAAAAGCGAAAGAGTTAGAGCAAAAGTTTCGTTCAGCATCCTTTACATTTGATGACTTTTTGGAACAATTAAGTCAAGTACGAAAAATGGGTCCGTTAGATGAAATTCTTGGCATGCTTCCAGGTGCTAACAAAATGAAGGGCTTGAAGAATGTTCAAGTCGATGATAAGCAGATTAGTCATGTTGAAGCGATCATTCAATCAATGACTAAGGATGAAAAAATTCATCCTGAAACGATTAATGCAAGTCGTAAGAAGCGAATTGCAAAAGGAAGCGGTAGAACTGTTCAGGAAGTTAACCGCCTATTAAAGCAATTTGAAGACATGAAAAAAATGATGAAACAAATGACAGGCATGTCAAAAGGGAAGAAAAAAGGTATGAAATTCCCTTTCATGTAAGGAAAAAATGATATGTAAAGAAAAAAGACTTTACAAACCTTAGCAAACTTGCTAATATAATATCTTGTTGAAATATTTTCGGAGGTGCTATTTAAAATGGCAGTTAAAATTCGTTTAAAGCGTATGGGAGCAAAAAAATCTCCTTTCTATCGTATTGTTGTAGCTGATTCTCGTTCACCACGTGATGGACGTTTCATTGAAACTGTAGGAACTTACAATCCTGTAATCCAACCTGCAGAAGTAAAAATTGATGAAGAGTTAGCATTAAAATGGTTACAAAATGGTGCAAAGCCATCTGACACAGTTCGTAACTTGTTCTCACAACAAGGAATTATGGAAAAGTTCCATAACGTAAAACTTGGCAAGTAATGAATGTGGACAAGATGAAAGAGTTAATTGAAACGATCGTAAAACCACTTGTCGATTATCCTGATCAGGTTTCAGTTGAAGAAAAATCTGATGAACGTAATATCACTTATTTGTTGTCATTAAACAAAGAGGATATTGGTAAGGTGATTGGTAAGCAGGGTAGGGTCATTAAAGCGATTCGAACTGTTGTCTATGCAGCAGGGACTAGTCATAATAAACGAATTCATCTAGAAATTAACGAATAATAAGAAAAGCGAAAGCGGCTCGTTTAGCCCCGAAAAGTGCTGGAGGCATGGGACTAGGAAGTTTACTTCCGTAGGAGCATGGTGAAGCAATCGAGGTGCTAGCCGCTGTAGCTAGACACTAAAACTTAGTTCATAGCTACTACACTTTCTATATTACTAAAAGGGTGAGGGATAACCTCCCCTTTTTTTATACAAATAAAAAGGGTTTGTGGGAGTTGGGATGTCTGATGCACATTATACAAACAGTCATCGTGAAACAAATATTAACCGAAAATAGCAAAGCCTCTTTGATTGAATCCTTCCAGCAAAGGCATCAACAATTAACGAAAGAAATTGAGCAGCTTAAATTCGAAAGGAAGAAATTTGAGAAAAATACGAAACAAACAAAGAGTATAAGTAATCAATTCATTAAGGAAATGACAAATAGAGAAGAAAAATTAAAACTTCTTGATTTTCAAATAAATCAAATACATATGCTACCATTAGGTAGTGAAATTAAAGATAAAGAAGTACAAGGATTAATTGAAGTGAAGCCTGGTGATAAATGGGACGAGGCTATACAATACAAAACGATTATTGTGAAAGACGGAATCATACAGGAAATACGTTAGAGGTGAAGAAATGGAAAAGTGGTTTAATGTAGGTAAGATTGTAAACACACATGGAATTAAAGGGGAAGTACGTGTTATTTCAAAGACAGATTTCGCTGATGAAAGATATCGAGTGGGTAATGATTTGTATCTATTCTTACCTGAACAAAAGGAACCTCTCCATGTCGTTGTGAAAAGCCATAGAACCCACAAGCAATTTGATCTATTAGAATTTGAAGGCTACAGTGATGTGAATCTAGTAGAGCGCTTTAAAAATGCCATTATAAAGGTTCCTGAGGAGCAACTGACTGATTTGAATGATGGGGAGTATTATTTCCATCAAATCATTGGTTGTACCGTTATAACTGACACAGGAGATGAAATTGGTAAGATTACTGAAATATTAACACCAGGAGCAAATGATGTTTGGGTCATTAAGGGGAAAAATGGAAAAGAAATTCTTATCCCTTATATCGATGATATTGTGAAACAAATTAACATCGAGGAAAAGATGATTACAATTGAAGTAATGGAAGGTTTACTATGAAAATAGATGTTTTATCCCTTTTTCCAGAAATGTTCAGTGGAGTATTTGGTCAATCTATTTTGAAGAAAGCAAAAGATTTGGGTAAGGTTAACTACAATGTCGTTAACTTTCGGGAATTTACAACAAACAAGCATCAAAAAGTAGATGATTATCCATATGGTGGTGGTGCAGGAATGGTTCTTCAGCCTCAACCACTATTTGATGCAGTTGAACAATTAGCACCAACGGATGGGAAGAAGCCTAGAGTCATCCTGATGTGTCCACAAGGGCAGAGATTCACCCAAAAACATGCCGAGGAGCTAGCAGGTGAAGATCATCTGATTTTTATCTGTGGGCATTATGAAGGGTATGATGAGCGCATCAGAACACATCTAGTAACCGATGAATTTTCAATCGGGGATTATGTCTTAACAGGTGGGGAGCTTCCAGCTATGGTAATGATTGATAGTGTTGTAAGGCTGTTACCTGGTGTATTAGGGAATGAGGATTCACCTATTAAAGATTCGCATAGTACAGGCTTGCTTGAGCATCCACAATATACGAGACCGGCAGATTTCAGAGGCCATCTTGTACCTGAAGTTTTACTTTCTGGTAATCATAAACATATTGAAGAGTGGCGTGAAAAAGAAGCGTTACGAAGGACGTTTAATAGAAGGCCAGATATGCTAGAAGGCTATCCATTAACTGAGCAACAAAAAAAATGGATAAAAGAGTTTGAAGAAGGAAAATAACTATTGCATCAAGCGGGTGAAAATGTTAAGATTATCTTTGTGACTTGGGCACTTATGTCTTTGTCCTTATTAAGATGTTCCGCTGCAATGATATAAAAAGCTTTGACAAGAGCGTCTGTTGGAAGGAGTTGAATGAACGATGCAACAATTAATTGAAGAAATCACAAAAGAACAATTAAGATCTGATCTTCCTACTTTCCGTCCTGGAGATACTGTACGTGTACACGTTAAAGTTATCGAGGGTACTCGTGAACGTATTCAGGTTTATGAAGGTGTTGTGATTAAGCGTCGTGGTGGTGGAATTAGCGAAACATTTACAGTACGTAAGGTATCTTACGGTGTAGGTGTTGAACGTACATTCCCTGTGCATACACCAAAAATCGCGAAGCTTGAAGTAGTTCGTCGCGGTAAAGTACGCCGTGCGAAGCTTTACTACCTACGTGAACTTCGTGGTAAAAAAGCACGTATTAAAGAAATTCGATAATACAAAAGTAAGGAGCTTGTCTAAATGCAAGCTCCTTTTATTTTCTTTTTCCTGAAAAACTTATCATTTTAAATCGATTGTAGTATATTTATATTAAATAGATCCCTTTTTAAAAGAGATAAAAAGTAGAGTTAGGTGGAGGAGCAATGACGCGAACAAAAAACGAAATTTTTGAATGGCTAAAAGCCCTTGCTATTGCAGTCATTTTAGCTGCTGTGATTCGTTATTTTTTATTTGCCCCAATCATCGTGGATGGTCAATCAATGATGCCAACATTGAATAACAAGGATCGCATGCTAGTGAATAAAATCGGATATATCGTTGGTAGCCCAGATCGATTTGATATAGTTGTATTTCATGCGACTCAAGAGAAAGATTACATAAAACGAATAATTGGGTTACCAGGTGACCATATTGAATATAGAGATGATATTTTATACATAAATGGAGAAGCCTATGATGAACCATATCTAGATGCTTATAAGAAGGAAGTAATTGATGGACCATTAACAGAGCCTTTTGAAATAGAAGTTCCTGAAGGACACTTATTTGTGATGGGAGATAATCGAAGACAAAGTAGAGATAGTCGTCATATCGGACCAGTATTAATTGATGAAGTAATGGGTAAGACAAATCTTGTCTATTGGCCGTTTTCAGAAATTAGACTAGTTGATTAAACAAAAGTAAGTAAAAGAAGTTGGGTGAAGAAGTTGACAATACAATGGTTTCCAGGACATATGGCCAAGGCCAGAAGACAAGTAACTGAGAAATTAAAACTAATTGACATTGTGATAGAGCTTGTCGATGCACGTATTCCTGCGTCATCAAGAAATCCAATGATAGATGAAATTATAACGAATAAACCAAGATTATTGCTTTTAAATAAAGCTGATTTAGCAGATTCGAATTTAACTAAAGAGTGGATTAAGTTCTATGCAGATAAAGGGATTACTGCCCTTGCAATCGATTCACAAACAGGAACTGGTATGAAACAGATTGTTGCAGAATCGAGACTAATATTAAAAGAAAAATTTGATAAAATGGCTTCAAAGGGTATTAAACCAAGAGCAATACGAGCATTAATTGTTGGGATCCCAAATGTGGGGAAGTCTACGTTAATAAATCGTTTAGCAAAAAAAAATATTGCTCAAACTGGTGATCGTCCAGGTGTAACAAAAGCACAACAATGGATTAAGGTTGGAAAAGAATTAGAGCTACTAGACACACCAGGAATCCTATGGCCAAAATTTGAGGATCAGCAGGTTGGCTTACGTCTAGCTACAACTGGGGCGATAAAGGATACACTACTTAATCTTCAAGACATCGCTGTATATGCATTGAATTTCCTCAAAGAGCATTACCCAAATCGATTGATAGAACGATATCAATTGGAATCAATTCCAGAGGATATCGTGGAATTATTTGATGAAATTGGCAAACGCAGAGGCTGTAGAATGTCAGGCGGCTATATTGACTATGATAAAACCGCTGAGCTTGTGATCAGGGAACTTAGAGGAGAAAAGCTCGGAAGACTTACATTTGAACGTCCAAATGAAGAAGAAAAAACGGAACAAGAGTAATTTATGTGAAACAGGTTAGTTCTTAGAACTGATCTGTTTTTGTTTTATCGCTAGGCTGTTTTCTCAAAGTTTGTTGTTTTAAGATAAATTTATTGAATATAGATTTCTAGCAGCCTGAATACACTCGGGGGTTCCCGTGGGATGCGTTGGCTCCCACAGGACGCGGAGTGTATTCAGGCTGCGGTATTCAAAGTATCAATATATACGAAAACAGCCTATTGCTATCCTTTACTTTATTAATAAATAACCGATAATATAGATAGACATATTTGGTAGAAGGTGAGTACAAAGAATGACGAATAAAACGATCAAACAAATTGCTCAAGAAATAGAATTAATTACTGAAGACAATGAATACTTGATAGAGCAATATAAAGCTGATTCAAGAAAAGGTATTCAACAATTAATTACTAGATGGAAAAAAGAACAAGTCGCACAAAAGCGAGCAAAAGCTCGTTTTCATGAAATGTCTCAATTTGAGGATACATTGTTTTCTCAAGGAATCCAATTAATCGCAGGTATTGATGAAGTCGGTCGCGGTCCATTAGCCGGTCCAGTAGTAGCTGCAGCAGTCATTTTGCCTAAGAACTTCATTTTACTTGGTCTTGATGATTCTAAGAAGCTATCAGAGGCAAAGCGTGATGAGTTATTTGAACAAATAATGGAATCAGCTATTTCTGTAGGGGTAGGAATGATTGAAGCGAAAGTCATTGATGATATCAATATTTATCAAGCTAGTAAATTAGCAATGAAACAAGCTGTTTTGAAGTTATCACAAACACCGGAGCACTTACTAATTGATGCGATGGAAATACCAATTGATTTACCACAAACATCGATTATAAAAGGGGATAGTAAAAGCTATTCTATTGCAGCAAGCTCCATCATTGCTAAAGTAACAAGGGATCGATTAATGAAAAGGATAGCTCAAGATTATCCACAGTATGGGTTTGAAAAGCATATGGGATATGGAACAAGCCTTCATTTAGATGCATTAAACCAATACGGTGTAACAGAACATCACCGTCAAAGTTTTTCACCAGTTCAACAATTAGTTGTTGGGATGGAAACAAATGAATGAAGGTACATAATAGTTTGCCCGTAATCACATCAAATTCAATAAATCTTGGAGAAGGCAATCAGTCCACAAAACAAGGTCAGACCATAGCCAACAAGGTTTCAACTGAATCGATCATAAGACAAGCTAACCTTCCGAATACTACCCTAAATCGTGAGGTCATATCTACACTACTAAAAGAAAATCTTCCATTGACTAATAGCGAATTACCAATTATTTTAAATTGGATTGAAGAAGTTGACGATATACCACGTGCAATTGAAACAATAAAAGTAGTTATAAGAGGGGAAAATCCTATTAATAGAACTAATTTAGCAGGGATTTATGCGTTCTTTGATAAAGAGCAGTTAAGTGCTCAGCTAGTAAAGCTTCAACAACTATTAACAGACCATCCATTAAAGACTGAGGAAAATGTTGCTAAGCTTATTATGAAACTAGAAGAAATAACTCAATTTAATCCAATTGAACGCATGATGACAAAGAATCAAAAAGGGTTTCAGTTTATCTATGAGATTATGAGGAATTTTGGATTAGTGTCACAAGTAGATGAAATTGACTCTGAAAACACACTTAAAACCCTATTGCAAACAGCCTTATCAGAATTTAAGGGAGATATTAAAGTGAGTGAACAAATGGAAAGGATCGTTCATCGCTTATACGGTATGCAGCAATTTACACAAGAACAAGGTCATATCCAACAGGTACTATTACAATTACCACTAAAAATTGGGGACTTTCATACAGATCTAACCCTGCAGTGGAGTGGAAAAAAGAATAATAAAGGTCAAATAGATCCAGAGTTTTGCCAAGTATTATTTTATCTTAACCTTGAGCAATTGGGTGATACTGTCATTGATATGAAGATTCAGCAGAGAGTCCTATCGCTTACAATTTATAATAAATTTAATGAAATAGACGAGATTATGTCACAACTTAAACCAATGTTGAAGCAAGGTTTAGAGAGTCATGGGTATCATCTTTCGCAAATAAGATACTGTACACCTGTGCAAGAAGAAGATCGTATTAACACAGTATTATCAACGAATCATTTGTTTACAGCAGACCTTTCTAGTGTGGATGTGAAAATATGAAACATGCTCAACATAGTAAGAAAGCTATTGCTTTAAGATATCAACCAGACAAAGATGCAGCACCAACTATTCTTGCTAAAGGGAAGGGGATAGCTGCTGATCGAATGATCGAGACGGCAAAACAACATCATATACCAATCGAAGAAAATCATAGCCTCTCAGAATTACTTGTTCAATTGAATATTAACGAACAAATTCCTGAAGAATTATATAAAGCTGTAGCAGAGGTTTTTGCATTTATCTACCAAACTGATAAAAAATTTAAAGAACAATCTAAATAAACACTAAAAAAATGCAAACCAACCATGGGTTTGCATTTTTTTCTAGATAAATATTTGATATAAATATAGTTTATTATACTCAGATGGTAGACAATAACAGTACATAAGTATAAAATGAAAGCGCAGTCTATTTTTCAAATCAGAATTTTGTGTAAAATTCTGATTTTCATAGAAAGTTTGTAGGATTATTTGTATAATAACAAGTGACTTACTTAATTAGGTGAAATTAAAACGACTTATCAAGCTATTAATCAACATGATTCATAAAACTGAGCGGTCGCTAGATATTTTGCCAAAGAAAGAATTTGCTACATAAGGATAGGAGGATGGGAAATGAATATCCATGAGTATCAAGGTAAAGAAGTCCTTAGAAAATATGGGGTGGCTGTTCCTAATGGAAAAGTGGCATTCACAGTCGAAGAAGCTGTAGAGGCTGCTAAAGAATTAGGTTCAACTGTAAATGTTGTAAAAGCACAAATCCATGCTGGCGGACGTGGGAAAGCTGGTGGTGTTAAGGTTGCAAAAAATCTTGACGAAGTACGTACATATGCTGAAGAGATTTTAGGTAAAACATTAGTTACCCACCAAACTGGGCCAGAAGGCAAAGAAGTAAAACGTTTATTAATTGAAGAAGGCTGCGATATTAAAAAAGAATATTATGTTGGTCTTGTACTAGATCGTGCAACTTCACGTGTCGTGTTAATGGCTTCAGAAGAAGGCGGGACAGAAATTGAAGAAGTCGCTGAGAAAACACCTGAAAAAATCTTTAAAGAAGTAATTGATCCTGTGATTGGACTTCAAGGCTTCCAAGCACGAAGAATTGCTTTCAATATTAATATTCCAAAAGAGTTAGTAGGGCAAGCGGTTAAATTTATGACTGCTTTATATACTGCATTTGTTGAAAAGGATTGCTCAATTGCTGAAATAAATCCTTTGGTTGTAACAGGAGATGGAAAAGTATTAGCACTAGATGCGAAGCTTAACTTTGATTCTAATGCATTATATCGTCATAAGGACATTCTCGAGTATCGTGACCTTGATGAAGAAGATGCAAAGGAAATTGAAGCATCTAAATATGATTTAAGCTATATTTCATTAGATGGAAACATTGGTTGTATGGTTAATGGTGCAGGTCTTGCGATGGCAACGATGGATATCATTAAGCATTATGGTGGAGATCCAGCTAACTTCCTTGATGTTGGGGGTAGTGCAACAGCTGAAAAGGTAACTGAAGCATTCAAAATCATCCTATCAGATCAAGCTGTAAAGGGGATTTTTGTTAACATCTTTGGTGGAATCATGAAATGTGATGTCATTGCAGAAGGTGTTGTTGAGGCTACAAAGCAAGTAGGACTTGAGATTCCATTAGTCGTTCGTCTTGAAGGGACAAATGTAGACCTAGGGAAAAAGATTCTACAGGAATCTGGTTTGAATATAACGGCTGCTGAATCAATGGCAGATGGCGCACAAAAGATCGTATCACTAGTAGGATAGAAAGGCAGGGGAAAAACATGAGTGTACTAATAAATAAAGATACAAAAGTAATTGTTCAAGGAATTACTGGAAAAACGGCTTTATTTCATACGAAGCAAATGCTTGAATATGGCACGCAAATTGTTGGTGGAACTTCACCAGGTAAAGGCGGTACTGAAGTAGAAGGATTACCAGTGTTTAATACTGTGAGCGAAGCTGTACAAGAAACTGGGGCTACTGCTTCTGTCATCTATGTTCCTGCTCCTTTCGCAGCTGATGCGATTCTAGAAGGTGTAGATGCTGAATTAGACTTAGTCATTTGTATTACTGAACATATTCCAGTATTAGATATGGTTAAAGTTAAGCGTTACATGGAAGGAAAGAAGACACGTTTAATTGGACCAAACTGCCCAGGAGTTATTACACCCGAAGAATGTAAGATTGGAATTATGCCTGGCTATATTCATAAAAAAGGGCATGTTGGAGTTGTATCACGATCTGGAACGCTTACATATGAAGCGGTACATCAATTATCTCAGGCTGGGATTGGTCAATCTACAGCTGTTGGAATTGGTGGAGATCCAGTAAATGGAACAAACTTTATAGATGTATTAAAAGCGTTTAATGAAGATGAGGATACTTATGCAGTAATCATGATTGGAGAAATTGGTGGAACAGCCGAAGAAGAAGCGGCAGAATGGGTGAAGGCGAATATGACTAAGCCTGTTGTCGGCTTTATCGGTGGTCAAACTGCACCTCCAGGAAAACGCATGGGGCATGCTGGTGCGATTATTTCTGGTGGTAAGGGAACTGCCGCAGAAAAAATCAAAACAATGAATGAGTGTGGTATACAAGTTGCTGAAACACCATCAGTAATGGGTGAAACACTAATTTCTGTATTAAAAGAGCAAGGCCTATTTGAAAAGTGTAAAACACATTAAAGAAATTTTATTAGCAGACCTTCTTTTTGGGGTCTGCCTTTTCCCCATCCTTCCCTTCCATGTAGAATTTCCTATTTATAATCAAAATCTAACAATCTCAAAGATATAAGGAGGAACTATGAATTTAACCTTCAAAGAACGATTAGTCCAAATTCACCATTGTAATATAGGGTGGAAATCGATATTAAAGCTTCTTCAAATCGACCCAAACCTTTCCTCAATCTATCACCTCACTGTCTCAGACGTTGAGAATTTACTTCAAATCAACACAAATAATGCAAGAAAATTCATAAATGATTTGCAATCTATCAAAAACCAAAGTATGCTAAATCATTATAAAGCGAAAAAAATTGATATTCTTACCATTTTTGATGAAACCTATCCAGAACCTCTTAAACAAATTTATGATCCACCTTGGGTGATTTATTTGAGTGGAGATTTGAGCATCTTAAATGAACAGAGAAAATTAAGTGTTGTTGGAACGAGAAATCCTTCTAATTATGGATATGGATCAATGGAAAAAGTAATTGTACCACTTATTCAAAACAATTGGACCATTGTGAGTGGCCTAGCTATTGGGATTGATACTCGTGCACATGAACTAGCTATAGCTCATAAAGGGAAAACAATTGCCGTTATCGCTGGAGGATTTCAACATATCTATCCAAAATCAAATAAGCTACTTGCACATAAAATAAGTCAAGACCAATTATTACTCTCGGAATATCCACCACATACAGAACCAAAGAGATGGCATTTTCCTATGAGAAATCGAATAATCAGTGGATTATCTCTTGGCACACTTGTAATTGAAGCAAAGAGTATTAGTGGTTCTTTAATTACTGCAAACCTTGCTCTTCAACAAGGAAGAGAGGTATTTGCCGTTCCTGGTGCAATCAATCTTCCAACAAGTAGTGGATGCAACCACCTTATTCAAGCAGGAGCTAAATTGGTTATGACAAGTGAAGATATCTCCTCCGAAATCTCATATCTTTAGATTGATTTATTTGCGAAAATGATGAATAAAATGCAAACTTTAAACAATACTGTTTGACAAAACGTACTAGGTTATTTAATAATAGTGAAGATTTTATAATACCTCTTAAGGAGGAAATGTTTGATGTCTGACTTCTTAGTCATAGTGGAATCACCTGCAAAAGCAAAAACAATAGAACGTTATTTAGGTAAAAAATATAAAGTAAAAGCATCTATGGGGCATATCCGAGATTTACCAAAGAGTCAAATGGGTGTTGATGCAGAGAATCACTTCAACCCTAAATATATAACTATTCGAGGAAAAGGGCCTGTATTGAAGGAATTGAAGACAGCTGCAAAAAAAGCGAAGAAAGTTTTTCTCGCGGCTGACCCGGATCGTGAAGGGGAAGCAATTGCTTGGCACTTGGCTCATAGTCTTGATCTAGATGTTAGTTCAGAATGTCGAGTGGTATTTAACGAAATTACAAAAGAAGCAATCAAAGAATCATTCAAGCATCCTAGAGCGATAAATCTAGATTTAGTTGATTCACAACAAGCAAGAAGAATTCTTGACAGATTGGTAGGGTATAATATTAGCCCATTACTTTGGAAGAAGGTAAAGAAAGGTCTCAGTGCAGGCCGAGTTCAATCGGTTGCCGTTCGATTAATCATCGAGAGAGAACAAGAAATTGAACGATTTGAACCAGAAGAATACTGGACAATAGCTGCTGATTTTCTAAAGAAGAATGAGCAATTCTCAGCGCTTTTCTATGGTAGAGATAAGAAAAAGTTAGAATTAAAAAATGAAGAAGAAGTTAAAGAAATCATGGAGCGCATTAAAGGCAAAGACTTTGTTGTCCAATCAGTGACAAAGAAGGAAAGGAAACGAAATCCTGCTCCACCATTTATTACTTCATCTCTTCAACAGGAAGCTGCAAGAAAATTGAACTTCCGAGCAAAGAAAACAATGATGCTTGCTCAACAATTGTATGAAGGGATTGACTTAGGTAAAGATGGCACAGTTGGTCTTATTACATACATGCGTACGGATTCAACCCGTATTTCAGAGACAGCTCAAAATGAAGTTGCGGATTTTATCCAACATACATATGGAAAAGAATATGTCACTGAAAATAAGCGGAAGGATAAAAAAGGATCAAACACGCAAGATGCACATGAAGCGATCCGCCCTACTTCTACATTAAGAGAGCCAAGCACGTTAAAGGAATATCTTTCAAGAGATCAACTCCGACTTTATAAATTAATTTGGGAACGTTTTGTTGCAAGTCATATGGCCTCTGCTGTCATGGACACAATGAGTGTTGATCTTATAAACGAAGGAATATTATTTAGAGCTACTGGTTCTAAAGTGAAGTTTCCTGGGTTTATGAAGGTGTATGTAGAGGGAACTGATGATAATGAGGAAGAAAAAGATAAGATGCTACCAGATCTTCAAGAAGGAGATAAGGTCATCTCAAAAGACATAGAACCGAAACAGCATTTTACTCAGCCACCACCAAGATATACAGAGGCAAGACTTGTAAAAACTCTTGAAGAGCTTGGAATAGGTCGCCCATCTACATTTGCACCAACTCTGGATACGATTCAAAAAAGAGGATATGTCACTCTTGATAATAAACGATTTATACCAACTGAGTTGGGTATGATTGTTCATGATCTCATGTTGGAGTTTTTCCCTGAGATCCTTGATGTTGAATTTACTGCGAAAATGGAGAATAGCCTAGATGAGATTGAAGAAGGCAACATTGAGTGGGTAAAGATTATCGATGAATTCTACCAAGACTTTGAAAAACGACTAGCATTTGCCGAGAATGAGATGAAAGAAGTCGAAATAAAGGATGAACCTGCTGGTGAAGATTGTGAATCATGTGGGAATCCAATGGTCTTTAAAATGGGACGCTACGGAAAGTTTATGGCATGTTCTAATTTCCCTGATTGCCGGAATACAAAAGCAATTGTTAAGGATATAGGTGTAAAATGTCCGAAATGTGAGAAAGGTAATATTATCGAGCGAAAAAGTAAGAAAAAACGGATATTCTACGGTTGTGATCAATTTCCAGGATGTGACTTTCTTTCATGGGATAAGCCTATTGCAAGAAAATGTCCAAAATGTGAGAATATGTTAGTAGAAAAGAAGTTGAAAAAAGGCTTACAAGTACAATGTGTAGAATGTGATTATAAAGAAGAAACTCAGAAATAACAGGTGGTGAGCTTCTAATGCTCACCTCTTTTATGTTAACGCATCAAAATTTGGCAAGATGAATAGAAACAACTGTTTGGGAGGAAACAATAATGAACGAACAAGTAGTAAATGTCATAGGAGCAGGTTTAGCTGGAAGTGAGGCAGCTTGGCAATTAGCTAAAAGAGGCGTAAAAGTACATCTATATGAAATGCGTCCAGTTGTACAAACTCCAGCTCATCATACAGATAAATTTGCAGAGTTAGTATGTAGTAATTCTCTTCGTGCAAATAATTTAACAAACGCAGTTGGTGTATTAAAGGAAGAAATGAGAATGTTAGATTCGGTTATTATAAGAGCTGCAGACGAGTCTTCTGTTCCAGCAGGTGGCGCACTAGCAGTTGATCGCCATGAGTTTGCTGCAAAAGTAACTGAGAGTGTAAAGAACCATCCAAATGTAACGGTGTTTAATGAAGAAATTCAAGAAATACCAGAAGGTCCAACTATCATAGCGACTGGTCCGTTAACCTCAAAGGCATTATCAGAGAAATTAAGAGGATTAACTGGAGAAGAGTATTTGTATTTCTACGATGCTGCAGCTCCTATTATTGAAAAAGAAAGTATCGATATGGACAAGGTTTACTTGAAATCTAGGTATGATAAAGGGGAAGCAGCCTATTTAAATTGTCCTATGACAGAGGATGAATTTAATAAATTCTATGATGCATTAGTATCTGCTGAAACGGTACCTTTAAAGGAGTTTGAAAAGGAAATCTTCTTCGAAGGTTGTATGCCAGTAGAAGTAATGGCTGCTAGAGGTCGAAAAACAATGCTATTTGGACCATTAAAGCCTGTAGGGTTAGAGGATCCAAAAACAGGAAAGAGACCATATGCGGTTGTTCAGTTAAGACAAGATGATGGAGCTGGAACACTCTATAACATTGTAGGATTTCAGACACATTTAAAATGGGGACCACAGAAAGAAGTAATTAGGTTAATCCCAGGACTTGAAAATGCTGAAATCGTAAGATATGGAGTTATGCACCGTAACACGTTTATAAATTCACCTAATCTTTTATTGCCAACATACCAATACAAAGGACGTAAGGATTTATTCTTTGCAGGTCAGATGACTGGTGTAGAAGGCTATGTTGAATCAGCCGCTTCAGGATTAGTTGCTGGATTAAATGCCGCATTAATGATCCTTGGAAAGGATCCAATTGTTTTTCCTCATGAAACTGCAATTGGGAGTATGGCTAGATACATCACAACAACGAATTCAAAAAACTTCCAGCCAATGAATGCAAACTTCGGTTTGTTCAAGGAATTGGATGTGAAAATAAAGAACAAACAAGAACGTAATGAACAATATGCTAATCGCGCATTAGAAACAATTCAGAATTTTACAAAGATAATATAAAATCATTTGCAAGGGCTATTAAATTGTGATACTATTTAGTAGCCCTTGTGAGGTGAAAATATTGGAAAATGACAGTCGTTCATTGGATATGTTTATTGAATATTTACAAATAGAAAGAAACTATTCAGCGAATACAATAAAATCCTATGAACAGGATATTTTAGATTTTTTAACTTTCATGAAACAGGAAAAGCTTTCAGCTTTTTCTGAAATCACATATTCTGAAATACGACTTTTTTTAACGGAGCTATATAAAAAACAATATTCCCGTCGAACTGTAGCGAGAAAAATCTCCAGTTTGAGAAGTTTTTATAAGTTTATGACACGAGAACAAATAAATGGTGAAAATCCCTTTACATTAGTATCTTTACCGAAAAAAGATGTGAGGATTCCAAGCTTTTTGTATAAAGAAGAGCTAGAGAAGCTATTTAATGTAAGTGATTTATCTACATCCATTGGTCAAAGGAATCAAGCACTTTTAGAGATTTTATATGCGACAGGAATGCGAGTTAGTGAGTGTTGTCAAATTGAAATAAGTGATATTGATTTTTCACTTGGCACCATCCTCGTAAATGGGAAGGGAAGTAAACAACGATATGTCCCTTTTGGTGAGTATGCAGATAAGGCAATTACTCGATATATTACAAAGGGAAGATTGGAGTTACTTAGCAAATCAAAATCTACTTCAGATTTTCTATTTTTAAACTTCCGTGGGGGCAATTTAACACCAAGAGGAGTAAGGTTAATATTAAACAAATTAGTTAATGAAACCTCTTCAACTGTACATATTAGTCCACATGTTCTAAGGCATACCTTTGCCACCCATTTATTAAATGAAGGGGCAGATATGAGGTCAGTACAAGAATTATTAGGTCATGAGCATCTTTCATCAACTCAAGTTTACACGCATGTGACAAAGGATCACCTTAAAAAAATCTACATGTCTTCCCACCCAAGAGCTTAATCTGGGAATAAAAGGAGGTAATTAGATATGTCTAATTTTCATGCAACAACTATCTTTGCCGTCCATCATAAGGATGCCTGTGCAATGTCAGGGGATGGACAAGTAACTTTCGGAAATGCTGTAGTTATGAAGCACACTGCACGTAAGGTCCGAAAGTTATTTAATGGAAAAGTTCTAGCAGGTTTTGCAGGTTCTGTAGCGGATGCATTCACTTTGTTTGAAATGTTTGAAGGAAAGCTAGAAGAATTTAATGGCAACTTGCAGCGTGCCTCTGTTGAACTCGCACAGCAATGGAGAAGTGATAAAGTTCTTAGGAAGCTAGAAGCGATGCTAATTGTGATGGATCGATCAAACATTTTGCTTGTTTCCGGAACAGGTGAAGTTATTGAACCAGATGATGGTGTACTTGCGATTGGATCTGGTGGTAATTATGCCCTATCAGCTGGTCGTGCACTTAAGAAATACGCTGGAGAGCAGATGACTGCAAGGGAAATTGCCAAGGCTGCATTAGAAACTGCAAGTGAGATATGTGTTTATACAAATGAGCATATTATTGTTGAAGAACTTTAATTAGGATAGGAGGAAGAAAATTTTGAAAACAAATCTAACTCCAAGACAAATCGTAGAGAAGCTTGATCAATATATTGTAGGACAAAAGGAAGCAAAAAAAGCGGTCGCAGTTGCTTTGAGAAATCGATATCGTCGAAATTTATTAAATGAAAAGCTAAGGGATGAGATTGTACCAAAGAATATATTAATGATTGGCCCAACTGGGGTAGGTAAAACAGAAATTGCAAGAAGATTAGCCAAACTAGTTGGAGCACCATTTATTAAAGTTGAAGCAACAAAGTTCACAGAAGTGGGATATGTGGGTCGTGATGTTGAATCAATGGTAAGAGACTTAGTTGAAACGTCTGTCCGTTTAGTGAAAGAAGATAAGATGATTGAAGTGAAAGATCGTGCGGAACAAAATGCAAATCGTCGTATTGTTGATTTGTTAGTTCCTTCCCAAAAGAAACAGACGTCCTATAAAAATCCTTTAGAAATGTTATTTGGAGGGAATCAGGCAGAAGTTGAGCCTGAGCCACAAGCAGAAGAAGCAAGTATAAAGGATAAGCGAAACCAAACAGCACATAAGCTTGCTCTAGGTGAATTAGAGGATCATTATGTAACTGTTGAGGTTGATGAACAGCAGCCATCGATGTTTGATATGCTTCAGGGTTCTGGTATGGAACAAATGGGGATGAATATGCAAGATGCATTTAGTAATCTTATGCCGAAGAAGAAAAAGAAAAGAAAACTAACTGTACGCGAAGCAAGAAAAGTCCTAACAAATGAAGAGGCAGCAAAATTAATTGATATGGATGAAGTAACCCAAGATGCGATCGAACGTGCAGAGCAATCTGGAATCATTTTTATAGACGAAATTGATAAAATTGCTGGGAAAAATGGTCAATCATCCTCTGCTGATGTATCTAGAGAAGGTGTTCAACGTGATATCTTACCAATCGTAGAAGGTTCAACTGTTGTGACAAAGTATGGTTCAGTAAAAACGGATCATGTACTATTTATAGCTGCAGGAGCTTTCCATATGGCTAAGCCTTCTGATTTAATTCCTGAATTACAAGGTAGATTTCCGATACGTGTTGAACTTACGAAGTTAACCATTGATGATTTTGTAAGTATTCTAGTTGAACCGGATAATGCTTTATTAAAACAATATTCTGCATTATTAGAAACAGAAGGTATACAACTTGAATTTTCTGACGATGCTATACGTAAGCTAGCTGAAATTGCATATCAGGTTAATCAGGATACAGATAATATCGGTGCAAGGAGATTACATACCATTTTGGAAAGACTATTAGAAGATTTGTCTTTCGAGGCGCCAGACATATCGATGGATAGCATTAGAATTACTCCTCAGTATGTTGAAGAAAAATTAAACACAATTGCAAAAAATAAAGATTTAAGCAGATTTATATTATAATTACGTTGTCCAAAGCGACAGGAGGAACAATTGAATGTCATTATTAGAAAAAACAAGAAAAATTAATGCTTTGTTACAAAAAGCAGCAGGTAAGCCGGTAAACTTTAAAGAAATGTCTGAGACATTACGAGATGTAATCGATGCGAATATCTTCGTTGTAAGTCGTCGTGGTAAATTGTTAGGGTTTGCTATTAATCAACAGATTGAAAACGAAAGAATGAAGAAAATGTTGGAAGATCGTCAATTCCCTGAGGATTATACAAATAGCTTATTTAATATCACTGAAACTTCTTCAAACATTGATATTAATAGTGAATATACCGCTTTTCCAGTTGAGAATAAAGAATTATTCCAACAAGGGTTAACAACGATTGTACCAATTATTGGTGGTGGAGAGCGTCTTGGAACACTTGTTTTATCACGCCTTCAACAAAATTTCGAAAGTGATGATTTAATTCTTGCTGAATACGGTGCAACAGTAGTAGGAATGGAAATCTTACGTGAGAAAGCAGAAGAAATTGAAGATGAAGCTAGAAGTAAAGCAGTTGTTCAAATGGCAATCAGTTCATTATCTTATAGTGAATTAGAAGCTATTGAGCATATCTTCGAAGAATTAAACGGTAATGAAGGATTATTAGTAGCAAGTAAAATTGCAGACAGAGTTGGAATTACAAGATCTGTTATCGTAAATGCCCTGAGAAAACTTGAAAGTGCTGGTGTTATTGAATCAAGATCTTTAGGAATGAAGGGAACATATATCAAAGTATTAAATGATAAGTTCCTATTAGAATTAGAAAAATTAAAATCTAATTAATGAAAAAAGATGAGCTTAGCTCATCTTTTTTTTGTTTTATATAGAAGAATTTAGCAAGTATATTGGTAAATGTTATAACTTGTTGTGAATAAAGCACTATTTTGTCGAAAAAAGATGAAATTTCCTAGGTGTGACATAGACAGAACAAAAATTATTCATTAAAATAAGATGAAGTTAGCACAGTTCGACATATACTTCGAAACTTGTAATCAATTTGTGAGGGGATAAAGGTTGAAAATTTTTTCTGGTACAATAAACTCGCTTGAACAAGCGTTAAAATATTCATCAACAAAACAAAAAACAATATCTCATAATATAGCAAATGTCGACACTCCGAATTTTAAAGCAAAGGATGTTACATTTAGAACAGACTTGGAGAATTCAGTACAAGCATTAAAAACAAATGAAAAGCATGTCGATTTTGCAGGAAGTTCGGCAGCATCTATAAATATAAAGACTAGAAACAACACTCTTTACAATCATAACGGGAATAACGTTGATATCGATAAAGAAATGGCAGCTTTAGCTGAAAATCAAATCTATTTCAATGCAGTAGCAGACCGCATCTCAAGTAAATTCAATACGTTAAAAACAGTTATTAAAGGAGGTAAGTAAATATGACGATTTTTCATGGCTTGAATAATAGTGCCTCTGCATTAACAGCACAAAGATTAAGGATGGATGTTATTTCTTCAAATATGGCCAATGTTGATACAACACGTGGTGAGTATGTTAATGGAGAATGGCAGCCGTACAAACGCAAAATGGTTGTTACCCAAGAGAATGAAGGTCAATTTACTAACCTTTTAAATAAAGCGATGGATAAAAATGCCGGTAATGGTGTGAAGGTAGCTAGAATCGTAGAGGATAACACTCCTACTAAATTAGTCTTTAATCCAGAACATCCTGATGCAAATGATGAGGGATTCGTAGAAATGCCCAATGTAGATCCACTGAAGGAAATGGTTGATCTAATTAGTGCAACAAGGTCGTATGAAGCGAATGTAACTGTGTTTAACGCATCAAAGGGATTATTAATGAAATCATTAGAAATAGGGAAATAGGTGAATAAGCATGATAGATCGTATTAATGTCGCTAATCAATATAAGATAACTAACCAATTAAACCCAATAAATAAGCCTACTAGTTCAGAGGCTACTCAAGCATTTTCAACTTTTTTAAAGGATGCAATTAATGGAGTGAACCAAGCTCAAGGTGCATCAGACGCAATGACCGAAAAGCTAGTAAAAGGGGAAAATGTAGACTTGCATGAGGTAATGATTACAGCAGAAAAAGCGAGTGTAACTCTATTAACAACAATAGAAATTCGCAATAAAGTTGTAGAAGCATACCAAGAAGTTATGAGAATGCAAGTTTAATTTTGTTTCGGTTATTAATTATCTTTGTAGAATTTAGAGAATAGCCGGGGGAATGATATTTTGAACGAAAAATTAAATCAATATACAACTAAATTAAAGACATTTTGGTCCGAGCGCTCTAAAACTCAAAAACTAGTAATGGTTGGTTCGGTATTATTACTTATAACACTAATTGTTGTTTTTGCATTATTAGGGTCTCGCCAAAGTCTTGTGCCTTTATACAGTAACCTATCTCCACAGGAAACTGGTCAAATTAAAGCAACTCTTGACTCAAGAGGTATTCAATCAGAAATTGCAGATAATGGTTCTACAATCAGAGTTCCAGAACAGATGGTGGATACACTGAAGGTTGAACTTGCAGCAGAAGGAGTTCCTGATACTGGGACAATTGATTATGGCTTTTTTGGCCAAAATGCTGGGTTCGGAATGACTGATAATGAATTTAATGTATTAAAGCTGGAAGCAATGCAAACTGAAATTGCTTCTCTTATTAAGGGGATTGATGGGATAAATGACGCAAAAGTAATGATCACTATCCCAGAAACAAGTGTATTTCTAAATGATGTCCAGAATAGTGCATCTGCATCAATTGTTTTAAATACTCGTCCAGGGTACCAATTCGATCAACAACAAATAAATGCACTATATCATTTAGTTTCAAAAAGTGTTCCCAATCTCCCTACAGATAATATCGTCATTACTAATCAAAATTTTGAGTACTTTGATATAGAAAATAACCAAAATTCATCAAATTTAGGAAATGTTGCATCACAACTTGAACTAAAGCGTGAAATTGAGCGAGATATCCAAAAGCAAGTTCAACAAATGCTTGGAACGATGATTGGACAAGATAAAGTAATTGTGTCTGTAACTGCTGACCTTGACTTTACTCAAGAAAATCGAGAAGAGAATTTAGTTGTACCTGTCGATAATGAAAATATGGAAGGTTTAGACATCAGTGTAGAGAGAATTACTGAATCCTATACCGGAAATGGAGCAGATGCTGCTGGAGTGACTGGGGTTGGAGAAGATGATGTTGCAAACTATCCAGCTGGCACGGCAGATGGTAATGGTGATTATGAACGAATTGAGGAACGTATTAACAAAGATGTGAATCGAATTCGTAAGGAAATCGTAGAAGCACCATATAAGATTCGCGATCTTGGTATCCAAGTAATGGTAGAACCACCAGACCCAACAAATGTTCAATCTTTATCAGCTCAAAGTGTTGAAGATATTACAAAAATCCTTTCAACAATTGTGCGTACAACTGTTAATAAGGATGATGCTTCAGTCGCGCTTACAGACGAAGAACTTCAGGACAAAGTAGTTGTCTCTGTTCAA
This sequence comes from Litchfieldia stipae, assembly GCF_014837155.1. Lineage (GTDB taxonomy): Bacteria > Bacillota > Bacilli > Bacillales > Bacillaceae_L > Litchfieldia. The sequence goes on along the minus strand of NZ_JACYHA010000003.1, from coordinate 137,767 downwards.
CAATTTAACGGAAAACCGCAATTTGAAGAGACTGGAATAAACAGTAATCAACTTCCAATGTGGATTTATATTGTAGGAGGAGCATTAGTATTAATTGTCCTAATCCTATTAATCATTGTCTTCCGTAGAAAATCAAAAGTAGATGAAGAAGAATATATTGAAGAAGTAAGTCAACAAAGACCAATCTTTTCAAGTGAAGTTGCTGATTTAACAGCCGAGCAGGAAACAGAAGCTTCAACTCGAAGAAAACAGCTTGAAAAAATGGCGAAAGAGAAGCCTGAGGACTTTGCTAAGTTGTTAAAATCGTGGTTATCAGAAGAATAGGAGGAGCTTATAAATGGTAAGAAAAAATAATAATGAAATATCTGGGAAACAAAAAGCAGCTATCCTCCTAATCTCGTTGGGTCCTGATGTTGCATCCTCTGTATATAAGCACCTATCAGAGGATGATATTGAAAAATTAACACTTGAAATATCAAGTGTGAGGACTGTAGATTCTAAATCCAAAGAAGAAATCTTAGATGAGTTCCACCAAATTGCATTGGCTCAAGACTATATTTCACAAGGTGGAATTGGTTATGCGAAAACCGTCCTTGAAAAGGCATTAGGAGAAGAACAGGCAGCTTCAATTATTAATCGATTAACATCTTCCTTACAAGTAAGGCCATTCGATTTTGCAAGAAAAGCTGATCCGGGTCAAATTTTGAATTTTATACAAAGTGAACATCCACAAACGATCTCTTTAATTCTTTCGTATCTTGAACCAACACAAGCTGGACAAATCTTATCTGAACTACCTCCTGACATGCAGGCAGATATTGCACGACGAATTGCATTGATGGATAGTACCTCACCTGAAATTATTAATGAAGTAGAACAAATTTTAGAGCGAAAGCTATCAACTACTGTTACACAAGATTATACTCAAACGGGTGGAGTAGAAGCGGTCGTAGAGGTTCTAAATGGCGTTGACCGCAGTACCGAACGAACAATATTAGATGCCCTTGAGATACAGGATCCTGAGCTTGCTGAGGAAATCAAAAAGCGAATGTTTGTATTTGAAGATATTGTTACTCTCGATAATCGCTCGATTCAAAGAGTTATTCGTGATGTTGAAAATGAAGACCTATTACTTGGACTTAAAGTAGCAAGTGAGGAAGTTAAGGATATTGTATTCAAAAATATGTCAGCTCGTATGGTTGAGACATTTAAAGAAGAGATGGAGTATATGGGGCCAGTTCGCTTAAAAGATGTTGAAGAGGCTCAATCTCGAATTGTTGCAGTGATCAGAAGATTAGAAGATGCCGGAGAAATTGTCATTGCTCGTGGCGGAGGAGACGATATTATTGTCTAACATCATAAAATCTTTTTCCTCAGAACGAAATCAACAACAAAATCGAGTCATCCAATTGAAAACTTTATCAATTCCTCAGAGTAACCAAGCTTTAAGTGAAGAAGAGCAACATTCATTAAATGAAGTTGCTTCTAACATTATTCAAACAGCAAAAAATCAAGCGAATCAACTAATTGAACAGGCTGAACGTGAATACCAACATCATAAAGACAAGCTTCATCATGAACAAATGTTATGGATCGAAGAAAAACAACAATTAATAGAAGAGGCTCGAAAAGAAGGATTTGAAGCAGGCTTTCTACAAGGTCAGCAAGCTGGCTTTGAAGAATATGAACAAGAAATATCTCTTGCAAAAGAAATTGTAAATAAAGCAAAAGAAGATTCGCTTACTCATATTGATACTGCAGAAGAAATCATTTTAGCATTAAGCTTGAATATAGCAGAGAAAATAATAGGTAAACAAATTAATGACGATCAAACTGCTTTTTTATCCCTTGTGAAGAATGGTGTGAAAGAGGTTAAGGAACATTCTCAAATTTCAATTACTGTTCACCCATTAAACCATCAAATGCTTTTAGATAATAAGGATGAATTAATGGCAATTATGAATAAATCAAGTGATTTGTATATTTATCCAAATCATGAACTTAAAGAGACGGATTGTATTATAGAATCCTCTTTTGGAAGAGTAGATGCCAGTGTAGATAGCCAACTAGGTGAAATTAAAGAAAAACTGTTAATGCTACTATTGGAGGAATAAAAATTGAAGGTACATTCGCTCCTCGATGAATTATCATATATTGATCCTTTCAAAAGGTATGGAAAAGTTAGCAAAGTTGTGGGACTAATGATTGAATCTCGTGGTCCTGAATGTTCCATCGGCGACTTATGCTACATTTTTATTGGACCTAATAAGAAGAGAAAGATTTATGCTGAGGTAGTTGGCTTTAGAGAAGAAAATGTTCTATTAATGCCTTTCACAAATATAAAGGATATCTCTCCTGGTAGTATTGTCGAAGCAACGAGAAAACCTCTTGAAATTAAAGTTGGCCAAGGATTAATTGGGAGTGTTCTTGACTCTTTAGGAATGCCTCTTGATGGGAGCATGTTACCAAAAGGATTAACAAATGCTCCGACAGAACAAGATCCGCCTAACCCTATGTTAAGACCTCCGATCGAAGAACCAATTGAAATCGGAGTTAGGATGATTGATAGTTTATTAACGGTAGGAAAAGGGCAACGTGTTGGCATATTTGCAGGTAGTGGTGTTGGAAAAAGTACGTTAATGGGTATGATTGCAAGAAATACGACAGCAGATATAAACGTTATCGCACTAGTCGGAGAACGTGGGCGAGAAGTTCGTGAATTCATTGAGAATGATTTAGGCAAAGAAGGACTAAAAAATTCGATTGTTGTCGTTGCAACCTCTGATCAGCCTGCTCTAATGAGGATCAAGGCTGCCTATACAGCAACTGCAATCGCTGAGTATTTTCGTGATAAAGGCATGAATGTCATGTTTATGATGGATTCTGTTACACGTGTAGCCATGGCACAGCGTGAAATTGGACTAGCGATTGGTGAACCTCCAACAACTAAAGGATATACACCAAGTGTTTTTGCTATTCTCCCTCGACTGTTGGAAAGAGCAGGAACAAATGAGGTGGGATCAATTACAGCTTTTTATACAGTATTAGTTGATGGTGATGATATGAATGAGCCAATTGCAGATACTGTACGTGGTATTTTAGATGGACATTATGTGCTTGATCGGAATTTAGCGAATAAAGGACAATATCCAGCCATCAATGTCTTGAAAAGCGTTAGTCGTGTCATGAATCAAATCATTACAGACGAACATAAGCATTATGCAGAAAAACTTCGTGAAATGTTATCCACCTATATGAACGCAGAAGACTTAATTAATATTGGGGCCTATAAGAGAGGTTCTTCACGTGAAATTGATGAGGCAATTAGATTTTATCCTAATATTATCTCTTTTTTAAAGCAGGCAACGTCTGAGAAAATTACTAAAGAGGACAGTATAAACGCCTTATATCGTTTAGTAGAGAAAGGTGAATAGTGCAAATGAGCGGTCGGAATAATTTTCAAAAACTGATAAAGATAAAAGAAAGTGAAAAAAATCAGATACTCTCTGACTATCAAACTTCTGTATCAGAATTTGAAGATGTAGCAGAGCAATTATATTCGTTTATGAAGAAAAAAGAAGACCTAGAATCTACTCAACAGCAAAAGCTAAAGCAAGGCTTAAGTATATACGAAATGCGCCATCAACAAAGTTTTATCTCAAATCTTGAACAAACGATTGCCTATTATCAAAAGTTAGTGATCAAAGCTCGAAATAAGATGCAGTTTGTTCAAGATAAGCTATTAGAAAAAAACATTGAAGTAAAAAAGTACGAGAAGATATACGACAATAGTCAAAAGGCATACTTGGAATCGATTCATCTATTTGAATCAAAATTTATGGACGAAATTTCTATTCAGCAATATATAAATCGTGGTAACTAGGGTGATGTTATGGAAGTTGTAGAAAAACGATCTAGCAAAATACAGTCGTTCATTTTTCTTTTCCTTATACCGTTGTTATTTACAGTCATTTTGTCACTTGTTTTAATGCAAAGAGCGGGAATTAACGTAGTAAGTCAGGTGAAGGAAATCAGTCAAAAGATTCCTGGAGTGTCGTCATTTGTCATTGATGAAAGTGAAAATGAAAAAATTACAACTGAAGAACGATTAAATAAGAACATTGAGAATCTTCAATTAAAAATGGAAGAAAAGGATTCAACCATTGATGAGTTAAACATGATCGTTCAAGAAAAAGAAAATGAAATTTCTTCGCTTGATCAAGAGTTGAAGAGAGTGAAGTTTGAGTTGACATCAATACAGCAAGAGCAACATGACGACCGAAATATTGAGGTTGAAATAACAAAGCTGTACGAAACAATGACGCCAAAAAAAGCAGCATTAATCATTCCCAATTTAGAGGATGCCGAAGCTAAGCTAATCCTATCATCATTGAAAACTAATACTTTAGCTGCGATTCTTGAAAGAATGTCACCAGAGGACGCTGCAAAATTTACTAAGCTATTAGCAGAATAAGGATGTGTATATGAAAGGAGGTGAAAAAAACTGAACGGGTTAATCTCTTTATTAAATCTTACACCCAGTGTGAACTCAGTACAGCCAATGAAGCAGGCTGGTACTACATCAGAAAATTCTTTTGCGGAATTATTTATGAATAATTATATGAAAAACGAACCAGAAAATCAGTCTCCAATTATTAATGAGGAACCATCATTTTTTTCTATGGAACAAGAGATGGAGCCTATTATAGAAGAGTTAACTGAGCTATTTATTACTATTCAAAATAGTGGTTTGACTGATAGTGGTGATGAGTCGGATGTAACTAATCTTCTTGACCGATTACCTCAATCAAGTGGAACGGCAATAAAACTTCTGTTAGCAGGAGAAGTTGAAGAATTAAATAACGATTTCAAGTTTAGTCCTGAGGTCTTGCTTGGAATGATGATTTCTTTATCTCAAGCTGAGAAGCAAGGTGAAGAGCTTGATTTTAGTCTTGAAGGATTTGAAGGTATTCAACAAATTTTAACCGAAGCATTTGAAATAGAATTTGATGTTACTCACAATCAGTTCTCAACTCTCTTAACTGATGTAAGTAATCAATTACCATTATTATCAGAAGTGGCGGATACCAAGCTGCCAACAAAGCTTAACAATATAAGTAATCATCGAGTGTATCAATTGCTTAATCATGAGATTAGCGAACCGGTTGTAGAAGAAGTCGCTCAAATCATTGAAATTAAAGCTTCAAATCAAGTACAAGAACAAATTGTAGAAGATCCTTTAATGAACAATCGGATTGAAATACCTATGCAAGCAACGCCTATAGGTCCATTACATTCAAATGAGGATGTTGAACTAACCTACAACAAACTTTCACAACTAGTAAAGGAGATTCTTCCGACAGAGACAGAGAATCTACCTGATATAGAAACTGTGAGTTCAAAACTAATCGAAAAAATAGAACAGTTAAGTATTGAAAAAGGAACAGCTGCTGCTTTCCTAGGACAATTATTAAGAAGAATCAATTTAGAATCTTCACAGGTGAATAATAATAAAGGTAATCAAGCTATCCAGGAATTTGATGGGATCGTTGAACAATTGTTACCTGATATAAGTAAGCAAGGATCATTAGCAACAAAAAACAATGATCAAGCAAAAATGATTTCTGATATTCTTACTGCAGCTATTCAATCATTAGATGCTTCAAGTGGTCAAATTGAAACTGGCAAACCAGTTTTACATTCGGAGAATACACCAATGACGAAGATTCAACAATTTGTCATTCATGTAGGACAAAACTCTACTGAATCACAAGCAAAAACAAGACAAGAATTCATCCAGCAATTCTACGATATCGTGAATGCTGGCAAGTTTCGAGCAACTACAAATGGTCATTCACAGATGGTGATTAAGTTCAAACCAGATCATCTAGGTTCTGTAATCGTAAAATTATCACAGATCAATGGAGAATTCACTGCGAGAATTATTACTGCATCAAAAGCAGCTCAAGAATTGGTTGAATCAAATATTTCTCAACTAAGAGCACATTTTTCTGCTCAAAATATAACAGTTGATCGATTAGAAACATACTCTCAAGAGCAATATCAAGGATTGCTTAAAGATTCAGATCAATCTGGAACAAAAAAAGAGCAGCAAGATGAGTCAGGTAGAAAGAATGAGTCTGAGTTGAACAAAACAGAAGATGCTTTTAGTGACCATTTATTAGAAGAGATTGTTAATTTACAAGTTTAGGAGAATTTATATGACGAACACTATAGATTCATCTTTATATTTAAATCAAAAACCAAGAACTGTAACAGGCTCAAGTACGTTAGGTAAAGATGATTTTTTGAAAATCCTCATGGTGCAATTACAAAACCAAGATCCGTTAAAACCAATGGAGGATAAAGAATTTATTTCACAGATGGCTAACTTTTCAACATTAGAACAAATGACAAATATGACATCTTTGTTAGAAAAGCATCTAAATAGTAATCCCTATGATTCACTTATTAAATACAGTGAGTTAATTGGGAAGCAGGTTGAATGGACTAGTGCGTCTAGTGAGTCAACCGATAAGGGAATGGTTAAATCAGTTTCACAAAATGGGAAAGAGTTTATATTAGAATTAGAGGATGGACGAACGATTTCATCATCATTAATCACAAAGGTAAGTCAAGTTTCTGATAAGGAAAACTAGGTTGGTACCATGAATAATCGAGTTCACGTATATCAAACACATCCCTTATCATTGGCACAGAAACAAAATAAAGCTGGCACAAATCATCAGTTAAATAAAACAGACAATTTCCATGAAATTCTAAAAAATGTAACAATCCCAGAACTGAGAGTAAGTAAGCATGCACAAAAACGATTAGATGAACGCAATATATCGCTTCAATCAAGTGAGTGGACAAGAATCGGTGAACTCTTAAAGGATGCAAGAGCAAAGGGAATTAATGATTCACTAGTACTAACGAATGACGCAGCACTTATTATCAATGCCAAAAACAATACGGTCATTACAGCAATGGATCGTACTGAGGCGAAGTCACAGATTTTCACAAATATAAATGGAACAATTATATTAGATTAAAATTTAACAGCTGGACCTATTTTTGGAGGCTGAAAAGTTGCTGACTGATAGAAGCAACTAAATACACATAATAGAGGAGAATGAATTATGTTACGTTCAATGTATTCTGGTATTAGTGGGATGAAAAATTTTCAAGCAAAGCTTGATGTAATTGGCAATAATATTGCCAATGTCAACACATATGGATTTAAGAAAAGCAGAGTAACGTTTCAAGACCTTATGAGTCAGCAAGTTGCTGGAGCAACACAAGCAACTGAGACTCGAGGTGGAATCAATGCTAAGCAAATTGGTTTAGGATCAGCGATTTCATCCATTGATACGATTCATACTGGTGGATCAACTCAAACAACTTCTAGAATGCTGGATTTAACGATTGCTGGAGATGGATTTTTTGCTGTAGGTGCGATAAAAGATCTAGCTAATATCAATATTGATTCAAATGGAGTTGCAGGTGATAACAAAATTACTGGTGCAATTGATGAGGCGATTGAACTGAATTACACTCGCGCAGGAAATTTCTATATGGATCAAGATGGTTACCTTGTAACGGCTGAAGGACTATATTTAATTGGACAAACAGGTGAGAAAACAACTAGTGATCCAGCTGAGTGGACAGAAGATTTAAGTGCTGATGCAGGTTTGATTCAAATTCCAATGACGGCAAAGAGCTTCAGTATTTCCCCGGATGGAAAAGTATCGTTCGTGAATGAAAACGGAGAATTACGAATGGCAGGTCAAATTAAGTTAGCTAATTTTGCAAATGATGGTGGTCTTGAAAAGGTTGGAGGGAATTTATTTAGAGCAACAAGTAATTCTGGCACATTAGACCGTGACGGAGAGCCGGGAATTCAAATTACTGAACTTCTAACTCCAGGGTCTGACGGATCAGGTTCATTACTTTCAGGTGCACTTGAAATGTCAAATGTTGATTTATCTGAAGAATTCACGGAAATGATTGTTGCTCAACGTGGTTTCCAATCGAATACTAAGATTATCACGACTTCAGACGAAATCTTACAAGAGCTTGTTAATCTGAAACGATAAACCGTAAGGAGGTAGAGATAGTCAGGTGATGATTTTTATTACCAGACTATCTTTCAAATACAATATGGTAACTTTAACTAGATTGAATGGAAAAAGCTTTATCATTAATGCATTATATATTGAGCAAATTGAATCCTTTCCAGATACAACCATTACGTTAACAAATGGAAAGAAGTTCGTAGTGCGAGAGTCTGAGGGAGATGTTATGCTCAGTGTTGTTAATTTCTATCGCAGCATTCAAATTCTCGGACTTCATAAACATTTGGAGGAAGATCGCTTTGAAGAATAAGTTAATTACAGTTATGTTTATTATCTTAGGTGCAATTACCCTAGTAGCAGCAACAGCTTTTATTGTATTTACTAAGTTTACTGGGGAAACTGAACAAAAGGAGCCAAGTATTGATGAAGTACTAGCGGCAACTGTCGAGGTTCCAGAAATTACAACTAAATTATTAAGCAATGACTATTTACGTATCTCATTTAATATACAAACTGATAGTAAGAAAGCAAAAGAAGAATTGGAAAAAAGACAATTTCAAGTTAAAAATCTTATCATTAAAGAACTCTCTGATATGAGATCTGAAGAATTTAAAGGCGAAGGTGGAATTGCTACACTTGAGTCGAAATTAGAGGGACGTATTAACGAACTAATGCAAGAAGGTAAAGTTGTAAAAGTATATGCAACCTCCTTTCTTCCTCAATAATAACTATCATTAGGAACTTATAGGTGAATAGGAGGTGACATCATTGTCTGGAGAAGTTTTATCACAAAATGAAATAGATGCGCTTTTATCTGCTCTTTCAACAGGAGAAATGGATGCAGATGAACTAAAAAAGGAAGAGACCGAAAAGAAAGTAAAGGTCTATGATTTCAAACGAGCATTAAGATTTTCCAAGGATCAAATTAGAAGTTTAACAAGGATTCATGAGAATTTCGCAAGGCTGCTGACTACCTATTTCTCAGCACAGTTAAGAATTTACACTCAAATAACTGTCGCGTCTGCTGACCAAATTCCATATGAGGAGTTTATTCGCTCCATTCCTAAAATGACGATCCTAAATGTATTTGAGGTGCCACCACTAGATGGACGAATTTTAGTTGAGGTGAACCCAAACATTGCTTATTCAATGATGGATCGAATGTTAGGTGGAAGAGGAGGTAGTTCAAATAAGGTAGATTCATTAACTGAAATTGAAACAACGTTAATGACTAATATGTTTGAAAAAGCCTTTGAAACGCTAAGAGAAGCTTGGAGTAATGTGGCTGAAATCGATCCAATATTGTCTGCTTTTGAAGTGAATCCGCAATTCTTACAAATGGTATCACCAAACGAAACGGTTGTAGTTATTTCATTAAATACTCAAATTGGTGATACTAGTGGGATGATCAATATATGTATTCCACATATTGTACTCGAACCAATTATTCCTAAGCTATCAGCACATTATTGGATGCAGTCAAAAACAAAAGAAAAGAACACGAAAGAAATTATTGAAATTGAGAAGAAGATTAAGCATGCTGATTTAATGCTTACAGCACAGCTTGGTGAGTCTAATATAACCATTAATGAATTTATGCAGCTTTCAATCGGTGATGTTATCCAATTAGATCAGTCGATTCAGTCGCCACTGATAATTAAGGTTGAAGAAGAGCCTAAGTTTTATGGACAAGCTGGGAAATTAAATAAAAAGCTAGCAGTACAGATACTTGATCAGTATAAGAGGGGGGAAGAAACAAATGAGTAATATGCTATCACAAGATGAAATCGATGCTCTTTTAAATGGAACGAGTAACTTAGACAACAATGATGAAACAGAAGGTCAGTCCACCCCCTCAGTTGATACCTATTTAACACCAATGGAACAGGACGCTTTAGGGGAAATTGGGAATATCTCTTTTGGGAGCTCTGCCACTGCTTTGTCTACATTATTAAATCAGAAAGTGGAAATAACAACACCTACGGTGAGCGTACTACAAAAAGATAAGCTCTCAGACGAATTCCCACATCCTTATGTGGCTATAACAGTAAGTTATACAGAAGGTTTCTCAGGAGCCAATTTACTGGTTATTAAACAAAGTGATGCGGCAATTATTGCTGACTTGATGTTAGGTGGAGACGGTAGGAATCCAGCAGACTTACTAGGAGAAATCCAATTAAGTGCTGTTCAAGAAGCGATGAATCAAATGATGGGGTCTGCAGCGACAAGTATGTCAACTGTGTTTAGTAAGAAAATAGACATTTCACCTCCTGGAATTGATTTGCTTAATATAAACGAGGACACTGGTACGGATAACATCCCTGATCAAGAGATTTTGGCAAAAATTTCATTCAGATTAAAAATTGGAGATTTAATTGATTCAAGTCTAATGCAGCTTACTCCAATTGAATTCGCAAAAGACTTAGTGAATGAATTATTAAACCCAAGTGGACTTGCAGAGGCTTCAGCAACCTTGTATGAAGAACCAGTCACTCAAGAGCAACAATATGACTCGTCTCATTCATATTCATATGACAACAATCATGTAGCACCCGTTCAGAATCAACAGGTCACTCAGGAAATACCTAATGCACATCAAAATGCTCCACAGCATTTGGGTGGCGGTAGAAGTCATTTCTCTGAGCCAGCTACGATTCAACCAGCTGCTTTCTCATCATTTGAACCGACAAAATTACCTGAAGCTGAAACAAACAATCTTGATATGCTTTTAGATATTTCCTTACAGGTAACAGTTGAGTTAGGTAGAACAAAGCGTTCAATAAAAGAAATTTTAGAGCTATCATCTGGTTCTATTATTGAATTAGATAAATTAGCTGGTGAGCCAGTTGACGTTCTGGTTAATAATAAGCTTGTGGCAAAAGGGGAAGTAGTTGTTATTGATGAGAACTTTGGTGTGAGAGTAACGGATATCATTAGCCAAAGGGATCGAATTAAGAATTTAAAATAATCTAATTGGGGGAAATAATAATGGCACATAAAATTTTAATAGTAGACGATGCTGCTTTCATGAGAATGATGATTAAGGATATCCTTTCAAAGAATGGCTTTGATGTTGTCGCAGAAGCAGCAGATGGAGCACAAGCTGTTGCAAAATATCAGGAGCATCAGCCTGACTTAGTAACGATGGATATTACAATGCCTGAAATGGATGGAATTACTGCATTAAAGGAAATCAAAAAAATGAATCCAAATGCAAAGGTAATTATGTGTTCAGCAATGGGGCAACAAGCGATGGTTATTGATGCAATCCAAGCTGGAGCGAAGGACTTCATTGTAAAACCATTCCAAGCTGATCGTGTACTAGAGGCGATTAATAAAACATTAAGCTAAGTTACTTAATTTCTCATGGAGGGAGGGACGGACTTGATTTCGAAATCAAAAGTCATTTTATGGATTGTACTAATAGTAGTCTTTTTTATCTCTGATGTGCATGCAGATGATTCAGGAGATAAAAGTGTTTATGAAGGATTACCAATAAATCAAGAACAGCCAGAGTCGGATCAAGGTACCATTCCCGCCCCTGCTCCGCAAGAAGAACAAGTTGACCCATTAATTACTGAAGGACCTAAAATAACAGCTTGGGATTTCTTTAAAATGATTTTTGCGCTAATGTTTGTACTACTATTAATGTATTTTATTTTGAAATTTGTTAATAAACGGAATAAATTATTTAGTCAGCAAAGGTTTATGGAGAATCTAGGTGGTACAAGTCTTGGAACTAATCGCTCCTTACAACTGGTGAAGGTTGGTAACGAAATTCTGGTTTTAGGTGTTGGTGAGTCAATTACTTTATTAAAGGAAATCAATAATGAGGATGAAGTAAATGAGATCGTGGATGAATTTAACAATCAAGATCAAATCGTCCAACCAATCAATATACTTAAGAAATTAACAGGAAAGCAGACGAGCGAACATGAAAACAAAGGCAATGATCAATTTATCACGTTGTTGAAAGAGCAGCTTTCAGACCTTTCAGATAATCGTAAAAAGATCATGCAGCAGTTTGAAAAGAAGGGGACTAAAAAAGAATGAACGAATTTATGGAGTTCTATAATAATAGTGCCCCGGAAAATGTAGCGACATCTGTTAAAATGCTCCTTTTGCTAACTGTTTTATCAATTGCACCAAGTATTTTAATATTAATGACTAGCTTTACTCGGATCATCATTGTGTTGTCGTTTGTAAGAACTTCACTAGCAACACAACAAATGCCACCCAATCAGGTTTTAGTGGGACTTGCACTATTTTTGACGTTTTTTATTATGACACCAGTGTTATCAGAGGTAAACGATGTCGCGTTAACACCATTGTTTAATGACGAAATCAATTTGGAAGAGGCATACGAAAGGGCAGCTATTCCTTTTAAAGAATTTATGAGCAAACACACGAGACAGAAAGATTTAGCACTGTTTTTAAGTTACACGGGAAGTGAAGCACCACAATCAATTGAAGAAATACCATTAACAGCTCTAGTGCCAGCGTTTGCCATAAGTGAGCTTAAGACAGCATTTCAAATTGGCTTTATGATTTTTATTCCATTTCTAGTCATTGATATGATTGTTGCTAGTGTCCTTATGTCAATGGGAATGATGATGTTACCACCGGTTATGATTTCACTTCCGTTTAAAATTTTATTATTTGTTTTAGTAGATGGTTGGTATTTAATTGTTAAATCATTGTTACAGAGCTTTTAAAAGAAATGAGGGGATTTGGTGGGTTCAGAATTTGTTGTTTCATTAGCAGAAAAAGGAGTTTATACCATCCTTATCATTTGTGGTCCGTTGCTTTTATTAGCGCTTGCTGTTGGTTTGCTTGTTAGTATCTTTCAAGCAACAACACAAATACAAGAGCAAACATTAGCATTTGTGCCAAAAATTGTTGCCGTCTTATAAGGACTAATCTTCTTTGGACCATGGATGCTATCAAGTATGCTGTCATATACTCATGATATTTTTAGTAATCTAACCCGATTTGTAGGATAGGTAAATGGGAGAATTATTTGTTAATTTCCCTGCATTTCTACTAATGCTCGTGCGTGTATCTAGCTTTTTTGCAACCCTGCCATTATTTTCATATCGGACAATCCCTATTCAACATCGTTTAGGACTAGCTTTTTTTCTCTCGTGGATTATGTTTTTTACAATGAGTCCTGCAGCAATAAGTATAGATGGGTTCTTTTATATGCTGATTATTAAAGAAGCGTTAGTTGGATTATTAATTGGTTTGGTTGCCTATATGATCTTAGCTGTCATTCAGATTGCTGGAGCTTTTATCGACTTTCAAATGGGTTTTGCGATTGCCAATGTCATCGACCCACAAACGGGTGCACAGTCACCATTGGTCGGTCAATTCTTATATACATTCGCATTGTTATTATTACTTAGTTTAAATGGCCACCATTTACTTTTAGATGGGATATTCTATAGTTATCAATTTATACCCATAGATCAAGTATCGCTTCCGTTAGGTGACGAAGGTGTTGTCGAATATATTGTAGCAACATTCAATAAGGTGTTTGTTATTGCCTTTCAAATGGCCATTCCTGTTGTTGGAGCGCTATTTCTAGTGGATGTTGCACTTGGAATTGTTGCTAGAACGGTGCCGCAATTAAATGTGTTTGTGGTCGGTTTACCATTAAAAATAGCAGTGAGCTTCATTGTTCTCATACTGGTTCTCTCAGCCATGTTTATGGTTGTCCAAGACTTATTTGAGACAATGATTTATACAATGCGAACATTAATGGGGTATTTAGGGGGACGTTAATTCATGTTTCTTGTCAGATTAGACTTACAGTACTTTGCTGGTGAAAAGACTGAAAAAGCAACACCCAAAAAACGCCAGGATTCCAGAAAAAAAGGTCAAGTAGCGAAGAGTGCGGATGTAAATACGGCAATCTTAATTCTAGTAGTGTTTCTTCTTCTTTTATTTGTAGGCGGATTTATGAGGGATAAAATGCTCTTACTTTTTAAGCATTCTTTTCAGGAATATATGCTGTTGGATTTGACTGAAAAAAGAATCGAACAAATCTTTTTAGAGGTTAGCCTTGAGGCAGCTATCATTCTTGGCCCCGTTATGGGTATCGCTTTAGTCGCAGGTGTTGCTGCAAACCTAATGCAGGTTGGTTTTTTATTTGCACCTGAATCGATCCAAATGAAATTAAACAAGCTAGACCCAATTCAAGGATTTAAACGGATTTATTCGATAAGAGCAATTGTTGAAATGCTTAAATCGATTCTTAAGATTGGCTTTATTGGAACGATTGCCTTTGCAGTCATTTGGTACAATCTTAATGATATTTTAAGGCTTTCACAAGTTGGAATTGGTCATTCTTTACAAACAATCGCTTCAGTTACAGTGCAAATGGGTCTGTTTTCAGCTGCAGCCTTATTGTTTTTATCTGTATTAGATTATTTGTATCAACGATATGATTTTGAGAAAAACATTCGTATGTCAAAGCAAGATATTAAAGATGAGTATAAAAAAACAGAGGGTGATCCTCTAATTAAATCGAAAATTAAGCAAAGGCAACGTGAAATGGCCATGCAACGTATGATGCAGGATGTACCTAATGCGGATGTTATCATTACAAACCCTACTCACTATGCAGTTGCCATTAAATACGATGAAAATAAAGCTGATGCACCTTATGTAGTGGCAAAAGGTGTTGATTTTATGGCACAAAAAATTAAAGAACTAGCGAAAGAACATGATATAGTTACGGTAGAAAACGTTCCATTGGCTAGAGCTCTATACAGTCAAACTGAAATTGGTGATATTGTACCAGAAGAATTCTTTAAAGCTATCGCCGAAATACTAGCCTATGTCTATAGGTTAAAACAAAAGATATAATCCTCATAAATGTAAACACTAAGGAGAGAATCAAATGTCAGCAAGAGATTTATCAGTACTACTCAGCGTAATATTAATAGTAGCTATGCTTATTATCCCATTTCCCTCATGGATGCTAAGTGTATTTATTATTATTAATATTTCTCTTGCTTTGTTAGTTCTTCTTACGTCAATGAATATGCAAGAACCCCTTCAATTTTCAATCTTTCCATCTTTACTTTTATTATTAACATTATTTCGTTTAGGGCTAAATGTATCAACAACAAGGTCGATTCTGAGTAAAGGAGAAGCTGGGGAAGTTGTTGCAACATTTGGTACCTTTGTTGTGGGTGGCAATGTATTAGTTGGGTTTGTTGTCTTTCTAATATTAGTTGTTATCCAATTCGTAGTTATTACAAAGGGTTCAGAACGTGTTTCAGAAGTAGCTGCACGCTTCACATTAGATGCGATGCCTGGTAAGCAAATGGCGATTGATGCGGACTTAAATGCTGGTCTCATTTCGGAGAAGGATGCAAGAGAAAGACGAGAAAAAATTTCATCAGAAGCTGATTTCTATGGGGCAATGGATGGAGCAAGTAAATTTGTAAAAGGAGATGCCATAGCTGGGATAATTATGGTATTAATAAATCTCCTATTTGGATTTATTATTGGGATGACACAAATGGGTCTCAGCTTTGCAGAAGCTATACAAAAATTCACAATGCTGACTGTTGGAGATGGGATCGTCAGTCAAATCCCTGCACTATTAATTTCAACAGCTACGGGAATAGTAGTAACAAGAGCAGCGTCTAAAGGGAATTTAAGCTCTGATATCACATCACAATTATTTGCATATCCAAAGATGTTATATGTAACAGCCGGTACAATCTTCTTATTAGGTCTATTTACTCCGATTGGCCCTGTATTAACTATTCCAATCGCTGTACTTCTAGCATTTGGAGGATACAAAATAAGTAAATCTGCGAATGAAGAAGAGCAATTGCCACAAGAAGTTGAAGAAGAAATTGATGCTGATGAAATGAAGAGTCCAGAGAGTGTTGTTAACTTACTTAATGTAGATCCAATTGAATTTGAGTTTGGCTACGGTCTTATACCATTAGCGGATACTAATCAAGGTGGAGATTTATTAGATCGGATTGTCATGATTAGACGTCAATTAGCGATCGAATTAGGACTTGTTATTCCAGTTGTACGAATTAGAGATAATATCCAGCTTCAGCCGAATGAATACATTTTAAAAATAAAAGGAAATGAATTTGCTAGGGGAGAGCTTTTGTTAGATCATTACTTAGCGATGAGTCCTGGAATTGAGGATGATTCAATAGAAGGAATTGATACAATTGAGCCATCTTTTGGCTTACCAGCAAAATGGATTTCTGAAGAAATGAAGGATCGCGCAGAAATGTTTGGATATACAGTTGTTGATCCACCATCAGTTGTATCAACACATATTACAGAAGTCATTAAATCAAATGCACATGAATTAATTGGTCGTCAAGAAACAAAGCAACTCATTGACCATTTGAAAGAATCTCATCCAATTTTAGTTGAAGAGGTAACTCCAACGCCATTATCAATTGGAGATGTGCAAAGTGTGTTGGCAAAGCTGCTTAAAGAAAAAGTATCAATCAGAAATCTTCCAATCATATTTGAAACATTAGCTGATTTTGGAAAGATGTCTACGGATACTGACCTACTTACTGAATATGTAAGACAAGCACTTGCAAGACAGATAACAAATAGTTATGTGAATCAAGGCGATATCATGAAAGTAGTAACAGTTTCTGGGAAAATTGAAAAAGCAATTGCCGATGGAGTTCAACAAACAGAGCATGGAAATTATTTATCATTGGATCCTGTAATGTCTCAAAATATAATAGAAGCAATCGCAAGACAGCTTGAAGAATTATCACTTCAAGAGCAAGCACCGATCCTGTTATGTTCACCTGCTGTAAGAATGTATCTTAGACAGTTAATTGATCGATATTTTCCTCAAGTACCTGTGCTTTCATATAATGAGCTCGAAGCAAATGTAGAGATTCAAAGTATCGGGGTGGTGAATATTGAATGAAAGTGAAAAAGTATGAAGCGGCTTCAATGCCTGAAGCAATGAAAATGATTCGATCAGAATTAGGGGATGAAGCCGTCATCTTAAATTCAAAAGTTGTTCATAAGAATGGTTTTCTAGGCCTATTTCGAAAGAAGAATATTGAGGTAATTGCAGCCGTTGATTCAGTCGTTCAAAAGCCAAAACAGCAAGTAACATTAACAAAAAGTACGATGAAGGAACAGAATAGAAACATCGCTGCTCCATTGAAAGATGAGAATCAAAAGCCTTCATTGGAAATGATGAATCAAATTACTGAACTTAAGTCAATTATTACGAGCTTGCAAAAGAATTCAGATGAGCTTTCAGATCACTATCCACTTCCAATTAAAAGTGTAAGTATGTTTTTAGAAGATCAGGAAATTGATGCTTCAATTCGAAAAGAACTAATTACAGCAATCTTAGAAAAGTGGTATGAAAATAAGCAGGAATTAACAACGGATGAACTGAAGGAGCTTTCACACTCCTTGTTAGTTCAAAAATTAAACGCACTCCCTTTTGGGGGGATTAGTTACAAGAAGAAATATGTTAGTGTTGTTGGACCTACAGGTGTAGGTAAAACAACGACCTTAGCAAAAATTGCGGCTGAAGCGATTCTAAAGGATGGAAAGAAAGTTGCTTTTATTACTACTGATACGTATAGAATTGCTGCCATTGAGCAATTAAAAACCTATGCAAAAATACTAAACGTCCCAATTGAAGTCAGTTATAACTTAGAGGACTTTCAAAAAGCTAAGGATCAATTTTCTGATTTTGATCTTATTTTAATCGACACGGCAGGAAGAAATTTCAGGAATCAACAGTATGTGAAAGATTTGCTGGAAATTATTGATTTCAATGAGGAAGTAGAAACGTTCTTAGTTCTTGGTTTGACCTCAAAATATTCAGACATGATGACTATTTATAAGCAGTTCTCAGTGATTGACATTGATAGAGTTATATTTACAAAAACTGATGAGACGGAGCACTTTGGTCAAATGGTTAACTTTATGATAAAAAATCGGATTGGTGCAGCTTACATCACAACTGGACAAAATGTGCCAGATGATATACAAACAGCGACACCAGAAATCGTTGTAAATACTTTATTTGGAGTAGCTGGCAATGAGTGATCAAGCGGAAAATCTTCGTAATCAGTTTAAAAACAAAGGACCAAAAAGAACAAAAACAATTGCAGTCATCAGTGGTAAAGGGGGAGTCGGTAAATCCAATTTCTCTTTGAACTTCTCGTTGGCTCTTTCAGAATCAGGTAAAAAGGTTCTATTATTTGATATGGATATCGGAATGGGTAATATCGATATCTTGATGGGAGTTTCATCATCATATTCCTTTGTTGATATGTTTGAAAAACAACTTAGTTTACGTGAAATCATTAAACATGTACCAGATCAACTCTCCTATATATCAGGTGGAACTGGCTTATCTGGGTTATTTAAACTTGATCAGCAGAAATTTGATTTTTTTGTGAATCAGTTAAATGGAATATTACCGGAGTATGATTGTTTGATTTTTGATATGGGAGCTGGGATATCTGAAGAAAACCTACAGTTCTTGTTAACAGTTGACGAGATTTTTATTATTACAACACCTGAACCAACAGCAATAACTGATGCCTATTCAGCAATGAAACATATTTGTGCATATACAAAAGATATCCCCTTTTATTTAATTGTTAATAAAGCACATTCTGAAAAAGAGGGGATAGCAACAATTGAAAGAATTGATCATGCGGTAAGGCACTTTTTATTAAAAGATACGATTAAATTAGGTTCATTACCTGAGGATAAGAATGTGAGTAAAGCGGTAAAGAGTCAAGTGCCTTTTTTGTTCTATTCACCGAAATCAAATATAAGTAAATCTATGCGTGAGATTGTTAAGAACTATCGCTTATCGACCTTATCGCAAGAAGAAAAGAATAAGGAACATACGCCTTTTATATTCAAGCTACGTCAACTAATTTCAAAAAGGTAAAGGAGGTTAGAGAGCATGAATCAAAGGATTAAAGTGTTTGTCGTTGATGACTCTGCTTTTATGAGGAAGCTAATAACAGACATCCTAACCTCCGAGCCATTGATAGAGGTCATAGGAACTGCTCGCAACGGTGAAGATTGTTTAATGAAATTGCAAACCTTAAAACCAGATGTTATTACGATGGATGTAGAGATGCCAGTCATGAATGGGCTGGAAGCGTTAAAAGTGATAATGGAAAGATACCAGCTTCCCGTTATTATGTTATCAAGTACCACTAATGAAGGCGCGGCAAACTCAATTACTGCCATGCAATATGGAGCCATTGATTTTATTACAAAGCCATCAGGGGCAATTTCATTAGACTTACACAAAGTGAAGGATGAAATTATTAGCAAAGTTCTTCATGCAAAGAAAGCTAATATATCTACACTTATAAAACCACTACAACCTGAAAAATTATCGTATAATAATAAAGATGATAGTGAAAAAGAACTAGTTTCGATGAAGAAAGGAATTGAGAGAAAGCTTGTCGTCATCGGTACCTCAACTGGGGGACCAAGAGCACTTCAACAGGTATTGACGAAACTTCCTAGCAATTTTCCAGCTCCAATCTTAATTGTTCAGCACATGCCAGCGGGTTTCACGAATTCTTTAGCCAAGCGATTAAATTCGATATCCGATATCGGTGTCAAAGAAGCAGAGAATGGGGAACTTTTGAAGAATGGGGTTGCTTATATCGCTCCTGGTGGACATCATTTGAAAATCAAAGAAGTTGGTACAGTAACAGCTATTCACTTAGATGATTCTGATTTGAGAAATGGTCATAGACCTGCTGTTGATGTCCTGTTTGAGTCAGTGAGTCAATTAGCGAATTATCGCAAAATTGCAGTGATTATGACTGGGATGGGCTCTGATGGGGCAAAAGGATTGATCTCACTAAAGCAATCCGGAAGCACAACAGCTATAGCAGAATCAGAACAAACATCGGTTGTTTTTGGAATGCCAAAGATGGCCATTGAAACAAACCTTGTAGATGAGGTTGCGAATGTCGATAATATTGCAGACGTGATCCTAAAATATATCGGAAAGTAAGGGAGTGGAGTTAGATGGATATCAGTCAATACTTAGAAGTGTTTATTGATGAGAGTAAAGAACATCTTCAAATGTGTAATGAACAATTATTAGAATTAGAGAAAAATCCAGATAATCTAGAAATCGTAAATGTTATATTTCGCTCCGCACATACATTAAAGGGTATGTCAGCTACTATGGGATATGAAGATTTAGCTAATTTGACTCATCAAATGGAAAATGTATTAGATGGAATTCGTAATAATAAAATCAAGGTAACATCTCAGATTCTAGATGTCGTATTTAAATCAGTTGATTACCTAGAAGAAATGATTTTTTCTATTGCTGAAGGTGGATCAGGTAAAAAGGATGTTTCAGATGTTGTGGCTCTCTTAAAGAAGATTGAGAAGGGAGAGAGCTTAGAAGAGGATACAGCGACTCAAAGTGAAGTTGCCGGGAATGTAAAAACAAGCACTACGAAGGAAGCTTCAAATTATGATGAATTTGAATTGACAGTATTACAACAGTCGAAAGAACAAGGTTTTCATATATATGAAATTGCTATTTCCTTAAGAGAAGATTGCGTTCTAAAAGCTGCGCGTGTTTTTATGATTTTTGAGGTACTTGAGCAAGTCGGGGAAGTCATTAAGACAACACCAAGTGTAGATATGCTTGAAGAGGAAAATTTTGACCATCAATTTAAAGTGTCGTTCATTTCTATGGAATTGCCAGAAGAACTGAAAAATAGAATCATGAAGGTTTCAGAAGTAGATACGGTTGAAATAAATACAATCTCATTAGAAAATATCGCTATTCCAGCAGAGAATAATGAAGTAGCAGTAACCCTTGAAGCAGTGAAGGAAGAAGAAACAACGCTAACTCCAGCGACAATTCAAAAAGAAACGAACGAACAACAAAAGACAACACAGGCAAAAGGAAATGTTAATAATAAAACAATTCGTGTAAGTATTGAGCGACTAGATATCTTAATGAATTTATTTGAAGAATTAGTCATTGATCGTGGTCGCTTAGAACAAATCTCTCGTGAATTAACTCATACCGATTTGACAGAAACGGTTGAGAGAATGTCCAGAATTTCAGGTGACTTACAAAGCATTATTCTAAATATGAGAATGGTTCCTGTTGATACAGTATTTAATCGTTTTCCTAGAATGGTACGTCAGCTGGCAAGAGATCTAAATAAAAAAATTGATCTTCAAATTATTGGAGCAGAAACTGAATTAGATCGAACTGTTATTGATGAAATTGGTGATCCGCTAGTGCATTTAATCCGTAATGCATTAGATCATGGAATTGAAACACCAGAAGTACGTAAAGCCGCGGGCAAGTCTGAGGAAGGTACACTGATTCTCAAGGCATATCACAGTGGTAACCACGTATTCATTGAAATCCAAGATAATGGTGCGGGAATTAATCGGGACAAAGTCATCGGAAAAGCCAAGAAACAGGGAATTATATCAGATTCTGAAGCTAATAGTTTAACAGATAAACAGGTATACGACCTTATTTTTTCATCTGGATTTTCTACGGCTGACAAAATCTCGGATGTGTCTGGACGTGGTGTCGGATTAGACGTGGTAAAGAGTACAATTGAAACTTTAGGTGGATCAATTACGATTGACTCAGTTGAAGGAGAGGGCTCTACGTTCTTTATCCAGCTGCCATTAACACTATCAATCATTTCAGTGTTACTCATTGAACTTGGGCAAGAGAAATATGGAATTCCACTTTCATCTATTATTGAAACAGCAATAATAAAGAAAAGTGACATCCTAAGTGCACATAATCAACGTGTGATTAACTTTAGAAATAAAGTCATTCCATTAGTATTCCTTGAAGAACTGTTCGAAGTCACACCACAAGATGAGACTTCAGAATATATGTCTGTTGTTATTGTCAAAAAAGGAGATAAAATTGCTGGTTTTGTTGTAGATTCATTCATTGGTCAGCAAGAAGTGGTCCTTAAATCGTTAGGGAATTATTTATCAACAGTATTTGCTATCTCAGGTGCGACAATTTTAGGTGACGGACAAGTTGCTTTAATTATCGATTGTAACTCATTGATTAAATAAGAGATGAAAGAAGGGAGAGATGATTATGAATGAAATGGAACTGGTTGCATCTAAAGTGATTGTGTTTGAATTAGAAAATGAAGAATATGTCATTCCTGTTGAAAAAGTTCGTTCGATTGAGCGACTTCAAAAGATTACGCGAGTACCACGGACAAAAAAATTTATAAAAGGTGTCATTAATTTGCGTGGAGTGATTACTCCGATTATAGATTTGAGAAAACTTTTTGATATGGATGAGCGTCCGTATTCTGACCATACTAGGATTATTATCATTACCCAGGAAGATTATGAAGTAGGTCTAATCGTAGATGCTGCTAATGATGTATTAGACTTACCAAGTGACTCTATTGAACCACAGCCAGACGTTGTTGGCGCAGTAAAGGTGGATTATATTGATGGTGTTGCAATGATTGATGATCGTTTACTTATTCTTTTGAATCTTGAACAGGTGTTAGAAGTAAATCATCAATCGGAAATGGTTATCGGGTAGAAATATGTCTTATTTCAATGGTATTAAGCCTAAACACATTGATATCTTAAAAGAAATCGGTAATATAGGTGCTGGTCATTCGGCTACAGCACTTTCTACATTATTGAATAAAAAAATTGATATGAAGGTGCCAGTTGTACGAGTACTCTCCTTCGATGAGATGATGGATTTAGTTGGAGGTCCTGATCATATTGTAGCAAGTGTATTTCTTCGAATTGAAGGAGACGCACCTGGGAGTATGTTTTTTGTCCTTTCACTTCATCAAGCTTCAAGATTTATTCAATATTTAACTGGGGAAGAGCATGTTTCCTATGAAGAACTTATATCTTCTGAACTTGGTTTATCTGCATTACAGGAATTAGGTAACATATTGTCTGGCTCATATTTGTCATCACTTTCAGACTTCACTAATTTAAATCTGTATCCTACTGTACCAGCAGTCTCAATTGACATGGTTGGTGCAATCCTTGGATATGGTCTAATTGAGTTGTCTCAAGTGAGTGATTACGCCATCATTATAGATGCTGCAATTAATGAATTTGATGATGAGGATTATGTGAAAGGCCATTTTTTCCTATTACCTGACCCAGATTCGTTTGAGAAGCTTTTTCATTCTCTAGGGGTAAATAATGATGGGACAAGTTGACCAAATTATTAAAGTGGGTATTGCAGATATGAACGTGGTTACTTCTCCCCAAACGATCAGAACTTCTGGTTTAGGCTCATGTGTTGGGGTCGTCATATTTGACTCAAGACAAGCAATAGCTGGACTTGCACATGTGATGCTTCCGGACTCTTCACTAGCAAGGACCGGGACGCTAAATCTTGCGAAATATGCTGATACAGCGATTGAGGAACTGATTAAGCAAATCGTTAGTAGAGGCGGACGAAGTTATGGCTTACAAGCAAAAATAGCCGGTGGAGCACAAATGTTCCCCAATCTATCAGGCAGTGATATGATGAGAATCGGTCCGCGAAATGTAGAAGCAGTTCTACAAGAATTAACTCGATTTAAGGTGACTCTGCTTTCATCTGATGTTGGGGGAAATCTTGGAAGAACTATTGAATTTGATCCCGTCACTACTTCTTTAACAATTCGTACTGTCAACCAAGGGGTTAAATCCATATAACTGGAACGTGTCTATGGGCATGATGAGGAGGAATACAATGTCACAGATGGTAGCAGATGATCAAGTATATTGGCAGCAATGGATTGACACACGTGACTCTCATGCGGGTGATGTCCTGATTAGAAAGTACATGCCACTTGTGGCCTACCATGTTCAACGAATCGCTGTAGGTTTGCCCAAAAGTGTAAGTGTCGATGATTTAAAGAGCTTTGGTATGATCGGATTGTATGATGCCCTTGAGAAATTTGATCCTTCCAGAGATTTGAAATTTGACACCTATGCTTCGTTCAGAGTCCGTGGAGCGATTCTTGATGGCTTAAGAAAAGAAGATTGGTTACCAAGAAGCATGCGTGATAAGGCGAAAAAAATTGAAGTAGCTGCACAAAAATTAGAGCAAAAACTAATGAGAAATATCACGACAAAAGAAATTGCTAATGAACTTGGTCTAAGTGAGCAAGATGTATTAAATACAATTAATGAGGGATTTTTCGCTAATGTTTTATCAATGGATGAACAACATTCAAATGGTGATGGTAATGAAGGAATTGAGTTTTCAATTAAGGATCATACTTCATTAACACCAGAAGAAGACTTAATGAAAAAAGAGCAAATGTCTCAACTAGTAGATGTTATTAAACAATTAAATGAGAATGAGCAAATGGTCGTAAGTTTATTTTATCATGAAGAACTTACACTAACTGAAATTGGTCAGGTTATGAACTTATCTACTTCTAGAATTTCGCAAATCCATTCAAAGGCTTTATTCAAATTAAAGCAATATCTAACCAATACCCATTAAAATATCAGCTTGGGAGAATAGACAAGAACACCGTGGAGCGGTCTTTTTTGATCTATCTCCCTATTCTTGTATGATAAAATGGCTATAGATATAATTGGAAGGGAGTGTGAGACTGTGAGTTTGAAGTTACTTGAATTACAAATAGCTCTTCCACGTACTCATGACTTTGGGAAAATAACAGAACAGCTTAATCAGAGCGGTCAGATTGTTCAGCATCAATTAGCTGAACAACAGAAAAAACAAATACATAAAGAATCAAAGCAAGTCAATAAAAAAGCAGATAGTTCTAAAGTAAGTCTTCAACTAGATGAGAGGTCAAATCAAGAAACTCAGCAAGCACACCACCCAACAAAAGGAAAAATAATAGATATTTCCGGATAAACTTTCAGGAGCGTATAATATGATTACCTTTCTATTTTTATTATGCTTTATTTTAATTGGTATTTTGTTTTTTTGCCTATTATTAATTTCACAAAAAATCAATCATTTAAAAGAGATGGAAAAGACTCAAGGGAAAATACTTAGGGACATTGAGGAAGCATTTGCAGGATTTATCATGCAAATAAAAGAAGAAAATGAACAATTAGTAAAAAAAGCTCAAGATGATCAAGAAATTCAAAATAATCAAGTTAATCAAGGAAATCAAGGAAATCAAGTTAATTCAGATAGCCCATCAGTATCAGAGAAACGCTCATTTTCACTTGTCGAGCAACAACTGACAGACGATGATTTTAAAGATTTATTGCCACTATATACAGAAATTGAGCATACTCCACAAAAACAAGCAGCAGAAAAAGAGGTAGTTGTTATACCACCACCTACATCAGAGCAGCAATTGTTAGATAAGGTGATTTCAATGAAAGAACAAGGAGCAGGTATTGAAGAGATTGCCAAAAAACTGAATCGAGGAAAGACTGAAATCGAGCTATTATTAAAATTTCGTCAAAAATAGATAATTTTTTCTTGATTGTAAAATTTAATTATGGTATATTATTTTTTGGTGTTAATACACACGCTTATTGATTTGAGTAATGGTGCTATCTAAGATAGTTTTACTCGAACATGATATAAGCGGAGGAAGAAAAACCATTAGGAGGAACAAAATAATGTCAGTAATTTCAATGAAGCAATTGCTTGAAGCTGGTGTTCACTTCGGTCATCAAACTCGCCGTTGGAACCCAAAAATGAAGCGTTACATCTTCACGGAGCGTAACGGAATTTACATCATCGATCTTCAAAAAACAGTTAAGAAGGTTGAAGAAGCTTATAACTTCGTTAAAGAACTTGGTGCTAACGGTGGTACTATGCTATTTGTTGGTACTAAAAAGCAAGCACAAGATTCTGTTAAAGAAGAAGCTGAACGTTCAGGTATGTACTATGTTAACCAACGTTGGTTAGGTGGTACATTAACTAACTTTGAAACAATCCAAAAGCGTATTAAGCGTTTAAAAGATATCGAAAGAATGCGTGAAGACGGTACTTTTGAAGTATTACCTAAGAAAGAGGTAGTACAACTTAATAAAGAGCTTGACCGTTTAGAGAAATTCCTAGGCGGAATTAAAGACATGAAGCAATTACCAGATGCTTTATTCATCATTGATCCTCGTAAAGAGCGTATTGCTGTTGCAGAAGCACATAAATTAAACATTCCGATCGTAGGTATCGTTGATACTAACTGTGATCCGGATGAAATTGATTATGTAATCCCTGCTAACGATGATGCAATTCGTGCTGTTAAACTTCTAACTGCTAAAATTGCAGATGCAATTCTAGAAGCTAAACAAGGTGAAGAAACTTCTGCTTAATGAGCGAAAGGTGATAAGAGGGATATGCCTTTTATCACCTTTTTTTAAAGAGTATGGTATGAAAGCTCGGGTAATTTTCGAAAGGTAATGTCATACTATAAATAGAATTTTAATGGATTCGTATACGAGACATTATTAATTTACATAATTGGACACTTAAGGAGGAAATAAAAATGGCAGTAACTGCACAAATGGTTAAAGAACTACGTGAAAAAACTGGTGCTGGAATGATGGATTGTAAGAAAGCACTAACTGAAACAAACGGTGATATGGAAAAAGCAATTGATTTTCTACGTGAAAAAGGGATTGCGAAGGCTGCTAAGAAATCTGATCGTATTGCAGCAGAAGGAACTACTTTCATTCAAGTTGAAGGAAACGATGCAGTACTACTTGAAGTTAACTCTGAAACTGACTTTGTTGCTAAAAATGAAGGCTTCCAAGTGTTAGTTAAAGATCTTGCTACATTCTTACTAAAGAGCAAGCCTGCAACTGTTGAAGAAGCGCTTGAGCAAAAAATGGAAAACGGTTCTACTGTTTCTGAATATATCAATGCAGCAATCGCAAAAATTGGAGAAAAATTAACTCTTCGTCGTTTTGTTGTTGCATCTAAAGGTGATAATGCAGCATTTGGTGCTTACCTTCACATGGGTGGACGCATTGGTGTTCTAACTGTATTAGAAGGAACTACTGATGAAGCAACGGCAAAAGACGTTGCTATGCACATTGCAGCAGTTAACCCTAAATACATTAGCCGTGACGAAGTTTCTGCTGAAGAAACTGAGCGTGAGCGTGAAGTGTTAACTCAACAAGCATTAAACGAAGGTAAACCAGAAAAGATCGTTGCAAAAATGGTTGAAGGTCGCTTAAGCAAATTCTTCGAAGATATTTGTTTATTAGATCAAACATTCGTTAAGAATCCTGATCTAAAGGTTCGTCAATTTGTTGAATCTAAAGGAGCTACAGTAGTTAGCTTTGTTCGTTACGGAGTAGGAGAAGGTATTGAAAAGCGTCAAGATAACTTCGCTGAAGAAGTAATGAGTCAAGTTAAGAAATAAGTAGAAGCTTCGATCAATATATAGCTTGTTATCTTATTTGATACAAAAGATAGGGAACACATCCAAGTGTTCCCTATCTTTAAAATATGGAGGTAATCATGAGCATCGCTAAATATAAACGTGTAGTTCTGAAACTTAGTGGAGAAGCACTTGCAGGAGAAGCAGGCTTTGGTATTAATCCTGCAGTCATTCAATCGGTAGCTGAACAGGTGAAAGAAATAGCTGAACTTGATGTTGAGGTTGCAGTTGTTGTTGGTGGCGGGAATATTTGGCGCGGGAAAATTGGAAGCGAAATGGGTATGGATCGTGCAAATGCAGATTATATGGGGATGCTTGCAACGGTCATGAACTCTTTAGCTTTACAGGATAGTCTTGAGAATATAGGGATTCAAACGAGAGTCCAAACGTCAATTGAAATGCGTCAAGTAGCAGAACCATACATAAGAAGAAAAGCAATTCGTCACCTTGAGAAGAAGCGAGTTGTCATTTTTGCAGCAGGAACAGGTAACCCATACTTCTCAACTGATACAACGGCTGCACTTAGAGCTGCTGAAATTGAAGCAGATGTGATTCTTATGGCGAAAAATAATGTTGATGGTGTTTACAGTGCAGACCCATCTAAGGATTCAACAGCAGTTAAGTACGAAACATTATCTTATCTAGATGTACTAAAAGAGGGGTTAGCGGTAATGGATTCAACAGCTTCTTCTTTATGTATGGATAATGATATACCGTTAATCGTATTTTCTATTATGGAAAAAGGAAATATTAAGCGTGCCATAACTGGTGAAAATATTGGAACAATTGTGAGGGGGAAATAGCAATGGCAAAAGCTACATTAAACCAAGTGAAGGATAAAATGGAAAAAGCAATCCAAGCTTTTTCACGCGAGCTTGCAAGCGTTCGTGCAGGAAGAGCAAATCCAGCTCTTCTTGATAAAGTAACAGTTGAATATTATGGAGCTCCAACTCCAGTGAATCAACTTGCTTCAATTAATGTTCCTGAAGCACGTATGCTTGTTATTCAACCATATGACAAGAGTTCACTAGGTGATATTGAAAAAGCAATTTTAAAGGCAGATTTAGGATTAAATCCATCTAATGACGGTTCAGTTATTAGAATCAGCATCCCTGCACTAACTGAAGAAAGACGTCGTGAGTTAGTGAAAATTGTGAAAAAGTATGCTGAAGATGCTAAAGTTGCAATCAGAAATGTTCGTAGAGATGGCAATGATGATTTGAAAAAATTAGAAAAGAATGGTGAAATCACTGAAGACGAACTAAGAGGTTATTCAGAAGATGTTCAAAAATTGACAGATGATTTCATCGCTAAAGTAGATCAAGTAGCAAAAGAAAAAGAAAAAGAAATCATGGAAGTCTAATCCATTTCACTGTACAATATATTGTAAAAAGACCCTCTAACGTTTACAGGGGGTTTTTTTGTTAATACTGTCTACTAGCTGATAGTGGGGACAAAAAAAATCAAACATTACTAGTTAGTTGATATTAGTGTGATGGAGGACTAGCTTTATGTTAAAACTACTAAAAAACTGGATGGTAAAGTCTAAATCCACAAATAACTTAGATATTAAGGGTGGACCAATTCCTCACCACATTGCTATTATCATGGATGGTAATGGTAGGTGGGCAAAGAAGCGTGCACTCCCTAGATCAGCTGGTCATCATGAAGGTATGAAGGTTGTCAAAAAAGTAACAAAATTGGCAAGTCAGCTTGGAGTTGGGGTCTTAACTGTTTATGCTTTTTCAACTGAAAATTGGAAAAGACCAAAAGATGAAGTGAATTATTTAATGAAGCTCCCTGAGGAGTTCCTAAATACATTTCTACCAGAATTAATTGAAGAAAATGTTCAAGTGAGAATCATGGGTGATAAAAGCCAATTACCAGAACATACGTTAAAAGCAGTTGAGAAGGCTGTGATAGAGACTCAACATAATACAGGACTTATTTTGAATTTTGCTCTTAATTATGGCAGTCGTTATGAAATTCTTCAAGCTGTTGAGAACATCATCAAGGATTATAAAAATAATGAAATTGATGGTAATATAAATGAAGAGTTATTTTCAAACTATTTAATGACTCAAGATTTAAAAGATCCTGACTTACTCATTAGAACAAGTGGTGAAATGAGACTAAGTAATTTCATGCTATGGCAATTAGCCTATTCAGAATTTTGGTTTGCTGATGTCTTATGGCCTGATTTTAATGAAGACCACCTAATTGAAGCAATAGCTGAGTATCAAAAACGAGGACGTCGATTCGGAGGAATATAAAGGTGATGATAATTTAATGAAGCAACGAATAATTACAGGAGTAGCTGCAGCAGCTGTTTTCTTACCGATTGTATATATAGGTGGATTACCGTTAACAATCTTAACTTTCCTGATGGCTACAATTGCAATTTTAGAATTACTACGAATGAAGAGTATACCAATCTTTTCATTTCCGGCCATTTTATCAACGCTATTACTATGGATCTTCCTTCTTCCAAAGGAATATTCATATATAATTGATGATTTTGGCGTATCGAAGATTGAGATGGCTTTACTTGCGATATTACTGTATTTATCATATACAGTAGTAACAAAGAATAAATTTACTTTTGATGATGTTGGTTTTGTGATATTGACGACTATCTATATCGGACTAGGCTTTTATTATTTAATTGAAACTAGATTAGATTTAGGTTTAAATTACATATTCTTTGTGTTAATTGTCGTTTGGACAACTGATTCAGGGGCATATTTTATTGGACGAGCAATTGGAAAACGCAAGTTATGGCCAGACATTAGTCCAAACAAAACAATAGAAGGTTCAATTGGTGGAATCATCGTTGCAATTATTATTGCAATTGTTTATGTGACCTTTATTCCACTAGGGTTATCTATTATCAATATCGTTATTCTTACCATTTTCTTATCGATTTTCGGCCAATTAGGGGATTTGGTAGAGTCAGCGTTAAAACGTCATTATAATGTGAAGGATTCAGGTAACATACTCCCGGGGCACGGTGGTATATTAGATCGCGTAGACAGCTGGCTATTCGCATTACCAATTCTACACTTTTTACTACTATTCATATCATAATAAAGTGGATTGCATTCAAGGAGTGAGTTTGTGAAAAAAGTTAGTTTATTAGGGGCAACAGGCTCAATTGGTCAACAGACACTAGATGTAATAAGAAACCACCAAGCAGAGTTTGAGCTTGTTGCGATGTCAGTAGGCGATAACCTTGAGAAAACAAGAGAAATAATCGCTCAATTCTCACCCAAGTTAGTATCCGTACGTACAAAAGAGGCATGTGAACTGCTTAAATCAGAATTTACAGGAAATATTAAGTTTGCCTATGGTAAGGAAGGCTTAATCGAAGTTGCAACATACAAGGATAGCTCAATCCTATTGAATGCTGTAGTCGGAAGTGTTGGGCTAGCACCGACACTAAAGGCGATTGAATCTGGGAAAACCATTGCTTTAGCAAATAAAGAAACATTAGTAACAGCTGGACATCTTGTAATGGAGGCTGCTAGAAAGCACAACGTTGAGATCTTACCCGTTGATAGTGAGCATTCTGCTATTTTTCAATGCTTACAAGGAGAGAATCCAAAAACAATCGAAAAAATTATCCTAACTGCTTCAGGTGGGAGCTTTCGAGATAAAACGAGAGAAGATTTAAAAAACGTAACAGTAGAACAAGCATTAAACCATCCGAATTGGAGTATGGGAGCAAAAATAACCATTGATTCTGCAACGATGATGAATAAAGGGCTAGAAGTAATTGAAGCTCACTGGTTATTTAATATCCCCTATGATAAGATAGATGTTCTATTACATAAGGAAAGTATTATTCATTCACTTGTGGAATTTCATGATAGTAGTGTCATTGCCCAATTAGGGACTCCTGATATGAGAGTGCCAATTCAATTTGCATTGACCTATCCAGATCGATTCAAATTACCAACATCGACAAGGCTGAACTTAGCAGAGATTGGGTTGCTACATTTTAGTAAAGTTGATTTTAATCGTTACCGTAGCTTAGACTTTGCTTTCTCTGCAGGGAAAATAGGTGGAACACTTCCGACTGTATTAAATGCAGCAAATGAAGAGGCTGTTTCTGTCTTCTTGAATGGGTCAATTCCATTCTTAACGATTGAAGAGTTAGTGGAGGAGGCATTGGAGCTTCATTCTCCAGTAATGAATCCATCACTTGACGTAATTGAACAAGTTGATCGTGAAACAAGAATCCATGTGAGAAAGTTAGTGGATAAATATTTGAATAAAGTGTAATAGCAGGCTTTCTTCTATAAAGTTTTGAAAAAAAGCGTACTAGTTTGTTAAGGATTTAAATATGGTTTAAAAGACAAACAGTTATAGTTGAAAGTTAAATAAACAAAAGGTGGTTAGACATTTGGAAACTGTTATAGCCTTTATTATTATTTTTGGAGCGCTTGTTTTTTTTCATGAATTAGGTCATTTAATCTTTGCTAAAAGAGCAGGTATTCTATGCCGTGAATTTGCCATTGGCTTTGGTCCAAAGGTATTCTCATTTAAAAGAAATGAGACAGTATACACCATTCGATTATTACCACTTGGTGGATTTGTGAGAATGGCTGGGGAAGATCCAGAAATGATTGAAGTGAAACCAGGCTATAATATTGGATTATTATTTAATTCAGCTGGTAAAGTAAATAAAATCATTATCAATAATAAAGATAAATATCCAGATGCGAGAATTATTGAAGTAGAAAGTGCTGATATTGAGCACAAAATGGTCCTTACTGGCTATGAAGTGGACAACGATGAAGTGATCCAACATTTTGAAGTCAGTGATGAAGCGTATTTTGTTGTGGATCAACAAGAAACACAAATTGCTCCGTATAATCGTCAATTTGCTTCAAAAACATTAGGTCAGCGTACATTAGCCATTGCAGCTGGACCATTTATGAACTTTGTATTAGCTTTCTTTGTTTTCATCATAATTGGGTTATTACAAGGAACTCCAATTAATGAACCGATTCTAGGTAAATTAACTGAAGACGGTGCTGCTATCCAATCGGGACTAATGGAAGGGGATCTTGTCCGTCAAATAGAAGGACAAGAGGTGCATACTTGGGAAGATATTGTTGAGATCATCAGAGCAAATCCAGAGACTGAACTAGAATTTACAGTTGAACGAAATGCAACCACACAGGAAATTGCAGTTACCCCTAAATCACAGCAAGTAGCTGAAGAAACAATTGGAATCATTGGAGTCTATGGTCCAGTAGAAAAGTCGGTTGTGGCTTCAATTAAGAGTGGATTTACTGAAACATATATGTGGACTAAGGAAATAATATTAGGTTTGGGTAAACTCATTACTGGTCAATTTTCAATTGATATGCTATCAGGACCTGTAGGGATTTACGTATCTACAGATACAGTAGCACAATCAGGTGTATATTACTTGATGAGATGGGCAGCGATCTTAAGTATTAATCTTGGAATCGTCAATTTATTACCAATTCCAGCGCTTGACGGTGGACGGTTAATGTTCTTTGCCATTGAAGCGGTTCGAGGAAAACCAATTGATCGACACAAAGAAGGAATGGTACACTTTATTGGTTTTGCATTATTAATGCTATTGATGCTAGTTGTTACATGGAATGATATCCAGAAATTCTTCCTCTAAGTGGATTGGGGAAACATTGGAAGTGAATTTTAATAAACTTCTTAGGGACAATCTTCACTTTTGAGAGTAAAATAGAGTTAGATGAAACAAAAAAGAAAAGACATAAAAATCGTAAAGGGCTAATTATTGAGAGTGTAATCTCCGTGGTTAGCCCTTCAATATGTTGAAAGGGGGAAAAATATGAGTGAACTAAAACAAGAGCAGAAACAACGATTGCAAATTCTATTGCAGCAGATCGAAATAACTGATGATGCGATGGTCAAGTACTTTGAAGGTGCAGGAATTGAAAAACTTCAAATTAATCGCGAGCAAAAATCTTGGCATTTTATTTTTCTACTACCTAAAATTATTCCATCTAATGTGTTTCAGTTATTTGCTGCACAGTTAATAAGAAAATTTTCTCATATTGCTTCAGTTACTTTTACCATTAACACGATCGATAAACAAGTTACTGAAGAATTAGTCCAGGGGTATTGGTCACTTTGTTTACAAGAAATGCAAGGAATTTCACCGTTATTATTATCTTTACTAAATAATCAAAAGCCAAGCCTGCAAGGATTAAAGCTTCAAATTTCTGCCCGAAATGATACAGAAGCAACAGCCTTAAAGCGGAAATATTCACAAACATTGACTGATATTTATCAACAATTTGGATTTCCAGCTTTTCAACTAGAAGCTACAGTTGATTCAAATCCGCAAGAGTATGAGAACTTCTTAGCTCAAAAACAACAAGAAGATCAACAAAAAGGACAACAAGCTGCTGTTGAGATGATGATGAGCGAAACGAAGAAGGATCCAGACAAAGTTCAAACAGGTCCTCTTACCATTGGTTATACAATTAAAGATGACGATGATTTTAGAGAAATTAAATCAATTAATGATGAAGAGAAGCGAGTTGCTCTTCAAGGTTACATCTTTGATGCTGAAACCAAAGAGTTAAGAAGTGGACGAACACTATTAACTTTTAAAATAACTGATTATACGGATTCTCTATTAGTGAAAATGTTCTCAAGAGATAAAGAAGATGTTAATCTTCTTCAATCTGTGAAAAAAGGTATGTGGGTAAAAGTTAGAGGTGGGATTCAAAACGATACATTTGTTCGAGATTTAGTAATGATTGCAAATGATATTAATGAAATTAAGCCAGTCGAACGTTTAGACCGTGCACCTGAGGATGAAAAGCGAGTAGAATTACATCTTCATTCACCAATGAGTCAAATGGATGCAGTCACTTCAGTAAGTAGATTAGTAGAACAAGCTAAGAAATGGGGGCACCCAGCGATCGCTCTTACTGATCATGGTGTTGTTCAATCATTCCCTGAAGCTTATTCTGCCGGAAAAAAACATGGCGTGAAAATATTATATGGTGTCGAGGCTAACTTAGTTGATGATGGAGTACCGATTGCATATAATGAACAAAATCGCCTGCTTTCTGAAGATACATTTGTTGTATTTGATGTTGAAACAACTGGACTATCAGCTGTCTATGATAAAATTATTGAGCTTGCAGCGGTAAAGATGAAAAATGGTGAAATTATCGATCGCTTTGAAGCTTTCGCAAATCCTCATCACCGTCTTTCTGCTACAACAATTGAATTAACAGGTATTACTGATGACATGGTAAGAAATGCGCCAGACATTGAAGAAGTGCTTCAGAGGTTTTCCGATTGGGCTGAGGATGCGATCCTCGTCGCTCATAATGCAAGCTTTGATATGGGATTTTTAAATGTAGGTTACAAACAGATTGGACAAGAGAAAGCATCCAATCCAGTCATTGATACACTTGAGTTGGCTCGATTTTTATATCCAGAATTTAAAAATCATCGATTAAATACCCTTTGTAAGAAATTTGACATAAATTTAACCCAGCATCACCGTGCAATTTATGATGCGGAGGCAACTGGTTATTTACTGGCCAAGCTACTAAAGGATGCCTTAGAACAAAATATAGAATATCATGATCAGCTAAATGATAATATGGGAGCTGGTAATGCGTATCAGAGATCTAGACCATCACATGTAACCTTACTTGCAAAAAATGATATTGGTTTAAAGAATTTATTTAAGCTTGTATCAATTTCTCATATGAATTATTTTTACCGAGTACCACGTATCCCAAGATCAGTATTGCAAAAACATCGTGAGGGGATTTTAGTAGGATCGGCTTGTGATAAAGGTGAAGTATTTGAAGGAATGATGCAAAAATCACCTGAAGAGGTTGAAGACATTGCTCGTTTTTATGATTATCTGGAGGTTCAACCACCTGAAAATTATCAGCATTTAATCGAATTAGAGCTTGTTAGAAATCAATCGGATTTACGTGAGATTATTGGAAATATCATTTCATTAGGTGAGAAGCTAGAATTACCAGTAGTGGCAACAGGCAATGTTCATTACTTAGATCCAAATGATTATATGTTCAGAAAGATTTTGATAGGTTCTCAAGGTGGGGCCAATCCGTTAAATCGTCATAATCTTCCACAGGTTCATTTTAGATCAACAGACGAAATGCTTGAGTGTTTCTCATTCTTAGATAAAGATGTAGCAAAGAAAATTGTTGTTACCAATACTCAGCATATCGCAAATATCATTGATGAAATTAAACCAATTAAGGATGATTTATATACACCGAAAATTGAGGGTGCAGATGATGAAGTCCGAGAATTAAGTTATCAGATGGCACGTCGAATTTATGGAGATACTCTACCAGAGATTGTTGAAAAAAGATTAGAGAAAGAATTAAAGAGTATTATTGGACATGGATTTGCTGTTATTTACTTGATCTCACATAAACTAGTTAAGAAATCCTTAGACGATGGATACCTTGTTGGTTCCCGTGGGTCGGTTGGTTCGTCATTAGTTGCAACAATGACTGAAATCACAGAGGTTAATCCTCTACCGCCACATTATGTTTGTCCTGATTGTCAGCATTCTGAGTTCTTTAATGATGGATCAGTTGGTTCAGGTTTTGATTTACCAGACAAAGAATGTGTTAATTGTGGAGCAGCCTATAAGAAAGATGGGCATGATATCCCCTTTGAAACCTTCTTAGGATTCAAGGGAGATAAAGTACCAGATATCGACTTAAACTTCTCTGGTGAATATCAGCCTCGCGCCCATAATTATACAAAGGTACTCTTTGGTGAGGACTATGTATATAGAGCGGGTACAATTGGAACGGTTGCAGAAAAAACCGCGTATGGTTATGTGAAAGGTTATGCCAATGATCATAATCTTCAACTTCGTAATGCAGAAGTAGATCGTTTAGTTTCAGGATGTACTGGTGTAAAGAGAACAACTGGGCAGCATCCAGGTGGAATTATCGTAGTTCCAGATTATATGGATATCTATGATTTTTCTCCAATTCAATTTCCTGCGGATGATTCAAGTTCTGAATGGAAAACAACACATTTTGACTTCCATTCGATTCATGATAATTTATTGAAGCTTGATATACTTGGCCACGATGATCCGACAGTAATCCGTATGTTACAGGATTTAAGTGGAATAGACCCTAAGACCATTCCTACAGATGATCCAGAAGTAATGAAAATCTTTAGTGGAACAGAGTCATTAGGTGTAACACCTGAACAAATTATGTGTAAAACAGGGACACTTGGGATTCCTGAATTTGGGACAAGGTTCGTTAGACAGATGCTAGAGGATACAAAACCGACAACATTCTCAGAGCTTGTTCAAATCTCAGGGCTGTCACATGGCACGGATGTTTGGTTAGGAAATGCGCAAGAACTTATTCATAATAAGACATGTACACTTAGTGAAGTAATCGGATGTCGTGATGATATTATGGTGTACTTAATCTATAAGGGCCTTGATCCTTCACTTGCATTCAAAATCATGGAATCAGTACGTAAGGGTAAGGGACTATCTGATGAGTTTATTGAGGAAATGAAGAAAAACGAAGTTCCAGATTGGTATATTAATTCTTGCTTGAAGATCAAATACATGTTCCCAAAAGCCCATGCGGCAGCATATGTATTGATGGCAGTTCGTATCGCTTATTTCAAAGTACATCATGCACTGTTGTATTATGCAGCTTACTTCTCTGTAAGGGCAGATGATTTTGACGTTGATGCGATGTCACGTGGATCAGCAACGATTAAATCAAGAGTCGAAGAAATTAATGCTAAAGGGCTGGATGCATCAACCAAGGAGAAAAACCTATTGACTGTATTAGAGCTTGCTTTAGAAATGTGTGAAAGAGGTTATTCTTTCCAAAAGGTTGACCTATATCGATCTGATGCTTCACAATTTATTATTGATGGAGATACATTAATACCACCATTTAATGCAATACCAGGACTTGGAACAAATGCAGCAATTAATATAGTCAAAGCAAGAGCTGAAGGTGAGTTCTTATCGAAAGAAGACTTACAGCAAAGAGGAAAGGTGTCAAAAACCATTATTGAATTCCTTGAAAATCATGGCTGCTTAGAATCACTGCCAGAAAAAAATCAGCTTTCATTGTTCTAAGTCATAAAACTAGTCTTTAATTTCTTTTTATTTGCATAAAAATATTGGTTATGATATAGTTTTTATGGAAATGATATGTATAATTGTTGGTAGAAGAGTGGGGAAACCCACTCTTTCGTTTTGATTCGGGGTCATTTGTATCGTTTGTTTAAGCTATTTATTCATACATACTTAGGTTAACTAGTAAACAACCTGACCCTGCTATCTTAAGCAGGGTGTTTTCGCCTAAAAGGGTTTTTTTCTAATCCCTTTAAGCTTATGGATTTATTCTCTAGCTTAAGTGCTAATACTATGAGTAAGATTAAGGATGTATGTCAATTAGTCCTTAAATGTAAGGAGGTATAGTATGAGTAAGAAGGTCACAGAAATTGTAGAAGAGATGGTTCAGCCTATTTTAGAACCACTCAATTTGGAATTAGTCGATATAGAGTATGCAAAAGAAGGAAAAGATTGGTTTCTTCGAGTGTTTATCGATTCTGAAACAGGAGTTGATATTGAAGACTGCGGAACGGTTAGTGAAAAGTTAAGTGAAAAGCTTGATGAAGTAGACCCTATCCCGTACAACTATTTTCTTGAAGTTTCTTCACCTGGTGCAGAACGTCCTTTGAAAAAAGATAAAGACTTCGAAAAGTCAATAGGTAAGCAAGTGTATCTAAAAACATATGAACCAATTGATGGAGAAAAAGAATTTGAAGGTGAGTTAACAGGTTTTGATGGTATGACTGTCACTATCTCAATCATGATAAAGACAAGAAAAAGAATAGTTGAAATTCCGTATGAGAAGGTTGCAAGTGCAAGATTGGCTGTAACTTTTAATTAATGAATATTGTCACCATAAAGGGGGATTAGAAATCAAATGAGTAGTGAATTATTTGATGCCTTAACACTGCTTGAAAAAGAGAAAGGAATAAGCAAAGATATTATTATTGAAGCGATTGAAGCTGCTTTAATCTCTGCTTATAAACGTAATTTTAATCAAGCACAGAATGTTAGGGTTGACTTAAACCTTGCTACAGGAACAATGCGTGTATTCGCAAGAAAAGATGTAGTGCAAGAAGTGTATGATCCAAGACTTGAAGTATCAATTGAAGAAGCACGATCAATTAATCCGAATTATCAAGTAGATGATGTCATAGAAATTGAAGTGACTCCGAAAGATTTTGGAAGAATTGCTGCACAGACGGCTAAGCAGGTTGTAACACAAAGAGTGAGAGAAGCCGAAAGAGGCGTGATTTACTCAGAGTTTATTGATCGAGAAGAAGACATTATGACAGGGATCGTTCAACGTTTAGATTCGAAATTTATCTATGTAAGTTTAGGTAAAATCGAAGCACTACTTCCTGCAAACGAACAAATGCCTAATGAAAGATATAAACCTCATGATAGAATCAAGGTTTACATAACAAAGGTAGAAAAAACAACAAAAGGTCCACAGATTTTTGTTTCTAGAACACATCCAGGATTACTTAAGAGATTATTTGAAATCGAAGTTCCTGAAATTTATGATGGAACAGTTGAAATCAAGTCAGTTGCTAGAGAAGCTGGAGATCGTTCGAAAATCTCGGTTCACTCTGATAACGAAGAAGTAGATCCTGTAGGTTCTTGTGTTGGACCAAAAGGGCAGAGAGTCCAAGCCATTGTTAATGAACTTAAGGGTGAGAAGATTGACATTGTTGAATGGTCGGAGGATCCTATTGTTTTTGTGGCAAATGCACTAAGTCCTTCTAAAGTTCTTGATGTAACAGTAAATGAAGAAGATAAAGCAACAACTGTTATTGTACCTGATTATCAACTGTCACTTGCCATTGGTAAAAGAGGACAAAATGCTAGATTAGCTGCTAAGTTAACAGGATGGAAGATAGACATTAAAAGTCAAACAGAGGCTGAGCAACTAGGTATTTATCCTAGAGAAGGTTCTTCCTTTTTTGATGAAGATTATGAAGAAGAAGAGTCATTCAATTTGAATCTTGAAGAAATTGAGTGAGAGGTGAGTTAAATGGTTGGTCAAAAGAAAATACCGTTGCGAAAATGTATTGCTAGTGGTGAAATGAGGCCTAAAAAAGAACTCGTTCGCATTGTTCGATCAAAAGAAGGCGAAGTATCAATTGATCCAACAGGGAAAAAAGCAGGACGTGGTGCATATTTAAGCCTAGACAAAGAATTAATCGAACTAGCTAAGAAGAAAAACATTCTAGCAAACCATTTAAAAGTAAAAATTGAGGATTCTTTATATGAAGAATTACTTAAGATTGTCGAACAAGAGCGTAAAGTATGAATAAAAACGAGAAATGGGTTTCGTTTTTAGGTCTTGCCAATCGAGCACGAAAAGTCATCTCAGGTGAAGAGCTCGTTATAAAGGGTATTCGAAATGAGCAAGTAAAACTTGTTCTTTTAGCTGAAGATGCATCAACCAATACTGCAAAAAAAGTAAAAGATAAAAGCAGCTATTATCATATTCCGCTGCGCACTGTAAATGACCGATATACTCTTGGGTCTGCAATTGGGAAGGATGCAAGAGTGGTTGTTGCTATTACAGATATCGGTTTTGCAAATAAATTGATGTTACTGCTCGATTAATTTATTTGGGGGTGAACATATGAGTAAAATGCGCGTTTATGAATTCGCTAAAAAACATAATATCTCTAGTAAGGACGTTATTACGAAATTAAAAGAGATGGACATCGAGGTTTCAAATCATATGGCAACGTTAGAGGATGATGTTGTGGCTAAACTAGACAATAGCTATAAACAAGGGAATAGTTCTGTTAAAACTGAAGCAAAAGCTAATGTTCAAACAGAAAAGAAAGTAACAAAAGAAGTAAAGAAAAACAATGATGGAAAAAAAGCTACTACGGATAACCAAGCCAGAAAGCCATCAAATAATAATAACTTTAACAACAATAATAACAATAACAACAGAAATAGAAATAATAAGAAAAATAAACAACAAAAGAACGGGCAAAATAATAATAATAGACAGCAACAGCAATTTTCACAGCCTAAGCCTGAGAAAAAGTTGCCTGAAAAAATCACTTTTAGTGGTTCATTAACTGTTGGTGAGTTAGCGAAGGAGCTTGGTAAAGAGCCTTCGGAAATCATTAAAAAATTATTTATGCTCGGTGTAATGGCTACAATCAATCAAGAATTGGATAAAGATTCAATTGAGTTGATTGCTGGTGAATACGGAGTAGAAGTTGAAGAAGAAATTGTATTCGAATTAACTGAATTTGAAGGCTATATGTCTGAAGATAATCCAGAAGACTTAGTTGAGCGTCCATCAGTTGTTACAATTATGGGTCACGTTGACCATGGTAAAACAACTTTGCTTGATTCAATTCGTCACACTAAGGTTACTGCTGGTGAAGCTGGTGGAATTACACAGCATATTGGTGCATACCAAATCGTTGACAATGGCAAGAAAATTACCTTCCTTGATACGCCAGGACATGCTGCGTTCACAACAATGAGAGCTCGTGGGGCACAGGTAACAGACATTACTGTACTTGTAGTTGCAGCAGATGACGGTGTAATGCCTCAAACAGTTGAAGCAATCAATCATGCGAAAGCAGCAGAAGTACCAATTATTGTTGCTGTGAATAAGATGGATAAACCATCGGCGAATCCTGACCGCGTAATGCAGGAGTTAACTGAACATGGTTTAGTTCCTGAAGCATGGGGTGGAGACACAATCTTTGTTCCACTTTCAGCATTAACAGGTGAAGGAATCGACTCATTGCTTGAAATGATTCTTCTAGTTAGTGAAGTTGAAGAATATAAGGCAAATCCAAATAGAAATGCAACAGGTACTGTTATTGAAGCACAGCTTGACAAAGGTAGAGGTTCAGTAGCAACCCTACTTGTTCAAAACGGTACATTACGAGTGGGAGATCCAATCGTAGTTGGAAATACATTTGGCCGCGTACGTGCGATGGTTAATGATTTAGGTCGTCGTGTTAAGGAAGCTGGTCCATCTACACCAGTTGAAATCACTGGTTTAAATGATGTACCACTTGCTGGTGATCACTTCATGGTATTTGACGATGAGAAGAAAGCTCGTCAAGTTGGTGAGGCACGTGCTTCTAAACAACAAGTAGAGCAACGTGGAGAAAAAGTGAAGGTAAGCCTTGATGATCTATTTGAACATATTAAACAAGGTGAAATGAAAGAGATTAATTTAATTGTTAAAGCTGACGTACAAGGATCTGTTGAAGCTTTAGCTGCATCTTTGCAAAAAATTGATGTTGAAGGTGTAAAAGTTAAAATAATTCATACAGGTGTAGGCGCAATTACTGAGTCAGACATTATTTTAGCATCTGCTTCAAATGCAATCGTTATTGGATTCAATGTTCGTCCAGATGTAAATGCGAAGCGTACTGCAGAAGCAGAAGATGTAGATATCAGATTACACCGTATTATTTATAAAGTAATTGAAGAAATCGAAGCAGCAATGAAGGGAATGCTTGATCCTGAATACCAAGAAAAAGTAATCGGGCAAGCAGAAGTACGTACGACCTTCAAAGTATCTAAAATCGGTACGATTGCTGGATCATATGTAACAGATGGAAAGATTACTCGTGATAGCGGGATTCGTATCATTAGAGACGGCGTAGTCATTTTCGAAGGTGAAATTGATACTCTAAAACGTTTCAAGGATGATGTGAAAGAAGTTGCACAAAACTACGAATGTGGTATAACAATTGCCAAATTTAATGATATTAAAGAAGGAGACGTTATAGAAGCATTCATCATGGAAGAAATTGATCGTAAGTGATTGGTGTTGTAGAATGTGAATGCATGATTTATGATGCATCCTCATTAAAGGACAAAAGAGCTGTCTTACAACGAATTCTTACACGTCTTAAACAGAGATATAATGTTTCTGTTTCTGAAATTGACTTTCAAGATACGTGGCAACGCACCAAAATTGCAATAGTTACAGTTTCAACAAGTAAGCAAGTATCTGAAAGAGAGTTGAATCATTGTTTGAAATTGATTGACTCTTTCCCAGAAATTGAGCGAGCTGTAACAGAATTTGAGTGGCTTTAAAACGAGGTGATGATAATGAGTATTCGACCTACACGTGTCGGAGAACAGATGAAGAAAGAGCTTAGTGATATCATCGGGCGTAAAATAAAAGACCCACGTATTGGATTTGTAACTGTAACTGATGTTCAGGTAACTGGAGATCTCCAGCAAGCAAAAGTATATATATCAGTACTTGGTGATCATGAACAACGAGAAAACACGTTAAAAGGCCTAGCTAAGGCTAAAGGGTTTATCCGTTCAGAAATTGGCAAGCGAATCCGTTTGCGAAAAACTCCAGAAATTCAGTTTGAATTCGATGAATCCATTGATTATGGTAATCGAATTGAAACATTACTAAGTGATTTAAATCGACAATCTAATTTAGATTAATAAAAGTGAGGCTGTCCAATAAGTGCCGGGCAGCCTTATTTTTGTATTATGAAGCATAAGGAGGATATCATGGAAGGAATTCTGTTATTAAATAAACCAAAGGGTATGACATCGCATGATTGTGTCTTCAAGGTTAGGAAATTAATAAAAATGAAGAAAGTGGGTCATACAGGTACGTTAGACCCTGATGTAACCGGAGTCTTGCCTATTTGTATAGGTCGCGCGACAAAAATTGTAGAATACATAACGGCAGCAGAAAAGACTTACGAGGGTGAAGTGACACTTGGATATTCAACCACGACTGAAGATGCTTCAGGTGAAGTTGTCAGTACTAAGAAGGTTGATCGAACTATTAGTAGAGCGGATATCGAGCAGGTACTACAATCAATGTGTGGTGAGCTTGTTCAAACTCCCCCAATGTTCTCTGCAGTTAAAGTGAACGGTAAGAGATTATATGAGTATGCAAGAGCGGGTATTGAAGTAGAGCGCCCTTCAAGGACCATCAAGATTAAAGAATTTGTATTATTAGATGACAGAGAAATCTTCGAAGGGGAACAAATTTCATTTAGATTTCGAGTAACATGTAGTAAAGGAACTTATGTTCGTACATTAGCAGTAATGATTGGTGAACAATTGGGCTATCCTTCACATATGTCAGATTTGATGAGAACTGCCTCTGGCCAATATACGATTGATCATTGTTTAAGCTTTGAAGAGATTGAAGAAATGGCGGAATCGCAGATTTTGGAGAAAAATTTACAATCAATTGAAAGTGCATTATTTCATTTGCCCAAATATAAAATTAATGATACAGTAGCAGTAAAAGTCATGAATGGAGCCGTGTTAGAGATTCCAACTGAACTACAAGGCATTCAAAATCAACCTATTTGCATCATCGACAAAAATGATAAATGTCTTGCATTATATGCTAGGCATCAAACAAAAAACCATTTAATGAAGCCTGTCAAAGTTCTTGCTATCTCTTCACAAAACCAATAACAACTTTGTTACACATGAGAAAAGGTGAAATCGATGAAAACAATAAGACTCTCATACCCCCATTTTTTAAAGCAAGAAGAACTTCCAGAAACAGCTCTTGCACTAGGCTATTTTGATGGTGTTCATCTTGGTCATCAGCAAGTGATTAAAACGGCGATAGAGTATGCAAAGAAAAATGGCTTGGAAAGTGCTGTAATGACCTTTGACCCTCATCCATCAGTCGTTCTTGGACGGGAAAAGAAGATTAATCAATATATTACTCCGATTGTAGAAAAAGAACGATTAATTGC
The DNA here is from genome assembly GCF_014837155.1 of Litchfieldia stipae. GTDB lineage: Bacteria > Bacillota > Bacilli > Bacillales > Bacillaceae_L > Litchfieldia. The sequence continues at coordinate 93,417 of NZ_JACYHA010000003.1, read as the reverse complement.
CGAATTAGGTGTGGACAGATTTTATATTGTGGAATTCTCACAGGAATTTGCTAACCTATTGCCGCAGGAATTCGTAGATCAATATATCATTGCACTTCATGTGAAGCATATTTGTGCAGGCTTTGATTTCTCATATGGAAAAATGGGGAAAGGTACAATGGAGACAATGCCTTTTCATTCACGTAACCAATTTACTCAAACAACAGTGAACAAACAAACGGTATGTGATGGTAAGAAAATTAGTTCTACCTATATAAGAGAATTAATCGGAACTGGTGATGTAGATCAGTTACCTTCACTACTTGGAAATTATTACACCATACGTGGAGAAGTGATTGACGGGGATAAGAGAGGGAGAACGATTGGGTTTCCAACGGCAAATGTGATGCCAACCTCTGATTTTTTATTACCCACGACGGGTGTATATGCCGTTAGAATCAAGGTGAAGGCTCAATGGTATAATGGTGTATGTAACATTGGCTATAAGCCTACTTTCAATAATGAGCGACGGGTTCAATCAATTGAAGTCCATATCTTTGATTTTAATGAAATGATTTATGGTGAGAGTGTCTCCGTTCAGTGGTATAAACGAATTCGCTCAGAGAAGAAATTCGAGCAAATCGCTGATTTAATTAAACAGATTGAACAAGATAAGGCAGATGCAATCTCCTTTTTTGAAAAAAAAGAGGAACAGACTTGCTTTTTGTCTTAAAAAGATGTATTCTTATTAACGTGTTAAGAGAACCATTGCTTGGCAGGACGAGTCACCAACGTCTGCTCGGTAATCGGGGATTATATTTTAGAGGAGGTGAATAGGATGGCAATCACACAAGAGCGTAAAAATGAACTAATCAATGAGTTTAAAACTCATGAGAGCGACACTGGATCTCCAGAAGTTCAAATCGCTGTCCTTACGGAATCAATTAATAATTTGAACGATCATTTACGTACTCATAAGAAAGATCATCATTCACGTCGTGGTCTTTTAAAGATGGTTGGTAGACGTCGTAACTTACTTACTTATCTACGTAACAAAGACGTAACTCGTTATCGTGACCTTATTAATAAATTAGGTTTACGTAGATAACTTTTTAGAAAGCGGGAGAATTCCCGCTTTTTTATTAGCAATAAAATAAACCTATGATAAACAATTTTTTACATACGAAACTTGTGATGATATCATTAATTAATATAGTTCATACTAGAAATACATACTAAAAATATGAGTCAAATAAATTTCTTTATGAAATTTTTACATATGAGAGGAGTAATAACATGGAACAACAAGGTAAACAACATTTTTCCATGAACTGGGCAGGCCGTGAGCTTACAGTTGAAATTGGTCAATTGGCAAAACAGGCAAACGGTGCAGTATTAGTTCGATATGGAGAAACAGTCGTTCTTAGTACGGCTACAGCTTCAAAAGAACCTAAAAATCTAGATTTCTTCCCATTAACTGTGAATTACGAAGAAAGATTATACGCTGTAGGGAAAATTCCAGGCGGTTTCATTAAACGTGAAGGTAGACCAAGTGAGAAGGCTATCCTTGCTAGTCGTCTTATTGACAGACCAATTAGACCATTATTTGCTGATGGTTTCCGTAATGAAGTTCAAGTAATTAGTATTGTTATGAGTGTTGATCAAAATTGTTCTTCTGAAATGGCAGCAATGTTTGGTTCCTCATTGGCATTAAGTGTCTCAGATATTCCATTTGATGGTCCGATTGCAGGTGTAATCGTTGGTCGAATTGATAATGAGTTCGTTATAAACCCTTCTGTTGAACAGCTTGAGAAGAGTGATATTCACTTAGTTGTAGCTGGAACGAAGGATGCAATTAACATGGTTGAAGCTGGTGCAGAAGAAGTATCAGAGGAAACAATGCTTGAAGCTATTATGTTTGGTCACGAAGAAATCAAACGTCTAATCGCTTTCCAGGAAGAGATTGCTTCTGCGATTGGAAAAGAAAAGTTAGAAGTTCAATTATATGTCATTGATCAAGAATTAGAAAAACAAGTTCGTGAAATGGCTGAAAAAGATCTTACTACTGCCGTACAAGTGGTAGAAAAGCATGCAAGAGAAGCAGCGATTAATGAAATACGAACTGCTGTAATTGAGAAATTTGAAGCACAAGAAGCTGATGATGCTACTCTTAAGCAAGTAAAGGAAATTTTGTACAAGCTTGTGAAGGAAGAAGTACGTCGACTTATAACAGTTGAGAAGGTTCGCCCAGATGGTAGAAAGATTGATCAAATAAGACATCTTTCTTCAGAGGTTGGATTACTTCCAAGAACACATGGTTCTGGACTATTTACTCGTGGGCAAACTCAAGCCTTAAGTATTTGTACACTTGGAGCTTTAGGGGATGTTCAGATTTTAGACGGTCTTGGGATTGAGGAATCAAAACGCTTCATGCATCACTATAATTTCCCACAATTTAGTGTTGGGGAAACTGGACCAATGAGAGGACCAGGACGACGTGAGATTGGTCATGGTGCGTTAGGTGAAAGAGCGTTAGAGCCTGTTATTCCTTCTGAAAAGGACTTTCCTTATACAATCCGCTTAGTTTCTGAGGTTCTTGAATCAAATGGTTCAACCTCACAAGCAAGTATTTGTGCAAGTACTCTTGCAATGATGGATGCTGGTGTTCCAATTAAAGCACCAGTAGCTGGGATTGCAATGGGATTAGTGAAATCTGGAGAGCATTATTCAGTATTAACTGATATCCAGGGCATGGAAGATCACTTAGGTGATATGGACTTTAAAGTCGCTGGAACAGCAAAGGGAATTACTGCATTGCAAATGGATATCAAAATTGACGGATTATCTAAAGAAATTCTTGAGGAAGCATTGCAACAAGCAAAAATTGGTCGTAGCCAGATTCTTGACTCAATGCTAAGCACAATTCAAGATCCTAGAAATCAACTATCAAAATATGCACCGAAAATTGTTTCAATGAAAATTAACCCTGACAAAATTAGAGATGTTATTGGACCAAGTGGAAAACAAATCAATAAGATCATTGATGAAACAGGTGTAAAAATTGACATTGAGCAAGATGGTACAGTATTTATCTCTTCTATTGACGAAGAAATGATCGAAAAGGCTAAAAAGATCATCGAGGATATCGTCAGGGAAGTAGAAGTTGGACAAATGTATCTTGGTAAAGTAAAACGAATCGAAAAATTTGGTGCGTTCGTCGAAATCTTTAATGGAAAAGACGGCTTAGTTCATATTTCTGAATTAGCAGAAGAACGTATTGGTAAAGTCGAGGACGTTGTCTCTATTGGTGATCAATTGTTAGTGAAGGTAACAGAAATTGACAAGCAGGGTCGTGTGAACCTATCAAGAAAAGCAGTGATCAAAGAAGAAAAAGAAAAGCAACAACAGCAATAAAACGTTAAGGCCTGGTCATCCGGGCTTTTTTGGCATGGAAATTGGTTTAAAAAAGCCTGTTTTCTCAAAATATGTTGATATGAGAATTTTAGCAGCCTGAATACACGTAGACTCCCGTGGGAACAGTGGCTAGAGTGAGACCCCACAGGAGCAAAGCGACGAGGAGGCTCATCGGTCACACACAGGACGCGGAGTGTATTCTGCTGCGGCTTTAAAAACAACAATTTATACAACTGTCTTTTTAAAAGTTCTACCTTGTCCCCCACATACATAATTGTAGTATAAAGGGGGATTTCTGATGAAAAGATCATACATACACTTTATTTCGTTTTTATTTATATTTATCATTTCAGTTAGTACCATCCAAAATCCATATACGACTAATTATATAGGTGATTTAAAAGATGATAGTGTAACTGTCTCAAAGCAAGTGAATTCTTTGTATCAAGAAATCGTTGACAAAGCTAGTGAATATGAAGTCGCACCCATTGATGCTGAAATTAATAAAGTCTGGAAAGCGACTCCTGGCTATAATGGAATTCAGGTTGATGTCGATGCATCTTATAAAAAAATGAAAAAAGAGGGCAATTTTGATGAACAACATCTTGTCCTTAAACAGGTTTCACCAAAAGTTCATTTAGATGATTTGCCACCTGAAGCCATCTATCGTGGGAATCCTGATAAGCCAATGGTTTCCTTTTTAATAAATGTTGCTTGGGGAAATGAGTACATTCCTGATATGCTTGACACATTGGAAAAGCATCATGTGAAAGCAACGTTCTTTCTCGAAGGTAGATGGGTTAATGAAAATCCTGATTTAGCAAAAATGATTGTGTCTGCAGGTCATGAAGTTGGGAACCATTCATATACACATCCTAACTTAAAAACAATGCCTTCATCATCAGTTGTTGAGCAATTAGCAAAAACAAATGACGTCATTGAAGCAACTACTGGAAAGAAACCTACACTCTTCGCTCCGCCAAGTGGCAATTACCGTGATGAAGTAGTAAAAATAGCTGCAGAACAAGGGATGAAGACCATCATGTGGAGTGTAGATACGATTGATTGGCAACGTCCAACGCCAGATGTACTTGTACAAAGAGTGATGAGTAAAGTGCACCCAGGAGCTCTTATCTTAATGCACCCAACTTCATCAACCTCACAAGCTTTAGAAACACTAATCGTTTCAATAAAACAAAAAGAATATATTATTAATAATGTGTCTACATTATTAAGTGAAGAAAGAGTCATGAAATAGCATAAGTGCGGATTAATATTTTTGAAATGCGTGCAAATTAGACGGGAGGAACGCTCTTTGATCAAAAAATATACTTGTCAAAACGGTGTAAGAGTTGTATTAGAAAATATCCCAACAGTGCGGTCGGTAGCAATAGGTGTTTGGATTGGTACTGGTTCAAGAAGTGAGAATGAATCAAACAATGGGATTTCCCATTTTCTTGAGCATATGTTTTTCAAAGGGACAACAACACGTACAGCACGTGAAATTGCTGAATCCTTTGATAGCATTGGTGGACAGGTAAATGCCTTTACATCAAAGGAGTATACTTGTTACTACGCTAAGGTTCTAGACGAGCATTCTAAATTTGCGTTAGAAACATTAGCTGATATGTTTTTTAATTCTTCTTTCATTACTGAGGAGCTTAACAAAGAGAAGAATGTAGTTCTAGAAGAAATCAAGATGTATGAAGATACTCCAGATGATATTGTTCATGATTTATTAAGCAAAGCAAGCTATGAAAATCATCCTTTAGGCTATCCAATTTTGGGAACTGAAGAAACGTTAAATACGTTTAATAGTGATAGTTTGCGTGAGTATATGAATGAATTCTACACACCTGATAATGTTGTCGTATCAGTTGCTGGAAATATTGATGACAGCTTTATTAAGGAAGTTGAGAGTCTGTTTGGGGCTTATTCCTCTGACCACACTAAGAAGAAGCATACTGCTCCGTCCTTTCATACAAATAAAATTGTGAGAAAGAAAGAAACTGAGCAAGCTCATTTGTGTATAGGGTATAATGGTCTACAAATTGGGGACAAGGATATTTATAACTTAATTGTTTTAAACAATATCCTCGGTGGAAGTATGAGTAGCCGTTTATTCCAAGAGGTGAGAGAGCAAAGAGGACTTGCTTATTCAATCTTCTCTTATCATTCTTCATTTGAGGATAATGGCCTTCTTACGATATATGGTGGTACTGGTGCAAACCAGCTAGACACTTTATTTGAAACAATCATGGATACTCTAGCTCAACTGAAAAAAGAAGGAATTACTCCTAAAGAGTTAACAAACAGTAAAGAGCAAATGAAGGGTAATTTGATGTTAAGTCTAGAGAGTACGAATAGTAGAATGAGTCGAAACGGAAAGAATGAACTATTGCTTAAAAAGCACAGATCTCTCGATGAAATGATTGAATTAATCAATGCTGTCGAGGAAACGGGTGTCAATCAATTGGCAAATCAACTATTCACAGATGATTATTCTGTCGCATTAATCAGTCCAAATGAACAACTACCTAAAAAGCTTCAAAATTAACATACCTGTACGATTTTTGCTTCTAAAAAATGGACTACTCCATACAATGTTAGTAAAAGGAGTGGTTTTATGAGGCTAAGTGAATTAGGTGGAAAAGAAATTGTCGATGTCAAACGAGCAGAACGCTTAGGTGTACTTGGGCAAACAGACCTTGAGATTAATGAACACACTGGTCAAATCAATGCATTAATTATTCCATCATTAAAATGGTTTGGTCTTAAAAAACAAGGGAACGAGGTTCGTGTTCCATGGAACCATATAAAAAAAATCGGTACGGATATGATTATCATTGATATTCCAGATGAGATTTCAGTAGAACAATCAAAGAACTAGGAAGAAGCAGTCGAGCAGTGTCTCGATTGCTTTTTTTTATTCACCCATTGGTTTACGTTTACATATGATGAATGAGAAAGTGTTAGTTTGACATGGAAATATTTAAATAGAGCGCGTTAAAAGCTATAAAAGAAGAAGGTGAATTGAATGTTGACGGATATGCATGTAGCAATTATAGGTGGAGATGCACGACAATTAGAAGTGATTCGAAAGCTAATCGAATTAGATGCTAAGCTTTCATTAATAGGATTTGATCAGCTAGATCATGGTTTTACAGGAGCTTCTAAGGAACAAATTGATGAACTAGACTTTTCGACTGTCGATGCCATTATTTTACCTGTAGCTGGTACAAATATGGAAGGTATTGTTGAAACGATCTTCTCGAACGAAAAAGTGCACTTAACCGAAGAGATACTTGCAAATACACCAGAACATTGCACGATTTATTCAGGAATAAGCAATGACTATTTAAATAATATCGTCAGCTCCACAAATCGCAAATTAGTTAAATTATTTGAACGAGATGATGTGGCAATTTATAATTCAATTCCTACAGTTGAAGGAACAATTATGATCGTCATACAACATACAGACATTACCATTCATGATTCTAATGTCATGGTTTTAGGACTTGGTCGTGTTGGAATGAGTGTAGCAAGAACCTTTGCAGCACTAGGAGCCCACGTAAAGGTTGGAGCTAGAAAATCAGAACATATTGCAAGAATAAAAGAAATGGGGCTGACTCCCTTTCTTCTATCAGATTTAGACAAAGAAGTAATTGATATTGATGTATGCATAAATACAATTCCGACTCGAATTGTGACTGCATCAGTCATTTCAAAAATGCCACCACATACTTTAATTGTTGATCTCGCCTCTAAGCCTGGGGGAACAGATTTTCGATATGCTGAAAAAAGAGGAATCAAAGCTTTACTCGCACCTGGATTACCAGGGATTGTAGCACACAAAACAGCAGGACAGATTATTGCAAATGTAATGACTCAGCTCCTTTTAGAACAATTACAACAAAGAGAGGAGAATGCATAATGGATTTAAAGGGGAAACGAATTGGTTTTGGTTTAACAGGTTCTCATTGTACTTATGATGCGGTACTACCTGAAATTCAAAAGCTAGTGGATGCTGGAGCAGAAGTCAGACCGGTAGTATCTTATACAGTAAAGTCAACAAATACTAGATTTGGTAAGGGCGAGGATTGGGTAAAGAAGCTAGAAGAGGTAACTGGTCATAAGGTAATTGATTCTATTGTTGGTGCTGAACCATTAGGACCAAAGCTTCCTTTAGATTGTATGGTGATTGCTCCACTTACAGGTAATACAATGAGTAAATTCGCAAACGCAATGACAGAATCCCCTGTACTAATGGCTGCTAAGGCCACATTACGAAATTTAAAACCAGTCGTACTTGGAATCTCAACTAATGATGCACTTGGATTAAATGGAGTAAATTTAATGCGTTTGATGTCTACGAAAAATGTCTATTTCATTCCTTTCGGTCAAGATGCACCAGATTCAAAGCCTAACTCAATGGTGGCTAGAATGGAGTTATTATCTGACACTGTCTTAGCAGCAATGGACGGAAAACAATTACAACCGGTAATTATTGAGAAATTTCGTGATAGCTAATCCAGGGTTCACCTGATAAAATAAGAAGAGAAGATAATTGAAAAAATCTTCTCTTCTTTACTACGTAAATGTGTTAAAATAATAGTTATTAATTTTCATAAGAGAATTTTCTTGTGAGAGAGAAGATGTCTCTTTAGAAAACCAGCCCATTATACGACGTAACGATCAAAACTAATTCTTTTATTATGGATATAAATTGGGGGTAAAGAAATGAGTAAAACAAATGGAATACATGTAGCCGTACTTGGTGCAACAGGAGCAGTAGGCCAACAAATGATTCAAACATTAGAATCTAGAGGCTTTCCAGTTGGAAAATTGACACTGTTATCTTCTGAGCGATCAGCAGGTAAGAAGGTTACATTTAATGGTCAAGAAATTACAGTAGAAGTAGCTACTCCAGATAAATTTGAAGGTGTTGACATTGCACTATTTAGTGCAGGTGGAGATATCTCAAAAAAGATGGCTCCTGAAGCAGTTAAGCGTGGTGCTATCGTTGTAGATAATACAAGTGCTTTCCGTATGGACGAGAATGTGCCACTTGTAGTACCTGAAGTGAATGAAGAGGCACTTCATACTCATAATGGAATTATTGCCAATCCAAATTGCTCAACAATTCAAATGGTTGTTGCGTTAGAACCAGTTAGAAAATCTTACGGATTAAATAAAGTGATTGTTTCGACATATCAAGCTGTTTCTGGTGCAGGAGCTGCTGCGATTAACGAATTGAAAGAGCAAAGTAAAGCGATTCTCGAAGGCAAAGAAATCAAGCCAGAGATTCTTCCTGTTAAAGGAGATAAGAAGCATTACCAAATTGCTTTTAATGCAGTCCCACAAATTGATAAATTCCAAGATAATGGATTTACCTTTGAAGAAATGAAAATGATTAATGAAACGAAAAAAATAATGTCAATGCCTGATCTTCAAGTGGCAGCTACATGTGTACGTTTGCCAGTAGAAACAGGACATTCAGAGTCTGTTTATTTTGAAGTGAACGAAAGTGGTGTAAGCTCTGAACAAATCAAGAGCTTATTACAGGATTCACCAGGTGTGACGTTACAGGATGATCCTGCTAATCAGGTCTACCCAATGCCAGCAGACTGCGTTGGTAAAAACGATGTATTTGTAGGTAGAATCAGAAAAGACTTAGACAACGATAAAGGATTCCATATGTGGGTTGTTTCAGATAATTTACTGAAGGGCGCTGCATGGAACTCTGTTCAAATCGCTGAAAGTCTATTAAAGTTAGGGTTAGTTAAATAAGTAAGAAAAATATGAATTGATATGACGGAGATTTGGATAGAGAGTCATTCATGTCACTTTCTATCCATTAATCTATGACATCTATACGGGGTGTTTAATTAAATGAGTATAATCGTCCAAAAATTTGGAGGAACATCTGTTAAAGATGAGACATCTAGAGAATTAGCTAGAAACCATATCCAAAAAGCAATTGATGAAGGGAACAAAGTCGTTGTTGTCGTTTCAGCAATGGGCCGAGATGGTGACCCATATGCAACTGATACATTATTAAATCTAGTTGATGGGAACCAGACGACATTGAACTTAAGAGAAATTGATATGCTAATGGCATGTGGTGAATTAATTTCAAGTGTTGTTTTTTCTAATATGTTAAATAAAAATGGTATTCGTGCAACTGCTTTTAATGGAGCGCAGGCAGGATTTAGAACGAACAACGATCACACAAATGGTAAAATCATCGAAATGAAATGTGACCGACTCCTAGCAGCCATGGAAGAATATGATGTAGTTGTAGTGACTGGTTTTCAAGGAATTAATGAGTTAGGGGATATAACTACACTTGGACGCGGTGGTAGTGACACATCAGCTGCGGCAATTGGTGCAGCCATCCAAGCGAAATGGATTGATATCTTTACCGATGTAGAAGGTGTTATGACAGCAGATCCTAGAATCGTGAAGGATGCAAGACCATTAACTTCTGTAACCTATACAGAAATTTGTAACATGGCATACCAAGGGGCAAAAGTGATTCATCCTCGCGCAGTAGAGATTGCAATGCAAGCGAAAGTTCCAATTCGTATTCGCTCCACATATTCTGATTCTGTTGGTACTCTTGTAACAAGTATTAACAAAGAAGAGAATAAAGGAACAGATGTGAAGGAACGAGTGATAACAGGAATTGCACATGTTTCAAATGTATCGCAAATTAAGGTTCAAGCGAAAAAAGGACAGTATAATGTTCAGACAGAAGTCTTTAAAGCGATGGCGAAAGAAAAGATTAGTGTTGATTTCTTCAATATTACACCAACAAGTGTTGTATATACAGTTGCTGGTGATAAAACAGATAAGGCAGTTAAGATTCTAGAGGAGTTAGGATATCAGCCTTCAGTCACTCGTGAATGTGCCAAGGTATCAACTGTAGGTGCAGGTATGAACGGTGTTCCTGGAGTTACCGCTAAGATTGTAACGGCTTTATCTGAACAAGGGATTGGTATTTTACAATCGGCTGATAGCCATACAACCATTTGGGTGTTAGTTAAACAAGAAGATATGCATAAGGCAATTAACGCTCTACACACTGCTTTTCAACTATCAGAAAACCCAGCTAAAACAACCAAATAGTATTAATTGTTAGGAGTGTAAGTAGCATGATAGATTTTGGAAAAGTTTCGACTGCAATGGTTACCCCATTTGACAGTAGAGGGAATATAGACTTTGTAAAAACGACTCAATTGGTCAACTATCTTATCAATAACGGAACAGATTCATTAGTAATAGCAGGTACAACAGGTGAGTCTCCTACCCTATCATCTGAAGAAAAAATAGCACTTTTTAAACATGTGGTTCAAGTTGTGGATGGTCGTATACCAGTGATCGCTGGAACTGGGAGTAATAATACGTATGCATCAATTGAATTAACGAAAAAGGCTGCAGACACAGGGGTAGATGCAGTGATGCTTGTTGCACCTTATTATAATAAGCCATGTCAGGAAGGGCTTTATCAGCATTTCAAAAAAATTGCAGAAAGTACTTCTCTACCTGTTATGATTTATAATATTCCAGCTAGATCTGTTGTAAATATTTCAGCTGATGTCACTATTAAGTTGTCAAAAATCCCTAATGTTATAGCAGTTAAAGAAGCAAGCGGTAATTTAGATGCGATTACTGAAATTATTGCAAACACGGATGATGATTTTTCCGTTTACTGTGGGGATGATGCGTTGACAATCCCGGTTATGTCGATTGGAGGAAAAGGAATCGTGTCTGTTGCTTCTCATATTATGGGGAACGAGATGCAAGAAATGATTTCCTTATTTGAAAAAGGGCAAATCGCCGAAGCAGCAAAATATCATCAACGCTTATTACCAATTATGAAATCTTTGTTTAAGGCACCAAGTCCGACTCCTGTCAAAACAGCTTTACAGCTAAAGGGACTAGATGTAGGATCAGTAAGATTGCCATTAATACCACTAACAGAACAAGAACGTACGACTTTGTTTCATTCACTACAAAACCTTTAAGAGTTGATCAATTGATCAGCTCTTTTTTTTTGAAAACATTTGATTCTATGAGTAAGAGGGAATGTTTCAAGAGATAGTCGTTAATAATAATATGAGACTATCGCTTGAAAGGGGATACTTATGGACAACGATCAATACATAACAAATGAGCAACCTGAAGAAGGTCAAGATAAAGGAACTGAAGGAAAAGCTCCTAATCTGATTGAAAAAATTCAACAGCTAGGACAGACGAATGTACCGCAAATGTCTGGTGATTCTAAGATACATTGTTTGACAATCATTGGACAAATTGAAGGGCATATGCAACTGCCACCACAAAATAAAACTACGAAATATGAACATGTCATCCCGCAAATTGTTGCAATTGAACAAAATCCAAAAATAGAAGGGTTATTAGTGATTTTGAATACAGTAGGCGGTGATGTTGAAGCAGGCTTAGCCATATCTGAAATGTTAGCTTCATTATCAAAACCAACTGTATCGATTGTTTTAGGTGGCGGACATTCAATAGGTGTTCCAATAGCGGTGTCTTGTGATTATTCATATATTGCCGAAACGGCTACAATGACGATCCACCCTGTTCGTCTAACAGGTCTAGTGATTGGTGTGCCACAAACCTTCGAATACCTTGATAAAATGCAGGATCGAGTGGTTAATTTTGTTACAAAGAACTCAAACATTACAGAAGATCGATTTAAAGAGCTAATGTTCTCAAAGGGGAATTTAACAAGAGATATTGGAACAAATGTTGTAGGCTCAGATGCAGTGAAATATGGACTCATTAATGAAGTCGGTGGGGTTGGTCAAGCAATAAAAAAGCTGAATGAATTAATCGAGGCACGAAATCTAAGTGAAGGTGGACAGATGCTTCAATGATCTTATATTCGATTATGCCACAAGAATATATTTATCCTCCAGATGAACGTGAGTTTCAGAAGCAAAGAGTTATAGAAATGAATGGTGTTCCAATTCTTGTCAATGAATTAAATCCAGGAGAACACTATATTGTACAAGTGATGAGCAGTAATCCACAAGATTATTTAAATGAACAATTCACACCTGGAAGTAGGATTACTTTCCGAACAGAATGAACGATACCTTCTTACTTTTTTACTTTTATGTGATATAATTTAATGAAAAGACATGAGTAGCAGCCAAATCTTTGGCTGCTTTCTTCTTTAAAAGGTAATGTTTTAGCATGATGAATAAGCAGGTGATCAAGTGGCAAAACAAAAAAAACGAAATAAAAAGAAAAAAGATCAATGGAAAAGTACCTTAAAGTATGAACTTATAGGGTTAGTATTATTAGCATTAACATGTATTGGTTTATCAAGACTTGGAACAGCCGGGGAGATTCTGTATAGTTTTTATCGATTCTTTTTAGGTGAATGGGCAATATTGGGTCTTATTGGGTTATTACTCATATCGCTTTATGTTATTTGGAAGCGAGAGTGGCCAAGCCTTATAAGTAGACATTTATTTGGGATTTATCTTATAACCTGTTCCATTCTTTTATTAAGTCATGTCACCTTGTTTAGGTTGTTATCAAATGATGGAAGCTTTGTACAGCCTAGTGTCATTATTAACACGTTTGAGTTGTTTTGGGAACAACAAGCAGGGAAGACCAGTACTAATGATATTGGTGGGGGAATGATAGGAGCAATTCTTTTTGCTGGTTCTTATTTTCTATTTGATGAAGCTGGAACAAAATTGATTTCCGTTTTTTTAATTATTATTGGAGTTATTTTAGTGACAGGAAAGTCTTTATTTGAAACAACAGTAAAAATGACAACACCGATAGTAACTTTCTTCAAGGATCAATGGCTTTCTTTTGTAGAGGATATTAAATCCTGGAAAGAAAATATAAACAGGAAGCTTGCTGATAAGAAAGAAAAGAAAGTAACGAAAAACCCTACTACTGCTAAGAAAGAAGCTCAGGCAAAGGTAGATAAGAAAGAGGAATTTGAGGAAGTCATTTTGGCCGAGACGGAAGAAGAGGAAGCACCACCACCGATTATTTCTAACTTTGCAGATAGAGCTTATCTAAGTGAAGCAAACAATCAACCTGTGGAAACAAAAGAAGTACATACTGAAGAGGAATCGACAGAGAAAATTCTACCTATCACATTTACAGAGGTTGAAAATACTTCATATGAACTACCTCCAATTGAGCTTTTGAGTGCACCAATGAAGAATGATCAAAGCGGAGAGCATGAAAATATCTATGCTAATGCTAGGAAATTGGAAAAGACATTTCAAAGCTTTGGCGTAAAGGCTAAGGTAACGAAGGTTCATTTAGGACCAGCAGTTACGAAATATGAGGTGTATCCAGATGTTGGGGTTAAGGTTAGTAAAATTGTGAATTTAAGTGATGATCTTGCTCTAGCATTAGCTGCTAAGGATATTCGAATCGAGGCGCCAATCCCTGGTAAATCAGCGATTGGGATTGAAGTTCCGAATATGGAAGTAGCAATGGTTTCATTAAGAGAGGTTCTAGATGTTAAAGAGAACGACAGACCAGATTCAAAATTACTGATTGGACTTGGACGAGATATTTCGGGTGAGGCTGTATTAGCAGAGTTAAACAAGATGCCACATTTACTTGTAGCTGGTGCAACTGGAAGCGGGAAGAGTGTATGTATTAATGGGATTATTATTAGTGTACTCATGAGAGCGAAGCCGCATGAGGTTAAGATGATGATGATTGACCCTAAAATGGTTGAATTGAATATGTATAATGGGATACCTCATCTACTTGCTCCTGTTGTAACAGATCCAAAGAAGGCTTCACAAGCATTGAAAAAAGTGGTAAATGAAATGGAACGAAGATATGAGTTGTTTTCTCATAGTGGAACAAGAAACATTGAAGGCTATAATGATTATATAAAACGGCATAATGAAGAAGAGGAAGCGAAACAACCGGCATTACCTTATATAGTTGTGATTGTGGACGAGCTTGCAGATTTAATGATGGTAGCCTCTTCTGATGTGGAGGATTCCATTACCCGATTAGCGCAAATGGCAAGAGCAGCCGGGATTCATTTAATCATAGCTACTCAAAGACCTTCTGTAGATGTTATAACAGGAGTCATTAAGGCTAATATCCCTTCAAGGATTGCATTCAGTGTTTCCTCACAAACCGATTCTAGAACAATATTAGACATGGGTGGTGCGGAGAAATTACTAGGAAGAGGGGACATGCTATTCCTTCCTGTAGGAGCTTCAAAGCCAGTTCGTGTTCAAGGGGCATTTCTATCTGATAACGAGGTCGAAGAGGTTGTTGACTTTGTTATTGCTCAGCAGAAGGCACAATATCAGGAAGAGATGATTCCAGAGGAGATCACGGAGGTAACTGAGGAAGTAGAGGATGAATTGTATAACGAAGCTGTTGAATTAATACTTGAGATGCAAACAGCATCTGTCTCGATGTTACAACGACGCTTTAGAATTGGTTATACAAGAGCTGCTAGATTAATTGATGCGATGGAAGCAAGAGGAGTTGTTGGTCCTTACGAAGGTAGTAAACCAAGAACAGTCCTTATGTCATCACAAAATGAAGATGTTGGAACGTAAGAAATAGGAATTTCCTATTTCTTTTTTAGTAGGTCGAAAGTATCGGAATTTTCAGATGTAAGAAAATCTGACATAATCCTACTTTTTTCAAAAAAATATTCGACATTTTTCGAAATTCTTATTTATTTATAAGAAAAAAAATGATATGCTAATTTCAATAATAATTTGTCTAACATCAGAGGTCTGATGTCTTTTACAATATTACGGAGGAGCAGCAAAATGTCCATAAAGTTAGACAATAGGCACTTATATCTACAAGTAATTGATCGAATTAAAAATGACATCGACAATGGTATATATAAAGAAAAAGAAAAGCTTCCTTCTGAATTTGACCTTGCAAGAAATCTTGGGGTTAGCCGTGCAACCTTAAGGGAAGCATTAAGAATCCTTGAAGAAGAGAATATTGTTGTCAGAAGACATGGAGTAGGAACATTTGTTAACGCTAAACCATTGTTTACATCTGGGATTGAGCAACTAAATAGTGTAACAGATATGATTCAACAGGCAGGAATGTCGCCAGGAACCATTTTTCTTTCGTCCAATGTAAATAGTGCGACAGAAGATGATATCAAACGATTTTCTTGTGAAAAACAAGATGAAATCATCATGATGGAACGAGTGAGAACGGCAAATGGTGAGCCGGTCATTTATTGTATTGATAAGATTGTTAGTCATATATTACCTTCAAGCTTCTCGCATGAGGAAGAATCACTACTTGATTATCTAAACAAAAGAGCTGGCCGAGATATAACCTATGCCATTACACATATTGAGCCATTAGGCTATCACGAAAAAATTTCACCGATTTTGGACTGTGAACCAGAAACGGCATTACTAGTTTTAAAACAAATGCATTACGATCAAGACGATCATCCCATTTTGTATTCGCTAAATTATTTTAAAGCTGATAAATTTGATTTTCACGTTGTGAGAAAGAGAATATAATATTTTCTTGTTTTTTGAACAAATTATTAAAGGAGGTGAGGTAACAAAGAGATAATCTATCTGATTGATTTTCTGTAGTAAGAAAGTTAATCGACTTATTAGCGGGTATAATTTTTATACTAAAAAATTACATATAAGGGATGGGTGTTATTAATGAAAAAGAGTTTACTCTTCGTACTAGTAATTGCACTAGTATCTATGTTAGCTGCTTGTGGCGGTGGAGATGCCGATAACAATGCTGGCGGATCTGAAGGATCTAAAGATGGCCTTAAGGTAGGTATGGTTACTGATGCAGGAACTATTGATGATAAGTCATTCAACCAAGGAACTTGGGAAGGAATTCTTCAAGCAAAAGAAGACTTAAAGATTCAAGAAAAGTACCTAAAGCCTGCTGGAACTACTGAAGCTGATTATTTGAAAGAAATTGGTAACCTTTACGATGCTGATTACAAGTTCATCGTTACACCAGGATTCAAATTTGAAACAGCTGTGTTCCAAGCGCAAGACAGATATGAAGATGCAAAATTCGTAATCATTGATGGTTATCCTCACTCAGGTGATTTCGTATCAGCTGTTAAAGACAACACAGTGTCAATTTTCTTTGCAGAGCATGAATCAGGATTCTTAGCTGCTGTAGCAACTGCTCTTCAATTAAAAGAAGGTGAAGTTGGATTTATCGGTGGTATGGAAATTCCAGCTGTACAAAAATTCAACTGGGGCTTCCAACAAGGTATTGCCTATGCAAATGAAAACCTAGATACAAATATCACTATTAATGCAGAAAATGTTATTTACCAAGGTACATTTGATGATGTAGCTGCAGGTGGACAAATTGCTGCACAAATGTTTGATCGTGGTGTAGACGCTATCTTCACTGCTGCTGGTGGAGTTGGAGTTGGAGCGATTAACGAAGCAAAAACTCGTGTACAAGCAGGACAAGATGTATGGATCATTGGTGTTGACACTGACCAATATGCAGATGGTATCTATGAAGGTGAAAAATCAGTTATCTTAACTTCTGCAATGAAGAAATTAGATGCTGTTGCTTATGATATGATCAAGCGTGAATTAGATGGAGACTTCCCTGGTGGCGAAACATTAACTTTCGATGCAACAAATGATGGAGTAGGTATTCCAGAAGAAAATCCAAACTTAAGCGAAGAGACTGTAACAAAAGTTGCAGAAATCTATGAGCAAATCAAAGCTGGAGATATTGAGATTTCTCAAGAACAAGGCGATTTATTAAAGTAAACGGGTATAACGAAGAGACGGTTTCTCCGTCTCTTCTCTATGTCAAAAAATAAGTAATTCAGTTTGTTCGTAATGGCTTGTTATTAGTGCCAGGCCCATACTCGGAAGTTTTTGAACTAGGACCTAGTGAACTTCCGAGTATGGGCGTGAGAGGACAAAGAATGAAAACAATCTGTTCCACGTCCATTAGTCATAATTGTTGAATAGATAAAAGGGGATAAACCGATATTATATTAATATAGGTGCTAATGAGAATACTAAGTTAATTAGAACTTTATATAAAGGTGAGTGCTACTATGGAGTATGTTGTTGAAATGCTAAATATTCGAAAAGAATTTCCAGGTATCGTAGCGAATGATAATATTTCACTTTCCTTAAGAAAAGGAGAAATACATGCATTATTAGGTGAAAATGGTGCAGGGAAATCTACATTAATGGGAATTTTGTTCGGAATGTATCAACCAGAACGAGGCGTAGTGAAAGTAAATGGACAGGAAGTACGTATTTCCAATCCAAATGTGGCAAATCGTTTAGGGATTGGGATGGTACATCAGCATTTTAAATTAGTTGACAATTTTACAGTCACTGAAAATATTATATTAGGCAGTGAACCACGGAAGGGTCTAGTTCTTGATATTGATAAAGCGGCTATGAGAATTGAGGAATTGTCGAAGCATTATGGTTTGAATGTTGACCCTCATGCGAAAATTGAAGATATCTCTGTAGGTATGCAGCAAAGAGTAGAGATTATTAAAATGCTATACCGTGAAGCGGAGGTTCTAATATTAGATGAGCCAACTGCTGTTCTAACACCAAATGAAATTGACGAGTTAATGAAAATTATGAAAAACCTTATTAATGAGGGGAAATCGATTATCATTATTACTCATAAATTAAAGGAAATTAAGGCAGTTGCAGATCGTTGTACGGTAATTAGACGTGGAAAGTCGATTGGTACGGTTGATGTGAAGGATGCAAGTGAGGCAAGTCTTGCTGAAATGATGGTAGGGCGTAACGTATCCTTTAAAGTAGATAAACAAGAAAGTAAGCCAGGTGACGTTGTTCTTGAAATTGATTCTATTTCTGTGAAAAATAACAGAAAATTATTAGGTTTAAAGGAATTTTCTCTTCAAGTAAAAGCAGGAGAAATAGTTGGTATTGCTGGAGTTGAAGGGAACGGACAATCCGAGCTTGTTGAAGCAATTACTGGTCTAAGGAAAATAGAATCCGGAAAGGTTTTCATCAATGGTGAGGATATTTCAAACTTACCTATTCGTGAGCGTATTGAAAAGGGAATAGGTCATATTCCAGAAGATCGCCAAAAACGTGGATTGGTGTTAGATTACTCCTTACAATCTAACATGGTTTTAGAAATTTATAATAAACCTCCTTTCTCAAAGTATGGTTTATTAAATCAATCAGCAATACGTCAATATACTAATAAAATCTTAGAAAACTTTGATGTTCGTTCTGGTGAAGGTGCAGTTTCAATTGCAAGAACATTATCTGGTGGTAATCAGCAAAAAGCAATTATCGGTCGAGAGCTTGAGTTAAATCCGAATTTGCTTATTGCTGTCCAGCCAACTCGTGGTTTGGATGTTGGATCTATTGAGTATATACATAAGAGATTGATTGAGCATCGTGATAATGGCAAAGCTGTACTTCTTGTTTCATTAGAGTTGGACGAGGTTTTACAACTATCTGATCGTATTGCCATTGTCAATAATGGTGAACTTGTTGGAACGGTTCTTGCTTCTGAGACAGATGAGAATGAAGTAGGACTAATGATGGCGGGCGTAAGTAAGGAGAGAAATAAATGAGAAATCTGATTGTATCATTATTAGCTGTTCTCTTTGGATTAATAGCTGGTGCAATATTAATGTTTATTATAGGGAGTAATCCAATTGAAGGATATACATACCTATTCCAGGGTGGTTTGAAAAACATTGAACGTGTTGGGAATACATTGGCAACAGCAACCCCTATTATCTTTTCTGGATTGTCAGTTGCTTTTGCATTCAGAACGGGATTATTTAATATAGGTACACCGGGACAGATGTTAATGGGTGGACTATTTGCTACAGCAATTGGTCTAACACTTGATGTTTCAAGACCATTATTACTAATCATTATGATAATTGCTGGATTTGTTGGTGGTGCAATTTGGGCGTTTGTTCCAGGCTTATTAAAGGCGAAATTTAATGTTCATGAGGTTGTAGCGACCATTATGATGAACTGGATTGCCTATTGGACGATTTACTATGTTGTTCCGGGTTATTTTAAAGGAGAATTTCTTGAGACTGAATCAAGAAAGCTTCCAGAATCAGCAACATTAAGATCACCATTCTTATCTGAGATGTTTGGTGGTTCGTATATTAACTTAGGATTATTTATTGCAGTCGTCGTAGTGATCATCGTTGCATTTATTATTAATAAAACCACATTAGGCTATGAACTTAAGGCTGTTGGTTTCAACCGTCATGCAGCAGAATATGCAGGTATGCGTGTAAATCGAAATATTGTATTATCCATGTTAATCTCTGGTGGATTAGCAGGACTTGGCGGTCTAGCATTATATACAGGTAATGCTTCAACCATCCAAATTGGAATTATGCCAACTCAAGGTTTCGACGGAATTGCAGTCGCATTACTAGGAGCAAACAATCCATTTGGTGTATTTTTTGCAGCGATTTTCTTTGGACTTCTTTATTCAGGAACAGGCTTCATGAATGCGATGACAGAAATACCACCAGAAATTGCGAATACAATTATTGCAATTATCATCTATTTTGCAGCAACGAGTGTTTTAATTGAAAGATTAATGAACAAATTCTTGAAAAATAGGAATAATAAAAAAGACATGAATGGTCCAGTTACTAAGAAGGGGGAATCTTAATATGTGGACGGTTATACAACAAATTTTTCCTTATGCGATTATCTTCACAATCCCTCTTCTGATTACTGCATTAGGTGGACTATTCAGTGAACGAAGTGGTATTGTAAATATTGGACTAGAAGGATTAATGATCATGGGTGCATTTTCTGGTGCTCTTACGATTTTTTATCTTCAAGATATCTTACCGAATCACTCATTAGCTCTTTGGTTAGGGTTATTGATGTCAATGGTTGCAGGTGTGTTATTTTCTTTATTACATGCTTTTGCAAGTATTAATTTAAGTGCAAACCAAATTATCAGTGGTACCGCAATTAATATGATTGCTAGTGCCTTAACAGTATTCTTATCAAGAAATATTACTGGTAGTGGAAATATCCGTATTACAAGTGGTTTTGCACCATGGGATGTACCAGGGCTATCTTCGATTCCAATTATAGGAGATTTATTCTTTACTAGAACATATCCGACTACTTGGTTTATTCTAGGAGTCCTTCTATTGTGTACATTTATTCTTTATAAAACTCGGTTTGGACTTCGTTTGAGATCATGTGGTGAATTTCCACAGGCAGCAGAAGCAGCGGGAGTGAATGTTAGAAAGATCCGTTACAGTGGAGTTATGATTTCTGGTGCATTTGCTGGACTTGGTGGAGGACTTATCATTGTCACTTATTCTGGTGAATTTACAGGATCTGTATCAGGGTTAGGTTTCTTAGCACTTGCTTCATTAATCTTTGGACAATGGCGTCCTTTTGGGATTCTTGCAGCGACTTTCTTCTTTGGTCTAGCAACAACACTTGCTAACGTTTCTCAAGTCATACCACAATTGGCGGTATTCCCACCAATTATTCTGAAGATATTCCCATATGTCGTGACGCTGATTGCGTTAGTCATATTCTCTAAATCCTCTCAAGCTCCAAAAGCAGCTGGGGAGACATTTGATTCAGGTAAAAGATAAATTATTTTATAGATGGTCATGATTATGCCTTTTAAAGACATAATCATGATCTTTTTTGTTATTTCCTCAAGGTTTACTAGCAGCCTGAATACACGGAGACTCCAGTGGTCTAGTGAGCAAAGTGAGACCCCACAGGAGCTTGCGACGAGGAGGCTCACGGGTTACGCCACAGGACGCGGAGTGTATTCGGGCTCCGGATTTAAAACAAACCTTTTCTAAATAAGGGTGTCTAAAACTTGATAATATTGGTAAAGCAAGGTTATATTGTTGATAATCGTGAAATAAGTTAACTTATGCATTTAGCGTTATAAAGTGTGGTTTCAAGATTATCTGGTTAAACTAGGTCAGACAGGTTATCTTCATTTACATCAACAGTTGTACATTACTTTTGAAAGTTAAGGAGGAGCGAGGTATGAAACTACTTAGTGAGACAGAGCATGAACTTGCGGGTATTACCCTTCATACAATTGATACTGATAAATATAAAACCAATACAATTGTGTTAAAGCTTAAAGCACCACTTGAAGAGGCTACTTTAACAGAACGTGCCTTATTACCATATGTTTTGCAGAAAAGAACAAAAAGCTATCCTACAACAATTGAACTACGAGGGTATTTAGATGAATTATACGGGGCAACTTTAAATGTCGATTTAATGAAAAAAGGTGAGTATCATGTCATCACTATTAGAATGGATATTGCCAATGAAACATTCCTAGAGGATAAAACACCATTATTACTTAAAGCAATTGAACTTCTTTCAGAAATGGTCATGTCTCCAGTAACTGAAAACGATGGTTTTAGCCCATCTACCCTTGATAATGAAAAAAGAAACTTAAAGCAGCGAATTCAAGCTGTTTATGATGACAAGATGAGATATTCTAATCTAAGATTAGTACAAGAAATGTGTAAGGATGAACCGTATGCACTCCATGTAAATGGAAGGATTGAAGACATAGAGAAAATCACACCAGCTTCATTGTATCAATATTATCAGAAGGTATTAGCTGAAGATGAAATTGATTTATACATTGTGGGGAAATTCGATGAAAATTCAGTTGTTGAATATGTCTCGAAAAATTTTGTTTTAAAAGAAAGAGAGCCTAAGAAGGTCGACAAAATATCCCCAGTTATATCTGAAGTGAATAAAGTCATTGAAAAACAAGATGTGAAGCAAGGGAAGCTTAATATTGGTTTTAGAACGAACATCACCTATAGTGACCCTGATTATTTAGCCCTTCAAGTATTTAATGGAATTTATGGTGGTTTCTCTCATTCAAAATTATTTCTTAATGTTCGTGAGAAAGAAAGCCTTGCTTATTACGCAGCCTCTAGAGTTGAGAGTCATAAAGGCTTACTAATGGTTATGTCAGGTATCGAATTTAATAACTTTGATAAAGCCGTTACGATTATTAATGAACAAATGGAAGCAATGAAAAATGGTGAATTCACAGAAGATGTTATTTCCCAAACAAAAGCTGTGATTAACAATCAATTACTTGAAACGATTGATACTCCTAGTGGGATGATTGATATTTTATATCATAACGTTGTAGCTGATAAGAAAAGAGATCTCACTGAATGGTTAGAAGGTCTTAAACAAGTCACAAAAGATGAAATTATCCAGGTTGCTGAAAAAATAAAGCTCGACACCATCTATTTCCTTACTGGAATGGAGGCTGACAATTAAAATGGAAAAAATCACATTTGAACAATTACAAGAGGAACTATATTACGAAAAGCTACCAAACGGCTTAGATGTGTATGTTTTGCCTAAAAAGGGATTTAACAAAACATATGCCACCTTTACAACTAAATATGGTTCTGTCGATAATCAGTTTATTCCAGCAGGAAAAACTGAGTTAACGAAGGTACCAGACGGAATTGCCCATTTTTTGGAGCATAAGTTGTTTGAAAAAGAAGATGGCGATGTGTTTCAGGATTTCAGTAAACAAGGTGCATCTGCAAATGCATTTACCTCATTCACAAGGACTGCTTATTTATTTTCTAGTACGTCAAATGTGGAACAGAATCTAGAGACATTGATTGATTTCGTTCAAAGTCCTTATTTTACTGAGAAAACGGTTGAAAAAGAGAAGGGAATCATCGGACAGGAAATTACAATGTATGATGACAATCCCGATTGGAGACTTTACTTTGGTGTGATTCAAAATATGTATAAAAATCACCCCGTCAAAATTGATATCGCTGGTACAATTGATTCAATTGCTAAAATTACTAAAGATATGCTCTATGAATGTTATGAGACTTTTTATCATCCAAGTAATATGCTGTTATTCATTGTAGGATCGGTTGAAGCCGACAAGATTTTAGATTTTGTACGAGAAAATCAGGCGAAAAAGGATTATAAGGAACAGGCAGAGATTGTCCGGAAATTTGAGGAAGAGCCAGCAGAGGTAGCTGAGAAGAAGCAGGTTCTTGAGATGAATGTACAGTCTTCCAAATGCCTAGTAGGGGTTAAGGCGCAAAATCCTACAAGATCAGGGATGGACCTTTTAAAGCATGAGCTTTCAATCAACCTCATTCTGGATATCCTTTTTGGAAAAAGTTCTGAGGTGTATGAAGGTCTATATGATGATGGTCTCATTGATGATACATTCTCTTATGATTATACTGAAGAAGCGGGATTTGGTTTTGTTATTTTAGGTGGTGATACTCCAGAGCCAGATGCGTTGTCCTCTCGGATAAAGGATGTACTTTTAAACGCAAGAGACTCAAACTTCACTGTTGAACAGTTAGAACGTGCTAAAAAGAAGAAAATTGGCGCATTCTTACGTGCGATTAACTCTCCAGAGTTTATTGCTAATCAGTTTACTAGATATGCTTTTAACGATATGGATCTGTTTGAAGTGGTACCTGTACTTGAGAAACTAACGATTGAAGATATTCAAGAAGTAGCGAAACAAACATTTGATGAGAAATTCTTTACAGAATGTCATGTTGTCCCAAAAGGGTGAAATTTAAATGAATTGTGATTGGCCTGCTCGCAAAAATCGAGGAGGTCAATTATTTTGAGCTTAAGATAGGAAGGTTACATTATGGAAAAGTACGCACTAATTACCGGAGCAAGTGGTGGGATAGGAATGAGTATTGCCAAAATTCTATATGAGCAAGGATATTCATTATATCTTCATTATAGCAAGAATGACTACGAATTAAGGGAGTTTGTAGCTCGTACTAACAATAAAAACATACATATTGTCCAAGCTGATTTGTCTAAACCTGGTGGGGTTAGTGATTTATTAGAACAAATCACACATCCAATTACTACAATTATTAATAATGCGGGGAATAGCTATTTTGGTCTTGTTACTGACATGACTGAAGCAGAAGTAAATGAAATGATCACTCTACATACTACAAGCCCTTTTATGTTGATAAAAAGTTTATTACCAAACATGGTTTCAAACAAACAAGGCAACATAATTATGATTACATCGATTTGGGGTCTTATAGGAGCCTCCTGTGAAGTACTCTATTCTATGGTTAAAGGAAGTCAGAATTCTTTTGTAAAGGCATTAGCAAAAGAAGTCTCTCTAAGTGGTATACGTGTGAATGCGATTGCGCCTGGAGCGATTGATACCCAAATGTTAAATTTATTTACAGAAGACGATAAAACTGCCTTAAAGGAAGAAATTCCAATGGGGAGGTTAGGAAAACCAGAAGAGATTGCTGAAGTAGTTGGCTTTCTTTGCTCTGATAAAGCTTCCTATATGACAGGCCAGGTTTTATCTGTTAATGGTGGTTGGCACTGTTAGTAATTAGTTATAAAATCATGTAAGAAAAAGTATAAATCCTTTGGAGTTTGGCAAACTAATTCTGTATTATCCTAAAAGGAGGGTCACTTATGTCTGTTTTAGATAACTTTGAACAATGGAAGGATTTTTTAGGTGATCGTTTGCACCAAGCTCAGCAAGAGGGAATGGATCAGAATGTTATTACTGATTTAGCTTATCAGCTAGGTGAGTATCTTTCTACTCAAGTAGAGCCAAAAAATGCTCAAGAAAAGGTACTTGCAGATTTATGGCACGTAGCTTCTGAGGAAGAGCAGCATGCGATCGCTAATATGATGGTGAAATTAGTTAAAGACGAAGGCACAGGCATGTAAGAGAGGATTTCCTCGGAGAGAGAGGCTATTCCTCTCTTTTTTTAGTTTAAATTCTTCTTCTCCCTTTCATTAACTATTAAAATGTTTTATTATAGAAATAGCGATTAAATATATGAAGGTTTTTGATCATTTTAGTCGAAATTTGCTAGGGGGATGGTTTATTATGAGCAAAAAAGAATGGTATTTAGAATATGAAATACATAAAAACCGTCCAGGCTTACTTGGTGATATTTCGTCTTTATTAGGGATGTTATCAATAAATATTGTAACGATTAATGGTGTGAATGATCGTAGACGTGGTTTATTATTACTATGTGATAACAATGAACAAATTGAGAGACTTGAATCAATTTTACATACAATGGATAACATAACTGTTACCAAGATTAGGGAGCCTAAAGTTAGAGATCGACTAGCGGTACGTCATGGACGGTATATCCAAAGAGATGCAGATGATAAAAAAACATTTAGATTTGTTCGTGATGAATTAGGATTGCTTGTTGATTTCATGGCTGAAATATATAAACAAGAAGGCCATAAGTTAATTGGAATTCGAGGGATGCCAAGAGTTGGGAAGACAGAATCAGTTGTAGCTGCTAGTGTTTGTGCAAATAAGCGCTGGTTATTTGTTTCATCAACCCTTTTAAAACAAACCATTAGAAGTCAGTTGATTGAGGATGAGTATAATGCTGACAATCTTTTCATTATTGATGGGATTGTTTCCACAAAACGTGCATCTGAGAAGCATTGGCAATTGGTTAGAGAAATCATGAGATTACCCGCTGTAAAAGTAGTTGAGCACCCAGATGTTTTTGTAAGGAATTCAGAATACACGTTAGAAGATTTTGATTATATTATTGAGTTACGTAATAATCCTGATGAAGAAATCACTTATGAATTAGTAGACGATCAACAACTCTTCTCGGGATCAGATTTTTCCGGTTTCGACTTTTAAAGTATTGGTAGGTGTTATATTTGACAGAACTAGGCAACCGTTTAAAAGAAACGAGAGAATTAAAAAAGCTTAGTCTTGATGACTTGCAAAGAATGACGAAAATACAAAAAAGATACTTGGTAGGGATTGAAGAAGGCAATTATTCAGTCATGCCAGGGAAATTTTATGTTCGAGCCTTTATTAAGCAATACGCTGAAGCAGTAGAATTAGATCCTGAAGAACTATTTGAGGAATTTAAGGATGAAATACCTAGTACCACGAATGAACAGCTTCCAGAGCAATTATCGAGAGTTCGAAGTAAAAGGCAAATATCTGCAAAAGGCTCAAAAATTCTTGATATGGTCCCAGTCTTAATACTCGTTGTATTTATTATAGGTGGGTTATTCACAGCTTGGTGGCTATTACAAAGGAAAGATGTGGCTGAGGCTCCAGAGGAGACGATCATAGAAAATAGCCAGAGCTCTGAATACCAAGAAACAAATGAAATTCCGCCAGCGGATACTCCTGATGAGACAGAGTCTGGTCAAGAAGAGCCTGTTGAAGATGGTGCTGAAACTGAAGATGAGGTGGAAGAGGAAGAACCAGAACCAGCATTTACGCTTTCATTAGTTGAATCATCTGGAAATAATGTAACGTACAAATTAGAGAATACTGATACATTCAACGTTGAAGTTTCTGCTAGTACGGGTGGAGAGACATGGCTAGATATTAAGAACCAATTAGGGAAATCCTTTTACTATGCCATGTTACGAGATGGTAATACTGAAACTTTTGATTTCTCGAATGAGTCACAGATTAACTTTAATGTTGGAAGAACGTTAGATACAACTATTTTAATTAATGGACAGCCTTTTGAATACCCAGTAGAACCAAGCGAGCAGGTAAGTCAAAGATTTACGATTATCTATGAGCCTACACAAGAATAGAAAAGAAGAAAAAAGTCATGGCTAATAATGGCTTTTTTTCTTTTATACGTGTATTATCACTATATAAATAAACAAAAAGACAAGTATTTCTCGGAGGTTGTAAAATTGAATTTACCAAATAAAATAACAGTTGCAAGAATCTTATTAATTCCTATTTTTATCATTGTTATGCTTGATTTATTTAAATGGGGGGATGTAAGTATTGCTTCAATGAATATACCTATCGCACATTTAATTGGTGCATTGATTTTTATATTTGCCTCTGCAACAGATTGGGTAGATGGTTATATTGCACGCAAACATAATCTTGTAACGAATCTTGGCAAATTCTTAGATCCATTAGCTGACAAACTTTTAGTTTCAGCTGCACTAATCGTACTAGTTGAATTAGGATCTGTTCCTGCATGGATGGTTATCATTATAATTACAAGAGAATTTGCAGTAACTGGTTTACGCTTACTAATTGCTGAGCGAGGCGAGGTTTCAGCGGCGAAAATGCTTGGCAAAATCAAAATGTGGGCACAAGTTGTTGCAATTTCTGCTTTATTATTACATAATTTCCCTTTTGAATTAATCAATTTCCCTTTTGATATGATTGCTCTGTGGATTGCGGTGATATTTACAATCGTATCAGGCTGGGATTATTTTGCAAAAAATAAAGATGTATTTGTGGATCAGAAATAGAAAATGGGGGAACAGATGTGAATGCAGAGATCATTGCGGTAGGCTCTGAGCTACTACTTGGACAAATTGTAAATAGTAATGCGCAATTTCTTTCAAAGCAGCTTGCGGAAATTGGGGTAAATGTATATTACCACACAGTTGTTGGCGATAATCCTAGTCGTTTAGCTGAAACGATTGAAGTGGCTAGGAAACGCTCGAATTTGATTGTTTTCACAGGTGGATTGGGGCCGACGAAAGATGATCTGACAAAAGAAACGATTGCTAAATTACTAGGTCGAAATCTAGTAAGTGATTCCTATGCTCTTGAGGGAATTGAGCAGTATTTCAAACAGACCAATCGAATAATGACAGAAAATAATAAAAAACAAGCATTGGTCATAGAAGGTTCATCTGTGCTCCAAAATGATCATGGGATGGCGCCTGGAATGGGAATTCAAATTCAGAACATTACTTATATGCTATTACCGGGTCCACCAAAAGAAATGCAGCCGATGTTTATTTCGTATGGAAAAGAATATTTATTAAAGCAGCTAGGAGAAGTAGATCATATTGAATCCCGTGTTCTTCGGTTCTTTGGGATTGGAGAATCCCAATTAGAAACCGAGATTGAGGACTTAATTGATGCCCAAACCAATCCAACAATTGCGCCACTCGCAGCTGACGGTGAGGTTACGTTAAGATTGACTGCAAAGCATCGGTCAATTGAAATGACAAAGGTTCTTCTTGACGAGGTGGAAGAAAAAATCACTTCACGTGTTGGTGAGTTTATGTATGGTTATGGTACTACTTCATTAGTCTCTGAAGTGATGAAGAAGCTAATCAATCATAAATTGACTGTCTCTAGTGCTGAAAGCTTAACTGGAGGGTTATTTGCCCAAGAGTTAACGAATGAGCAAGGTTCATCACAAGTTTTTGCAAGTGCGATTGTTTGCTATTCAAATGAAGTGAAGCAGAATGTCCTTCAAGTAAGTCCAGACATACTTTCTTCTGATGGTGCAATAAGTGAAAAAACTGCAAGAACTTTGGCTGAAAATGTTAGAGATTTACTTGGTACTGATATCGGTATTAGTTTTACAGGTGTCGCAGGGCCTGATGAGAGCGAAGGAAAACCAGTAGGCACTGTTTATATTGGTTTAGCTTTTAAGCAGAAGCCAACAAAAGTCTATTCGTTGAAATTAGCAGGCACTCGAAATGGGATTCGCATGCGTACAGTTAAATACGGATTCCATTATATTCTACAAGTACTCAATGAAACATAATGAGACTGTCCCTTATAATATGAGGGACAGCTTTCTTTATTTAAAAGTAAAATTAAGTTTTCACGGCTAATAGATGTTAAGAATTTGACTTTTTTACTATAAAACTTGCGATTCACCCATAAAATGGTGTGAAAAAAATCGAATGAATGTTCGACTTTTTACTTGGCAAATGAGACGAAACAAGGTATAGTATTAATAGTTTCAAAGAAAAGGGAGGAAATAATGTGAGCGACCGTCAAGCAGCCTTAGAAATGGCGTTAAAACAAATAGAAAAGCAATTTGGTAAAGGATCAATCATGAAGCTTGGAGAACAAACTGATCGTAAAATCTCTACATCTCCAAGTGGTTCATTAGCATTAGATGTTGCATTAGGAGTAGGTGGATACCCAAGAGGACGAATTGTTGAGATCTATGGTCCAGAAAGTTCTGGTAAGACAACAGTAGCTCTACATGCAATAGCTGAAGTACAACAAAATGGCGGACAAGCAGCATTTATAGATGCGGAGCATGCGCTTGACCCAGTTTATGCACAAAAGCTGGGAGTTAACATTGATGAGTTGTTACTATCTCAGCCAGATACAGGAGAACAAGCACTTGAAATTGCTGAAGCATTAGTTCGTAGTGGTGCAGTAGATATTCTTGTCATTGACTCTGTAGCTGCATTAGTACCTAAAGCAGAAATTGAAGGTGAGATGGGTGACTCTCACGTAGGGTTACAAGCTAGATTAATGTCTCAAGCACTTCGTAAGCTTTCAGGTGCAATTAACAAATCTAAGACAATTGCAATCTTTATCAACCAAATTCGTGAAAAAGTTGGAGTTATGTTCGGTAACCCTGAAACAACACCTGGTGGTCGTGCATTGAAATTCTACTCTTCCGTACGTTTAGAAGTACGTCGTGCTGAGCAACTTAAGCAAGGAAATGATATCGTTGGTAATAAGACGAAGGTGAAGGTTGTTAAAAACAAGGTAGCTCCTCCATTTAGAGTAGCTGAAGTTGATATTATGTACGGAGAAGGTATTTCAAGAGAAGGTGAAATCATAGATATCGGTTCTGAACTCGACATTGTGCAAAAGAGTGGCTCATGGTACTCATACAATGAAGAGCGTTTAGGACAAGGTCGTGAAAATGCCAAGCAATTCTTAAAAGAAAATCCGGTTCTACGAAAAGAAATTCAAGAACAAATCCGTAAACATTACGGACTTGATCAAGATTTCAATGAACCAGTTGATGAAGGTCAAGACGAACTTAATTTATTAGATTAATATCATCTTGGTATTTAAAGAGACATTTCAGATGTCTCTTTTTTCTTAGGTTTTCTGTTGAAAATCAGTCCCTAACTCAACTTATTTCCAAATAAAAGTAACTGTAGATGTGACAGGCCTTGACAATAAATTTTCACACATTTACAATTAATATGTATATTTTACATTTTGTTAGAATTAAAACGTAAAGAAAACTCGGTAATTTTTCTCCCTAATAAGAAGGTTGTACCGAAACCGATTGATGTTTAGAAGGGCTTTTACATCTTCTATAACACTAAACAAGCCTTTGTGCTGTATGTTGAAACTGATGTAACAATGTACATGCCGACATTTTGATCTAGCAAGAAAAAGTTCATAGCAAGAGGAGGTGACATGATGGAAATCATTATTGGAATCAGCTCCGCTTTGCTTGGCCTAATCGTCGGTGCAGTTGTTGGCTTTTATGTTCGTAAATCCATTGCAGAAACAAAAATTGCTGGTGCCAAAGGTGCAGCAGAACAAATTATTGATGATGCTAACCGTGAAGCAGATTCTTTGAAGAAGGAAGCATTGTTAGAAGCAAAGGATGAAATTCACAAATTTCGTACTGAAGCAGAACGTGACATTCGTGATCGAAGAAGCGAACTTCAAAAACAAGAGAATCGTTTAATGCAAAAAGAAGAGAATCTTGATCGAAAAGATGAAACTCTAGACAAACGTGAAACCATGTTGGAAAAGAGAGAGAATTCTCTTAACGAAAGACAACAGCATATTGAAGAGATGGAAAGCAAAGTGGAAGAGATAGTACGCAAGCAACAGGCTGAATTAGAGCGTATTTCTAACCTTACTCGAGAACAAGCAAGACAAATCATTATCGAGCGTGTAGAAAACGAGCTTGCTCATGATGTTGCTTACTTAGTAAAGGATGCTGAGAGTCGTGCAAAGGAAGAAGCCGATAAAAAGGCGAAGGAAATACTTTCACTTGCGATACAACGATGTGCGGCAGATCATGTCGCAGAAACAACGGTTTCTGTTGTTAACTTACCTAATGATGAGATGAAAGGTCGAATTATAGGAAGAGAAGGTCGGAATATTCGAACGCTCGAAACGTTAACAGGAATCGATTTAATTATCGATGATACACCAGAAGCTGTAATCCTCTCAGGATTTGATCCAATACGACGAGAAACGGCTAGAATTGCTTTAGACAAGCTTGTACAAGATGGACGTATCCATCCTGCACGTATTGAAGAAATGGTTGAAAAATCAAGACGTGAAGTTGATGAATACATTCGTGAAGTGGGAGAACAGACAACCTTTGAGGTTGGTGTTCATGGTCTCCATCCAGATTTAATTAAGATATTAGGTCGATTGAAGTTCAGAACAAGTTATGGACAAAACGTACTTAAACACTCAACTGAGGTTTCTTTCTTAGCAGGTTTAATGGCTGCAGAATTAGGTGAAGATGTTACATTAGCTCGTCGAGCTGGTCTTCTCCATGATATCGGAAAAGCAATTGACCATGAAGTTGAAGGAAGTCACGTTGAAATTGGGGTTGAGCTTGCTACGAAATACAAAGAGCACCCAGTTGTCATTAACAGTATTGCTTCACATCATGGAGATGCTGAACCTACGTCAATCATTGCTGTCCTTGTCGCTGCAGCAGATGCCTTATCTGCGGCAAGACCAGGTGCTAGAAGTGAAACGTTAGAAAATTACATCCGTCGCTTAGAGAAGCTTGAAGAGATTTCTGAGTCGTATGAAGGCGTGGAAAAATCTTTTGCTATTCAAGCAGGACGTGAAGTGAGAATATTGGTTAAGCCTGATACGATTGATGATCTAGAAGCACATCGATTAGCTCGTGATATCAGAAAGCGAATTGAAGAAGAGCTTGATTATCCTGGACATATAAAGGTAACAGTGATTCGTGAAACAAGAGCTGTTGAATATGCAAAATAAAGAGCGGTCTTATGACCGCTTTTTGTTTTGCTTATTTATCGAAAGTATGTAAAACTAAAGCAAGAGAACGGATAAAGGAGATTGTTATGAAGATTTTATTTATTGGAGATGTTGTTGGGTCTCCGGGACGCGATATGATTACTGAATACTTACCAAGGCTTAAATCAAAGTATCAGCCACATTTTACGATTATCAATGGAGAAAATGCAGCCAGTGGCAAAGGGATAACTGAAAAAATATATAGACAATTTCTTGAAAGTGGAGCGCAAGCAGTTACACTTGGTAACCATGCATGGGATAAAAAAGAAATATTTGAATTTATAGATGATGCAAAATATATGGTAAGGCCAGCAAATTTCCCTGAAGAAACCCCAGGACAAGGAATTGTGTATTGTAAGCTTAATGGACTTGAAGTAGCGATTATAAATTTACAGGGTAGAACGTTTTTACCCCCAATTGATTGCCCGTTTAAAAAAGCTGATGATTTAATAGAGCAAGCAAGAAAAAGAACACCAATTATTTTTGTCGATTTTCATGCTGAAGCAACAAGTGAAAAGCAGGCAATGGGTTGGTATCTAAATGGAAGGGTATCTGCTGTTGTAGGAACGCACACACACGTCCAGACAGCTGATAATAGGGTTCTCGATAAGGGAACTGCCTATATTACTGATGTGGGCATGACAGGGCCTTATGATGGCATTCTAGGGGTCAGTCGTGAAGCTGTACTAAAAAGATTCATTACTGCACTTCCAGTACGCTTTGATGTAGTTGAAGGACGAACACAGTTAAGTGGCGTTATTATTGATATAGATAATAAAACAGGGCATGCAACTGCAATTAATCGTATTATGATCAATGATGATCATCCTTTCTTTGATTAGTTGTATGCAGGATTTTGAATTTTTAGAAAAATATTTGGAACAAGCAGGAATACCAGCAAGAACTAGTGAATATAGTATGAGTGGAATCATTAAACTTTTTAGGGTTCTGATCAATAAACTCACTATATACTGTAGAAAACAAGGAGGATATTAGGAATGGAAATATTAAAAGTTTCAGCAAAATCTAATCCTAACTCTGTAGCTGGTGCACTTGCTGGTGTGTTACGTGAAAGAGGAGCCGCGGAAATTCAAGCAATTGGAGCGGGTGCATTGAATCAAGCAGTAAAAGCAGTAGCTATTGCTAGAGGGTTTGTAGCACCGAGTGGAGTCGACCTAATTTGTATTCCTGCTTTTACGGATATTCAAATCGATGGTGAAGAAAGAACTGCTATTAAGCTTATTGTTGAACCTCGTTAGAAACTAACTTTTCATTTTAGCGGTTGTCGATTCTTGGTAACTATATAAGTACCTAACTGTCATTTAGTAGACAAGAGGTACTTTTTTTTTTGCGAAAAAATCATTTTCTATATCGTTTGATTTTATATTAGTTATAAAAATCAAAAAAAACAAAAAATATTCATCAAAAAGTCATAAAATGATGGATAAGGGTTGCTTTTTTTGACTATTAGGTCTAGAATTGAAAGCGTTTAGTACATATTCAGGTAAATCAATTTGAGGATCATTCAATGCAAATTGATGTGTAAGTATACACACCAGTTTACTCAGATTAATTTCTAGAGATTTAGTTGAAAAAGTGCTACACTTAATACGTAAAAACTATAAACCATACAATGAACGTATTCCAAAGGGGTGTAAGTCATGATCAATCAACTTTCATGGAAAGTTGGAGGACAACAAGGGGAAGGAATTGAAAGTACAGGGGAGATTTTTTCCATTGCATTAAATCGGTTAGGCTACTATTTATACGGTTACCGTCATTTCTCATCACGTATTAAAGGCGGACATACGAATAATAAGATTCGCGTAAGTACAACACAGGTTCGTTCTATTTCAGACGATCTTGATATTTTAGTAGCGTTTGACCAAGAAACCATCGATGTAAACGCACATGAGTTACGTGATGGTGGTGTGATTATTGCAGACGCTAAGTTTAATCCAACGATTCCAGAAGATTCGAAATCAACCTTGTATGCGGTTCCATTTACAGAAATTGCTAGTGAACTGGGTACGTCTTTGATGAAGAACATGGTTGCAGTAGGTGCTTCCAGTGCGTTATTAGATTTGGATATTAATGTTTATTTAGAAGTAGTTCAAGAAATTTTTGGTCGTAAAGGTCAACAGATTGTTGATAAGAATATGGAAGCTATTAAAAGTGGTGCAGACTATTTGAAGGATCAGTTAGGTGATTCTATTCAAACGATGCAGCTCGAAAAAGCAGATGGAAAGAAACGTATGTTCATGATTGGAAATGATGCGATTGCAATGGGAGCACTTGCTGGAGGAGCACGCTTTATGCCAGCATACCCTATTACGCCAGCTTCAGAAATCATGGAATATTTAATTAAGAAATTACCTGAATTTGGTGGTACTGTTATTCAAACTGAGGATGAAATTGCTGCATGTACAATGGCAATTGGAGCGAACTTTGCTGGAGTTAGAACATTAACTGCATCAGCAGGCCCAGGACTTTCTCTAATGATGGAAGCGATAGGTCTGTCAGGTATTACAGAGACTCCACTAGTTATTGTTGATACCCAACGTGGTGGTCCAAGTACTGGATTACCAACAAAGCAAGAACAATCGGATTTAATGGCAATGATTTATGGTACTCATGGTGAAATTCCAAAAGTGGTAATGGCGCCAAGTACAGTTCAAGAAGCATTCTATGATGCAGTTGAAGCATTTAATATTGCAGAAGAATTCCAATGTCCAGTTATTCTATTAACAGATTTACAGCTTTCTCTAGGTAAGCAAACAGTAGAACCACTTGATTTCAATAAGATTGAAATTCGTAGAGGTAAATTAGATCTAAACCCTGAATTACCTGAGCGTCCAAATAAAGAATACTTTAAGCGTTTTGAAGTAACAGAAGATGGCGTTTCACCACGTATTGTGCCAGGTACGAAAAATGGAATATACCATGTTACTGGTGTTGAGCATGATGAAACAGGGAAGCCTTCTGAAAGTGCATTAAACAGAAATGCACAAATGGATAAACGTCTAAGAAAGCTTGATAATATTAAATTTGATACACCAGTTCATAAGAACGCTACTCATGAAGAGGCTGATGTATTAATTGTTGGGTTTAACTCAACTCGTGGAACAATTGAAGAAGCAATGACAAGATTAGAGAATGATGGTATTAAAGCTAATCACGCTCATATCCGTCTATTACACCCATTCCCAACTAACGAGCTACTACCTTTAATTGAGTCAGCTAAGAAAGTTGTGGTTGTTGAAAACAACGCTACGGGTCAGCTCGCTAACATTATGAAAATGAATGTAGGTAACGCCGAGAAGATTACCAATCTCTTAAAATACGATGGTAATCCATTCTTACCTCATGAAATTCACACAAAATGTAAGGAGTTGTTCTAAGATGGCGACATTTAAAGACTTTCGTAATAATGTAAAACCAAACTGGTGTCCAGGCTGTGGTGATTTCTCTGTTCAAGCAGCGATTCAACGTGCGACTGCGAATGTCGGGTTAGAGCCAGAAGATTTAGCGGTTGTTTCTGGAATTGGTTGTTCAGGTCGTATTTCTGGTTATATCAACTCATATGGTTTCCATGGTATTCATGGGAGAGCTTTACCAATTGCTCAAGGTGTGAAAATGGCAAACCGTGATCTAACTGTCATTGCCTCTGGTGGAGATGGTGACGGCTTTGCGATTGGTATGGGTCATACAGTGCATGCAATTAGACGTAATATAGATATTACTTATATTGTAATGGATAACCAAATCTATGGACTAACAAAAGGACAAACATCACCACGAAGTGATGTTGGTTTTAAAACAAAGAGTACTCCACAAGGGTCAATTGAATCTTCTTTATCTGTAATGGAAATGGCGTTAACAGCGGGTGCTACATTTGTTGCACAAAGTTTTTCTACAGACTTAAAAGATTTAACAGCATTAATTGAAGCTGGGATTAATCATAAAGGATTCTCTTTAATCAATGTATTTAGTCCATGTGTTACTTATAATAAGGTTAACACTTATGATTGGTTCAAAGAAAATCTAACTAAGCTAAATACAATCGAAAATTATGATCCAAGTAATCGTATGCAGGCAATGCAGACATTAATGGAGCATAATGGTCTTGTAACAGGCTTAATTTATCAAAATAAAGACCAAAAATCTTATCAAGAGCTTGTTCATGGCTATAGTGAAAGTCCATTAGTTCATGCGGATCTTGATCTTAGTGAAGAAAAGTTTAATAAATTAGTAGCAGAATTTATGTAATATAACAACAAAACCTCCTTTATGTTCTTACGTAAAGGAGGTTTTTTATGATTAGGGATTGACTTTACTAAGATTTTGAAGAATGTTAAAATAAGTTGTTCGACCTTTAGTTAGGGTTTAGATGTGATGGATGTTATTGTTTAATTTAATGATAGATTTTATAGTAGCTATTGAATTGCTTTAAAAACAGGAAGGAGTTTTACCATGAATGAAAAACAACGCTTAGAAGCTGCACAAATTAATCCATCGGACAAAAAATCCGAAAAGGATTATAGTCAGTATTTCCAAGCTGTCTATCAACCACCTTCTTTAAAAGATGCTAAGAAACGTGGGAAAGAAGACATATCAATTCATAGAGATTTTCATATTCCGGAAGAAATGAACGGATTTGGAGAAGGCAAGAAATTCCTAATTCGTACATATGGATGTCAAATGAATGAACATGATACTGAAGTCATGGCAGGAATTCTAATGGAAATGGGATATGAAGCGACTGACAAAACGGAGGATGCAGATATTGTTTTATTAAATACTTGTGCGATCAGAGAAAATGCTGAAAATAAAGTATTTGGTGAAATTGGACATTTAAAACCTTTGAAACTTAAAAATCCTAATCTGTTAATAGGTATTTGTGGTTGTATGTCTCAAGAAGAATCTGTTGTTAATCGAATTCTTCAAAAACATTCCTTTATTGACATGGTTTTCGGTACACATAATATACACCGCTTACCACAGATTGTGAAAGAAGCGATGTTCAGTAAGGAAATGGTTGTAGAGGTTTGGTCTAAAGAGGGAGACGTCATTGAAAATCTTCCGCGTAGCCGCAAAGGAACTATTAAAGCATGGGTTAATATCATGTATGGTTGTGACAAGTTCTGCACGTATTGTATCGTTCCTTATACACGTGGAAAGGAGCGAAGCAGACAGCCAGAAGATATTATTCAAGAAGTACGTCATTTAGCTGCAAATGGATACCAGGAGGTAACACTTCTTGGACAAAATGTTAATGCTTATGGGAAAGATTTCAAGGATATGAAATATGGTTTAGGTGACTTAATGGACGAGCTCCGTAAGATCGATATTCCACGTATAAGATTTACAACAAGTCATCCAAGAGATTTTGATGATCATCTAATTGATGTACTTGCAAAAGGCGGGAACCTAATGGAGCATATCCATCTTCCAGTGCAATCGGGTAGTTCGGACGTGCTCAAATTAATGGCAAGAAAATACACTCGTGAGCAATATGTTGAACTTGTGAAGAAAATGAAAGAAAAAATCCCCAATGCTTCATTTACAACTGATATTATCGTTGGTTTCCCTAATGAAACTGATGAGCAATTTGAAGAAACACTTTCGTTGTATAAAGAAGTGGAATATGATACAGCTTATACATTTATTTACTCACCACGTGAGGGTACACCAGCAGCTAAGATGGAAGACAATATTCCTATGGAAGTGAAAAAGGAACGATTACAACGCTTAAATGCAATCGTAAATGAGACTTCTGCAAAGAAAAACCTTGCCTACCAGGATCAAGTTGTAGAGGTACTGGTTGAAGGTGAAAGTAAGAAGAATCCAGATGTTCTAGCTGGTTATACAAGTAAAAACAAGTTAGTTAATTTCAGAGGTCCTAAATCAGCGATCGGAAAAATCGTTAAAGTAAAAATTACACAAGCGAAAACTTGGTCATTAGATGGAGAAATGATTGAAGAAGCGGTAGAGGTGAACTAAATGGCGACTTATACAAAAGCACAAATTGTAGAACGTGCAAGAGAACTAGCAAAGATGATAGCTGATACAGAGGAAGTAGATTTCTTTAAACGAGCTGAAGCTCAAATCAATGAAAATCAAAAAATCAAAGAAATGATATCAAGTATTAAGAGTCTTCAGAAGCAAGCGGTCAACTTTCAACATTATGGCAAAACAGAAGCGTTAAAGAAGGTTGAAGCGAAGATTGATGCGATTCAAGCTGAGCTTGATGGCCTTCCAATTGTTGAAGAATTCAAGCAATCTCAGCTTGATGTTAATTATCTATTACAATTAGTAGCTAACACGATCTCAAATCGTGTTACTGATGAAATCATTGAATCAACAGGTGGAGATGTTTTAAGAGGAGAAACTGGTTCAAAGGTTAATAGTAGTAGTGGCGGTAGCTGTCATTAATAAACAAAAGGGTGGTCCAATATGGGATCACCCTTTATTCTTTCGTGATAATTCTTCATAATAATCACGAAAAAAGGTACATATCTGGGCAAAGCCGCATACAATGAACTATATATGGTTTCATTCATTCTTGAATAAATACGTTGAATTTGAATGAAGAGATATTTTTTTTGTATGTTCCAATCTTTTTTCTTAAGGGTAGCAATGGTGAGTTTGAAGTTCAAATGTAAAAAGTATTGTAGATGCTTAAATTATTGGAACACTAGTCATTTGCCCTGCATAGGATGAAATGAAGATTGATAGAGGAGGGTTTGCACGTATGTCTGAATACAGAGAGATTATTACGAAAGCTGTTGTAGGAAAAGGACGTAAATTCACACAATCTACTCACACTATTTCCCCATCACACAGACCAACAAGTATTCTTGGTTGCTGGATTATTAACCATCAATATGATGCAAAGAAATGTGATAACACTGTTGAGGTAAATGGTCGTTATGATATCAATGTTTGGTATTCTTATAATGATAATACGAAAACAGAGGTTGTCACAGAAACAGTTACTTACACTGATGTTATCAAGTTAAAATATAAGGATGATAACTTCTTAGGTGACGACTTTGACGTCATTGCACGCGTACTACAACAACCTAACTGCTTAGAGGCAACTATTTCTCCAAATGGAAATAAAGTAGTTGTTCAAGTAGAAAGAGAATTTCTTGCTGAAGTAATTGGAGAAACAAAAGTATGTGTCGCAGTAAATCCAGAAGGCTGCGTCGATGATGATTGGGATTGTGATGACATTGACGATGAAGAATTCGAAGATTTAAATCCTGACTTCTTAGTTGGAGATTTAGAAGAATAGTAGATGAGTAAGCTAGGGATATGATTCCTTAGCTTTTTTCTTTTTTAGGAAGGGTGTTTTCCAAAAGTTTGTTGTTTTTTGAGGTGAATTAGTTGAGTATAGATTTCTAGCAGACTGAATACACTCAAGACTCCCGTGGGACTAGTTGGCTCCCACAGGACGCGGAGTGTATTCAGGCTGCGGTTTCAAAAGCAACAATATATACGAAAACAGCCTAAATGAAAAACGCTAAGAACAAGATTTCACCAAGGAGATTAATGCCAAGTGGTTGATATTCACCATGAATGATGAAGGTTTATGATATAATACTACATGGAAAAAGAAAAGATTTTGGGGGATTAAGATGGCAGAATATACGCCAATGATACAACAATATTTAAGAATTAAGGCTGAATACAAGGATGCCTTTTTATTTTTTCGACTTGGAGACTTTTATGAAATGTTCTTTGAGGATGCTGTTAATGCTTCTCGAGAACTAGAAATTACATTAACTAGTCGTGAAGGTGGATCTGCTGAGCGTATTCCAATGTGTGGTGTACCTCATCATTCAGCTAGAAATTATATAGATCAACTTGTACAACGAGGATATAAAGTAGCAATTTGTGAGCAGACAGAAGACCCTAAAAGTGCAAAAGGGGTTGTAAGAAGAGAAGTTGTTCAATTAATCACTCCTGGAACAGTGATGGAAGGGAAAGGAATCGAAGAAAAAGAAAATAACTTCCTTGCTTCTGTAAGTCAATTTGGAAGAGACACATTTGGTGTAGCTTTTAATGACTTAACCACTGGTGAGAACAGAGTAACCATTCTGACTGGAACAAAGCACGATGTGATAAATGAGCTCTATTCTAATGGCGTTAAAGAAGTAGTTATTCCTGAGGCGTTAGATGAGGAAGTAAAGAGAAGTATAATTGAAAGCTGTAGTGCAACCATTTCAATTGAGGAAACGACATCAATTGATCATGCATTTTCAACTATTGTCAAACACTTAAATGATGAAAAGCTACTTATCACTTTTGGGCGCTTATTAAATTATCTACAAAAAACTCAAAAACGAAGCCTGAACCATTTACAAGCAGTCATCCATTATAATGCTCATCAATATATGCGAATTGACCTTTATTCAAAAAGAAACCTAGAGCTAACAGAAACGATTCGCTCAAAGGGCAAAAAAGGTTCATTATTGTGGTTACTAGACCAAACAATTACAGCCATGGGTGGACGTTTGCTAAAGCAGTGGATCGATAGACCATTAATCGATCATGATGACATTCAGCTGCGTTTAAATATGGTGGAAACATTAAAAAACCAATACTTTGAACGTCATGATCTTCGTGAACTGCTAAAGGACGTATATGACTTAGAGCGCTTAGCTGGTCGTGTTGCATTTGGAAATGTCAATGCAAGGGATTTAATGCAATTAAGAAAATCATTAGAACAAATCCCAGCTATCAAAAAAGTGATCCATGAGCTTGGAAATGAGTATGCAGGTAATCTTGCAAACAAAATTGATTCATTAGAAGATTTAACGATGCTGCTCCATTCATCAATTAAGGAAAATCCACCTCTTTCCATTAAAGACGGTGATATTATCAAAGATGGCTTTAATGAAACATTAGATCGTTATCGTGATGCAAGCAGAAATGGGAAGACATGGATTGCTAATTTAGAAAAAGAAGAGCGTGAAAAAACAGGGATCAAATCATTAAAAATCGGTTATAACAAAATTTTTGGTTATTATATAGAAGTCACAAGAGCGAATCTTCAATATCTTCCTGAAGGAAATTATGAAAGAAAGCAAACATTATCGAATGCTGAACGTTTCATTACACCTGAATTGAAAGAAAAGGAAGCTCTAATCTTAGAAGCTGAAGAGAAGATCATTCAGTTAGAATATGATATTTTTGTAGATATTCGTGAGCAGGTCAAGGATTATATTCCACGCCTTCAATTACTTTCAAAAATTATAAGTGAGATAGATGCCCTACAATGCTTTGCTACAATTAGTGAAGAGCGCCATTATAGTAGACCGACTTTTTCAGAGAATGAAATTTTCATAAAGGATGGTCGTCATCCTGTCGTTGAAAAAGTAATGAATTCACAGGAATATGTTCCAAATGATTGCTTCATGAAAGACGGACGTCACTTGCTATTAATTACTGGTCCGAATATGTCAGGGAAAAGTACCTATATGCGTCAAGTGGCACTAATTGCCATCTTAGCTCAAATCGGATGCTTTGTTCCTGCTAATGAAGCCGTATTACCAATATTTGATCAAGTATTTACAAGAATCGGTGCTGCTGATGATTTAATATCCGGTCAAAGTACGTTCATGGTTGAGATGCTAGAAGCAAAGAATGCCATTGTTCATGCTACACAGAAGAGCTTAATTCTGTTTGATGAGATTGGAAGAGGAACATCAACATATGATGGGATGGCACTTGCACAAGCAATTATTGAGTATATCCATGATCATCTCGGTTCTAAGACATTGTTCTCAACGCATTATCATGAATTAACAGATTTAGAAAACCAGCTCCCTCAGTTAACGAATGTTCATGTTAGCGCAATTGAGGAACAAGGAAAAGTAGTCTTCCTTCATAAAATCAAAGAAGGTGCTGCAGACAAAAGTTATGGTATTCATGTTGCAGAATTGGCCGAGCTTCCGTCTTCATTGATCAATCGAGCGCGTCAAATTCTAGAACAACTTGAACAAGGGGATCAAAAGAAAAGTGAGAAAGAAGAACCGGTAGAGAATAAGATTGAACAGAATCAAGTCGAGGAATCTCAATTATCATTTTTTGAAGCGACAACAAACACTAATTTAAAAGAGGAAGGCCTAACTAAAAAAGAAAAACAAGTAGTACAAATGGTTAAATCCTTAAATTTATTAGAAATGACCCCTCTTGATGCAATAAATAAGCTGTATGAAGTTCAAAAAAAGTTAACATAGATTTTTAAATGGGGTGAGCTAATGGGGAAAATAAGAAAGCTTGATGACCATCTCTCCAATAAAATTGCCGCTGGTGAGGTCGTTGAGCGACCTGCTTCAGTTGTTAAAGAACTTGTTGAAAATGCAATCGATGCAAATAGTACCATTATTGAAATTGAGGTAGAGGAAGCAGGATTATCAAAAATTCGCATCATTGATAATGGTGATGGGATTGAACCAGATGACTGCTTAACGGCTTTTTATCGCCATGCAACAAGTAAGATAAAGGATGAGAATGATTTATTTCGAATTCGATCATTAGGATTTCGCGGAGAGGCGCTTCCAAGTATTGCTTCAGTATCTGAGTTAGAAATGAAGACGAGTACTGGAGCAATTGGGACAAGAGTGTTGATTAGAGGCGGCGAGATTATTTCGCATGAATCGACGAATAGCCGTAAAGGGACGGAAATCATAGTATCTAATCTCTTTTTCAATACACCTGCCCGGCTGAAGTATATGAAAACCATTCATACTGAGCTAGGGAATATAACTGATGTTGTTAATCGGATTTCAATGGCACATCCACATATTTCATTTCGCCTCACACACAATGGCAAGAAGCTGCTCTATACAAATGGAAACGGTGATGTAAGACATGTAATTGCGTCGATCTATGGCATGAACATTGCGAAGAAAATGATACCAATCAATTTAGAGTCCATTGATTTTACTGTGAATGGCTTTATCGCTTTACCAGAGATAACGAGAGCTTCACGAAACTACATTTCTATTATGATTAATGGTCGTTATATAAAAAACTACCTAATTGGAAATGCCATTCAACAAGGTTATCATACCCTGTTGCCTATAGGTCGATATCCAATCGTCATGTTAAACATTGAGATGGATCCATTATTAGTGGATGTTAATGTTCATCCTGCCAAGCTTGAAGTACGGTTAAGTAAAGAGCAGGAATTAATGGAGGTCATTACTTCAGGAATTAAACAAGCCTTTAAGCGGGTCCAACTTATTCCTGAGGTGAATACTCCAGTTAAACAAAAAATAGTGCTTCAGTCTGAGCAACAGCAATTTAGCTTCCAGCACCGTCAAAATGAGTCTCAAAATCTAGCAATTAGTGAGGGGACTGACACTCTAAATCGTGTTGTAGCTAGTTCGCCAACAATTAATACATTCAAAGCAGAGGTTAGCCCTGAACAAGAGAGTCTACTCTCTGCTGTACCTATAATAAATCAAAAGGATATCAAGATTGATGAGATTGGTGAGTCCGAATTTGATTATGA
Organism: Litchfieldia stipae; assembly: GCF_014837155.1. Taxonomy (GTDB): domain Bacteria; phylum Bacillota; class Bacilli; order Bacillales; family Bacillaceae_L; genus Litchfieldia. The sequence goes on along the minus strand of NZ_JACYHA010000003.1, from coordinate 49,646 downwards.
ATTTGAAGAGACAGAAGTAATAGAGTTTGAGGAAGAAACACAAGATGAATCACCAGTTAAAGAGAGGGTTCCAACTCTATATCCAATTGGCCAGATGCATGGTACGTACATTCTTGCTCAGAATGAGAATGGTTTATATATTATTGACCAACATGCTGCCCAAGAGAGAATAAAATATGAGTTCTTCCGCGAAAAAGTTGGAGAAGTAATTAATGAATCACAAGAATTACTGATCCCAATTACCTTTGAGTATTCAAAGGATGAGAGCTTAATTATTGATTCTCATAAGGAAGAATTACAGAAGGTTGGAGTCTTTCTAGAAAGCTTTGGTCACAATAGCTATATTGTTCGATCACATCCGCAATGGTTCCCTAAAGGGGATGAAAAGGAACTAATTGAAGAAATCATTGAGCAAGTGTTAACAGTGAAGAAAGTGGATCTTAAGCTATTAAGAGAAGAAGCAGCTATTATGATGAGCTGTAAAGCCTCGATAAAGGCAAATCATCACTTAAGAAATGATGAAATCTTTTCTTTACTTGAGACTTTAAGGACGACTTCTGATCCATTTACTTGCCCTCATGGACGACCAATTATTATTCATTATTCTACGTACGAAATGGAAAAGATGTTTAAACGAGTGATGTAGTTATTTAGTGAAACAGTATACGAATTGTTTATTTTAACTAGATTATTGTAATTAATTTATGCAGATTATTTAGTTATGTGTGGAACTTTTGGAAATTTGGCAGAAGTCTAGGACAACCTCTCCTTTTTCGACATAAGATGTTATTAATCTTATACGAAAGGAGGGTAAATGAATGAATAACAGAAATGGTAACTTTAACAATAGAAATGGGAACCTTAACAATGTAGAAACAGTTTATTACCCAACGGAAAATGTTGAAAACAATACAACAAATGTTAGAACCATTAGACGTGTTCACCCGACACACATTAATCATGTAAATAATAATATTACTAGAGTTGAAAATTACTATCCTGTAACAGAATCTGTAGAGAATGTGAATAGTGTAGAGGAATATAATTGTGGAAGTGATTTAAGAAATCCACGTTGTAGACCAGTTAATAGATGTCGTAAGTGTTAGTGAATATTTAATTTAGTGGAAAATCGTCGATTTTCCACTTTTTTTGTAAAAAGATGTTATTTTTTCTACTTAAATGGTTATACTAGGTTTCGTGTTTATTGTTGCTAGATAATCAATTTAACAAAAATACTTCTTCTAATGAATGTACTCTATATTTTGTGTTACGATAGTTCTAGAAGATATAGAAGAAGGTAGTGAATATTTATTGAGTAAGAATAAAGAAAAGCTTGTGGTTTTAATTGGTCCCACTGCCGTAGGTAAAACTAAGCTTAGTATTGAGCTTGCAAAAAAATTAAATGCTGAAATTGTTAGTGGCGATTCGATGCAAATTTACAAAGAGATGGACATTGGAACGGCGAAAATAACAGAGGAAGAAATGGATGGTGTTAGACATCATTTAATTGATATTGTTGACCCAACCGATAGTTATTCAGTTGCCGATTTTCAAAGTGATGTAAGAAGAATAATAAAGGAAATATATGCACGAGGAAAACTTCCTATGATTGTCGGAGGCACCGGCTTATACATACAATCCGTCATATATGACTATCAATTTACTGATAATGCTTCTAATCCGGTTGTTAGAGCTGAGCTTGAAAATCGATTAGAATCAGAAGGCGTGGATACATTATATGAAGAATTAAAGAAGATTGATTCTGAGAGTGCTAGTCGTATTCATCCGAATAATACAAGAAGAGTTATTCGTGCACTTGAGATTTATCAAACGACAGGGAAAAAAATGTCGGACTATCTTGAATCTCAAGAAAAGGAACTATTATATGATGTTAGCTTAATTGGGTTAACCATGGATCGAGAAATCCTGTATGATCGAATTAATCAAAGAGTAGATCTTATGATGGATTCAGGTTTGCTAAATGAAGTTGAAAAGCTTTATCACAAAGGGATAAGGGATGTTCAATCCATCCAAGCAATTGGCTATAAGGAACTTTATCAATACTTTGATGGTTTCATTCCACTTCATAAAGCAATTGAAGAACTGAAACAAAATTCAAGAAGATACGCCAAACGACAGCTAACTTGGTTTCGAAATAAGATGGATGTGCAATGGTTTGATGTCACAAACAAATCATTTAATCAAACATTAGATGAAATTTTAAAATATATTGCAGGAAAGCTTTGAGTTAAGGCGAATAGTATTGGTAAGAGGATTATTTAACACATAGCAATTATGATTTATACTAAATATATAGTATTTCCTATAGACAAAGAGGAGGATATGAAGTGAAGCAATCAATTAATATTCAAGACCAGTTTTTAAATCAGTTAAGAAAAGATGGTACATTTGTAACTGTATTCTTATTGAATGGATTCCAAATCAGAGGGAATGTCAAAGGCTTTGATAATTTCACAGTGTTATTAGAAACAGAGGGGAAGCAACAATTGATTTATAAGCATGCAATTTCAACCTTCTCCCCACAAAAGAATATTCAATTGGAGCTTGAGTAGCATACTAGATGCAATTGATTAAAAAACAACTTACATTTTGTAGGTTGTTTTTTATTTTCTTTTAATTATTTATTAATTCGCTCATATACTTAGATTATGGAAATATTTCTTGGGAAAGCGCAAAAAGAAACATTTTTCTATTTTGTTGTGTAGAAAAATAACGAAATTTGTATACATAATCAGTAGTATACAGCTCGGTCATAATTATTGATAGGCGATTGTCACATTTTTTCAACCTCGAACGTATAATGGTAAAGAATGAGAGGTGAGAGCTCTTGGATCAACCAATTACAATGAAAAATAATGGTCAAATAAATGTTGTATTAAATGGACAAAAGAAGAAATTAAAGGTTGTAAATACCGTCTCAAATGAAAAAATTCCAACTAATTTACAATCTAAACATAGTGCCTTGAAGGAAATTGAAAAGGAAATGGATAGCTTAGTTGGAATGGAAGAAATGAAAAAAATGATTAAAGAAATTTATGCGTGGATTTACATTAATAAAAAGAGAGAAGAACAAGGATTAAAAGCAGAAAAGCAAGCACTTCATATGATGTTTAAAGGAAACCCAGGTACAGGCAAAACAACAGTAGCTAGGCTCCTAGGTAAACTATTTGTTCAAATGAATGTGTTATCTAAAGGGCACCTAATTGAAGCTGAGAGAGCAGATCTAGTTGGTGAGTATATTGGTCATACAGCACAAAAGACAAGGGATTTGATAAAAAAAGCTCTCGGTGGTATTTTATTTATTGATGAAGCTTATTCACTTGCTAGAGGCGGAGAAAAAGACTTCGGTAAAGAAGCAATCGATACTCTTGTTAAACATATGGAAGACAAACAACATGAATTTGTACTTATATTAGCTGGATACTCAAGGGAAATGGATCATTTTCTTTCATTAAATCCAGGCCTTTATTCTCGCTTTCCTTTGGTGATTGATTTTCCTGATTATACCGTTGACCAATTAATGGATATTGCCAAACGAATGATGGACGAACGTGAATATACTTTTAGCCAGGATGCGAATAGAAAGTTAAGGGAACACTTATATACATTAAAAAATAACGCTAGAATTAATACTTTCAGTAACGGAAGATATATTCGAAATATAATTGAGAAATCCATCCGTTCTCAAGCAATGAGATTATTAGTAAATGAAGAATATGAACGACAAGAATTGATTAAAATTAGGACACAGGATTTAATTTTTAAAGATGATTAATCTAGGAATAAAAGTCGCTATCAGGGCGGCTTTTTACTTACTCTATATTTAAATCAATTGAAAATGGTGATTTCAGGCTAGATTTGATATGATGATATTACATTGAAACTGATTGGAAGGAAGGAATTTAGTTGATCGAAAATCATGACAATGAATTGGAAAAAGTTATATTAGTGGGTTGTCAGCTCCAAAATGAAGATGATGAAAGATTTGAATATTCTCTAGAAGAGCTCCGTTCTCTTACAAAAACAGCTCAAGGTCAAGTAGTTATGACTGTAACACAAAAGCGGGAAAGACGTCATAATGCTACTTATATAGGAAAGGGTAAATTGGAGGAGTTAGTAGCATTAGAGAAAGAGCTTGATGCTGATGTTATTATCTTTAATGATGAATTATCTCCAAGTCAAATAAGAAATCTATCTGGTTATTTAGATGCTCGTGTCATTGACCGTACCCAATTAATTTTAGACATTTTTGCATCAAGAGCTAATTCAAAAGAAGGAAAATTACAAGTAGAGTTAGCACAACTTCAATATCTATTGCCTCGTCTTGGGGGTAAAGGGATTGAATTATCACGTCTCGGTGCAGGAATTGGTACACGTGGACCCGGAGAAACTAAATTAGAAACGGATCGACGTCATATTAATAGAAGAATCGACGATATTAAAGGACAGCTTGAAGTAATTGTACAGCACCGTGAACGTTATCGTGAACGAAGAAAGAAGAATAATACATATCAAATAGCCCTTGTAGGCTATACGAATGCTGGTAAATCGACATTATTTAATAGGTTAACTGAAGCAGATTCATTTGAAGAGAATCTCTTGTTTGCAACCCTTGATCCAATGACTAGAAAAATGATTTTGCCGTGTGGTTTAACTACGCTGTTAACTGATACAGTTGGTTTTATTCAAGATTTACCAACGACTCTTATTGCAGCATTTAGGTCTACTCTTGAAGAAGTGAAAGAGGCAGACTTAATTCTTCATGTTGTTGATTCATCAAATCGTGATTATTTCAACCATGAACAAACCGTTCATAAATTGTTAAAAGAACTAAAAGTAGATAATATTCCGATTTTGACCATTTATAATAAAAGAGATAGAATGCTTTCTGATTTTGTTCCAACAGCTAAACAGGAATCGATTCTCGTAAGCGCATTTAACATGGAAGACCTTCTGCAAGTCAAAACACATATTGAAGTTGCGATGATGAAAGAGATGGATGAATATCACGTGACCATTCCAAATAGTGAAGGTAAAATACTAGCTAGTTTGAAGCAGGACACGATATTAAAAGGATTACAATACAACGAAGAAAAGGATATGTATGAGTGTAGTGGATTTATTCTACCAAGCCATTCACTTACAGGCCAACTTAGACATTTTCAACAATAAAGGGGAAACTAGCCATCATGTTTAAAGAGTTAGAATATGGAGAAGAAATAGCGAAACTTGTAGGAGATATCGAAGATAAGGTTCGCTTAAAGCATCATGAAATTGAACAAATGATTGATTTTAATCAGTCGAAAGTGTTAAATAGCTTTAGAAAGCATAGAGTGAGTGATACTCATTTTAATCCTTCTACTGGATATGGTTATGATGATATAGGACGTGATACATTAGAACAAATCTATGCTGATATCTTTGGTGGGGAATCGGGTCTTGTTCGTCCTCAAATTATCTCAGGTACCCATGCAATCTCTATTGCTTTATTTGGTATACTAAGACCTAATGATGACCTTCTATACATAACAGGTAAGCCTTATGACACTTTAGAAGAAATTGTAGGAATTAGAGGAGAAGGAATAGGTTCATTAAAAGAATTCAATATTGGTTACAGCTCAGTAGATTTAACTGAAGAGGGTAGTGTTGATTTTGAAGCAGTTAGAAATGCCATTACAAGCAAGACAAAAATGATTGGTATTCAGCGTTCAAAAGGATATGCTACTAGACCATCGTTTACCATCGCAGAGATTAAAGAAATGATTGGTTTTGTCAAAGGAATTAATCCTAACCTAGTTGTATTTGTGGATAATTGCTATGGCGAATTTGTTGAAGAAATGGAGCCATGTGACGTTGGTGCAGATTTAATAGCTGGATCACTCATTAAGAATCCAGGTGGTGGCCTAGCAAAAACAGGTGGTTATCTCGTTGGAAAAGAAGATGCGATTAAAGCATGCTCTTATCGACTTACGTCTCCTGGAATTGGAGCAGAGGCAGGCGCCTCATTATACAGTCTTCAAGAAATGTATCAAGGATTATTTCTAGCACCTCATATTGTAGGGCAGGCCTTAAAAGGCGCGGTCTTTACTTCCGCAATTCTAGAAGAATTAAATTTTAATACTTCTCCGAAATGGGATGTATATCGAACAGATTTAATTCAGTCTGTTCAATTTGATGACCGTGATATGATGGTGGAATTTTGTCAGGCTATTCAATTTAGTTCTCCTATTAATTCATATGTAAAGCCTTATCCAAGCTATATGCCAGGGTACAGTGATGATGTTATTATGGCAGCGGGAACATTTATTCAAGGAGCAAGTATTGAATTAACTGCTGACGGTCCCTTAAGACCTCCATATGTGGCATATGTTCAAGGGGGACTTACATATTCACATGTGAAAATTGCGATATGTACAGCGATAAATCAATTATTAGTAAAAAAATTAATTCAGCTGAATAAACTGTAAAATTAATGTAAGAAAATATAACGTATTGTTGACATGTAATATCACATAAGATAAAATGAAGTTATCTATTTAAGTTTTTAGAAAATATGCACAGTTTAAAGAAAAGGAGGCGCTGGCGTGAGTGACAACAATATAAGACGCACAATGCCATTATTTCCAATCAGCATCGTGATGCAACTAACTGAGTTGTCTGCTCGGCAAATCCGTTATTATGAAGAGAATAATCTAGTTTTTCCTGCTAGAACAGAAGGCAATAGACGACTATTTTCTTTTAATGATGTAGACCGTCTTTTAGAAATCCGGGATTTGATCGAGGATGGCGTTAATTTAGCTGGTATTAAGCAAGTATTTGCTGTTAAAGAAGGACAAAAGCAAACAGCAGAAATACCAAAAGCACCTGTTAAGCAAGAATTATCTGATGAAGAATTAAGAAAGCTTTTAAAAGCTGAATTAATTGATGCAGGTAGGTTTAACAGATCAAGCCTTAGACAAGGTGATATGTCTAGGTTTTTCCATTAGTTAGTAACCAATTAAACTATAAATATTTATCTAGGGGAGGAAATACTTATGGCAAAGTATACAAAAGAGGATATCTTTCGATTAGCACAGGAAGACAACGTTAAGTACATTCGTCTACAGTTCACTGATATCTTAGGAACAATTAAAAATGTTGAGATCCCAGTAAGTCAATTAGAAAAAGCATTAGATAACAAAATGATGTTTGATGGTTCTTCGATTGAAGGGTTTGTACGTATTGAGGAATCAGATATGTATCTATTCCCAGATTTAGATACATGGGTTGTTTTCCCTTGGACAGCTGAAAAAGGGAAAGTTGCTCGCTTAATTTGTGATATCTATAACCCAGATGGAACTCCATTTGAAGGAGATCCACGAAATAATTTAAAGCGTATCTTAAAGGAAATGGAAGCTTTAGGATTTACAGATTTCAATCTTGGACCAGAGCCTGAATTCTTCTTATTCAAATTAGATGAAAAAGGTGAACCAACTCTTGAATTAAACGATAATGGTGGATACTTTGACTTAGCTCCAACTGATTTAGGTGAAAACTGCCGTCGTGATATCGTATTAGAGCTTGAAGAAATGGGCTTTGAAATTGAAGCATCTCACCATGAGGTTGCTCCAGGACAACATGAAATTGACTTTAAGTATGCTGGTGCATTAAAAGCTTGTGATGACATTCAAACATTTAAATTAGTAGTGAAAACAATTGCTCGTAAGCATGGTTTACACGCAACATTTATGCCTAAGCCACTATTCGGTGTGAATGGTTCAGGAATGCATTGTAACTTATCATTATTTACTAATGGAGTGAATGCTTTCTACGATAAAGCTGGTGAATTAGAATTAAGTGAAACTGCAAGACAATTTATTGCTGGAATCATTAAGCATGCACCTAACTTCACTGCTGTTACAAATCCAACGGTTAATTCTTACAAGCGACTTGTACCTGGATATGAGGCACCTTGTTATGTTGCATGGTCTGCACGTAATAGAAGCCCATTAATTCGTATTCCAGCTTCACGTGGTTTAAGCACACGAGTTGAGGTTCGAAGTGTTGACCCAGCTGCAAATCCATATTTAGCAATGGCTGTATTATTAGCTGCTGGATTAGATGGAATTAAGAATTCACTTCAAGCTCCTGCTCCAATCGATCGTAACATTTATGTTATGAACAAAGAAGAAAGACTAGAAGCTGGGATTGTTGATTTACCTGCAACTCTTGCTCAAGCATTAGATAACTTTAAAACGGATGAAGTATTAGTAAATGCTCTAGGCAGACATTTATTTGAACACTTCCTTGAAGCTAAAGAGATTGAGTGGGATATGTTTAGAACGCAGGTACATCCATGGGAGAGAGACCAATACATGTCAATGTACTAAAATAATTAAGAGTGTAAAGCCATTATTGGCTTTACACTCTTTTTATTTGAAATAAAAAAGCTTGAGGAGTAATTCCTCAAGCTCTTCCTACTTTAAAAACTAGTTAATGAATATACTAGTTTTGCTGTTTTTAATGGACGGTTCTATAAACTCCAATTACTTTACCGAGAATAGAAACATTTCTCAAGATAATTGGCTCTAACATAGAATTTTCAGGTTGTAATCTAATGTGATCTTGCTCCTTGAAGAAGCGTTTAACTGTTGCTTCATCATCTTCAGTCATGGCTACAACGATATCCCCATTATTTGCAGAAGGCTGTTGTTTTACAATGACTAAGTCCCCGTCTAATATACCTGCTTCGATCATACTATCACCCATAATTTCTAGCATAAAAACATTGTCATCAGGGGAAACGTATTTATCTGGAAGAGGGAAGTATTCTTCAATATTTTCTACTGCAGTTATAGGTAGTCCAGCAGTAACTTTACCGATAATAGGTACATTAACGACATTATTCTTGAGAACGTGTGGTGCAGAATCAACATCTAAGATTTCAATTGCACGAGGTTTAGTAGGATCTCGTCTTATTAAGCCTTTGCTTTCAAGTCTTGATAAATGTCCGTGCACAGTTGAACTTGATGCTAGTCCGACAGCTTCACCAATTTCTCTTACTGAAGGTGGATATCCTTTATCTTTTACTTCATTTTTTATGTAATTTAGTATATCTTGTTGTCTTTTTGATAACTTTGTCATTTCTCTAGCACCTCGAATCTTGTTATTTTTAAAAATTATAGCATGAATTGTAAAAAAGTACAAACATAAGTTCGAATTTCGCTTGACTAAAACGTATGTTCTCATTATAATGAAAAATAGATAGAGCGAACATATATTCTAATATATTTTTGGAGGTTTAATTATAATGAAATTATCAATTGAGGGATTAACATATTATATTTTATTTTTTGTATTATTAATCGGATTAACATTAGCATTGTCAACAACAGCAAATGGTGAAAATGATCATCAGTATGTAACAATCACACTTTCAGAAGGTGATTCTCTATGGAAAGTAAATGAGACGTTTAAAGAGCATCATCAATTTCAATTTTTCGAGTTTGTAGATTGGGTTGAAACTAAAAACAAAGTAAATGCTGAAGCATTGAAGCCAGGTGATCAACTAGTACTTCCTATTAAACTGAAAGATAATAATGAGATTTTAACAGCGTATGCATCTTCAGAAGAATAAGAGGGATTAAAATGGAGAAAACAGCAATTATTTATGCGCGAGTAAGCACGGAAAAGGAGACACAAGTGACTTCTTTAGCTAGACAAAAGGAAGAGTTGCTTGATTTAGCTAATATGTATCAATTTCAAGTCAAAGCTGTAATTGAAGATCGCTCAAGTGGCTTCGAGATTGAAAGAGATGGAATTTTAGAGTTACTAGACATCATAAGAAATGAAGATATTGATGCCATTCTTATTCAAGATGAGACAAGACTAGGTCGAGGAAACGCTAAGATTGCTATTTTACGCTGCATCTTTAAAGAGAATGTTAAAATTTACACAATCAGTCATCAAGGTGAATTATCTCTTGCAGAATCTGATTCAATGGTTCTTGACATTGTTGCAATCGTTGAAGAATATCAAAGAAAGATACATAACATTAAAATCAAAAGAGGAATGAAAAAGGCAATTAGAAATGGATACCGGCCTGAGAAAAATTTACCGGAAAGATCTGAGGGTTCTGGGAGAAGTCGAATAGAGGCACCTATTAATGAAATCGTATCATTAAGGAACAACGGACTAACTTTCGGTGAAATAGCGTCTACTTTACGTGGTTTTGGTTATGATATTTCTAAAGCTACTGTACATAGAAGATATAAGGAATACATGGAGACTGAGGAAACGGAAAGTAAAAAACTTGATATTTGATTTTTTCTTTAGTAACATTAAACATATTTCAAGACATGCCTGAAAGGAATTAAACAATGTTATCAAGTGAAAAAATTGCTAGAATTAATTATTTATCAAAAAAATCTAAGGCTGAAGGTTTAACTAAAGCTGAAAAAGAGGAGCAACAAGAGCTACGTCAAGAATATTTAAGTGTATTCAGAAATTCAATGACCGATACATTGCATACAGTAAAGATTATTGATCCAAAAGGAAATGACGTTACTCCACAAAAGCTTAAAGATAGTAAAAATAAAAGATTGCATTAAAATACTTTTATAAATCAATAAAGGTCGTTAAGAAATACATTTTTTGAGAAATGTATTTCTTTTTTTGTATTCGACAAAAATAGTGTACAATTGCACCACTATCAGACAATTATATCAATTACATTCATATATAATAAATGTTAATTTAAGAATGATAGAGGTGCTTGAATGAGAAATTATCAAATTTACTTACTAGAGGAAGAGTTTGCGTCCCATTATTTTGGTAGGGAATCAATTTTATATCACTTATTTCTTGATCACGAACTTTCTAATCATCAAGATAAAAAACAAATATTAAAAAAACAAATTGATTTTGTCACTAGACCTATTCCTAATTTGAAAATCAATCAACTCATAGAATCATCGTTAAAGAAATTTAAATCGTATACTCAGACCGCTGATGGCCATTCATTACAATTTCAACTCCCAGAGAGTGACGCGAGAATGACAATCTCAGACAGACATATTACCCTTGTTTCTAATGGAAATATAGAAGCTGAGACCATTTTTTTTGAATTATTACGAAAATATAATCCATGTTTTTTGGCTATGGATTTTGAACAAAATCGATACGGATGGTTAAATCCAATTAAAGAAAGAAAATTTGTATAAAAGAAGGAAATTTTCCTTGTACTATTGTATAATACAATAGGGTTTAGTACACTGTAATGTAGACAACATGAAGGAGGAAATAAGTATGTGGTTATATGTTCTAGTAGGTGTTCTGGCATTACTTGCTGGGGTAGCACTAGGGTTTTTCATCGCTCGTAAGTACATGATGAATTATTTAAAGAAAAATCCGCCAATTAACGAGCAAATGTTAAAAGTGATGATGATGCAAATGGGAATGAAACCTTCTCAAAAGAAGATCAATCAAATGCTAAAAGCAATGAATGGACAGATGAAATAAATGTGGACAGGCACTCAAAATGGGTGCCTTTTTGCATGAAAAAAGTCTCTCAAAGATTTGAGAGACTTTCGGTTTTATTTGATGGATAATTATTGTATAGGTTTAATAGATGATCTAATTCTTGACTAAACTTGATGGTTTTAGAAGAACTTAGGCCATTTTTGTGAACAATTTCTATTAATTCTGCTCTTTTTCGTTCTATAATCCGCAGCATTTCATTTTTCGACACTAGAAGTTTTCCTTTCCATAGCTAGTCTTATAGATTTCATTATATACGATATTGGAAATTAATTCAAAGGAAAATAACTGGTAGATGAAGGTTGTTGCTTTTTCTTATAATAACTTTTGGGAAGTGGAAGCTTTCATCAGTCAATAAATGATTTATTGTGCTATGATATAATATAATGGATTTATTATGTTTTAAATGTTGTCAGTATAGGAGTTGTATGAAATGAGTGATCTTAATCTCTTTTTAGCATTTGGTGCAGGATTTTTGTCCTTTGTATCACCATGCTGTCTCCCACTATATCCTGCCTTCTTGTCATATATTACAGGTGTATCAGTAGGAGAATTAAAATCTGATCAAATATTGCTTCAAAAAAGAAGTATACTACATACTATTTTCTTTTTAATAGGTTTTTCACTTATTTTCGTTGCAATAGGTTTCAGTGCTTCGTTTTTAGGGAATTTCTTCTGGGATTATAAAGATTTAATTCGCCAACTAGGTGCAGTTCTAATACTCTTCTTCGGTTTTGTTATAGTAGGAGTATTAAAACCAGAATTCTTAATGAAGGAAAGAAAAATTCACTTTAAACATAGACCTTCTGGATATATCGGATCTGTTTTTATTGGAATGGCTTTTGCAGCAGGTTGGACTCCATGTACTGGTCCAATTTTATCTTCTGTTATTCTTTTAGCTGCATCTAATCCTAGCTCTGCAATGATTTATATGATGGCATATGTTATCGGTTTTGCGGTTCCATTTTTCGTTTTATCGTTCTTTATTGGAAAAATGCAGTGGATTAAACGACATAGTGTTAAAATCATGAAAATTGGTGGATATATTATGATTTTTATGGGAATTGTATTATTCTTTGATTGGATGACAAAGATTACGGTATATCTTACTAGTCTATATGGTGGATTTACAGGGTTTTGATTGATTGAAAATGGTATAATTGATATGACTAAAGTAACGAATCTGCTATAATGTAATTAAAAGACGTAGATTATTGATAGCAAGTAATTGTAGGAGGCAGCATAATGTCAAGAATTCTTGTTGTAGATGATGCAAAGTTTATGCGTATGACATTATCAACAATTTTAGTTAGAGCAAATTATGAAGTTGTTGGGGAAGCAGAAAATGGACAAGAGGCGATTCGCCTGTATAACCAACTTAAACCAGATTTAGTTACAATGGATATAACGATGCCTGAAATGAATGGAATAGAAGCGCTAAGAGAGATTATCGCTACTAATCCTGAAGCAAAAGTGATTATGTGTTCAGCGATGGGGCACCAAAAAATGATCGTTGAATCGATTGAAGCTGGTGCAAAGGACTTTATTTTAAAACCTTTTGACGAAAATAGGATATTGGAAGCTGTTAAAAGGGTAATGAGTTAAAAAATACTTTGTTAGAACGAAATAGAGATAAGGATGATATGTTTGGCTATTGCTTCTTCGATCATGGCACTTTTGATGGCAAGTTTAGTTATCTTTGTTCGATTGCGTGCCGCAAAAAAACCAACCAGTGTAAAAAAAATTGTACTTCCTCCTATATTTATGAGTACGGGGGCTTTGATGTTTATTCTTCCAATGTTTCGAGTGTCACCAATACAGATTGTAGAAGCTGTTATAGTAGGTTGTTTATTTTCGATTCTTCTTATAAAAACATCAACTTTTGAAATCAAAGATAATGAAATTTATTTAAAGCGATCTAAAGCGTTTATTTATATTTTAGTAGGGTTGCTCATTATTAGAATTGTGATGAAAACGATCCTAAGCTCAACCATTGATTTTGGAGAACTTAGCGGAATGTTTTGGTTATTAGCCTTTGCTATGATAGTTCCGTGGAGAGCTGCGATGTATCTTAAATATAAAAAGGTCCATCATGAATTATTACAATCTAGATCTGAAATGTAAAAAAGAAGCTAGTTCAAATAACCTACACATTGAGTGTCGGATTTGAACTAGCTTCTTTTGATACAAACAACTTATAAAAAAAGTTGTTTGTATGGGGTTGTATCAATTTGTTTTTCTTTTAATTTCTTTATAAGAAATTTATGATCACGTTTTGGTGTTGCACTAATGTATCCTCTAACTAATAAATCTTGTGTAATTTCAGTGGCATTTTCTTTGATTGCAATTTCACCAATTTTACCTGCGATTTTTTGTCTTGCAACATCTCTAAATAACTCTGGAACAGGACTAACTAAATCCTCTAATAATTGTTTTTGATCTTCGTTCCATAGATCTTTTGACTGTTCGAGGTAATACTCCTGCCAATCTAATTCAGATTTACCATCTTCTTTTGGAAATCTTTTAAGAAATTTTCGAAACATAAAGAATCCACCAATGAACATCATTGTTATTAAGAATACTACCCAGAATAAAATAAACCATAAAAACCAACCATTTAACATAAAAAATCACCTCATAAAAAGACCGATAATAACATTATACATGATTACAAAAGGTTAGAAAACAAACTTGATGTTAGTTCTGATGTGTTTTTCTTATATTGTTTTGAAGATAATCGATTGTTTCTTTATCAGAATTGCAAGGATATACAAATTCTTGTTTATACGTTTCAGGGCCTTTACCTGTAATAATAATAAGGTCTTTTTCACTAGCATTCTTCCATGCGTACTCAATAGCTAACGTTCGATCAGGAATGATTTTTATATTATTTCCTATATTTGATGCCATTCTCTTCATTTCTTTTACAAGTGATTCATAGTCTTCATTATTCAAGTCGTCCAATGTTAATATGACAAAATCACTATAGAAAACTGAGATTTGTAACATTGTTTCTCTCTTTGAGTGATCCCTATTTCCTCTAAAACCAAAAATATGAAATAATTGCGAATGATGTTGTGATTTTGCTGTTTTTAATGTGTGATCTAATCCATCTGGTGTATGCGCATAATCAACAACCACTGTAGGTCTTTCAGCATACGAATAGGTTTCAAATCTCCCTGGTACTCCAGGAAACGTTAATAGAGCTTCTTGAATATCTTTTGCTTCAATTTTTAATCTTCTTGCTACTGAATAAGCACCTAATGTATTCCAGACATTATGCAAACCTGGAATTGGTTGAAGGAAGGACTGTTTTTCTGTGAAATCACGGATGATACATCGGTGATTTCCTTGATTCCATTCTATAAGCTCATAATCATCTTGTGCATCAGTACCAAAAGAGAATATCCTTGAAGATGGTAGGTTCAGCTTTTCTTGTAACTTCTTTCCCCATGAACTATATGTTCCTATAATCGCTTCTCCTTCACTTTTTAATAATGTGAATAATTTACTTTTTACTAAAAAGTATGAGTCCAGGTCGGAGTGATAATCCAAATGGTCATGACTGAGGTTTGTAAAAATACCTATATCAAATTTAAGACCGCAAACACGATTTTGATCTAAACCATGTGATGAAACTTCCATTATAATAACTTCGTCAGTACTTTCTACTAATAATTTTTGTAAAAGTATTGGGTCTGGTGTGGTTTGAGTTGAATAAAAATCCTTGCCATTGATAATATGTTTGACCGTTCCAATTAAACTACAAGAAATTCCTTGTGTTTCAAGAATATGACGAAGTAAATATGAGGTCGTTGTTTTTCCATTGGTACCAGTAATGCCAATCATGATTGGCCGTTTCCATGGGTGATTGTAGAACTCACTTGCTACTTTTGCTAATGCGAGTCGACTGTTCGAGGTCTTATAATAGGGAACATTCAAATCTGTTAGTTCTTTCTCACCTATAATGGCAGCAGCACCATTTTCAATGGCTTGTTTTATAAATTGGTGACCATCCATAGCAGTCCCTGATATAGCTATAAAAAGATTCCCTTCATTAATTTCACGAGAATCAAAATGTACTCCTGAAATCCCTTTTTTGAGTATCGATTTTATTGTGATTAATTCCTTTGAGAGTGAATCTTCTAATAGCATTAAGCATAACTCCTTTTGGAAAAATAGCCCTAAAATGACCTGAGTTGAGAGATTGTTTCATGTCAATTATTTAACCTCATGATAATTCACGAAGTAGTATTTCCAGTCGACATCTTTTCTACCCAAGAATAGATAGTATTCAATTTCGTGCAAGAAGCCATACATGAAAGAAAGTGATTGTTAGAGGAGGCCATGAGGTCGGATTGTTCGAATAAAAAAACTGACAAAAGAATTGAGATAAAAGGTTATATGTAAGAGTATGACTAATAGTTGATGTTTTGAACGAAAAATCAATTCATTTGTCAGATTCACAAGGAACCAAATTGTTAAATGGAACTACTTTTTTCTATTGCACTATTCCAGTCAGGAAAATAATGAAGTGCATGTCTCATTAATTGAGGGTTCGTCTTTTTTACATTCTTTTTATTTAGGTTTCCCCCGGTTACTTTTAATTGTTGAATATTTTGTAGAACTTCTTCTGCACTCATATTCACTTCCATTTTAATCACCTCCTCTAATTGAATAACTATAGAATTGCCTTTATTTTGAAATGTATACCAGTTTTAAATCTTTTATTAATTTAGATGATTAAAGAAATAGTATGTGGTGAATTTATACATAACTTCCTATAATTAATTTTCTCCAAAGTGATAGAAATAGGGTATAATATGGATAGTTAATGTAGATATTCGTACAAAGGAAAGAGAGATTATTGTGGCAAAAAGATATAGTAATGTAATGGAAGAACTTGTTGAAACATTAGTAACAGTTCAAATGCTTGGTTCGGACTTTCAAGTATTTTGTAAATGTGAGAAATGTAGAACAGATATAATTGCTCTTAGCTTAAATAGTTTGCCTAGTCATTATGTAACAACAGAGGAAGGTAGACAAAGTGTCTTTGAACGATTGAACACAAAAGAGAACTTAAAGTGGATTAATAAACGAATAATTAGTTCAATATATTTAGTAGGCAAATACCCAAATCACGAAGGAAGTAAGTAATAACATTTGTGAGAAATTCAATAAAATTAGAGAAACAGTATCCCCATTGATTTTGATTAGGGGATTTTTTCTTGTTGTCTGAAATATGTATAGAATATAAGTAAAATAAGATATTTGTCCACACAAGAAAATTACCATTCTCATATAATAATTCGAGGTGGTGATATATTATGGTGAAAATATTTATCGATCCTGGACATGGTGGTAATGACTCAGGAGCTGTTGGGAATGGTTTGGAAGAGAAGCGTCTTACTTTACAAATAGCACTTTCTCTTAGAAACATTTTAATGAATGAATATGAGGCAGTTTCTGTTCGCTTAAGTCGTACATCTGATCAGACTGTTAGCTTAACTGATAGAACAACTGCTGCTAACAATTGGAATGCTGATTATTATTTATCAATCCATGTAAACGCTGGTGGAGGTACGGGATTTGAGAGTTTTATTTATCCTGGTATAGGTTCTCCTACAACTAGCTATCAAAACTTAGTTCATGAGGAAATACTGAGACAAGTTGATTTCCGTGACAGAGGTAAAAAAACAGCGAACTTTCATGTATTACGAGCAACGAGAATGCCAGCATTATTAACAGAAAATGGCTTTATTGATCATGCAGAAGATGCGGAAAAATTAAAGTCTACAAGTTTCTTAAATCAAATTGCTAGAGGACATGCCAATGGTATAGCTAGAGCTTTCAATTTAAAGAAAAAACCAACGAATCTATACAAAGTCCAAATTGGTGCTTTTAGAAACAAATCAAACGCGGATGCTCTAGCGAGCGAAGCATCGTCAAAAGGCTTTGAATCAATTGTGTTACGAACAGATGATCTGTATAAGGTTCAAATTGGTGCATTTACATCAAAAGATAATGCTGATCGCTTAGCAGCGCGAGCCAAGAATGAAGGTTTTGATGTGCTTGTGTATCAAGAGTAACAAAATAGGTGGAGAGAGGGCTTTTGCCCTCTTTTTCTAATGCTCTAGTAGTTAAAAAAAAATCTCCTATGCGGAGGAAGAAAAGCTATTTTAATACATATGAGGCTAAAGCCTTCTGAACATCGTATATGTTCTTATCTTTTTTAAATTGTTTTGCAACAGGCTCGGTCGTACTAGAGATCCATATTTTAAGTTCCGCATCTAAATCAAAGGTTCCAGCGGTTTCTACACTGAAGTGAGTTACGCTTCGGTAAGGAATCGAATGGTATTCAACCTTTTTACCTGAAATGCCTTGTTTGTCAATCAATATTAATCGCTTGTCAGTGAATACGATTAAGTCTCGTATTAATTTAAACGCTTTTTCTACTTTTTCATGATCGGCTAAAATCATTTCTAATTCTTTTGAAACTGAGTGTATATCAGCTTCAGAAGCATTTCCCATGATACCATCAAGAAATCCCATGAAAACTCCTCCTTTTGTTATCTTTTTCCATTATAGTACAAAAGATGGTTAAAACCAAAGAGACATTTGTTACGGACATAGAATTCTTTGGGATTTTCGGGAGTATTATTATAGAAAAGTAGAGCATAAGTTATAGTGTAATCACATGAAAAGCGTTTAAAGCAGAATAAGAATACAGCATAATCAAATAAAAGTCGGAAAATTAAAACTTTAAGTAGGGAAAGTGTAATGAAAAGTTAAATGTAAGCGCTTAATATTAGGGGTAAGGAGGTGAATATCCATCTCACAAGTTATTAAACAATGGAAAGAAATCAAATTAAACAAACAAGGGGGATATATGAAATGAAGAAGTGGATGATGTTATTTATTTCGGTAGTAATGGTGTTCACTTTGGCAGCTTGTAGTGGTAATACGACAACAAATGAACCAAGTTCAAATGATGGGGAAGGTAAAGGTGAAGAAGCAAATAAAGAAGTTACTCTTCGCATTGCATGGTGGGGTGCGGAGCCAAGACATGACTACACTTTAAAAATGATTGAATTGTATGAGGAACTCAATCCACATGTGAAAATCCAACCAGAGTATGCAAGCTGGGATGATTATTGGAAGAAATTAGCTCCACAAGCGTCAGCTGGACAGCTTCCAGATATTATCCAAATGGACCTTTCTTACATTATTCAATATGGAAACAATAATCAGTTAGCTGATTTAGCTCCATACTTAGGGAATGAGATTGATACTTCAGATCTTTCCCAAAATTTTATTGACGGTGGGAAAATAGGAGATAAATACTATGGAATGAATGGTGGAGTAAACGCATTATCTTTCCAATATGACCCTGAGGCACTTCAGAAAATTGGTGTAGACAAAATTGATGAGAACTGGACATGGGATGATTACAAAGTTATGGCGGATAAAGCTGTAGAGAATGGCATTTATTTCGAAAATGGTCCTGGTACAGCTCCAGATGTGACCTTTAATTATTATTTAAGATCACATGGAGAAAGACTATATAGTGAAGATGGGACAAAATTAGGTTATGAAGATGACCAATTGTTTGTTGATTTCTATAAAATGTATGCAGATATGGTAAATAAAAAAGCAGTACAATCACCTGACGAAAGTGCTCAAGTAAAAGGACTTGAAGATGACCCTGTTGTCAAACAACAATCAATCGGACTTTTTCAATGGTCTAACCAGTTAATTGGTATTCAATCTGCTGCAAATCGTCCGATTGAAATCGTTGGCTTACCTGGACCAAATGCAGAAAAAGGATTATTCTTAAAACCTGGTTTATTATGGTCTATTGCGAATAACTCTGAAAATAAAGCAGAAGCGGCTAAATTTATCGACTTCTATACGAACAATATTGAAGCAAATAAGTTAATGCTAGGAGACCGTGGCGTTCCTGGATCTCCTAAAGTCCAAGAAGCATTATTACCGTTACTTTCTGAGCCACAAAAACAAGTATTCAACTATGTAGCTTGGGTAGGAGAAAATAGTTCACCATATAGTGGACCAGATCCAGCAAAAGCAGGAGAAATTATCAGTCTATTAAGGAATATCACTGAGCAAATAGCATATGGAGTAATCGAGCCAGAAGAAGCTGCAACACAGTTTAGAGAACAGGCTGATAGTATTTTAAACCAATAATTAATTAATTTGAAACTGAAGAACCTCACAAAATAATTATCATTTATAATGATCGCGGGTTAAATCCGGGGTCATTTTTTTATCTATTCGATCTTGAATAACCTCTTGATATATGATTGTAATTGAGGCAATATAAAATTAACATACTATCAATTTAAGATACTTAGAGAATACTATTGTGAGCCTCTATCCGATGACGAACTTGTAAAAAGGATTGTGCGGAATATTTCTAATTAAACCAACATAATTATGTAAGTGCTTTCATTTAATTGTCCTTCAAATTAGTATCATTAAGCTTATAAATAAACAAAAAATGATTAGGTAGTTGATTGAGCTAAGATAAATAAGAAAGAGGAGTTACAATTGAATATTCGGAATTCCTACAATACCCTTTCAATTAAGTGGAAGTTTATGGTGATTATTTCAATGTTTGTAATTGTAATTAGTGTTGTGTGCTTGTCAGCAATTCAAATAACAAATTACGTATATGATAAACAATTGCTTAATCTTTCCTCGAAAATGTTAAATCTATATACAACTACTATTGAAAATGAATTGAGAAAGATGGATAAACTTACCTTCTCTTTGCTGACTGAAGGGAGGACTCAAGACAATCTAGTAAAGATTAATAGCATACCATCTTCATATGAACGCTATCAAGCAATCACTGAGTTAAGAACAAAGCTACTGGGATTATCACAATCAGAAAGTTATATTACGTCGGTAAGCTACTTTGATGAAAAAGGAAGAGAATATACGGTTGGAAATAGTGTATCTGTCTTTAATGGTATTTACTTGAAAAAAGTTAGAGATACACTCGATCTTAGTTCTGGAGAAATCACATGGATTGAGCCAATGGAAGGGGATTCTAGCTTTGTTGTTGCAAGGAAACTAAGAACGGTGGGGCAATTACAGTCTGTTGGTTATATTCTGGTAAGAATTGATCCCGAATGGCTCATCAAATGGGTCTCTGGTACTTGGTCTGATTTTAGAGGCGAGTTATTAATCTATACAGATAATTATGATGAAATTTATAAAAATCCTTCGTTACAGTCATTAGAATTTGATCCTGGTCTTTTGAAAGATGGTAAATATAACATTCAGAATATAAATGGGAGTAAATATCTTGTAACAGATGTGAATTCAAATTACACTGGCTGGTCCTATTATACTTTAGTTTCCTATGATCATATTTTTAATAGCATATCATTAATCAGAATGACTTTGTTTATAATCTTTGTCATACTAATGGTCATTCTATTTATCGTCGGTGTTAAATTCTCAGGAAGTATTACAACGCCTATAATTAATTTAAGTAAACGGATGAAGAAAGTGGAGAACGGCGAATTTGAATTAACCGGGATGTCCTGTACAAAACAAGATAGCGGTGATGAGGTTATCCAGTTACACAATGATTTTCTATATATGATTAACAAAATAAATTCATTAATTAAGGAAAATTATCTTAAACAGTTATTAATAAAAGAAGCTGAAATAAAGGCGTTACAGTCTCAAATTAATCCTCATTTTCTCTATAACACGCTTGAATCAATTAATTGGGAAGCAAGAATAAACAAACAGCATAAAATATCAACTATGGTTAAAGCATTGGGAGATATCCTGAGAAAAGCTACACAAACTTCTAATCATGTGACGACAATTGGTGAAGAATTGAAACTTGTACAGGCATATATCACGATTCAAAGTTTTCGATATGAAGAAAGACTGGAGTTTGAGGTTATTTGTGAAGATCATTTGCGAGAAAAAGAAATTGTGAAGATGAGTTTACAGCCTATCGTAGAAAATTCCATTAAATATGGATTAGAACGAAAAGCGGGGATATGCCAAATAAAAGTTTTAATCGAGGGAAATGGGGAATGGATTAAAATTGATATTATTGATAATGGTCCAGGTATGAAAGAAAAAGACCTTGTTGAACTCCAAAAGAGAAACATCAAAACCTCTGGCACTGGTATTGGACTTAAAAATATAGACGACCGGATTAAATTAAGCTTCGGAGATCAGTATGGTTTAACCATCCACAGCCAAGAAACAATCGGGACTTGTGTGACTTTAATTATTCCTTATAGGGGGGGAAGCTAATAATCATGTACAAGGTATTAGTAGTTGATGACGAGAGAATGATTCGTGAAGGGATTGTACAGTTGATTGATTGGGGAGCACTTGGGCTTGAAGTTATTGGGGCAAAGGAAAACGGGGTAGAAGCTTTCGATGTAATTAAAAAACGTAAACCTGAAATTGTGATAACAGACATAATGATGCCCGAAATGAACGGACTTGAACTCATCTCAAATGTTAGAAGTCAACTATTGGATACGTATTTTATTGTTTTATCAGGATATGGTGAATTTGATTATGCAAGTACTGCTTTAAAATATGGTGTAAAGGATTATATTTTGAAACCGTGTGATGAGAAAGAAATAACTGAGGCATTAGATAAAGTTGTCAAAGAGATCAAACAAGTGGAAAAGAAAGATCTGCTTCTAAAAAAAATGAGTGATAATTGGGATGAAGCAATGCCACAAATGAAAGAAAAATTTCTTATTGAAGCAATCAAATGTGATCATTATACGGATAGTGAATATTTACGGCTTAGAGAGATGTTTAATTTGACCGAACAAAGCTTTAAACTCGTATTGCTGAGACCAGAGAAGGAATGTAGCCTAATTGAAAGGTTTGCATTAAAAAACATCGCAGATGAATCACTTGAATCAGTTAGATTACAAATAAGTACGATTTTCGAAGGAGATATATTAATTTTAATTGGAGCTGTCGATCATTTAGAGTTAGAAACTCCTTTAGAAGATATTCAACAAATTTTTCTCAGATATTATAACAAAAAGACATTTATCGCCATAAGTGATGAAGCCCCATTGGAGGAACTTCGACATATGTATTCTGATATTTCTGATTGTTTACAATACGGATTTTATACTGGTGAGGGTCATTTGATTACAAAGAAAGACGTGGACTTAGGGAGTGGAGAAGCACTAAAGAACCGAGACAAAGAGATTGAGAAGATTATTATTTCAATAAAAACAGGCCATATTGAGGTAGTGAAAGAACAAATACGAAATTTTTTCATGCGTTTGATGATTAGTAAGGAACGGATTGACCTCACTAAAATGTATTGTATGGAACTTTTGCTTAATATGATTCAGCAAAGTCGTTCTGAGCCACTAGATTCATATGCTCAAGTCGTTATACAGCTTGATGAAATGACAACAATTCAACAAATTGAAGAGTTTGTTACTCGTATTGGGATTAAAATAGCAGAATCAAACTATGAACATACTACAAAAATCTATAGTAATGCGATTGAAAAAGTCATTTCATATATCGAAAAAAACTTAGATCAACCTAATTTGAGTTTGAAGAAAATTGCTAGAGAAATATTATTTATGAATGAAGACTATTTGAGTCGCATATTTCAACGTGAAACTGGGGAACGTTTTTCATTATATGTAAATAAACTCAGAATGGAAAAAGCAAAAGTTCTGTTAGAGACTAGAGAAGATTTGAAAATGTTTGAGGTTTCAGAGCTCACTGGCTTTGGTGATAAAAATCATTACTTCAGTTTAGCTTTTAAAAAATATACTGGGATGTCACCAAGAGAGTATAAGAGTTTATTCGAAACATCGAAAAAATAATCTAGCTGGATAAAGAATGAATGTATAGAACTCGAAGGAGTTAGTGAAATGCGAAAAAAGATTGTAGCATTAATTTTATTCGTCATATTAATTCAATTATCCTTAACTGCTTGCTCCAATGATAGAAGTAAAGTGCAACGACTGGACAAAGAAAATACTGATGAAAAAGTTACTCTAAGGATTACCTGGTGGGGGTCACAGACTAGACATAATGACACACGGAAGTTATTAGACTTATACATGAAAAAAAATCCTCATGTTATCTTTGAAGCTGCACCATCTGGTTGGGATGGTTATTTTGATAAGTTATTGGCTCAAGGGGCAGGGAACACTATGCCAGATATCATTCAAATGGATTATTCCTATATTTCAACATTTACAACAACAGGACTTTTAGCGGACCTTCAACCCTATTTAGACAATGGAATACTGAATATGAGGAATCTAGACCAAAGGTTATTAACTACTGGTAAATTAGAGAATCAATTAACTGGAATACCAATAGGATTAACCTCTTTAGCCATTACGTATAACCCTAAGGTATTCGATCAAGCAGGTTTGGAGATGCCTACTCCTGATTGGACATGGGAGGATTTCAAATCGAATATGTTAGATATCCAAGCCAAAACCGGTTTTTATGGGACTGTAAAGTTAGTTGATCCACATGTTTTTTCGTATTGGGTTAGACAATATGGTGATAGCCTGTTTTCTGAAGATGGAACCAAATTAGGGTATGAAGATGATCAAATTCTGGTTGAGTATTTAGTATTGCTAAAAGAACTTCAGGAAAAAGAAGCGATACCTAATCCAGATGAATGGGCACAAATCTCATCTAAAGGGAAGGAGGCAGAGCCTGTTGTAGTTGGTGAGTCTGGGACTACATTTGACTGGTCGAACTTTATAGTTATTGCTTCAGAGGCAAATCCTACTTTGAAGTTAATGACGCCACCCAATAGGGCAGGTGGTGTGGATGGCCTTTGGATTAAGCCATCTATGTTTTTCTCTATAGCAAAATCCTCTGAGCATAAAGAAGAAGCTGTAAAATTTATAGATTGGTTTATTAATAGCCAAGAGGCAAATGATGTTATTAATGCAGAACGTGGTATTCCAGTATCATCTGAGGTTAGAGACGCGATGAGTTTGCAGCTATCAGCGCAACAAAAAGAAATGTTTGATTTTAACGAAGTTGCTTTAGAATACTCTACTGCAATTGATCCGCCAGAACCATTTGGTGTAACAGAAGTAAACCAGCTATTAACGGAAACGATTAATAAAGTGATGTATGAACAAATCGATATTCACAGGGCGGCAGCGGATTTTAGAATTGAAGCAAATCGAGCGTTAAGTAGAAATAAAAATAATTAAGAGAAATGTATATGCTTACAACTTCGAGGTCATTTAATTTATTGTATTAAATTAATAGGTTTGGCGGGACTGCCTGGGAATCGAACCCAGCTGCGACGTCACGCGCCGCACAATCGGTTTTGAAGACCGTGAGGGACACCAGTACCCCAATCAACCCCGTAAATAGATATAAATGGACAGGCAAAATTGACACGAAATTCATTATGCATGATTTGAGGAGAAAATACAAGTGAGAAATTCTTCTTTTGCTTATCGAGTTTCATGTATACGATTTTGTGTGCAATCGTTTAATCTCGTGTCCATTTCTTTTATATGTAGTGCAGATGCTTGATTATCAGTTGATTTGACGTTAAAGTAATGTGTAATTGATAGGTTTTAGAAGGTAGGTACATACGTTGGAAAAAAGATATTTTACAATTGGTATGGCAGGTCATATCGATCATGGTAAGACTACATTAACCAAAGCGCTAACTAATGTTGATACGGATCGTTTAAAAGAAGAGAAAGAAAGGCAAATTTCCATTGAACTTGGATTTGCACCTTTACATATTAATGACGACATGCAGGTTTCAGTAGTTGATGTGCCTGGGCACGAGCGTTTTATTCGTCAAATGATTGCGGGAGTGGCAGGAATCGATTTAGTGATTCTTGTTGTGGCAGCGGATGAAGGAGTAATGCCTCAAACGAGAGAGCATCTTGAAATACTTTCGTTTCTAGGGATTGATAAAGGAATTATTGCTGTATCAAAAATAGATCGAGTGGATCCTGACTTTGTCGAACTAGTTGAGGACGATATAAAAGAGCAACTCGAAGGAACTGTTTTTCAGGAAGCACCTATCATACTAGTTGATAGTCTTTCAAATAAAGGAATTGATGAGTTAAAAACTAAAATCGAAGAACAATTAAATGTCATTGAAAAACAAAAAACAATTGGCAGCTTTCGCTTACCAATTGACCAGGTTTTTACTGTCAAAGGCCAGGGGACAGTTGTACGAGGGACGATTTATGAGGGAGAAGTTGAAGTAGATAGAATGTTAACGGTGCTTCCAAAAAACATTGAAGTCAAGGCTAGGCAACTGCAGGTTCATCATCATCAAGTAACGAATGCGTCTGCAGGACAACGTGTTGCTATTAATTTGGGTGGTATTACAAAGTCTGAAATTAAACGTGGAGATGTCCTTGTATCATCAAATGATTATATTGTCACACAAACGATTGATATTGCATTAAGATTTGTCAATCCCCTTAAATATAGTATAAGGCAAAGGTCACTTGTTAAATGTCATATCGGAACAACAGAGGTAATGGGGAAGCTTGTCTTTTTTGACCGGAACGATGTTGTAAATGAAGATGAGGAAATTCTATGTCAATTACGATTAGATGAGGAAATAGTCACGAAGCGTGGAGATCGATTTATCGTCAGAAGACCTACACCAGCTGAAACAATTGGTGGTGGCTGGGTGATTGATCCTGGTGGCGAGAAATATCGTTTTGGTCATGAAACGATTAAAATGTTAAAAGACAAACAAGAAGGAACGCCAGAGGATCGGATTAGAAGGTCTATTGATCTTTCTCAATTAATGTCAGTGTCTCAATTAAGTAAAGAAACAGGGATTAATCACGATCTGATAGAGGAAATTCTGGTAGACCAAGATTTTGTTCAAGTTAAACAAGGGCTATATACAACTAGATCCATAATAAATCATTTAGGTGATTTAATTGTGAAGTCAGTCAGTGAATTTCATCAATTAAATCCGCTTATAAATGGGATGAACAAAGCTGAATTAACTCAAATGTTAATGCAGAAATACAAAAAAGAATTAATTGATTACTTGATAGATCATCTTATCAAAGAGGGGGAATTAAAAAGAACCGATCAATTTCTTGCCGTAGCTTCCTTTGAGCCTACTTTTCCAGCTCAATGGGCAAAAAGAATGGAAGGGGTTCTTATTGCGATTAAGCAAGATGGAATGAAAGTTCAAACTTGGGGAGAGTATGTTTCGCAAGCGGGACTTCCAGTTAAAGAGGCAAATGATTTGTTGCACTATTTAATAGGAAGTAACCAAATTTATCAGCTAGATGAAAAGCATTATATACATAAAGAGCCTTTAATCCTTTCCATCTCTCAATTAAAAGCAGAAAAGCCTGATCAATTTGAATTAAAGGATGCAAAGGACATTCTTGGGCTTTCAAGAAAATATTTGGTTCCATTAGTAGAGCTCTACGATAAATTAAACATGACAAAACGGATTGATAACATCCGAGTCTGGGAAAAAAACGATCTCTAATCATTTGTTTTGCTTACTGGCCAGACCTTGTACTAAAATAGTAATAATAATACAAAAAATAAGGAGGAAAACATATGACAACATTTAAAATGACCATAGAATTTTGCATGCAGTGAAACTTTGCACCTAAAGCCGCGAGTTTCGCGGAAGAATTACTTACTCATTTTAGACATACGATTTCTAGTTTAGAATTAGTACCAAGCACTGGTGGGGCATTTGAAGTGACTGTAAATGGGGAGAAAATCTTTTCAAAACTTGATGTTGGAAAGTTCCCAGATCCTCAAGAAATTATTACTCAGCTTGAAAATAAATAAAACTTGACCAAAGGAGTTCTGTTCTAAGAACAGAACTCCTTTTGAATGATTTTATTCTATAATGATTTTCGACTGTGGAGGATTCACTTTTCCGTTTTTTTGGATAAAAATTTCTAATATGTTGTTTTTTAAGATCGCCTTCACAATTCTCCTCTTCATTTCGAATGGGAGAAGGATCTCTCGCTTAAGTGTTTTTGAATTGGATGTGACTGTATTCGTTTTCACTTCGACGATCAAGGCATCATCTACTAAATGTAGTTGCACATTGTCCTTTTTTACTGTTGGGAGTTCGGCTTCAATGATGTATTCCTCATCTGTTTCAAATAAATCAACTCGAAAGCTCTCACTAATTGACGTAAATGGATCATCAAAAAACTGCTCCATCCATTTCTCCATCCCTTCAAACTGAATTCGTCTGGAGTTGTCTTCGTTCTTCATGGAAATGTCCCCCCGAAAATTGCTATACTTATACTATTCAAAAACGTCTTAACTGGTTTTAAATTTTTCATTACTGTTATAGAACAAATTGGAGGATCCACTATGAAGGAATATTTACGCTATTTACCACCTGTACATGAGCTTCAAAAAACAGCTCAGTTTCAGGAGACTGTAAATAAATATCAGATAAATTCTGAAACTGTTACACAAATCGTACAAGAGAGTATTAACGAAATACGTGCACAGCTACTTGCCGAAACATGGGAGGGTACAACCCCGTCTAAGGAAGCCTTTGTTCAAGAAATTCAGCATAAACTAGAACAGAAAGCAGCGAAAATAACGACATATTATCTACAAAAAGTTATTAATGCAACTGGAACTGTATTACATACTAATCTAGGACGAGCAAGACTTAGTGAGGAAGCAATCAAGAGAGTGGTTGAAATTGCAGGTAGTTACTCAAATCTTGAGTACCAGGTGGAGGAAGGAACAAGAGGCTCTAGGCATGATATCATTGAAGGATTATTAAAAAAGGTGACAGGAGCAGAAGCGGCAATGGTCGTTAATAATAATGCGGCAGCTGTATACCTAGTTCTAAGGGCATTGGCGAAAGAAAAAGAAGTCATTGTTTCTAGAGGGCAGCTAGTAGAGATTGGTGGTTCATTTCGAGTATCAAGTATCATGGAAGAAAGTGGAGCTAAATTAGTAGAAGTAGGGACAACTAATAAGACCCATTTATTTGATTATGAACAAGCTATCAATGAAAACACAGCCATGTTGATGAAAGTTCATACGAGTAATTTCAAAACAATTGGATTCACCAAAAGTGTATCAACCGAAGAGCTAATTGAATTACAAATGAAACATAGTGATGTTCTTTTTTATGAAGATCTTGGAAGTGGGGTTCTCTTTGATTATCAATCCCACCAAATTGGTGATGAGCCAGTTGTTGCCCAAGTGGTCAGGCAAGGTGTTGACATCATATCGTTTAGTGGAGATAAATTACTAGGTGGTCCGCAGGCCGGGATCATAGTAGGTAAAAAAGAGTTGATTCAAAAACTCAAGAAGCATCAGCTTGCTCGTGTATTAAGGGTAGACAAAATGACATTAGCTGCTCTTGAAGCTACGTTGATGTCATATGTAAGAGGGGGAGAAGGACTTCTAGAAATTCCAACGATTCGAGATATTATTGTAAGTGAGTATCAAATTAAAGAACGTGCAATGAAGTTTATAAATCAAATGGTACAAAATCCAAATTATACGTGTACCTTACAAAAGGATGTTTCTCAAGTTGGTGGAGGGACCATGCCAGATGTGCTGATACCTACATATACAGTCTCATTAGTTCATCACAAGAAAAACGCAGAAGAATTAGCAACTGTATTAAGAGCAGGAGAGCCTAGCGTTATTTCGAGAATAAATAAGGAAACGGTTATTCTTGATTTCCGAACGATTTCTGAAGTTGAAATCAGTGAAGTTGTACATGCATGTTTCCAACTATAAGTGCTGACCAGTTCACGAAAAATCGGTCAGCACTCACCTGATTACAAGTCGTGATGTGAATTGTGTTTTTGTCTAGAATGGTTTCTATTTTTCACTTTTTTTGATCCACTAAGTGGCTCAGGTTGTCCAGAGTTATGACCCTTTGGAGCATTCTTTCGGATGTCTCCCCCTGTATTTTTGTTTGTCATCGAAAATCCCTCCCTTCTATTGTTAGGATGAGAAATAAGGTTGAATTTATTCTCATAAAAAAAGTTATGTTTTTTGCGTTTCTAGAGATGCTAATAATGAAAACAATGACTTAAGGAGGGGTTAATAGATGCCGTATCAAAAAGATAAACAGCAGGCTTTTCAGGCTGCCCAGCAAGGAACAAAAGAAGCGATGGATGTTTATAATAGCATTGTTCAAAACGATCCAGACTATGGGGTTCAACTAAAGCGATTAAAGAACGAAGTGAATGAAGCCTTTAATCAAATAAATAATGCATTAGAGACAGCTTCAGATACACAACAAGCGCAACTTAATCAATTTAAAGATGATTTACAATCAATAGTTGATGAAGTAAACCAATAAAATGTCGAAAAAGCCCGCAAGTTTTGCAGGCTTTTTGTTTTACTACTGGTTTTTCTTACGCTTTTTATTATTCTGACGTTGTTCGGCAGTTAATGGCTCATTTGAAAACTCCTCATTATAACCTGCACCAACACCTTGAGCGTCAGCATGGTTCATTCCAGGACGGACGTGTTTTGCTTTGCGTTTAGCCATCTTTATCACCTCCATACCTATTTTAGGTTAAGATAGTATAAATTATTAGCATCTTTGTCATCATTTTTATCGTTATAACATAAGTAAAACTTATTTCATTCAATAACTTTCTTTTTATTTACTTATATTTACTAGTGTATTAATATAATATTGTCTTAAACTTTAAATGGGGATTTTATTCACTTAATTTTCGACATTTTGTTGAAATCGTTCTACTATTTAATTAGAGGGGGTAATACATATGGCAAAACAAGATGTTTTTAATGCTCGTTCATCATTTACAGTGAACGGAAAAACGTATAACTACTATTCATTGCAAGCGCTAGAAGCTGCTAATGTTGGTAACGTTTCAAAATTACCATATTCTATTAAGGTACTTCTAGAATCAGTCCTTCGTCAAGTTGACGGAAGAGTCATTACAAAAGAGCATGTTGAAAATTTAGCAAAATGGGGCACTGAAGAGGTAAAAGAGGTTGATGTACCATTTAAACCTTCACGTGTTATCCTACAAGATTTCACAGGGGTACCAGCAGTTGTTGACTTAGCTGCACTGCGTAAAGCGATGGCAGACCTTGGTGGAAATCCTGATAAAATTAATCCGGAAATTCCAGTAGATTTAGTTATTGACCACTCAGTACAAGTTGATAGAGCGGGTACGAGTGACGCTCTTCAATTCAATATGGACTTAGAATTTGAACGTAATGCCGAGCGTTATAAGTTCTTAAGCTGGGCACAAAAATCATTTGATAATTACCGTGCAGTACCACCTGCAACAGGTATTGTTCACCAAGTAAACCTTGAGTATCTTGCAAATGTTGTACATGCAATAGAGGCTGAAAATGGTGAATATGAAGCATTCCCAGATACACTTGTCGGAACTGACTCTCATACGACAATGATTAATGGTATTGGTGTATTAGGTTGGGGTGTTGGTGGTATCGAAGCAGAAGCTGGAATGTTAGGACAGCCATCTTATTTCCCAGTTCCAGAAGTAATTGGAGTTAAGTTAACTGGTACACTTCCTAATGGAACAACGGCTACTGACTTAGCATTGAAAGTAACTCAAGTATTACGTCAACAAGGTGTTGTTGGTAAGTTTGTTGAGTTCTTTGGACCAGGTATTGCTCAGCTTCCACTAGCTGACCGTGCAACTATATCTAATATGGCACCTGAGTATGGAGCTACATGTGGATTCTTCCCTGTTGATGGTGAAGCACTT
This sequence comes from Litchfieldia stipae, assembly GCF_014837155.1. Lineage (GTDB taxonomy): Bacteria > Bacillota > Bacilli > Bacillales > Bacillaceae_L > Litchfieldia. Next base: position 18,342 of record NZ_JACYHA010000003.1, on the reverse strand, counting down.
GAGTATCTTCGTCTAACTGGACGTGATGAAGAGCATATTTCAGTGGTTGAAGAATATTCAAAAGCAAACGGGTTATATTACACTCCTGACTTAGAGGATCCAACATTCACAGCATTAGTTGAAATTGACCTTGCTGAGATTGAACCAAATCTTTCTGGACCAAAACGTCCTCAAGATTTAATTCCACTTTCAGAAATGAAGAAATCATTCACAGCAGCTCTTACAACAACAGGAAACCAAGGTTTTGGTTTAACAGCAGATGATATTAATAAAGAAATTACTGTGAAGTTTAATAATGGTGAGGAAGTTAACATGAAGACAGGTGCGATTGCCATTGCTGCCATCACAAGCTGTACGAATACTTCTAACCCATACGTAATGCTTGGCGCTGGTTTAGTTGCTAAAAAAGCGGCAGAAAAGGGATTACAGGTGCCAAAATTCGTAAAAACCTCATTAGCACCTGGTTCAAAAGTAGTTACAGGTTACTTGCAAGATGCTGGTCTACTTCCATACCTTGAGCAACTTGGATTTAACACAGTTGGTTATGGTTGTACAACATGTATCGGTAACTCTGGGCCACTTGCAGAAGAAATTGAAAAAGCTGTTGCAGAAAATGATCTGTTAGTAACATCAGTTCTTTCTGGTAACCGTAACTTTGAAGGACGTATTCACCCATTAGTTAAAGGAAACTATCTTGCTTCTCCACCATTAGTTGTTGCGTACGCTTTAGCAGGGACAGTGGATATCGATCTTCAAAATGATCCAATCGGAAAAGACAAAGATGGAAATGATGTGTTCTTTGCTGATATCTGGCCTTCAATTGATGAGGTGAAGGACGTTGTAAAGTCAACAGTTACTCCTGAGCTATTTAGAAGAGAATATGAGCGTGTGTTTGAGGACAACCAACGCTGGAACGAAATCGAAACGACGGATGAAGCATTATATGTGTGGGATGATGAATCAACTTATATTGCAAATCCTCCATTCTTTGAGAATTTGTCTGCTGAAGCAGGAGAAGTTCAACCATTAAATGGGTTAAGAGTTGTTGCAAAGTTTGGTGACTCTGTTACTACTGACCATATTTCTCCAGCAGGTTCTATTGGAAAGGATACTCCAGCAGGGAAATATTTACAATCTAAAGGTGTATCACCAAGAGACTTCAACTCATATGGGTCAAGACGTGGTCATCATGAGGTTATGATGCGTGGTACATTTGCAAATATCCGCATTAAGAACCAAATTGCTCCTGGTACAGAAGGTGGATATACAACTTACTGGCCTACTGGTGAAGTTACATCTATCTATGATGCTTGTATGAGCTACAAGCAAGATGGTACAGGGCTAGTTGTTCTTGCAGGTAATGATTACGGAATGGGAAGTTCTCGTGACTGGGCTGCAAAAGGAACAAATCTTTTAGGAATCAAAACAGTTATTGCAGAAAGCTTTGAGCGTATTCACCGTAGTAATCTTGTATTAATGGGTGTTCTACCACTTCAATTCAAGCAAGGTGAAAATGCAGAAGTCCTTGGGTTAACTGGTAAAGAAACAATTGAAGTTGCAATTGATGAAACAGTGAGACCACGTGACTATGTAAAAGTAACAGCTACAGATGAAGCTGGTAACAAGAAGGAATTTGAAGTACTTGTTCGTTTCGATAGTGAAGTTGAAATTGACTACTACCGTCATGGTGGAATTCTTCAAATGGTTCTTCGTGATAAGCTGAAAGCTTAATAACAAAGATGTCGACTCGCTATGAGTCGGCATTTTTTATACGTTTCTTCCAGATTTATGATAAAATATATGTAATATCACCTATTTGGGGGACAAACATGAGAAAGAGTATTACATTTATCATAGCACTAGCTCTAATAGCAATGATTGGCTTTGCAGTATTTCAAGCATTTCAAAAGCAAAAGAATGAAACAACCGGAGTGGAGATTGGCAATAAAGCACCAGACTTTGAACTCCAAGTTGCTGATGGAGAAATAATAAAACTCTCAGATCTTGAAGGGAAGAAGGTGCTTGTGAATTTTTGGGCATCATGGTGTGAACCTTGTTTAGAAGAAATGCCAGAGATTCAGGAATTATACGATACGAAGAGTGATGATATTGAAATCTTAGCAGTTAATATGACAGTTACTGAGAAGAACCTCCAGACTGCGAAAGATTTTATTAAGGAGCAAGGCTTTACGTTTCCAGTGTTACTTGATGTAACGAATAAAACAAGTAGTAATTATGAAGTGTTAAATTTGCCCGTATCTTATTTCATTGATTCAAAAGGAATCATTAGAGATCGTTATCCTGGTGCGATGAGTTTGGAGTATATGAAAGAGATGTTAGAAAAAATGGATTGATGAGGGAATGTCTTTAAGTACAGATACTTAAAGGCATTTCTTTTTTATTTGTTATAAATTTTCGAAAAGTTGTAATAATTAATAAGAAAAACGGCAATAATGAAAAATACAATAGAAGTAGAGGTGAGAATGTTGAGAAAAATAAAAAAACAAACGTTTGAGGAATTAGTATTAGAAAATAAAAGACAGCTACTTAAAGATGAAGCTGCATTAGAAAAAATAGAAGAGCGTCTTGAACAAAAGCTACTAGATAAAGCAGAATAAAATATGTTTTTTTCTCCTATAATTGCCTCTCATACAAAAGTCACAATAGGTGATAATGATTAATAAGGGAGGCGATAGAATGAGTGGAAACACAACGAATCATTTTAGTCAAGATCACTTAGGGACACAACCTCGTGGCTTTAGGGGAAATAAAGGGAAGAAAATGCAAGATAAATCAGGGAAACATGCTCAAGTGATTCAAACAAAAGGTGAGTAATTAGATTAGGCGTATATTATGTACGCCTTTTTCTTATGTCGATTTTTCTAGAAATAGGTTGGTTATTTTCTTTCTTCAGTGAGAACAATACGTTTGTATCTTACATATGGAAGGAGGAATGAAGATGAATCACCAGCAATCTAGTCGAGATGATCGCACTGATAATGTAGAAAGACTTCAGGATATGGTCCAAAACACGATTGAGAATATCGAAGCATCACAAGAGACCATGGCTTTTGCATCTGATGAAGAACGTCAGCGTATAGAGGCAAAAAATAAACGTCGAGAAGAAAGCATTGAAGCCTTTAGAAATGAAATCAAAGATGAAGCAAGTGACAGAGAAAATGGGTATAGATAACAAGCGTATTTGTTCAGTGAAAGAGACCAGACAATTGTTTGGTCTCTTTGTTTTGAGTATAATAAATGCTATTTTTTAGGAAGTATGGTAATATAACTCTCATATTATTTGACTGAAATTTGGTTCAAAAGGAGTAAAGATTATGCATATTTCAAAAAAAGAAATCGAAGTACGTTATGCTGAGACAGATCAAATGGGAGTTGTATATCATGCGAATTATCTCGTTTGGATGGAAATAGGAAGAACCTCTCTCATTAAAGACCTAGGATTTAGTTATGCAGGAATGGAGAAGGATGGCATTATCTCTCCTGTTATTGATATTCAAGTTTCATATAAGAAACCATTACGATATGGGGAAACAGCGACGATTTCAACTTGGATTGAAAAATATGATGGAATAAGAAGTGTGTATGGTTATGAGATTGTCAATGAAGCGGGTGAAATCTCTGTTACTGGGAATTCTTCTCATGTATGTGTGAAAAAGGACTCATTTAGACCGATTCATTTTAAAAAATATTATCCTGAATGGCATATCGCTTATGAAAATGCCAAAAAAAGTGAGATTGAATAATGGCATTTGGGATTAAAAGACATGAGTTAAAAGCATGGAAACAAAAAGTAGCCAATGGCGAAATTGCTTTTTTAACTCATTATTGGCTGGATCCACGTTTTACTAATACAAACACAGTGACTAAAGTTGGTTGCTGTAATATAGAAAAGCTAGCTAAGTGGGGAGACCGTTATGGATTAAAGCAGGAATGGATTCATCATCGGCAAGAGTACCCACACTTCGATCTACTGGGTGAGATTCAAAAAGAAATTTTACTTGCTGAAGGCCTAGAAAATCAGCTTCAACGATTTACAAAATAGACAAAACAAGGTGATTCAAAAGGAATCACCTTGTTTTTGTTATTCATAATTAAAAACAGGTTCCTCTGCTTTTTCATTATATGTAATGATTAAATCATGATCATGAAAGTACCATAAATCTTCTTCTTCAATGAAAAAAGTAATTCCGCCTTCAATTGTTTTACTACCAGCATTTGTAGGTGAATCTGTTGAAACACCAAGCGAAAAACCTGGTTGAATTGAACTAGATCCTCCATAACGTACAAAAAAACGGACGCTACCTCCTTCTGATAAATTGAGTTCTTTTTTATACCAATTGACTGCTTTTTCATTAATTGTTATTTTCAAGATTATTCCTCCTCTTATGTGTTTATATATTAATTTACATCGCCTGTTAACCATTGAAACATATGATCGTTGATTTCGTTGTAGACACTTGTTGCATGCTCTAATCCAACTGTTCCAGCATTCTCTAATGGAACAATGCGAAAGTTTTGTTGCTGTTGATTTGTAACATACGTAGATGTAAAGGTTGGGTTCTCAATTCTAATTTCATACTCATTCTTAGACGTTACTTCCTTTATGATATCTAGCTGTAGAATTCCACCGATATCCTTGTAGTCCCACATTTGTCCGGAAAGGAAGTTTCCTAATGAATAGATAATAAATGTTTGCCCCCCATCTTCACGCTCAATCCAACCCATTGGCTGAAGAACATGCGGGTGGTGTCCGATGATAATATCAGCTCCAGCATTTGCAATTTCTTTCCCTAAATATACTTGTTCGTCAGACGGGAGACGTTGATATTCATTACCCCAGTGCATACTTACTGACACTAAATCAGAAACCTTCTTGGCTTCACTAATCTCTTTTTTTATAGTTGGTAGATCAATTAAATTAACCAAATATTCTTTTCCAGAAGGGACTGGTATTCCATTTGTCCCATAGGTGTACGATAAAAAAGAAATATTAATCCCATTACGATTTATGACGCGTATTTTACTTTTATCCTCTTCACTTTTATAGCCACCTACATATTCCATACCAATTTGATCGAAGTAATTGGTTGCATTGAGGATGGCCTTTTCGCCACGATCAAGAGTATGGTTATTAGCGATTGTTACAATATCAATACCATTATCCTTTAATGAGTCAGCTAACTCAAATGGACTATTAAAGGAAGGGTAGGTAGATAACCCTATTTCTGAGCCCCCAATGATGGTTTCTTGGTTTGCAATTGTTAAATCTGGTTTTTCTAAATATTCCTTTACCGCTGAAAACATTGGATTAAAATCATATGTATCTCCTGTTTTTGCATCATTGTAAACCGTGCTATGAATTAATAAATCACCAATCGCAGCCAATGTCATCGATGTTGTGTATGTTTTAAAATCGTGCTTGTGCTGTTTAGTGCTATGATTTATTACTTTAAGGGTACTAGTTTGTTCGTTATTAGTAAAATCTTTTGCAAAAAAGAAGACAAGAAACAAAGCTAAAATTGTTAAACACATCGATAATGATATCAAGGTAAGTTTGGTTGTTGCCTTTTTCATCATACATGACTCCTTTATATATTCTAGTTTCACTATAATATAAATTTGTCGATTTTGTTATTATTTCGCGAAATTTGTAAGATAGTTTTCGGGATTACTGGCACATGCTGATGGTTCTATCAGATAACTTTCCCTATCCACGCACTTTTATAGATTTAAATTGCCAAGAACGTACTTTAAATTATGCTGTTATCTCAAAGTTTGTTGTTTTTTGAGGTGAATTAATTGAGAATAGATTTCTAGCAGAATGAATACACGGAGACTCCCGTGGGACTAGTTGGCTCCCACAGGACGCGGAGTGTATTCAGGCTGCGGTATCAAAAGCAACAATATATACGAAAACAGCCTTTAATTAACATAAAAAAACCTTGAACAACTTTGTGAAGTGTTCAAGGAAATTGGTCTGAAATTTATAACCAGGATATTTTGGGTTCTGTCTTATTCATGATACGTTTAATATTTGCACGATGTCGATAGATAACAAATAGAGCAAGTAATGATACAACGATAATCAATGGAATATCCATTTCGAAGAAAATACTGTAAACAATGCTGTATAGAAATGCATAAACCCCTGCAAGTATAGATGATAATGACACGTATTTAGTAAGGTATAAACAAATAAAGAAGACAATAACAACTGTTAAAAATAACAAAGGTTGATCAAAGAGCAATACTCCTCCAGAAGTAGCTACAGCTTTACCACCTTTAAAGTTTGCAAACACAGGGTACATATGTCCAATGACTGCAAACACTCCGAATAATAAGGGGTCAATCTCACTACCAAACATAAATGGTAACGAGGCAGCTAATGTCCCTTTTAAAATATCAGCTAAAGTAACAATAATTCCTGCTTTTTTTCCTAAGGTTCGAAATGTATTCGTTCCTCCAAGGTTCCCACTACCATGCTGACGAATATCAATACCATAACCTACTTTTCCTACGATTAAACCTGAAGGAATTGAACCTATTAAATATGCAGCGATAACTAAAATAATTTCTAAATAACTCATATGTATGACTCCTTTTACTACTTTATACCGTCACCAACTTTTCATTCAGATCATAGTTCATAGTTAAATTAGTTGACAACGGAACTCTCTTATTGTACCACTTTATTGATAAAAAACCATGCTATCAGAAAGAAATAATCCCCAAGTGGTAAATAATGATTTCTCTTTCCATTTTTTCATTATTTGCGTAACATACATATGGAGGGGGAATTATCATGTCACAAATAACTACAAATAAACGAAAGCTCACCACTCCTTTGCTGATCGTTGGTTTAGGTGCAGCTGTATTTCTTGTTGCATCTAGTTTATTTCTATTATTATACCAATCACCTTCTGAAGAGAAGACTTTTTATACACGTTTAACCAATCCAATTGTGGTTGATGGGAATGTTCAAAACCATGAGGCAATTAGAAAAAACAAAACGAGTTATTTTTCATTAGATTTTATAAAGGAACATATTGATGATACATTAATTTATGATGAGGTTTCTCAATCTATGATTCTAACAACTAAGGATCGAGTGTTTCAAATGCCTACGGATTCGTTGACTTATTATGTTAATAATCAAGCTACAGAACTAGAGTTTCCTGTGATGATTGCAGAAAATGACCAGGTATATATTTCTCTAGAACCTTTATTATCAGTCTATGGAATCCAAATCGATTACCATGAAGAAACAGGAGTTCATGTTGTGAGAAACAATGGTGATACACTCATTAATGGTACGGTTCTTAGTGAACGTGATATCGATCATCTTCGACTTAGAACTGCACCTAAATTAACAGAACCCTATGTGGCAGAAGTCGAACATGAAGAACAAGTCATTATTGAGAAAGAAGAAGACGGATTCTATTATGTGAGGAAGCAAACTGGCGTAGCGGGTTATATCGAAAAAAGTGAGGTTAAGATTGATCAGTCTATTAATGTAACGATTCCATCAAATGAACGTCCAATCGAGGTACCGCAGCTACAATGGCCCATTCATTTAGTGTGGGAAGCGGTATATACTACCAATCCTGAACCTAAGGACATACCTACTATGCCAGGAGTGAATGTTGTGTCACCTACATGGTTTGCATTGAAGGACGGTAATGGCGAGATTTCGAATTTAGGATCGATGGATTATGTGGAATGGGCAAAGTCAAAAGATTTGCATATCTGGGGATTATTCTCTAATGATTTTGATCCAGATAAAACGCAAGACGCATTTAAAGATTTTGAAACTAGACAAAAGATGATTAGACAGCTTCTTCAATACGCCAAGACCTATCAATTAGATGGAATCAATATCGATATTGAAAATGTCTACCCTGAAGATGGTCCGCTAATTACTCAATTTGTTCGAGAAGCTACTCCTTACTTTCATCAAGCAGGACTTCTTGTATCAATGGATGTCACCTTCATATCTGATAGTGGCATGTGGTCAGTCTTCTACGAGAGAGAAAAGCTATCAGAGGTAGTAGATTATATGGTTGTCATGGCATATGACGAGCATTGGGGTACATCTCCAATCGCTGGAAGTGTGGCAAGCTTACCTTGGGTGGAAGGGAATTTGAAGAGGATCTTACATGAAATTCCAAATGACAGACTCATTCTCGGAGTACCTCTATATTCTCGTATTTGGAAGGAGCAAGAAACGGCTGGTGGAAATATTGAGGTTACATCGAAGGCTCATAGTATGGATTATATTCAAGACTGGATAAAGGAAAATAAATTAAAAACGACATATGACGAGGCGTCAGGACAAAATTATGCCGAATTCTATAACGAAGAAGAAAGAGCTTTATACAAGGTATGGATTGAGGATGAAATGTCTTTAAATAAAAGAGCACAGCTAGTTTATGATTATCAATTAGCTGGTGTGGCGTCGTGGCAGCGCACATTTGCTAGTGAATTGGCATGGACTGAGATTGAAGAATCACTGAATAGAAAAAATGCGGTAAAAAAGCCTGATTAATGATTCAATTGTCCTGCATAATTAATTTTCATTCATTATTATGCAGGAATTTTTTATCTTTTTACCGAAATAATAACTACATAACTACACTTGAAGGGGAGTATGATTATGTCAATTGAGATTCCATCAAGAGAAGAAATTGGGGAGATTTTGAAGAAAAGTAAGCACATAGCTGTGGTTGGTTTATCAAATAATCCAGAACGAACTTCCTATATGGTTAGCAAGGCAATGATGGATGCAGGTTATCGTATTACTCCAGTTAATCCAACAGTGGATGAAGTGTTGGGAGTAAAGGCAGTTAAATCTTTAAGTGAAATCGAGGAACATGTGGATATCGTTAATGTCTTTCGACGTTCTGAGCATTTATTTGATGTGGCAAAGGAATTTACTGAAATCAATGCAGATGTTTTTTGGGCACAGCTTGGCCTTGTCAATGAGGAGGCCTATGAATATTTAAGGAATTTAGGCTATACTGTTATTATGGATCGATGTATCAAGGTGGAGCATGCATTGACTAAATAAAGGCTATATACTAAAAATCCTTGTCAAAAACGAGGATTTTTTTAATTTAGGGTTGCTAAAATCAATTTACCATATAAAATAAAGCATAGGTGACTAAAAAAACAGAAACAAATGTTCCTCTGTTTTCAAATTCAGATATATTAATCAAAGTGACGGTTTTTTGATAAATAAAGAGAAGAAACATTCTAGAAACGTTGAACTTGGTTTTGATTTAAGATCATATTCATTGAATGCCAAGTAGTACAAGCTATGCTTGGATAAGAAGTGAATCAACCTAGACGTACTAACTAAGAGATGTTAAATGAAAATGATTGTTCGCCATCTAGGGTGACTTGAATAAACGTGTTGATAGTCATGAATAAAAAGAGAATGGCATTAACGTTTGTTTGTTTTTATAGAAAGGGGTATGTTTTTTGGCAAAGCAGCAACAGTTTGATTACAATGATGATGCGATACAAGTACTTGAAGGATTAGAGGCTGTCAGGAAACGACCTGGTATGTATATCGGGAGTACCGATGCAAGAGGATTACATCATCTTGTTTATGAAATTGTAGATAACTCTGTAGATGAAGCGCTATCAGGACATGGTGATCATATTATTGTGAAGATTCACAAAGACAATAGTATTAGTGTCCAGGATAAAGGTCGTGGAATGCCTACAGGTATGCATAAATTAGGAAAGCCTACACCAGAAGTTATTTTAACGGTGTTACATGCCGGCGGGAAATTTGGACAAGGTGGTTACAAATCAAGTGGAGGACTTCATGGTGTTGGTGCTTCAGTTGTAAATGCGTTAAGCGAATGGTTAGTTGTTAAGATCAAGCGTGACGGATTTGTGTATGAACAACGCTTTGAAAATGGCGGAAATCCTGTGACAACACTTGAACAAATTGGCAAAACAAACCAATCAGGAACAACGATTCACTTTAAACCAGATCCAACCATCTTTAGTACGACAACATACAACTATGAAACTTTAAGTGAACGTCTAAGAGAATCGGCTTTCCTATTAAAGGGATTGAAAATCGAATTAATTGATGAACGAAATGAATTTCATGATGTCTTTCATTATGAAACAGGAATTGAAGCATTTGTTACTTATTTAAATGAAGAAAAGGATGTATTACACCCTGTTGTATCATTTGAAGGAGAACAAAATGGAATAGAAGTGGAATTTGCTTTTCAATTCAATGATGGTTACTCTGAAAATGTCCTATCCTTCGTAAATAATGTCCGCACAAAAGACGGTGGTACTCATGAAGCTGGTGCAAAAACAGCCATGACTAGAGCATTTAATGAGTATTCTCGAAAAGTAGGTATCTTGAAGGAAAAAGATAAGAACTTAGATGGAACTGACATTAGAGAAGGGCTTACAGCCTTAATCTCTGTTCGTATACCTGAACATTTACTACAATTCGAAGGACAAACAAAAGGGAAGCTTGGTACAAGTGAAGCGCGATCAGCAGTCGATTCGGTTGTTTCTGAAAACTTAGCTTACTTCCTAGAAGAGAACCCTGAGATCGGATCTTTGCTAATCAAAAAAGCAGTCAAAGCGTTTCAAGCAAGGGAAGCGGCTAGAAAAGCAAGAGAAGAAGCAAGAAGTGGTAAGAAGAAAAAACGCTCTGAAGCGATATTAAGTGGTAAGCTTACTCCAGCGCAATCAAGAAACCCACAAAAAAATGAACTTTATTTAGTTGAGGGTGATTCTGCAGGAGGTTCTGCAAAGCAAGGACGAGATAGACGATTCCAAGCAGTCCTACCATTACGAGGAAAAGTAATTAACACAGAAAAAGCAAAGTTAGCGGATATCTTTAAAAATGAGGAGATTAATACGATTATCCACGCAATAGGTGGTGGTGTCGGAGCTGACTTCTCAGTCGAAGATATTAACTATGATAAAATTGTGATTATGACTGATGCGGATACGGATGGAGCTCATATCCAAGTGCTTATCCTGACATTCTTCTATCGATATATGAAACCTCTGATTGAGGCAGGAAAGGTCTTTATCGCTTTACCACCTCTTTATAAAGTAAGCAAAGGGACAGGGAAGAAAGAAGTTATTGAATATTCGTGGTCAGATGAAGATTTACAAGAAGCTATTAATAAAATTGGAAAAGGTTACATGATCCAACGATATAAGGGTCTAGGTGAAATGAACGCCGATCAGTTATGGGAAACGACAATGAATCCAGATACGAGAACCCTTATTCGTGTTCGTATAGACGATGCAGCACGTGCAGAACGTAGAGTGACTACACTAATGGGTGATAAAGTTGAACCGCGTCGAAAATGGATTGAATCGAATGTCGCATTTGGATTGAATGAAGAAACAAATATTTTAGACAATGAGAATTTATCGGTCGCAGGAGAGGAGCAATAATATGTCACAAGTCGAACAATTCCGTGATTTGCCTCTTGAAGATGTAATTGGTGACCGGTTTGGACGTTATAGTAAATACATTATTCAAGAACGGGCATTACCAGATGTACGCGATGGACTTAAACCAGTTCAACGAAGAATTTTATATGCAATGCATGTTGAAGGTAACACTTCAGAAAAAGGATTCCGTAAATCAGCAAAAACCGTTGGTAACGTAATAGGTAATTATCATCCACATGGTGATACATCTGTTTATGATGCGATGGTTCGTATGAGTCAAGATTGGAAGGTACGAAATCTTCTCATTGAGATGCATGGAAATAACGGGAGTCTTGATGGAGATCCACCCGCTGCGATGCGTTATACAGAGGCAAGATTATCATCAATCGCTTCTGAATTATTACGAGATATAGATAAGAGGACTGTGGACTTTGTCCCTAACTTTGATGACACTAGTAATGAGCCGGTTGTTTTACCAGCCAAATTCCCTAGTCTACTTGTCAATGGTTCAACTGGTATTTCTGCAGGGTATGCCACAGATATTCCACCTCACCATCTTGGTGAAGTCATTGATGGCGTGATTATGAGGATTAATCAACCATCATCAACAGTTGATGATATTATGACAGTGCTAAAAGGTCCTGATTTTCCTACTGGTGGGATTATCCAAGGGATTGAAGGAATCAAAAAAGCCTACGAAACTGGCAAAGGGAAGATCATTGTCAGAGGAAAAGCTGAGATTGAGACGGTAAGAGGTGGCAAGCAGCAAATCGTAGTTACAGAAATTCCATACGAAGTAAACAAAGCCAATCTTGTTAAGAAAATCGATGAATTTCGTCTTGATCGAAAAATTGAAGGCATTAGTGAAGTACGTGATGAAACCGACCGTACTGGTCTGAGAATTGTGATCGAATTAAAAAAAGAATCAGATGCTGAAGGTGTTTTGTACTATTTGTATAAAAATACTGACTTGCAAATTACTTATAACTTCAATATGGTTGCTATTCATGAAAAGCGACCTAAGTTATTAGGGATCTTGCAAATTCTCGATTCATATATTGAGCATCAAAAAGAAGTGATTACAAGACGTTCGCAGTATGAACTTGAAAAAGCAAGAGAACGTCAGCATGTGGTGGAAGGGTTAATTAAAGCTTTATCGATTTTGGATGAAGTGATTGCTACGATCCGTGCATCGAAAGATAAAAGAGATGCTAAAAATAATTTAATAGCAAAATATCAATTTACTGAGCCTCAATCCGAAGCAATTGTTTCCTTACAATTATATCGCTTAACAAATACTGACATCACAGCATTAGAAGCAGAATTTGCGGAATTAAATGAGAAAATTCAGGAATTACTTGAAATTCTTAATGATAATGGGACTTTGTTAAAGGTCATCAAAACCGATTTGAAGAAACTGAAGAAGACCTATAGTGATGAGCGTAGATCAAAGATTGAGGATCAAATTGAAGAAATCAAAATCAATCTTGAAGTTATGATTCCGTCAGAAGATGTTCTTGTAACCATTACGAAAGAAGGCTATGTGAAAAGAACAAGTCTTCGTTCGTATGCAGCCTCAAATGGGCAAGACTTTGGTATGAAGGATACTGATCGATTACTTAAGCGAATTGAAATTAATACAACCGATGTTGTGTTATTATTTACAAACAAAGGTAATTACTTATATTGTCCAGTACATGAATTACCAGATATTCGTTGGAAGGACTTAGGTCAGCATATTGCTAATATTATTAGCATTGAGCGGGATGAATACATTATTGATGCTATCCCAGTTAAGGATTTTGACACTGCTGAATACCTACTGTTTGTAACGAAAAATGGAATGATTAAGAAATCAGAATTGTCCCAGTATAAAGCGCAACGCTACTCTAAGGCATTAGTAGCAATCAATTTGAAAAATGATGATCAAGTAGTTGATGTTCATTTGACAGATGGTCAGCAAGATGTATTCTTAGCGACAGCGGGTGGCTATGGACTTTGGTTCAATGAAGATGAAGTTAATATTGTTGGAGCACGAGCAGCTGGTGTAAAAGCAATGAACTTAAAGGATAATGATGTTGTTGTTAGTGGGCAAATTGTTGGCCAGAAGCAGGATGTGGTGATCGTTACTCAACGAGGAGCAATGAAGAAAATGCGTTTAACTGAATTTGAAAAGGCAACAAGAGCAAAACGGGGTGTTGTTATGCTACGTGAGCTCAAATCAAATCCACACCGCATTGTGAGCTGTCAACTTGTCCAGTTAACAGATACAATTTTTATTAAAACAAAAAAGGGCATTATTGAAAGCATGAATTCTTCAGGCTTACGTCCAAACGATAGATACAGCAATGGCTCATTTATAATAGATGAACAAGAAGCTGGTGAAGTGATTGAAGTTTGGGTAGATCGTAACGCAGAAGCTGAAAGTAAGTAATAAAAAAACTGTTGAGTATAATGGCTCAACAGTTTTTTGTTACTTAATTATTCTTCTTCATTAAATCTGAAATGGCATGAAATATTTCAATCCCTTGGAAGGTCCAAAGAGAAAGTGCTGTAGCAGAAAAAAGTCCTATTAACAAGATTCGAATAATCATAATCTCGCCTCCTTATTGTAAATTAATTAAAAGGAAGACGATGTAACAATAAACCTTGACTGATATCGAATCGGTTTGAGGAGCTCAAATTGTTTTAATAATAAAATCTTTATCCCAAAAAGAACAAGGAAAAGAAAAGTTTTTGTTTGTTCCTGAATTTGAGTTAAGAGGATATGAAGTATTGGTGATTCTTTATCCTCAGAAAGCATTAGAAGGGATGCTTCCTCACTTAACTCGCTCATGATTACAGGTGCATGACTAGCATCAAGATGAGTAGTATGAATTTGAATGCTAACTGTAAACTGAAGCAGTAAAAACAAGATGAAAACCTTAATGATATTGTTCAAGTAGCATTCACCTCCAACATTACGATATTACTAACGTGTATATATAGTAAACTATCTGTGTTAAATTGTATAGTTTTTTAAATGTCTATTTATGTAGATTGTTAGTAGAGAACTTAATCTAGTTAGATATCTTTCGATGAAAACGGTAAAAATAGCTTTATTCCACGCTTGTTTACTGGTAATAATTTCAAATCCGCTATCAAGTGACTAATGTATCCAGCAATACACGTATAGAATACACCATTTATTGCAAGGGAGTTTTCTAATTCTAATGAGATGTATCCAAAGAAAATAACCCCTAATAATGAATGAGTATAGCTTCGATGTGGTACAAGAGAAGCGATGATAATATAGGTTCCGAGCAGAGATAACCAGATTTCTTGTAAGAAATATCCTGCTGTAATCACTGCAATTCCTGTAATGATAAGCATATGTTTTTGCTTTAAAAAAGAAGACAGGATCATTAAACCAAATCCAATACCCATACTTAACCAATTGTCTTCATAAAAACTATAAATCATCATTAAAAGCCCGATTAATTGGGAAACACTTCGAATCACCTGATGTGACAGAGTAATCTTCCCTCGAAGTTTTCCATCAATGTCTAGATCGGGAATTAATCCAGATACACATCCTAATCCAACAAATAATATTGTTGTAGAAGGAGAAGTATGAAAAGTATTAGCAACGATAAAACCTGTTGCCGATCCAATTGCTGCATGTGCTGTACCATTCATTTTATATTCCACCTTATTTCTATTATAGTCTTAAATAAACACTCAGACTTTATTGTACAACAAAACATTTGTTCTGTTTAGTGTCAATTTTTTTATAAGTTGATGGTATGTCGATAAGGTTATCGATATAATGAATGAGTGAATTGTATGTATAGTTTAATATTTTGGAGGCATTAGATTGAGTAAACAAGGAATTATTTCATTAGGTGAGGCTTTCGTTGACTTAATTGCGGAAGATCAAAGAAATACATCGTACAAGCTGTTTTTAGGTGGAGCTACTGTCAATGTAGCGGTAGGTACAAGCCGATTAGGAGTTCAGTCCTATTATTTATGTAAATTAGGGACTGATGAGACGAGTCAATTTGTTGAGACGAAATTGAAAAGAGAGGGGATAAATACAGACTTCTGTATTCACTCTTCCAACAAAAGTATATGCCGTGTTTATGTACATTTAAATGAGTTTGGTGATCGGTTATTTCACTCGTACATAAATGAAAGTCCAGATGAATTGCTTACTGAAGACGAATTGAGTATAGAGGTATTTCGTTACGCGAAGCTCTTTTATTTTGGTTCAGGAACTTTATTTCATGAAATCGCACATAGGACAACTGAACGTGCATTAACTTATGCAAGAAGTACATCCACTTTAGTGGCATTTGACACAAATATACGTATAAAACGATGGGAAAGTGAAGATAATTGCAGAAATACGATTAACTCTTTTTTGAATCGAGCGGATCTTGTTAAAATGGCAGAAGATGAACTCCTATTCCTAACTGAAACTGACACGTTAGCTAAAGGGTTAGAAAAAATAGCACAATTTAATATCCCTTACCTTTTCATTACTCTCGGAAAAGATGGGGCGCTTGGCATTTATAAAGGAAATCAGCTTTTTGTTCCAGGCATAAAAGTAGAGGCAGTGGATACGACGGGTGCTGGAGACGCCTTCTTTGCCGCAATCTTAACGTGCTTTCATGAAAAGGGAAAGCCACGTAATCATTCTCAACTAAAGGACTATATAAAGTTTGCAAACGTAGAAGCCGCTCGTTCAACTACCAAAATGGGGTCCTTATAGGCTCCCTTTAGAATTAACGAAACAGGCCACGTAATTTCATGATATTGTAAAATAAAGCTGCATCTCTACCCATTTTGTGTGAGGGGTTTATTTTTGGTCGAAGACAGTTAAGGAACATTTGGTCACAATGTGCACTTGGACCAAATCGACGATAACATTCATCATGTCGCTTACAGCAAGAGTCAACCGCATTTGTTGGAGTACCTGGTCCAGAGCAGCCAGGCCCACACCATCTGTATCCTCGAACACATAGACCAGAACGTTGGCCTCTTTGTCTATAAAGTCTATTCATAAGCTTCCTCCAATCTTAAAAGGACTTTTTAGTATAGAATATGTACATGTCTTTCGATTTGGAAGGGCATATGAAGTTTTCAAATGAAAAAAGAGTCAACATTTGTAGTGTTGGCTCTTTTAAAGCTTTAATAATATGGATAGTATGGATATGGTGGATAGACATATGGTAATAATGCTAATGTAGCTAAGGCAGCAAGTGGGAATGTACGACGACCAAAGCGTCTAAATCTTCTACGTGGACCATAACCAAAACCATAGCGTGCATCAACTTCATCCATCTCAATATCGAAAACATCTTCTCCAACTAATACAGTTATGTTGTTGTTGTCGACCTTTTCGATGATTCCATCAAAGGTATTGCCATCATTCATCGTTAACAGGGCATGATGATACATATACGTCTTGCATTTGTCATGCAAATTTCTTGTTGAATCGAACTCGTTATTATAGATAGGGTAATTCATTTAATCATCTCCTCTCAACATACATGATATTCGACTAGTTAAAAATGGTGACATTTGTTGAAAAGTAAGGAGATTTTTAAAGGATTTATTCATTAAATCTAGTAAATATATATTATAAAATAAGGCTGTTTTCTCAAAGTTTGTTGTTTTATGAGTAGAAAGTAGTTTCAAGCAGCCTGAATACACGGAGACTCCCGTGGGAAAAGTGAGCAAAGTGAGACCCCGCAGGAGCCTGCGACGAGGAGGCTCACCGGTCACCCCACAGGACGCGGAGTGTATTCAGGCTGCTGTGTGAATAGCAACAATCTATACGAAAACAGCCTAAAATAATCACATACGTAAGGAGGAGTTAGATGTACGAACTTAAAACAAAACAGAACGATGCTAGTGTAATTGAATTTATTGAGAATGTTGATAGTCCAAAAAAACGTGAGGATGCTTATAAATTACTTGATCTATTTACTGAGACGACAGGATATCCTGCAAAAATGTGGGGGCCAAGTATTATAGGTTTTGGTTCATATCATTATAAATATGATTCAGGACATGAGGGTGATGCACCACTAGTTGGGTTTTCACCGAGAAAAGCGAAAATCAGTTTGTATTTCGCAACAGGTGATACGGAACGTGAAGAGCTTCTAAAAACATTTGGTAAACATAAAGCAGGAAAAGCCTGTGTGTATATTAATAAAGTAGCGGATATTGATATAGAGATTCTAAAAAAGCTAATCGAACAATCCGTACTGTTTCTTAGAAAAACATATCCTAATTGAATAATCGAGGGTGCCTCATGAAAATATGAGGCACCAATGATGTATTATTTCTTTCTTGGAATGATATAGCCATTTTCCACTTTATCAAACCCAATATGAGGGTAGTAATCCATCGCTATGGGTGATGCCAATAACAATAATGCTACTTCGTCTCCAATTTTTTCTTGCGTTAATTGAATTAATGCTTTCCCAATTCCACCTTTTTGATACTCCTTATCAACCGCTAGATCAGATAAATAACAGCAATAGCTCCAATCTGTGACAGACCGTGCAATTCCAACTAGCTTATCCTCAACCCAAGCAGTAATTGTAAGGTCGGCATTGTCAATCATCTTTTGAAGTCGTGCTAAATCGTCAAATGGTCTACGTATACCAGAATTTTTAAATAAAATCGCTAGTTGCTCAGCCGTAACAGTTGTATCCATTTCAAATCTAATTTTTTCGGTATTCATTTTTCTCCCCCTATTGGTTAAAACGTATTGTCAAAACTTTTATATTAAATAGGCTATAAAATACCTTGATAGAGGGATTTTTGAGCAAAAAAATTGCCACCCCCCATAATTTTAGGTAAAAGTGAGGTTACGAC
>NZ_JACYHA010000002.1 GCF_014837155.1 Litchfieldia stipae | reverse complement strand
GAAGTGGTCCTTATTTTTTATTCAAAAATAATCAAAGCCGGTGAAATTTTACTTGTCGTAAAATTTCACCGGCTTTTTCATTTCAGAGATGGGTTTTGTCCCAGCCTCTTTGCTTTATAATAAATGATTAAATCCTTTTGATCCAGGTGGTGCATGTTGAATCATTTCAATAAATGGCACAGTATAGGCTACTAAAATAAGGACAACAATGATACCTACCCATAATTTCCAATTTTCAAGAATCATAGGTGTCTTTTCAGCTGCTTCTTCAACCTCACCGATAGGGAATTCTGTTTCACCCTTTGGAGCAAAGAAAGCAAGATTTGTCACAATGACAATAATCAAAATGATACCAATGAATAGGATTGATCCACCAACTGCTTGTGCAACCTGATAAGGAATCCAGTCAAGTGCTTGTGCCGAATCTCCATAGGTTGAAAATGATGAACGACGTGGTGCACCGAGAAGGCCTGCAAAATGCATTGCCGATGACATAAATGTCATTCCAATAACCCAAACAATGGTTTGAACAATCGCTAGTTTATTCATTGCCTTCGTCATAATTCTTCCAGTTAAATGAGGAATTAACCAATACGCAATTCCAAAGAAGGTTAATAGGACTGTTGTTGCAACTGTCAAATGGAAATGCCCTGTTACCCAAATGGTGTTATGGACCACTTGGTTCAATTGATGACTTGCATTAATTATTCCACCCGCACCTGCAGGAATAAAGATTAACATTCCCATAAATGGTGCAAAGAATCTTGCATCTCCCCATGGTAGCTTGCGGAACCATCCAAATAATCCAGTAGCACCCTTTGAACGACCATACATTTCAAAGGTAGCAAACATAGAAAATGCTGTCATTAAAGAAGGGATGATAACTAAGAAAGTCAGAATAACCTGTAAGTACTTCCAAGAAGGTGCTATACCTGGTTCAGTTAGCTGATGGTGAAATCCAACTGGAATTGAAAATAATAAGAATAGAACAAATGATAGTCTTGCTAATGAATCTGAGAAAATCTTACCACCAATAATCTTTGGAATAATCACATACCATGCCATATAAGCAGGTAATAACCAGAAATATACAAGTGGATGTCCAAAATACCAGAATAGAGTACGACTAATTAATACATCAATTGTATCAACAAAGCCTAGCGACCATGGTATATATTGAATTAATACCGTTGCAGCTACACCTAAAGTAGCTATTAACCATAGAATCATCGTAGCTATAGCCATGTAACTTAATAGTGGGGATGCTTTCCCTGGATGTTGCTTTTTCCATTTCGCAAAATGAATAAACATGGCGATTCCACTAACCCAACTACCGACAACAACTAAGGCTAATCCAATATAAAACGTTGGATGTGCCATAAGTGGAGCATAGAAAGTATAGAGCACTGATGCTTTTCCAGTTAAAATCGCTGAGGCAGTTAATGAAGTTCCGAAAGTCATCAACCAAAATCCAATCCAGCCTGAGCGACGAACCTTATCTGAAAGAGTTCCTGATGTTTTACTTAACCCAGCAAATAGAAAACCGACAATAAAGAAAGTAGTAAGAACTAAACCTAATAATACTCCATGAACTGTAAGTAACTGATAATATCCGATTCCAGCAGGCAGCTGAAATTGACCAGATCGTACGAGTGTTTGTAAAAGTCCAGCTGTTCCTCCAAGTGCCAAAGCAATAAATGCCACATAAATATGAGCCATCGATAATTTAGCATCGAGTGGGGCCACTTTACTCTCCATTTTCATCATTATTCAACCACCTCAATTCGTGCATTCATTAAATGATGTCCTGCTCCACAGTATTCATTACATAAAATTAAATACTCACCAACCTGATCAAACGTTTGAGTATATCTGCTAATGTAACCAGGTTCAACCATCATATTAACGTTCGTTCCAGCAATTTGAAATCCATGAACGACATCAGTCGTTGTGACGATAAAGGTAACTTCTGCTCCCTTTGGAACTGAAATGATGTTTGGGGTAAACATAAATGCACTAGTGACGATAACCACCTCATATTGGTTATCACCTACCTGTCTTAACCCAGGTTCATCAAATGGGGCAGTTTCAAGTACCTTTTCAGGATCAATTGTTTGTATATTACTTGCAGGCTGGTGTCCCATTGCAAACGCGCCGATACCAACAGTAGCTAGAAAGACAACCAGTGTTCCAATTCCAAAAATGAGCCATATTTTTTCAAACTTATGGATATGCATGGCTTAACCTCCGACATTAATAAGTATTTTTTAATTTAATGATGATTTCAACGTCCTATAATCGATCAAGGAATAGAAAGTATACACCAAGCCATGTAACAATTAAGAAAAAACCTAGTATGAAAACAGAAGCTAAGGTCCCTTTAGTGATGAATCTTCTTTCTTCAGTTTGGTCTTTGTTCCTTTTACTTTGTTTAGTTCAACCTTGGGCATTATCCGTTCATCTCCCTTCATAGTAAAAACATCAATGAATACACTTTCATCATACAAAACTATTTTTTAAATAAAATACAGTTTTACGGATTTCACAAATTGTTCATTGATAACTTTACCACTATGATAACTGTGTGAAATTGGTTTAACAGTGATATTAATCACAAAATAGCTGGGTGAAATGTGGAGATATTGTGAAAAAAACAAGCTAGATTAACTCTAAGCGAATAACATTAAATTGAAATACTCATATAGTGTTAATAAAGTCATATAGAAAGGTGATCATCAAATGAAAAGGTACTATTGCTCAAAATGTCATACTTTACTATTTGAAAATCATCAAAAATGCTTAAAATGTGGAAACACTAAAATAAATAGCATTGAAATAAATGTTCAAAAATAAAAAGGCTGCTTTTGCAGCTTTTTTGGTGAGAAAGAGTAGAATGACTTACTAACAAATAAAAGGGGATATGTCATGATCAGTACTTTAACTAAGCATGAATTTACTGCTAATGATGGTTCATTGATTACCATTAGACCTGTTGAGCATGATGATGCAGGTAACATCATTCAAGCCGTCCGAGAAATCATTGAAACAGGAACATTTATTCAAAAAGAAGAACCAAGGACTATTGCAGAGGAAGAGCAATTTATCCAAGATATGAAAAAGAAAGACAATATGTATATTGCCATCTTAAGAAACAACGAGATAGTTGGGATTGCTCGCGTAATCAGAGGTGAATTAGCTATGAAAAACCATGTGGGATTATTCCGTACATGGCTAGTTGCAAGTGCACAGGGGTTAGGAATTGGGAAATTAATTATGGAATATACATTGAAGTGGTGTATGGCTCATAAGCTACATAAATTGTGTTTAACTGTTTTTGCAAGTAATCAAGTTGCATTTGCGCTATATCAAAAGTATGGGTTTGTTGAAGAAGGAAGACAAAAAGACCAAGTAATCCTAAATGGTTCATTCGACGACGAGATTCTAATGGCGTACTTTTTAACCAAAAATTAACTGATGATTATAGTGAAATAATAAGATATAATGAACATGCACAGCAACAAAGCAACAACTCCTTTAAAACGTTGGCTTTCCTCAAGTAAGATGGGAAAGCTTTTTTTTATGTCTTTAAGTCTAACTCTTTTGTATAGATCTTCATGAAAAGGAAATAGTAACCAGTATGTAATGTTAACTAATGGGGTGTATCAGTTGCCGTCAGTGCTATCTATAGGTGTATGCAATCCAGAATATGTAGTATTTCAGGAGGATACCGGCCAATTCGCACGAGAAGTATTTGGTGAATCATTTCCAGACATCGATCGACTATTAAATGTATTTGGAAACGGCCAAATCAACAAAAGATATTTCACTGCTTCCTTAGATTGGTTTAAAGAAAATCATAGCTTTGAAGAAAAGAATCAATTATACATAAAACATGCTGTCAGTTATGGTGTTAAAGCAATTCAATCCTGTTTATCAGACCCTACATTATTGAAAGTGAATATTCATTATGAAGAAATTGATGCGATTTTCTTTATCTCATCAACTGGAATAAGTACTCCAAGCATTGATGCGAAAATTATGAACCTATTACCATTCTCACCACATACAAAACGAATTCCAATATGGGGATTAGGCTGTGCCGGTGGAGCTTCTGGACTTTCACGGGCCTTTGATTATTGTAAGGCATATCCGAATGCAAAAGTACTTGTTCTAACTATTGAACTGTGTAGCTTAACGTTTCAAAAACAAGATCAATCTAAGAGTAATCTAATTGGTACCTCTCTATTTGCTGATGGAGTGGCATGTGCTTGTGTCATAGGGGACAAGGTTGATTCCTCAATTAGTCATTTAAAGACACTTCCAACCATTCTAGACACGCTATCTACATTGATGCCACATTCTGAAGAAGTGATGGGATGGGACTTTAAGAATACTGGTCTTCATGTGATCTTCTCCAAGGATATTCCAACAATTATAGAGTCGTGGCTAAAGGATAATGTCATCTTGTTTTTAAAGAGGCATCAATTATCGCTTCATGATATTGTGCATTTTATCGCTCATCCAGGTGGTAAGAAAGTGATCCAAGCATATGAAAAGGCATTAGGATTTTCAAAGGAAATGACAAGTCATTCACTTGAGGTTCTAAAAAATCATGGGAATATGTCTTCAGCAACAGTTCTTTATGTATTAGCTAGGTTTATGAAATCACCTAATGTAACTAGAGGGGATTATGGTTTAGCAGCAGCTTTAGGTCCAGGTTTTAGCTCCGAATTACTTTTATTAAAATGGGGGTAAAGGAAATGCTCTATTTTGTTTTATTTTTTTCGTTTTTATTAGTGCAACGATTGGTTGAGCTGTATATTGCTAAAAAAAATGAAGCTTGGATGAAGGCAAATGGAGCGTATGAAGTAGGAGAAGAACATTATAAGTACATAGTTGGTATCCATATATTGTTTTTTCTTAGTTATTTTATAGAGGTATACCAAAAAGGAACGCAGTTTTCTTCTTGGTTTCCTTTTTTGATGACAATGTTTGTACTAACGCAATTGATAAGAATCTGGATTATTAAATCCCTTGGGAGATATTGGAACACAAAGATCATTATCCTTCCAAATAAAGAAATCATAACAAGAGGTCCTTATCGGTTTTTGCGTCATCCTAACTATGTTGTTGTCGTTATTGAATTGATGTTAATTCCATTGATATTTAATGCATATCTAACAGCCATTCTTTTTTCCATTTTAAATTTGATTATTTTATCAATTCGAATACCAGCTGAAGAAGAGGCATTAATAAAGCTAACTGATTATGAAGATAAATTCTCGAATACTCAACGATTTTTTCCGAGAACGACAAAATAATTCAGAATAATGTTGAAAATCAATATCGTTCTTGTTAAAATAAACTTATCTTAAATGAGACTAATTATCAATATCGGTTGTACTCTTATGAAAGAAGGTGCAAATAGGATGTTAGCTTTTTTTATCCTTCCTACAATTGTAATTTATAGTTTTCTTATGTATTTTGTCGTAAATCGAGTGTTAAAAGCTCCGAAATCTAAAACTGCATGATCTTGAAAAATAAGGTTTTACATATTTTTTCATATAACCAGGGCGCAATACCTGGTTTTTTTGTGCTTCAATATCATTAGTTTTGTTTAAATTTAATTTAGAATAGAGTAAAATACTATTAATACTGTAAAAAAGGGATATGAGGGGTATAAATATGGTCGAGGTCATGGGACGTGTGGAGCTTTCAAAAGAAGAATTACTACATAGATTGACAGCAGTATATGATGAGATGAAGAATGACAAGGATCATGCTAAAAAAGTAATACAATTAATGAAAAAGCTTAATCAATCAGAATTCATGATTGGATTTTGTGGTCACTTTTCTGCAGGGAAATCAAGTATGATTAATGAATTGATTGGAGAAGAGTTATTACCATCTAGTCCAATACCAACAAGCGCAAATTTAGTTATGGTGAAAAAGGGCAGAGAATATGCACGTGTCTATTATAAAAACAATGATATCATCGAATATCCTGCTCCTTATAATTATGATGTAATCAAACAGTATTGTAAAAACGGAGAAGAGATTGACTCTCTTGAAATAAGTCATAATACAGATAAACTCCAAAAGGGAACAACCATTATGGATACTCCCGGAATAGATTCAACAGATGATGCACATAGGGTAGCAACTGAATCTGCATTACATTTAGCTGATGTGATTTTCTATGTGATGGATTATAACCATGTTCAGTCAGAGTTGAACTTCCAATTCACAAAGGAGATGACTGATCGGAATAAATCAATCTATTTAATTATTAATCAGATAGATAAACATCAAGAATCCGAGTTATCGTTTGAGCAATTCAAAGACAGTGTTGAAGAAGCGTTTAATGATTATCAAGTAAGACCTGAAGGAATTTATTATACGAGTTTACGTGATAGAGAACATCCTTATAATCAACTTAATGAACTGAAAGCTTTAATATCAGATAAAATTCTACATAAAGAAGAACTACTTAATCAGAGTACTCTCGAATCCACAAAACAGCTGATTGATGAGTATATAACAGGATTTGAACATAGTCAGAGTGAAGAAAAAGAGAAGTTGGAACTCATGTTATCAGCTTTAACTGAAGAACAAAGAGTCAATATGGATGATCAAGTGAATTTGATTAAGTCAGAGCTAGAATTGGAGCAGGATTCACTCGAACAAGCCAAAACGTTCTTTTATGATGGTTTGAACAAAGTACTTGATAATGCGATTTTGATGCCATTTTCAACAAGGGAATTAGCCAAAAACTATCTGGAATCACGCCAAAATGAATTTAAAGTAGGTTTGATTTTTTCCAAGGCGAAAACGGAAAAGGAGCGGGAAAATCGCTTAAATCAATTTTACGAAGATTTACAAGATAAGGTGACTTCACAAATTCAGTGGCATTTGAAGGAGTATGTTAGCCGTTTTTTAAAGGAGAATCAACTAAGTAATTTGTTAGGGCTAGTTCAAGAATTCGACCTACCATTAAAAAAAGAAACACTCATCAATTCTTATAAGTCCGGTGCGCGTTTAACAGGAGAATATGTTCTTACTTATACTGATGATGTAGCAAATGAAATAAAAAAACAATATCGTAAGGTTGCATTACATGGTCTTGAACAAATCATGATTGAGCTTGAGAAAACAACAAATAAGAAAATAACTAAGTTAAAAGCTGAACTGACATCTTTAAAAAATGTTCAAGAGGCGATATCTAAATTAGAAATGATGCACTATGAGTATGAACAGAGGCAAAAAAAATTACTTGATTTATTAATAGAGGGGGATACCCATCATCGTAGAGAAGAGATTGATCAACTCTTACAAGAAACGAGCAATATCATTATTTCTTCTACTGATGAATTAATTACTACAAATAACAAACAAAATGAAGAAAAAGAAATAGAAAAACCTGTACACTTAGAATTGAAAAAGACAGATGATAAACAGCGTGTGCAAAAAACGATTCAGGATTTGTTAAATGTTAAAAGTGAAATTGAAACAATCAAAGGATTAACTACTTTGGCTAATGATATGGCTGAAAAGGCTGAAAGACTCGAACATAATCAGTTTACAGTTGCTTTATTTGGTGCATTTAGTGCAGGTAAATCTTCATTTGCTAATGCTTTGATTGGAAGTAACATTCTACCAGTGTCACCTAATCCAACGACAGCAACGATCAATAAGATTAAACCACCGACAGAAGCGTACCCACATGGCACAGTCATTGTTAAACTCAAATCGCAACAACATCTGCTGGAGGATTTGATTCATTCGTTACAGGTATTTGGTATTGAGGCCAAAAATGTAGAGTCAGCGATACAATCAATAACTTTATTTCTTATAAATGATGTGGAGCTAAGTGGCAAAGAAAAACCTCATTTCCGGTTCTTAAAAGCCGTCAGCAGTGGTTTTGAAGCTAGTCGTTCTCACTTAGGAAATCATCTACATGTTGATATTGATGCGTTTAAAGAGTACGTGGCCATTGAGGAGAAGGCTTGTTTTGTTGAATGGATTGAGCTCTATTATGAGTGTGAATTGACTAGTAAGGGGATTACTTTAGTTGATACACCTGGAGCAGACTCTATTAATGCAAGACATACTGGGGTTGCATTTAATTATATTAAAAATGCAGATGCTATACTATTTGTGACCTATTATAATCATGCATTCTCAAAGGCTGATCGTGAATTTCTCATTCAATTAGGACGTGTGAAAGATTCCTTTAGTATGGATAAGATGTTTTTTATTATTAATGCTGCTGATTTAGCCTCTTCTATAGCTGAATTAGAAGATGTAAAGGAATATGTTGGTACTCAGTTAATTAGTTATGGGATTAGAAAACCAAGGTTGTATGCTTTATCAAGTCAAATGGCTCTAAAGGAAAAAACTTCGCAGGAAAAACTAGCTCAATCGGTATTAGAGTCATCTAATATACATAGCTTTGAAGTCGATTTTGACGCGTTTATTGTTACAGAACTAATCGAGATGACCATTCAATCAGCCTATGAAGATATTCAGCGAGCTAAATCAACTATCAATTATTATATTGAATCAGCACAAGAAAGTAAGGAAGCTAAGAGACATAAGCTAGAGCAGGTTAAAAGACAGGAAGAACAGTTGCTTGAGATGCTTGATTCACTTAAGTTAACTGCTCAAAAAGATGCATTAATTCAAGAAATTTCAGAACTGACTTATTATGTTAAGCAGAGAATCTTCTTGAGATATTCAGATTTCTTTAAGGAAGCCTTTAATCCAGTGTCACTTAGAGATGATGGAAGAGATTTAAAGAAAACGCTATGGGTATGTTTGGATGAACTGATTGACTCGATTGGTTTTGATTTAGCACAAGAGATGAGAGCTACCTCATTACGTATAGAAGGGTTCATTCAGCAGACTGTTAAAACTATATTACTCTCATATACTCACGATATAAATGAAATAGATGAGCATATTTCATTATCAAAATCAATACAGCATGATTTTCCTGAAATTGACTTTGAAAATGCCTTGCAAGATATAGAACAACAACAGTTCAAAAAAGCAATTGCTCTTTTCAAAAACCCTAAGTCATTTTTTGAGAAAAATGAAAAGAAGATGATGAGTCAAGAAATTGAACATCTTCTTCAGGAACCAGTTTCAAACTATCTAAAAGAACAACAAACAAGATTAGATGAGTGGTATGTAAACGAATTTAATGTATCCATTGCTGAAATGAAAAAGAAAATTAGTAGTGAGATTACTGACTATTATGAGGGATTCAAGCAAGCCTTATCAGAGGAAGTAGATATTGAAAAATTACTATCCATTCAACAATCAATGACAAAACTAACATAAGATATAAAAGGAGTTTTAATGATGAGTAACGTACACGAAGAAATTTCAAAGCATTCTAAAAAACAACACGAGATCGTAAAAACATTTTTAACATTAGAAAATCAAAGAGAAAGCTTTATTGCTGAAGCAGTTTCTCTTGCCAAAGAAGATTTACCCTTCTCTGTTGATCAAATAAATATAGTAACGAAGCAAATCAATGAATTAGCAAGAAATGGGATTGCACCTACAAGAAAGATCGTAACACCTGATATGGTGATAGAGTATGCTAAGCGCGGTAAACAGTAAGTAAATATGGATAAAAGTAGGTAGAGGGGATGGAGTGCATAATGGTTGGAAATATTGTAAGTTTACAGTGGTTACAGGATCAATTAGGCTCCAATCATGTTCGTATCATTGATTGTCGCTTTAATCTTGCAGATCCGACAATGGGCTTTAATGACTATTTAGATGGCCATTTGCCTGAGAGCATTTATTTCGATTTGAATAAAGATATGTCAAGCGAAATCAGTGAGCACGGGGGCAGGCATCCACTACCGAATGTAGAGGAATTTACAGAAAAGTTAGCAGCAGCGGGCATTTCTAGTTCAACCACGGTCGTTGCATATGACGACCAAGGGGGTGCTTTTGCCTCAAGACTTTGGTGGTTACTGAAGTTTGTAGGGCATGAGAAAGTATTTGTATTAGACGAGGGTTATTCAGCTTGGATCAATAAAGGTCTACCTGTAACAAAAGAAATTCCCTTCTTTGAGAAATCTGTATATGTCCCGAATTTGCAGGAACAGATGATTGCGACTTTAGCTGATGTTCAAGATAGTATCAAGACAAAACAGAGCCAATTAATAGATTCAAGAGAAGAAATTAGATACCGTGGGATTGAAGAACCGATTGACAAAATAGCAGGTCACATTCCGGGTGCTACCAATTTCTTTTGGAAAGAGGTATTAAATGGGGCAAAGTGGAAGAACAAAGTAGAACTAGAAACGCATTTTTCAACGATTGGTAAAGACAAAGAAGTGATTGTTTATTGTGGATCTGGTGTCACAGCTTGTCCAAACGTACTTGCACTTAATGAATTAAATTATAGAAATGTGAAACTTTATCCAGGCTCATGGAGTGATTGGATTACGTATCCTGAAAACATGATTGCAACAGATAAATAACAAATGATACATAAAACATTGTTCAATTCCTGATATTAATAAAATAGGCTGTTTTCTCAAAGTTTGTTGTTTTTTGAAATTAATTAATTGAAAATAGATTTCTAGCAGCCTGAATACACTCAAGACTCCCGTGGGATGCGTAGCCTAAGTGAGACCCCGCAGGAGCGCTAGCGACGAGGAGGCTCACCGGTTACCCCACAGGACGCGGAGTGTATTCAGGCTGCGGTATTCAAAGCAACAATATATACGAAAACAGCCATAAAATAAGTTGTTCAATCAGGAAGGGGTAACGATACTTATGACTGATAAGAAAAAGAAAGCACAGATTACACATATGCAAGAAGCAATCAAAAATAACGAACTAAAAAGAGACTTTGTATTATATTCAGAGATCGAAACAGAAAAAATGATGGACGATGAAAAGAAGTAATGATATCTTGAGAAGCTTTGGTCGTATTTAACAACTAATGCTTCTCTTTTTCTGTGAAAATATGCTGACAGTTATGATATAATGGGGAAAGTTTTTAGTACAAGGTCCTGCAAAAAGGAGGAATTAAATAGATGAAAAATCAAGTAATGTTAATAGATGGGATGGCACTATTATTTCGTTCGTTTTATGCAACAGCAATGAGCGGTTATTTTATGGTCAATAGCAAAGGTATTCCTACAAATGCGATTCATGGTTTTATTAAACATATGATGACAGCTATTCAAACATATCAGCCTACTCATGTTGTTTGTTGCTGGGATATGGGTAGTTCAACATTTAGAAATGAGTTATTCTCTGAATATAAGGCAAATAGAGGCGAGGCACCAGTAGAATTAATTCCCCAATTTGATTTAGTAAAAGAAGTTGTAGAATCATTTGATATCCCTAATGTAGGTTTAGTAGGGTTTGAGGCAGATGATTGCATCGGAACACTAGCAAAATTATATAGTCACCAAGCAGATGTCAAAATATTAACTGGTGACCAAGATATCTTACAATTAATAGATAATCACATTTCTGTTTTATTGTTAAAAAAGGGATTTGGAAATTATCAAGAATATACGAATGAGAGCTTTTCAACTGAAAAAGGAATTACTCCAAGACAAATGATCGATTTAAAGGCTTTAATGGGTGATAGCAGTGATAATTATCCTGGTGTCCGCGGTATTGGTGAGAAAACGGCAATGAAGCTATTACAGCAATATCATTCAATCGAAGGGATCCTTGAAAATATCGATGCATTACCAAAAGGACAACAGGCAAAAATTAAAGAAGATTTAGATATGCTCTATTTATCTAGAAAGCTTGCTGAAATAAAATGTGATGTCCCTGTTACATGTTCACTAGATCAAGCTTTAATAACAATTAATCGGGAAAAAGTCCATTCAAAGATAAATGAGTTGGAATTTAAAGGTTTAACTCAATATATTAGTTAAAAGAGGGGAATCCCCTCTTTTTATATTTTTGTATTACTCTTCTTTGCACGTTCCTCAAGCTTGCTCTTAGGATTTTCAGTCATTTCATTATCTTGACCATACCCCTGTGGATTTACTCCAGGTGCTTTAACGCCACGGTTTTTCCCTTGATGTTTAGCCATTTTTAATCACCTCCAATCTATATTCTTTCCATCAATTGTTGTTATATGTTTTGAATAGAAAGCTAAAAATACATGAAAACTAAGGTTGAGGTGAGTGACATGAATAAAGCTGTCTATACTGCATTAGCTACAATTGGTCTTGCACAGTTTTTGAAAATTCCTATAAAAAAAGTGAAGACTGGTGTTTGGGATTGGGGAACATTTGTAGAGACTGGTGGAATGCCAAGCTCGCATTCAGCGGGTGTGTCCTCATTAGCGACGTATGTTGCTTTAAAAAGAGGTGTTCCAACCATTGATTTTGCTTTGTCAACGATATTTGGTCTTATTGTTATGTATGACGCGCAAGGGATCCGCAGACAAGCAGGAGAATTGACTCTAAAAGTGAATGAGATTGATGAGCAACTAGAAAGAATTAAAGGGGAAGAAGATCATCATTTTCATGATCGAAAAGAAAAGAAGTTAAAGGAAATGCTAGGACACCAACCAGAAGAAGTGCTAGGTGGGGCTTTATTTGGAATTATGACAGGTGTAATTAGTCATTTGTTAACAAAAAAGTCGTAGTCTTTCGACAAAAAATGCTGTAATATAATTGTAACAGTATTTATTTGAGGATGATGAAGACGTTGATTAATTCCGTAACAACTGTAGAAGATTATATTGAATTTTTGACTTCAAAAGGTTTTTCATTTGGTGAAGATGCACTTGGTTTTATTTCATTTGGTCAGCATTACACTAGTACCACTGATGAAGTAGTAAATGTTGCACTTGAAATAACGTTAAAAGCTCAAAAGGAATTTGATGGTAGCTTCTTTGTTTCTTTATTAGAGATGTTTAAAGAACAAAAAGTGTCTACAAGAAAATCTGCTTTAGAACTTGCGCAATATAGAAATATTATTTAACGAAGGGCACATCTATTAAGATAATAGATGTGTTTTTTTACTGGATAAGAAAGGACGTACAATCACATATTAAGGTCAAGAACGAACAAGGAGGATATATGATGCATATCCTTTTAGCATTAGTGATGATTGTTATCGTCTGGAAGACTGGTTTATGGAGGAAGTGGGAAAAATATCATACAGTAATGCTATATTTTGCATTTGGAAACTTGCTATATAATTTTTTGACAGCTAATCACTTTCTTTGGAGATTAAATTCAGATATTCTCAGTAATCATACATTAACTGAATTCATTATTTTTCCATCTACTGCCATGTTATTTATCGGTAATTTTCCAGAAGGGAAAGGGAAGGTTATTCGTCATTATTTGTGGTATATAGGTTGGTATATCGCTGTAGAAGTAGTTTTTTTAAAAGCAGGCTATATCGAATATCAATATGGCTGGAATTTTTGGTGGTCAGTTTTCTTTGATTGCTTTATGTTTCCGATGTTACGACTATTCTATAAAAGGCCATTAATAGCATATGTAATATCCATATTTATTGGTTTCTTCTTCTTATGGTGGTTTAAGGTTCCAGTACATATTCCTGTTGAAGAGCGTGGGCAAAAATAAAAGCTAGGAAATCATTCCTAGCTTTTATGTGTTTGGATGCCATATTTACATTTTCTTGTCTTTGATTGGATCCTACTTGGTAGTTCTGCTAGAATCATCCCAATAAGAATAAATACACACCCAAGTATTGCGATAAATGATAGACGCTCATTAGCTGCTAAAAAGCCTGTTAGAGCAGCAAATACAGGTTCCATTGCAAAGATCAATGCAACTCTAGTCGCGGTCGTATACTTCTGATACTTTGTTTGAATGAAAAAGGCAATTGCTGTTGCTAATAAAGATGTAACCATAAGGGCAAACAGAACTTCACCTTTTAAAATAACTTCTGGATCAAAAATAATCTGCCACTCTTCAAAGAAAAGCGCTGACCCCATACAAAGGAAAGCAACAGTAAAAATTTGTGCAACAGTTAGTACAAGAGTCGAATACAATGATGTAAACTTCCCTGTAAAAATGATATGAAGTGCAAACGATATTGCACAAAAGAAGACCAGTACATCCCCCTGATTTAAACCAAAGGCGTCTCCCATTGTTAATAAATATAGACCTACGGTAGCAACTAATACTCCCACGATTGCATTAGGCTTTGGTTTCTGTTTCAAAATCCCAAATGCAAATAAAGGAACTAAGACAACACTTAAACCAGTGATAAAGCCAGCTTTTGATGACGTTGTATATAGAAGACCAAAGGTTTGTAAAGCATAACCTCCAAACAACCAACACCCCATTATTATGCCAGCAATAATCAGACCTTTATTAATTTCCTTTAATTCGTTTCTTTTAAAAATTAGTAGCCATCCAAGAAGGAATAAACCAGCAATGAAAAATCTTAGTGCATTAAATGTCATAGGTTCTAAAAACGCAATTGCATTTTGGACAATTACAAAAGTAGAACCCCAAATAAATGCAACAAATAATAAACTAATGTCTGCGATCAATGTTTTTTTCATAATTAATGACCTCAATCTTATTTATTACGGATAATTGCAGCTCTAGCTAATTCATCAGCCACTTTATTTTGACTACTTGGTATCCATTTCATAAAGAAAAGATCTAATTGTTTAGAATAGTCTAAGGCTTGTTTTAGTAGAGGGGCAAATCGTTTATTCTTTACGTATTCTTTTTCAATCGCTCTATCAACTAATTGTGAATCGGTTCGAAAAGACACAATTTTATAGTTTTTTTCGATGCAAATCTCAAGAGCTTTAATTAATGAATAATATTCAGCTTCATGATTACTCATTTCACCGAGTGGAACAGAATATTTCTCAACAATTCCATTTCCTTTAATAAAGATCCCAGCTCCAGATGGACCAGGATCACCTGCACTTGCTCCATCAATATAGATTTCAATCAAAAATGATATCCTCCTTCAAAAAACTATAAGTAGTTTACCATACATTGGGAGTGGTAACCAATCAAAATATTCTAAAAATGATTCCATATTTAATAATCTCCTGTAATAAGGTATAATTCGCTTACAATAATATAGTATACGTTAGAAGAATTAATGGAAAAATGAAGATAACAACAGAGGAGGTGGGGACATGTTAGTTTTGATCGAATGGTTCTATAAAAGTCCCAAAAACCAAAATATTGTACTTACATCAGAAATGATACCTGCGAAGGAAGCATTAATGATTTCTGATGATTTTGAAAAAACAGGGCGTGTAAAAGAACTTGTCTTTTATGATCAACAACACACGAAATGGACAAAGAAGGAACTTATAAAATTACTAAAAGAGGTAGAAACGGAACCTCAAAACATTGTAGCGTATTTTGATGGTGGGTTTGATCTTCAAACGCATAAAGCTGGATTAGGTACTGCTATTTATTTCACTCAAAATAATAGAGATTATCGTGTTAGAGCAAATGAGGTTTTTGACGAACTAGAAACAAATAATGAAGCTGAATATGCTGCTTTTTGGTTTATGCTCTTAACACTTGAAGAGTTAGGTGTGAAGAACACCGCTGTTGAATTTAAAGGTGATTCACAAGTTGTATTAAATCAGCTTTCAGGTGATTGGCCATGTTTTGAGGATACATTAAACAAATGGTTAGACAGAATTGAAGACAAGATGAAGGATATGGGGATTCGTCCGACATATAGTCCAATAGCAAGAAAACAAAATGGAGAAAGTGATAAGCTTGCAACTCAAGCACTTGAAGGAACAATGGTTTCAAGTAAATTTGAAATTAATGGTAAGTAAATAAGCTATTAACACATATGATTAAAAAAACAGCATGAATTCATGGAAAACACAGGAGATGGTGAGTGAAATGGAAAGAAAGAAAATAATAGAGGAAGTAGGTGAAATACTTGACACCTATTGTAACGATTGTTTCTTAAAGACACATAATCGAAAAGAATATGGAAAATCATATGCTCAAGTGTTTTGCATCAAGAAATGTACAGTTGGAGAAACATTAAGAGAATATGGAAGAAAGTTATCTCTAAATACAAGAAAAGAGGCTGAATAATTAAATCAGCCTCTAAGAGTAGTGAAAAATTATAGTTTCACTACATTTGCCGCTTGTGGACCACGGTTTCCTTCAACAACTTCAAAGGATACCTCTTGTCCTTCTTCTAAAGATTTAAATCCTTCACCTTGAATAGCAGAGAAATGAACGAATACATCGTCTCCACCTTCTACTTCAATAAATCCATACCCTTTTTCATTGTTAAACCATTTTACTTTACCATTTTGCATTTCGTATTCCTCCTAATACCATGCGCTAGCATCTATATACTAGCCCGAAAAAATAAATTTATCATATAACTGAATATTGAATGATATGATCGTAATAATTATTTCGGGTTTTGAATTACGTGAATATTCGGTTAAATGATGTTTTTAATATACAATAATTATTATAATATAGTCAAGATAGCTCTTATTTTCTCCACAAAAAAATTGAAGAAATAGTTAATTATTGTTCTAACTATTTTGAAAATTGTATTAAATGACTGTGTTTATTGGTATAATAATATTATATATATTATTTTTAGATTGTAGACATGCTTGAATTACTAATTTCATAGAATAGTTAAGGATATTAAAATTACTGGTCTTGGGGGAGTTAGGATGCTTCGGCATGAATTGAATGGGAAAGAATTTATCATTAGGTTTGCACAAAGGCTTTCATTAGAAGAAAGTGAGCGAGATGAGATTTATAAAAAAGTAGTTTGTTTAGGTGAGCAGCTACTTATGCTTGAAGATGAATCAGCTCTGATTATTCAGAATGAAGGGGTAAATATTGTCTTAGATGTTAAATTCGGAGAATTGATTGTAGTTACGATTCAATACTTAGTTGAAAATAGTAATATATTTTAAGCCCTGATCTAAAAACTCAATTTTTGAGATTTAACAGACGAACGAAAATAAAGTATAATATAAAAATCCTAGAAGAGAAGGGAAACCTTCTCTTATTTCAATTGATGGGGGATTAACTTGAAGGTCATTATTGCTGAAAAACCTGATCAGGCATCAAAGCTTGCATCACCATTTAAACATAAAAAGAAACAAGGATATATTGAAATCTTACCTACTCCGATTTTTCCATCTGGGGCATATGTCACTTGGGCAGTTGGGCATATTTGTGAATTACTCTCACCTGAGGAATATAATCCACAATGGAAAAAATGGCGGTTACAGACATTACCAATCATTCCAGATCAATTTCAATACCGAGTTAGTAGATCCAAGGCAAAGCAATATCAAATTATAAAGCAACTTCTGTTAAATCAAAACGTAACAGGAATTATACATGCAGGTGATGCCGGGCGAGAAGGAGAACTTATCATACGGACCATTCTTGAGACTGCAAAAATTAAAAAACCTTTACAAAGGTTATGGATTTCATCGTTAACAGAAAATGCAGTACTAGGTGGTTTTAATAGCTTACTAGATGAATCCGAAACACGAAACTTGTACTTTGAAGCAAGGTCAAGAGCTTGTGCAGATTGGATTGTTGGGATGAATGCATCACGAGTGTATACCCTTTTATTACAACAGAAAGGATTTTCTGATGTGTTTTCGGTTGGAAGAGTTCAGACGCCAACATTAGCTTTAATTGTTAAAAGAGAGAAAGAAATCACAGCCTTTAAATCGGAGCCATTTTGGGAGGTTCTTGCTACTTTTAATATTGATGGAAAAAAATATGAAGGCAAATGGCATAAGGATCAAGAATCAAGAATTCTGGATCAAAAAATGGCAGAGAAAATCGCGGCATTTTGTAAAGGGAAAGATGCAAGAATCAAAAGTCTTGATATAGAAAGAAAAGAGTATCAGCCTCCATTTTTGTTTAATTTATCTAGTTTACAAGCAACAGCAAATAGTTTATTCAAATTTTCTCCAAAGAAAACGTTAGATACAGCCCAAGGACTATATACTAAGGGATATATTTCATATCCACGTTCAGATTCTAGCTTTATTACAAAAGAAGAAGCGAAGATGATCCCAGATATTTTTTCAAAGCTTGCTAATCAGGAATTATTCAACAAGTATTTCCCTACACCTGTTAAGTCAATCATGGATAATCGAAGATACGTTAATGAAAAAAAGGTTACTGACCATTATGCGATTATACCTACTGAACAGGTTCCACAACTTAGCAAGTTAAGTGGTGATGAGCAAAAGATATATGATTTGATTGCACGACGCCTGATTGCAGCTCATTATGAAAAAGCAATCTTTGATTATACTACAGTAGAAACTGTCGTTGACGAAAGAGCTGAATTTACATCTAAAGGGAAGCAAAAGATACAGGACGGTTGGCGGAAGGTGTTATTTGATGAACAAGATAGTAAAGATAAAGAAGTACTATTGCCGCAGTTATCGACTGATGAAAGAGGAATTGTTCAAAACGTTAAAGTGAAAGATGGAAAGACTCAGCCACCTAAGAGATATACTGAAGGACAATTAATTACGTTAATGAAAACTGCTGGTTATAGGTACTTTTTTAGATGGGCAGAATCTATAAAACTAGTAATATAATAAATATAAGTATTTTGCCTGATAATGTTTTGGGTTAAAATAATCATACAATTTTGATTATGATTTGTCTACAGAAAAAGGCATCAAATATTGGATGTTATTTGAAAATAAAATGAAAGAATTAGATTGATTTTAGATAGATTTGGAGGTTCAGCTGTGTCAAAAAAGTTAATTATCTCGGAAAAACCATCAGTTGCCAAGAATATTGCGGATGCGTTAAATATTAAGACTAGAAAAGAAGGGTACTTTGAAGGTGAGGATTATTTTGTTACCTGGGCTTTTGGTCATTTGTTACAGCTTTATGATGCCAAAGATTATGATGAAGGTATGGCAAGGTGGAGTATGGACAACTTTCCTTTTATCCCTTCCCACTTTCGTTATAAAGTAAAAAGTGATCCACGAAATAAAGGGAAAGAAGATCTTGGTGCTAAAAAGC
Source organism: Litchfieldia stipae (assembly GCF_014837155.1). Classification (GTDB taxonomy): domain Bacteria; phylum Bacillota; class Bacilli; order Bacillales; family Bacillaceae_L; genus Litchfieldia. The sequence continues at coordinate 368,049 of NZ_JACYHA010000002.1, read as the reverse complement.
AGTTAAAAATCATCTACAGTTTAATCAAACGCAATGACGTAGATACGGTTATTTCTGCGTGTGATTTTGATCGTGAAGGACAGATCATTGGGGACACTATTATTTATAATCTTAAGACAAAAAAACAAGTTTATCGCTTATTACTGAACGAATGGACACCAAATGAAGTGGTAAAAGGAATCCAAAACCTAAAACCTAATACAGAAATGAAACCTCTCCAAGATGCGGGAATAAGCAGACAATGGGCAGATTGGGTCATCGGGATCAATTTAACATCTGTTGCTACATTAAAATACCAAAAAGGTGTAGGTAAAGCCTTAAATATAGGCAGAGTACTCTTACCGACTTTAAAGATTATTTACGATCGGGATAAAGAAATAGAAAATTTTGTACCAGAAACATATTTTAAATTGACTGCTACCTTTCAGACTAAGGATAACAAGGTTTATGAAGGTACGTATTTTGAAAAAAATGAGGATAAATTTAAAAATAAAGAAACCTTAGACTCCATTGAACAGGCTCTTACAAGTCAGACCTCGACCATTATTGACAAAAAAGTAGAGCGAAAACGGGAATATCCACCTTATTTATTTAACCTTTCAAACTTACAAGGATATATCACAAGCAAATTTAAAGGTTGGACTTCTGACAAGGTATTAAAAGTAGCACAGTCACTTTACGAAAAGAAGTATATTACTTACCCGAGGACTGCGAGTGTTGTTTTAGAGGAAAGTTTAGTAGAAAAAGCAGCAAAGGTACTTGATAACTTAAAACAAGGATTGCCTTTTGCGGATGAAATTAATTTTATGAAATCTAAACGAGTCTTTGATAATTCTAAGGTTGAAAGTCATAGTGCCATTATTCCCACATATTTAATCCCAAAATCTTTAACTCAGGATGAGAAAATCGTTTATAATTCAATAAAAAATAGATTTCTTATGCAATTTATGCCTATTGCCGAATATGAAGAAACAAAAATGATTACGAAGGTTAATAATAGTGAGATAGAAGGCGTATTCATTTCTAAAGGAAAAGTTCAGCTTGTTGAAGGTTGGAAAAAGATTGAAAAAATTGAATCAAAAGATACAATTTTACCATATGTGAGTATCAATGACATGGTGGACTTAATTAACCATACCATTACATCTCACGTTACGAAACCACCGAAGCAACATACAGAAAAAACACTTTTAAAAAAGATGGAAACCTGTGGTAAAGGCCATGATGATGAGGAAAATGAAGAAATGTTAACGGCTATTTTAAGTGGTTATAGTATCGGAACACCTGCTACAAGGGCTGAAACGATTAAAAAATTAAAGGATGTCGGCTATATTACTACGCAAAATAAAAATTTAATATGTACTGAACTTGGAAGAAAATTAGTAGAAACATTTCCGATTAAGGAATTGTTTGATTTGGAGTTTACAGGTCGGTTAGAAAAAACATTATCAGATATTGAAAAACAAAAATTTACGAAACAAGAATTTCTTCATGCAATTTTTGATTTTACAACAAAAGCTGTTGATAAAATTAAAAATGAACAACAAGTAATTATTAATGAAGTGGTAAGAAATAAGAAACCAATTGAAGTATTGGGTAAATGCCCTCTTTGTGGCCATAGTGTGATCGAGGGACAAAAAGGGTTTGGATGTAGCAATTGGAAGAATGGGTGTAAATTTGTCATTTGGAAGAATGATAAATTTTTGGCCACGATGAAGAAAAAGCCGACGAAAACGATGGTAAAATCACTTTTGAAAAATGGTGTAGTAACAGTGAAAGGATTAACAAGTAAAAAAGGCAGTAAGTTTGATGCCAATATGAGATATGAAAAGAATCAAGAAAACGAATTTTTTAGTTGGAAGATGGAGTTTAATAAGTAAATTTGTTTTAAATATACAACTAGCCATGCAACATTTGTTGCAGCAGTAAACGAAATCTTATTACGGTCTATGACAGCTACGCTGTTATTAGGCCTTTTTCTGCGTTTCTGCGGTTTTTTTATACATGATTGATTCATCAAGATTTCAGGCTTCTTTAGAAGTTTGCCGGCTACATAAAAAAGGGATTGTTTATGCAATTCTGTTGACTTACAATAAAGTTGTTTAACTTGCAAGTTTAGGAGGGATAGTATGCCACATAAAATTACGTTAACAGGAAAACCAGTGAGTTCATTACGGCAGAAAGGAGCTTACTATACCTTTGATATGGAGGAGAAAGGCTCTCCAGCAGCACCGAAGGGATTACCCAAGAGTTCAACTATTACATATACAGTATTTATTAATCAAAAGCAGTTAAAGAAAGCTAATTTAACGGAAGAAAACATACAAGCACAAAAAATTATGTTACAAGGTGAACCAACCTTGGACGTACCTGTTGAGGATTGTCCAGGAGAAATTGGTGTCGTCTGTTTCCAAGTATCGATCGTTCCTGAAAAACAGAAAGAGAAAGAATTAAGTAAAGATAGTCAAGAACCAGAAAAAGACGAGGTAAAAGCAGAAGAAAAAACAAAAGGACCAGAAGGAACAGAAGATTTTATTTTGCTTGAAAAAATCAGTGTTCCTGAAGAATTTTTGAACTCAACACCTAACCCTGAAAAAACGCAGAAGGTCGTGGACTATGTCAAACGGACAGGCTATTTAGATGAGCCTATTACTATTAATCGGGATACAAAGGTCCTCACGGACGGTTATAGACGATATATCGTGGCTAAAAAAGTGAAATTAGATTTAGTCCCTGTTGTATACGAAAAATAAGCTTAGAATACTGTATGACTCTATACTTTACTTTTTATGCATCTACTAAGCTTCTTTAAAAGCCCGGTAACATTGATTTATGTACGAAATGTAAAAACATAAATAAACGATAAAAAATGAATAAAAGCTAAATCCTTCAAAATCAAGGGTTTGGCCTTTGTGCTAACGTTTTTTCAAAAACAATTAGAAAGGGTAGGGGGATGAAACTCTTCAGCGAAAGGGCTCGATAATCGGACCCTTTAATTTGGAAAAAGTCTACGTTATTAACGAGTTTCTACATGTTTATATTGTTACTTTTAATAATCCTTTTCGTACTCCTTTACTAATTTATAAAAGGTAGTCTTTTTAACGTTTAATTCATCCATTGCCTTCACAGCTGTTATTTCTCCTGCTTTCCATTTTTGATATACTTTTTCAAATTCTTCTGTTATTCGTACCTTTGGTCGGCCAAACTTTATACCTTGCTGCAGTGCTAGATCAATTCCCTCACGCTGTCGTTTTCGAATTCTTTCCCTTTCCTCTTCTGCCATCCAAGAAAGAATTTGCAAAACAAGATCGGCAATGAAGGTTCCTAAACTATCCTTAAATTGAGTAGTGTCGAGCAACGGCATATCCAACACCACAATGTCAGCCTGTATGTTCTTCGTGATATCATTCCATTCTTGTAAAATTTCTTCTTTATTCCGTCCAAAACGATCTAAAGAATGTATATACAAGAGATCTCCTTTTCTCAAGATTCTTTTAAGTAGCTGATATTGTTCCCGTTGGAAATCCCTTCCACTTTGTTTATCCATGAAAATGTCTCGATCATCTATTCCCTTTTCTTTCATGGCTTCCAGTTGTCGACCTTCATTTTGATCCTTGCTACTTACTCGTATGTATCCAAATCTTCTAATGTCCATTTGGTCTCCCTCATTTTTAATTCCTTTTACTATAATTCTACTAAAAAACGTTCGCAAAAGTACATAAAAACAAGAGAACGTTCGTAAATATTTTTACTAGTTTTTTGAACGTAAAAAAAGGTTAGTTTAAAGAAAAAACCCCCTGTTCGAAAAAGTACACTTTTTCGAACAGGGCGTTTAGTGTCTTCATACGTTACGAAACTTACTTCACGTTTTTTGATTTATAAAAGGGAATAATATGATCAACTAATAATTAAACCTCTGCTTTTTTTTAAAGGAATACTGTAACAATCATCACAAACACCATTATTATCATGGTATTCCCATTCATCCATTATTTCTTTCTCACATTTAGAACATTTCAACGGCTGATTCTCGATAGATTCTTCAATGCGATTCATAGCTTCATCTCCTTTTTACCATTTATAATTCGATAAAAGGAGATTATTCCCTGCTTAAAAAGCTCGTCTGAAAAACAGCTAATCACTATTTGTATTTGGCAATTAATCAAGGCTATGAATGGAAGTATATTCAGGTATTAACATAATCTTCGTTACCTGAGGTTAGGACTTAAAAAAGTTAATCATAGTTCTTTTCTTTTAAGTGGTCTTAAGGGTTTTAAACATTTAATGTTCGTTGGTTTCTCGTTTAAAGGTGAATATTTTCAATATTTTAAGGTTAAAATAATAAAGATTGGTTATCTATAGTATATCAATCAATGAATCATCGTGGTTTATAATCTCTGGTTTTAAAATCCAAAGTAAGAAAATAATCCACCTTGTCAACTAAAACAAGGTGGATTATTTTTGTTACTAGGAAAAGGGACCAGACACATTTCGGTAAAATGATCGTAGGATATAAGCGTTGACATAAACATAAACATAAACATAAACATAAACATTAACGGTAGTTTTTGGTACCTACAGTCGTTTGTTGTAAATTTTGGTTTTATTTTTCACTTATTTTAATAGTTATTTTTCATTAATACAAAAAGCTATCCATAATAAAGGATAGCTTTTTTACTATTATTTAATTCCAATAACTAAACTATCTCTAGCGGCTTCAACAACATCTGTAGTTATAGTATTAAGTTTATTAATTTCAAGAATTCTCTCTATCTGTGTAAATAGTCTCTGTATAAGCCTAAAGTTCCCTCCTGTTATCTTTATGATGTTGCTTATGGCTTCATAATCAGAAAAATCTTCAAGTTTTATAGAAAGTCCAAGCTCTTCCCATTTATACTCTAGTATATGATGAGCTTCATCTTTACTTAGTTTGTCAAACTCATGAGCAAAACCAATTCTAGAGTATAGTTGAGGATAACGAGCTAATCGTTTTTCAATTCCTGGCATACCAATTAATATCATTGCTACGTTGTTTTGATCATAAATATCCCTAAGTTGTTCTAAACTTTGCAGTTTTAATCGGTCAATTTCATCGACAATGATTAAATCTATATCTTTATAGGAATCTGAATAATATTCTTCTTCGCCCGTAGTATGTAGTTTATACATCGCCTTTGACATATTTATTCTAAATCCTAAAGTATTGATATTGTCAGTCATTTTAGTAGCTCGTACTGCTGGAGCTGTATAAAAAATTGTGTTGGCCTCAAGAATTGCTCCATCCGTTTTTAAAGGAATTTCATCTGCTTTTTTATAAGCTATTTGCTTCTCTATATTATCCCAATTTGTATAATACCTTGAAGATAAGGTTTTTCCGACACCTGGAACCCCATAACAAATACCTATATATTTATATTTGATACAAGCATCACAAAATTCTGCAAAACGTTTATATTCTTTTGTTTCAATAAATTTTTGCTCCTTATTCATTTAGATACCTCTTTAGTTTTGACTTCTTTTTATCAGGTCTATCTGGACGGATTGTATATTCTTCTTGTTTGGAATCTCTAACTTCTTCTATGACAGATTTTCTAGATTCTAGTTGTTTCTTTAAAGTTTTTCTTACTTTATTTCGGGCAGAAACAATTTCTTTAAGATCTACGGTATAATCAGAGATTTCAGGAGAAATGGCAGTACATATGTATTTATCCTGATAAAATACTCTAATTTCTGCAATATCTCTTGGATTGTAACGAATAATCACAGTTTCACCAACGTACGCAGCTAAATTAGTATCTATATATCTCATGCCTTGAAAATGGATACCATCAGAATGCACTTTTCTTGGTTTTGCTACGTTTAGTAATAATAAATCCAAAGTTTCTAAGCTTTCTGGCATATTAGGTAAAAATCCTGAACTATTCCAAGAATGTATTGGTTCTTTTTTTGTTGTGCCATGAATCCTATGGTGATACTTATATATAAGGAAGGTTGAAAATTTTTCATCAAGTTCTTTAATTGTGAGAAGGGACTGGGTGGTTTGATTACCTAAATAACCAGGTAAATCTTGCAAAAACAATTGATTTACCGTTAGAAAAAACCTTTCAATTTTCCCTCGTCCTCTAGGAACACCTACAGTCGAAAAGACTAAGTTAATTTTCAAATCAATTGCTACCTGTTCTAAATGTTTGGAGGTAAAATCACTTCCGTGATCTGTGTAGAATTTTTCTGGGATGCCACATATTGGCCAATCACGATTTCCTTTGTTCCATATTGCTTGGTGTAAAACTAATGATGTGTTTATTGCAGTGGGGGATTCAAAGGATAAATAGTACCCAGCAATTGCTCGACTATAATCATCTAAGATAATTGTTAACCAAGGCCTTTCTGGTTTTCCCTTTTCATTTAACACGATAATATCTAGTAGAGTGTGGTCAGCTTGCCAAATTTCATTGGGGTAGTTTGCTTCACGTCGATATATCAAATCATATTTGTTTTTATATTCTTTATTCCCTTCATAGGCTAACTTCTTAAGACTGGGTGAAAGAGATTTCGAAATGGAATAGACTTGATAATAACTAGGTTGTTTCCAATTTTTCTTTTTACATACTTCACATATTTTTCTATGGATAGAAGAGACCGAATTCCTTCTATGATTGAATATTAGGTTCTTTATCTCTTCCAATACATTATTCTCAACTTTAAAATCTCCTGAATCGGTACGACCTTTACGAATCAGACCCCTTAGTCCAAAATGGTTATACTTGTTAATCCAATTATGAAGTGTTCGTTTGGTAATGCCAGTTTCTTCAGCAATAGCTTTCAGTGTTTTTTCTTGATTAAGATAAGGAGCAATCAACCAATATTTATCCATAGCCTTTTGTCTTTGTTCTTCTGAAAATGAAGTTAGTGGGGGAAGTTCACTCATATAAACAACTCCTTCAGAAATGGAAGCAACTAATTACTAGTTGCTCTATTCCTATTTTTAATCATTATTGGTTTTATTCATTTTGCGATAAAGAGTCATTCTGGATACTCCAGCTTTATCTGCTGCCTCAGAAAGTGTTATACCTTGTTCCATTAAATAAAAAGCAAAATTTATCTTTTCATTATCAATAGGCGGCCTCCCAGGTACTTTCCCTCGTTTTCTTGCAGCCAGGATTCCTTCTTTTGTTCGCTCAGAAGTTAAGTCACGCTCAAACTGTGAAATACCTGCAAAAACAGTAAAGAGCATTTTTCCATGGGCTGTTGTAGTATCAAGCCAGGATTCTTTCAAACTTTTTAAATTTGCACCCTTCTTTGCAATTAGTTCAGCAATCTCTATTAAGTCTTTAGTAGAACGAGATAGCCTAGTAAGATCTGTAACTACAACTGTATCCCCAGAACGTAAATATTCTAACAATTGATTTAATTCTGGCCGATTTCGTTTCGCACCTGTTACTTTTTCGAAAAAAATTCTCTCGCATCCAAATTCTACTAATTGTTGTTCCTGACGATCTAAATTCTGATCCATAGTGGAAACTCTCATATAACCAAATTTCATGAAATTCACTTCCTTTTCAGATTAATTGTATCAAAAAAGGTATAAAAATAGTATTGTTACATTTTAATTTTGTTACATATTTTTGTTACAACTAGAATGCTATTTATACTTCAAATTATTTATAAAGCGGTCGTTGTAACAAAAATGACCGTTTTTGTTACAAGAAGATGTTTTTTTTAGAAGGGAAAATATAAATTAGGAAAGACCCTATAAAATGGAAATAGCTCTATATTCTTTTGGTGTGGAAATTTATGTAAGGATAAGTTAAAAGAAATTAGCTTGTTCCTTACTTATGGAATTAGAGTGGAAGTTTAATGGAAGAAGGATTTTAAGTAACAGTGCCGAATCATTTAAGTTACCCTTAGAATGAGGTGGTTAAAATGAAACTAGGACTAAAACGTGATGAGTTAAGATTAGAAACACATACCATTGAATGGGAAAAAGAGTTTCATAGGGTGAAACAGGATATTCTAAATTCAACCCCTATTCAGGAAAAACAAATTGAACATATAGGAAGCACAGCTATTAAGGATATGGTTGCAAAACCAATATTGGATTTAGTTGTGGGTGTAGATGATATTGAAAATGTTGAAAAAACTATTTTTCAAGGACTAAAGAAAGCTGGGTTTTTAAAACTTCAAGTACAACGTCCAAACGAAATCGTACTTGCAAAGTTTACTGATGAATCCTACGAAGAAAAGACCCACTTTATTCATTTAGTTGAATATAATAAAGACCTCTGGAAAAATTTAATCTTCTTTAGGGATTACTTAAATGCCAACCAAACAGCACGTGAACAATACAAAAGGATAAAAATTGAGTTTGTAAAAGAAAAAGATGGTGGAATTGATGAATACACCGACTATAAGGAACAATTCGTAAGTGAAATATACGGAAAAAGAAAATAGTTGTGAAATATCGAGGGCTTTGATCTAATAAGGATTAATGCCCTTTTGATAATTTTCTTATGGCACTATAATGGCAGATTAGTTTAAGTGATTATATTCACAAAGATTTCGTATTTTAATTTCTTTTAGGAGCGATAGGCGATAAAGTAGTTCTTTACTACGGGAATTACTTCTTAAAACCCTGTGTATCCCTTTTGACCGCTATTCTAATGGCGGTCTTTTTTTAAAAATTAATCATTGACTATATACCTAATGGGGTATATTATAAAGCTTGTCAGTGAATATATTTCATCTGGTGATACGATATAAATGAAAATTTTAATATAAAAATGTAAAAAATAAAACAATAAATTATAAGTTGCATTATTAAATAGTTATTATCTATAACTATAAAAAGGGAGTGAGTAATAATGGATTATAATGAACAAATAAAAAATAGAGTAAAACGTATAGAAGGACAGTTAAGAGGAATTTTGAAAATGATGGAAGATAATAAAGATTGCAAGGAAGTGATTACACAATTATCTGCATCAAGAACTGGAATTGACCGAACAATAGGATTAATTGTTAGTTCAAATTTAATTGAATGTGTTCGGGAAGCTGATAAAAATGGGGAGAATACAGAGGAGTTAGTAAAAGAAGCTGTAAACCTACTTGTAAAAAGTAGATAAAAAAGAGTTGACACCTTCTCTTTTTTTGGTATTATTATACCCGTAGGGGTAACCGTATTAGTAAGGAGTAATAATAATGAAAATAGATAAAATGTTAGATTTAAAAGGATTAGCATGTCCAATGCCAAATGAAAAAAGAAGGCTATGACCGAACTTGAATCTGGTCAGATCTTAGAAAAGCATACTACAGATAAGGTGTAAAAATGATCTCACTTCATGGTCTAGTACGGTAGGTTATGAATTATTAAGCCAGAATGAAGAAAATGGTGTGTTGAAGTTTTGTATTAAAAAGGAAAAAATTTTTTAGATTTACAAATACCCATACAGGTATGTGTACAACTATTGGAGGGGTAATGACATGACAGAAAAGAAAAAAACAACAATTGTTCTATTTAGTGGTGATTACGATAAAGCTATGGCTGCCTATATTATAGCTAATGGGGCAGCTGCTTATGATCATGAAGTAACTATTTTCCACACATTTTGGGGCTTAAATGCCTTACGCAAGGATGAAGATATTCCGGTTCAAAAAGGGTTTATGGAAAGAATGTTTGGCAAAATGATGCCTAGAGGTGCTGGTAAAATGGGGCTTTCCAAAATGAACTTTGCTGGATTTGGTCCTAAGCTGATTAAGGATACTATGAAAAAGCATAACGCTATGTCTCTGCCTCAATTAATTGAAATGGCCCAAGAACAAGATGTGAAACTTGTGGCTTGTACCATGACAATGGATTTGTTAGGTCTTAAAGAGGAAGAACTATTAAATAACATTGAATATGCAGGAGTTGCTGCTTATTTAGCAGATGCCGAGGAAGGTAATATTAACCTGTTTATATAACTAAAAAGTTTCCATGTATAAAGGAGGTTACTGAATGGCCTATTTAAATTATCTTGTTATCGTGTTATTAATATTCTTTATTTTGAAAAAGTTACTACCGATAAAAGGAGTTACCAACATTACCACAACAGAATTAAGAAAAGAATTAAATAATAAGAACAAGCAATTTGTTGATGTACGAACAAATGGAGAGTTTAAAGGGAATCATATCAAAGGTTTTAAAAATATACCACTTCAACAACTTGCTCAAATTGCAGAAAAAGAACTTTCAAAGGAAAAAGAAGTTATCGTAATTTGTCAAAGTGGAATGAGAAGTCAACGAGCAAGTAAAGTCCTAAAAAGGTTAGGATTTAAAAACGTGACCAATGTCAAAGGTGGCATGAGTGCATGGTTTTAAATAAACATCAGGAGGATTAAATAATGAAACAAATGACTGTAAAAGAAGTGGAGACTCTATTAAACGAAGAGAAGAATTTGAATATTATTGATGTACGAGAAGTGGATGAAGTATCTACAGGGAAAATTTCCGGTTCCGTTAATATTCCTTTAGGTTTAGTTGAGTTTCGCATGCATGAATTAGATAAAGGAAAAGAATATATCATGGTGTGCCGTTCTGGAGCAAGAAGTGGTCGTGCCACCCAATTCCTTGAAGATTATGGATTTAATGTGATAAATATGACTGGTGGAATGCTTGCTTGGGAAGGAAAAGTAGAATAAATTTTTGAAATTAAATAATACCCTTTGGGAGTAAAAAATGGAGGCTTAAAAAATGGAAAACTTAAATGCAAATACAATTTTAGATGCAAAAGGTTTAGCATGTCCCATGCCAATCGTTAAGACAAAAAAAGAGATGAATAACTTAGCGGCAGGGCAAGTACTAGAAGTTCAAGCGACGGACAAGGGCTCTAAGGCAGATATGAAAGCATGGGCTGAAAGCACTGGACATCACTATCTAGGAACTATTGAAGAAGGGGAAGTACTGAAGCATTATCTGCGTAAATCTTCTAATGAAGAATCAAATGAAAAAAAACACCCAAAAGTTATTAATAATGAAGAACTAGAGAAGAAGATAGAAGTAAATAAAAGCATTGTTGTTATTGATGTCAGAGAAACTGCTGAGTTTGCTTTTAACCATATTCCTAATGCTATCTCTATTCCATTGGGTGAATTGGAAAACAAATTAAATGATTTAAACAAAAATGATGAAATTTACGTAGTTTGTCGAACAGGAAATCGTAGCGATCTTGCTGCACAAAAATTATCCGAAAATGGATTTACAAAAGTTATTAATGTTGAACCAGGAATGAGTCAATGGAATGGAAAAACAAGCAGTATAAATGATTGAATAATGGTGGAATGGAAGTAGGAGGAGCAGTAACATTTTTGGAATTTGCGATGAATGAAAATGTTATTTTAACTTTTTAAATGAATATATTTTTTTAAAATAAAAAATACCATAGGGGGTATTTGGGTGGCTGTTAATGTAATGACTACAAAAGATGTGATGAAAAAAGTTTTGAATAAAGATGAGTTGTTTATTCTGGATGTTCGAAATGAAAGTGATTTTAACGATTGGAAGATTGAGGGAAAAAACTTTGAATATTTAAATGTTCCTTATTTTGAATTACTTGATGGAGTAGAAGACATTATAGGTAAAATCCCCACTAACAAAGAAGTATTAGTGGTTTGTGCAAAGGAAGGGTCATCTGTGATGGTGGCAGAAATGCTATCAGATACCGGTTTAAATGTGTCTTATCTTAAGGGTGGAATGAAAGAATGGAGTGAACATTTAGAACCGGTTAAAATAGGTGATTTAAATGATGGTGGCGAAATTTATCAATTTGTTCGAGTTGGTAAAGGCTGTCTTTCCTACATGGTGTTATCGGAAGGGGAAGCAGCAATAATCGACTCAACACGTATGGCGAGTATCTATCTTGATTTTGTCGAAAGTAAGAATGCGAAAATTACACATGTGTTTGATACACACCTTCATGCTGACCATATTTCTGGAGGACGTACAATTGCTGAGAATACTGGTGCTACTTATTGGTTACCTCCAAAGGATGCAACGGAAGTGACTTTTGCTTACCAACCATTAGAAGACGGTAATGATATAACAATCGGTAACACAACCATTAATATTGCAGCTTTGTATTCCCCTGGTCATACGATTGGTTCTACTTCATTTATTGTGGATAAAAAATACTTGCTTTCAGGCGATATTTTGTTTATTGATTCTATTGGAAGACCTGACCTTGCAGGTATGGCAGAAGACTGGGTGGGTGATTTAAGGGAAACTTTATATCAACGCTACAAAGAATTGTCAGAAGAACTAATGGTCCTACCAGCACATTTCATGATCATAGACGAGTTGAATGAAGATGGTAGTGTTGCAGAAAACCTTGGTAGATTGTTTAAAGAAAATCACGGACTCAATATCGATAATGAAGAGGAATTTAGAAAATTAGTAACAGAAAACTTACCACCACAACCAAACGCTTATCAGGAAATTCGTAAAACAAATATGGGGAAAATTAGTCCGGACTTAGAGAATCAACGGGAGATGGAAATTGGACCAAACCGTTGTGCAGTTCGTTAATTTTAAAATAGGAGGAATATGAGATGGATTCAAATAAAGTATTAGATGCTAAAGGGTTGGCTTGTCCAATGCCGATTGTAAAGACAAAAAAAGCAATGGGAGAAATTGAAACAGGTCAGGTATTAGAAGTCCATACAACCGATAAAGGAGCAATAAACGATTTAACAGCTTGGACTAAATCAGGTGTACAAGAGTTATTAAAACACGAAGAAGTAAATGGAGTATTAAAATTTTGGATTAAAAAGGGTTGAAAATAAAGGGAACCAATAGCGTTCCCTTTTTCTAAAGAGGTGAACGACGTGGATATTACTCTTATAATTACGATTTTTGTTATTGGATTTGTTGGTTCTTTTATTTCTGGTATGTTAGGAATAGGTGGTGCCATAATCAACTACCCTATGTTGCTTTATATACCAGTAATGTTAGGGGTAGGGCATTTTACAGCACATGAAGTTTCGGGGATTACAGCCATACAAGTTTTTTTTGCGACTCTTAGCGGTGTTTTAGCTTATCGTAAAGGTGGTTTTCTAAATAAAACGTTAATCATTTACATGGGAATAAGGATTTTAATTGGCAGCCTTATTGGAGGTTTTAGTTCTTCTCACATGCCGGAAAGTGGAATAAATATCGTTTATGGAATATTAGCTCTTATTGCAGTTATTATGATGTTTGTTCCTAAAAAAGGAATCGATAATGTTCATTTTGAACAAGTCAATTTTAATAAATTGTCTGCCTCCTTGTTTGCATTTTTAGTGGGGATTGGAGCTGGGATTGTAGGTGCGGGAGGTGCATTTTTATTAGTTCCCATCATGCTTGTAGTATTAAAAATACCAATAAGAATGACGATTGCTTCTTCTTTAGCCATTACATTAATCTCATCCATTGGTGCAGTTTCTGGAAAAATTGTAACGGGTCACATACCAATTCTACCTGCATTCATTATGGTTGTTGCGAGTTTGATTGCTTCACCTGTAGGTGCCAACATGGGGAAAAAAATGAACACAAAAGTGTTACAAGGAACAATGGGGCTGCTAATTTTAGCAACGGCATTGAAGACTTGGCTATCTATCTTATAAAAGTAAAGCTTATATTTAATGGCTTCTGCCAATATAAGGATACAAGGGAACAACCTAAAAAACTGCAAATATCTGCAGTTTTTTGCAGTCAAGAGCGGATAGGATAAGAGAAGTTAAATGTATAAAACTTATATAGGTGTGGTTTTTCTCGATATTATTGGATGTATAACGATTATCAACTACGAGAATACCCATTCTTAAATAGACAACCTTTATTTACCTGCATTTTGCTATCGCGGGTGTTGGTAAAACAAGACGTTTCAATACCCATTTCTTTAATTGTGTTGAGCTTGGAGACATAGCTTTTCCGATAAGGTTTTATAAGCTTTTTGTTTCCTTCTTTGTATAGTTTTACAGCGATTATTTTAAATTTTTCTGTAAACTTCAGTCCTTTATTCCTGTTTTATCCATAAAAGGATCCCCTCCACGTTAAGTGTAACACCATTTTTTTAAATGAGCTTTTTACAGTAGAAAACTTTGAGTGTTTTAAAACTGCATACTGACAATATTGCCTCTAGTGTATCCAACATAAAAAGGAAATTAAATTCTGTTATAGGAATAATTATTTGAATGCAAACTAAAAAAACATGCTATTTATATAAATTACATTCAAATATATATTTGACTATTTGTGTTTGTTTAGTTAATATAATATTCAAATGAATGTTTGAATGATATGAGGAGGTTAAAAATTTGCAAAATGACTCATGTGAAGTTACGTGTATAGATGAGGAAAAAGTCAAAAAAGGTAAAAATGAACTACTCCAACAAAATCCTTTGGAAGTAGCCAAAATTTTTAAAGCTTTATCGGATGATACTAGGATTAAGATTGCGTTTGCTCTCTCTTTAGAAGATGAATTGTGTGTTTGTGATGTAGCGAATATTGTTGGTGCTACAACTGCTACAACATCTCATCATTTGAGGTTACTTAAAAATCTTGGATTAGCTAAATATCGAAAAGAAGGTAAGTTAGTCTACTATTCATTAGATGATGATCATGTAAAGCAACTAATAAAGGTTGCATTTACACATCAGAAGGAGGTTGTAAAAATTGTCTGAAGTAAAAGCATTAGATACTGAAAAAAGTGTTTATCGTGTTCAAGGGTTCACCTGTGCAAGTTGTGCAGGAAAGTTTGAAAATAATGTTAAAAAACTTCCAGGAGTACAGGAAGCAAAAGTGAATTTTGGGGCTTCTAAAATTGATGTTTATGGAAATGCAACGATTGAAGAACTAGAAAAGGCAGGAGCTTTTGAAAATCTTAAAATAGCTCCTGAAAAACCTGTACGACAAGCTAATCAAGAGGTGCAAGTGGTTAAAAAAGAAGAAAAAGTGCCGTTCTATAAAAAACACAGCACTTTACTCTATTCAGCTTTATTTCTTGTCTTGGGTTACCTTTCCTCATCTGTTAATGGGGATGAGAATATTGTTACTACATTATTATTTGTAGCATCTATGTTAATCGGAGGATTATCACTCTTTAAAGTCGGTTTAAAAAACTTGATTCATTTTGACTTTGACATGAAAACCCTTATGACAGTAGCTGTTATAGGTGGTGCCATTATAGGTGAATGGGCTGAAGTTGCCCTTGTTGTTATACTCTTTGCAATTAGTGAAGCACTTGAACGATTTTCTATGGATAGAGCAAGACAATCGATTCGCTCATTAATGGATATCGCTCCTAAAGAGGCACTAGTTAGACGTAATGGACAAGAGATAATGATTCATGTTGATGATATTGCTGTTGAGGATATCATGATCGTAAAACCTGGTCAAAAGATTGCTATGGATGGTGTAGTTGTAAGTGGATACTCTGCCGTTAACCAAGCAGCTATTACAGGTGAATCAGTCCCTGTTGAGAAAACGGTTGATGATGAAGTATTTGCAGGTACCTTAAATGAAGAAGGATTACTTGAAGTAAAAATAACGAAACTAGTAGAAGATACAACGATTTCTAAAATTATTCATCTTGTAGAGGAAGCACAAGGAGAACGTGCTCCTTCGCAAGCATTTGTTGATAAATTCGCGAAATATTACACACCAATCATTATGATCATTGCAGCATTGGTTGCTATAGTCCCACCTTTATTCTTTGATGGCAGTTGGGAAACATGGGTTTATCAAGGATTAGCTGTTCTTGTTGTTGGTTGTCCTTGTGCGTTGGTTATATCGACTCCTATTTCTATTGTTTCAGCAATTGGGAATGCTGCGAAAAAAGGGGTCCTTGTAAAAGGCGGAGTGTATCTAGAAGAAATGGGTGCCATAAAAGCTATAGCATTCGATAAAACGGGTACATTAACAAGAGGGGTCCCAGTTGTAACTGATTTTAATGTAGTGAACAATAAGATAAAAGAAAATGAATTGCTTTCTATCATTACTGCATTAGAGTATCGTTCTCAGCATCCTCTGGCTTCAGCCATTATGAAAAGGGCAGAAGAGAGTAATATTTCTTATTCTAATGTTGTCGTAGATGACTTTTCTTCCATTACAGGTAAAGGAATTAAGGGGA
Source organism: Litchfieldia stipae (assembly GCF_014837155.1). Taxonomy (GTDB): domain Bacteria; phylum Bacillota; class Bacilli; order Bacillales; family Bacillaceae_L; genus Litchfieldia. Next base: position 351,907 of record NZ_JACYHA010000002.1, on the reverse strand, counting down.
CTATAGACGGAACGACTTATTATATTGGAAATCCAAAACTCTTTAAAGAATTATCAACCTCTAATTTTGATCATAACTTAGAGCAAAATGTTGCTACTCTTCAAAATCAAGGTAAAACAGCTATGATCATTGGAACTGAAAAAGAAATACTGGGTTTTATTGCGGTAGCAGATGAAGTACGTGAATCAAGTAAGGAAATCATTCAAAAACTACATCAACTTGGAATCGAAAAAACCATTATGCTTACAGGTGATAACAAAGGTACTGCAAATGCAATCGGTCAGCATGTCGGAGTATCAGATATTCAAGCAGAACTGATGCCTCAGGATAAATTAGACTATATTAAACAATTAAGGTCCGAGTACGGAAACGTAGCCATGGTTGGAGACGGTGTCAATGATGCGCCTGCGTTAGCAGCTTCCACAGTTGGAATTGCAATGGGTGGAGCTGGAACAGACACGGCCTTAGAAACGGCAGACGTCGCTCTAATGGGAGACGATTTAAGAAAACTTCCATTCACTGTAAAACTTAGTCGAAAAGCTCTGAATATAATCAAAGCTAACATTACTTTTGCAATTGCTATTAAATTTATTGCCTTGCTTTTGGTTATCCCAGGTTGGTTAACACTTTGGATAGCCATCCTTTCAGATATGGGAGCAACCCTTCTGGTAGCGTTAAATAGTTTGCGACTTATGAAAGTGAAAGAATAAAGGAAAAAGGGCTTTCCAGACAGATTAGAAAGCCCTTTTCTAAATAGTAAAAATCTCAGTCTAATTAAAAATTCTCTTCATTCAGAATGAAATCATCGAAGGAGGAAATCGAAATGACTATTGAAGCGAAAAAGGAAAAGGATCTAGATTTGTTAGTTATAGGCGCAGGATCAGGAGGTTATGTGGCAGCCATACGTGCGGCTCAGTTAGGAAAAAAAGTGGTGTTGGTGGATAAAGCAGAGTTAGGAGGAGTTTGCCTTAACCGTGGATGTATACCTTCCAAAGCTCTTATCAGCGCATCTGAACGAGTAAAACACATAAAGCAGGCCAACTCAATGGGAATAAAGGTTTCTGGTGATGTTGAAATTGATATGCCAGAAGTAGTGAAGTGGAAGGGCGGTATAGTGAATAAACTAACAAATGGGATTCGGACTTTGCTGAAAGGCAATGGAGTGGAGGTTATTAGTGGGGAAGCTTATCTTACTGATTCCAATACTGTAAAAATTAGAATCGAAAATGAAGAACAATTCTATTCCTACAAAGATTTAATCCTTGCGATAGGATCCTTACCTACAGAGTTAAAAAGTATGCCATTTGATAAAAAAAGAATCATCTCTTCGACTGAGGCATTGATGCTTCAAGAAGTACCCAAACATTTAGTTGTAGTAGGGGGTGGTTATATCGGTTTGGAATTGGGGACTGCTTATGCCAAATTCGGGGCTAAAGTGACAATCCTTGAGGGATCAGATACAATACTTCCAGGTACGGACTCTATGCTTACAAATGTAGTAAAACGTCATTTAAAGGAACTTGGAATCACAGTTATTACGAATGCTTTAGTCCAAGGCGGAGAAAATACAGGCGATGAAGTAAATGTGCATGTTCAGGTAAATGGAAAGGAAGAGATTATTAAAGGCGATTACTGCTTAGTTTCCATTGGAAGAAAACCGAACACAGTGAAAATTGGATTGGAAAATATCGGGGTTGAATTAGACCAACGCGGTTTTATTAAGATAAATGATAAATGTCAAACAAACGTTGAACATGTATATGCAATCGGGGACTGTGCTGGTGGTTATCTTCTTGCTCATAAAGCGAGTTACGAAGGTAAGGTCGCTGCAGAGGTGATAAGTGGGTTAAAGAGTGTGATAGATTTTCAGGCAATGCCTTTTGTGATTTTCAGCGATCCAGAAGTAGCCTATACAGGTTTAACGGAGGAGGAAGCAAAGAAAGAAGGATATGAAACCGTTTCTAGTCGTTTTCCATTCCAAGCTAACGGCAGAGCTTTATCTGTTTCGGATGCCGATGGTTTTGTACAAGTTGTGGCGGATAAGGAAACTAATCGGGTGTTAGGAGTACAAATGGTAGGACCAGAAGTATCATCCCTTATTGCTGAAGCAGTTTTTGCAATTGAGTCAGGAGCAACTGCAGAGGATCTTAGCCTTACAATTCATGCACACCCAACTTTACCCGAACCACTCATGGAAGCAGCTGAAGGGGTTATGGGACATGCTATTCACATGCTCAATAAAAAACAATAATGTGAATGCAGGCAAACCTGCACTTTTGATAAGTGCAGGTTGAACTTTTTATTAATAGGGTGGGGGACTAATGGATATTTTGTTCTATGTTTTAACAGCAGCTTTCGCAAATGTCTTGGGTGGCCTTGTGATCTTTCTTAAAAAAAACTGGTCTAGAAGAGGCTTGAATGGATTAATGGCCCTGAGTGCGGGAATACTTTTCACCATTGCAATTATAGATTTAATACCAGAAGCATTAGAAATGCATGAATCAAGTGCTGTATATATTGTTATTGGATTTGGATTAATTTTCCTATTTCAACATTTTCTTGCTCCGCATTTTCATTTCGGAGAAGAAATCCATAAACATTCTCACTCTAAAAGTTCAACCCTTGGTGCCTTATTAGGAATGTTGATTCACACGTTTTTTGATGGATTATCAATTGTGGCCAGTTTTAAGATAGATGAAAGAATCGGATTTGTTGTATTGATTGGTGTTTTACTACATAAAATTCCAGATGGTTTAACGATTTCTTCTATCATATTTACAAGCTTGGGAAGCAAGAAGAAGGCAATCGGGTCAGCTTTCTTACTGGCAATATCAACGCTAGTGGGTGCGATTGTAGCCTTGTCTTTAACTCAATTTTTTACGGTAAATAACAGTCTCCTTTCCATTACTCTATCCCTTACAGCAGGTATTTTTCTCTATATAGCTACGGCTGATTTGTTACCTGTTGTAAGTGCAACTGAAGATCGACCAATTATTCTTTTCTTCTTTATGGGAATTATATTATATTTTCTACTTCATTGGATATTGAAGCAAATTGCTCCAGTCGTACACTAGAGTTTTACAAGTTATTTTGAAATGATTAGATGAAAAATAATCCGATTAAACTGGTTAATATAATCTATAAAAATATATTGTTTGATTGTTTATGAATATATGAAGGAGTTGATACAAATGAATTTAATTTTAACCATTTTCTCTGCTTTAGGGTCTTTTATAGTAACCAATGTCGATGATATTTTTATCTTGATGTTGCTGTTCTCTCAGGCAAGGACACAAGCTAAAGCAAGTAATGGCCGAACGGTTAACATGCAGCCGAAGGGCAACCGTATTTACCCTAGAGATATAATCGTTGGCCAATATCTTGGTTTTGCGCTTTTAGTTTTAATCAGCCTTTTAGCAACATTTGGTGTAACCCTTATTCCTGATCAGTGGGTAGGTTTACTAGGATTAATTCCGATTTATTTAGGAGTTAAACTGTTTATAAAAGGTGAAGATGAAGATGAAGGGGATATTCTTTCTAATTTAAACAAATTTAATAAATTTTATTTAAGTGTAGCCTTTATCACATTTGCTAATGGTGGAGACAATATTGGTATTTATGTTCCGTTCTTTTCCACTTTAGATTCCAAACAACTGGTCATTACAGTTGTTACTTTCTTTATAATGGTTGGGGTCTGGTGCTTTATAGGCTATCGTCTAGCAAGATTCAGATATGTTTCTGAAACACTTGAGAAATACGGTCGATGGATTATTCCAATTGTGTTTATAGGATTAGGAATATATATTATGTTAGAAAATGAAACATTTAGCGCGCTGTCAAATCTATTCAAATAAATTCAAACCCAAAGGCTCCTTACGGTATCAGTGTAATCTTTTAGCTGAGTTTATTATTAAGTCTTTTCTATTACTTTATAGTATGGTGTAGCTCTATTCTTAAGGCTTGTAGTGCCGATTCGCTTGCAAGGAACCCTAACAGAAAAATAGATTATATCATTATAAAAAAGAGCAGAGAGCAGGGACATTAAACTGGTACCTGTAGATAGGACACTCATAAAAGAGTGATTTCATCTACAGGTATTTTTTTATATACTAAACTTAAGATATGAGACTAGGAGATATTATGAGTAAGATAACTTTTTCAGCAAATTTTTTGAATAAATTATCAGTATAGAGAATTATTTTTAATAAATCTTTCTATTTTTTATAAATATAAAAAAAAATGTAATTCATTAAAAGGGAATAGAGAGTAAAGTGCAAATTATACTGTCTTTATCCCTTTTATAGTAGGGAAGAATGTATTTTAAGCTAGAAAACATCAACTTTAGAGTGTTAATCTTTTTTATAGATTAACACTCTTTTTGATAAGTTCAATTTAATAAAAAAGGGAACATTCTTCTAATAAAAATCTCTAGAAATAGACTGATTTTGTGAAGTTTTACACTTAAACAAAACCAGCTAATAGTTTGTCAATATCTTTCAATAAAATCTTTAAATCTTTCATGTTATACTAAATTTATGCATACCAAATAACCTTCCAATTTCACTATTTGGAAAGTTTTGGTCACATTGGTTTTCCTTTTTAATTACGCTATATCTTGGAAAGTAGATTTGTTTTTCAACAGTGCATATATCCAGTGTAAAAGTTTATTTGCACAAGCAATTATAGTGACTTTATAGGGTTTACCTTCCTCCCGTTTTTTATCGTAATATTCTCTTAATCTCTTGTTTCGAGGAAGGAGTTGTTCATCTGTCCGTGCTTTACGCTTGTCTCTTATGGCTGCTCCGACTGCCATATATAAAGCATGACGCAGCCTACTTGAACCGCGTTTAGTAATACGGTTTTGTGTAGCTCTAAATTTACCTGATTCAAAGACACTAGGGTCAATGCCCGCAAAGGCGACAAGTTTTTTGGGACTTGTAAATCGATCTATTTCACCGACCTCGGATATAATCGTTGCCGCGATTTTTTCACCGATTCCTGGAATAGATTTGATGATATTATATTCTTCAATTTCTTTTGCTAGGGCATCTATTTCAGTTTCCAACTTGGATAGGTGCCCTTTGTATTGAAGAAGCATATCAATATACATGTTTAGGCTTAATAAATGACTTTTATAAATTGTTTTTTCAAATGGATTGCGTGCGGCTGCAGCCTTAAGCATGCTTGCCTTATCCTTTGCCCATTGTAGAGAACGGCTTTTACATAAATCATTGATTGTAGTAGCTAACTGTTCCTCACTAGCCATTAATATATCCTCAGACGATGGATATTCTAAAAGTGTCTTCAAAGAAACAATCGAATGCAAATCTCCAAAAACTCCTCTATATTCAGGGAAAACTTGATCCAAAATAGATTGAAACAGAAGCTTAGTTTGTACATAGATACCTGTGACATTTTCGTGTTGTCGTGTCAAATTTCGCAGGTTTAAGAGTTGAATGCCACGTTTTTTATAAGGCTCTAGGTCCTCTTTGTAATACAGCTCGCAGAGATGTCTGGCATCAATTGGATCAGTTTTCACTTTTCTTAAACTTGAACTTTTTGCTCGATACGAGACTAATGGATTTACAATTATTAATAAATAATGTCGATTCTCTAAATAGTACACAACAGGGGAATGATAGTGTCCTGTTGACTCTAATACTACAGGTGGCTGAATACCAGTTTTACCTTTAACTTCTTCCAGGAAATCGAAGAGTTCCTTCAGCCCCTCAAGAGTATGGGAAACTTTAAATCCCTTACGATATGGCTTCCCTTTATCCAAATATGCTTGAACCTGACTTTCACCTTTTGACACATCCAGACCCACTACTGGATTCATTCTAAAATCTCCTCCTTTGAATTCTTTGCCAGTAACCCCTATATCCCTAATGCAGTATCACAGCTTCGCTTGTTATACGAGATCAAGTCTCAACCAGCCTCAAACATGTTTCTACAAGTAGGGGGTGAACGGTTTAGTTGACGGGATCTAGTCCCACGGGGGCGGACGTTCTACCCTGGCTACGATTATCATATATCGATATAAAAAAAGGTCAACCAGAAATATTTTCTGGCTGACCTTATAATACGATCGGGGGCGTTAGTAAAATAAGATGCTTCAATATAAGAGTATTTTAGTGTAAATTAGCACTTAAATTAAATGAAAAATAACTCCTAAAGTGACAGTCGTTTGTTCATTTTAGTGTAAAAAAGTAGTTCCAAAACCCCCGTTTCATAATCAACCTTATTTATTTGTGATTTTATTTTTATTCGGTACTAATTCTTTTGAAAACTCTGTTATAACAGTAGCCATTTTCGGAATTCGACCGTTTTTCATGACATTTTGGATAGGTGCCAACATATTCTTGTTTCCATTTCTTCTTAAACCCCAAGCAGCTACACTGACTCCTAATCCTATCAAAGAGGTCCATAAAACTCCACGATTGTTTCTTTTTCTGTTATTGAAAAGGTTTTGTCTTCTTCCCATATTAAAAAGATTGTTCACCGGGTTATTCATTATCAAACACTTCCTCGATTGTATTTGGAAAGTGAATAAGGATTCTCCATCCAAATTTAATATTTACCTTCAAGTATTTGAATATGCTTGGCAATGTTTGATATAACTTCAGAAAGTTTTTAATAAGTTCCTTCCTAGTTAAATAATCTAAGCTTAAAAATGTACATATATGTAAGTGAAATGCCAATTTATGTTTTTCGTTTTAAATTAAATATATCTGATAACATAGGTATGCTATCAGATATATGTTTACAAATAGAATATAACTTAACCTCTGTGAAATGTATGCTAGAGGTTTCGAACGCTTATCTATCAAGAGTTCGGAACCTAATTCAAAAGGTTGAGATAAGTTTCAAACCCCTTCGAAGGGATTCCGAATTTAATTATGTTTTGTATTAAATATTGTCAGAGGGGGACAGGGTTTCTAGAAAAGATTCACAGACTTTATTCTTCTGATATGGAAGATTGAGTTTGTATCTGCGATTGTACTTGACTAATTAATGTTTGTACTTGTGCAACTTCATTTGATGCTTGTTTTAATGCTTCTGAAGCAAGTGTGGTGTTCGCAGCAGATTGTTCAATTGCAGAAGTGATCATATCTTTTACAATAGAAGTAACTGCCTCTGCTTGTTTCAATTTATTAGTATCAATTTGATTAGCCATGTTTATTTCCTCCCTTTTGTGTTTAGTACAAAATATAGTATGCTTCAGAAAAAATATTTTATCTTCAATTTTTTTTTGAAAATTATAACTGACTAACGGGTTTCTAACTGCTACATTAATTTCAACAGTTTGAAGGATATCTATATAGGATATAGCCTCAATAGTGTATCAAATAATAGTCAACCTAAATGTTTTATAAAGAGGTCTACCGAATAAATACCGTAAAAGAATGGGCTTCAGAACGCCTAGAATGTTTTTTTCCAAAAGATCCTTTCGTTGCGGGTTGTCCTTCGTCGAATAAAAATAAAATAAATACAGCTTAAATCGCCTGCTAATTCATATATTAATGATAAATAAATGATATAAGGTGATTTATATTTTTCAGAAAGCAATGGTAATTTTTATAGGTAGTCTACTAATTAGTATAGGTATAAATGGATTTTTAGTTCCTCATCATTTGTTAGATGGAGGGATTACAGGAATTGCTCTTATCCTACATTATTACTTTGGTTTTCCAACAGGTTTAACGTTGTTTCTTTTAAGTATCCCTTTATGTATATATGCGTGGATTTATGAACGTACTTACTTTTATAATAGCTTTCTAGGTTTGGTTGTTACTTCTATCTTCATAGATAGGTTAGCACCTTTAAAAACACAGTTTTTGCTTTCTGCCTTTACTAGCGTGTTATTAGGTGGAGTATTTATTGGAGTAGGAGTAGGTATTATGCTTCTTTATAAGACAAGCACTGGAGGGACAGACCTGCTAGCCCAATTTATATCGGAAACGTTTTCCTTAAATATAGGGGTTGTTATTTTCTTGATAGATGGTCTAATTGTAACTGTGGCGTTTAATATGTTAGAGTTAAAGGCATTTATTTTTTCTTGCTTTACTATTTGTATTATTGGAATCATTACATCTTTGATAGTTAAGCCATCCAATAACTAAGAAAATATAAACAGGGTTAGGACAAAAAATGTAGAATGTACTTTCATACTACGCCAATCTTATGCCGAGAGCAGAATGGGGAAGCATCCCGAATAAAGCATGGCTTAGTCGGGTTTTAAGGGGTATACGATGCCTGGATAATCAACTTTTTCCTAAATAGATCTATGTTAAGCTTATTTAAACGATTTTCTGTAATATATATGGTGAGAAATTAAAATAAAAATAAAACAATGTATATGAATCAATTTCATAAATCTGAGCCCTACGGGCTCAAGGCCTCCAGACAATAGAAAAAGGAGTACCTCCCCAAAATGTCGAAATGAGTAAGTGACCAAACTAACTCTAAGACTGGAGGAAGACTCCCTATGCCTATTATAAGACAAGAAAGCCTTTTTAGCATCCAAGATTTATATGATTTAAGACCTACCCAACGATTTGATGCTATTTTTTCTACACTTGACATGGATTCTGCTATTTATGTTGTATCTAAAAAGGCTTGGCTAGGTGCACCAACTGAGTTGAACTACGCTGCAATGATCTATTCTTTGGTCGCTAGACTTATTGAGCGTATACCGACTGTTAAAGACCTTGTAAAACGCTTGAAACATGACATCATTTTTCGACTTGAGTGCGGTTTTTTGGTATCAGATGATATCCCGTCTGAAGCATCTTATTCTCGACTGGTTTCTAGATTATCGGGGTCTGATGTTATAAAAAACATGAATGAAACAATTCTTCTACAAGCCATTAATGAAGGCTTTGTTTCTGACGAAAATGTTGCGATAGATGCTAGTCATTTTGAAGCTAGAGATCAAGCTACTACTCAAGAGAAAAAGCCAAAACGCGAACCCAAAAAACGTGGTCGGAAAAAGAAAGAAGAAAAAGAACAATATGACCAACAAAAACTTGAAGAAGAACAAACCAAATCCCTTTACGAAAAGCCCATCGCCGATCAACTAGACAGCTCCTTAGAAGAACTTCGGAATGAAATTCCGACTGATCCAGCTTGGGGAATCAAGAAAAATAGTGAGGGTAAAAATGTGTTTTGGTTTGGTTACAAAGCTCATTTAGCTGTTGGCACCAAGAGCCAATATATTCTTCAATCTATTATGAGTTCTGGTAATCTTAATGACGGCAAAGCTGCTATTCCATTATTAAAGGGAATAGAAACATTGCCCCTAACCATTAAGTATGGAACTATGGATGCTGGGTATGATTACACACCTATTTATCAGCAACTTTTTCGAATGGATGCCCAATCAATTATTGCATATAACCGACGCAGAGAAGGTGAGATAGAAGGATTTGATCAATACTTCGCTCCTACTTGCGTTAGAGAACACTCTTATCGCTATGATAGTTTCGATAAGAAGTATAAGGCACTAAAATATACTCGACCTAAAGAGTGTATTGATTGTCCTTTGGCTGCTGATTCCCTATGCCAAAAAATATACAAAGTAAAGATTGAATTAGATCTTCGAAAGTATACAGCACCTGCACGGGGCTCTGAAAAATGGAAACACTTATTTGCTGAAAGAACTGCTGTTGAAAGAGTAAATGCCTATCTGAAGGAGTTTTTTCAGCTTAATAATATTCGACATCGCACTGGAAAAAAGGCAAAATTGCATTTCAATTTAGTTACTTTGGTATACAACGCTTCAAAACTTGCAGTAGATCGTATCAATAAACAATTGGAAAACGAGCAACAAAAAGCAGCTTAATTTTTTAAAAACCAACCAATTCACATAGGGATACTAAATTCATTTGTAAAAATAGCAATTATGAAATTGATTCATATAGGAAAAGAATAAAGGTATTTCCAATTTACTGGGTCATATAATTTTATCCAGATCGCAACTGGTTCGCCAATAAAAGCACTTATTGTTGCAAAATGAGGGCTTTTATACATGGGTTAGGTTCGCTTTTAATTTGAATTAAAAACATAACAAATACAGGTAAAAGAGAAGTATTCCAAGGGATTGAAGAAGGAATAAATGGGACAACTGCATATTGATAGTACCAAAACCCTAGTTGAACTCCGAGTGAATCCAACCAAGCTGAAATAAAAATAATAAAAAATCCAGATGTTAAGAGACGCATTGTACTCTCTCATATTCGAAATAACCCCCATAACATCCAAGGAATAATGGTTAAACTTACACCAATCCACCATTGCCACATGAAAAGTACATGATCTATCCACAAGGTAAATAGTTCATTGTTTACTTCATGGGTTTTCTTATATAACTGTTCAACTTCTTCCACTCCACCATGCATTTCTTAATGCTCCTTTTTTAGTTATTATTCACAATATAACTATCCATTAATTAATAATTAAGGAAAGGGAATCATAACCAATAGAGTTATTCTAAGCATCGTAGGGTATTTTTATACAAGAATAGTTTTTTCAACTCATGTTAGAAAGGTTTTATTGATAGAGGTAAAAAAACCAAATACAATTCACCTGTTTAAGGCTATTTCCATTTATATACTCTTTTGGTATATATGATGCGTATAGTTCTGTAGTGTATCATAATCAGCTTTTCAAAGAAGGGGGAGCGTTAGGAAAATGCGGATTTACAACGTTAAGGAAATCAAAATATAAAAAGTCTAATTTTTCGGTGTTATAAGTGAAAATTTAGGCTTTAGTTACTTCATTAAAGCGCCCGATCGTAATATAAGGTTAGCCAGATATTTCTGGTTGACCTTTTCTTATAAGGTCTTATTATAACGGTAGTCGGGGTAGAACGTAGCGCCCGTGGGACTTGATCCCGTCCGCAAAACTGTTCACCCCCTACTTGTTACCAAAGCCATATCTTTAACCTAAAAATGTTTATCAACATTGTTCTTCAATATCAAGAGCATCTATCGAAATTAGCAGTAGAAATAGATGCGCAATCTTTTCTCCAATACCAGGGATAGACTGGATGATCTGATATTCTTCAATTTCTTTAGCGCACCAAGAAAATTGATATGCTCTTATCCTAACAAATTTTATTTAGGACTTATATGTATGCCTTCACTTTCTCGCCAATCTGCGTAAAGTATACGCTTTACATTATCATATTCATTGGTAGTTAATTGGTTATCTAACCACTGTTGATCAAATCCGAGTTCATGTAAATTATCCCATAAAATTTCCCCATCTATAATTAACGTTGTTGGGAGATCTACTGGACTTTCTGGAAGATTGAGATCTTGCTTTTCTGGTTTTTGATACTTGGATTTTAATAATATACTTATTTGCCCATTAGCTTCCAATATACCGTATTTGACTTCGCGAACCGAAAAAACATTATTTTGTCGAAGTAAACTCAATACTTGATTTATATCCAATTTATTCTTTTTAAGTAACTTTCTGTCCATAACGCCTTCTCGAATGATAATGTTAGGGTTGCCTAATAAGAAGGAACGTGTCGATTTATTTTTTAGAGTCATAAACTCTATTCCCAACATAAGAAGTGTCCACAATCCGATGGCATATAAAAAATGAAAAATCCCTACCTTATCTTCATAAATGGTATTTCCTAAAAAGTCTCCAAGTACTAACACAAAAACTAAGTGAAACGGGGTTAACTGATAGATGGATGTTCTGCCTGTTATGATAATGATAAAAAATAAAGTGACAAAACCAACGATGACTTTGATCGTCAGTAAACCAATATTAACTTCTTCCAAAGTTTTTTCCTCCAATTTCAATTTTACTTAGTTGGAAGATCTTGAGGTTTAGATAAAGAGGCTAGTCTTAGTATTAAAGCTCGAGTTACAATTCCAACAATGATGTAATATATGAATGAATATCTGTATCTCCACTCTAAATAATTAACAAGTTTGATCCACTCGCAAAAGGGTTCACCTATAAAGGCATATGTTAGTGCCATAATGATCTGGGCTAAAACAAAAGATTTCCATGTTCTAAAATATTGATATAACAACATATAAGCTACAGGTACCATTGAAAAATCAAAAGGAAAGGCCCGAGGAATAATAGGTAGGAATGCAATGGGGTAATCCCAAAAACGATATTGTGCACCAACTATATCTAATAAGGTTGTTGTCAAGATAATTATGGTACCAAATAGCAAAATTTCTAAAATAATGTCTCGTTTAACAAGTTTAGCCCATATAGCCCAAGGCACAACTAAAAAAACGACTAGTATCCACCATTCCCAAGTTAAAAACTCATTTGTTAGCCAACCATTTAATTCTAAATGATACAGCTTATCTTCTAATAAACGTATTTCCTTAAGATTTTCAAATATATTATCTATTGGAATCACCTCTATATTTAAATTAAAAGGTAACAGCTCAGATACTTTTAAATTCAAACTATTTGAGCTGCCTTTTTAGTATTACCGTTTTTAGTAATGAATTTTCATCATAAATAAGAAAAAACCCATGTTGAAAGATCTTCTAACATGGGTTTTCAATTTTTTTCAAATGAACAGAAAGATTTTAAATGAAGAAATTTGTAAAATCTAGATTTAAGATAGAACAATAAAAACAGGATACATCCACTTATAATAATGGAGAAAGCACGCGAGAACCCTGTTCAACAATGCGCTCGGTCAGGGATCGTTGCAACAAGTCTTCAATTTTTAATGGTACAGAATCAGTAAGATCCTTCTCGAACTGCTCTGTGAGTTCCCTTGCCACATTAGCACTGTACACGACTTGACACACTTCATAATTAAGGCGAAAACTTCTCATATCATAGTTTGCTGCGCCTACTTCTGCAATTTCCTCATCAATGATCATCAGTTTCGCATGTAACATTCCTTTATCGTACTGGTAGATTTGGACTCCAGCTTCTATAAGTTCCCCGTAATAGGTACGACTTGCAAAGCCCACGATTTTTTTATCAATATGGCGAGGAACAAGTAATCTTACGCGTACACCACGAGCCACAGCTGTCTTTAATGCCATGATAATATCTGTTTCTGGTACAAAGTAGGGCGTTGTTATATCAATGGTTTTGGTCGCCTGTGTTATACATATAAAGTAAGCTTGACGAATAACTGGGGTAGGAATTCCAGGGTTTCCTTCCAACGTATGGATGTACGCTTTTTGAAATGTCCCTGACTTTGGGTATAAGTCCAACTCTTTACCATCTATGGTACTCACCTCTGACCCCAATTCGGCTGACGATCTGGAAAGATCTACTCTTCTGATTGGATTGATTTTCGTTACCTCAGATTTTGTTTTCGATTTTATCCGTTCCGGCACAGCAATATTCCAATGAACGTCAAAGACAGTCTGCAAATCGACTGATGCTTCTCCTGTTATTTGTAAATGAGTATCCCGCCAGAAGCCAACGTCAGGATTCAATCCTGTATATTCATATCCTACGTTCATGCCACCGGTAAAAGCCTTATTTCCGTCGACCGTGACAATCTTACAATGATCCCGATAATTCCAATTTGATAAAATCCAGGGAAAGCGTAAAGGAAATATTGTCCGGCATTCTATCCCTGCTTCCACCATCTGAAGGATTTGTTGACGCGGAAACTTTTTACTTCCCCAACCATCTCTATTAAAACGAACCCGCACTCCATTTACTGCTTTTTCGATCAGCAGTTCTGTGATGCGATTACCAATTTGGTCGTTCCGATAGATGAAATATTCCAGATCAATGGTTTTTTGGGCTTTTTGTAGGGATTCGATAAGTTGTTCATATTTTGCTATTCCATTGTTTAGTACTTGGACTTTGCCGACTCGAAGCCCGCCTACAGTAAAATACCTTAAAGCATCGGCGATTATCAACGCTGAATCACTATATGTATCGGGTAACTTATCAGGCTCATTATGAGAAGAGGTCAATCTTTTCCGATGAATAAGCTTGGGATTTGATATGCTAAGATATAGTAAGAAACCAATGACAGGCAAGACAAGGACGATAACTATCCAATTTAAAGCTTTGGCTGGCCTACGAACTTCCCAAATGGCTATGAATAAGATAAAGAACGTATTTAACAGGTATAGATAAAAAATCCACTCCAACTAAAATTCCCCCTAGTTTTTCTCTTAACATGTCCAAACTATGTAGCGAGTATACGTTTGGAATACGAAGGAATTGTTTAGATACCTTTTATTATGAGACACCCAAAATAATTTTGTAATTAGTTTATTTTGTCACAGGAATTTAAACGTTGGAAATGGATCGAAAAACAAAAATGGAGGTCCGTTTTACATTTCTTCTATATTAATCCCAATATATTCCGTAATTCTGCTGCGGCTGACTAAGTATATTCGATGTTAAAAAGACTCCAACAGGGGGGCGAGGCACTACTACTAATTATGTTAACTAGTTTTGTATAGAGTATTCATTTGATATTTGTAAAAAAGGGCATGAATGTATGCTTTTTTTCATACTGTATTTTGGAGGTGGAAAAATGACAAGAGTAGCTTACCAAAATGCAGACGTCGATTTAATGGCAAGGATGATGAGAGCAGAAGCTGAAGGCGAAGGACCACAAGGAATGCTATATGTTGGAAATGTCATTGTTAACCGTGTTGTAGCAGATTGTACTGACTTTAATGAATTAAGAACAATTAGAGATGTCATATTTCACGTACAAGGAGGAAATTACTCTTTTGAAGCTGTTCAAAAAGGTAATGTATTTTACCAAAGAGCAAGAGAATCTGAAAGAAGATTAGCAAGAAAGAATTTGGAATATTGGAGAGATCACCCAGCGAAATATGCTCTTTGGTACTTTAATCCATATGGTCCGTGTCCTCCAACATGGTATGACCAACCTTTTACTGGTCAATTTAAACAACATTGTTTTTATGAACCAGCGCCTGGAACATGTGAAAGCGTTTATAGTCCTCGTTGAGGAAAAGATTCGAATATTTATAAAAACTAAAATAAACTTTTTAGTAACCGTATTTACCTAAGAAAGATTGTAAAATACTAACTTAAACTAAAAGGTACGTTAATTGAGTAAGCAGCAAAAAAGGATCTTCTTACTGGAAGATCCTTTTTTCAGTGCCTATGAGCATGATTATGTTAATAATAGTCCCTTACAAACATGGTTTTGGTTGCCTTGATGGCTAATGGTTTTATTCATTTCCTACATATTCAATTTCAAAGGAGTATTTCCAGTAATCACTTTTTCTTTTTTCGGTCCGAATATATTTACCAATTGATCGATGTAACGTACTTGATGAAATTTTACATAAGGGCTTTCAATATTGTACCAGGTATCTGTTAACAGCATAACGGCAGGAAGCACCTTTTTATTAGTCGGCTGCCATGGTTCCGAATGCCATTCATTACCTTAATGAAGGATTTTGGTTTTAATACATGCTATAAAATGACAAGGTAACGATATAAATCAATTTCAAACAAGGGTAGTTCTTTCTTGAAAAAAGTTATATTAGGAAGATTTTTTTCTTTTAGGAGTAGTGTTTATCTATTTTATTTCTAAATCCACATTTTAGGGGCCTGGTTAATTATAGTGGGTGGGACACAGATCTTATCTCTATTTCCTTATATATAGGATAATGTATTACTACGAAACAAGTGTTTTCTCACCTTGTTGTCCCTCATTTACCCACATTACGAATAAGATTGCCTAATAAAATAAATTTACTTATCTAATTTATTCTATTCCAGACCCTGTTTAAATCTAAGGGGACATAGACTTTATCACCATGAATTTCCTTATGTATGATAGGATTGGTAAAACTTTGATCTAAATAATTTTCAATTATTTTCTTATGTCTAGCTCGTGGTTTTGTTCCTAAAATATTTTCAGTATAGTCCTTGTACATTACTAATGTATACCTCGCTTTTTTTCACCATTTTCTTGTTTATTGAAAAAATATTAATGAGACAAACAAATTGTAAAATACTCCATTGACAAGTCCTTCCCTGTGTTTGAAAAGGAATTCCCCTTTATTCGGATAAAATGCAATGTAACAATTTCCAAGACACCTAGTAACTACGAATAAATTTTCTGTATTTTAATCCGTTTATTAATAACTTAATTGTCCATTTTCACTATCCTCCTCTCATCGCTTTTTCTTACATGTGTATCTTTTCCAAAAGCAGTGGAAAATTACATATCTAAATTTTAAAATATTTAAAGTCTGATAAAATTCAATGAATAAAAATCTTTTTATACAGCAATCTTATAAAGGTCAAAATAAAATATAGGAGGCGTTATTCATGACA
Source organism: Litchfieldia stipae (assembly GCF_014837155.1). Classification (GTDB taxonomy): domain Bacteria; phylum Bacillota; class Bacilli; order Bacillales; family Bacillaceae_L; genus Litchfieldia. The sequence continues at coordinate 335,605 of NZ_JACYHA010000002.1, read as the reverse complement.
GTCATCAGTGACGTTAAAACAGCTTTAGCAGGGTTAAAAAGCGCTCAAGCTAGCTTTGAAACATTTGCTCTTAGTACAGATAATGAACAAGCAAAGCAACTGTATCAAGATGCGGCTAAACAAACTCAATCTGTAGTTGATAGCATTTCACCACGAGTTCAACAAATTGAACAAGAAGAACCTCAATACAAACAATAATCTTAATGCGATACAAAAGGTTGGTTCGATATTGACCAACCTTTTTCTCGATTTTGAAGAGATAAAACATGAGGTGATTTTATGAAAGACAACATAACTAAAATAAAAATTTTCATTTTATTACTAACCATCATCGGATTAGGTTCAGGATGTAACGAAAATCAGAATCAAATGGGTTATAACAATAAAGATTTGAGTATTTCACAAGTACATACTAGCAAGCCAATTGATCAATCCGTAGCCAACCATGCTAAAGAAAAGATGATTACTAAGGATGAAATTACGGATGGAAGGGCTGTGAATACAGATAAGGAGCTTTTAGTAGCGATAAAGGTAGAAAATTTTAATCGTTTTCGATTAAAAACTATCGAGAAGACAGTAAAGTCTGACCTAGAAAAAATATATCCGAATCATAAAGTCGTCGTTTCGTCGGATAAAAAAATGTTCTGGGAACTCGAAAAAATAGAACAAAGACTGCAAAAAAACAATACGAATAAGAAAAGCTTAAAAAAGGATTTGAAAAAACTTGAAAGTCTTATAAAGGAACAATCGTAAAGAGGAAGGATCGAGCTATGTCAAATAATCAAAAGAAACAGCTAACCCCAGTCCAACAGGAATACCAAGCATTACAAAAACAACGTGAAATAAAAAGACCCGTTGTAAAAAATTGTATAAAGGCTTTCCTAATAGGTGGTCTCATCTGTCTTTTTGGTCAGCTTATTCAAGACTTCTACATCTATTATTTTGATTTTACAGAGCAAACAGCCGGAAATCCAACGGTGGGTACCTTAATTTTTATTACAATGCTTCTTACTGGTTTTGGTGTATATGATCGCATTGCTCAATTTGGTGGGGCTGGGACAGCAGTACCCGTAACTGGTTTTGGTAATGCGGTTATATCGCCTGCCATTGAACATCGAACCGAAGGATTTGTGCTGGGCGTAGGCGGTAATATATTTAAATTGGCGGGATCGGTTATTTTATTCGGTGTATTTTCTGCTTTTGTTATTGCCTTAATTAAAACAATTTTAATCAGATGGGGTGGTTTATAATGCTTGCAGGTCATCGTACATGGGTTTTCGAACAAAAGCCTGTGATTATTTCTACTGGAACCGTAGGTGGACCATTTGAAGCAGATGGAGCTATATCGGAAGATTTTGATCTTCTTCATGCCGATTTATGGCTCGGACAGGATTCCTATGAAAAAGCACATAAAGTTTTTTTTGAAGAAGCCTGTCAAAAGGCAATGGAAAAAGGGGAAATCCAAAAGGAACAGGTTCAGTTTCTTCTCGCAGGGGACTTAATCAATCAGATTACTCCCACAAGTTTCGCAAGTCGAACCATTGGAGCTCCTTATTTTGGTTTATTTGGCGCTTGTTCTACCTCTATGGAAGGATTGGCTCTAGGTGCTTATATTATTAATACAAAGGGAGCTAAATATATATTAACAGGGGCTTCAAGTCATAACACAGCTGTTGAAAAACAGTTTCGTTATCCGACAGAATATGGAGGACAAAAACCGCCTACTGCACAATGGACGGTTACTGGTGCTGGTGTGGCGCTTTTAAGTGATTCTGGGGAGGGACCATGTGTTACTTCTGCTACAATAGGCCGTGTCATCGATATGGGACTGACCGATCCATTTAATATGGGAGGGGCTATGGCGCCGGCTGCGGTTGATACGATTGAAGCCCATTTAACGGAAAGAAACATTGATCCCTCTTATTATGATTTAATCGTCACTGGGGATCTTGGCCAGATAGGGCGTGAAGTTTCCCTTGATTTATTTAAAAAGCATGGAACTTCCATCAGTGAAGGACAATTCCAAGATTGTGGACTTATGATTTATCGGAAAGGACAACCAGTCCTCGCAGGGGCAAGTGGGGCGGGGTGTTCAGCAACAGTAGTCTATGGTCATTTATTAAATCGCATGAAAAAAGGCGAATTTAAAAAAATGTTAGTAGTGGCTACTGGAGCTTTACTATCACCTCTTTCTTTCCAGCAAAATGAAACCATTCCTTGTATCGCCCATGCGGTATCGATTGAATACGGAGGTGAACAATCATTATGACCTATTTTTGGGCTTTTACCGTAGGAGGTTTAATTTGTGTCATTGGGCAAATTATGTTTGATGTGTTTAAGCTAACACCAGGACATACGTTAAGTACTCTTGTAGTAGTGGGGGCCATCTTAGATGGATTTGGTCTATATGAACCCTTGATTGACTTTGCTGGTGCAGGGGCTACCGTACCTATTACAAGTTTTGGAAATTCCCTTGTACATGGGGCTATGCAAGAAGCCGAAAAACACGGGTTAGTTGGTGTACTCACAGGGATGTTCGAAGTAACAAGTTCCGGTATTTCAGCTGCCATTATTTTTGGAATGCTGGGAGCATTAATTTTTAAACCAAAGGGATAAGGAGGATGTAACATGACCGTAGGATCGGATGTAAAACAATGTCTTGCTAGTTTAAAAGGTGTAGAAGCTAGTCTATCCAGTTTAGCCATACGGACACAAGACAACCAATCCAAGAAAACCTTACATGAAACGATGATGGTAGTAAACGAACTAGTGACAGATTTAAAAAAAAGAGTTGGAGAATTGGAACGAGAAGAATTTCAGTACAAAGGTTTTTAATAGATGTAATTTTTGTAGGAGGTGTTAAGCAGTGCCTGAATGGTTAGATGTTGCAGTACGTTCATTCTTCTTTGTTATTGTTTTATTTTTAATTACAAAATTATTAGGAAAGAAACAAATATCTGAGTTATCTTTCTTTGAATATGCCACCGGTATTTCCATTGGAAATATAGGTGCTGAAGTTGCTATTGGACTTGAACGGAACATTGTTCACGGTATTATTGGAATTGTCATCTTTGCAGCAATACCCTTTTTATCTGGTTTGTTTTCCTTAAAAAGTAAAAAGTTCCGTGATTTTGTAGAAGGAACAGGAACTGTCTTTATAAAGGATGGGAAAATCATGGAAGATAACTTGAAAAAGGAAAGATACACGTCAGATGAATTATTACAACTACTTCGTAAGAAGGATGTTTATCAGGTGTCTGATGTAGAATTCGCTGTATTAGAGGCAACAGGGGATTTATCCGTCATGTTAAAGAAAGAAAACCAACCATTAACAGCAAAGGATCTAAACTTGACGGTTGCTTCAATTAAAGAGCCTCAGACTGTTATTATGGATGGTGTCATAATGGATGAACCACTAGCTACAATCGGACGAAGTCGTGCATGGTTACATACGGAGTTAGAAAAATTAGGAGTTACGGTTGAAAATGTATTTCTTGGACAAATTAATTCTTTTGGGGAATTAACGGTTGATCTTTTTGATGATAAGTTGCAAGTTGCATCCCCTCAAGAAAGACCTTTAATTCTTTCAACTTTAAAAAAATGTCAAGCCGATTTAGAACTGTTTACTCTTGGAACTGAATCAAAGGAGGCCAAACAAATGTATAGAATAAATAGTGAAAAATTACAAGAAGCCATTGAGAAAGTGACCCCTATTTTAAGGGGATAATATACTTATCTTTTTAATACTCCATTTAAATCAAATCTTAAAATTTGGGCGCAATTCAATAAGAATTGTGCTTTTTTTGGTGTCGGATCATATAATTAATACTGTTTTTTAAAATAGCGATTCATTTTATTGTATTAGAGAAAATTACTTCTTTACGTTATCTAAACTATGAATTGGAGGTTGTTTTGTGAATTTAGAAAAATTAACAAATGAAGAATTACTGAAAAACTACCAAAGATTAGCTAAAAGGTCAAAAAAATATTTGACTGAAGAAGATGCTAAAGATAAAGAAAAGATGAGAAAGGAACTTTTAAAAAGGTTTGGTTAATGAAACAGATATCTCTTTCTAATTTTGATGTTCTTGATTTGTTTTCCTGTTATTTCGATAATAGTCACTATTTTAAAAATTAAAAAAAGAATATACAATCAACCGTTTCAAAGATGAAACGGTCAAAGGGTATGCCTCAATCGATCCATATTATGAAAAAATAGAGTAGGTAATGAAATGTCTTTAAGGAGCGCAATAGTGTTACCCAACGTTGGTTTAGAGCTTCTAACAACACCAGAGATATCTCTAAATAGTAACAACATAATCCTCAAGTTATGTCCACAGATCTCCATGATAAGACGTATCAAAAAGGGGCTTATCATACAGCCCCTCCCTTAAATTAAAAGATATCCGAAAATTCATCTGCTAAAGTTTTTTCTTTTTTTAATGGAATTACGTTATCCTTTATTTTTTCAGATGTTTCAAGCTTTGTTTCGTGCCAATTGTAAAAATCTGAGGGATTACTAAAGATATTTTCCAATGATTTTTTAACAATGGTTGTCTGTTTATGACCTGTTCCTAGATGATTAACTAAGGGAACACCTTTGACTGAACTATATCTCAATAATTTAAATAAAAGATCTTGAAGGTATTCAAACCGACTTTCTAAATCGGAAAGTTTGCTTTTGTATTCTTGAACTTTTCCCTCACTTTCTGTGAGTTTTAGTTCCAAGTTTTTTCTCCGTTCAATATTCTTATAGAATTTACGTTCAATCACAATTAATTCCCTAATTAATGTTTCTTTATCATCGTAATGTTTATTAACGATATCAGCAAGGTTTGGTATATTGTCGTTCGGAAAATCTAAAGTGGACGGTCTAGAAGTAAAGACATTATTGGCTTTATCTATCATCATTCTTCCAAGCCTGTCTTTCTTTCTCCAAAAGTCTTCTCCGGCTGAGGTAGGGAAGCGACCTTGCTGGACCAATTCCTTGTTGAATTGATACATATCACCATACTTAATTTCCCCATTAATCTGTCTCTCTGTTTTATATAAATAAATAAGATGGTTAACCTCTTTTTCAGTCAATTTTGTTTTTCGTCCGGCTTTATTAGCCATTATTATGAACCTCCAGTACTTTTAGATCTGCAATTTCTTTGACGCTATCTTTAATCTGATAGGAAATAGACTTCAGTTTGTTAAGATTTGTTGGATTAACTCTAGAAAATTCATCAGAGAGCATAATGGAATGTAAATTTTTCATGAAAGTAATCAATTCATTAATGTTTCTTTTGCTGCTAGCCAACTTCTCTTTAATAATATGAGATTTTTCAGCTAATTCTTCAGGGGTAATTCTCCAATGATTACAAAAAATACAATCCTCAGTTTCACATCGTTGCTGTTCGTCTGAACAATATCCTATGTCTTTTAAAGGTTTTTTACAATCCGGCGTAGTAGGAGGTCTAAATGCTTTAAGCAATATATCATTCGGAATATGAGGAGCTAAATCTAATGAAGCTCTCATGGTTTCTTTCCTTTTCTTCTTATTTGAAGAACTTATTTCTGGATTCGATTGATAGGATTGCGCAAACTTAAATTTTTGTAACAACGAAAAGACTTCAGAATCTATCCAGTATTCAGTATGATGAGCATAATTTAATTGCATTGAAATGGTATTATGGTTTGCTAACCTGGCAATTTCAATTGGTGATACTCCTTGCATCATTAACGAAAATATGGCTAGATGTCTAGTGTCATTCGGCCGAAGTTGGTTTTTCTGGGGTATATTAAACCCGTACTTTGGACGTACAATTTTTTCGTAAAAGATTTGAATCCAAAGGTATAATTGTTCTATGTTAAAGACATTAATATTTATTTTCTGTGTTTCTCTTATGCTACGAATAAAATATGAACTTGTTTTTAAGACTGAATTATAGGAAATAAGAGTGTCACTATTCCCATATTTATCGGTTTCATCAATATAAGCTGAAATTAACTCGAAGGTAATTTGATCAATTCGGACTTTATCGACTACATTTGGATGTTTTTTTTGATATTTATGTCTAGGTAAATGTAAATAGTAATTTCCTTCTCCTTCGGAAAGGCAATTCCTTTTTATAGAACAAAATTCAGAAGGTCGTAAAGGAATTATGGTTGTGAGTTTCCACCAAATTATGATTGGATAGTACAATAATTTTTCATTTATCCACTTCATGTCCTTGCAGTTACTAGATTTAATTTCTTGATAATAAAAATCAATACTTTGTGAAAAGGCTAATATATCCTTAGAAGGAGGTAAAGTACGATTAGCCTTTTTTCTTATGACTTTTTTCTTTAAATTAAGGAGTGGTTTTATGTAGACTTCTCCGGCTTCAATATCAGCGTAATCTAAGAAATTTAAGATGACATAAATTGTATACTGTTTATCCTTATTTGAAATAGTTTGTGTTGATGTAAACCACAATACAAATTCATCATCTTTCTCTTGGTCAAATCCATCGGTATACTCTAAAAATTTTAGCAATTTTAAATAATATCCGGCAACTGTAGTAATATGGTATTTCGGAATCAAGTCAGCTACCCAGCATTTTACAATTACTTGAAAGTTATTTGGAATGTGATTAACTGATTCATATGCTTTTAGTTCTTTAAATTTCAATTTTCTCTTTAAGCCAGTATTTAAATTGTTTATGTGAAATATCCATTCATCATCATCAAAATCGCCACTATAATGCAAGGGTTCATTTTTTAGTATATTTACTGCCTCATTAATACTCTCAGTGGTTAAAAATGACGTATCAGAAAGTGATTCAATTTCCTCAACTATTGTTGAATGAAGGCTAGTTTGTTCTATATTCATCCGTCTATACCTCACTTTTATTCATGTTATATGTCTTGTATTTATTTAATTCTGCAACGGAAATTTGCTTCATTTTTTCCTTGAGAGCTTGACTCCCACCTTCTACAAATTGATAAATGACCTCTTTACCGAATTTTTCAGTAGCTCTTATCCACTGATCCATTTCGATGGAAAAGATATTAGCTATTTTTGTCTTTTCGGTTTTGCATTCTTCTTTTTCTAGACTTGTAAGTTGTTGGACCCTATTAGTCAAACTTTCAGCAAGGGAAGAAAGAGAGTAAAAGTTAGAGACCGACATTGGGCAATTTCTGCATGCAATATTATGTTTAATGCAATTTTCTATACCTATAAGGCACTGCACATGGTCTTCTTTACTAGGTAACAATTGTGCATCCAGCTTAAACATATAATCAGTTGCTTCCTCAAATCCCATACTTAAAATCATATTTGAAACCTTGTTCTTTTCAGCCTGTAAAGTATTTAAAAAGCCAGCAGTGCTTTCAATATTGTAGATATCCCCAAACATTTGTTTAACCGTTACGATCTCTTCGGTTCTTTTTTCACGATCATCTTTATTTCCAAATAGTATCTCAGCAAACAGATCAGGGATGTATCCGAAGTGTTCTCTGATAAACAATTGGTGTGTTAAATTATTTAACTCTTCTTCAGGGATAAAAATATAAATATTAGTAGTTTCAAAGTCAAAGTGTGCACGTAGACGCTGGGCTACTTCTAATGCAGCCTGTGAATGTCCCTTTTTTACAAGCAAGTAATATGTAAAGGATAATAAAGAACGATTCATTTTCCTGTTTTCAAATACGATTTCGGCATTAAAGCCTTTGAAAAAAGTAGACTTACACCTTGATGTAAACTCGTTTCTTATTGTATAAAAATTTATCAGGTACTCATAATTCGGTGTAGTGGCAGCCCTGCGTAATTCACAAATAACTGCTGCAGTTGCTAAAGATAGGGTTACATCTTTTGAACAAAAAAAATGGTTAGTAGCATTCGTTTTAGTTGTTCTTAAATCTTTTCGCATTACTTGATGAATGATACGGCGGGCATCTTCGTAGCTTAAATCGTTTTGTTCTAACCAATCCAAATTAATATTTGAAACAGAAAGATCGTTTAGGTCAATTTTGGGAAACCTTATAACATCCTTATGTCGCCAAGCGTTGTTAAGATGTATAAGCACATAGAGCCAAGAAGAGTCATAGTTGAAAGTCCTTTGTCTTTTTATTTTGCCAGAACCATTTTTAGTAAGAACTGTTTGGTTCATTTGTTTTTTAACATCTTCAATAGCCTTCCTTTTGTGTAAAGGTAAATTAGTGGCAAAACTAAATAATGATTTATAATCTTCGTAATCATAAATGGATTTATCTTTGGGGATAACTTCCTTTTCATACGGATTTATGATACGTTCCAATTTAAACAGTTTCTTTTTATTTTTTTCAATAAGTTTGTTATAAATTGAATTAATGAAACTATAAAATATTTTCTGATACAAAAACGGAATATTTTCATTAAACAATGTAAGATTTATATGATTTGAGGTCATTTCGTATATCTCTTTTTCCGCAAGAAAGTCAATTATTATTCCTGTACACTTGGCATATCTAAATATTGTGTAATGTTTAGTCTCGATGCTTTCACTATTATTTCGTAAAACACGATGTACAAATTTCTTCCATTCTAAACAGGTAAATAAATCACTATTATGAAAATTAATCTCCAAACTTCTAAGCACGTATTCGTACGCATCTATATTGTCTGATATTGTTGTGACAGCTTCTTTGAGTTCATTTTCTTGAACAATTTCATTAACAATTGATTTTGGGTAGATGTATTCTATTCTTTTTTGTGGATAAATACCTCGAAAAACAGTCGGAACCTTCTTCCTAGCATCGATTATTTTTGAATGTGAACTATGATATTGAAGTCCCAATAGTTCTTGTACCTCATCTGAAATATAGTATTCAGCTTTAAGTTTCTGCTGCTGAGCCCTTAACTGATCTATGGGTTCTTTTAGGCAATGACGAATACCTCCTAAAATAGTGTCGGTTATGTTTTCTTCCTTTCTTAGAATATTCCACTGTCCTTTAGTTAAATTCAAAAGTTTCCTTGCTTCACCACATGAATAATATCGTTCAGTGTTGTAAACTTTTCCTCTAATGAGTGTTCCTGTATCCATGGTACTATCAGGCAAAACGTTTAGATTATATTCTTCAATCAAAGATTCTACTATTTGTCTTGGGTGGAAAATATGATGTTGAGATATGTAAATGTTTTTTACATTGTTGTTTTTAAGTATTTTCCAAAGAACCACATTTCCGGAATTTAGCTTTTCAAGTGCTTCTTCACGACTAATATAATCTATCAGGAATTGATTAACCGACTCTTTTGTGATGTATGATTCATTTGCAAATGTTATGGATTTTAAAATCCCAAGATTCATTAAGTTAAATATATTATTTTTATACGTTTCCAATTTAAATTCACCTTTGAATCGATATTTATGACTGATTAGTTTTCGGGCTGCTTGTCCAATGGTGAAACTTTGCTCAAAGACCCTTTTTTCTTCTTGTACATATTTTTCAAGTGAGCTCAAAACAACTTTGTCCTTTCCGTCTGAATCGGTAATGACTTCTATAAGACCTTCTCTTTTTAACCTCTTCAACTTATTAGGTGAGGTTTTGACGTGTGCATACGTAGGGTTATTATATATTCGAGTAAAACTAACGAGTTTTTCGGACACCTGTAGCCACCCCATTTAACCATTTATTTTTGTAGATCGTTTGATCGATGGATCCAAAATCCTCTATTGGAGCATTATGCAATTCATTTTGAAGCCCATCGATATAATGTATTGTTGTTTTTCCATCAACGTAATCTAAAGCAGATTCAATGTTAGTATCACCTCTTGCAATAGCAATCTGTAAAATGCTTAAATCCATATCCAATAGGAAACTCGTAAAAATACCTCTACCAATATGCGTGGACCAGTAAGAATCTTTTAAAAACATATAGTCATCCTCTCTGCCGGCAGATTTAGCTAATTTGGATAAAAAGGACCTTTTTACTTTCTTAAATCTTTTTTCATAGACCCTTCCAGACATAGCCATACCATTTTTGTCGTAAAATACGACCATTGGATTCTTTAAAAAGCCAGTTTTTAATTTTATATCTAAATCTTTCATGTGGGCTTCATAGTAATCCCATAGTAAATCGCTATCTAATATCATTTGTTTAGCTAAATGTGTTTCTAAGTAATTCAACCGTTTAGGGTTCTCAGCGCTGGTATCTTTTAGATGAGAAAAGAGAATGGAACGATTATCTCTAATTTGTACTGAAAGTGATTTTCTGAATTTAACATCTAAGTCAGCACGTGTGATATTTACCACTTCTCCACGTCTAAGTCCTCCAAAGAATTGTAAGCACAGCGCAAAAGCTATTTCCGGAGCCACATCTTTGGCTTCTTCTAAAAATTCGATAACCAGTTTATTTCTATTAGGCCCGAAGTCTTTGAGTTTCATAAATTTATTGTTATTATGAGTTCTAGATGGATATTTTGTCCCTAAAGATGATGATTGAAAGGGGGAGTATTTCAGCCAATTTCCTTTCTGGTCTTGATAATAGTTAAAATCAATATCTTCGTTTAACAATGATTGTTCTTTTAAAAATAAATAAAATTCCTTTATGTAGTTTTCATAATAAAAAACGGTACTTCTCTTTAAGCCTGTATTAGTTAAATAGGTTATATATCGGCTACCATGTATTAATTTTAATCCACCTATTCCTTCGTGAACTAACTGAATAAAGTCTTCATCCTCTGCACTAATGCGGTCTATTATATAATTTAAGAAACGGCATAAAACATGAGCAGGAGCTTTTACTGTGTTTATACTTACGCCTTGATACTCATATCTACTACGAATAAAGTCTGTAATGGGGTGAGGAATAGTTACGTTGTTAATCTTGTTATATAACCCAATATTAACAACCCTTTTTTTCACAACTTTATTATCGATAAATTCTTCTATCTCATTTTCTTTGACGACAAATTTAAATTTAATCAGATTTTCCATGTAATATACATCCTTTTTGATTTGGTATTATATATAAGATGTTCTTTTCTGGTTTTAAAAGCATAACCCAAAGGGAGACTAGTCGGGCGCAGGGTGTTTGTGTGTCTTGCCCCTCCCCGGGGCAAGACACACAAACACCCAAAATCCCTACATCTGATTGTCTATCTATATTAAGCCATAATTATTTTAAATGGGCAAAATTAAGTGTGAACCCCCTTTATTTTACTGTATTCTTATCATATAAATGGATAATAACCCAAAATCGTACCTATAAAGCAGGAAAACACTTGGATAATGAAGAACTAGAAAAAGTACTTTCTAAAACAGAAGGACTTGGTACTGAAGCAACAAGGGCTGGAATCATTACTTTATTGAAACAGCGAAATTATATTGATGTCCAAAAGAACAAAGTGTTTGCGACTGAAAAAGCAATCTTACTTATAGATGCCATAGGAGAGAAGATTCTTTCTTCACCAGAAATGACAGCCAAATGGGAACAAAGACTTGGTGAAATAGGGAAGGGGAAAGCATCCTATGAAGTTTTTATGGAACAGACGAGAAAATTATCACATAAGATTGTTGAAGATGCGATCGGTCAAGCAGAGTCATGGGACTTTCAACATATAGCATTTGAATCAACAGGTCCCCCAAAAAGCACAAAGGGTTTTGAAATTGGGAAGTGTCTGTTATGTGGTGGAAATGTGGTTGATAAAGGAAAAGTATATGGCTGTTCAAATTATCAAAAAACAAGCTGTAATTTCATCATCTCTAAACGAATACTTGGTAAAACGATCAGCCAAGCTCAACTAAAAAAACTAATTTCGACGGGGAAAACAGATTTGATTAAAGGGTTTAAAAAGGGAGATAAACCTTTTGCTGCTGCATTGCAATGGAACCATACCGATCAAAAGGTTACGTTCCTTTTTAGTAATCCTGTAAAATCATAGAGAAAACAATAAAAACCTACTGCAATAAGCAGTAGGTTATTCCCATATATATGGTGTTTCTTGATATACATAATAATTTAACCAATTTGAAAATAAAAGGTTTGCATGTGATCTCCATGTGTGACGAGGCTCTTCGTTTGGATCATCATTTGGAAAATAATTCACAGGAAGGCTAATGTTTATTCCTTTTTGAGTATCTCTAACGTATTCTTCTCTTAACGTATTACAATCATACTCTGGATGTCCAGTTAAGAAGATACGCTTTCCATCACAAGAGGCTACAAGGCAAACACCAGCTTCTTTGGAAACTGATAAAATTTGCAATTCCTCAATAGCTTGAATCTCTTCTTGTGAGACTGTTGTATTTCTAGAATGGGGTGCTAAGTAATAATCATCAAACCCACGAACTAAGTTAATATTCGTTTCAAGTAGTTGATGATGAAAGATTCCAGAGCACTTCGTAGGTAGGTCATATTTATTAATTCCATAATGATAAAACAAGCCAGCTTGTGCTCCCCAACAAATATGTAATGTTGAAGTTACATTAGTTTTACTCCATTCCATGACTTTTTTTAATTCTTCCCAATAAGTTACTTCTGAGAATGAAAGATGCTCAATTGGCGCACCAGTGATAATCATACCATCGAATTTTCGATGTTCTACTGAGGAAAAAGTCGTATAGAAATTAGTTAAATGATTCTTACTTGTCGTTTTAGCTTCATGCGTTGCTGGACAAATAAAGCTTACATTCACTTGTAGTGGTGAATTCCCTAATAATCGTAATAATTGTGTTTCAGTCTTTTCCTTCTCAGGCATAATATTGAAGATCAGTATATTTAAAGGTCTAATGTCTTGTCGATATGCTCTGTCCTCATCCATAACAAAGATATTCTCTTGCTCTAAAATATTTTTAGCCGGTAGATTATGAGGAATATTAATTGGCACTTTGTCATCCCCCTTTTCATTCATGTAAAAGTGTCATTTATATTATAGAAAGGTTTTGACTATTTAGCAATTAATGAGATTAAGAAATTTCAAAATACGAAATATTAACTGTTTTATTTTTTTTATAAATTATTTTTTTATTTGTTGTACAATATAATTTGTCAGTATACATACAGATCAGTCTGAGGAGGTTTTGAAATGAATGTAAAAGTGAAAGTGAAGTCAGATATTGAAATTGCTCAAGAAGCTAACATGGTACCTATTATGGAGATAACGAATTCAATTGGCATTGATCCAGAAGATGTTGAACCATATGGTCATTATAAAGCAAAGCTTAGCCTAGATATTCTAAAAAAGAATGCAAATACACAAGATGGTAAGGTCATTCTTGTTACAGCAGTTAACCCAACACCAGCTGGTGAAGGTAAATCAACAGTTACTGTTGGGCTTGGACAAGCTTTATCATTATTAGATAAAAAAGCAATTATTGCGATGCGTGAGCCTTCTCTTGGTCCGACTATGGGTGTAAAAGGTGGAGCTACAGGTGGTGGTTACTCGCAAGTAATCCCAATGGAGGATATTAACCTTCACTTCACTGGAGATATTCATGCGATAACAACTGCAAATAATGCATTATCAGCTATGATAGATAACCATATATATCAAGGAAATGAGCTTCAAATTGATGCGAGAAGAGTCATATGGAAAAGGGTAGTCGATTTAAATGACCGTGCATTAAGAAACGTCATCATTGGTTTAGGTGGTCCAATTCAAGGTGTACCACGTGAGGATGGATTTGATATTACAGTAGCATCTGAAATCATGGCTATTTTCTGCCTAGCTTCTGATTTACAGGATTTAAAACAAAGGCTTTCAAGGATTGTCATTGGATATAATTATAAAAAAGAGCCAGTTACTGTTGGTCATCTTGGAGTAGAAGGTTCATTAGCATTACTTCTAAAAGACGCAATAAAGCCTAATCTTGTTCAAACATTAGAACATACACCAGCTATTATCCATGGTGGTCCATTTGCAAACATTGCTCATGGGTGCAATAGTGTTATTGCAACAAAGATGGCTGCAAAACTAGGTGACTATGTTGTAACAGAAGCCGGATTTGGTGCAGATCTTGGTGCGGAGAAGTTTTTAAATATTAAGACTCAGGCAACTGGAATCGATCCTTCAGCCGTTGTAATTGTAGCAACTATAAGAGCATTAAAAATGCATGGTGGTGTTTCCAAGCAGGAACTCCAAAAAGAGGATTTGTCAGCTCTTTCATTAGGGTTAGAAAATTTACAAAAGCATATTGAAACCATCGAAGAATTTGGGTTGCCATATGTAGTTGCGATTAATCGATTCATTACTGATACAACAGATGAAGTTGAGACCTTTACTAAATGGTGTGAAGATCGTAACTATCCGGTAGCATTAACTGAAGTATGGGAAAAAGGTGGAGAAGGTGGACTAGACTTAGCGAAACAATTATTGAAAGTGATAGAAACCGAAAATAATAATTTTTCTCGCCTTTATCAAAACGATCAACTAATTGAAGAAAAAATACGAACCATTTCCACGAAAGTATATGGTGCAACTGATGTTGAGTTTTCTTCAAAAGCAAAAAGGCAAATCATTGAAATTGAAGCAAATGGTTGGGGAAACCTGCCGATTTGTATGGCAAAGACTCAATACTCGCTTTCAGATAACCCATCACTTCTTGGTCGACCAAATGACTTTACTATTTCCATCAGGGAACTTCGTCCGAAAATTGGTGCTGGCTTTATCGTTGCACTTACTGGTGATGTAATGACTATGCCAGGATTACCTAAAGAACCAGCAGCATTAATAATGGATGTCGATGAAAATGGTAAAGCACTAGGATTATTCTAATGTTCGATCCAACTATTTTTGATAATTTAAAGGTAGTAATTGAGGGAGCAATCTACGATAGAGATTTAGATGGGGAATTAGCAGTCATTGATCGTAAGGATATGATTGATTTAGCGTCTTTAGCGCGTAGCTACGTTATTACTATAAAAAATAGAGATATCAAACAAGACATTACAGCAACTATCACATTGGTAATGGACTTAACAAATTTATCTGCAGAATTATTAAACACAAAGGGACATTTTCCTGGCTGCCAAGTAAATGTTGTTTTTAACATGAAAATGAAAGAACATGAAACAACATGTGAACAAATACAACAAACAATGTATGATATTTGGGGTAAAGGTCGTAAAGTGACACAAGAAGTTACCTTCATATTTCAACAAGAGACACAAAGAGAGTATTTAAATACAATTAAGTTAGAGTTTGAACGACTAATTGGAGAAGATCAAATGGATGATTTGTTAGGTATGATTCCTTATATCTTAAGTACTACAAAAGAACTAAGTAATATCATTTCTGAATAATGATTAAAGAGGTTGTCCCATAAATGCTATGCGCTTATGGGGCAGCCTCTTTCTTCTAAGTATCGAGCATATCTTTTAAAAAATGCTACTAAATACCCTAATATATGACTTAATACTGCTTTTTTTTATGTTTTTTTCAAAATTTACTCTTGTAAACTAGTAATTTATGTTAGTATTTTAATTGAATAAATATTGTATGTTTTTGAATATAAAAACTCTTAAACAGATAAGGGGATGACAAAATGAAGAAGGTTATTTTACCAACACTCTGCTTTGCAGTATTATCTACGGCTGCGTTTGAACAAACCATTCAAGCTTCCACCATTAAAACTACAAATTCCGAAAAAAATACGATTAATCATACATATGAAAAAATTGTTAATATAAATGCTGGATCAAATTTAAATGTGAGAAAAGAACCGTCTATCCATGCTCAAATACTTACTAAATTAAAAAAAGGTGCAACAGTTACCATGCATTCAGAGTCAAATGGGTGGGCTGAAATTACTGCAAATGGAGTAAAGGGTTTTGTTAGTGTTGATTATCTAAGTAATCCAACAACGACGAATTTAATCAATTCAGTTTCTACAAAAACGATCAATGTTAATGCTGGATCAAATTTAAACTTACGTAAAAGCCCAACAATCAGTTCAGAGGTTCTTGCTAAATTAACTAAAGGTACTGTTGTAACTGTCTTATCAGAAACAAATGGCTGGGCGAAGATTAAAGTGAACGGTAAAGAGGGGTATGTTAGTTCGCAATATCTCCAAACACCTAAATCTAATTCAAGCTCTACTTCTACGGGTACAACTGATAATAAACCATCTACTATTTCAACTAAAATTGTCAATGTATCAGCTAATTCAAGCTTAAACGTGAGAAATCAACCAAATACAAATAGTACGATTATTCTAAAGCTAAATAAGGGTAAACAAGTAACTGTATATTCAAACTCAAATGGTTGGTCGAAGATAAAAGTTGAAGGAAAAGAAGGATATGTAAGCTCTCAATATTTATCATCTTCAACTAATAATTCTAGTCAGAAAGAGACCATAAGTACGCCTGATAAAAAAGAAGATCCAATCACAAAATATGTAAATGTTTCGAAGGGTTCGAATCTTAATATGAGAAGTTCAGGATCTACGAATGGATCTATCATATTAAAATTAGCTAGTGGTGTGAAAGTAACTGTCTTATCTGAGTCAAATGGTTGGTCAAAAATTAAGGCTTATGGCAAAGAAGGATATGTTAGTACACAATATTTAACGGTGAAGTCAGCAACACCTGATGTAAAACCACCAGTAAAAGAAGAAGTAATTATTAAGTATGTAAATGTTAGTTCAAACTCAACACTAAATCTACGTTCAAGTGCGACAACAAATGCGACGATTACAGCAAAATTAGCAAACGGCACTGAAGTAAAAGTCCTATCAGAATCCAACGGTTGGTCAAAGGTCCAAGCAAACGGCAAAGAAGGCTATGTAAGTACACAATATTTAACGGTGAAGTCAGCAACACCTGATGTGAAACCACCAGTAAAAGAAGAAGTAATTATTAAGTATGTAAATGTTAGTTCAAACTCAACACTAAATCTACGTTCAAGTGCGACAACAAATGCGACGATTACAGCAAAATTAGCAAACGGCACTGAAGTAAAAGTCCTATCAGAATCCAACGGTTGGTCAAAGGTCCAAGCAAACGGCAAAGAAGGCTATGTAAGTACACAATATTTAACGGTGAAGTCAGCAACACCTGATGTGAAACCACCAGTAAAAGAAGAAGTGATTATTAAGTATGTAGATGTTAGTTCAAATTCAACATTAAATCTACGTTCAAGTGCTTCTACGAATGCGACGATTACAGCAAAATTAGCAAAAGGAACTGAAGTAAAAGTTCTATCAGAATCCAACGGTTGGTCAAAGGTACAAGCAAATGGCAAAGAAGGGTATGTTAGTAGTGAATTTCTTTCCGATAAAAAAGAAAATATAAAGGAAGAAGATTCATCAGTAAAAACTCCTGATAATCAAGATTCTGAAGAATTAATTACGACTATTAAATATGTTAATGTAACAAGTGGCTCTAGCCTGAAAATGCGAAACAAACCATCAACAGATGCTTCTGTTATTGTGAAACTAGCTAGAAGTGTAGAAGTCGAAGTACTATCAGAATCAAATGGCTGGTCAAAGATTAACGTATACGGACACGAAGGATTCGTAAGCTCTGAATTTCTTTCGTTAACAAAACCAGAAATAATCAAGGACGAAGAAAAAGAGACGAATCCGATTGAATCAGAGGTAATCTCAAAATACGTAAATGTATCAAATGGATCGAGTTTAAATCTTAGATCTTCAGCATCAACTACAGGTACTGTTATTTCTAAGCTTTCTCGTGGTACAGTGGTGACAGTTCAATCTGAAGAAAATGGTTGGTCAAAGGTTAGTGTAAATGGACAAGTTGGCTATGTTAGTACACAATATTTATCAACTACTGAGGTCAATAACTCTACATCATTTAATGGTACGATTACTAAAACAGATGTTTTGTATGACCTAACAATTGATGAGTTTACAAAGTTACAGATGGCGGTTAAACCACAAACAGATAAAAAATATGCTACATACATAAGAGAAGATGCGTTAGTATTTGATAATAGTGAACTTCCTTCAGTTGGAACAGTTTCTGGGAATGTGTGGAATGTTAGAGGTGGGGCTGGAACAGATTTCTGGGTTGTTGGTCAAGTAACAAATGGTCAAAAGCTACAGATTATTTCTAACTCAAAGGATAAAGATGGGTACATTTGGTATGAAGTTCAATACAATAAGTCATGGGTAAATGCAAATCCTGAAGATGTTAAGCATTATCTTAACCCTTCTAACTTCAGTGATCATGCTGTTGAATCACTTCAATTTCTGAAATTGTCAGAAACGACCAAGTTAGATGTTGATGAGGTTAATAGTAGAATACTAGCTGGTAAAGGGATATTGACAAATCAAGCAGCTACGTTTCTAGCAGCCGGAGAGATAAGTGGCGTTAATGAAATCTACTTAATTTCCCATGCTTTGCTTGAAACTGGTAATGGTCAATCTCAATTAGCAACAGGTGTTCAATACAAGGGCAAAACTGTCTATAATATGTACGGAATAGGTGCATATGATGGTACAGCGCTCGAAAGTGGGGCTGAGTATGCATATAAGGCAGGGTGGTTTACACCAGAAGCAGCCATTATTGGTGGTGCTGAATTTATTTCACAAGGCTATATCAAGGCAGGACAAGATACTCTTTACAAAATGAGATGGAATCCTGGTGGAGCTGTAGCAAAAGGGTCTGCGACTCATCAATATGCAACTGATATTGGCTGGGCGTCCAAACAAGTTAAACAAATTTATAATTTATATAGTCTCTTAGATTCATATAGTGTTACTTTAGAGATTCCGAAATATAAATAAGTCTATACGAGATCGAAATGCTATGCAGGATTGTGCAAACAATTTGTTGCATAGCATCTTTTTTTAAAATTTTCCCCATCACGTAAAATAGTGTAATATAAGTGATATTAGGTAGGTGTCTAATAATGAGTAATCGTAATCATCAGATACAATTAACAGAACAGTTCGTATATGAACAACTAAAGAACGAAAATAGCGGACATGATTGGTGGCATATCAAGCGAGTTTGGAATACTGCGAAAGTAATTGGTAAGCTTGAGGCAGGCAATCTTTTTGTCATTGAAATGGCCGCACTTCTTCATGATATTGCCGATGAAAAACTTAACGATTCTGAAGAAATTGGACTTCTTAAAGTTCGTAATTGGTTACAACATCTAGAAATTGAACAAGCACTATGTGACGATATAATAGAAGTAATTAGTACGATTTCTTATAAGGGTGGTAAACAACCATCCGTAAAAACAATTGAAGCAAAAATCGTTCAGGATGCAGATCGATTGGATGCCATTGGAGCAATTGGAATAGCACGAACGTTTGCTTATGCAGGGGCAAAGGGTGATCTTATTTATGATCCAGAATTACCATATAGAGAAAATTTAACAAAAGAAGAATACCGAAATGGGAAATCTACAGCCATCAATCATTTCTATGAGAAACTGTTGAAGCTAACTGCAACATTGAACACAAATGCTGCTAGGGAAATGGCTAGGACAAGACATGAATTTATGGAACAATATTTAGAACAATTTTTTAAAGAATGGAATGGACAGCTATGAAACTTCTAAATGTAGAAAATATATCAAAGAGTTATACTGATAAAAAACTTTTTGACCAAATTTCATTTAGTATTACAAATAATGAACGTATTGGAATTATTGGAATTAATGGTACGGGAAAATCAACCTTATTAAAGGTGATTGCAGGAATAGAGGAATTGGATTCCGGACAAATCACACATTCTAAGGGATACACGATTAGTTACTTACCACAGCAACCTGAATTTATAGAAAATAACAGTGTTCTTGAACAGGTATTCCATGGAGACACTCCACTCATACGAATTCTCAGAGAGTATGAAGAAATGATGCTTTGTCTTGAGAAGAATCCTATGAATGAAAAAATCCAGCATGAACTATATGCAGTTCAGCAAAGAATGGATATCCAAAATGCATGGGAAGCGAATTCAAATGCAAAAGCTGTTCTAACAAAACTAGGTATTCATGATTTCACTGCTCGTGTAGGTGATTTATCAGGGGGCCAGAAGAAGCGAATTGCCCTAGCACAAAGCTTAATACAAACACCAGATTTATTGATATTGGATGAACCAACCAATCATCTAGATTATGAAACCATAAACTGGCTTGAAGAGTATCTCTCAAAATATAACGGAGCATTGCTTCTAGTTACACATGATCGTTACTTTCTTGATCGAGTGACTAATCGGATTTTAGAAATAGATAATGGCAAGATTTATAGTTATCAAGGAAATTATGGGGCATTCTTAGAAGCGAAAGCGTTAAGAATGGAACAAGAATTAGCTTCCGAACAAAAACTACAAAATCTCTATCGCAAGGAATTAGCGTGGATCAGACGAGGTGCAAAAGCAAGAACAACGAAACAAAAAGCAAGAATCCAAAGATTTGATGAACTTGAAGGAAAGACACAGAGTACTCAGACAGAAAAGCTAGATCTCTCACTAAGTGGAAGTAGACTAGGTAAGAAGGTTTTCGAGTTAAGAAATATTTCAAAAAGCTTTGAAGAGAAACAGTTAATTAATGATTTCACCTTTATTATTAAACCGCATGATCGAATTGGGATTGTTGGTAAGAACGGTAGTGGGAAATCAACTTTATTAAATATTCTTTATGGTAGTATAAAAATCGATGAAGGTGAAATCGAAGTAGGTCAAACCGTTAAAATTGGGTACTATACTCAAGAAAATAAAGATATGGACCTGAATAAACGAATGATTGAATATATAAAGGAAAGTGCAGAAGCCATCCATACTAGTGATGGAAAGCTGATATCTGCTGCACAGATGCTTGAACGATTTCTGTTTCCGATGAATAGTCATGGAACTCCAATTCATAAGCTTTCGGGAGGGGAAAGAAGAAGACTTTACTTGTTAAAAATTCTGATGACAGAACCGAATGTATTATTAATGGATGAACCAACAAATGATTTAGATACAGAAACATTAACTGTACTTGAAGATTATTTAGATGACTTTCCTGGTGTCGTAATCACGGTATCTCATGATCGCTACTTCCTTGATAAAGTCGCTGACCAACTATTAGTATTTGGTGATCAAGGGAAAATAAGTAGTTATATTGGATTATACTCTGATTACCTTGAGAATTCGATTTTAAAACAGAACGATCGCGAACAAAAAGTTGTAAATCAAGTGCAAAAAACGGAAGAGAAACCAAAAAAGAAGAAGTTATCATATAATGAGCAACGTGAGTGGGATGAAATTGAAGAGAAAATTGCACTACAAGAAGAAAAATGTAGTCAGTTGCTAGAAGAGATTGATCAAGCGGGTAGTGATTATCAAAAAGCACAGCAATTAACCACAGAACACGAGCAAGAAAATAAAGTACTTGAAGAATTAATAGAACGTTGGACAGAATTATCTGATATTGTTGAGAATAGTTAATAATAGGCTGTTTTCTCAAAGTTTGTTGTTTTTGAGGTGAATTAATTGAGAATAGATTTCTAGCAGTCTGAATACACGGGGGACTCCCGTGGGACTAGTTGGCTCCCCCAGGACGCGGAGTGTATTCAGGCTGCGGTATCACAAGTAACAATATATACCTAAACAGCCTAATAATAATAAAAGAGCGTAGAATCTATTTACGCTCTTTTTACAATGTTGTTTATTATTTATATTGTACAATCCTTTTTGCTCCGATATATCTTTCCTTCCAATAGGACATGCTCATTTTTGTTATCGTGACACCTCTTGAAGATTCTGAATGGATAAATTTACCGTCTCCGATATAAATTCCAGCGTGTGATGGTCCTTTTTTGTAGGTTTGGAAAAAGACAATATCACCTACGCTTAATTTATTTACCGAACTTCCAACATTCCAAATTTCATTCACTGTTCGAGGAATATTGACTCCTTTTTGAGCAAATACATATTTTAAGAAACCACTACAATCAAATCCACCAGGACTCGAACCACCCCAAACATACGGTGTGCCAATATGCTGCATGGCCACAGAAATCACCGATGTATCTACTGAATACTTTTGTTCTTTAGGAACTTGTTTTTCTTTAGATACATTTTTATTATTTGAAGTCGTTACAGACTTAGTGGTAGTTGAAGCTACATTTGATTGATGATTTGTTGTTATTGTGTTAATCGTAATGCCTTTCACATTTTTATTTTTTAATAGATGTAGGGTGGTTTCTTCTGTTGCCTCTCCAGATTGATCTAATTTATGTTTTTTCTGATAACTTACTAAACTATCTTCAGTCATATTTCCAAAAACGCCGTCAATTCTCCCCTGATAGTAACCTAATCTATGTAATCTTACTTGTAGCTGTTGAACTTCAGGGCCTTCATCTCCCTTTGAAAGATCTTCTGGTTTTGGTTTCATCAAGAGTTCATTTAGCTTATTAAGTGTATCTTCTCCAGCAATTCCATCTATTTTAAGATTGTGTTTTTGTTGAAATTGTCGAACGGCTTCTTGTGTATTCGGACCATAGTATCCATCAATTTTTTCAAAATAAAAATTAAACTTCATAAGTTCTAATTGCAAAATTCGAACACTATTACCTGTATGACCATATCTAAGTGTATTATGTGTATTAAAGAAATCATCATAATACGTTTCTGGTGATAATTCGTCAGGATTTGATGCTTCTGCATTCTCAGGTGACGCAAAAAAGAGGCCAGCAGCGGCTACAGACGTAACTAACAAAGCCTCTTTAGTACGGTTCGGCTTTTTCATATGATGTATCCTCCTTGATGTGTGTATAAAAGCTGAATCATTAAATCATATTGAGTTAAAAAAATAATATTCCTATTTTTGATTTGCTGCATTTGTCAATGATCGATTGAACCCATAAAGCACTTAGATGGAAAACGTACATAGTCCTATGGTAAAATTTATTAATATCAATCTTTCTAGGATTGCTTTGTATATGAAGGAGGACTATATGAGAATAGTTTCAATTGAACCAACTCCAAGCCCGAATACAATGAAAATTAATTTAAGTAATGAATTGCCATTTGGGAAAAGTAATAATTATAAAAAGGGGCAAGAAGAAGGCGCTCCATCTGTTATAAAAGAAATTTTAAATATTGATGGCATAAAAGGTGTCTATCATGTGGCAGACTTTTTAGCAGTTGAAAGAAATGCTAAGTATGACTGGGCAGACCTATTAGCTCAAGTACGAAAGTCATTCGGTGAGGAAGTTAATGAGTCTGAGACAAACAAAAAAATAAATGAGCATTTTGGGGAAGTAAAAGTCTTTGTACAGATGTTTAAAGGGATTCCAATGCAAGTGAAATTAAATGATGGAAATGAGGAAAAGAGGGTTGGATTGCCGGAACGATTTGGCAAAGCATCTCTTGAAGCTCAGTCGTTTTCTGAAAATGTTGTTATGGAACGTGCATGGAATGAACAAGGTGTACGCTATGGTTCTTTAGAGGATATCGCTCACGACATTGCCGAAGAACTAGCAGCAGCTTATCCAATTGAAAGGTTGAACCGATTAGTAGAAATGGCAAAAAATCAAGAATCGGTTTCAATGCAGCAAAGAAAACGATTTAAGGTTACTGAAGAAATGCTTGATGATCCTGATTGGACTAAAAGATATGCTGCTCTTGAGCAAATGGATCCAACTGAAGATGATATCGACGTCTTGTCAAAGGCGCTTCAGGATGAAAAAGCATCTATTCGTAGACAGGCAACGGTATTCTTAGGAATGATTGAGTCAGATAAGGTACTTCCGTTATTATATAAGGCATTAAGGGATAAATCTGTTACAGTCAGAAGAACAGCTGGAGATTGCTTATCTGATATAGGAAATAAGGATGCGATCGAGCCTATGATTGAAGCATTAAAGGATTCCAATAAGCTTGTAAGATGGAGAGCAGCGATGTTTTTATTTGAGGTGGGGGACGAAACCGCTCTTCCAGCATTAAAGGCAGCAGAAAATGATCCGGAATTTGAAGTAAGCATGCAAATTAAATTGGCGATCGAACGAATTGAAGGTGGAGAAGAAGCAAAGGGTTCTGTTTGGAAACAAATGACAGAGAGTAGAAAATCATAATAAAACTTGTAGGAGGAATAAATGATGTCAATGGCATATGAAGAATATATGAAACAAGTCGTACTACCAATGAGGAAAGAACTGGTGAATGCAGGATTTAATGAACTAACAACAGCAGATCAAGTAGATGAATTCATGAATAATGTAGAAGGTACAACTTTAGTGGTAGTGAATTCGGTATGTGGTTGTGCTGCTGGTTTAGCAAGACCTGCAGCTACTCAAGCAGTATTAAATTCAGAGAAGAAGCCTTCACAATTAGTGACTGTATTTGCTGGCCAAGATAAGGAAGCAACGGCAAGAATGAGAGAATATTTTACTGGATTTGAATCATCTTCTCCATCTATGGCCTTGTTAAATGGGAAGGAAGTTGTTCATTTTATTCCACGACACGACATTGAATCTTTCCCAATGGAACATATTATGAATAATTTATTAGAGGCATTTGATAAATATTGTTAAGGGATGAAAGGGTGTCATGAGGCATCCTTTTTTTACAATTGAAAGGAAGTCAAACGGTTATGATTGTGACGACAGCAGGTCGAACAAATCAAGAATGGGCTGACTTTGCAAGTCAAATTGCAGACGAACTTAGGATTGAATATATAGTTAGAAAGAAACGCTCTGTCATTGAGTTACAACAATTATTTGATGATGATGTAATCGTTGTTGGGAAGAACAGACTAGAGATTCATATGAGGAATGCCTCAGAACCGATGTTTTTTCATCCGAATTCAGCCATGTTTAGAGCAAAGCGAATTGCTAAAGGAGAACATGATCCTTTTCTTGAGAGTGCTGGACTGGAAAAAGGGATGAAAGTATTGGATTGCACATTGGGTCTTGGGTCAGATAGCATTATCGCAAGCTTCTCGGTTGGAAGTGAAGGAACGATTATTGGACTTGAAGTCAATCCATATATTGCTTATGTTGTTTCTAAAGGGTTGCAAACATGGGAAAGTGGTCATGAAAAGTTAGATGAGGCGATGAGAAGGGTACATGTTGTCTCAAAGGATCACTATTCATATTTATTAGAATGTGAGAACGACAGCTTTGATGTGGTTTACTTTGATCCAATGTTTGAAGAAAGCATTGATGAATCAAATGGAATTAATGGGTTGAAGAATCTCGGGGAAAAAACATCTATTACAAAGAGAGTCATTAATGAAGCAAGAAGAGTAGCAAAGAAACGAATTGTACTAAAAGACCATTGGAAAAGTGCTAACTTTCAAAAATATGGATTTAATGTGGTACAAAGAAAGTCAGCTAAATTCCATTTTGGTACTATAGATCTTGAATCAGAGACAAAGAAAAGAAGCTGAATCAATTTGATTCGGCTTCTTTCATATGGTTCGAGTATTTAAAAAACTCAACGATCTTATTAATCAGCAACATTTAAGTAGACCATATACGCTAATGTAATAAAACTAATTGAAATAAAAATTGCATCCATTATAAACCCACCCTTGCTATGTATTTAATCATTATATCTATTTTAACAAATTGTGGACATTTTATGAATGAAATCTTAAAAGAGTCAGTTAAATATTTGTAATCTATTTTTAATATGATTTTAATTGTCAAAACTTTTAAAATTTATGGTAGAATAATATTAAATTAGATTCTTAAATGTACCTGAAAGGAAGAGTACGATGCATAAATGGTTTAGGAAAGCAATGCTCGTTTCATTCTCAATCCTTACACTCGGGATGATTACACCACCTCCTGCTTTAACCATGCAGGAAATGAAATCGGATGAAACGTCAAAACGTAATGCGATTGCTCCATCTACAGAAAATAATGCTTATTTTTCAATAGAAACTTTTAAAGCTGAGATCGACAAAAGGGAAGAATTTATTAATTTTGCCATTTTGCAAGCTGAACAACAATCCTTCCAGAAGTTCGGTGCGAAAATTTCACCAGTTATCGAATTTGAATTTAACAGTCAAATATTACCTAAAATTCAAGAAGCGATTCAGCAATTAGCTGAAACCTATCCTGAAGAAACGCTACATAATTTAGATATTTCTGAAAAACCAAGTGGAGGAATAAGTGAGAAAATCTTTCATATCTATGATAAAACAACGAGAAAAGATTTAATAAGATTTCATGAAAGAAGAGACCAGCCACCAGGTGAAGGTTATTGGTTTAATTTTCATTACCATATGTACCATGATCAATTCCAAGACCATCACGAATTAGGTGCAATTTATTGGGATAAAAACACGCCTCCAAAATGGCTCAGTTAAAATATAAACAGGAGAGTGAAACAATGAGTCGAAATTACACATTAGACGAAATGGTTGTTGAAGCAAAGAATATGCTTAGCAGTCGTGGTGTTCAGGTAATTGATATTGCAAAAATTGTATTACAGCTTCAAGAAAAGTATATTCCAAACATTACTCTAGAAGAATGCATTCATAATGTTGAAAGAGTATTGGAAAAAAGAGAAATAATACATGCTGTATTAACAGGGGTATCAATGGACATTTTGGCTGAGCAGGGTCTATTACCAGAACCATTGCAACACTTAGTTGAAACAGATGAACCTTTGTATGGAATCGATGAAATCATTCCGTTATCGATTGTAAACGTCTATGGATCAATCGGCTTAACTAATTTTGGTTACCTTGATAAAGAAAAATTCGGTATTATAAAGGAATTAGATGAGCATGAAGGGCTCCATGTTCATACTTTCTTAGATGATATTGTATGTGCACTTGCTGCCGCAGCTGCAAGCCGTATTGCTCATAGATATAAGGATGTCAAAGAAGGTAGAGTTGAAGCGTTTATACCTGAATATTAATTAGAAAAGGCTTTTTCAAACGTTGTAGAAAGAATCGTTTGAAAAAGCCTTTAATCTATTTTGAACCAGTAATCAAATAGTGCAGTCATCATTTTATAAAGAAGAATAAAGATGACGTAGGTGGTTACAGCGATTGCTATAATTAAATGGTGTTTTTGAACGTAAGAATGAATGATCATTGTTAAAATGAAGGATATCATGATTAAATCAACATACATAACGGAATGGTTACAAGCTACTTCTCGAACCTCCATTAACGCACGCTCTGTTTCCTTATCATATCTTCTAAAGTTACTCATTTTTTCTCACCTAATCAATTTAAAAAGTTACGTTATTTTATGTAAATAGAAAAAAATGGTGAATGTATTTAGTGTTTTTTTCTGAATTTTCTCTCTCAAATCCCTTTAAAGATGTTATAATATTTATAACATTTAGTATCTAATGATATCTTAAACTAACATCTATGTTTATCAACTCAGAATAAGGTGATCTTTTATGAAGAAGAAATTCATTGTTTTTACATTAATCCTCGTTTTTCTTATCCCAATGGTAAAACAAAATCATAGTGATGCATCCATTAACGGAATTCTACTGAAGGACTTCGTATCGTTAACTTTCTATACCTCTAAGGCATTCATTCCAAATTATCATTTACTTGAAGAATTAATCGTATTACCAGAAACATCATTTAATGAAAATGATGCCATTGAAATGATTAGAAGAATGGGACGAGTTGATTCATCGATTTTAGAAGCGTTGGTATCAAATCATGTTAAAATTACATTTTTTAATGGAAAGCTAACGGATCAGCCATCTGCCTCGCACTTAAAGGGATTGAAGCCTAGAGGATATAGTGCAAAAGGTCCATCGTGGGATGATGTACCTGGTATCGGAGGCTCTAAAACTGTATTAGTGAAAATTGGACATAGTCATAGTGGGTTGGGGCATGGTTCCTTGAATTTAGAACTTCATGAAACTGCACATACAATTGACCAACATATATTTAATATGATTCGACATGATGAAGATTTTCATAAAATATGGAGAGAAGAAGCACCAAAAATGTTTCCGAACCTCGCTTACTTTATTGATTATCCTGAGGAATATTTTGCAGAGGCATTTGTATATTACTATTATTCAAATGACAGTAGGGAACAGTTAAAACAAAAA
The DNA here is from genome assembly GCF_014837155.1 of Litchfieldia stipae. Classification (GTDB taxonomy): domain Bacteria; phylum Bacillota; class Bacilli; order Bacillales; family Bacillaceae_L; genus Litchfieldia. The sequence goes on along the minus strand of NZ_JACYHA010000002.1, from coordinate 307,656 downwards.
GCACCTCTAACAGAACAGTTTTTTTCCGAGTTAATAGAGTCTATTAGATTAATGAATATGGACGAGCAAAACTAACAATTGTTCTGATAGAATAGAGAATTAATAAGTGAATTTAGATATAACTATTGGGTTAGAACAGCAACACAAAGATAGGAATCGCTAACATCCAATACGATATAACGGATGATATTTATATGCAATAAGCCAAGTGAATTTTACTTGGCTTTTATTGTACCACTATAAAAATAGATATGGTATTATTTGCTAATGGGATTATTGAATATTCATAATATATTTAAATAGAAGGGGTTGATTTCGATGAAAAAGGTTTATTGTTTTATTATTATAGTTTTAATAATGCTTGCATCTTGTGATAGAGGTCCTTTCACATCGACAACTTCGCAGTTGATTGTTATGGAAAAAGGTCATTCAAGCGATTATAAAGAATATTGGATTAAAGCATATGACCCGAACAACCAAGGTAAGGAAGAAGCGTTTAAGGTTGTGGTCCAAGAAGAGATGGTTTGGCACTTAATTGAGAAGGATAAAGAGTATTTTTCTTCGTACACAAAAGAAGGTGATAAACCTTGGGTTTTAGAGCAAATTGAGCATGTAGAAATTGAAAAAGAGTAATCATTCACAACGCCATTTTAAAAATGACGTTAATAATATTACTAACTAATTCTGAAGATTTGCGTACAGTATAATCCTCTATCAAGGCTATACATCGATAGTGTTCCTTTTCTACTTCTTCTCCGTTACGATAGTTGAATATTTTCTAAGACTGTTTTCTGAAAGATTGTTGCTTTTAGAAAGCAATTATGGTGATAGAAGGTCGAAAATTCAGATATTATGGTAAAATTAAAATTAGGAAAAGTGATTTAATTATGAAAATGCTTTCGTTATATCACTATCTATAGGGACAATCGTAACCATTAGCGGAAATTGCCTTTACTATTTGTTTAACCGTACTGTAATGGTTGTACAAATTCTGGTCCTTCAAATTTTCAGGCACAGAAAATTACAGTTGATATCTTACTCATATTTGTTCCCAAACCCCTTATCATGAAATTCAAGTATATAAAAAAATACCTATATATAAAACATTCTTTTTCAAGTGTCTTAACTACAGGTACCACTTCATTTTAACGAGGGAAAATGCGCAATTGAACTAAATTGCGTAATAAAAGAGTGAACTAAACAGTAATTCACTCTTTAAAAAATTATTGATTATTCTCTTTAGTCCTATCATTAGTAATTGGATGTGGTTCACCGTATCCCTCAACATTACCCGCATGTTCTTTATGATAATCTGATCCAGAGTCATTGCGGTTTATGATTGATTGCTTTTTCTGATTTTTATTAGTATTAGCTTGACTAGTCATATAATTCACCTCCTAAACATTTTTTAGATTGTCTATTATGGGTGAAATTATTCATTGTCACAGTTCGAATAAAATGTACAATTGAACCCAATTGTTAAGTAACGAATGATGGGTTAATGAAAATTTTATAAGAACCAAGGTGAAATATTTATTAAATTTGTGATTAGGTAGACTTAACAAACTGGCGTTAGTTGGTATCAATCATTAATCAAATAAAAGTTGAACATTTTGAAGGAATTGTTGAACTTGACCAGACATATTTCCTGTACTCTCAAATAGGACAACGACATAACACAGAATATAAACATCGCGAAATGTAGTGGAAAGTCCATACAATCAAAAAACATTCATGGATGAAATAGGCCAAGCGTGATTGGTTCAACCTGGCTAAGGAAAACAAGATTGTAAAAGTTGCTTGGAGAGTAATGATAGTTTACGCTTATCTAATTTCAATCCTAAAAAAAGAAAGGTAAATTCATATGCCTATAATTAAACACGATATTTTTATCAATGCACCTATCAATGTTTGTTTTGACCTTGCGAGGAATGTAGATGTACACATAGAAACTACAAGTAAAACAAAGGAAAGAGCGATTGATGGGATTACATTTGGACTGATGGAAAAGGGTGATACAGTCACTTGGGAAGCTACACATCTTGGAATTAAACAAAAATTAACTGCTAAGATTGTAGATATGGAAAAACCATATAAGTTTACAGATGTTATGGTAAAGGGAGCTTTCGACTCATTTAATCATACACACGAATTTACAGAAAGTGGTTCAGGGACGATTATGCAAGATACCTTTTGTTATAAATCTCCTTTTGGCATTCTTGGATTATTTGCTGATAGCTTATTTTTAGAAAAATATATGAGGAATTTCATTGTGAATCGTGCAAAAGAGTTAAAAAGAATAGCTGAAAAAAGGTAATGGTACCACCTCATATATTTTTATGGAGGCTGTTTTCTCAAAGTTTGTTGTTTTTTGAGGTGAATTAATTGAGAATCGATTTCTAGCAGACTGAATACACGGGGGGGACTCCCTTGAGAGTAGTAGGCTCCCACAGGACGCGGAGTGTATTCAGGCTGCGGTATCAAAAGCAACAATATATACGAAAACAGCCTTTATGAAAAATCAACAATAGAAATTAACAGAGCCTAAGATTAGAAGAAATGAATGTGAAGCATCTCCGAACGGAAGTGTATGTTCCTTAAATTTAGGGATCCACATAAAATCCTAAATAATAAAATGCTTTTTTATTATATAAATATATAAAAGTACACAATAATAATAAGGAAGACCTAAGGAAGAAAAATTGCTAATTAAACTATTAGAGTAGAACAAAACTAATAATCTCTGCTAAGATAGATATTATGTGAGGATTTAAAATCTATACAAAAGAAATTATTAAGGTGACCTTAGTCAAGAGTTAATAGCAAAGAGTCATTATATTACCTTTTTAATGAAAATGAATTACTAACTTTCTTCACTAAATGCATATTCAATCGTACAATTGTGGGAAGAGGAGTGTTAAAAATATGAAACATGGAGAATATCAATATTTAGATTTATGCCGAAAGGTGTTAGATGAGGGTGTAAAGAAAAAGGATAGAACTGGAACTGGGACACTCTCAATATTCGGGCATCAAATGAGATTTGACTTAGAGAAGTTTCCGTTACTCACAACAAAAAAAGTAAATTTCAGGCTGATTGTAAGTGAATTGCTATGGATAATGAAGGGTGATTCAAATATCCGATACCTTTTGCAAAATAATAATAATATATGGAACGAGTGGCCATTCAAGAAGTGGGTAGAAAGTGATGAGTATAACGGACCTGATATGACCAATTTTGGAATACGCAGTCAACAAGATGGCGAGTTTAACAAAATCTATCAAGAAGAAATGAAGAAATTTAAACAGCGAATTTTGGAAAATGATGAATTTGCAGCTAAGTATGGAGAACTTGGCGATGTGTACGGAAAACAATGGAGAGCTTGGAGAACGACAACAGGAGAAACAATTGACCAATTTAAGGATGTAATTCAAACCATCAAAACCAATCCTGATTCGAGAAGATTACTTGTTTCGGCATGGAATCCAGAAGACGTTCCTTCGATGGCTCTTCCGCCTTGTCATACATTATTTCAATTTTACGTTGCAGACGGAAAATTAAGCTGCCAGTTATATCAAAGAAGCGGAGATATCTTTCTTGGAATTCCTTTCAATATAGCATCTTATTCACTATTAACTCATTTAATAGCGCATGAGTGTGGATTAAAAGTAGGTGAATTTATTCATACTATTGGGGATGCTCATATTTATACTAATCACATTGATCAAGTAAAGGAACAATTAACACGTGAACCTAAGGCATTACCTACTTTGGTATTAAATCAAGAAGTAACTTCCGTTTTTGATTTTGAAATGGAAGACATTTTGATTGAGGGGTATGATCCACATCCAACCATCAAAGCACCAGTTGCAGTGTAAGAATTTAATTAATGAGATGAATTGAGACTCTAACAATAGCAAAAACGCTAAGTTATCAACTGCACCCTAATTGTTTTTAATATCAAACAATTGGAGGTGCAGTTTTTTATAATAATATTAACCTATTATTACTAACAAGAATTGTGCAATCAGAGAGTTTAGTTTGATAGCAATTCTCATATTCGTCTTTCATTAACAAACTTTTACAAGCCAAACCATTTTCGTGATAAATCTCTTTCCCAATGACTAATTTAATACTTCTATTTGAAGTTGGATACTTAGGTTCGTCATTTACTATATAAATGGTTTCTTCATCCAACCATTTCATAGAAAAATTAGTCTTTGCATCACTATAATAAACCGTTTTAACTGGCTTATCCTCATGATTATATGTGATTTCAACCCAAACATTAACTCCTCCAGCCGCACCACCATATGGCTCATAATATGCATTAGCTGTATATGCTTCAGTTGGTGACAATACAGGCCCTGGGCCTATTTGGATCGATGATCTATCAATAGAGTTAAATGTAAAAAAGTAATTTTTATATACAGATAGTCCGAGTAAAATAATTACGCTTAACAAAGAAACAAGTAGTAGTTTCTTAGGGAAATGTTTCTTTTTAAAAAAGAAAATGATTAATTTGAATATAAAAACTAAAATTAACAGGCTAGTAATTATAAACATAAAGAAACCGATTATATTGATTAAAATAATATATTACCTCCCAATCTGTTAATTTATCTGCTTAGTATAAAAGCATCAGATCTCAATCAATTCTATCATAAATTTTCCATTTTTCATTAAAGAAAATATCGTTAACCTACTCAATAAAAGCGGCCTATGATAGACTTAAGATATTGAATATTACAAATGCAATGCTTAGTGAATTCAGTTAATTTCAATGACTATGTTGCTATATTATAATTAGAGGAATGTACATGAATTCAATACAAGTTTTTGCTTTCATTTAAAAAGAACAATACAAAGTATTATGGTATCATTATAAACAGTTGATTCTGTGTAAAAGTTTATTTACTTTTATCAAAAAAGAATGGAGATGATAAACAATGATTTCATTACTTGTTGCAATCGATAAAAATCGACTTATTGGAAAAGATAATGATCTACCATGGCATTTGCCAGCTGATTTGGCTTATTTTAAACAAGTTACGATGGGTCATTCAATTGTTATGGGGAGGAAGACCTATGAATCGATTGGACGTCCATTGCCTGGACGTGAAAATATTGTTATTACACGCGACGAATCCTATTCAATTGAGGGATGTAAAGTCATTCATTCAATTGATGAAATTTTGCAATTAAATTCAGCTGATCAAGAGTTATTTGTCATAGGTGGATCAGAAATTTTTAAAGGAATACTACCATTTGCCGACAAGTTGTATTTGACTGAAATTGATGAAGAATTTGAGGGAGATACATATTTTCCAGAAATTCATTTCGAGGATTGGGAACTTGATTCAAAGGAAAAAGGGGTCAAGGATGAGAAGAATCCTTATGATTACTACTTCTGTGTGTATAAAAAGAGGCAATAAATAAGGATACGACTATTTTTAGGTTATGCATATTGATTATGAACGCCCGAAGAGAGCCCGAGCTCCTACGTAAATTCGTTCATCAATTATCGGTATTCACTAAACAAAAAATACCCTATAGGTAGGCTTTTTTCAAAGTGTCTACTCTATAGGGTACATTTTATTTTGCCCTGTTCTTCTTTTTATACGAGATATAAAACTGAGAAGAAATGTGTAATTGAAGCGGCTAGGACAAACAGATGCCAAATGGCGTGATGATATTTGAAACCTCTCCAAACATAAAATACGGCACCGAGTGTATATAATACTCCACCTACCACTAGTAAGGTCATTGCAGTTGGATGTACATTTTCAACTAAGGTACTCCATGCAAAGACAATTAACCAGCCCAAAACGATATATAGTAATGTAGACACATGTAGAAATCGTTTGACAAAAAAGGTTTTAAATACGGTTCCTCCTACTGCAAGGCCCCATACGATACCAAAGAGTGTCCAACCTAACCATCCTTTCACTGCGATGAACAAAAACGGAGTATATGTTCCTGCAATAAAGAAATAGATAGCTGAGTGATCAAAAATTTCGAATAAATCTTTAACCTTTCCTGGAGGGAAAGCATGAACAAGAGTCGAACTTAAGTAAAGAAGTAGCATGGTTGCTCCAAATAATGTAAAGCTGACGACATGCCATGCAGTTCCATGGATCGAAGAATGAACAATTAGGATAACAAGCGCTGCAACACTAAGAAGAACACCAATTCCATGAGTTATGGCATTTGCAATTTCTTCACCTTTTGTAAAAACATGAGTATTTGCCAATCAAATCACATACTTTCTTTAGAAATCATCAAAAATCTATAACTAGTTTTTGTTATTAAGCTTTAATTATAACATATTCCTGTGAATTAAAATCAATTGTTGTTTATCTACATTTTTGTGAATGTATTTGAAAATCAAAAATATTTGAAAATTTGCTTTATTAGAGTGGAATTCATGTTATAATTTACAAATTAAATATAACTGTAATGCAGTAATACATAAAAACATATTGAAAGGATTTGGGTGGACCTATGACTCAACAAGTGAAACAAACGTCTTTGAATGTTAGAGTTGAAGATATTATTAAAGCGAACCAAACCGTAAAAGACGTTGTATATCACACACCTTTACAAAGAAATGAATTATTGTCAGAGAGATATGAATGTAATTTATTATTAAAACGGGAGGACTTACAAGTTGTTCGATCGTTCAAAATTAGAGGTGCATATAATCGGATTAAGAATATTCCTCAAGAAGAATTAGTAAATGGGGTTGTTTGTGCAAGTGCTGGCAACCATGCTCAAGGAGTAGCATATTCATGTAGAGCTCTGAAGATTAAAGGGAAAATTTTCATGCCATCTACAACCCCTAGACAAAAAGTCTCACAAGTAGCGTTATTTGGTCGGGAATACGTAGAGATTATCTTAGTAGGGGATACATTTGATGATTCATATATTGAAGCTCAAAGATGTTGTGAGCAAGAGCAAAGCTCCTTCATTCATCCATTTGATGATCATGATGTGATAGCTGGCCAAGGTACTGTTGCAGTAGAAATACTAAATGATTGTGAGGAGCCGATTGATTTCGTCTTTGCAAGTATCGGGGGCGGTGGACTCATTTCAGGAGTTAGCACGTATATGAAAAGCATTTCACCTGGGACGAATGTTATTGGGGTAGAACCAGCTGGTGCAGCAAGTATGAAATCTTCAATTACAAACGGTCAATTAACTAGTCTCGACTATATTGACAAATTTGTTGATGGTGCAGCTGTTAAAACTGTTGGGGAAAGAACCTTTGATATATGTAAAACCATCCTAGACGATATCGTGTTAGTCCCTGAGGGAAAAGTATGTACGACCATTTTAGAATTGTATAATGAAAATGCGATTGTTGCAGAACCAGCAGGTGCTTTATCCATTGCTGCATTAGATTTCTATAAAGACCAGATTCGAGGGAAAACTGTCGTATGCATTGTGAGTGGTGGTAATAATGATATAGGTAGAATGCAGGAAATCAAAGAACGTTCCATGATGTATGAAGGGCTTCAATATTATTTTATTGTCAATTTTCCTCAAAGAGCAGGTGCATTGAGAGAATTTCTCGATGAGGTATTAGGGCCAACAGATGATATAACAAGGTTCGAGTATACGAAGAAGAATAACAAAGATAATGGTCCTGCTTTAGTGGGTATTGAACTTCAGAAGCGTGAGGATTATGATTTACTCATTCAACGTATGCTGAAAAAAGGATTTCCATATACAGAAGTAAATAAAGAAAGTAATTTATTTAATTTACTTATTTAAGTTTAATTTGAGGAAATGTCTTAGAATGTCTATATAATTAGACGACTTTGATTTATTTTTGGGTTATAATATTATTTAAGCAGAATGCATAACTGATTTAAGACTTATTCAGACTAAATTGTTACCTTTTTTCTTATCTAAAATTGGTACAGATGTATTGATCAATTTAGAAATGAAAATATAATAACAATTGTTTGGATAAGTCTTTTCTTTAATCAGGGGCATGTTGTTTAATAAATGATTATTTATAGTATAATAAAAATTAAAAGGCTTATTGTAGGGAAGTGGATTTAATGAAAAAAGTGAAAATAGTAACCGATTCAACTTCAGATTTAACGATTGAGATTGCGAAAGCGTATAATATAGAAATTGTACCTCTTTCAATAGTAATTGACGATAAGACATATTTAGACCGAGTTGATATTTCACCAAAAGAATTTATTGAAAAAATGAAGACTTCAAAAGAACTTCCAAAAAGCTCGCAACCAGCTGTAGGTCAATTTGTTGAATTATATGATCGACTCGGAGAAGATGGTAGCGAAGTGATTTCGATTCATATGACAAGTGGTATGAGCGGTACTGTAAGCTCTGCCGAAAATGCAGCTCAGATTACATCAACAAAAGTAACTGTTATTGATTCGAAATTCATCTCAAAAGCTTTAAGCTATCAAGTAATTGAAGCTGCAAAAATGGCTGAAGAGGGTTATTCAAGCGAAGAAATTGTTGAGAAAATAGAACATATTAGGAAAAATACTTATCTATACGTAGTTGTGGATACGTTAGAAAACTTAGTAAAAGGTGGACGAATTGGAAAAGGTAAAGCAATGATTGGTTCACTCTTAAATATTAAACCAATTGCTTCCTTAGCTGATGGAGTATATACGCCTACTGCGAAAGTGAGAAGCCAATCACAAATAATCAATTATTTAACAAAACAATTTTCAGAGGATACAAAAGATAAAATTGTGAAAAGGATTAGTGTAGTTCATGCAGAAGCTCATGAGTTAGCAGTCAAGATTAAAGAATCGATTGTTGAAACCACTGGTTTTCAAGACGTAACGATTGAATACACAACTCCAGTTATCAGTACTCATACTGGACCAGGTGCAATTGGTTTTATGTATTATGCAGAAGATGCTACTAGGGATCAAAATTAATAATGAGTTTGAAAAGCAATAAGAGCTTTCCACAATTGGATCGCTCTTATTTCGATTAGTTTTCTTTATTTGAATCCCCAAGTTCAAGCTTTTTTCCACCAATTGAAATATAAGAATATACATCTAATTCAGGCTTTGCTTTAGACATCCCTTGAATATACGGTTTAACAAGGTCTTTAAAGTCTTCACTTACTCCTTCTTCTTCACACAATCCATACACATACATTTTTTTCTCATCGATTAAGAATGTAACATAGCCAATGGCTTTTTCATTTTGATTGACAACATTCAATATTTGATACTCCTGTGTCATTAATTCTGGTGATAAAAAGATTTGCAACGGAAAGTTCCTCCTTTGAATAATTAAGTAAGTTGTAATTTATTAAATAAAGAATCGTCTGCCGTTTCATTCGGTTTTTTCTTCTTCACATGAATTAATGCAATACATAATAATCCGACAACTAAAGTGAGTGAGGCTGTAATCAAAAACATACCGGATCGTGACCATGCCATGAGCCACCCAAAAATAGGTGGTCCAATTGCAACACCTAAAAAGCGAACTGATCCATATAAAGAAGTAACAAACCCTCTTTTAGATGAACTGACAGAACCAGTAATCAAACTATTTATACAAGGTAGCACCAAACCTGTTCCAACACTACTGATTACTAAAATTGAGATGAAAGGAACAAGGGATTCAAAAAACATTAAAGTTGAGAAAGATATAGTCATTAAACCAAGACCAATAATGATTAATTTCTTCATCAATGCCATATTTTTTCCGATTTTACTACCAGTAATATAGGATGTTGTTGTCATCACCAATAGAGGTATTGCTAGAATGGCGCCTTTAGGGATCCCATCAATTTTATATTGTAGTTCCAAAACATCTGAGAGGTAAAATAAAATTCCGAACAATGTAAAAAGGCACGTTGCTCCAGCCAAATATGCAGTAAAAAGCCAGCGGCCTTCATTTTTAAATACTGTTAACAATCCTTTGAAGTATTTTCCAAAAGGAGGTGGTTCCTTTTTTTGTTTCTTCTCCTTAACAAAAAACAGAGTAAGGAGGATAGAAACTAGGCAAAAGAGGGGAAATGCATAGAATGCAGCATACCAAAATAATAACGCCAGTAATGAACCTATAATAGGTGAGATTACTTTACCAAATCCATTGGATGCTTCAACAAGTCCTAATACTTTACTTTGTTGACCACCTTTATATAAATCACCTGTTAATGCCATTGCAATCGGGGCAGTACCTGCTGCACCCACACCTTGCATTACCCTTCCGATCATGATCCAAAGAAATGGACTGGTAAACCATGATGCCGCAAGTCCAGCTAATAATCCACCAGTTCCATATAGAACAAGAGCAGGAATGATAATTGCCTTTCTGGTAAAGCGGTCAGATAAATACCCAAGAATCGGAATTGAAACGGCGGCTGCTACGGAAAATACAGTAATTACTAAGCTAACTTGAAATTGACTGATTCCAAGTTCTTTTTGCATTTCTGGTAATACAGGGATTAGCATTGAGTTACCTAGTACAAGGATTAGAGGAATTGAGCCAATTGCTACTACTGTCATTCCTGTATTTTTTTTACTGGACAAGTAACTTGCAACTCCTTATACATATATTTAATACAATTGTATCATTCCGTATTTCAGTTCAGTCTATACCTCTTATAAATCTTCTCCATTTGTCAAATCAATCCAGAGTTATTTGGTCTAATTTTAATGTAAGTGCTTAATATATACACCATTTTCCTATAGATGAATAACATATCAACTGTAGAGAAGAGGAGGCGTATATCACGATGGACTTTTTGGATTTACCTAATAGAACATTAAAGAACCGCCTATATGGAATCACTTCAGTTGCAGATTTTGGAACTCCAATAGGACAATTAAAACACGTATTAGATGATTATCATCAATATATTGATATTGCTAAGATAGGTATAGGGTGTGCTTATGTCACTCCAAATATTGAAGAGAAAATTGCTTTGTACAAAGCCTATCATATTAAGCCATATTTTGGAGGAACATTGTTTGAGAAATGCTTTTATCAGAAAAAGATGAAGGAATATGTAGCTTATTTAAAGTCTCTTGGTATTGAATGGATTGAGGTATCGAATGGAACATTAGATATTTCACTTAAAGACAGAGTATCATTGGTTAAGCAATTAAAAAATGACTTCTATATCCTTGGTGAAGTAGGGTCGAAGGATGCAGATAAGGATCTTTCTATTTCGGAATGGAAAGAAGAAATCAACTTATTATTAGATGCTGGGTGTAAATACGTCATCACTGAAGGTAGAGATTCTGGTACATCTGGAATCTATGATAGTAATGGGCAAATTAAGGATAAGTTAGTGAAAGAAATGATCAAAAATGTAGATATCAACAGAGTGATTTTTGAAGCACCGACACCGAAGAGTCAAATGTTCTTTATCAATTCTTTTGGAACGAATGTGAATTTAGGAAATGTAAAGCTGGTGGATACACTAGTTTTGGAAGCACAAAGACGTGGACTCCGAAGTGAAACTTTTTATTTGGAGGATGTACAATGGAAATCGCCGCTATAAGGCATTTACCAACTGAATGGAATAAGAAGGGTGTACTTCAAGGAAGTAGAAATATCCCAATTTCTCCGATAACAAACGGATTTAAACATGACATTGAGGTAAATAAGCAGAAATTGATAAATATACTACCTGTTGACATTGTTTTAACTAGTTCACTTATTCGAACACAACAAACAGCAAAAAGCTATGGGTATGAGTCATTTCAGGTTGAGCCATTATTAGATGAGTTGAATTTTGGCGATTACGAAGGTGTTCCAAAATCAAGGCTGATTAATGATTATTCTGATGTATGGATGAATTCACCTAGAGAATTAACATTGGGCGAATCTCTGCTTGATTTTGAAAAAAGAATCTTATCCTTCATTAAGGAATATAAACATTATTCAAAGATAATCGTGTTCGGTCATGGTTCTTGGATGAGAGGACTTATTTCAATCAATCAATTTGGAACAATTAATGAAATGAATAAGGTTGTCGTGAAAAATAATGAACTTCTTATCGTTAATTTTTAATAATCATTTATCCGAAAAAGGAGGGTGTGCTAAATGTTAAATGAATCCATTTCATTTGATACATGGGAACAAGAAAAAATTGATCAATTAAACTGCGAGGTAAAAGATTATTTCCAAGTCTTAAAGTGGGCATATTCAACCTATGATGATGGGGAGCTAGTCTATGCATGTAGCTTTGGAGCTGAAGGTATAGTCTTGATTGATTTAATCTCTAAGGTTAAAAAAGATGCGAGAATCGTCTTTCTTGATACTGGACTTCATTTTCAGGAAACGTACAAACTCATTGATAAAGTAAAAGAAAAATATCCTACATTAAATATTGAATTAAAAAAACCAAACCTTACATTATTAGAACAAAAAGATGAATATGGTGATGACTTGTGGAAAAGAAATCCAAATTTATGTTGCCAATTAAGGAAGGTTGAGCCCTTAAAAGAGGTGCTAACAGAATCTATTGCATGGATTTCTGGATTGCGTCGTGACCAATCTCCAGCAAGAAAGCATCTGAAATTTATTAATAAAGATGAGAAGTTTAAATTGGTTAAAATTTGTCCTCTTATTGATTGGACATGGGATGATGTATGGACATATATCCAGTTAAATCAATTACCATATAATGAGCTACATGACAATAATTATCCTAGTATTGGTTGTCTTCCATGTACACAACCAGTTATAGGCGATAATTTGCGTGGGGGAAGATGGGCAAATCATGATAAGACAGAATGTGGACTACACTTAGATAAATAAATGCATAGAATAGTAGGAGGTTATAGAAGTGACGCTAAGTAAGCCGCATGGCGGACTATTAATAAATAGAGTCAATGAAAACTACAAAATGAAAGCAGGAATACAACAGATTCAATTAGATGAAATCGCACTAAGTGACCTTGAACTAATCGCTATAGGAGCTTACAGTCCATTAACAGGTTTCTTAGGGAAGAAAGATTATGAATCGGTTGTTAGCAAGATGAGACTATCAACAGGTGAGATTTGGTCCATTCCTATTACTTTACCAGTCAATGAAGATGCAGCTAAACACATTGAGATTGGTGAGGAAGTTCATCTTGTAAAGGATGAGATCATTTATGGCGCAATGACAGTAACTGAGAAATATATCCCTAATAAAGACATTGAAGCTTTCAAGGTTTACCAAACGACCGACAAAGCACATCCAGGGGTTCAAAAATTATATGATAGACCTAATGTATATCTTGCTGGACCCATCACATTAATCAAGAGACCAGTGAAAGAGAAGTTTGAGAATTTCTATTTAGATCCAAAGCAAACGCGGGAAGTCTTTCAACGTTTAGGCTGGAAAACAATTGTTGGCTTTCAAACAAGAAACCCGGTTCATCGTGCCCATGAATATATTCAGAAAACAGCATTAGAAACTGTAGATGGGTTATTTTTAAACCCGCTTGTTGGTGAAACAAAGAAAGATGATATTCCTAGTGACATTCGAATGGAAAGTTATCAAGTATTATTGAACAAATATTATCCGAAAAATCGTGTGTTTTTATCTGTTTTTCCAGCTGCCATGAGATATGCTGGACCTCGTGAAGCCATTTTCCACTCCATTGTTCGCAAAAATTATGGGTGTACTCATTTTATTGTAGGGCGCGACCATGCTGGTGTTGGTAATTATTACGGGACCTATGATGCGCAAAAAATCTTTCATTTATTTTCAGTATCAGAACTTGGGATTACACCATTATTCTTCGAGCATAGCTTCTATTGTTTGAAATGTGAGAGTATGGCATCGGCAAAAACATGCCCGCATGAAAAAGAAGATCATGTGATATTATCAGGTACAAAGGTGAGAGAAATGCTAAAGTATGGTCAGATCCCTCCAAAAGAATTTAGTCGAGCAGAGGTTATTGAAGTATTAATTAGAGGTCTGCAAAAAACTTATACAAAGATTTAAAGGGTGAAATTTATGAAAACTGATAACAACATCATATGGCATAAATCTTCTATTACAAAAGCAGATCGACATCAATTAAATAATCATAGAAGCTGTGTCCTTTGGTTCACAGGGTTGTCTGGATCTGGTAAATCTACGTTAGCAAATGCAATTGATATGAAGTTATTCGAACTAGGAGTTAGAAGCTATATTCTTGATGGAGATAATATCAGACATGGATTGAATAAAGGTCTTGGGTTCAATGATACGGATCGAAAAGAAAATATACGCCGAATCGGCGAGGTTTCTAAACTATTTGTTGATAGTGGCCAAATTGTTACTACCGCATTTATCTCTCCGTTTCGGGAAGATCGCAAAACGGTGAGAGAAATGTTCGATGAAGGCGAATTTATTGAAATCTATGTGAAATGTCCACTTGAAATATGTGAAACAAGAGATCCAAAAGGTCTTTATAAAAAAGCAAGAACAGGGGATATACCTAATTTCACAGGAATTGGATCCCCATATGAAGCACCAGATGCACCTGAACTAACGATTGAAACAAATAAACTTTCATTACAAGATTCAGTGGATAAGGTTATTTACTATTTAATAGATCAAGGGTTACTTTGTATTAAATGACAATAACCCGAGCTGGTCTTATTTTTTTCGCCAGCCATAGTTATTAGCAGTGAATGTCGGTATCTTAAGATGATAAATAAAGTCGATGATGTTTGTTGAAATTGATTGACAAATAATTGCATAAATAACAATCTTCAAATCTATCACTGTCGCAGTAAATAAGAAAATAAGGAAATTCATCCACAGCATCACTCTACCCGGTGGCCATTGGTATTTATTTGCGATCATCAACGCAGGTATGACCATTCCACCACTTGATGCCCCGTTCCGAATAAGTAATCCAACACCTATGCCAAATAAAGCACTACCTACCAACATATCAACAAGAAAAATACGGTCATAGATATGCAAGCCTGAAGTAATCATACTAACCGTAACTGAAGTAACGGTTACAGATAACATCGTTCTAATTGTCCATGTATAGCCAAAGTATTTTAAAGCTAGTACTAAAAAGGCAAAATTAACAACCCAAAGAGAGAATCCTAAAGGTAAATGAAACCAATGATTTAATATAATAGCTAATCCAGCAGCTCCACCAGAAGGAATATTATGAGGGAATAAAAAAATCGACATAGCTACTCCTTGTAGGACAGCTCCAATAAGTATAAATGTAAGATTTTGTAAAGATTTGGTCATCATTTTTGGTGACCTCTTTTTTTGTGCCTACCTCGTAAATAATATGAAATCAATGATGATCCCTCCAATGCACTTCTTGTCCATTATATGAAGGGGAAAGACAAGATATGTTCAGATAAGAGAAACATATTAGTCAAATACTTTTAATTAAAGACATTTTCTGATACTATTTAGACAAAGGTACATAGTAGGAGTTGTAGAAATGAAAAAAGGTTTTTTTTACATTTTAATTTTATGCATAGTATTGTTAACAGCTTGTAATCAAGAAAATAAGATGAATTTCACCTTCACTGACCAAGATGGAAATGCATTCGGAACTGAGCAATTAGATGGTAAGGTATGGGTTGCTAATTTTATCTTCACTAATTGTGAGACCGTATGTCCACCAATGACAGCTCATATGGCTAAATTACAGCAAATGCTAGCTGATGAGGGAATTGAGGCAGAGATCGTTTCGTTTTCTGTGGATCCTGAAGAAGATTCACCAGAAGTGTTAAAGGAGTTTGCCAACAAATTTGACGCAGATTTCAGCAATTGGCATTTCTTAACTGGCTATAGTCAGGCTGAAATTGAAGAATTCGCAAAAGATAATTTTGCGACGTTAGTTCAAAAACCAACTAATCAAGATCAGGTACTACATCGTACAGCATTCTATATTGTTGATAAAAATGGGAATATAGCTGGTGACTATAGTGGTGTATCAGAGACCCCATATGAAGAAATGGTCAAAAAAATAAAGGATTTATAATTAGGAATGTTTAACAGCCTGAATACATGTTTATTCAGGCTGTTAAATTTAGTCGTCACTATTGACAACACCATCAACAACAATTGCTTCAAGTTCATTCCAGAAGAAGTCTTTGCCAAAATACGTTTCACACTCAAGCATTTGGTCAATCTCAGTTTGTTTATTTGTAAGATCGTCTTTATCTTTGTTCATAGTATACACCGTCCTTTATGAATAGATAATTTGATGTAGAATACTTTTTAAGGGTCGATTGTCTAAACTCAACTGATATTCCTTCAAGCTCTTTGCGAATACTTTAGTAACCTCCTTTTCCTGCAAATAAGATAAAATCTCATCCTCAATGCTTTCCATCTCTTGCCAATCTTCAAATTGAAATACTAATTGATTAGAACTTAACTCGTTTAAATTAATTTTCTCCTGACCAGGTAGGGAATGATAGATTAAAGTAGGGATTTCTTTTGTTAAGCATTCGCTTATCGTGATACCTCCAGGTTTTGTAATAACGAGATCTGCCTTTTCATAAATATCATTCATTTTTTTTCGGTCAGAAATATAGCCATATGGGTGAATATTTGGATCTGCGAGCTTTTGTACCTTATCGTATAGTTTTTTATTTTTGCCACATAAAATATAAAAGGAAATATGCTTACTATTCCTCAATTTTGGCAATAGCTGTTCAATCATCCCAACGCCTAAACTCCCACCCATAATCAAACAGTTTTTTAAGGTTGATTGTTTTTTTACTTCTTTTTTTATAAAAGGGTGAGTAGGAATTCCAGTTACATATATTTTTTCTTCTGAAATTCCCTTTTCAACTAACTGCTTTTTGAGTGAAGGGTGTCCTACAAAATGATAATCGATATGTTTTGTACCCCAAAAGCTGTGAATAAAAAAGTCTGTGTAGACATTTATCACAGGTGTATTTATTATTTCTAGTTGTTTTAACTTATTAAGCATGTAGGATGGCAAGGCATGAGAACTAACTATGATATCTGGTTGCTTTTCTCTAATAAGCTTTTTCACAAATGGTAAAAACAATAGTTCATAAAGTTTATAATTCTTGTCTTTGTACATATCCTTACAAACTAATGTCTGATAAAGCCAATGGTATGTTTTTGGGAGCGTATGAATCCATTTTAAATAAATAGTAGAGATAAGCTGCTCTATATTTCCGTAACTGTATGATAAAATATCCACCTTGTCACAATCGATAGATGAATCAATACCTGAAACAATTTCAGCAATAGCATCTGCAACCTGGTGATGACCTGATGGGATTTGTAAAAAAGGCATAAATAGTACCTTTTTCATTTGAATAGTCTCCTTTAAGAGGTAATAACAATATTGTCATCAAACCAACTATTTTTATGCAACTACCTTTAATTCCCTTTCATAATCTTTCCCCAAATTATAGATACTTCAAATAACAATGATTCTTTTGTAAAGGGGTAACAAATGATGCTGGTTAAAATGAGGCTTTATTTCTTTTCAATTTGGACAGTGCTTGATCCCTTATATTATTTCTTTACAAGGTTAACATATATTCATACTGATGATGATCATCAGCCAATCTTTCGAATAAGACTTACAAGATATAGAGGTTTCCCACTAGAATTATCTGATGGTACCATCATTCATAAAAATGATTTAATGATAAAAATTCATTTACATAATGTGAGGTTATTAAAAGATATAGTAAAGATAGATGGTGAAACGAGGAAGGCAAGAGTTATTTATAAGAAAGTACTTGAAGGATTACCATATTTAGCAGATTATTTATCTAAGCATCCTCGTGAGAAGGAAATTAAAGGAATTGTTGGCATAACCACGCTCAACAAAGGTTGTGAAAGACTAGGGTTTGAAACGTTCTCTCTGAGAAATAAATGGTATGCTTTGATGAAACGTCTTGTATTTATTCCAATGTATTTACTATCAGTCAATCAATTGACCAAGAATACATTAAACAGACCTCCCAAATATCTTATCATGACGAAGGAAGCCTTAATAACAAGGTATACGAAGGAATAAGGATGAGATTATCCATCCATTACCACTGTCTTTCCTCCTCTAACTCATTATAATTGTAGTAGAGGAGGAGATACATTGTATACTTCTGTTATTCTTTTGGTTGTATTTATGATTTCATATTTTATTTATTTAGCTAATAAAAATACGAAAAATGTTAAAATAAATAGAGTTAATATAGGTAATAAATCGGTTGATTCAAATCTATTGACCTTAAATATTCTCCATCTATCAGATTTACATCTTGAAAATATATCGATCTCTCCAAATAAGCTCTACCATCTGTTACAAAATGAAAAAATTGACTTAATTGCTTTAACTGGTGATTTTTTGGATCGAAAAAGAAGCATCCCTAAGCTTGTTCCTTATCTAGAGGTATTAAACAAATTAAAACCGACTCATGGGATTTTTGCGGTATTTGGTAATCATGATTATGTATTAAAGGGAGAAAATTTTGAAGCTTTGAAAAAAACATTAGAAGATCATTCATGTGTTACTTTGAAAAATGAACATGTAAAACTTACAATTGGGAGCTCTATTTTAAATATTATAGGGATTGATGATGCAAGTACAAAAAGGAGTAATCCTGAATTTTCCTATAAAGGGTTAGAACAAGGCTATAACCTTGTATTATCACATGATCCTAATGTCGTTTTAGATATGAAGAACTACCACTTTGATTATTTGTTATCAGGACATTTTCACGGTGGACAAATTCATTGGCCAAAGCCTTACCATCTTGTTAAAATGGGAAAACTTGCAAGATTAAATATGATCAAAGGATTACATTATCATGATGGAAAACCGTTTTATATTAGTGAAGGTTTGGGTCAAACAGGAGTTAATATAAGAGTTGGGTGTTATCCCGAGATTACCATTCATCAAATTCATGGGCTTGAGCAGACTAACCCAGTGTATATAAATGCTATCTAACCATGAAGGGCGCTTAAATAAGCGTCTTTTTCTTTTGTAACGAGTAAATAGTAGATATGATTCTACTAGTTAGTTATATTATAATACTATAAGCAATAATGACATATTTTAATAAAAGATTGTTAGAATGGTAGGTGAAGAATAATTGAAACGCTTGATGATTTTTTTTACATTGATGGTTTTATTAACAGCTTGCTCTGTACAAACTTCAAATAATTATGAACGAAATGTTTATCATAACGTACTTTTGTTAAAAAAGGATAGTGTACCACCTTCGTTTTTTCCAAAAGACTTAGAAATACTTGCTATTGGAGATTCCTTAACTGAGGGAATTGGAGATACGACAAATAGTGGGGGATATACTTCGTTTTTAGAAAATCGCCTTCTTGAAAGAAGGGAGGTAGGTTCGGTGAAGATTATAAATTACGGTGTACAAGGACATACAACAAATGATTTGCTACTTCGTATTTCTAAGGATATTCCAAAAGAACTGGTTGCTAGCGCTGATTCTGTGATCATTACAATTGGTGGAAATGATATCTTGCAGGTTGTCCAAAATCATTTCATGAATTTATCGTATGAACCATTTAATCTTGAGCGGGATAAATATAAGCAACGATTACAATTAATTATTGATCGGATTAGAAATATGAATCAAGAGGCTCAAATTTACGTGGTTGGATTGTATAACCCATTTATACATATAGGAGAAATCTTCGGTGATATCGATTTGGTGATATCTAGCTGGAATCAAATAACCAAAAATCTATTATCAGAGTACGATAATACGACCTTTATTGAAATTGAAGATATCTTTAAAAATAGCAATGAAAACCTATTGTACAATGATGATTTTCATCCAAATACACGAGGTTATGAATTAATTAGCGCACGTATAGAAGAATATATGGAATGAAATAAATGAACCGTTTGTAAGTAAGGGGTATGAGAATGACGATAAATTGGAGAAATTTTTTTATTGGACTAGTCATTATAAATGTTCTGATTGTAGGCTTGTTTTTGATTTTCTTATTTTCTCCTGGGGAGGCAATCAATCTTCCTTCAGTTAACGAAGAGAATGAAGGGAAGGATGGAATTAATTTAACCGTCACGACGAATAAACATGATTTAACTCAATTAATCAATCACTATTTAGAAGAGGAATTTCAGGACCAAATCTTAAACTATAAGGTGTTACTTTCAGAAAAAGTGATGTTAATTGGATCAATTCCTGCTTTTGGCAAGGAAATTGACTTAGTCATGACCTTTGAACCAATCCCTCAAGCAAATGGTGATTTAATGTTACAACAGGAATCTATTTCTTTGGGAAATGTTCAACTCCCTGTGTCATTGGTATTAAGATCTATTAGTGATAATTATGCTTTACCTGATTGGATCACGATTGATCCTTCAAAGCATACTGTATATGCAGCAATCACTGATTTAGAGTTGAAAAGTGATGTAAATGTAAGAGTGAACACATTTGATTTAGAAAAGGATGACCTAAGTTTTAGTTTGATTGTACCGAATGAATAGGCAATACTACTTATAACCAGTACTCCATAATTTTGAGTACTGGTTTTTTGAGCTTATTTATGGTTCTGAGCTCGTTTGACAAATGATAATTCATCCTCTATTAAACCACATACACCACACTGGATTTTATAGTTTGGACCACGATATGGAATATGTAAAGGTCCAATTTCCTCTCCATACTCTTCTAGAATCTCCCCACTATCCTTGTCTACCTTCACAGCTTTGGCTACTTGTTCAATGATGTTGAATCTAGTTCTATTTGTTTTACAATTTGGGCATAAATATGGATTTGACAAATGATCCACCTCCTATCCATATACTATTTCCAAATTATTGAGATTTATGATTCGTGCGTTTTTTAGCTAAAAAGAGCATATTATATTCTTAAAATCATAATCATAGTGTTACATATCCAAGGGAGAGCCTCATAATATTGTGTAAATACGACATAATAGACTTTAATTACATTGTATAGGAGTTCAACTATGAAGATTAATCAACGAGTTAATTTCTTAATCCCTCATCGACTTATTGTTGTTTTCTGTTTGTTAACGACTCTATTTTTCATCATCCAGCTTGTTCCAGTGAATAAACAAAAACAAACAACCTTTCATAAGGTAAATGATATACCGTTAGTCATTGCTCATAGGGGTGGTGCTGGAATTGCTCCAGAAAATACTTTGTATGCATTTAAACTATCAGAACGACTTGGTGTGGACGCAATAGAATTGGATGTTCGGCTGTCAAAAGACCATCAATTGGTTGTCATTCATGATCATACCGTTGATCGAACGACCAATGGTACAGGATTCGTTTCAGACATGACATTAGAAGAATTAAAAAAATTGGATGCAGGCTATCACTTGGAATTGGAGAATCGTGGCTATGCCTTTCGTGGACGTGGAATTCAAATACCTACGCTAGAAGAAGTATTTAAAGAAATAAAAAATACTCCCTTTGTCATTGAGCTAAAGGACACCGATCCAAGGGTAGAAAAGAAGGTAGCCAAATTAATAAAAAAATATGATATCAAAAAGAAAGTGATTGTAGGGTCATTCAATGATGATAGTATAAAGCGTTTTGCAAAAAGTACAGATGGGAAAGTTCCAATAGGGACAGGGTCTAAGACATTAAAATACTATGTATTTCTACACAAATTACATTTAGATAGAATATACCCATTAAAGCGAAGTGCAGTACAAATTCCTGTAAAGGTTGGACATATTGATTTAGCTACTGAGAGGTTAATAAACATCATCAAAGAACGTAATATTGCTATTCATTATTGGACAATTAATGATGAAAAAACAATGAAAGAACTAATCAATCTAAAAGTGGATGGCATAATTACTGATTATCCAAATAAAATGCTAAGATTAATTAATGATGATAGCAAAGAGATTTAACTAAGTAGTAAGTCAAATTAATTGGATTGTCTGTTATTGGCAACTATAATAGAAGAAGAGAATTTAGGAAGGAGCAATTAATTTGTCAAACTCAATGCTAGCAACATTTGCGGGTGGATGCTTTTGGTGTATGGTGAAGCCATTTGATGAAATGCCAGGGATTATTAAAGTAGTTTCAGGCTATACAGGTGGATGGAAAGAAAATCCTACATATGAAGAAGTTTGCCAAGAAACAACAGGACATTATGAAGCGGTACAAATAACATATAATCCAGAAGAATTTTCTTATGAACTGCTTCTTCAATTGTTTTGGCAACAAATTGACCCAACAGATGCAGGTGGGCAATTTTATGATCGAGGTGGGTCATACAAAACAGCGATTTTTTATCATAATCAAAATCAAAAGGAGCTTGCAGAGCAATCAAAAAAACAATTAGCTGAAAGTGGTAAGTTTTCTGCGCCTATAGTTACTGAGATTCTCCCAGCTAAGGAATTCTATGAGGCAGAAGAGTATCACCAACATTATTATAAAAAAAATCCGGCCCATTATCTTAGATACAGTGTAGGATCAGGTAGAGCGGGTTTCATCGAAAGACATTGGAGGGATTAGTAATGGATTTGAAGAAAAAGTTGACACCGATGCAATATAAGGTAACACAAGAAAATGGTACAGAACCACCATTTCAAAATGAATTTTGGAATCATGAAGAAGAGGGGATTTATGTAGATATTGTTTCTGGGAAGCCTTTGTTCAGTTCGACTGATAAATATGATGCTGGCTGTGGCTGGCCAAGCTTCACTAAACCAATCCTAGATGAAGAGATGGTAGAGAAGCTTGATACAACTCATGGAATGATTCGAACAGAAGTAAGAAGTAAGGAAGCTAATTCTCATTTAGGACATGTGTTTAACGATGGACCTGGCCCATCAGGCTTAAGATATTGTATTAATTCAGCAGCATTAAGATTTATTCCAAAATCAGAATTGGAAAATGAAGGGTATGGGAAGTACTTGAATTTATTTCAATAATCAGAGGGGTGAATGAGCTCGAGACTAGTTCTCATTCACCAGTTATTTTATATAGAAGATTACTATTATATCAATATTGTAAACGATTACTTATTTCTTAAAAGTTAGTATAATTTTGTGTAAAATGGTTGACGCTTCCATTCTTAAAATGATATGATAAATGCAACCGTTTACTACATATAGATTAAAGATAGAATGAACGTTTCTTTGTTGTAGAATACTAAAGCACGTGAAGAATCTATTAAATTTATGCAAGTGGTTGAACTGGTTAATTTTTAGCAATACACAATTGATTTGTGTGTTAATTCTAGGAGGCATAATTCATGCAAAATGGTAAAGTAAAATGGTTTAACAGTGAAAAAGGTTTCGGATTTATCGAAGTACAAGGTGGAGACGATGTATTCGTACATTTCTCAGCGATCCAAGGTGAAGGCTTCAAATCTTTAGAAGAAGGCCAAGAAGTTTCTTTTGAGATTGTTGATGGTAATCGTGGACCTCAAGCTGCAAACGTTGTAAAACTATAATTAATAGCTACTATATAATAAAAGCAGTCCGTATTCGGACTGCTTTTTCTAATGTTATAGTTTATAAATGTTCGTATATTTCTCTTCTAAATAATGAATTAAATAAGAAGCATTTAAATCTTCACCTGTGACTTTTTTAATTAGTTCTGCTGGAGTATAAAGCTTACCATATTGATGAATTTGTTCTTTTAACCACTCACGAATGACTAAGAAGTCTCCTTGTTCGATCAATTCATAGAAATTAGGAATTTCTTTCGTAATTGTATGAAGAATTTGGGCTGCATATAGATTTCCTAAAGAATAGGAAGGGAAATATCCAAATCCACCTTGTGACCAGTGAACATCTTGTAAAACACCTAGTGTATCATTTTCAGGAACGACACCAAGATAATCCTTCATTTTTTCATTCCACACCTGGGGTAGGTCTTTTACTTCAATTTCCCCTGAAATTAAGCCTTTCTCTATTTCATATCGAATCATAATATGAAGATTATAGGTGAGTTCATCTGCCTCGACACGGATATATGATGGTTCTACTAGATTAATAGCTTCATAGAAATCCTCTAACGAAACTTCTCCAAGTTGAGTTGGGAAGTATTTTTTAATATCTTTGTAGAAGTAAGTCCAAAATTCTGTGCTTCTTCCTACCATGTTTTCTAAAAATCGTGATTGAGACTCATGGATACCAAATGAAGCACCACGTCTAATGACTGTACCTTCAAATTCAGGATTTACACCTTGCTCATACAATGCATGTCCTGTTTCATGAATCGTTCCGAAAATGGCTGATCGGACATTTTCTTTTAAATAACGTGTTGTGATTCTAACATCACCTGTTGTGATAGCTAGAGCAAATGGATGTGTTGTTTCATCTAATCTACCGGCTTCTAGATCATAGCCTAATTTTGGAAGGATAAATTGATTGAATGCTTTTTGTGCATCAATATCATATTCTTTTTCAAAAATATCTTTTCTAGGTTGATTACTTGAACTCTGAATTTTTTCTAGTAATGCGATACTTTTTTCTCTTAATTCAGCAAAGAGGGGGTCGAGCTTTTCGACTGTTAAGCCAGGTTCATATTCATCAAGGAGAGCATTATATGGGTGACCTTCATATCCATAGTATTCAGCAAATTTCTTTTTGAAGTCAACCATTTTTTCTAAATATGGCTGGAAAGAGGCGAAGTCATTATTCTTTCGTGCATCCTCCCAAGCATTGTTAGCGTTCGATCTTAATACAACATACTCCGTAAAAACGTCAGCTGGAATCTTTTTTGATTTTTCATATTCTGATAATCGTTCTCTTACACAAGCCTTTGTTACAGGGTCTAATGAATCATAGTTTTCTGGTAAGGTAAGAGTATGTAAAAGTTGTCCCATTTCTTCTGAAATTGTTAATTTAAAGGCTTCAGTAGAAAGAGTACCAATAGCTTTCGCAAAGAGGGAACGTCCTTTTTTTGCTGCTTTTGTACGTTGGTCCCATGCAGCCAAACCAAGTACATTAGAAAAGTGAGTTATTTTTTCATCTAAAGCTTTAAATTGCTCATTAGCTTCTTTTAAATCGATATTTTCTGAAGTTTTTAACATGTTTGTATCCTCGCTTTATATTAAATTTTCAATCTATTTAAATTATACCAATTTATTTCGGAATGCGAAAGTTTAAATCTATAAGATCTCTTCAATGAATTCACTTAACGAAATCAATTTATGCTGGTCTCTTCCAATAGTAGTCTTTGAAGTAAGCAGTGAATTTAAAATGGCTTCTTCTGTTGCATCTGCAACGCCAATAAATGCTTGTTCAATTTCTTCTTCATGGATAAAAGCGAAGTGTTGCAATTGTTCGTTTGAATAATGAGAGATCTTATTTGCTGTTGAAAAACCAATGAAAATATCTCCACTGCCATGACCGATATAAGAACCAGTTCTACTTAGTCCAACAGACGCTCTCTTCAATATACGATGTAATTGTCGATCCGAAACGGGTAAATCAGTCGCAATAACTATGATGACGGAGCCTTTGTCCATTTCTTCCTGTGTAGATGGGATCAATTGCTTAATCCTAGGTCCAACTTTATGCCCGTCGATGGTTAAGTGCTGTAACTGGCCGAAATTGGTTAAAGCTAGAACACCAATCGTATATGTCCCATGATAATAGGTTATTTCTCTAGAAGAAGAACCAATACCACCTTTTAGTCCAAAGCATTTCATGCCTGTACCAGCTCCAATATTACCTTCATCGAAATCAACTGACGCTTGTTCTAAAGCAATAAATGCATGTTCTTCTTTGACAGCGAAATCACGGATATCATTTAAATACATATCATTGCATTCACCGACAACGGTATTTATCGTTCCTGTGGTAGTTCCAATATCATCATTTTGATTCAACATATATTTAAGTAGAGCACTAGAGCATGTTGGTACACTTAAGGTATTGGTTAAGAGGATGGGCGTTTCTATTGTCCCTAGTTCCTCAATTTGAATGGTTCCAACGGTTTTACCAAATCCATTTAAGACATAACTACTGGCAATGACCTTCTCTCTAAATACATTTCCACCGTGAGGAATGATTGATGTAACTCCTGTTTTATAAGAACCATCACTAATTGTTGAATGACCAACAGTGACTCCTTTAACATCTGTTATCTTATTTTTTGGACCTGGCTTTAATGAACCGATGGTTACACCATAATCCCTTAAACGTTTCATACTGATTCCTCCTCTAAATTTTCTGTTAATAGAAATAGTATAATCGAATCCAAATTAGCTGTATATCCTTAGGGCTTTA
Organism: Litchfieldia stipae; assembly: GCF_014837155.1. Classification (GTDB taxonomy): domain Bacteria; phylum Bacillota; class Bacilli; order Bacillales; family Bacillaceae_L; genus Litchfieldia. The sequence continues at coordinate 281,449 of NZ_JACYHA010000002.1, read as the reverse complement.
ACAGAGAATATAGAAGAGATTAAATGAAGAGGTGTATCAATGGTTTCAACATATGATTGTGTTGTAATTGGTGGAGGAATTGCCGGACTTCAAGCAGCAATTCAGTTAGGAAGATATCAACATCAAGCACTTGTGATTGATTCTAAGCTTGGAAGATCAACATTATGTAGGAATTATCATAATATCTTAGGCTGGCCAAATGGTGTAAGTGGAGAGACGCTTAGAAATCTTGGAAGAGAGCATGCTAGAAGCTATGGCATCCAATTTCTAACAGATACTGTCATCGCTATAAAGGATCATCAGGAAATTCTAGAGATTTCTTGTGAATCAGGAGAGCAATATTATGCAAAAAAGGTTCTATTAGCAACAGGTGTGTTAGATAGACTGCCATCTGATATTGAAGACCTAATTCCATGTTTAGGTCTGTCTGTCTATGTTTGTCCTGATTGTGACGGATATGAAATCAGAGGGAAAAAGACGGTTGTCCTAGGTGCTGGTAAGGTTGGTGCTCAGTTAGCTCTAACTTTAATGCAATGGACAAATTCGCTGACCTATATTAATCATGATGGGAATGAATTAGAAGCTGAATTGCAAACGCAATTAGTTGGAAAAGGAATTACCTACATAAAAGAGCCGATAAAAAGAATTATCTCCAAAAACTCGAATGAACTGAAGAGTATTATCCTAGAAAGTGGCCAAGTAATTGAAGCAGAAAAAGGCTTCATTGGGTTTGGTGGAAATAAAGTTCGCACTGATTTGATTAAGGAACTTTCGGTTGAAAGAATGGAAAATAATCATGTCATTGTAGATCCTCGTACGAAAAGAACGAGTCATCCTAATATATGGGCTGCTGGTGACATCGCTGTTCACTCTGAGCAAGTGACAATTGCAATGGGCGATGGAATGCAAGCAGCTATTTGGATCCATAAAAGTCTTGTAAACGAGCAATAAATAAATCAAGGGTTACGAAGGTGTGAAGCTATTGTTTCACACCTATTTAACATGAGAAATTTGATTTATAAAAAAGGGAGAAGATTTTCGCATCAAATCACATATACCTTTATTAAGAAGAAATAGTTTATTTATTCAGGTAGGAGGTGTACATTATTGAAAAAGACTAATCTAATTAAACCTTTTCTTGACAAGGACTATCCAATTATAAGTCATGGTGATGGGATTTATCTTTTTGATACAAATGGAAAAAAGTATTTAGACGGTTCATCTGGGGCAATAACAGCGAGTATTGGGCATGCTGTCCCCGAAATTATTCAAACAATGAATGAACAAGCCAATAAAATCTCCTTTGTATATAGGTCTCAATTCACAAGTGAGCCTGCTGAACAATTAGCGGCAAAATTATCAGAACTTTCAAGTGGCCACTCAAACTGGTCTTTTTTTGTCAATAGTGGTTCAGAAGCGACAGAAACTGCCATGAAAATAGCGATTCAGTATTGGCAGGAAAAAGGCTTAAAAGGTAAAAATAAAATTTTATCACGATGGATGAGTTATCACGGTATTACGATTGGTGCCTTATCAATGTCAGGTCACTCTGGAAGAAGATCACGTTTTGTACCTCTATTAGAAGACTTTCCAACCATTTCTCCACCATACTGCTACAGATGTCCCTATAATCAATCCTACCCAACTTGTCAAAGTGCATGTGCGTCTGAATTAGAACAAGCGATCCATAGAATTGGAGCAGAGCATATCGCCGCATTTATTGCTGAACCTATTGTTGGTGCAGCAGGTGGAGCAATGGTTCCACCCAAGAATTATTACCAAGTCATAAAAGAGATATGTGATAAGCACGATATTTTATTCATTGCAGATGAAGTCATGACAGGGATAGGCCGTACAGGAAAAATGTTCGCGATGGAACATTGGGAGATAAAAGCCGATATTGTCTCATTAGGAAAAGGGATGAGTGCTGGTTACACACCAATTGCTGCTACACTTGTTAGTGATAAAGTCATTGAACCGATTAGAAATGGTTCAAAGCTTGTTATGAGCGGACATACGTATAGTGCTAATCCACAATCTTCAGCTATTTCACTTGCAGTGATCAAGTATATTGAACAAAATCAACTTGTCAATCAAGCTCATGTAATGGGCGACTATTTATATGAAAAACTTGTAGAACTAAAAAAACATATTCCAATAATAGGAGATGTCAGAGGAAAAGGGTTATTAATAGGAATGGAGTTTGTTTCAAATCAAGAAAATAAACGACCGTTTAGTAAGGACCTAGATATAACGAGTGAAATCATCTCTAAGGCGCAGTTTAATGGTCTTTTATTATACCCAGCTGTAGCCGGAATTGAAGGCTACGGAGGCGATGCTATCCTAATAGCACCGCCTCTGACAATTAAGCAAGATGAGATTGATAGACTTGTAGATTTATTAGAACAAACTCTTATGGAGATCTAAGTGAGGTGAGTAAAATAATTACCAACAGTTTTCAAAAAATTTCAACCCTGGATGATGCATTAGTTTCTATTACTGACGGATGTTCACTAATGTATGGCGGATTTGGTGGAATAGGGACGCCACCAACGATTGTAGATTGGATCTTAACTCAACATATTACTAATTTAACATTAATAGGTAATGATGCTGGATTCCCTCATATTGGGATTGGAAGAGTGGTAAGTAATCAGCAAGCAAAGAAATTGATTGTCTCACATATAGGCTCAAATCCAATAGCCGGAAAGCTTATGAATGATGGGTTACTTGAAGTAGAATTTTCTCCGCAAGGTACACTTGCAGAAAGAATTCGAGCTGGTGGAGTGGGGGTAGGTGGAATCCTTACAGATGTTGGGGTTGAGAATGAAATTGTGAATAAAGGAAAGAAAATGATAAATACAGGTGGTAAGACTTATTTGATCGAGCCTGCATTAACTGCGGATGTATCAATTGTTTATGCTAAAAAGGCTGATCCATTTGGAAATCTTATCTATGATAAAACGGCTCGAAATATGAATCCTCTTGTTGCAATGGCTGGGACTATTACAATTGCTGAGGTAGAAGAAATTGTCCCATTAGGTGAACTAGACCCTGAGGAAATCATTACTCCTGGGATTTTTGTTAATAAAATCATTCAAAGTAAAGGGGTGAATTGGAAATGGGTATGGGAGAGGACATAAGAATTCAAATTGCAAAGCGAGCTGCAAAGGAAATCAAGGACGGAAATATTGTAAATCTAGGTATCGGCATCCCATCTCTCGTACCAAATTTTCTCGAAAATAAAACAAACGTCATGATTCAAGCTGAGAATGGTGTGTTGGGTATAGGGAAAACACCTGCTTCAGGACTTGAGGATAAGAATTTATGTAATGCAGCAGGTTACCCTGTTACAACAATAAGTGGTGCTTCATACGTTGACAGTTCAATCTCATTTGGAATGATTAGGAAAGGTTATATAGATATTACGATTTTAGGAGCATTACAAGTAAGTGAAAAAGGGGATTTAGCAAATTGGATTGTACCGGGGAAACGTGTACCTGGAATGGGTGGGGCAATGGAACTTGCACAAAAGGCCAAAAAGGTTATTGTAGTTATGAGTCATTTAACGAAAAACGGCCAATCCAAAATTGTTCAAAACTGTTCTTTGCCACTAACTTCAGGTAGATGTGTGGATCTAATCATTACTGATTTTGCCGTGATAAAGGTAGAAAAAGAGAAACTGAAATTAATAGAAGTGATGGGATCGAAAACTGTTGAGGATGTAATTAATAATACGGATGCTGATATCACAATTGACAAACTCAAATAATGGAGTGTGAAAAATGATTGATTATAAGAATACAATCCACAACTGGATGAACAACCATCGAAATGAAGGGGTGAGCTTTCTAAAAAAATTAGTACAGGAACAAAGTCTTCAGGGGTACGAGAGCAGGGCACAAGCTATTGTGATTGAGAAATGTGTAGAACTTGGATTAGACGTCGATTCATGGGTACCAGGAGGACCTGAATTATTAAATCATATTGCATTTGTTTCACCAAGAGAGACTTTTAATGGAAGTCAAAATGTTGTTGCAACTTTAAAAGGATCCGGAGGAGGAAAGTCTTTAATTTTGAATGGACATATTGATGTCGTCCCTTCGGGTGAAGAAGATCAATGGGATGTCGATTCATTTTCAGGCTTAGTTAAGGATGGGAAATTATATGGTCGAGGCTCAACAGATATGAAGGGAGGAACCGTTTCTCTTCTTCTAGCTGTAGAAGCAATTATTAAATCAGGGATTGTGTTAAAAGGTGATGTGATTTTTCAAAGTGTGATAGAAGAGGAGAGTGGCGGAGCTGGTACATTAGCCGCTATTCTAAGAGGGTACAAAGCAGATGGAGCCATTATTCCAGAGCCAACTAATATGAAAATCTTTCCGAAGCAGCAAGGATCCCTTTGGTTCCGCTTAACCGTTACAGGAAAATCAGCTCATGGAGGAACACGATATGAAGGTGTTAGTGCGATTGAAAAAAGTATCCTTGTGTTGCAATCAATTGAAAAGTTAGAGACTAACAGAAACGAGCAAATTAATGATCCTTTATATGACAATATACAAATACCAGTGCCAATTAATGTAGGAACCATTAAAGGAGGCTCATGGCCATCTTCAGTACCAGATTCAGTCATCATTGAGGGGAGAATGGGTGTTATTCCTGAAGAAACAATGGAAGAAGCGAAAGAAAGTTTAGAGAAATGGGTAGCTAATCTAAAGTATATTGATCCTTGGTTTATCACTAATTCAGTTAAAGTGGAGTGGTGGGGAGCACGCTGGATACCAGGAACAATAGATGCTGATCATGAATTATTAAGTACTTTAAAAATAAATTACAAGGAAATAATAAATAAGGAGCCAATTATTGAAGCATCACCGTGGGGAACTGATGGTGGGTTATTGACGAATGTTGGGGACATACCAACTGTTGTTTTCGGCCCAGGAACAACAGAAGTCGCCCATTTCCCTAACGAATATATCGAAATAGACCGTGTGTTTGAAGTCGCGGAAATTATTGCTTTAACAATGATTCAATGGTGTCAAACAAAGACTGATACCTAATCTATCATTTGTCTACTGGAAAGTACCTTACATTCCTTACAAGGGAATAAAGGTGCTTTTTTTACTTTAAAGCAGCTTTCACATATTCTGTCGTATATTGGTAATAATTTTAAGTAAGGGATTTGTTGGGATAAAGGGGTTGATACTCATTGTTACTTTTTCATTTCTGTTTATTTGGGTTAGTTTCATCGTTTTTTTAGGAATCATTGATATGTTTTTTTATGGAACTGGATTACTACATTCCGTTCTAGAGAACTTGTTACCAGCTAACGGCACAAGAGAATATTGGGTAACAAGCTTTGCATGGCTTGGATTTATTTATTCTATCGTAATTGATTATCGTATTAAGAAAAATAAGTAGCATTGTAAGACGAGTGAGGTACAGATTATGAAACCCAAATTAACAGAAAAAATCTCACTGTGGCAGCTCTTTATTCTTATTTTTGTATTTGAAATAGGAAGTGCTGTCGTAGTTGATATTGGAAGTGAAGCAAAACAAGATGCATGGATTGCCATTTTATTAGCCTCAGGGATAGGGATAGCGCTTATCATTTTTTATGTATTTATTTTAAAGAAAAAGGAAGGCTTAAACTTATTTGAAATACTTGCATTTTGCTTTGGGAAATATATCGGAAAACTGCTTTCTTTATTGTATATTATATATTTTTTTTATATAGCTGCTAGAGTAATGCGTGACTTTGGTGAATTAATTGTGTCAACTATTTTTGAAGTGACACCAATTGAAATACTATCAATTACAATTATGCTAGTAATTATCTATATGTTGTACTTAGGAATCGAGGTTTTAGGTAGAACCTCTGAAATATTCTTGCCATATGTGTTTCTGTTTATTTTACTTGTAGGTTCATTCATTCTTTTTACAGGTGAGATGCATTTTAATAATTTACGTCCAATCATGGCAGATGGATTTGGTCCGATTATAAAAGGGATATTTCCTAGTTTGATGACTTTTCCTTTCGGAGAACTAGTTGCTTTTATGGTGATCATACCATATGTCACTCAATTCAAAAATGCAAAAAAAGTAAGTATTTATGCCGTTTCATTCACAGGACTTATGTTGTCGTTTACCTCAGTTATTTTAATCGCAACTCTTGGTGCAGAAATGAAGGGAAGGGCAACTTTTCCTTTATTAAGTGCAGCTCGAGAGATTTCACTTCTCCACTTTATTGAACGTGTTGATTTAGTTGTCGTATTTGTGGTGATGTTCGGCATTATTGTAAAGGTTAGTATACTTTTCTTTGCAGGATTAAAAGGACTAGAGCATGTTTTTTCAATTCCCTATCGAATGTTTATATTTCCTATGGCTACGATTGTCGCATATATATCGATTATCATTTCACACAATTTTGCAGAACATATTCAAGAGGGGCTTAAATTTGTACCGTTTTATCTTCATCTTCCATTTCAATACGTAATTCCAATGTTGATCACACCAATACTGTTATGGAAGACAAGTAGAAAAGCTAAGAAGGTGAAATCAAATGAATAACAGGGGAACTTTTTTCAAACGTAGGAAAAATAAGCAACTAGAACATTCTTCGACCGATGAAATGATTACTGATATAAAACAAGAGGAGCTTTCGTTTGATCTAACAAAAAATAAAGAGCTAATCAAAAAAGCATTTGGAAATACGATGGATTTTAAAATTGAAGAGGTAACTTTTGGAGATAAAGCAGCAATAATATGCTATATAGATACAATGGTTGCAAAAAATAAAATTGTTGAACAAGTCTTTAAACCATTAGAGAGTGTAAATGCTGAAGAGGGTATTCATATTACTGAGGATAACTTTGAGCAAATAAGAAAAGCTTATTTCGCTGGTCTGTCATTTACTTATTGTAAAAACTATCATCAAATCATATGGCATATTTTGTCTGGCTTTATTGTGATTGTTATCGATGGAATCCAAGCAAATGCATTTGCCTTGGAAGTCATTAATGAGGACAGAAGATCAATTGACGAGCCTTCTACCCAAACGATTATTAGAGGTCCAAAGGAAGGGTTCACAGAACTCTTATCGACAAATATTAGTTTAATTAGAAGAAGATTAAAGAATCATAACCTTCAATTTGAAAATTACATCATTGGAAAAGAATCTAAAACCTCAATAGCTTTAGGATATATAGATGGAATAACTAATAAAGACATTCTTAATGAAGTGAGAGAAAGAATTAATAAGATTGATGCCTCACTAATTTTAGATTCAGGAAATATTGAAGAATTCATTGTGGACAAGACTTTGACACCCTTTCCATTAACTTTCAATACTGAACGACCAGATAGTACTTCGGCTCAGCTTGCAGAGGGGAAGGTTGTACTGATTGTAGATGGAAGTCCATTTGTTATCGTAGTTCCAACTGTTTTTACTGATTTCTTTCAAGCAACAGAAGATTATTACCAACCATTCTTTATGGCAACTTTCATTCGAATTATACGATACATGTCATTTATGATTGCGTTAGTATTACCTTCACTCTATGTTGCCTTAACTACCTTTCATCAAGAGTTATTACCAACAGAATTATTAATTAGCATTCAGGCTCAAAGGGAAGGCGTACCGTTTCCAGCTGTTGTAGAAATCTTTATGATGGAACTAACATTTGAGGTGCTCCGAGAAGCGGGTATACGAATGCCACGAGCCGTTGGACAAACGGTATCAATTGTCGGTGCATTGGTGTTAGGACAAGCAGCCGTTGAAGCAGGACTTGTTTCAAATGTACTAGTTATTATTGTTGCCTTTACAGCAATCGCCAGTTTTGTATCACCAATATATAATTTCTCTATTGCTACGAGACTTTTAAGATTTATATTAATCTTAGCAGCAGCTTCTTTAGGCTTATATGGTGTACTTCTAGGACTTGTAATTATGGTCATTCATTTAACAAGCTTAAGATCGTTTGGAATCTCATATCTCACTCCAGTTGCGCCTCTATTAATCGAAGATCAGACGGATGTATTTGTAAGACTTCCAATTTGGGCTAACAAAAAAAGACCATCATATTTAAAGACAGCCGCACCTATCAAGAAGGAACATACGAATAACCCATCTCCTCCTACTCAAAGTAAAGGTGATCAAGAATGAGGAAAATTCTACTCTTAAACATGTGTTGTACGCTACTAGTATTAACTGGGTGCTGGGACAGTATTGAATTAAATGAAGTGTCAATTGTCACAGGGATGGCCATTGAAAAAGGGGAAAATAAAAAATATAAATTATCAGTCGAAGTCATAAATGCAGCAGAATTTGCTCATGGTGGAGGTACTGGTGATACTCCTGTCGTAGTCTTTGCACTAGAAGGAGATTCTATCTCAGAATTATCTGATAAAATGAATAAAGGATATATTAGAAAATTAATCTACTCACATACACGTTTAATTGTGATTGATGAACAAGTGGCAAAAAAAGGGATGGTTGATTTCTTTGATTTTTTAGAACGGAGTGGGGAGGTTCGAAATGATTTCAATATCATGATTGCAAAAGGAGTAAAGGCCTCAGATATTATTAAAACAACCTACCCAGGTCGAAAAAGTCCTTCCATGAAAATTCATTATCAAGCTGAAACATTTTTAAGGGAGTGGGGGGGGGATCCACATTTACGATTTACTGATTTTATTGAGGCATTTGTTTCAAAAGGCAGGCAACCAGTTGCTGCAGCAATCACTATTGAAGGCAATCCTAAAAAAGGGAACAGCGTTGATAACAACAAAAACTTAGATTTAGAAGCGACAGTTGTATTTGATGGAATGGCTATTTTCAAATATGACACTTTATTAGGTTTCCTTTCATTAGAGGACACACGTAACTATTTATGGATTAACGAATTAGAAAAGACCACTATTACAGCACCATGTTCAGTAGAGCAAGAACAAGAAAATAAATATATAGATGTAAAAATTAACCATTCTACTGCAAAAAGAAGAGTCACTTATCAAGATGGAATCCCAAATCTATCAGTTGAGGTTATAGTCGAAGCCAATTTACAGGGAACTCAATGTCCTAATAAATTATCAGAAATGGAGTCATATCTAATACATGAAAAATCAATAGAAAAATTTATTAAAGAGCAGATCACAGGTACAATAGAAAAGGTACAAGATAAATATCAAGTAGACATTTTTGGTTTTGGAGAAGATCTAAGAAGAAGTGACTACAAAAAATGGAAAGAAGTTGAGGGTGATTGGGATGAAGAATTTTCTACAGCAAATGTTGAAGTTAAGGCTAAGGCATTTTTAAGACGTTCTGGTGTGAGAACGGACAGCTTTATTTCGGAAGTAGAAAAGAAGGATTAAGATTCCTTCTTTTTTACTTTGTTAGTAGAATATCTTATTGTGATTGCAAGTATGATGAAATAAAGAAGAAGTAAGTAGATGGAGGTGATGAAATGGGGCAAACCTTTTATGAAGAGAAATTGTTAAAGTCACCAAATTACAAAATGGAGATGACGTATGATTATTTTAATAAACGTTTAAGATTAAATGATTTTAGTGGAAATCCTTCACATATCATAAATAAGCTTCAGACACTGATAACAGAAAATCAATTTGAAAAAGTAATTTGCTATGTTAGGAAAGAGCAAATGTTCACTTTTATTGCTGGAGGATTCCACCTAGAGGCAATAGTACAGAAGTATTTTAGTGGTAGTGACGCATATATTATGACAAAATATCCAAAAACGGAACGTAGAAATAGTCAGACTTGGAGTGCAGAGGACAAAATACTATCAGATATTAAACAGAAGACGATTGTAAAAAAAACTTCGAGACCATCTGAATACACCTTACGTAAAGCTAATGAATCTGATGCCGAAAAGTTAGCACATATGTATTCCACGGTTTTCAAAATATATCCAACTCCATTAATAAACCCAGATTATATCAAGACGTCGATAGATAATGGAAATATCTTTTATTATATAAAAAATGATAGCGGCATAGTCAGTGCTGCATCTGCAGATATCAATTTCAAATACTACAATGCCGAATTAACTGATTGTGCGACAATTCCAGCGTTTCGAAAATACGGGTTTATGAAATTGTTACTCACAAAATTAGAGCTAGAATTATTGAATAAACAGATCTATTGTGTGTATTCAATTGCTAGATCACTTTCTTATGGAATGAATGCTTGTTTTCATCAATTGGGTTACACCTACACAGGTAGACTAGCAAATAATTGTTATATCTTTGATAAATTAGAGGACATGAATGTCTGGTCAAAGGATTTATCAATCACTGCTGAAAAATCGGCAGAAGATGCTTAATAATTGGCATCTGAGGCAATTCCCGTGAGGTGATCCTATAAGTGTTAATGAGTGACGAGATGGTGAAGGCAATTTTGGGAAGCATTGATGAAGCCATTCATGTCATAAATAATGAAGGGGTGACGATTTATTATAATGAAATGGCTGCTAAGCATGATGGTCTAACAATTGATGAGGTTTTAGGAAAACACTTATTAGATGTATTCCCATCGCTAACAGAGAAATCAAGTACCTTATTAAATGTCATTAAAACATCTCAACCGATTTATCAGCTTCCACAATCTTATAAAAACATTCGTGGTGTTCAAATCGATACCATTAATACGACACTGCCAATCATTGTCAATGATAATCTAGTAGGAGCAATTGAAATTGCAAAGGATTATTCGCAGCTAAAACATCTCTCTAATAAACTGTTGGATTTGCAGCAGAAATCTAATAAGAAAACAAAAAAACCTAATGAAATGAATGGTGCTCAATATACAATGAATGATATCTTAACTGTTAATCCTGAATTCAAGCTAGTACTCAAGCAAGCAAGAAATGTTGCTCAAACTTCATCAACTGTATTGGTATTTGGTGAGACAGGAACAGGGAAAGAATTATTAGTTCAATCAATTCATAACTTTTCATCAAGAAGTCATGGTTCATTTATTGCTCAAAATTGTGCAGCAATACCAGAATCTCTACTTGAGAGTATCTTATTTGGTACAGTTAAAGGGAGTTATACAGGTGCAATTGACAGGGCTGGTTTATTTGAACTTGCACATGGGGGAACTTTATTTTTGGATGAAATGAACTCGATGCCACTTGAACTGCAAGCTCGATTATTAAGAGTGTTAGAGGATGGAATGGTTCGAAGAATTGGTAGTACAAAGGTATTTAAAGTTGATGTACGTGTGATTGTAGCAATGAATAAGCATCCAGAGGAATGCTTGAGGGATGGTGAGATACGGGCAGACTTATTTTATCGATTAAATGTTTTTTCATTACAAATTCCCCCCTTGAAAAGTCGCAAAGAAGATATTCCAATTTTAATCGAGCATTTTATAAACAAATTTAATCTGGATTTTAATAAGAAGGTAACAAATACGGATGATGAATTCATTAATCGGCTAGTTACGTATCATTGGCCAGGGAATGTAAGGGAGCTGAAGCATATTGTTGAACATGCGATGAACATGGTTGAAGGCAAAACGTTATTACCTGAGTATTTACCTCCACACTTTTTACAACATCAATCTACTCTCATTCATGAACCATCGATTCAACCTTTAAAACAGCTTCTAGAGGAAACGGAAAGGAAGGTTATATCAAATGCTCTTCGTATCACGGATGGGAATGTCATGAGAGCGTCAAAGCTATTACAGATTCCAAGACAAACCCTTCAATATAAAATGAATAAACTTTTTAAATAAAGGCTGTTTACTCAAAGTTTGTTGTTTTTGTGATAAATTAATTGAAAATGATTTCTAGCAGCCTGAATACACTCAAGACTCCCGTGGGATGCGCTGGCTCCCACAGGACGCGGAGTGTATTCAGGCTGCGGTATTCAAAGCAACAATATATACGAAAATAGCCAAAATAAAAAACTGCATTTTTAGCAGTTTTTTTATTTTGGCACGAAACTTGCAAGGTAAATAAGTAAAATAAGGAGGAGATCTCATGCTAAATGATTTATATAAGCCAACTCGTCATTGGAAGGACATAGATTTATGGAAAGAAGTTACAGAAGATCAATGGAATGATTGGCTATGGCAGCTCACAAACACGATTAGAACAATCGATGATTTGAAAAAAGTCATAAATCTAACAAAGGATGAAGAAGAAGGTGTAAGAATTTCAACCAAAACGATTCCACTTAATATCACCCCATATTATGCATCGTTGATGAATCCAGATGATCCAAGATGTCCAATAAGAATGCAATCTGTACCTATTTCAAAAGAAATCTATAAAACGAAATATGATCTTGAAGATCCGCTTCATGAAGATGAAGATTCACCAGTAGCTGGATTAACCCATCGTTATCCAGATCGAGTACTTTTTCTTGTGACTAATCAATGTTCGATGTATTGTCGCTATTGTACGAGAAGAAGATTCTCAGGACAGATTGGAATGGGGGTTCCCAAAAAACAGCTAGACGCTGCTATTGAATATATACGAAATACACCAGAAGTAAGAGATGTCTTACTATCTGGAGGAGATGGACTATTAATTAATGATCAAATCCTTGAATATATTTTGAAGAATTTACGAGAAATACCTCATGTTGAAATTATACGAATCGGAACTAGAGCTCCTGTCGTATTTCCTCAACGAATTACAGAAAATCTATGTTCAATTCTAAAAAAATATCATCCTATTTGGTTAAATACCCATTTTAATACTTCAATAGAAATCACTGAGGAATCCAAAAAAGCATGTGAAATGCTTGCAAATGTAGGTGTTCCGCTTGGAAATCAATCAGTCATACTTGCTGGAATTAATGACAGTGTACCGATCATGAAGAAATTAATGCATGATCTAGTCAAATTCAGAGTTCGTCCATATTATATTTATCAATGTGATTTATCAGAAGGAATTGGTCATTTCCGAGCACCTATTTCAAAAGGTCTCGAAATTATTGAAGGGTTAAGAGGACATACTTCTGGGTACGCAGTCCCTACATTTGTATGTGACGCTCCTGGTGGAGGTGGAAAAATTGCGCTACAACCCAATTATTTAATATCACAAAGTCCTGAAAAAGTGGTCTTACGGAATTTTGAAGGTGTCATCACGACATATCCAGAACCTGAAAATTATCTCCCAGGACGTGCAGATGAGTACTTCAATGAGATCTATCCAAATAGTACTGATAAAAAATCTTCGATTGGTATTTCAGGGTTATTAAATGATCAAGAATTCAATCTAGTACCTAATGGATTAAAACGTTTAAATCGACGTCAGACTTACACAACAGACCCAACTCATTCTTCACTAAAGGATAAACGAGAAAAACGTGATCAGTTAAAGCAGAAAAAATATGAAGCTCAATTAAAGAAATGGCAGCAGACTGATGATGGAAAGGAGATATAAAATGTGTTGCGAATGGTGCTCCTCTGAACAAATTATGGATAAGACAACTACAGTCTATTGGGAATTACCAGATGGAACGAAAGCGATTGAAATCAAAGATACTCCAACGATAAATTGTAATGAATGTGGGATGAGCTACCAGGAAGAAGAGATTATTGAACAAATTGAAGAACAACTATTATTAATTAATACTAAAATCTTAGAAAGCTCGTTAACATTTAATGAATTAATGGGAAAACAAAGGTTGTTAAAAAGAAATTATTTCAAATTTGATTAGAATTGAAAGTGCTAAGTCTAACAGGCTTGGCTCTTTTTATGATTTGAAATAACTTTTTTTTGCGATAATTGTCATTTTTCATTATACTTAACTAAGGTAACTTATTAACCTAGTGAAGAATAGTAGAGTCAAATACGAATAGAGGATGTGCATTATGTTTAATTTATTAAAAACGTTAACTGGCCTTCATGGACCTTGTGGCTATGAACAGCCAGTCTCATATTTCATCAAAGATTATATTAAAGACATGGTGGATGAAGTAGTGATTGATCCAATTGGAAATGTGATTGCTACGCGAAAAGGGAGTCAACCGGGACCCAAAATTATAGTTACTGCACATATGGATGAGATTGGCTTTATCGTAAAAAAAATAGAAAATAATGGGTTGATCCGATTTGAAAAACTCGGTGGCCATGATGATCGGATTCTCCTTGCTCAAAAGGTAAGGGTTAGAACAAAATCAGGAGAATTATTAGGTGTCATAGGCACGATGTCCGCTCATTTTGTGAAGTTTGATGATGCATCAAAAGTAAGAAATCATAGACAGTTATACATAGATATTGGGGCAAAGTCCAAGGAAGATGCACTTGCACTAGGAGTTGAAATTGGTTCGCCAATCACATGGGCAACAGAACTTGATTTATTAGGAAATGAACATACTGGAAGAGTTGTAGGAAAAGGCTTAGATGACAGAGCAGGTTGTGCGGTGGTTATTAAATTGCTAGAGAACTTACAGAATCAAGCATTTGCTGGTGAAGTAGTAGCTATCTTCACTGTTCAAGAAGAAGTTGGTTTACGAGGAGCGCAAGTGGCGGCACGAAATATAGAAGTTGATGTAGCTATTGCAATTGACACGACAGCTGTAAGTGATACACCAGAAGAGACGATGGATCAAACTTTACATTTAGGCGAAGGTACTGGTATTAAGATTATTGACTTTAGCTTAATTGCACATCCAACTGTGAAGGAAACTCTAATTACAGTTGCTAAAGAGAAAGAGATTCGTTTTCAATATGAAGTCTTCCCAGGGATTGGGACTGATGGTGGAGCAGTGTCACTTAGCAATAAAGGGATTCCGACTGGTGTGTTATCCATTCCATCTAGATATGCACATTCACCGGTTGAAGTGATAGACTTAGATGATCTACAAGCAACAATTAACCTACTGACATCATTTGTTATAAATTTGAATCAAAAAAGTTCTTTTTCATTTTAAGATTTCTGAAGTGATATGATAAAATGAGAAAAGTTGCTTTGTTTATAAAGGAGTAGTTGAATGCGTAAATCATTTTATCATTATATGCTTAAATACCGAAATGAAAAAGGTAAGGATGAGCTAAGCCTATTTGCAAATAATATGTATCTCGACCATAGCTTTCCAAAAAACATTTTCGATTATCATGAAATAAGCACATATTTAGAATTTAATGGAGAATATCTTGACTCAATGTCAGTCTTTGATCGCGCATGGGAGTTATATATAAGCGATGAAGAATAATGGGCCTACAAAAAAATATATATAGTAATAGGTGAAATAGGTTGACTGAATGTCAACCTATTTCATTTATGATTAGCGTTTTCTTCCATTTTGCATATAATATCAAACCACCTTTAGTAGGATGAGATGAAGGAGGACAGCTAATATGAATCATAATCAAAAACCCCCACGTTTCAAAATAGGCGATATTGTTGTTATTACTCAATATGGAACGGTGGGGACGGTTACAGATATAGAGCATGTAGACGGAGACTATCTATATAAAGTGAATCATGGACATCAATTCTTCTTAGAGTCCTGTCTTGATTCTATTTCAACTTACCAAGGTGGAGAAATTGAAATAGAACAGTTAGAGGTCCAATTAAAATATTATTTTGGAGATTTGGTTTTTGTTAAAGGATATGGAAAAAACATCTTCAAAGTCGTCGGAATTCGGACAGAGATTTGGAGATATAAAGAAGGTTCATTTGAAGAAATAATTTATGAGTTATCAAGACTTTCAGATGGTGAATGGTTAGAAGCAGCTGAAGAAGAACTGATTCTTATTGCTGATAGTGAGAATGCAGAAACCTTTCTTCAAAAACTTACACTGTTTTATATGATTCAGAAACAAAAAAAGACAATGGAGTTGCAAGCCATCATGGACATGTCAAAAAAAACAGAAAAAGAAATGATAAAAATAAAGAAAGAAAAAGCAGAAATCATCGATGGTTTATTAGACGTGTATAATGATTATAGAGATCTATATGAAGTTTTCGGTGATGATAAATATAAAAAAGTCATGGAACTTGCTATGAAAAATCTAGAAAAATATATGCAAAATCATAATACAGTGGATGGTAACAAAGAGACATAGATTATGATATCCAAAGAAATAGATAAATAAATAATGGGATAGCAATGACCATACATGTCATAAATAAGCCATTTGTTACTTTTTCAAGCCAAAGATCAAATAATGGTCCATCTATTAGATCTAAGGTTTTCTTTGTTTGCTCAGATTCAACTACTACTCGTCGATTTATCATAATTAACTCCTCCAGCTTGTCCATCTTTCTATCATTCTATGTTTCAATGTTTCATTTATGCTTTTAAAAATAGAAATTTTTACATAATAAATTCTCTAGTTGTTTAAACAACTTGCATATCTATTTATGGTTGAACATAAATCTTAATTAAAGGGGGACGATATTGTGAAAGAAATTGAGGTCGTTATTGATACGGAAGAAATAGCGGAGTTCTTTTACAATGAACTCATTAGCAGAGGGTATGTTCCAGAAGAAGGGGAGCTAGATGATTTAGCTGATATTACCTTCGAATATTTACTTGAAAAATGCATTATAGATGAAGAGGAATCTGAAACTGAATAAGAAACAAAGAGGACGACAGATATTTGTCGTCTTCTTTTATTAAGTGAACTATTTTTTTCTTTGAGCTGCTGATTCTTCCTTCCCATGCGCTTCTTCTTCAGCAATAATATCCTTCATTGGTATATGGTTATTTTTCTTTTGTGTCAGACGTTCACGATGTTTTTTTCCCATTAACTATCCATCCTTTCTCATAAGAGTGTTTTTAAAAGTGACTAGGATTCCTGTTTCTGTTTTTGATTAGAGTTCGGTAAATGTCCACCTTTTCGAGTTGTTGGGTTTGTTTCATTCGCATACTCAACAGCTTGCTGCAGCTTTTTACTCATTTTTTCTTTTGACATCAAAGACCCTCCCTTCAAATCATTCAAATGTATTATCTCCAAGGTCTCCTTAGAAAATGTTAAAAAGAGATGTCTCTTTTTATTGATTTGAAACTTAATAAAATTAGTGTTATATTTTTTGATTAGAGGGTAGTCCCTTGTATAGAAGAGGAGGAAAACGATCGTGAGCGTACATATCGAAGCAAAACAAAATGAAATTGCAGAAACAATTCTATTACCTGGAGATCCACTTAGGGCAAAATACATAGCTGAAACTTTTCTTGAAGATGCTACTTGTTACAATAATGTAAGAGGTATGTTAGGGTTTACTGGTACATATAAGGGTCATCGCATATCTGTTCAAGGAACCGGGATGGGTGTACCATCCATTTCAATATATGTGAATGAATTAATTAACAGCTATAATGTTCAAAATTTAATTAGAGTTGGGACATGTGGTGCCATTCAAAAAGACGTCAAGGTTAGAGACGTTATCTTAGCAATGACTTCATCTACTGACTCACAAATGAATCGTTTAACCTTCGGGGGAGTTGATTATGCTCCAACAGCATCATTTGATTTACTTAAGAAGGCATATGATACTGGTGTGAAAAAAGGATTGAATTTAAAAGTTGGAAGTGTCTTTACAGCAGATCAGTTCTATAATGATAACGCTGAATTGGAAAAATGGGCTTCCTATGGTATACTTGCCATTGAAATGGAAACAACTGCATTATATACTTTAGCTGCAAAATTTAATCGCAAAGCGCTTTCTGTTCTGACTGTAAGCGATCATATTCTTACTGGTGAAGAAACAACATCAGAGGAACGTCAAGTAACATTTAATGAAATGATTGAAGTAGCGTTAGATGCGGCAATCATGAAGTAATATCTAAAGTAATTGATTTGCTTCACCCTTTTAACGGTGGAGCATTTTCTTTTACTCTTAAGAATTGAAGGTGGAAACATGGTGAAACGGTTCATATCCGTATACTTATTAATTCTTGCTGTAAGTACTACTGTTGTAGGCTGTAGTCAGTTTGATCTAAACAGTCTGCTCGAACATCGAATTGGTGATGCAACCAAATTAGAAAATGAACAAACGACTCCTAGTGAGACAGGAAAAGATTCTAATGCAAACTCTGGCAATGGACAAGCCCACGAAGAAGAAGTGGACGACGAATGGGTCCTTGAAGCGAAGTTCTTTAATGAAGTAGAAATTAGTGATGGATTATCAGTCATTTTGAATCCAGAGAATATCTTATCCTTAGTAAATAAGGAGCATACGCTTCCAAGTGTATATAGTCCTGCAGATTTGACGATTCCAGAGGTTGAATTCTCATTTGGTAAACAGGATGTGCCAAAAAGCTATTTACGAGAAGAGGCAGCATTAGCATTAGAAAAGATGTTTGCATCAGCAAACAATGAAGGCATTAAATTATTTGCAGTGTCAGGCTATCGTTCTTATGAGACACAAGAGGCTTTATATAATGCTCAAATTAAAAAAACAGGCGATACGGAAGTAGCAAATCAAACCGTCGCTGTTCCTGGTGAAAGTGAACATCAAACTGGATTAGCGATGGATGTTAGTAGTAAGAGTGTTAATTTACAGTTAATTGAAGAATTTGGTGAAACAAAGGAAGGGAAATGGGTTGAGCAAAATGCCCATAAATTTGGTTTTATTCTAAGATTTCCAAAAGGGAAAGAAGATATCACAGGATATCAATATGAACCATGGCATTTCCGTTATGTAGGTGAGGAAATAGCCAGCCAAATATATAATAACAATCTTACATTAGAAGAATTTTTCGGCAAGGTCAAAAAACTCTAAATAGACAATCCCTAGCATTTTAAACTAGGGATTTTTTTTGTTATATCCGACTTTTTTCATATTTTTAGTTTCTTATGTTTTTTTGCGTTGAATAATGGTATCATTTAGTAGAGGAGTGATATGATGAATCAGAAGAAATCTATTAAAGAATTAGTTGTACAACTGAAGAAAAGTGGAATAAACGCAAGCATTAGCAAATCACGCAAAACCATAAATAATGCAAAACTATATGGGACCTGTTACTCAGACAGTAAATTTACCGTGCAAAGTTAATTTACTTTCTGCATTTATAGATTCTAAAACCAAGTTTATTTTTGTATTTTTGCGTTAATAATTCATGCCTGTCAAGTATCGTTAAATAGTATTGATTAATTTCAGGAGATAAATGGAATTCTATACCGTGAAATTCTTCTGTTCCTTCAGTGCTTAAGTCAATAGAATCGATCGTCACTATTCCGAATCCTGAATGATACATAAGATTTTTCCATTCTACTTCATTATAAATTTCATTTACCCCATAAAATGTTTTAATTTCTTCTTTCTCTGCAGATGTGAGATTCCCTTCATTTGTCATTTCAATTGCAAGCAATACTCCACCTTTTTTTAATACTCGTGATATCTCCTTAAGTGCTTTTTTAGAATCTGTAAATGATAAAACAGATTCAGATAATACATAATCAAACGAACTATCCTCATAAGGTAGTTTTTCTGCATTAGCTACTAATAAATCCACTTTATACCCTAAATTATTTAGTCTCATTTTCGCCTTTTCAATCATCAATGGATGAATGTCTATTGCTGTTATATTACATTTATATTTGCTCACAAGATGCGCAGCAGTTTGACCAGTACCACAACCGATATCAAGAATTTTTGTTGAATTCGTCAATCCTTCATGTTTGAGAAGCTGTTTTGATAATTGCAGACCTCCTGGATGAGCACCACCAACTCCAAATAGAGCTAAGAATTCTAAATAGTCATTCATAGCATTCACCTCATATAAAACGTTTTCCTGCATTATATGAATGAAGGTGAATATGTGCATTTAAGTTCAGGAATACTAAAGATGATCTTGGTAAGAAGGGAATATGCAAGGTTTCACAAATAAATTAATAATAAGTCTTGCTTTACCTGATATATATTGCGTAATATAAGATTGAATAAAAATAGAAAAGAGGAATTATAAATGGCTGAAAAAACATTTACAATAACTAGTGATTCAGGTTTACACGCTAGACCAGCTACTGTGTTAGTTAATAAAGCTGGACAATTTCAATCAGATGTATCTTTAACTTTTAACGGTAGAACAGTTAATTTAAAATCAATTATGGGTGTTATGTCTCTAGGTGTACCAAAAGGTTCTGAAATTGTAATCAGTGCTGAAGGTAACGATGCTGAAGAAGCAATCGCAGCTATTGAAGGCGTGTTAAAAGCTGAGGGGCTAGGAGAATAACTATTATTAAGACATTACACCAAATAATCTAATACATAAGGTGTAAAGAAAAACGAGACTTTCTAACTAATAACTATGTTGTTAAAGAAAGTCTCTTTTTTGTATTCAAAAGATTGTTATGCTGTGTCACCATGATCAATTCGTTCATTTGTTTTAATTAATGCTCCAGTACGGATCAATGAAAGAAATTGCAATTTCGGGAATACTCCTTTACTTCTTGCATCTTCCATTTCAATCCTTACAGTCGTTTCATTAAAATCGATGACCTTTAATGTTTTAGCGTTACAAAAATTTGGGACGAATTTCTTAGTAACCTCAAATTCCATATTTTGCTGTAGCTCCATCATTCTACCTCCAATAGAAATAATTACCTATACTTTTTCCTTAATTGGATAGAATATACAATTATAAGAAAAATATAGTTTTCTAAGCTTATTCGTGGAAGTTTTAACCTAAAAAATATAAAATTAAAAAAACAATACGTATTGGAGGCTTTGCTATTGAAATCAATTATTAAAGAAGATGTTCAACAACGACTTAATGAACTATCCAAAACTGAATTATATCTTCATTTGGAAACAACAAACGGAGCTTATGCAGCACATCATGATTCAACAAAGATGAATGTTGGTGCTTATATACGTAATACAAAACTTACTGTTGAAATGGGAAAAATAACAGGAGAAGGTCCTTATCGAGTAGGACTTAAAACAACGTTAGGATGGGTTTATGCTGAAGGACTAACAGATTTTCACATTGATCAAGAAGGAAGACTTCTTCTAGCTGGTCATGATGCTGAAGGGAAATTAGCGGTAGCGCTTCAATTAAGTAAAAACCCATTTTAAATGGATGAAAAAGGAGAATTATTAGATGAAAGAACGTATTTTAGTTGTATTTCCACATCCAGATGATGAGGCTTTCGGTACTGCAGGTCTACTAGCAATGAAAACAAAAGAAGGAGTACCTATTACATATGTGTGTGCGACACTAGGTGAAATGGGTAGAAATATGGGGAATCCTTTTTTTGCAAATAGAGAAACACTTCCTGAGATTAGACGTAAAGAGATTCATGACGCATGTAAGGTGTTAGGAATAGAAGATTTAAGATTATTAGGACTTCGAGATAAAACATTAGAATTTGAGGATTTAGATGTCTTATCAGATCGGATAGAAGAAATTATTCATGAAGTTAAGCCAACATTAGTGATTACCTTCTATCCAGGTTATGCAGTACATCCTGATCATGATGCATGTGGGGAAGCAACTATAAATGCTGTGAAACGTCTTCCAGAGGATAGTCGACCAATTATTTATTGTAAGGCTTTTTCAAATAATACAGTTAGAGATCTTGGAGAGCCAGACATTGTATTTGATGTGTCTGAGGTGTTTAGTACAAAGCTTGCCGCAATCGCTGCACATAAGTCCCAAACAGAAGGTCTAATCAAAAGTTTAAATGATAAAATTCATGATATTAATGATGAAGCATTACTGTGGTTAAAGGAAGAAGGATATTATATTTATAAGTAATAATTTACAACCTTTATCGAGTAGATAAAGGTTATTTTATTTTAGTATTTGTAAAGAATATAAATAGCTTGATAAAGGGAGGCTATTTATGGATTTTGCACTATTACTCGAATATGCATGGGTTCTCCTTGTTCTAATTGCACTTGAGGGAATTCTTGCGGCTGATAATGCATTAGTTATGGCAATCATGGTTAAACACCTACCTGATGATCAACGAAAAAAAGCCCTATTCTATGGATTAGCTGGAGCTTTTGTCTTCAGATTCGGTTCTTTATTTGCCATCTCATTCTTAGTGGACGTTTGGCAAGTTCAAGCAATAGGTGCGATATATCTCATTTTCATTTCATTGAATCACATTTTGAAAAAGTTTGTCATTAAGAAAGAGGCAAATTCTAAAGAAACAGTTGATAAACCTAAGAAGCAATCAGGGTTTTGGATGACAGTACTTAAAGTAGAACTTGCAGACATTGCATTTGCAGTTGATTCAATCCTTGCAGCAGTAGCGCTTGCTGTCACATTACCATTGGCTCCATTACCGAACATTGGTGGAATGAATGGAGGGCACTTCCTTGTCATCCTGACAGGAGGTATTATTGGATTAATCATCATGCGTTTTGCAGCCACATATTTTGTGAAGCTACTTCATCGTAAACCAGGCTTGGAAACGGCTGCGTTTTTAATTGTTGGTTGGGTTGGGGTTAAGCTTGCTGTGTATACATTAGCACATCCTGCATTAGGAATTCTTTATGAAGGATTTCCGAAGCTTCCAGCATGGAAAATTACATTCTGGATTGTCTTAGTTGGAATTGCTGTTGGTGGTTGGTTTTTAAGTAAAGATAAAGGCCCACTTCCCCATAGTGATGAAACAGAAGATGCTCTAGAGAAAGAGGAAGATTTACTCAATCAACAATAAAACTTTACAATTAGTTAAAAATGGATAAATGTTCACTTGTCCAATATCCAGATATTCCTATATAATGATGAATTATACAGAACTTGGCTCATTTAAATATCTCAGACAGGAAAATGATACTAGGAGGTATTTTTATGAAAATGAATTTATATATGGAAATCTCGGTCATTTTATTATTAATCGTTGGATTTTCTCTTGCCTATTCGTTACTAAAGGATTCTCAAAAAAAACACATTAAATTTTTTAGTTTCTCTTTTATAAGTGGAATCTCTGTATTGCTTGTTTGGAGAGCCACTCAATTATTTTCATATTTTAACTAAATCCTGTATATTGAGCCAAAAAGAGCAACCTACATCGTTGCTCTTTTTTCCTTCTAACGGCCTGAATACACGGAGACTGACGTGGGATACTATTGATATAATGTATCCAACTGGTTCAATGAAGGATAGACATGCAAATATCCACAATGGACATATTACAGTTAATCAAATGAAGTCAATCATGAAATCAACTTTTCTATAAGATATACCGCTTATATTGGAAACGCCAACTTCGAAAGACTTTACACATAAAGAAGAGATTCAAATGATCTCGAAACTAATCTTATAAAAAAGAAGAGAAATAAATCTCTTCTTTTTTTAAGTTGTTGCATTTGATTGAGCGTGTTTCTTTTGAAGAATAAATAATCTTATCGATAAACACAGTGCTCCAGCTGCTAGACCTGCTATAAGTCCGATCCAATATCCAAATGCACCAAGTGTAGAATACGTAGCCAATATATAACCAAGTGGTAAACCAATAATCCAATAAGAAATAAAGGACATAATTAATGTCACATTTACGTCTTTATATCCTCTTAAAGCTCCCTGAATGGGTGCTTGAATCGCATCAGATAACTGAAAAAAGATGGCATAGATTAGAAAATGCTGTGTTAGCTTTAAAACATCTACATCTGTAGTATATAAAGCTGCAACCTGTTCTCTGAAGAAGAAAATAAATGCAGAGCTAATGACAGAGACAATCACTGCAACAGCAATCCCTAAATAACTGTACACTTTAGCATCTTGATATCGCTTTGATCCAACCTCATAACCAACGACAATAGTAAGGGCCATTGAGACAGCCAATGGAATCATATAAAGAAATGAAGCGAAATTCAAGGCAGCTTGGTGAGACGCGATTGTTATTGTATTAAACGTGCTCATAAATAAAGTAACTGCAGCAAAAATACTTGTTTCAAAGAAAATTGAGAATCCAATTGGGACACCGATTTTTAAGATTTCTTTCCATTTTGTAATCGATAAACGCTGAAATGTACTAAAGATTCGATATTTCGAAAATGGAGTTATTTTATAAATAATAAAAATTGAAATGGCCGTAATACACCAATAAGTTATCGCTGTTGCATATCCTGCACCAATTCCACCTAATTTAGGGAAGCCTAACTTACCAAAGATCAATAAGTAATTAAATAAAGCATTGATTGGAAGAGCAATTAACGTAATAATCATGGTTACTCTCGTTTGAGCAAGGGCATCCATGAAAGCACGGAGAACATTATAAACAAATAATGGAATAATTCCAAAAGATAAACCAATTAAATAATGTTTTGCTATATGATGTACTTCTGGATCTAGCTTCATAAATTCTAAGATTGGATTTAAGACAATTGCCCCAACTATGACGACAATAATTGCAATGACAATAGATAAGTAAATCCCTTGCACGACTGAATGAGGGACATCCTTTGTTTTCTTGGCACCTATTAAATGAGCAACAATTGGAGTGATCGCTAATAGGATTCCACTTAAACCGGTAAAAACAGGTACCCAAAGGCTTGAGCCAATTGCCACCCCTGCAAGGTCTTTAGCACTTGCACGACCTGACATCGTAACATCAAAGAAATTCATCGCAAATAAGCCAAGTTGCGTAATTAAAATCGGTACTAGGATTTTTAAAAATAATGATCCTTTATGTTTTAAAGAAAAAGTTTGCTCCATGATCATAACCTCAAAATATGTATTTTTTTGTAACTAATGAATTATAACATAATTTCTTAACAAACCAACTATTTCGTATAGCGAAAAAAATAAAATGTTGATATGATAAAATGGAAAATTATATTTACTTAGGAACGGAGCAACTTCATATGTGGAAAAACAGAAATGTTTGGATTATTTTAATGGGTGAATTTATTGCGGGGTTAGGACTATGGATTGGAATCATTGGCAACTTAGAATTTATGCAGCAGTATGTTCCCTCTGATTTTCATAAATCTTTAATTCTATTCACAGGACTTTTAGCTGGAGTATTAGTTGGTCCACTTGCTGGTAGGGTAATTGATTCGAAAAATAAGAAAAAAGTCTTACTCTACTCTGGTTTTGGTAGAATGTTAAGTGTTAGCTTTATGTTCCTTGCCATTCATCAAGGTGAAATTATATGGATGGTCTTATTTATGATTGCTCTCCAACTATCAGCTGCGTTTTATTTTCCAGCTTTGCAGTCTGTGATTCCATTAGTCGTTAAGGATAAGCAACTTTTACAAATGAATGGTTTGCATATGAATGTGTCAACAGTGGCACGAGTACTAGGAACAGCTGTTGCTGGTGCGATGCTGGTTGTAATGAGTCTAAATTCTCTTTACTTATTATCAATGATTGCTTATGGTTTATTATTTCTATCAACCTATTTATTAAATGTCGAAGAAGAAGACAAACAATCTCACAACACAGAAACAAATAAAAAGAAATCAAGCTTCACTGAAATCATTCCGATTTTAAAAGGATTACCGATTGCCATGATGGCGCTTATTCTAACATGTGTACCTTTATTATTCCTTGGTGGAATTAATTTAATGGTCATTAATATTAGTGAATTACAAGATGACTCAACAATCAAAGGCTTATTATATGCTGCAGAAGGCATTTGTTTTATGGTAGGAACTTTTTTAGTTAAATATATTTCTGAGGGTAAAAATCAAGTGAAACTGATGTTCATCTTTGCGTTCATAATTGCCATTTCTGAGTTGATGTTATTCTTTGCAGATGTTAAAATCATGTCTCTACTTTCATTTGCTCTTTTAGGACTAGGATTAGGCTGTTTCTTTCCTATTGCTGCAACGATTTTCCAAACGAAAATCCCTAAGGAATTTCATGGGAGATTCTTTTCCTTTAGGAATATGCTCGACCGAGTGTTGTTCCAAATCGTGTTATTAGGTACAGGTTTATTTCTTGATACAATCGGTCTTCAAAAGATGGTTCTTGTATTTGGAGGGCTTTCGCTTTTAATTGTTGTTATTTTTGGGTTAAGATATATGAAGACTCCAATTATTGAAGAAACATTAGAAACAAATAAAGGTGCTAACATATAAAATGTTGACTATAAAGGACGTTATGTCCTTTTCTTTATGTCATACATTCTAGGAGTATGAAATTGAAAATAATATGAAGACTATGATATGAAGGGAGCGAATATAGATGAACATGTTATTTACAGATAGCGATTTAGATGGCTTAGGTTGTGGCTTACTTGCGAAAATTGCATTTGGTGAAAAGGTCAATGTTGCATATTGTTCTTATCGAAATTTAAATGAGCGAGTAACTAGATTCATTAATAATCAAGAAAATAAAAATGCTAAAGTATACATAACTGATTTAGCTGTAAATAAAGAGGTTGAAAAAAAACTGGAGGCAAGGTTCAAGAATCAATCACATGTACAAATGATTGATCATCATGTAACTGCCATGCATTTTAATGATTATAAATGGGGATTTGTTAAACCAGAATATGAAACTGGAAAGAAAACAGCTGCTACTTCTTTATTCTATGAGTTTTTAATTGAACATGAAATGATCAAAGCAACAAAGGCATTAGACGAATTCGTAGAACTTGTTAGACAGTATGATACATGGGAATGGGAAGCAAATGATAATAAAGATGCTAAAAGACTAAATGATTTATTCTTTATCCTTGGATTAGAGCATTTCGAAAAAGAGATGCTTGAGCGTGTAAAGAATCCTAATGGCTTTTCACTGTCTGATAAAGAAGAATTAATTTTGGATTTAGAGGATAAGAAGATTGAACGATATATATTCTCTAAAAACAGACAAATGACTCAAATCTTTGTAGATCACTATTGTGTTGGTATTATTCATGCGGAACAGTATTTATCTGAGTTAGGTAATGCTCTTGCAAAGCTTAATCCCCATATTGACCTCATTGCAATGGTGAATGTAGGAACAAAGAAAATTGGTTTCCGTACCATCTATGATGAGGTGGATGTTTCGAAGTTTGCCCAAAAATTCGGTGGTGGAGGTCATCCAAAGGCTTCGGGTTGTAGTCTAGATGATGAAACTTTTCTACTTTTCGTTCAAAATGTATTTCCAATCCCATCTCTTAAATTAGATGCTCTTAAGAATGAATTGAATCAACGAGGATTGAAGAATGGCTCGTTATATACGAATAAACAAGATGATAAATCATACGTGTTTTATCATGAGCAACAACAAACTTGGATGATTTATCATAATCATCAATTAATAAACCAACTTTTCAGCACATTTGAAGACGCTGAAAGATATATCAAAAGACAATATGCAACAGGATTGGCATTTGACAATGATTTAATTCATTTCTTAGCTGATGTCCTTAAGAAGAAAGACCAGGAAATTAGATCTGCTTTAAATAAAAATAGAGATGCAGTCATTTCGCAGTTTATTAAAGAAGGGGAAACAACTAAATGAGTTTGAATATAGAAACATTAAATCTTCCTATAGTAATTAAGGAGAAGATACAAGAACGTAAAGAAAAATTCTCTTCAATTGAAGACAATTTACTAGTTGGTACTGGTGGCTACACTGCAGCAAATCCGGCAATTATAATTGATGCCATCATTGCATTGTCACTTGGGAAAAATGTCTTGCTTAAAGGGCCAACTGGATCTGGAAAGACAAAGCTTGCAGAAACACTTTCTACAATCTTTGCTCAACCAATGTATAGCATCAACTGTTCGGTTGATTTAGATGCAGAGGCACTTTTAGGGTTTAAAACAATCAATGAGAATGCAGGGAAAACGTCAATTGAATTCGTTCCTGGGCCTGTCATTAATTCAATGACAAAGGGCTATTTACTTTATATAGATGAAATTAATATGGCAAAGCCTGAGACATTACCGATATTAAATGGAGTCCTCGATTATCGTAAAATGATTACGAATCCATTTACGGGAGAAGTAGTAAAGGCAGCTAATGAATTTGGGGTTATTGCAGCAATTAATGAGGGCTATGTAGGTACGGTCCCATTAAATGAGGCATTGAAAAATAGATTTGTTGTGATTGATGTTCCTTATATCCAGGGAGATACACTAAAACAAGTGTTAACTGAACAATCCATTCTCAAGGATGAAAAATTAATCAATAAATTCGTTGCCTTATCAGGTGATTTAATAACACTTGTACAAAATGGTCATTTATCAGAAGAAGCAGCCTCCATTCGTGCATTAATTGATACATGTGATCTTGCTGCTTATCTACCGCCATTACGTGCAATTAAAAGAGGAATTATTGAAAAATTAGAGGATGATCGAGAAAAAGCAGCCATTGATAATATCGCAGAAACGTTATTTGACTAGAGGGGTATGGCTATATGAGATTCATTCAATTTAATGATAAGAAGATCGATTCTTTTTTATTTATGCAGCTATCCGATCTAGCAAAGACATTATCAAAAAATGGTCAAATTGAAGTTGAATTTGGGTATAAGTCATACTATGATCCATTACTTTCAAAAATTATCTTAAGTCATTTTTGGGATAACCGTTCATTTGATGAAAAGGTTCAAGGATTGAAAAGCGATGTTTATTTGAGAAGTATTGGAAGCAAGAATTATACCGATTTTGCAGAAATATCGAAGTTTCTTCGCTATACAAGACAATCAACTTTACCTAGTTTGGCTAAACAGCTTTTCATGATCATTGAAGATTTAAGACTTGAAGAATTATGTAAGATGGAACGTCCAGGTACAAAATCTATATTTGCAACTAGAAATAAAGTATATCGTAAATATTTTCAAGATCAGTTGAATGTCAATTTAACAAAAAGTGTCTATACAGATGCGCTTTTTAACTCGATTTATTTAATGGTTACTTCTGTATCACCACTGGATGAGACTCCATCTATTCAACACGAAATTGACTTGTTATACCCTTTTCTACGAATGGAGCTCGTTAAAGCATATGATGCAAATACAACCAAAGATGTTGTGAAAATTTGCAAGACAATCATTGAAGTTCTAGAAGATGTTCTTGAAAATGACATGTTAAATACTTATTTTCATTTACCTGAACTCGACTATGATGAATTAGAATTGATTGATTTAAATGATCTTACCCGTAAAAAGAAATTAAAGAATGATGACAAACTTGATGATGTGGCTGATGGGGATGAAGATGTCCATAATGATGTATTACCAACCTGGCATCAGGAAACAAGTAAACCAACAAAAAGCTTTTTACAATTTGATCTTGAGCAAGGGACAGGAACAAATATATTAGGTGAGACTGCTAGAGAAGGGGAAGCTGGAGATCAAGCGCTTGGAATTGTACAGGGATCTTCTAAGAAAAGTAAGAATCACGATTTTTCTAATGTGGAGGCCATGGAGGTTCAACATGATGCCCTAGAGGGTACAGACGATGCTAGATATGGTAAGGAAAATCGATTTGCTATTCCAATGTTCGTAGAGTCACAAAGACCTGATCCTTCTGAAATAGAAGAATACTTACAAAATAAAGCACAAATCGCCCCGTATCAAAAAAAGTTAAAGCAAATCATACTTAAGACATTAGAGCATAAAAAAATATTGCCTAGAACAAACCTTCATTTTGGTCGTCTAAGTAAAAAACTAATACCGCTTTTTGTTGATGACAATCCACGCATGTTCTATAAAAAAGATCAAACGTCACCTGAAATTGATGCAGTATTTAGCTTGTTAGTTGATTGCTCTGCATCCATGCATGATAAAATGGAGCAAACAAAGTTAGGAATAACACTTTTTCATGAAGCATTAAAGTCGGTACGAGTACCACATAAAATCACAGGGTTTTGGGAGGATACGAACGACGCAACAGAAACAAATCAGCCCAACTATTTCTTCAACACCATTGACTTTCATACTTCCCTCCTTCATCAAAGTGGACCGGAAATTATGCAGCTTAGTCCAGAGGAAGATAATCGGGACGGTTTTTCGATTCGAGTGATTACTGAGGAGTTAGTGAAAAGAAGAACTGAAAAGCAGAAGTTTTTAATTGTGTTTTCCGATGGTGAACCTGCTGCTTTTAGTTATGAGGAAAATGGAATTGTTGATACTCATGAAGCGGTTATAGAGGCTAGAAAGCAAGGAATAGAAGTGTTAAATGTATTTTTAGCTAATGGCGAGATTGATGAAGGGCAACAAAAGACAATACAAAACATATACGGCAAATATAGTATTCTTGTTCAGGATATCAATGAACTTCCTGACATTCTATTCCCATTACTTAAAAAACTGTTATTAAAAAGTATTTAAACAAACACCTAGTGACAAGTAATCACTAGGTGTTTGTATTGTCTAATAAATTGCTTTTAATTGATAAGATTCCTAGTATGAATGTACTAATCTATTCATAAGATGAAGTATGTTGTTCGATGGAGGGATGAGTATGGTAGAAAATAAGAATGAAGTAAAGGCATATTCAATCACTGAAAAGCTATTAGCAAGATACTATCATTTAAACGAACTAGAAAAGGACATCGAGAAAGAAATGAAAGAAATCAAGAAGGTCTTTCACTTATATTTTGATGAGATTAATGGTCAAAATGAGAAAGGCGAATTTATTTTAGGTGATTATAAGGTTCAACGTCAAATTAGAACATCAGAAAATTATGATGAAGAAAAAACAGTATTACGATTAGAAAAGAAAAATCTAAATGATTGCATAAGGGTTGTTAAAAAACCTGATATTCAAAAAATAGAAGCTGCGATTACGTTAGGAATATTAGATTTGAATGATATAGAAGATTGTAAAACGCAAAAAATTGCCAAAGCAATTACCGTAAGAAAGGTATAAAAAAATAAGGGGTAACTGCCCCTTATTCTTAGTTTTTCAACATTTCATAGACTTCAGTATCTAATTTCTTTGCTAAATCTGCATTGTAAGTCTTTACATATTCAGGCTCAACGGTTATTTTTCCACCATAGAAAATAACATCCTCATAAGATTCTACTTTAACAGTGACTACACGATATTTCATCGTTTTTTCAATGATATCTGATACAGAAGCTTGCCCTTTAATTGAATAACAACTTCCTGCACCAATCACTCCAAGTGTAATTTCAGAATTAGCTTGAATATTTGTTACGCTCGTTCCTTTGTGTCCTAATGCAAATTTTATTACTTCGCCACCAGGGTGTGCTAGTAGCCAAGATACAATGCTTAGGTGTGGCTTTTGAGTTTCTGCATCCAATGTGATTAATGATACAACTTTTTCACCTTGTAACAGATCTATAAGTTCTTGATTTAATTTTTCCTGATTAGATTTACTCAAATGGAGTCCTCCTCTGACAGTCCTATGTAATATTTATTCTTGTAAATAAAGTATATACTACATAGATAGTGAAATAAAATGATTTAGCTTAACTTATTTGAGTATATAAGATAAAATAAGATAATATTCGAGAGAAGAGGTGATAAAGGATGATACATCAAACTTGGACTGAAAAAGAAACGATTAAACAAGTGAAATGCGTACATACAAATGCCGAAAAATATATGGTTAATCGAGCTTTAACAGTTGGGAAATCTTACGAATTAAAAAATGAAACAGAAGAGTTTTATTTCATTATTGATAACACTGGAAAAATTGGTGGTTATTATAAGGACTATTTCGAATAAAAAAAGTAGCCGATTGGCTACTTTACGTTTTGATTCATGTATTCATTAACTAATTCACTAATATATGAAGCTTCTTCTTCTTTAAAATAGAGTAATACTTGTTCTTCTGT
This sequence comes from Litchfieldia stipae, assembly GCF_014837155.1. Lineage (GTDB taxonomy): Bacteria > Bacillota > Bacilli > Bacillales > Bacillaceae_L > Litchfieldia. The sequence continues at coordinate 249,806 of NZ_JACYHA010000002.1, read as the reverse complement.
TTCTTCACCATTTTCTTTTGCAATCGTGTTGCGATAGATAACGCCATCGCCTGTTTCTTGATCAATCCCAAGCTTATAGTAGATGGAATAATTCGCGGAATAGTCAGGATTATTGTCTTCTATGTGAATATACTTATCATTTGTAATCCACTCGATATGATCCTCATCCTCTGGAAAGAAGGTATCATCCATTTCATTGACGTCCTCTAAATCGTCAATTTCAACATCATATTCATCATCAAACATTTCTTCAGAATCACCATTCATTTCATCGATTTCATCAAGGTAATCGTGAAAAGATGCATGAATAAAGCTTAACATCTGATCTAAATTCCCAAACAAAACCTTCGCATGTAATTCTGCTTCATCATCGTAATGATAGGAATAGAATTCTTGATTAATGGGATCGAAGAATATGTAACAAAACTCATCAATTTCATCAGCATTACTTACAGAAAAGTTGAAAGTCGGATGTTGTTCAGTATGATCCGTATCAAATAAAATATCAACTTCTTCAAACCCTTCACATAAATCAGGTAAGCTGATTCTTACTGCATTTTCCATTCTGTAAAACCATTCTAGACTCATTAATGAGCACCTCACTTTTTTTAGGATCCTTCTTATTGTTACCTAAGAATTGGAAAGTTAATCTATTCACCTACCTGAAGCTTTTTTTATTCATCAATTTCTGGTATGATATGCTTGTCTAAGTTTAGGAGGTAGCATACTTGTTCGATAATGAAGAGTTATATAAAAAAGCAGAAGATTTTATTACAATTTGTTATGCTGAATTAAATAAAGGGGAAGAAGAACGACAAAAAAGAATGGAGCAAATCCATTCGGAAATTGTTAATACTGCAACTTACCTACATACATATGAAGAACTGGAGCATGGAGCAAAGATGGCATGGAGAAACAGTAATCGATGTATCGGTCGGCTATTCTGGAATTCTCTGACTGTCTTTGATAAGAGAAATCTACAAAGAGAAGAAGATGTATTCAACGCTCTATGTGAACATATTCAATTTGCAACCAATGGTGGAAAAGTTCTCCCAACAATCACCATTTTCCGGCAACAAACTAATACAACTAATAGTGTATATATATGGAACCATCAACTTATTCGCTATGCTGGATATGAGACAGAGCATGGGACGCTCGGTGATCCATCAAGTATTTCTTTAACGAAAAAATGCGAAGAACTTGGCTGGGAACGTGATGGGACAGATTATGACATACTACCAATAGTCATTGAAATAGATGGTCAAGCTCCAAAGCTATTCCAACTTCCTACAGAAATCATTTCAGAGGTTGATATTGTACATCCTCAGTTTGATTGGTTTAAAGAGCTTGGAGTTAAATGGTATGGGGTTCCATTTATTTCTGATATGGAGCTTGAAATTGGTGGGATTAGATATACTGCAGCACCATTTAATGGTTGGTATATGGGTACAGAAATTGGAGCCAGAAATTTAGCAGATCAAAAGCGTTACAATTTATTACCAATCATCGCAGATCATATGGAGCTAGATATGTCCTCTAATGCTTCTTTATGGAAGGATAAAGCATTACTTGAATTGAATATTGCTGTATTATATTCATATAAAAAAGTAGGGATAAGCATTGTTGATCATCATACAGCTGCCCAACAGTTTTCACATTTTGAAGAAAAAGAAAGAAAAGCAGATCGAGATTTAACTGGTGACTGGACATGGTTAATCCCGCCAATGTCACCAGCAGTGACACATATATTTCATACAAAATACAATAATAAGAAAAATAATCCAAATTATTACTATCGAAAAGTAAAGATATTTTAATGTTAATATACTGTAATAGATGAGTTAAATTTTTGGGCAAATTTGACTTTATAGGTTAAAATATAGTAACATTGATTTGGATAATAAATTTTGAAATAATTCACTTGTGATAAAGGGGAGCCAAAAAAACTCTTTATAACTTGTGAATTTTTCGTTTAGGAGTGATCATTTCATGGCATTTGGAAGAAAACCTGAAGTTGAAATTATCAAAGAAGATATTAAAGTTTGGGAATGTAGTTCAGATGAGTGTAATTGTTGGGTTCGAGATAATTTTAAAAGCAGTTCAGAAGAACCTACTTGTCCTATCTGTAATTCAGAAATGTCTGCTACTACCAAAAATTTGCAGGTCATTCAGAATCATGCCACGGCCAAATAATCACTCATTGTAGAGGAAATAATAAGCGACTTACTCGCAAATTGAGTAGGCCGCTTATTTTACCTCTTATTAATCAACTACAATATAAGCAATCATTGGACCATTTGTATTTGGATCCTGATGTGCTTCACAAATTAATCGGTATACTCCCTCTTTCTCAAATTTTAGAGTAACGATCGTTTCTTCCCCTTTTTTTACAGTACCTTTTACATCAGTACCTTCAATATAAAAGGGATGTTCGTGACCGCTTACGCCATAAATATTGATCGTAACTTCTTCACCCTTTGGAACTGTGATAGAACCTGGATCCCACCGGTAAGATTCAATTTCCTTCCCATTCTCCAGCTTGGATTTGAATTCACCAGTTACCATGTGAATGTCAAATTTCTTTCCGTTTTCTGGAGATACTGTCTGAACTGATTCGAGATTAAGAAATAGACCACCTGCAACAATAAGCGCAAATAGTATAACTCCTAAGTAAGCCCATTTTTTTCGCACAAAAATGAATCGCATGTTTTACCTCCTCGCAATTTACTTGTCCTTCTACTATATGCATACCCCCACATAGAACTTGTCTACTGTTTGAATTTTTTTGAAAAAAAATCAAAAAAAATGCCAACCCAATGGTTAGCAGAAAATAATTACTTAATTTCTTCCTTTTCTTTTTCTTCTTTTTTCTCTTTACTAATCGTAAGTCGTTGTACAAACGTCGGTTTAGATAGCATTCCATAAAGAAAATTAGATGATAGTTTGAAGTTTGCCTCTAGCTTTTCTAAGATGATGGCAACACGTTCAAAAAGAATTGATTTCAAATGGTCAAGCTGTCTAGATACTTTTTGAGTCAATGCTTCCTGATGTTCAATTCTCTCCATGAGTGTCTTATGAAAAGCTTCTTGAAGCTGTAGTTTTTCATTTAAAGCTTCGTAGAGATGCTCTTGCTGCTCTAATTGATTAATTAATTGCTTATTTTGTTCTTCAAATTGGTGTAGCTTATTAGAAATGGTTTGAGTTGATTGATCTTGAAAAGACAATTGATCAATAATTGCCTGATTAATTAATGATTCCTGTTTTAAGTTTTTTTCTATACTTACATTAAAATGATTTACTTTGTCTAATCCATTCATGATTTGTGCATAGTTATCATCTTGTTTTTGGATTTTTTCCATTAAAGGAATGATAAATTGTTCATGCTGTTGAAATTTCGAGGTGAGATCCTTTAAATATTTCATTTGCTGGCTTTTTGAATCATTTATTGTGACATTAACATCCTTTAAACCAAGTGTAATTTCGTTATTTAAAGATTGTTGCTTCGTCCAAAGTTCATTTAAATAATTTAAATGATATGAATGTTGGTTTGATGAAACTTGTTTGTTTAAGGATTCTTCGAACAATGTGGGTGGAGCCAGTTCATTTTGATTCTTCAATGGTAACACTCCTTATAAGCCATAGTTGATTTTTGTTATGTATATTACTGTATGAAAGTGGTCAACTATATGTTTCTGCTTTTAAGATGGAGTAAGATTTGTGGTTCTTAAAATATATTAATGGTTTCTAGTTTTCATGATTTTTTTAGGCTGTTTTCGTATATATTGTTGCTTGTGATACCGCAGCCTGAATACACTCCGCGTCCTGTGGGGTAACCGGTGAGCCTCCTCGTCGCTGGTGCTCCTGCGGGGTCTCACTTTGGCTACTAGTCCCACGGGAGTCTCCGTGTATTCAGACTGCTAGAAATCTATTCTCAATTAATTCACCTCAAAAAACAACAATCTTTGAGAAAACAGCCTTTTTTTTTAATAAGGAACTTAAGATGAGAATTGTTCTGAAAATAAATTATATTTATTAGGAAATAATAATATTGAAAAAGTTGAAAGGAAGGGATGTTATGTCCTTAGAATGGTTTGATCGTGTAAGTGAGGAGCTTCAAGATCATTTAGAGTCAATTTGTGATAAGTATGATCAAGTAGGACATATGTCCATTGATCGTGGTGCTAAACATCCTCGAATAGAATTCTTTGTTGAAACGTCTGATGATGGTGATAGAGATTATTTCTGCAGCCTATTTTTTGACCCATATAACGAAGAGTTTTACGTAGAGTCATATGATCTTGATTTGCAACAAGAGGCTAGAGCGATCCTGTTAGATATTGAGGATATCGTTGATTGTGTCCATGAAAGCTTTCATGAATACATGAGTGAAGATGAAAGTGATGAGGATGATTTCCTTGATACTGACGAAGATGATGAATTATACTTAGAAGATGATTCAAATCAAGGACCTGAGGTGTTTCAGGAAATTGATGTTGAATGGACTACCCCAGAGGTGACAGCCTATACTCATGCAGACGAGGTAGAAGTTACATACCAATTTGGTATTGTTCAGGAGACTGGTGATGGCGTGCTAAGACGTATCAATCGAGTAGTTACTACTGAAGATGATCTTATCGAAGATGAATCGAATTTTATCTTTAGCAAAGAGGAAGCAAGTACAATCATTGCATTAATTGCAACACATATGGACTCTTTGAGCGATTTTGATTTTGATCAGATAGACGGCTAAAAAGTAAGCTGACTTATTAAGTCAGCTTTACGTTATTTTAAGGGGGAACAAATGGGGGAAATATCAAAGCAAAGTTATATTGTTATGGACAGAGTTATTGAAAATAATCAACAAATAACAGTGCAAACTCGAAAAGAACTATACTTATATCATGAATCTATTGAGTCTAGTGATAATACATTTCTTTTAAGCAATGTATTAGATGTTTCCTATAAATCAGGCTCATCAAATTTTGGCGTGCTTTATTTACATACAATTCAAGGACTTTTTCCTTATCAGGTTGATACGGACCCTGCTGAATTCATTATGAAATATTACGAATTAAAAAAAAGGTAGCTTACATTTGTTTGCTGCTTTTTTTTGTTGATAATTCCGTCAATTTAGTATATTGTTAAAAACAATATTTTTTGTTTGGCTGTTTTCTCAAAGTTTGTTGTTTTTTGAGGTGAATTAATTGAGAATAGAATTCTAGCAGACTGAATACACGGGGGACTCCCGTGGGACTAGTTGATCCCACAGGACGCGGAGTGTATTCAGGCTGCGGTATCAAAAGCAACAATATATACGAAAGCAGCCTTTTGTTAAAAATCAAAAACGCTAGTAAAAGGGAGGAATTATATTGAGAAGTTCAATTGAAGAAATGAAAGTGAGAATTGATGCTTCATCGAAACGAGAAAAAGCAGATGTAGTAATAAAAAATGGGAGAATTATTGATGTCTTTACTTCTGACATCATTCAAGCTGATGTTGCAATTACGAATGGTGTGATTGTAGGGATTGGTGATTATGATGGAAAAGAAATCATTGATGCAAAGAACCATTACATCTGTCCATCTTTTATTGATAGCCATGTTCATATTGAATCATCAATGGTTTCCCCTCAAGAATTCGCGAAGGTAGTTTTACCTCATGGTGTTACAACGATAATTGCAGATCCCCACGAAATTGCAAATGTATCAGGAATTAAAGGTATTCAATATATGTTAGACTCCTCAGACCAATTACCACTTAATGTATTCATGATGCTACCTTCCTGTGTACCAGCAACACCTTACGAAAATGCAGGAGCTATTTTAAATGCTTCTGATCTATCCCCACTTTATGATCATCCAAGGGTGCTTGGTCTTGGTGAGGTCATGGACTATCCTTCCGTAGCAAGTGCATCTGAAGATATGCTTTATAAGATACATGATGCGCATTCTAAAGGAAAGAAAATTGATGGGCATGCGGCAGGGCTTGGATCTGATGCAATCAATATATACACAGCAGTAGGCATAAAAACAGATCACGAATCTGTCACTGCTCAAGAAGCAGTTGATCGAATTCGAAGAGGCATGTATCTCATTATCAGACAGGGTTCTGTTGCTAAAGATTTACCCAATTTAATTGGAGTAGTAACGAATCGAAACTCGAGAAGATGTCTTTTTGGAACCGATGATAAACACATCGATGATCTTATTCACGAAGGAAGTATAGACCATCATGTTAGATTGGCGATTCAATATGGTGTTGACCCTATTATCGCTATTCAGATGGCCTCCCTAAATGCAGCTGAATGTTATGGACTAACAGAAAAAGGGGCCATTGCCCCTGGATATGATGCGGATTTTTTAATCATTAAGGACCTTCAGCGTATGGAAATAGATCAAGTATATTCTAGGGGGAAGCTTGTAGCAAAAGAGGGGCGATATTTAGTAAATCATAAAACCACACTTGCTGACATTCCTTCTTCTCTAATTAATAGTGTTCATATACATGATATAAATAAAAGTGATCTTTCAATTAATATAACTACTAAACAAAAAGCCAATATCATAGAAATCATTCCAAATAGTCTGGTGACTAATCATTTGATTGAAGAAGTCACAAGTAATCAGGGACAATTTGTCCCTTCGATCGAAAAAGACCAATTAAAGCTTGTTGTAATTGAACGCCATAGTACGAAAAATAATATCGGTTTAGGTATTGTAAAGGGCCTGAGAATAAAAAAAGGAGCAATTGCGACAACGATTGCTCATGATTCTCACAATCTAATCGCAGCTGGTACTAATGATGAAGACCTAATATTTGCCTCGGAGGAAATGATAAAAATGGGTGGAGGTTTACTTGTTGTTGAAAATCAACAAGTCCTGGCATCACTTCCTCTAACTATTAGTGGGCTACTTTCAGAGCATCGCTTTGAAATAGTGAATGAACAATTAAATGTCATTAATCATGCACTTAATGAAATTGGTGCTTCAGCTGAATTTCATCCATTTTTAACTCTTTCATTTCTTGCACTACCAGTTATCCCAAAGTTAAAAATGACCGACCTAGGTCTTTTTGATGTTACAAAGTTTAAACATATTGAGCTCACTGTAAAATAATTTGTTAAAATCGTTAGCAAATCTTTAAGCTTGCTAGCGTTTTTTTGTTTTGAGAGAAATTATAACAATGAAAATAACATTAAATACAAATGCATCAATAAATTTTGTTTAAAATAACTAAATTCATTTATTAAATTTATCATTATTTACAATGACAAATAATTCTGAAAGATTTAATCTATAAAATAATAACAATGCGTGTTATATTTTGTGACACGAGATATGGATAATCGATAGGGGATGTTATTTATGAGGATTTTGATAAAAGATGCGGAGATCATCACAATGAATATTCAAGATGAGATTGTTTATGGTGATTTATTAATTATAGATGACAAAATTGCAGAAATAGCCCCTAAAATAGAAGAAGTTAATGTTGATAAGGTCATAGATGCAAAAGGTAAAACAGTGATTCCAGGCTTTGTTCATACACATATTCACCTGTGCCAAACGGTATTTAGAGGCCAAGCTGATGATTTAGAATTAATGGATTGGTTGGCAAAGAAAATTTGGCCACTCGAGGCATCACACGATGAGGAATCTCTCTACTATTCTGCGATGCTTGGAATTGGTGAGTTAATACAAAGTGGTACGACATCAATTATTGATATGGAAACCGTTCATCACACAGACTCGGCGTTTAAAGCGATTGCCGAGAGCGGAATTAGAGCAATCTCTGGCAAAGTCATGATGGATATTGGAGAGGATGTACCTAAAAGGCTTATGGAAAGTACATCAAGTTCAATAGAAGAAAGTGTTAGGTTGCTAGAGAAATGGAATAATTACGACGATGGCAGGATCAAATACAGTTTTTGCCCTAGATTTGTCATATCATGCAGTGAAGATTTACTTATACAGGTTCGCGATCTCTCCAAACAATATGATGTGAAGGTTCATACTCATGCATCTGAAAATCTTGGAGAAATTGAAATTGTCGAAAAAGAACGTGGGATGAGAAACATTGTGTATCTAGATCATATTGGTTTAGCCAATCCACGGTTAATCTTAGCGCATTGTGTATGGCTTAATGAAGAAGAAAAAGAAATTCTTAAAAAACGTGGGGTTAAGGTAAGTCATTGCCCAGGATCAAACTTAAAGCTAGCATCAGGTGTAGCTGAAATACCAGATTTATTAAATAGAGACATCTCATTAAGTATTGGTGCAGATGGAGCACCATGTAATAATAATTTAGATATGTTTCATGAAATGAGACTTGCAGCAATCATTCAAAAGCCTCTACATGGTCCAACAGTCATGAATGCAAAGCAAGTATTGAGGATGGCAACTATTGGCGGAGCAAAAGCAATGGGCCAAGAGCACGAGATTGGAAGTTTAGAGGCAGGAAAGAAAGCAGATATTGTTATCATGAATTTGAATGATTTTCACGTCTATCCAAACGTCGATGTTGATCCCATTTCTCGAGTCGTATATTCAGCTACAAGAGCAGATGTTGAAACAACAATTATTAACGGGAAAATTGTGATGGAGAATCGCATCATGAAGACAATCAATAAGGAATTCATCCTTACTGAATCGAACAAATCAATTAAACGTTTATTGAAGACTGCTAATTCATTAATCTATTCATAATCTTGTACTGCTAAAAGGGGGGATCTATACACAGATGAAATACACATACTCAGTATTAGAGCATTTAGCTTCCCGAGATTCAAAATATCTTGCGACCATTATCAATGTCGAAGGATCTTCTTATCAAAAAGAAGGCACCTCTATGGTGTTTAACAAAGATGGATCAAGTACCGGATTGTTAAGTGGTGGATGCCTTGAAGCTGATTTATATGAACGAATTAAGTTACAGGATCCATCCTTTACTTCTTTTTCAACTTTATATGATATGAGTTCTGAAGACGATCTATCTTGGGGGCAGGGAGTAGGCTGTAATGGAACGATTCAAGTCTTAGTTGAACGATTGACTGATCAGTTGAAGCGGCATTTTATCACGCTATCGGCAAAGCTAAACGAAGGCTTTGAAGTAACATTAATCAAAAAGCTAACTGCAAATTATCAATTAGTAGGTTATAGATTTGTTTGTGAAGATGGGACATCATTTGGGACATTAAATGAAATAACTAATTCAGAAAGTAGTTCTTTAACAAAAGAATTCCCTTTTGTTTACTTCAAAGCTTCTCAGTGTTATTATTTCTCACAGCTTTTTTCTCCACCACCTAAGCTTCTGGTTTTTGGTGCTGGACCTGATGCAATTCCTCTAGTTGAACTTACATCAGGAGCGGGCTTTAAGGTGGTTGTATGTGATTGGCGACCTGGATTTTGCAATGAAGATTACTTTCCAAAAGCGCACCAATTAGTCATCGGAAATACGAAGGAATTAATTTGTCAAACAAAGCCAAATAATCATGACTTTGTTGTTATAATGACACATCATTTTCAGAAGGACAAAGAATTAATTCATCAGTTGTTACCAATGAAAGTACGCTATTTGGGTCTGCTAGGATCACTTGCAAGATCACAGCGATTATTAGAGGGGGTTCAGCCGCCTAAGTGGGTTCACTATCCTATTGGCTTGTCCATTCAGGCAAAAGATCCTCATGAAATAGCTATTAGTATTCTTGCAGAATTAATACAAGTGAAGAATAGGAGTACAAAAACTGAGCTGATGAATATATGAACACTAATATTGTTGGCATATACTTAGCAGCCGGAAAAAGCTCTAGAATGGGGTCAAACAAATTAACGTTACCATTTAATTTTGATTCATTAGGGAGTTTTGCTCTATATACTATTCTAACATCCTCAATAAATACAACGATTATAGTAAAAAAAAGGGAAGATAATCTCTCATGGTTAAATCCAATTTTTTATCAAGATTATCTAGTAGCAAAATGGACATATGTATCCTCTCCTAACGCTGAATATGGGCAATCATATTCTTTAAAGGCAGGTCTTGCAGAAGCAAGTAAGTTAAAGCCACATGCTTATATGATTTTTTTAGCTGATCAACCTTTTGTTTCACCATTATTGATTCAAAGTTTACTAGACGAATATACAGCACTAATAAATTCACCTCATTTACATTTTGATTATATTGCAGCTTCAATAGAAGGTGTTATAAAACCACCCATTATCTTCCTAAATCATACTTTACCTATCCTTCAAACAATGACAGGAGACAAAGGGGCACGTCAGCTAATTAACAAAGGGAAATTAAAAGGGAAAGTGATTCAATTTAAGGACGAACGCATGTTTCATGACATTGACACAAAAGAAGATTATGAAATCGCCATTACCTATTTAACTTATTTAAATTGTAAAGAGGGATGATTGTATGCAATATTATCGCAACTTAGCAAAGATACCTGAAGTTGACATTCCCTCTTCATTAGAAGAATGTTGGGAATTGAAACAATTAAAAGCAAATGCCACACTTATTTCTGGTGGGACATTATTGCAGGTTCAATGGGAAACTGGAGCAGTAATTCCAACTAATCTAATTAGTCTTGAATCAATTAAAGAATTACGTGGCATTCAACTAAAAGAAAATAATCATCAAAAAATGATTGAAATCGGTGCTTTAACTACACTTGCAGCATGTGAAAGGAACATCATTCTCAATGAATATGCAAACGTATTGATAAATGCAATAACAGCAATTGCTGCTCCTTCTGTTCGAAACAGGGCAACGATTGGTGGGAATATTTGTAGTGGAGTAGGGGATTCAATCCCAGCATTACTAATATTAAATGCGGAAGTTAACTATTATAACGGCTCAACTATTATAAACATACCATTAGAACAATGGCTCAAATCCCCTGAACTAGCTTACAGGTATCTTCTAACTCATATTGTTATTCCTATCAAAAACAATACGAATCTTGATACCTATTACTTCAGGAAAGTTGGAAGAAGAGAAGCATTTACGGCAGCCCTAGTTAGTGTCGCGATCTATTGCAAATCGGTTGAAGCAAAAGTGAAAGACATTTCTATTTGTATAGGTGGAGGAGACCATATCCCACATCAATTAAAAAATAGTGAATCTTTTATAAAATATAGATTACACGAACAAAGAGATGTAGTTTCTTTGTATCAGCTTATATGTGATGAAATTCAAACATATACTGATGCATTTGCAACAGAGAGTTATCGGAAACAAGTTGCGGCTAATATAATTATGGGATTTCTTACTGAGCAATTTACTTCGAATTAAAGGGGGGAAGTACGATGGAATTGAACCGAGACCAGGCAAAAAAAAGATGGCACAAACGTCCTGATGGAAAAGATAAAGTGACAGGTCATTTAAAATATTTAACCGATCTCTCCTTCCCCGACATGCTCTATGGCAGAATTTTAAGAAGTGAGTATCCACATGCATTAATCCTATCAATTAATACAAAAAAGGCTGAAGAATTGCCTGGTGTAAAAGCAGTTATTACTTCCAAAGATATACCTGGATTGAATGGTTTCGGATTGATTTTTCCGGATCAACCAGTTTTCTGTGATGAATATGTTCGATATGAAGGTGACGCATTAGCTGCCGTTGCTGCTGAAACTGATGAATTAGCTGCCCTTGCCCTTCAACTAATTGAAGTGCGCTACAAACCACTAGAAGTGCTTGACACCCCTGAAAAATCACTATCAAAAGAAGCTACTAATCTACATCCAAGTGGAAATATATTACACAGAGCTGATTATAAAACAACAGATAACGTTGAAATAGAGAAAATATTTGAGTCCTGCTATAAAGTTGTGGAAGAAACATACTATACCCCCCGACAAATGCATGGCTACATGGAGACAGAAGGTGGGGTTGTTGTACCTGGGGTAAACGGTGACATCACCGTCTATGCTGCTACACAGCATGGATTTAAAGATCGTTTTCAGCTTTCGCGAATTTTGAATATAGAAGAGGAAAGAATTAGAGTTATTTCAAGTCCTATCGGCGGATCATTTGGGGGAAAGGATGAATTAAATGTCCAACCATATGCTGCTCTTCTGGCAATTCTGACAAAAAGCCCTGTGAAAATTCATCAAAAGCGGAAAGACTCAGTTATTGCTGGATTAAAACGTCATCCAATGAAAATAACGATGAAAACAGGTGTCCAGACAAATGGTAAAGTTATTGCTCATCAAGTTAGAATCATAGCTGATACTGGCGCTTACGCTTCTTTAGGTCCAGCTGTACTTGATTTTGCAGTAGAGCATGCAACCGGACCTTATATCATCCCATATGTGAATGTTGAAGGTTTATCGGTTTTTACAAATAATGGAGTATCCGGAGAGTTTAGAGGATTTGGAGGAAATCAAATTACCTTTGCCCTGGAATCTCAATTTGATCGAATTGCTGATCTACTGAACATAAGTCAAGTGGAAATTAGAAGGATTAATATCAGAAGAGCAAATGATGCAGGACCATTAGGGCAACGAATTGTTCCTCATAATGGTGCCATTGATGTTTTAAATCATATCAAATCCTCCTCAATCTTAAGCGAAAGAAAAGTCTCATCCGAACGCTGGAAGCTAAAAGGAACTGGCATGGCTATCACGATGCATGGCGGCGGTCTTGGTTATGGTAGACTAGATCCTTCCGGCGGTCGACTATCATTAACAAAAGAAGGAAAGATAGAAATTGCTTTTGGTTTTGAAGAAGTAGGTCAAGGATTACTAGCTTCAATAGAAATTATGTTAACAGAACAATTAGGCTGTAATAAGGATGATATATCAATAATCATTGGTGATACAGACTTAGTTCCACCATCAGGTTCGTCTACAGCATCACGCGCAACAAATATGGCTTGGCAAGGGATTAAGAGAATGAAAGGTCCATGGCAGCAACAATTATTGCAGCTGGTTGAAAAGAAAATTGGAATCAACTCAATGCACCTTACAATTGGACCAAAAGGGATATGGGATAAAAGAAAACTAGATTCTACTGAACCTATTATTTTATATAACCAGCTTCCCAATCTATTAGACGAATTACCAACGATTACAAGTCGTTATGATTTTCCTACAACACCTGACCCTGTCATTGGAGGTCACTTTCTCTATAGCTTCGGTGCTGTAGCAGTAGAAGTTGAAGTTGATATGATCACTGGAAAAGTGAAAGTGAAAGAGCTAGAACATACAATCGCTGCTGGACCAGTTGTGAACCCAATGGGCTACTTAGGTCAAATTGAAGGTGGTGGAGTGATGGCATTAGGTTTTACTTTGATGGAAGATGCAGTAATGAATGAAGGGAAATATGTAACAAGAAACCTTGACTCCTATCTAATGCCGACAATTAAGGATATACCAATTAATACAAAGGTACATGCGATTGAAGAACTAATGGAAGGTGATGAATTTGGTCCTAGAGGAGTAGGTGAGATTGGAACTGTGGCAGTTGCCCCTGCGATTGTAGCAGCTATTCATGATGCAACTGGTTATTGGATTACAAATCTCCCTGTATCTCCTGAAGAAATTCTTTCTCAAATTACACCTGAAAAGGCATTTCAACTTTTTCCTAATAGTGAAGGAGCGGATAATCATGAATATTGAGGGTTCTTTTACACAAACAGGGGAAAAGAGTAAATTAATTAATCTGTCATTTGATGTTAATGGACAACAATATGTGTTGAAGGTTCCAGCAACCTATCGTTTAGTAGATATTCTTAGAAAAGAACTACAATTAACCGGTACGAAAATTTCATGTGAAATTGGTCGTTGTGGCTCTTGCTCGGTATTAATGAATGGACAATTAGTCAATTCTTGTTTGATAATGGCTTACCAATTACAGGAGTCAGAAATTGAAACAATTGAAAACCTCTCGAAAAATGAATTACATCCGATTCAACAGGCGTTTCTTGAGGAAGGAGCACTACAATGTGGATATTGTACTCCTGGTATGGTCATGGCATTAAAATCGTTGTTGACAAATCAGCCTAAGCCGAACTTAGAGGAAGTTTCAAATGCATTATCAGGTAATATATGTCGATGTACAGGATATAACGGAATCATTCGTGCTGTTCATAGATACATCGAGAATTCATAACCAATAGATGTAATTACGAATTAAAGGTGGCAAATGTATGAATCGTTTTGATCTAATTATTAATCATGGCTTAGTCGTAACAGAATCCTATTCTGCAAGATTAAATATTGGCATTAAAGATGGAATCATTGTACAGCTTTCATCTGACACTCTTTCTGCTAATCTAGCAACGAAAACATTGGATGCTACAAACCTAACCATACTACCTGGTTTAATCGATTCACATGTTCATTTTAATGAACCAGGGAGAGAAGAATGGGAAGGGTTTGAAACAGGTAGTAAAAGTCTAGCAGCAGGTGGAGTCACTACTTTTTTTGATATGCCATTAAATAGCAACCCACCTACAACTACTAAAGAGGCTTATTTGCTAAAAAAACAAATGGCAGAACAAAAATCTGTTGTTCATTTTAGGTTATGGGGAGGTCTTGTTCCAAAGAATGTTGATCAATTAAAAGAGCTACAGGAAATAGGTGTAATTGGATTCAAAGCATTTATGTCAGGTAGTGGAATCGACGAGTTTCAGGCATGCAATGATGTTAGTTTACTTCGGGGAATGAAGGAAATTGCGCAAATAGAAGCGATATTAGCCATTCATGCAGAAAGTGAAGCTATTACGAATTTTTTAGCTGATTCATTCTCTCCTAATCAGAAAGTATCGGGTAAAGAGTTCTCTGAATCAAGGCCAATCATTTCTGAAATTGAAGCAGTCCAAAAACTAATCACTTATGCCAAAATAACTGGATGTAGGCTCCATATTGTTCATGTAAGTAGTAGAAAAATAGCTGAAGTTATTAGCCAGGCAAAGAACGAAGGGCTGGATATAACAATGGAAACCTGTCCGCATTACCTTTCATTAACAACGGATGATATTGATGAAAAAGGAGCTATTGCAAAATGTTGTCCACCATTACGTGAACGAGCTGAAGTAGATTCTTTGTGGAAATCAATTATTGAGGATGAGATTGATATTATTGGCTCAGACCATTCTCCCTCCACTCCAGAGTTAAAACAAGGAGAGCTACTTCAAGCATGGGGTGGTATTTCTGGGGCACAAACAACACTACATGTTTTACTAACGGAGGGCTATCACAAAAGAGATGTATCTTTAGAAAGAATTGTCCAACTTACTTCTACAAATCCAGCAAAAAGATTTCAATTATTTCCTCAGAAAGGAACAATAGCAGTAGGAAGTGATGCTGATTTAACAATCATAGACCCTCACTCTTCATTCATGTTAAAGAGGGAAGACCTATTTTATAAACACAAACATAGTCCTTATATCGGAAAAACATTAAGAGGAACGGTGCATTACACTTTGGTAGATGGGAATATTGTTCATAGTTTGTAAAACACCTATTAAGGTGTTTTTTTTGACAACCTCTAAACTTGCTGATATTACTTAGTTTTACATCATTAAATAACTGAATTATTTTAAATTTTTAAAAATAATTCTTTGATTGTGATGAAAGAAGTATTATAGTAGTTACATAACAAAACATTTACAACTTAAGGTAAGGAGTTCTAAAAATGAATGAACAAACGATTGAGATTAATTTAACCACTAACAAAAAAGAAAAACCAAATCCTGAACAATTATCATTTGGCAAAGTTTTTTCCGATCATATGTTTACCTTGAATTATTCAGAGGGAAAAGGATGGCATGATCCAAAAATCATTCCTTACCAGCCTATTTCTTTAGATCCAGCAGCAATGGTATTTCATTATGGACAAACTGTGTTTGAAGGCTTAAAGGCATATCTATCTGAAGAGGGAAAGGCCCTTTTATTTAGACCAACTAAAAACGTAGAACGGTTGAATCAATCAAACCAGCGTCTATGTATTCCTCATATCGATGAGGAACTGGTATTGGCTGGATTGAAAAAATTGGTTGAAATTGACAAGGAATGGATTCCAACAGCTCCAGGTACTTCATTATATATTAGACCTTTTATTATTCCGACTGAAGCATATCTTGGTGTCGCACCATCACAACACTATCAATTTATCATTATTCTCTCTCCTGTTGGTTCATATTACAAAGAAGGAATTAACCCAGTAAAAATACATGTAGAGAATCAATATGTTCGAGCAGTTTCAGGAGGGACTGGGAAAGCAAAAACTGGTGGGAATTATGCGGCAAGTCTAAAGGCGCAAGAAGTTGCTTCTACAAAAGGCTTTTCTCAGGTTCTTTGGTTAGATGGTGTTGAGAAGAAATATATTGAGGAAGTAGGGAGTATGAATATCTTCTTTAAAGTGAATGGAGAAGTAATTACTCCAGCACTTAATGAAAGTATTCTTGAAGGAGTAACTAGAAATTCAGTTATTCAATTACTTAAATATTGGGAAGTACCAGTAGTCGAGAAGAAAATAGCGATTGAGGAACTATTTGAATGGTACTCAAATGGCTTAGTTGAAGAAGTATTTGGCACTGGTACAGCAGCGGTCATTTCTCCAGTTGGTGAATTATCATGGCATGGTGAAAACATCGTCATTAATAACGGAGAAACAGGACCTATTGCAAAGAAGTTATACGACACATTAACAGGTATTCAAAAGGGGGCTGAACCTGATTATTTTGAATGGACGGTAACTGTGGATTAATCGCATTAGAATTTAAAAGGACTAAAACAAGGATGTACCTTATGTTTTAGTCCTTTTTCAGTAATGATTTGGAATTTCCTTATTATTTCGATCGCAAAACTGGAAGGGTACAGCAACGAAAAGATCCACCAGATTTAATGATCTCTGTGATATCTACCTCTATAACATCATATCCTCGCTTTTCTAACTCTTTATTAACATGTTTGTTTACCGGTAAACTAAAGAGCTTCTTATGTCCAATCGATAACACATTTGTTCCAAGCGTAAACTGTTCATCCTTCGTTACTTCAATTAAGTCATAACGTTTTTTTAATATATCAATTTCCTTTATTGTGAAAGCATCAGGATAATATAGTGCTTCATGGTCTGAAATGATATTAAATACACAATCTAAATGTAAAAATTTTTCAATAAATGGAACTGGTATTACTTCATATTCTGGCAGTATTCGTTGAATATGTTCAATTGCATTTCGGTTTGTACGATCACTTACACCAATATAGATCGATTGCCCATCAATAATTACGTCTCCACCTTCAACACGGTCACCAATCAAATTATAGTAGGAGATTTCTTCATCCTCTAACCATTTTTTTAATATATCTTCTTCACCTTTTCGTATGTCACTTGCCATTTCGGCAACAAAAATCGTTTGCCCTAGGGTGAAACCAATATCACGTGTGAAAACTTGTTCAGGATATTTAGAAAGAGAAGGAAGTAGGACAACATCTACACCTTGGTCTCTTAGTGTTCGAACAAACATGTCGTGCTGTTCCATCGCTTTTTCTATATGAATTCCAACATCTTTAAAGTGTTTTTGAGTATCATTAATAACATCTCTAATTGTCATATATTGTGGTTGGCAAAGGATGACTTGATGCAATGGATCGTATTCACTATGACACATAGTTCGTTGATGTTCATTGGTTCTTGTTGACATATTAACCTCCAGTGATTATCTTTTTACTATACAATAGTTTGTCCAAAAGTATTTGCATTATAAAGAAGAGTTATAATCTGAATATCTTGACAATATGGGATTTTCTCGTCATACTATTTAACAATAATCTTAAATCAATGAGAAGGAATAGTAAGCGTCCATTTATGTGTAAGAGAGTGAAGCCATTAGCTGAGAAGCTTCATCACAATAAAAACGCCGAACCTGCCCTTTGAGTCCTATAAAAAAGATAGGCGTTACCCAACGTTACAAGGGGAAAAGTGGGACATATTCGCAATAAAATGCCATGTCCAACTAAGGTGGTACCACGGAAAGCAAAAGCCTTTCGTCCTTAATTATGAGGATGATTGGCTTTTTTATTTGGCTTTTTCTCAAAGTTTGTTGTTTTTGAGATAAATTAATTGAGAATAAATTTCTAGCAGACTGAATAAACTCAAGACTCCCGTGGGATGCGTGGGTCCCCACAGGACGCGGAGTGTATTCAGGCTGCGGGTATTAAAAGCAACAATGTATACGAAACAGCCTTTTATTTTGTAGAGATAGGAGTATTGGGATGGAAAAAAAGCGGATTGTAGTCAAAATTGGAAGTAGTTCTTTAACGAACACTCAAGGCGAAATTGATCATTCTAAGATTCAAGATCACATTCAAGCAGTTGCTAACCTTTGTGATAACGGTCATGAAGTCATCCTTGTCTCTTCAGGAGCTGTTGCAGCTGGATTCAAAAAACTTGGTTATCCATCAAGACCAATCACCTTAAAAGGAAAGCAAGCTGCTGCTGCAGTCGGTCAAAGCTTACTAATTCAGTCGTATATAGATGGATTTAGTCAATTTAAGATTACACCTGCTCAAGTTTTACTAACAAGAGGAGACTTCACAAAAAGAGAAAGATACAAAAATGCGTTCTCAACACTTACTGAACTTTTGGAACGGCGAATTTTGCCAATCATCAACGAAAATGACACGGTTTCAGTAGAGGAATTAACGTTTGGTGATAATGATATGCTCTCAGCACTTGTAAGTGGACTTATTCATGCAGATCATTTAATTATATTAACTGATATTAATGGTCTTTATAATGCGAACCCTAAAGTACATCCTGATGCAAAGAAAATTGACCATTTAACATCTATCAATGCTGATCAACTTCAGGTTGCAGATGGATCTGGTTCGAAGGTTGGAACTGGTGGAATGTATTCAAAAATGGTTGCTGCAAAAACCGCTCTTTCACTTGGGGTGAAAATTTTCATTGGTCAAGGAAAAGGAGAATACAAGCTGTTAGAAATCATTTCTGGTAACGGTGACGGCACATATATTGAATCGGAAAAAGGTGGTTCCATCAATACGAATAAGCAATGGATTGCATTTCATTCAGATGTCTCTGGACGAGTTTTTATAGATAAAGGCGCTAACGATGCTTTACTGCATGCAGGTAAAAGTTTGCTACCTGCAGGAGTTCTCAAGATAGAAGGAGATTTTCATAAAGGAGAAGTAGTAGAAGTATTATTTGATGATCAAATTCTAGGTAAGGGTGAAGTGTATTACTCAGCAAAAGAACTTAAAGTAATGATTAAAGAACGTGATTCGATCTTAAAATCTGATCATTCAAAAGAGGTAATACACCGTGATAAATGGGTGACGTCTACACAATGGGGGGCTCCAAATGAGTGAAGTAAGAGTAAAAGGGTTAAAAGCCAAACAAACAAGTTATTCATTGGTCGGATTAACTACTGAACAGAAAAATATTGCACTGAAGAAAATTGCTGAACAATTGTTGAAAGACAAAGATCAAATTATTATCAGCAATCAATTAGATTTAGATGAAGCTAAACAAAAAGGACTATCAGAAAGCATTCTAGATCGGATTATGTTAAATGAAAAACGAATTAATGATATGGCATTAGCCATAGATCAATTAATTGATCTAAAAGACCCTATAGGAGATACACTTGAAACAATCACTAAGGATAATGGAATGGAAATTTTCAAAAAGCGTGTCCCAATAGGTGTTATTGGTATGATTTATGAAGCAAGACCTAATGTAACTGTCGACGCAGCCACATTATCATTAAAAACCGGAAATGCAGTGATTCTAAGAGGTAGCTCTTCTGCTATTCATTCAAATAAAGTGTTAGTAGCAACAATGCATAAAGCTTTAGAACAAACAAATATCCCTGTTGAAGCTATCCAACTGATTGAAAATACAAGCAGACAAACAGCAAAAGAATTCTTTCATTTAAATCAGTATTTAGATGTATTAATACCTAGAGGCGGTAAAAACTTAATTGAAACAGTTGTAAAAGAAGCAACTGTACCTGTAATTGAAACAGGTGCTGGAAATTGCCATATTTTTATTGATGATACAGCCGACCTTGAAATGACTTCTCAAATTGTATTGAATGGAAAAACACAGCGACCTTCTGTATGTAATTCGATAGAAACATTACTAATCCATGAAGATTGGTTTAATGCACATGGAAAAACCATTCTTCACCAGCTTGAAGAACATGGTGTAACCATCATCGGTGATGAAAATGTGACAGCCATTTACCCGAAGGCTAAACTAGCAACAGAAGAAGATTGGTATACAGAATACTTAGATTTAGTGATAAGTGTAAAAGTCGTAAAAACAGTGGAAGATGCCGTTTTCCATATTAATACGTATGGAACGAAACATTCAGAATCTATTATTACTGAAAATACGAGGCACGCAACAAGTTTTTTAACTCATGTTGATGCAGCTGCTGTTTATCACAATGCCTCAACACGCTTCACTGATGGCTTTGAATTTGGATATGGCGCAGAAATCGGTATAAGTACACAGAAATTACATGCAAGAGGGCCGATGGGTTTAAATGCTTTGACGTCTTCAAAGTTTTTCATTTATGGAAATGGACAAATTCGGGAATAGGTTGAAGCTTATTTCTTGAATGAAATAGACAATTAATGTTACTACTATAAATTAGATGTTACTTACTTGTTAATATCTAAGTATTTGAAGTGATTGGAGAGATGAGAACGTGGAATCCAAAACAAAAACGAAGGAACAAATCATAGAAGCATTTAAATTCAGACATGCCACTAAAAAATTCAACCCAGATA
The DNA here is from genome assembly GCF_014837155.1 of Litchfieldia stipae. Classification (GTDB taxonomy): domain Bacteria; phylum Bacillota; class Bacilli; order Bacillales; family Bacillaceae_L; genus Litchfieldia. The sequence goes on along the minus strand of NZ_JACYHA010000002.1, from coordinate 229,023 downwards.
AAAAAATATCTCAAGATGATTTTTCATTTATTTTAGAAATTGGTAGGCTATCTCCAAGTTCAATCGGACTTGAGCCTTGGAAATTCTTAGTGATTGAAGATCAAGCATTAAAGGAAAAGCTGCGTACTGTTTCTTGGGGAGCGCAAGGTCAACTACCTACAGCAAGCCACTTTGTCATTATTCTGGCAAGAACTATTAAAGATGTGAAATATGACTCTGACTATATAAAGAATCATATGCTTAATGTTAAGAAATTTCCTGCTGAATTACTTGATCAAATCAAAGAACGCTACAAAGTTTTTCAGGAAACTGATACAAAAATCTTAGAAACTGAACGAACGATTTTTGATTGGTCTTGTAAGCAATGTTATATTGCACTTGGTAACATGATGACTGCAGCTGCTCAAATTGGCATAGACTCTTGTCCGATGGAAGGGTTTGATTATGAGGCAGTTACTTCAATTCTAGAAGAACGAAATTTATTAGAGGATGGGCATCTAGGTGTTGCAGTGATGGTTGCTTTTGGATACAGAGAAGAAGAACCACGTCCAAAAACAAGGAAAGAACTAAGTGATATTGTAGAATGGGTTTAATTTAAGGTTGAAATGATGTAAGGAGCTTACGTCCCGAAGGTGTAAGCTCCTTGTTTAAAAGGAGGGTTTAAAGTTGAAGCTAAGTATTTTAGATCAAGCCCCAGTTCTAGAAAATGAAACTGCAGAGCAGGCTTTAAAAGAAGCAATTAAGCTTGCGCAAATGGGAGATGCACTAGGTTATCATCGTTATTGGTTAACAGAGCACCATAATTTTATCAATTTAGCCAGCTCCTCACCTGAGGTTTTATTAGCTGCTATTGGAGCTAAGACAAAAAGAATTCGAATTGGGTCCGGAGCAACACTTCTTCCTCATTATAAACCTTACAAAATCGCTGAAACCTTCAACACGTTGGCAGCACTTTTTCCTAACCGTGTAGATTTAGGATTAGGTAGAGCGCCTGGTGGGTCAGCTGAAGCTACGATGGCTTTATCTGAACAATTTTTACTAGAAGTCTATAAATTTCCTGAAAAAGTGAAAGAACTGAAGCATTTCATTCATCAAACATTCCCACAAGAACACCAATATTCTTCGGTGTTGCCAATACCTATTCCACAACAGAAGCCAGAAGTATGGATTCTGGGAACTAGTCAAAAAAGTGCAATTCTTGCAGCTGAAATGGGAATGGCTTATGCATTTGGGCAATTCATGAGTGACCAAAGTGGAGTAGAAATTCTATCGCGATATAGAGAAGAATGGAAAGTTAGATATGGTAATATGAAGATTTCACAAACAAATATTACTGTCAATGTAATTTGTGCCAAAACAACCGATAAAGCGAAAGAGATGATCAGCACATTGTCAGAGGATATGAAAGAGAATATGACTCAACAAAAAACAATAGTAGGAGATCCCCATGTTGTACAAGAAGAGCTAGAGGAATTAAAAGAAAAGTATCAAACAGAAGAAATCATGATCAATACACCTGCAAGGTCATATGAGGAACGATTACTTTCCCTTCAACTTATAGCAGACAAACTACTGTGAAAATTATGTACGAAGGAAGATGTAGTCATCCTCGCTTCAATGTTAAAAATTCTATTGGTTGGACAATGTATTCATTTAGTATAATAATTCTAGAAGAATGATTTGAGTGCTCTTGATAAGCGAATAACATTTCATGATAAAAATCAACGAATTTCCTTACAATCAAAATATTACGCTTAGAGAACAAACCGGATCGATTACAAATAATATTTTCATATTTTTCAACTAGCTTTCGAATTGATTTCAGTACTTTATGAAAGTCTTTTAATGAATATATATCAGTTAAATTTTGAACAAACTGCTGGATTTCACTTGATAAATAATTGCTTAATCTCTGGTTAATGTCCTTTAGTTCTGGTACTTCATCTGGATCAACAAAAATAAATTGACGTAACATCACTAAGTCTGTTTTCACAGGTTCATTTAGAAAAGCCAGATAGATTCTTAACGTATTAAAAGCATCATACATTGGGTTGTGCTTTTCACCAATGAAATGTAATCCATATAGTGCTAATGCATTTTCTACAGAAAATTGATTTTTTGTCACTCTTTTTGTGAATATCTCTTGGAAATCCACATATCTTTTCTCGATTTTTTTTATTGTACTTGGAGAGATATCGTGGAGTACAGCATCTATTTTCAAGCGTGATAAATCACTTTTAGACCAAGAGAAGAAACGTGTTTTCTTAATCCCACCAACCCATTCAATAAATAGGTCAAACACTTCATGAAAGCTTGGAGCACCAATTAAATCTTCATCTTTTATTCCTGTTAATTGCTTACAAAAATAAGACAATTTTTTAAAATGAATTGGACGAATATAGTGATCGAAATAGTCCACTTTTTCTGTATCGATATCATATTTAACAGCACCTAATCGAATACTCTCCATATCTGAAAATGTCATACCATTGGTAGAACAGAGCATTTCAAAGTCGAAAAATACATATTGCTTTATTTCTGCCATAAATTCACCCCCTATCTAACAGGCTATTATAATTGAAGTATACAATTCTAGAAACAATCAATATATTCCAATCTAGGAGATTTAAAGCATTACATACAAATGAATTATATTCTTTGAAAAAGGGAGGATGACAAAAATGCAACAATCCAATTTAGTTTGGTATGCCAGTTATGGTTCAAATTTAGATCGAAATCGCTTTTTATGCTATATCGAAGGAGGAATGCCTAAGGGTTCTTCGAAGAAGGAGAGGGGATGTAAGGATAAAACACATCCATTAATCGAAAAGGATATCATCATACCACACTCCTTATATTTTGCAAAAAATGCAGCAAGATGGAATCATGGTGGTGTTGCGTTTATAGGTCATGAAACAAAAATAGATGATTTTACATTTGGTAGAATGTATTTAATCACTGCAGACCAATTTAAGGATGTCGTCAGACAAGAAAATGATGATAACACTTTAGATATAAATTTAACTGAGGTAATTGATAAAAAGGCATCTACTTTTAGGAATTCTTGGTATGGTCATATCATCCATCTAGGTGAACAAGACCTATACCCAATATTTACATTTACTTCTTTTTGGGATCAAGGAGATGTACCATATCAGGGTCCTTCAGATGAATATTTATCAACTATTTTGAGAGGGATAAAGAATACGTATACGATGACTGATGAAGAATTGATAAATTATATAAAAAATAAAAAAGGGATAAAAGATAATCTAAGCATTAATCATATTAAAACTTTACTATAAAAATAAATACGAGTGAACCTAGTCTTATTGGTTCACTCGTTTAAATTCGATTAAGAGTAATCTTTGTTGCCTGCTGCATCCGAGCTGCAATGTGAATGGCTTCTTTTAATTTCCATTTATCCTCTTTAGACAAATCTAAAATTCTAATTTCATTTGAAATAGGTTGACCTTCAGAGAGTTGATGGAGGTTATGTTTTAAACGATAATAATGCAAATAATGTAGGGCTGTTTTTGCATTTTCAACATCTCTTGGGTGCATTGCCTTTATCTCTTTTAATCGATGAAGTCGTTGTATTGTATTAACCTCTTTAATTCCATACTTAATTGCATAAATCCGAACAGTGTTTATTATTTGAATTAAACCTATTTTTTTAATGTCAAGGATTTTTGTTTTCTTCGTTCGATTTATCATCCCAAGTGGACCGACTGGAATTTTCCATCTCAAAGAATCCTTTACCAGTAGAAACTGCAACAAATTTGACCCTTGTACAGTTTCAATAAGAAATGTTCGTACTTCTTCTGCTAGAGAAAAATCACCATAAATGGGTCTAAAATCGTAAAACATCGTGAATCGCTGAATTTCTTCTGCATCTAATTCTTTCTTCCATGATTGAATATCTTCTTTCCATTGATCTATTGTTTTTCTCTATTTAAGTTCCTTAGCCATAATCAAACCAGTACACTCTGGAAATCCAACTTCATTTAAATGAGTATTCAATTTGGTTGTGAAGATCTGGAAATACCGATCAACATGGACATTGTTTTTGTAATTATCAATAATTAAACCATTATCTTGATCGGTGTGAAGCCCTTGTTCTTCTCGTGCCTGACTTCCCATGATAATAAAGCAATAATTGACTGGTGGCTTGCCATGACCTTCAATTTTCATTTCATGTTCTGTCAATTTAATCAACTGACGATGGATCATATCATTATGCTTTGATATTACCTCCGTTGCATCATAGGCGAAATTTTCATGTTCTAGTATTTCATATATAAATGATTGGAACATTGAATTTTTTGTAGTCCCAAATTCTCTTAATTGTGAGATTTGCTCAACATTTAAGACTTGATAAGAGAGTTCAAGAAAACTAGACGCATTTAAATGTAAGAATGACCGAGGCGTTAACATCCCAATGACTCTGTTTTGATTTAATACAGGTAGAATTTGAATATGATCATATTTTAGATACGCTAATGCTTCATAAGTGAAGGTATTGGCCGTAACTTTAAAATAATTTTTGTTATACCAGTTTTCAACTAGATCTGTTTTCTCTCCAGCTATTATATAATCAAGTAAATCTGAATAAGACAGAGTACCCACTAATGTTTTATCGTCTTGACAAACGATTAATCCACTCAAGTCATGTTTTTTCATAAGGTTAGCTGCTTGAATAAGCGTTGCAGTAGGGGAGATAAATACGGGAGGTGTCATAAATGTTTTAACCCTTGTACTTAATAAGCGAATGTTATTATCGTCATCATTAGATGCATTACTTTTTATTTCATTGTATAAGGTCTGCATTCTTTCTCCGATACTTTCCCAAATCACTTTAGAGAAAGTAGAGTTCTCTAGCATAATATTGAAAAAATGTGCTTTACTTAATTTGAATACAGTACAGTCTTCTAATGCTTGAACAGAAAAGTTCAATTCTCCACTTGTGAACATCACCATAAGACCCACTATATCTCCAGGATAATAATATCTTAATGACACTTGCTTCCCATTTGACTGATGTAGAATATTTTTAGCAAGGCCATCGATTAAGAAATATAAATCTAAATCTTCAATTGATTCATTTTCATGAAAGATAAACTCTCCCTTTCTAAAATGCACACTCTGGGCATCAGTAACAACAGTACTTAATTCTTCATACGTTAATTGATCAAAAAGGTAATAATCTTTCAATAAAGATTGTAGTTTTTGTTCATGTGTCACATTTTCTCCTCCTTATATAGGATTACATTAACCCTAACATATATTTATTAGATAAAAAAACGAAAACACTTAATTCTCAGAAATTGAATTACTATACAATTTAGTTATTTATCCCACTCGAAGGGTAGCGCTTACAACAAATAGTTTCATAAAAATACAATATTTTTAGAAAAAAAGATTGTAAATTTACTATTAATTCATTATAATTAAATCATTGTTAGGAAATATAACATTGAATGTGAGGTAATCAAACATGTCGGAAGCAACAGTATCTCAAACAACAATTAATACTATTACACTTGAATCTATTACAGAAACAATTAAAACAAAATCAGTTGAACTATTACATTTACAATTTGTCGATATTGAAGGGATTTTGAAGCATGTTACAGTCACAGCTGAACAATTAGAAGATGTTGTTGAAGGGAAAATTATGTTTGATGGCTCTTCTATCAAAGGATTTTCTCCAATTAATAAATCAGACCTTTATCTAGTACCAGACCTTTCAACATTCGCTGTATTACCTTGGTCAGTTGAAGAAGGATATTCAGAAGCTCGATTCTTATGCTCGGTTTCAAATCCTGATGGAACTTTATTTGAAGGAGATACTCGTAATGTTCTAAAAAAGACGGTTGAACGTGCTGCAAATCACGGCTATTCAATTTCTGTAGGACCTGAATTAGAATTTTTCTTATTTAAAGCAGATGAAAATGGAAACCCAACATTTGAATTAGGTGATAATGGTGGATACTTTGAGCCATCACCAAAGGATTATGGTGAGCGTGTTCGTTTAGAAATTTATAAGGCATTAAAAGCAATGGGGTTCACAATTGAAGCTTCGCATCATGAAGTAGCAGAAGGACAACATGAAATCAATTTCAAATATGCAGATGCACTTGGAGCAGCTGATTTAGCTACTACCTATAAATGGGTTGTGAAAACTGTTGCAAATCAATTTGGATTACATGCAACATTCATGCCGAAGCCAGTATTTGGAATTAATGGTTCTGGAATGCATGTAAACATGTCATTCTTTAAAGATGGCGAAAATTTATTCTATGATGCAGATGGCAAACATCAGCTCTCAGAGGAAGCATACAAATTTATCGCTGGTGTTCTTGAGAATATGAAGAGCATTGTTGCAATTACTAATCCATTAGTTAACTCTTACAAGCGTCTGGTTCCGGGTTATGAAGCACCTTGTTATATTGCTTGGTCTCCTTCTAATCGTTCTGCGTTAATCAGAATCCCAGCAAAACGTGGAATGGCAACTCGTGTTGAGCTTCGTTGTCCAGATCCATCAGCAAATCCATATTTAGCATTTGCTGCAATTGCTTCAGCTGGTCTTGAGGGGATTGAAAAAGGATTAACACCTCCTGCTTCAATTGATGAAGACATCTTCCATATGTCAGAAGAAGAGCGTTTCGGTTTAGGGATTGAGAATTTACCTGGAAGTCTTGAAGCTGCAATTGCTGAATTAGAGAACTCTGAAATCGGACTCAAAACATTAGGAAAACATGTATACGGTGAATACATTGGTATGAAAAAAGCTGAGTGGGATGACTATAGAACAGCTGTCCATACTTGGGAATTAGTTAACTACCAATCAAAATTCTAATAGGAAATAGTGGGGTGAAAGCCTCACTATTTTTATGAGATTTTATTTTTTGACAGATATATCAAAAAGTTTTGATTTGACTTATTACTTGTATATCTATTGACCAATCTGGCTTATATAGATAAATTTAAATGTACAATGATTTTATGGAGGGAATTATGAATTTAATTAAAAAACTGATCTTCGTTTTTCTCGGTCTATTACTTACTTCGCTTGGAATCAAACTTCTTTCTCTTAGTCTACTAACGTTTGGTGGTACTGCAGGAATTGCCACAATTCTTACATACATTACTGAAGCATCTTGGGGAATTTGGTTTTTTATTGTTAACTTACCATTCTTTATTATCTCTTATCAGCAATTAGGGAAATGGTTTACCCTATCTAGTCTACTCTCTATAACAGCCATCTCATTCATTCGCGACCTACTAGACTTATGGATTCCTCCTTTTGAAATGAATATGCTCATTGCAGCAATACTTTCTGGATTATTAATTGGAATTGGTGTAACATTTGTTCTAAATAATGGGTCATCGCTTGGTGGAATTCATATACTTGGTCTCTTTTTTGAGAAGAAATTAGGATTAAATAGAGGTTTAGTCATTTTTATTTGTGATTCATTAATCATTTTATTCGCACTTGCAATTGTAGGCTGGTCAAAGGCTTTACTTTCTGTGTTATGTATTTTCATTGCAAGTAGTTTAATTGGCAGATATAAAAAATCACCAATAAAGAAAATGGAAAAGGATAGCGTCGCTACATTAGAAAAAGAACAAATTCGCGTTTAATTTTAGGAAATATATTGAAATTAATGCCAGCAATTGATACTATTTTAAAAGATTGTTTTTATAAAGGGGCATAATTTATGAAGTGTGTATCAATAGATTTAGATGGAACATTACTTAATTCAGAGCACCAGATTTCTGATGAAGATCATGCTGTTATTCATGATTTGAAAACTAAAGGAATTGATGTGATTATTAATACAGGTCGTCAATATAAGGATGTTATCAAAATACCAGGAGTGACAGAATTAAATTGCCCTATTTTTTGTTTAAATGGTTCTATGATTTTTTCTGAAACTGGTGAGACCTTATATGAGACAACAATCCCTCTAACGCTATACAAGGATCTTATTCAAGAATTAAAAGATCTTCATGTTGGTATTTTAGTTTATACCAACCAGGGTGGCTATCCTGCGACATTGCCACAATTACGAGGAAAAACTAGTGAAGAAATTCAAACAATGTTTGATGAGCAAGACTACGATCGTATATTAGAATTGGATCATTTAAAAATATATAAAATAATTGCTTGGGTAGAAAGTGCACAAAGTCATCGAATTAAAGAAGTAAGAAATCGTCTTCTATTAATCGATGAAATATCATGTTCTTCTTCTTTTCCAAATAATGTTGAAATAACATCTTCAGACGCACAAAAAGGAAAAGCGATACGCCGATTTGAAGAAATGAGAGGAAAGAAATACGCTGAAATTTATTCATTTGGTGATGGTGGAAACGATCTTTCACAATTTGACATATCAACGATGTCATTTGCGATGGATAATGCACCAGAGGCTATTAAAGAACGTGCCACACATGTAACAAAGAGTAATAATGATAGTGGAGTATCATATGCAATTAAGAATATATTGAAATTAGTATAGAAGATTACTTCCAAGAATTATACAAAAAGGACTATGTTGATGAAGCGACATAGTCCTTTTTAGTAGTGTAAAATAAGTAGTAGAATGCTAAAGATTATAAATATGTAAAAAGGAATAAAGGAGCTGTTTTCAATGAAGTTATTTCACACTGCAGATTGGCACTTAGGTAAGCTTGTTCAAGGAATATATATGACGGAAGATCAAGAATATGTATTACAGCAATTTATAGACAAGATTGAAGAAGAAAAACCTGATGCTGTCATCATTGCTGGTGATTTATATGACAGAGCAGTTCCACCTACAGAAGCTGTTCATTTATTAGACAAACTACTAGAGAAAATTGTCATTGATTTGAATACACCAGTATTAGCCATTGCAGGAAACCATGATAGTCCAGGTCGTTTGCATTTTGGAAGTCAGTTGATGAAAAACAATGGCTATCATATTGTCGGCCAACTAAGCAAAGAGCTTCGTCCTGTCATTTTAAATGATCAACATGGTGAAGTCCATTTTCACCTAATCCCATATACTGACCCAAGCTATGTAAGACACTTATTTGATGATGAAAAAATACGTTCTCATCATGATGCGATGAAGAAAATAACTGATCACATTATTGAAAATTACGATAAGACTGCAAGACATGTTCTTGTTGGACATGCTTTTGTGACACCATCTGGTGAGGAAAAAGAAAATACTAGTGATTCGGAACGTCCACTTGCAATTGGTGGAGCTGAGCATGTGAGTGCTGGCCTATTTACAAATTTCCATTACACCGCTTTAGGTCATTTACATCAGGCCCACTTTGTTCTTAATGAAACGATTAGATATGCTGGTTCACCTCTTAAATATTCGATATCAGAGGAAAATCACAAAAAAGGCTTTCTAGTTGTTGAGTTAGATGGAGAAGGTAACGTCACAATTGATAAGCGAGAACTTATCCCAAGAAGAAATGTTCGAACGGTAGAATCAACGATTGTTGATTTAATGAATCATGAGCGAAATGATGATTATGTATTTGTTCGCTTACTTGATGAAACGCCTGTACTATCACCAATGGAAAAAATCCGCTCCGTTTATCCTAATGCAATGCATGTTGAACGTAAAATTCCTATCTTACAAAAAAATGATCAAGATGACACCAAAGAAATAATCGAACGACATAAAATGGATGATTTATCACTTTTTCATGCCTTTTATCAAGAAGTGAAAGGAACAGAGGCATCTGAAGAAACGGAAACTATCTTCAAAGAAATTTTACAAGAATTTCTACATCATCAAAACGAGACACACACTGTGAATAAAGATCTAGTTACAAAATCATAAAGGGGGAGAAAACTAGTGAAGCCAATAAGGTTAATAATGACTGCTTTTGGTCCTTATAGAGATAGTGAGACAATCGATTTTAGAGAATTGAAGGAAAACAGACTATTTGTTGTGTCTGGTTCAACAGGAGCAGGAAAAACGACCATTTTTGATGCGATTTCCTTTGCTCTTTATGGATCTGCAAGTGGTGAGGATCGAAGTGAAACAAAGATGTTACGAAGTGATTTTGCAGATGATGAAACACATACATGTGTAGAGCTTGAGTTTGAACTGCGCGAAAGAAAATATCGAATTTTAAGACAGTTAAGCCATGTCAAACAAGGCAATAAAAGTGCAACAGGTGAGAAATATGAATTTTATGAAATATGCTCTGATGGGGAGAAGCCGTGTGTTGACAGGCAAATTGTTTCAGAAATCAATAAAAAAGTCGAAGAATTAATAGGGCTTACTCAGGATCAATTCAGTCAAATCGTTATGTTACCACAAGGAGAATTTAGAAAACTACTAACCTCTCAAACAGAAAATAAAGAGGAAATTCTAAGGAAAATCTTCAAAACTGACTCCTACAAGAAAATGAGTGAACGATTAAAAGAAAAGAAAGCTGTAACCAATGAAATCTATAATCAAGAAGTGATTAAACGCGACTCTTATTTGAAGAGTATCTCATCTGTGCTACCAATGAGAGAAGATTCAACACTAATCTCTGTATTAGCTCAGGAACAATATAATGTTAACCAAGTCTTAGCTGCTTTAGAAGAAGAAGTTTCGTATTATGAAAACCAAATGGAAAAAGACCAGTCAAACTATGATCTTGCATATCAAAAACATGATTTAAAATTGGCTGAATTCCATATCGCAAACTCGTTAAATGAACGATTCAATGTCCTTATTGAAAAAAACAAAAAACTTGAGCAATTGAATAATCAGGTTGCAGAAATAGAATTGAAAGAAAAACAGTTTGAACAGGGGGAAAGAGCTAGTCATCTTCAAGCATATGAGAACCAATTGAATTCCCTTATTCAGGAAGTGCTTCATAAAACAAACACATATGAAGAGTCCTTAACTCATGAAAAAGTAGCAAAACAACGATTAGAACAAATTCAAATACAATTCGAAGTCGAAAAAAATAAAAAAACAGAACGTGAAAATACTGCTGCACTTCTTACACGATTAAAGAGCTATTTACCAGAAGTAAAAGATTTAAAGAAGAGAAAAGACTTACATCTTGAATTAACTAAAAGAATGAATTATTACTCTGATTTAATAAACGATTATTCGAATAAAATCGATTCAACACGTCAAGAGAAAGAAGACTTAGCAAAGCAAATAAAAGAAAAGGAAAGAACAGTTGATCAGTTGCCGGAAATTCAAGAAAAACATGCTCAATTAAGAGAACAATATAAAACCATTAATGAAGTGATAAGAATACAAAAGCAAGTGGAAACACTTGAAGTTGACCTTAAGAATGCAGAAAATGCTTATCACAATTGGTCTGAACAGTATAAGCAAATCGAGAATGCTTGGGTCAATTCACAAGCAAGTGTACTTGCTGCACATCTACATGATGGCAACGCTTGTCCAGTTTGTGGAAGTCTAGAGCATCCGAAAAAGGCAAATGAAAATGAGATCATTGTTACTAAAGAACAGCTTGATGCCTCTAAACAAGAAAGTAACACGTATGAAACAAAGTTCCGTACAATTCAAGCTGAATATCGAACATCTTTTGAACAGTTGAACATAAAACTGAAAGAAGTGACAAGCTTAACAACAGCTTCAATAAACGATGAAGCTGAGTATTTAGTTGCAGAAGGAAAAAAATTACGAATGACTCTTGATCACTTGCAACAAATTCGTTCTACTTTACAGCCACTAAGAGATAAATTTGACACGATTGAAAAAGAGCTAGATTTAACGACTCAAAAGAAAGTAAATGTAGAAAAGGAATACCTTGAAACCAAGACTGCTTATGATACAAATAAAGCAATCCTTGAAAACAAACAACAAATCATACCTGAAGAAATGCAAATATTAACAAAGCTAGAAACAAGAATTTTAGAAACCGAACAATATAGAGCAGCACTCGAGAATGCCTGGGAACAGGTTCAAAATGAATATCAACAAGCAACAGCATCTCTATCAACAGCTAGTTTAAATGTTGAACACGCAAGAAAACAATTAAATGAAGTCATCTCGAAAAAACTAGAAGCATCTCATCAGTTTGACCAAGCACTTCATGCAGCATCATTTGAATCAAAAGATGATTATGTTAAATCGAAACAACCAAAAGAGAAATTAGAACAATTAAAAAACGAATTCACGACATTTAAACAACTTCACCATTCATTAACACAGCAAGTAAATGAACTAGAACTTGAGTTAAAGGATAAGAAGTCTGTTGATTTAACTGAAATGGAACAGACATTAAAAGAATTAAAACATGCATATGAAACAGCACTTCATGCATACAACTTATCAAAAGATTACAAGTCTGAGGGAGAACAGTTATTACGTAATATTCGTACTTCTAATGAGCAAGTAGCAACACATGAAAAGCAGTTATCAATTATAACAGATTTATACGATATGGTTAGAGGACAAAACCAGAAGAAAATATCATTTGAACGATATATTCAAATTGAATATTTAGAGCAAATTATTCAGGCTGCGAACGAAAGACTCAAGACTTTGTCAAATGGTCAATTCTATTTAATACGAAGTGACCGTCAAGAAAGTCGTGGTAAACAAAGTGGACTTGGTCTAGATGTGTATGATGCCTATACTGGTATGACTAGAGATGTGAAAACCTTATCTGGTGGAGAGAAATTTAATGCATCACTTTGTTTAGCTTTAGGAATGGCAGATGTGATTCAAAGCTTTCAAGGTGGAGTTTCTATTGAAACGATGTTCATTGATGAAGGATTTGGCTCTCTTGATGAAGAATCGCTATACAAATCCATTGATACACTTATTGAACTTCAACAATCTGGTCGCATGATAGGCGTTATATCACACGTTCAAGAACTAAAAGCAGCTATACCAGCCATACTTGAAGTCTCAAAAACAAAAGAAGGCTATAGCCAAACACAATTTATCTTGAAATAGCCTACGTTGATTAATTAATAGAGACTGAATTATAAACGTATAACAATTTATGAATCAGTCTCTGTATTATACTAATAATAGATATGATTGGAAATAATAGTAATTCATAATGATAAATGAGAAGGTGATGAATTGCATAAAAAGCCAATAACAATAGCATTATCCGTATTCTTCCTAATATTATTGGTCTCCATATATATACACTTCTATAAAGCAAATGATGTCCAAGCATTTGAAGAGGGAAATGATTTGACTAAAACATTAAATCAAATGATTAATAAAGAACCACAATTACAAGGAAGTTTGACTGGGGTCAGTATCCGCTCTGCTAAAACAGGTGAAATCCTTTATGAGCATATTGGAGATACCAGATTAAGACCTGCCTCTAATTTAAAGCTATTTACCTCTGCCGCGGCTCTTTCCGTTTTAGGGAAAGATTATCGATTTAAAACACAACTATTAACAGATGGAAAAATAAAAAATGAGACGTTGAATGGTAATTTATATATTAAGGGAAATGGTGACCCTACATTATTAAAAGAAGACCTTGATAAGATGGTGAAAGAACTTCACGAACATGGGATAAAAAAAGTAAACGGAAACCTGATTGGTGATGATACATATTATGATTCTATTAGGTATTCCGTTGATTTGCCATGGAGTGATGAAACTACATATTATGGTGCACAAATATCAGCCTTGACAGTCTCGCCAGACAAAGACTATGACGCAGGAACAATCATAGTTGAAGTTTCGCCAGGAAAAAAAGTAAATGATGAAGCAATCGTTAAATTAAGTCCAGCTACAGATTACCTTGTCATCAAAAATGAAACTAAAACCATTGAAAATAAAGGGAAACACCTTATAAAGATAGAACGTGAGCATGGGGAAAATATTATTCACGTCACTGGCACTATTCCATTAAAAGGGAGATTAGTTAAAGAGTGGGTTTCTGTTTGGGAACCAACAAATTACGTCGTTCATTTACTAGCATCATCACTACAGTCAAATGAGATTGAAGTTAAGGGGAATTTGAAAACTGGTGTTACTCCCAATGGTGCAGATCTCCTTGTCGATCATCAGTCAATGACTTTGTCCAATTTACTTGTTCCTTTTATGAAATTAAGTAATAATGGTCACGGTGAAACGTTAGTGAAAGCGATGGGAAAAGTGAAGAATGACGAAGGTACTTGGGAGTCAGGGATTGAGATTGTAAATAATGAATTAACTAATTTGGGGATTAACTCTGATAAACTTCTGATTCGAGATGGTTCAGGAATTTCACATGTCAACTTAGTAACCCCAAATGAAGTGACCAATCTATTATATCTTGTTCAATCAAAACCCTGGTTTGATCATTATCTTGATTCACTACCTGTATCTGGATTTAATGAACGATTACTTGGAGGAACATTAAGATATCGATTAACTTCACCCACCTTATTAGGGAAAGTAAGAGCAAAAACTGGTACAATTACATCCGTTAGCTCATTGTCTGGATATCTTGAAACTAAAACAGGTGAAACTCTCATTTTTTCAATCATCTTAAATAACTTATTAGATGAATCAATCGGGAAAAAGATTGAAGATCAAATGATAAATACAATCTATGAGCATTATGAATGAATAGCTACACTTAATGACCGAACAAACAAATAGGGGGGTAACATGGAACAGTTACAAGCAACACATCTTCAAGCTATTGAACATACAAAAGCAAAAATACTAGAAGACATTGACCAATATTTAGGTGAACAGGATACACCCAGTTCATTTGAAAATTACATAACAGATCGTATGCATTATATTGACCAAATTTGGATCAATGTTTGGCTGAATAAAGCGACTAATAAAGTATCAAGAACGGAAAAAAAGGAGTTTCTCTCCAAATTAGGATATGAGGTCGAGGGAATAGATCGCAAAATCATTAATTCCCTCTTTCGAAATGAACTAAGAGAATATAAACCATTTCACGTAATGGAATGGCTTAATGAAACGTATTTAAATAATGAAACAAATTGGAACCAACGTTATGAGCATGCTAGAAGCAACTATCTTTTGAAAATGGAAGAGGTAGAACTAGAGAAGACAAAGGAAGAACTTAAATCACAATTAAAAGAACAGTCAAGAGATCTTATTAATAAAAAACATCATTTTTATTATGTATACCTTAGATTTGAAATGGCTAAACAGCTACAACATGATTTTCAAACAAGAAAAAAATATATTGAGACAAAAGCTTATCGATTTGAAGATCAATTAAAGTCAAAGGGTTCCTTAAAAATCTCTGACTATCAAACAGTTAATGATTTTCTGTATGAATTAACTGGTAATCTTAATCAAACCATTTCTTGGGGAAAAAATAATGTTGAGTTTGAATCCTATTATTATATATATGAGCATTTAATTAATGACTATGTATTCGATCATATAAGTAAACTTCTGTATCAAGAAATAACTAAGCTAGAACTGTCAAATGCAGAAGATATACCTGAAGAAAGATTAACAATTAGAGAATATAAAAAGAACATGGCAAATGAACTCGCTATGTTAGCAAAGCAATATTTTTTAATGATTCAGGAAGAACGAATTGAAGATTTAATGAATCTGTTAACCATCCCATTTGATCCTGAGGTGCATGTAGATATCTTTGAGCATGACTTGAAGGAGCGAGAAAGAAAAAGAGCAGAAGAACTTGCTGAAATTCAACGTCAGAAAGAGGAAGAAGCCAGGATCTTAGCTGACATATTCAAGCATGAATATAGCCCATCATATAGTCACAATACGAAATATATTTTGCATGTTGGTGAAACGAATACTGGAAAGACCTATCAAGCACTTCAGAGTCTGAAAGAAGCTAGCTCGGGAATTTACCTTGCCCCTTTACGTTTATTAGCTCTTGAAGTATTTGAAAAACTAAATTCAGAAGGAGTCCCTTGCGGGTTAAAAACAGGTGAAGAAGAAAAGGAAGTAGATGGAGCAAGACATCTTTCTTCAACAGTAGAAATGTTCCATGAAAAGGACTTTTATGAAGTTGTAGTCATTGATGAGGCTCAAATGATCGCAGACAAGGATAGAGGATTCTCGTGGTATAAAGCAATAACAAAAGCTAACGCAAAAGAAGTTCATATTGTCGGCAGTATGAATTTAAAAAGAATGATCTTACAGCTATTAGAGGATGCAAATATTGAAGTCCACGAATACAAACGGGATGTACCGTTAGAGGTTGAAGGGAAACCATTCAACATCAAATATACGAAAAAAGGAGATGCTCTCGTTTGTTTTTCTCGAAGAAGAGTACTAGAAACTGCTTCGAAATTACAAAGTGAAGGATATAAAGTAAGCTTAATCTATGGAAGTATGCCTCCTGAAACAAGAAAGAAACAAATGCAACAATTTATTGATGGTGAAACAACTGTAATTGTTTCAACAGATGCAATCGGGATGGGATTAAACCTTCCAATTCAGCGTATTGTATTTTTGGAAAATGAGAAATTTGATGGAACGAGAAGAAGGCGCTTGACGTCTCAAGAAGTAAAACAAATTGCAGGTCGAGCGGGTCGAAAAGGGATTTATAATGTCGGAAAAGTTGCATTTACAAAAGATATAAAAATCATGAAACGACTTTTATTTGATCAGGATCAGCCTGTACATACATTTGCCATTGCACCAACAAATACTGTGTTTGAACGGTTTCAACGTTATTCTAGAGATCTCCAAACCTTTTTTGATATCTGGGATAAATTTGAGAGTCCAAAAGGAACGAAGAAATCTACTCTAGCTGAAGAAAGAGCTTTATTTGAAAACATTCAGGATACTGAAATTGAAGTGAGAATGCCGATGATGGAGCTTTATGGCTTTTTGCATCTACCATTTTCATCAAATGAACCAGCACTTGTTAAGCAGTGGAAAAACACGATGTATGCAATTGTAAATGGGCAAGAGCTTCCTGAGCCAATCACTAGGAATAAGGACACTCTTGAAGAATTAGAGCTCTCTTATAAGGCCATCGGATTACATTTGTTATTTTTATATCGACTTGAGCAGCGTACAGAAGCAGCTTATTGGGAAAGAGTAAGAGAAGGGCTTAGTGATGAAATTCATGAACACTTAAAAAGCAATGTAAAAGCCTACTCAAAAAAATGTAAGCAATGTGGAAAGCCTCTTCCTTGGGATTATGAATTCCAAATTTGTAGTGACTGTTTTCATCGAAGACAAAGAAGAAGACAGCATAATCAATTTTAAGTCAGTCGCCTACGGCTGACTTTTTTTCTGTTGATAAAAATGAGATTTCGACACACTTTTTATGAAAAATAAGTTATATTTATCATAATTTAGCATGTTTTCATCGTCAGCTCAGTTAATCAATATGATCATAATCACATAAAGTGAGGGGATTATATGGAAAAAAAGCAGGGTCAAAATGAACATCTAACAAAGGATGAGAAGTATGTTTGGCACTCAATGAGGCCTTATCAACCATCTGACACATTAGTTATTACTAAAGCTGAAGGTTCATGGATTACTGATCATGAAGGAAATCGCTATTTAGATGCCATGGCTGGACTATGGTGTGTTAATGTAGGGTATGGAAGAGAAGAATTGGCTGAGGCAGCCTATGAACAATTAAAAGAAATGCCATATTATCCACTTACTCAAAGTCATCTCCCTGCGATAAAGCTAGCTGAAAAATTAAACGATCTATTAGGTGGAGATTATGTTTTCTATTTTTCCAATAGTGGTTCTGAAGCAAATGAAATTGCATTCAAAATCGCCAGGCAGTATCATCAGCAAAGAAATCATCATAATAAATATAAGATCTTAGCAAGATATAGAGGATATCATGGTAATACGATTGCCACGTTAGCTGCTACTGGTCAAGCACAAAGAAAATACAAATATGAGCAGCTTGCACCAGGATTCATTCATGTTTCTCCACCAGATTGTTATCGTGATGGTGATAAGGATATAACAGATCCTCATGAATTACAGTCTGTTAAAGAAGTAGATCGTGTAATGACATGGGAGCTTAGTGAAACAATCGCTGCAATGATTATGGAACCGATCATAACTGGCGGCGGGATATTAATTCCGAATGAGCATTACCTTAAAGGTGTAAAAGAGGTGTGTGCTAAGCATGACGCGTTACTCATCGTTGATGAAGTCATTTGTGGTTTTGGACGAACGGGTGAAGCATTTGGTTTCATGCATTATGGTGTGAAGCCAGATATAATTACAATGGCAAAAGGGATCACAAGTGGCTACTTACCACTTGCTGTAACTGCCGTTCGTAGAGATATTTATGAGGCATTCAATGGTATAGATGATTACGACTATTTAAGACATATCAATACTTTTGGAGGAAACCCAGCTGCATGTTCTCTTGCATTAAAAAACATTGAAATGATGGAACAGGAAAAATTATTTCTCCGATCTAAAGTCCTCGGTGAAAAAACTCTTTCTACTTTAAAGTCAAAACTCCTGAATCACCCATATGTTGGCGATGTTCGGGGAAAAGGTCTTCTAATAGGGATTGAACTCGTAAGTAATAAACAAACAAAAGAGCCATTAGATGTTGATAAATTAAATCAAGTCGTTCAGTATTGTAAACAAAATCGAGTCATTATTGGGAAGAACGGAATGACAGTTGCAGGGTTTAATAATATCCTAGCACTATCACCGCCATTAACTATTAAAAATGAGGATTTAGATTACTTAATTGAAACACTCGTTAAAGGCTTGCATACTATAATATAGATGTTATCATATATCGTAGACAAAGAAACATGTGAAGTAGTTGTCACATGTTTTTTTCTTATAATAAAGGCTGTTTTCTCAAAGTTTGTTGTTTTTTGAGGTGAATTAATTGAGAATAGATTTCTAGCAGCCTGAATACACGGGGGACTCCCGTGGGACTAGTTGGCTCCCACAGGACGCGGAGTGTATTCAGGCTGTGGTATCAAAAGCAACAATATATACGAAAATAGCCATAATAAAAAATGAACTGGAGGTACCATTATGAAACAAATGCCATTACAAAAGCGTGGAATTTCTTCTAGCAGATTAGCTTTAGGATGTATGGGCTTTGGGGGAGGCTGGAATCAAGAACCGATAACGAAAGAACATATCATCCAGGCAGAAAAAGCAATTGATACAGCGCTTTCAGCAGGGATCACATTTTTTGATCATGCCGACATTTATACAATGGGAAAGGCAGAAAAGGTTTTTGGTGAGATACTTCAGAGCAATCACGCTTTAAGAGAAAAGATTGTCATTCAATCGAAATGTGGTATCCGTTTTCCAGAAGGGAACATACCAGGCCGTTATGACTTCTCAAAAGACTATATAATACAGTCAGTTGACGGTATTTTAAGCAGACTTGGTACAGAATACATAGATATTTTATTATTACATCGTCCAGATCCTCTTATGGATCCTGAAGATGTTGCTGAGGCGTTTGATTCTTTAAAACAAGCAGGAAAAGTGAAGTATTTTGGTGTTTCAAATATGAATGCATCGCAAATGAAATTCTTGCAATCAAACCTTTCAGATCCACTAGTCGTCAACCAATTAGAAATGAGTTTATCACATTTAGATTGGGTCGATCATGGTGTCCATGTGAATCAAAAGGCAGGAGAAAATGGATATTTTTCGGATGGTATACTTGAGTATTGCCAAATGGAAGATATCCAAATCCAAGCTTGGTCACCATTAGCCAAAGGAAAGTTCTCTGGCAGATCTGTTATCAATGAAAATGATTCAGTAGCAAAAACAGCTCATCTTGTGAAAAAGCTGGCTCAAGAAAAAGAAACAACACTAGAGGCGATTGTATTAGGCTGGTTAATGAAGCATCCAGCAAAAATACAGCCAGTTATTGGTACGACCAATCCTACCAGAATTAAAGCATCTGCGGATGCAATTAGAATTGCAGAAACAATGACAAGAGAAGAATGGTATACACTTTATATAAGCTCACGTGGTGTAAAATTACCTTAAAACAAAACCCTCACTTTACAGTGAGGGTTTTGTTTTAAGGTAAGCCGCAATTGCCGTAATGTAAGTAAGAAAGTTTTAAACCACCACTCCTCAAAGTGGGTGTTCGCAGAAACGTTCCTGTATGTCCTCCTTGTCGTGTAGACAGAGGCTTGCCATTCCAGCTTCAATGTTAAACTCCCTATATAAGCTTAAAGGTTAAAACTTTATTATGATTACGAACAATGCAGCTTGTGTTTATATATTATACTAAACTCATCAAAATATCAAATTTACAGTTGTGACCATCATGTAACAGATTTTTTATGAAGAAAATGGGTATTATAAGAATATTTAGTTGATACTACAATTAGAAATCTTCACTTATAGGACTAAAAGAAGGGGGAAATCTAGCGTGGATCTTACACCAGAGCAACGAGTCACATTACACGGATTTAACAACCTCACAAAATCATTAAGCTTTAATATGTATGATATTTGTTATACAAGAACAAAAGAGGAACGCGAGGCGTACATTGAATACATTGATGAAGTGTATAATGCTGATCGATTAACAAGCATCTTAAGTCATGTATCTGAGATTATTGGAGCTCATGTTTTAAATATCGCTAAGCAGGATTATGTACCGCAAGGGGCAAGTGTTACAGTTCTTGTATCAGAAGGACCGATCGTAGAGGTTCCAACTGGACATTATGACGAGTCTCCAGGACCACTTCCAGATAATGTTGTTTTACAGCTGGATAAAAGTCATATCACCGTTCACACTTATCCAGAATACCATCCAGATGAAGGAATCAGTACATTCAGAGCTGATATTGATGTATCTACTTGTGGAGAGATTTCTCCGCTAAAAGCATTAAATTATTTAATTCACTCCTTTGATACAGATATTATGACCATTGATTATAGAGTACGTGGGTTTACAAGAGATATTGAAGGCCATAAATTATTTATTGATCATGAAATCAGTTCAATTCAGAATTATATTCCTGACGAAGTGAAGGAATTGTTTGATCTTATAGATGTGAATATTTATCAAGAAAATATATTCCACACAAAATGTAAATTAAAGGAATTTGATATTAATAATTATTTATTTGGCTATACAAAAGAAAAACTATCCCCAGAAGAGGTTGAAGAAATCACGAAAAGATTAAAGTCCGAAATGGATGAAATCTTTTATGGGAAAAATATTCATTAACAACATTCCTGAGGCTGTCCAAACGCTTATGATCAAGCTAAATCGGACAGCCCTTTTATTTATCCATAATATTAACCCTCTACTTTAATATCTGGATTCTTTTCGTTTTCAAGCTCGATTGAAGAAACAATATAAGCGAAGCCATTCATAAGAAAAATAACAACATTAGACTGTATCTTATCAATTTGACCTAAATAAGTATTCATAATAATGATTACTGAATAAAGAACTACAAAAAACAGTGCAATTTGGTTAAATATCTTCAAATCAAGCTCCCCCTTAAAGAATTCTTACTTTAAGCATATTAGTGTTAGGGTAGTCTTATGAATTTGAACTGGAAGTAGATCCTTAAATATAAATATTTTCAGTATAGGGTATAAGCTCCTTCATTTATAGAAAAATAACAAAAACCATGATTTTTAGAAGGAGATTGAGCATGAAAAATATGATGAGGGTGAAGATATTAATTATTGTAATGTTCCTTTTAATACCGTTGATACAATCTGTAAGTGCAAATGAAGCGAAAAATACAAGTCGACAATTACCTGAACCACAGGGAGGAGCAGAGTCGACAGAAAGAGTGAGACAGCCAGTTTCAAATATTATTCTTCAACAAAGATATCCAGAAACGATCGTTCTAAGAGGTGCAATGAGTGAAAATAAACTTGCATTAACCTTTGATGACGGCCCGGATCCACGTTTTACATCACAAGTATTAGATGTTTTAAAAAAACATGATATCAAAGCCACTTTTTTTGTCATGGGAGCTAGGGCAAGAGAATACCCAGATCTCGTTAGAAGAATGATTGATGATGGGCATATTGTTGGGAATCATTCCTATACTCATCCTAACTTTGTTGAGGAAGAGCAACTAGAAACACTTGAGAGAGAAGTTAACCAAACAGAGGATGAATTAGAAGGAATCATTGGGTATCGAACTAAATTATTTCGAGCACCTTATGGTTTCCTATACAACGAATTAGTTGAGAAATTAGCAGAAATGGATTATACGGTGGTTGGTTGGTCTGTTGATTCACTTGATTGGCAGGAGGATGCTCCAGAAGTGATTGCTTATACAGTGACAAGCAACATTCACCCAGGTGCCATCATTCTGATGCATGATGGTGGTGAATGGGATGCAGATCGAACAAATACAATTAGAGCATTAGATCAACTTATACCAACATTAAAAGCCCAAGGCTTCCAATTTGAAACCGTACCAGACCTATTGAATATCCCCTACAAAAAATAACTTGAAAGCAATCTAGACAAAAGTTTCTGAGTTGAAATAGGTGACGTTATTTGAAAATGTTATGTATAGATGGTGGTGGCATTAGAGGTGTTTTTGCCATCTCCATTCTAAAAGAAATAGAACAAGAATTTAAAAAGCCAATTGTAGAGTTATTTGATGTGATAGCAGGCACTAGTACTGGAGCTATTGTTGCAGCTTCAATTATTATGAATAATAAAATGACTGACGTGTTAAACCTGTATAGGAAGAATGGAGCAAAAATATTTATTCCAAAAGCAAAGATTGGTTTGTTTAAAAGTGTTTATAGTGATGAATATTTACGAAGTTATTTACAAGATGCTTTTGGTCATATCACTCTTAAAGATATACGGAAGCCATTACTTATTCCAGCAGTAAATGTAACAAAGGGGAGACCGTATATTCATCGCTCTAATTACGGACATCATTTGAGTAAGGATATGGATGTGAAGCTATGGGATGCTGTATTATCTTCATGTTCTGCACCCGTATACTTTCCTCCAAATAATATTGATAATAAATACCTCTCAATAGATGGTGGTTTGTGGGCCAATAATCCATCTATGGTTTGTATTACAGAAGCCTTAAGCCATTTTAATAAAGAACTTTCTGATATTCAAATCATGTCAGTTGGTACAGGACTTCAAAACATAGATTTTACAATCGATGATAATAAATATTGGGGAGTAAAGAAATGGCTGCCCTTTCAATTATCTTCGATGAAAGTAACTCCTAAATTAATTGATTTAGCATTAAATTTATCATCAGAATCTGTTTCATTTCACTGTAGTCAGTTATTAAAGTCTAATTATTTACGAATAAATCAGGATTTAGGCAAAGAAGTGCCATTTGATGATATTACTTCGATAGGCTCTTTAATAGAGCTTGGACAAAAAGTGTTTCAAGAACAAAAAAGCGAAATCACACATTTTTTTAATGAAAAACTATAAATTAATAATAAATTTAATCATATTAGGATTAAAACAGTTCAATAATGGGAATAAGAATAATGCAACACTAATTCAATTGCAATCTATTGTATTTGCAACATGCTAGGAGGAACAAGAATGGAACAAGGTAAAGTAAAATGGTTTAACAGTGAAAAAGGCTTCGGCTTCATTGAGCGAGAAGGTGGAGAAGATGTATTCGTACATTTCTCAGCTATTGAAGGTGATGGCTACAAATCACTTGACGAAGGTCAAGAGGTTACTTTTGACATCGAAAATGGTCAACGTGGTCCTCAAGCGACTAACGTTCGTAAAGTATAGATTAACATAAGTGTTATTCTCTATTTAAATCCATAGGTCAATCAAAGAGAGGTTGTTTCAAAAATGTGTACTTAGCATATTTTTGAGCAATCTCTTTTTGTGTTAACTATTGCTAAACATTCCCTTCGTTATGCCGATATAATGTTGTGTGTATACTAATATAATTATTTTTGTGGATGGAGAAGCTATAAAAAAGAAATCGGTACTAAGTTTGTGCCTAAAGGGAGAAATTTACATGAACAAATTTTCAATCAAAAAGATATTCGCGTTAGGAGTTGCGCTCGTTCTATTCTTTGTTTTATCAGGTTGTAATTTAGGACAACCATCAAATATAGACGAAAAAATAACGGTTGGGATTATGCTATCTGACGTTGGTTTAGGAGACCAATCATTTAGTGACATGGCCTTTACAGGATTAGAAAGGGCTAGAGATGAACTAGGAATTGAATTTAATTATATGGAGTTAGACGAAGATAATAGCTATGAGAAAGGGTTAACCACATTAGTTGAAGAAAATCACGATTTAGTGGTTGGATTAGGGTTTGCGATGCAAGAGGATTTAGAAAAGGTAGCAGCAGCATATCCCAATCAACGCTTCTTATTTATTGATGGTGTTTCTGAGTTAGAGAATGTTCACTCAATTACATTCAAAGAGGGTGAAGGTTCATATCTAGTTGGAGTATTAGCTGCCTTAGCTTCTAAAACCAATACATATGGTTTTATTGGCGGAATGGAAGGCGTAGACGTGATTGAACGATTTCGTGTAGGTTTTGAACAAGGCGTTAAAAGAATTGATCCAGAAGGTACTATTTATGTGGACTACACAAATGATTTTGGCGATCTGAAAAAGGGTGAAGTAATTGCGAATAAGATGATGGATAATGATGTAGACATGATTTATCCAGCAGCAGGATTATCAGGATTAGGAGCCATCCATGCTACGGCAGTGAAAGAGGATATATTTGCATTTGGAGTCGACACTGATCAATTTTTCTTTGCAGAGAATACAGTTGTTTCTTCGATGTTAAAGAATGTAGATGTCGTTATCTTCCAAGCATTAAACGAACTAAAAACTGAGGGTACCTTACTTGAAAAGCATATGGAGCTAGGTCTTAAAGAAAATGGTGTTGGTTTAGCACCAATTCGTAACATAGCAATCACTCCTGAAATAGAAGAAGAGCTTGAAAAAGCTAAGCAAGACATTATCAACGGTAAAGTTACAATTAATTAGGAATAGGTGACTAAGAGAATGAAATTAAAACAAAAATTACTAATAAATATTCTTGCCCCATTATCATTACTTACCCTCATTTTCATTATTGTCATTGTTCAAATGAATCAGCTAAGATCGGATTCAGATGCAGAGGTGGAAATGCTAATAAATACGCAACAATTAAAGGGAAATATCGAGTCACTACAACAATCACTTGAAGCCAATGCTTTTAACAAAACTGAAGCAAGTGCCGAAAAGGTTAAATCAATTTTAAATATTATTGAACCATCACTAGAAAAGATGGGTGAAGTACTACAACAGGATGACCAGAGAAAAATTTTCACATCATTGACTGATAAATTTGATCAAATCAATTCGGAATCACTTGAAGCCATTTCTACTAATGATTACGAAGAACTGAAGCGCCAATCGATTAGAGCACGAGGAATTATAAATGACATATTTAAACTTTATAATCTTTCCTATGAAAACTATGAGAATGTAATAGCTAACCAAAAACAAAAAGTTTCTTTCTTAATATTGTTCTCAATTATAGCTATTGCGTTACTTGTAGTAGGTTCAATAATTGTTGCAATATTCTTTTCAAATAAAATATCAAGACCAATTAATAAAATCACCGAAAATGCTAATAAGGTTGCAGATGGTGACTTAATCATTGAGAAGGTTGATTTAAAAGGAAAAGATGAAATTACTGAATTAAATCACTCATTTAATACAATGGTTGACAATCTAAATAATATTATCTTAATGGTGGGGACAACGAGCACACATTTATCACAGTCTGCAGTGAGTTTCCAATCGAATGCAAATGAAGGAATTGCTATTACGAAGGAAATAACAACGTATATGAACCAAGTAGCCTCAGGAGCAGAGCAAACAAAGCTAATGGCAGAGGAATCTGCTCGTGCAGTAGAGGAAACATCAATTGGTATTAATCGAATAGCAGAAAGTGCTGGAACGGTTTCTGATCTGACCGAAAAGACAACTGAGCTTGCAGAAGACGGTCGTGGTTCATTAAGCGATACGGTTGATCAAATTGAATCAATCTTTAGTTCTGTTACTGAAACGGACCAAGCAATTCAGCAACTATTTGATAAGTCGAATGAAATATCAACGATTGTGAATATTATTACAGGAATTGCAGAGCAAACAAACTTACTTGCATTAAATGCAGCTATTGAAGCCGCAAGAGCTGGAGAAGCTGGAAAAGGATTTGCAGTAGTTGCTGATGAGGTTAGGAAACTAGCCACTGAATCAACAAAATCATCAAACGATATCCGCCAATTAATTCAAGAAATCCAATCATCAACTTTAAGTTCTGTTAATGCAATGAAAGTTGTGAAACAAAGTGTTTCTCTTGGTTCAGAAAAAGCAAATGAGACTGCCGAAAAATTCATTATTATCATGAAATCAATGAATGATGTTATGTCTCAAATTCAAGAAATCACAGCAACAACAGAGGAAATTTCAGCTGGCTCTGAAGAAGTATCTGCTTCAGTTCACGAAATGTCTGAGGTTGCGAGACAATCAAGTGGAAGTATCCAGAAACTTGCAGCATCAGGAGAAAAACAATTAACAACAATGGATGAAGTTCAATTAGCAGCAGAATCACTCACAGATATTTCATCTGAATTGCAGAATCTAATTTCAAAGTTTACAACAAAATAAGTAATCAACTCTAAACAAAAGCTATCTCATTATATGTGTTAACACACTTTACTTGAGATAGCTTCATTTTTATTTACATTTTGAAAGCGAAAAAATAGATTGAATGGCTAGGAATGGTATAGTATTAATAGTTAGAGATAAATTTAATGAAAGATTAAGGGAGTTTGTCGATGAAATTAGTATCTTGGAATGTAAATGGATTAAGAGCTTGTGTAAAAAAAGGATTTTTAGATTATTTTAATGAAATAGATGCAGATATTGTTTGTTTGCAGGAAACAAAATTACAAGAAGGCCAAATCTCTTTAGACTTACCTCAATACCATCAATATTGGAACTATGCGATCAAGAAAGGCTATTCGGGTACAGCTATATTCACAAAGATGCAGCCTCTTTCAGTGAAATATGGAGTTGGTGAGGAACAAGAGGAAGCTGAAGGTCGAATTATTACATTAGAATTCGACGAGTTTTTTCTAGTGAATACCTATACTCCAAATTCTCAAAGAGATCTTGCAAGACTAAACTTCCGATTAGAGTGGGAAGATCGTATTCGTACATACTTAATGGAATTAGATAAGAAGAAACCGGTTATTCTCTGCGGTGATCTAAATGTTGCTCATCAAGAAATTGATTTAAAAAATGCAAAATCAAATAAAGGGAATTCAGGATTTACAATAGAAGAACGTGGAAAAATGACAGAGCTGTTAAATGCGGGGTTTGTTGATTCATACAGATACTTATATCCTGAGATTGAAGGATCTTATACCTGGTGGTCTTATATGAACAAAGTTCGTGAAAGAAATATTGGCTGGCGTATTGACTATTTCATCATCTCAAACAGACTAACAAAACAATTAATGAAAGCACAAATCCATTCAGACATTCTTGGAAGTGATCATTGTCCTGTTTGTATTGAACTGGATCTAACACATTAAAGTTGTGACAACTTCTTATTTGGATATACTATTAAAAAAAACCGATATATGGAGGCACGGAACGAATGCTGAGAAAACAAATCCAGAACTATATTAATAATAAGATTGAAACAGGTGAAAAAACACTTGAAGTATACAATGAGGAATATAATTATATACATAAGCACAACCTTCTAGATGCTAACACCAACATGAATATAATTGAAGGAAATTCACGATTCAATGATGCATATATCGAAAGATCTGATAAAGAGACTGAAGAACTACTATCAGAAGAAAATCATTCATTTCTAAATCAGCCACTTACATATTTAAAAGACCATAAAAATGAATTCATTTATCTTGAATCACCTTGGTTTGACATTATTGGTGTCGATGCTGTTTCAATTGAAGTAGATGATGTATTCGGAAACTATGATGTCATGCTAGGATTAAAGATTCCAAAAAAACTTGAAAAAGCATTAAAAGATCAATTACTTCTATTAATGCAAAATGACTCTACAAGCTTTGAACTGAGTTTTAGCCAAAATGATGGTTTATGGGATGTTAATTTCTCATTAAACGCTATTAACGAGTTTCATGAAGAAATGACAATTGGGAGTGCCTACCAACTTGTATACACTTCAATATTCCAATTGATTGAAGTCATTGAAGAAAAATAAGTAACAATCAACGTTTCTGACTAAGAAGCGTTTTTTTAAAGATGAAATAAGAAAAACAATAAATTATTAAAAGATAGCATAGTGCTAGCAGTCGCTATCACTATGCTAATGTATGAAGTAGAGGTGCAAATAATGAGTACTGAAGGAAGAATTCAATTAAATGTACGAGTTAGTAAAGAAACATCAGATTTACTTGACGAAATTGTTGAATATTATCAACAAAACACAAAATTTGGCAGAGTATATAAAGGTGATGTTCTAACAGATATTATTCAAAAATCTCATGAGATAATGAAAAAACAAATAGCAAATTCTGATAGAAAGTATTAATTTTTGATAATTATCTCTTATTCCGAATGTAATAATTGTTTAAATGGAAAGATAGATTTAGTTACTTAAGAAAAGAGAGGATGATGTTACATGGATAAGATCGAAGTAGGAGAAGTATTTACAATTACAGATGAAAATGAGAATGAACAAGAGGTCGAAGTATTAGCTTCCATGACAGTTTCAGGCTCAGATTATATTGCAATCGGTTTTGTCGAGGATATTGAAGTTGATTCTGAAGAAGATGTTGATATCTTCTTTTTAAAGGTGGAAGATGATGGAGAATTCTCTTATATCGAGGATGATGACGAATTCGAAAAAGTATCTAACGCATTTGAAAGTGTCATGGATGAAGAGGAATAAGTAAGAGTTGAAAATGAAATATTGGAAATAAAGGCTGTTTTCGTATGTTGCTTTTAATACCACAGCCTGAATACACTCCGCGTCCTTTGGGGTGACCGGTGAAACTCCTCGTCGCTAGCGCTCCTGCTCACGTCTCACTTTGCTCACGCATCCCACGGGAGTCTTGAGTGTATTCAGTCTGTTAGAAATCTCATTCTCAATCATTCATCTGAAACAACAACAAACTTTGAGAAAACAGCCAAAATAAAAGAGAAGCAAATCTAATGACTAGATTTGCTTCTTTTATTTTTTGTTACCTTGGGAATATAAATATAAAAAATAGGTTAATTTATGCTATATTGGTTAAATTTAAAAAAATGGAGTAACTAATGAGAAGATTTATAAAGACACCCAAAAACAAAAAAACACTTGATAACCACTTATCATCTGATCAACCTCTTAAATCAGATATTCTCAATAATATAAGCGAATTGAAGAAATTATTCAAAGATTGTTCTGACATTGTTTTTAGGGAATTTTCAATAAAGGAAAAAAAAGCATACTTAATTTTTGTAGATGGGTTGATTGATACAAAAAGTTTAGAATTTAACGTTTTATTTCAACTTTTAGACAAGATTGAAGATATCGGAGAAATAAATGCTAATTATTTTGAAAAAAATATGGTTACCATCGCACAAGTTTCCGAATCAAATTACCTGAATGAATTAGTGAAGAAAGTATTGGAAGGTAACACAGTCTTAATTATTGACGAGATTGAGAAAGCAATCATCTTACATGCTCAAGGCGGGGTAAGAAGAGCTGTAGCTGAACCAGAAACTGAAACCTCAATAAGAGGACCGCGAGAAGGATTTACAGAAAGTCTTAGAGTAAATACGAGTCTAGTTAGAAGAAAAATTCGGTCAAATCGGTTAAAAATTGTATCTAAAGAAGTTGGTACTGAAACAAGAACTGCTTTAGCCATTTTATATATAGAAGGTCTTGCTTCAGATGATTTAGTAAGAGAAGTATTAACACGGATAGATCGAATTGAGATTGATGGTGTACTTGAAAGTGGCTATATAGAGGAACTCATAGAAGATCATCCATGGAGTTTCTTTCCACAAATCCAGAATACCGAAAGACCTGATTCTGTCGCTGGGAATTTACTAGAAGGAAGAGTGGCAATCATCATTGATGGGACTCCATTTGTATTAATTGCACCAGCAACCTTTTGGCAATTCTTACAGGCAAGTGAAGATTACTATCATCGATTTCATATCTCAATCTTTCTACGCTGGCTACGAATCGTCTTTATATTTATCGCATTACAATTACCAGCATTCTATGTTGCTGTGACCACCTATCATCAAGAAATGATTCCAACAACCCTCTTATATAGCATAGCATCAAGTAGAGAGGCCATTCCCTTTCCAGCTTTTGTAGAAGCAATGATTATGGAAATTGCTTTTGAAGCATTGCGTGAAGCTGGAATCCGTCTTCCTAAATTAGTTGGCCAAGCAGTAAGTATTCTTGGTGCATTAGTAATTGGTCAAGCAGCCGTTGAAGCAGGTATAGTATCTGCCCCCATGGTAATCGTGGTCTCACTAACTGGTATTGCTTCATTTACAGTTCCAAGATTTAATATGGCTATTTCAATTCGCTTATTACGATTTCCAATGATGATTTTAGCTGGATCATTTGGTTTATTTGGAATTGTAATTGGCTCAATTATTCTATTAACTCATTTATGTAGTTTACGATCATTTGGTATTCCATATTTTTCACCACTGGGTCCATTATCGATTAATGAATTCAAAGATGTTTTTATCCGGACACCATGGTGGTCAATGGATAAAAGACCAAAAAACTTTGTTCACCAAAATCTTGTTAGAGAAAAGGCAAATCTGAAACCATCTCCTAAACAAGATAATTAAATTTTGTTAAAGAAGAGGATATCTATGGATCTTAACTTGAAACGTTTTGTAATGTTTATAACATTAATATGTTTAACAGGGTGTTGGGATCGTATTGAAATCAATGATTTGGCTTTTGTTACTGCGACAGGAATCGATAAAGAAGACGAAAATAAATTTCGAGTCTCCTGTCAAATACCGTTACCAGGAGCTATGGGTGGTGCTGGTTCAAGTGGTGGTGGTGGAGGAACAAGTGGTGAGAAACCTTATTACGTGGATTCAAGTTTAGGAAGAAACGTTAAAGAGAGTAATGATAACCTTCAACAACAGATGTCCAGAAGACTATATTTTGCGCATCGAAGGGTCGTAGTTTTCGGTAAAGAATTAGCATCCTCAGGGTTTAAAAAATCATTAGATGTCATACTAGTTCAACCTCAATCAAGGCTTTCTACTTTTGTAGTGATTACTGAAGGGAAAGCAATAGATATCCTTAATGCCTCCCCACATTTAGAGCAACTTCCAGCTGAAGCTATTCGGGAGATGACAAAGAACTCACTTGGAATAAATGTTAGAGACGTTTTACTTGATATTAGCAGGCCAGGTAAAGACCCAGTGATTCCAATAGTAGACACCGTTAAGACAAATAATGATAAAAAAGAAGAACAGTCTGATGAAATTAAAATTGATCGTTTCGCAGTATTAAAAAACGATAAACTAGTCTTCTCAACAAATCCTGAAGAATCCTTAGGAATCATGTGGTTAAAACAAAAAATGACAGGAAAATCAATTACATATCCTATTGGGGATACTGAAGAAGTGAATGTTGAAATAAACAGAGAAAACTTAACGGTTACACACAATATTAGTAATGGAAAACCGTCATTTACGATAAATGTTAAGGCCTATTCCGTATTGAAACAAAACGAACAATCTTTTACAATTAAAAATTCAGAAATTTATGGAGAGTTGAAGGAGAAATTAGACAAAACGATAGAAGATCAAATAGAATCAATCATCGAACATTCAAAATCTGAATCTATTGATGTATTTGGTTTCGGTTGGTATTTATTTAGATATGAAAACAAGCAATGGCAGGATCAATGGGAAAAGAACTGGGACCAACTACTTAAAGATTTAGAAGTGACAATCAAAGCCGATACTGATATTCGGACAATAACAAATACAGGGATTGACGCAGAGGACTGATAAAATGGGCGGTACGACATTAACATGGATATTCCTAATCCTTTATATAGGACTACAAATAAAGAAGAAAGAAATGAATAAAGTTGATGTATATATAGGATTTATACTAAGTGGAATAACCCTTATTTTAACTTGTTTAATCCCATTTTTCATTGGATTTGAAGAATTTATCATTTTTTTGAACAATACGATAGGTCGTTTTACGAGGATGGTGGTTACAAGATGAAACCACAAATATCACCATTTCAATATTCTATATTAATAGCCAATTTTCTCTTTACTGGCACTTTAATTAGTTTACCTCAAGTCTTGGTACAAATAGCAGAACAAAATGCTTGGATGGTCCCATTCATTAGTTACCCAATCATTATACTCATTATATTTTTAGGAATAGGTAGAAGTCGAAAATTGAAAAACAAAATAAGCACAGAAATAGGCAACTCTTCTCCATATATGGAGAAAATTTTTGGTATTTTTATGCTTCTATTTTTATCACTAGCATTTATAAGAGATGTTCGTGCATTAGCTGATTTTGTTGTTTCAAGCTTATTGCCTTCGACACCCATTGAAATTCTAACGGTCTTATCAGTTTTGACCGTAATCTATATTGTTCATAATGGATTAGAGGTGATAACTCGTATAACAGTTATCCAATTTATTGTATTGGCAACTGTCATTATCTTACTACCATTCATGCTTTCCAATGAAATTGAATTTAATAATTTACAGCCTATATTAGGTTCAAGTGCATTCCCATCACTCTTTCAATCATCGTACCTTCTTATTGCGTGGTTAGGGGAAGTTGTCATTGTATTCTTACTGATACCTTATATAAAACCAATTAAACATATTAAAAAAATAAGCATATTAGGAGCATTATTTGCAATGATCCTACTATTTATTTTACTCATTCTAGAGTTAGCTGTTTTAGGTGCAGATATCACTAAAGTTTCAACATTCCCGAATTATCAATTAATCCAACAAATAAATATTACTGATTTTTTGGATCGACTTGATTTAATCATTGTAACAGTTTGGGCACCCACTTTGTTTTGTAAAATAGCTTTAACATTATATTGTATTAATAAGTCTTTAAGCTATATTAAGGGATCTGAATCTTCTCATTTAGTCTTACCTATGGGCTTATTTCTTGGGACATTGGCAATCTTACTATTTAAAAATAACATCCAATTACTAGAATTCTCATTCTATACTTGGGCAACAATTGGTTTATTCCTAGAGATATGTATAGTAGGAATCTTTATATTAATGAGAATAAAAAATAAGCATCAAAAACAAAAAGTTACAGACTAAATCAAATATTAAGACCTCCCAGTACTTTTGGGAGGTCTTAATACATTATACGTCTTGTTTTTTAGTTTTCTTTCTTGCTGAATCTTTACTTGTTCCATCAAATTCCTTATTCGTCGTTCCTTGTCCTTCAACTTGAGAAGAATTCAAGCCGATGGTAGATGGATCTTTTTTTGGTCTAGACATAATCAGACACCTCCTTCGAATAGTTTCACTTATCGAAACCTATTTTATTCGAGTAAAAAGCGACTATAGTTGATTTAAAACAAATACACTAGAATAAAAGTTGAAATGGAGTGTGAATTATGTCAGTTATTTTGAAAGAAAAGCTCTACATCAATGGCGAATGGATTGTTGCAGAACAGTATAAAACTCTTTTTTCACCTTATAAACATCAGCCTTTAGCAGAGGTCCCTGTTGCTACGGCTACTGATGTTAAACATGCGATTGAAGCAGCATATCAAGCAGTGGATATCATGCGCAAAATGCCTTCTCACGAGCGTGCATCCATTCTTGAGAGAATAGTTGCTTTGTTTGAAGAACGCTTTCATGAAGCTGCAGAAATGATTGCAAAAGAAGCTGGGAAACCAATAAAAGCAGCTAGAGTTGAGGTATCCAGGACAATACAAACATATAAATTTGCAGCAGAAGAAGCCAAACGTATTACTGGTGAACTTATTCCCCTTGACGCAGCTCCTGGTGGGGAAAATCGAATTGCCTATACAAAAAGAGAACCAATTGGTGTTGTAGCTGCGATTACGCCTTTTAATTTTCCAATGAATTTAGTTGCACATAAAGTGGGACCAGCAATTGCAGCAGGCAATACAGTCGTACTTAAACCAGCATCTCAAACACCAATGTCAGCTTATTTTCTTGCTAGAATTTGTGAGGAGGCTGGATTACCGAAAGGTGTACTTAATATTGTTACTGGAGAGGGACGTATAATAGGTGAAATGTTAACAGCGAGTAAACTCGTGAAGAAAATAACATTTACAGGAAGTCCAGAAGTAGGGATTAAGCTAAGAAAAAAAGCTGGCTTAAAAAAGGTGACACTAGAGCTTGGATCAAATTCTGCTGTGATTATTGATCATAATGCCCCTTTGAATAAAATTATTTCGCGTTGTGTTGCTGGTGCCTTCTCTTTTCAAGGTCAGGTTTGTATTTCATTGCAACGAATATATGTACATGAAAAGATATACTCTCAATTTGTGAAAGAATTTATAGAAGAAACAAAAACATTAAAAATAGGAGATCCTCTCCATGAGGAAACTGATATTTCAGCTTTGATTTCATCTAATGATAGTCAACGAGTGAAGACCTGGCTTGAAGAAGCAATTGAGGAAGGAGCAAGCGTTGCTTTGGGTGGAGATATGCAGGATGAAATATTGAATCCTACTGTCCTGTTAAATGTTCCTCCGACATCAAGAATCTCTTGTCATGAAGTGTTTGCCCCTGTAGTCTTAATCACTAAAGTTCCTAGTATTGATGTTGCTATTAAAGAAGTGAACGATTCTCAATTTGGACTCCAGGCAGGAATTTTCACACAAGATATAAATACTGCCTTTGAAGCTGCTGACAAATTAGAAGTTGGTGGGGTCCTTATTAATGATATCCCCACCTTTAGAGTGGATCAAATGCCATATGGTGGTGTGAAGAATAGTGGTATAGGTAGAGAGGGAATTAAGTACGCCATTGAGGAAATGACTGAAATGAAGCTTGTTATTATTAATAGAAATTAAATTCTAGGGACATACATGACATTTGTCATATGACATACATGACATGTATGACTTACACCATTTTATGAAACCCTTTATCATAGGATTATAACAAAGATGAAGGGAATTAAAACAATGAGTAAACAACAAAATTTGAACTTAAAAAAACAAATGTCTCCTTATGAAAAAGCCAATACGAAAGATAGCATATGGCAGCTTATTAATACTCTTGCTCCTTTAATCATTCTTTGGTTCTTAGCTTATAAAAGTCTTTCAATTTCATATTTCTTAACACTCTTCTTTGCCATTTTTGCCGCAGGATTTGTTATAAGAACATTTATTATATTCCATGATTGTTGTCATCAATCGTTCTTTAAGAATCGTCGTGTAAATGCAATCCTAGGAACAATCACAGGTGTAATTACATTATTTCCGTACAGTCAATGGAAGCATGAGCATTCTGTTCATCATGCAACAAGCTCTAACTTAGATAAACGTGGAGTTGGTGACATCTGGGTAATGACAGTAAAAGAATACATGGATGCACCACGTTCAACAAAAATCGCATACAGAATCTATAGAAACCCATTAGTTATGTTCGGATTAGGGCCTATCTATTTATTTCTAATCAAAAATCGCTTCAATCGAAAAGGTGCGAGAAAAAAAGAAAGAATGAATACGTATATAACTAACATTTCAATTCTTGCTTTATCGATAGGTTTATCACTAATCATAGGCTGGAAAGCGTTCCTGATTGTTCAAGGTACAATCTTATTTATATCAGGAGCAGCTGGTATCTGGTTATTCTACGTCCAGCATACATTCGAGGACTCATATTTTGAAGAAGATGAGAAATGGGAGTATGTGAAAGCAGCTGTAGAAGGTAGTTCTTTCTACAAGCTTCCAAAGTTATTACAATGGTTAACAGGTAATATTGGATATCACCATGTTCATCATCTTAGTCCGCGAGTACCAAATTACATGCTTGAGCAAGCACATAATAATACACTTCCATTACAGCATGTACCAACGATTACTCTAGCGACAAGCTTAAGCTCATTGAAATTTCGTTTGTGGGACGAAGACAATAAGGTATTTGTTAGCTTTAAAGCCATCAAACAAACATCACTGAAGGAAAAAGTAAGCACAACGTAAAATATATGTAATATGGCTGCTCCTAAAAAGCAAGAATTAACTTTTAGGTCAGCCATTTTTTAACATTTATTCATATTTGTGATATGATTAGACAAAAACAGACGAGGTTTATCTATGAAAAAAAGGTATTTCATTTTTCAAAAAGGATCGGGAATATCACCATATATTTGGAGCGTATTTAGTATCCTACCATTCTATTTTATCTTTCAAGCATCATCATCAGTTGAAATAGGGATAGGGATTGCGTTAACAATTGTTTTTTTTATCGCTTTACGCTTCGCTTTCATTTCGACTAAATGGCCTGTTTATTTATGGACCTCAATCTTAATAGCCATCTCGATCACAATGACCGTTCATTTCCAATATGCATATTTTGCATTTTATATCGCTTATTACAATGGAAATATTAAGAATAGAATTGCCTTTATAACTTTATATATCATTCATTTAGTTTTTACAACGGCTGCGATTAATTATAATATTGTTACAAAACAAGAAGACTTCTTATCTCAGCTGCCATTCATTATTATCATCTGGATTAGTGTCATCCTTCTCCCTTTTAATATTTATAACAAGAAGAAACAAGGCTTATTGGAAGAACAGCTAGAAGATGCTCATAATCGAATTGCAGAGCTTGTGAAACAAGAGGAACGACAACGGATTGCTAGAGATCTACATGATACATTAGGTCAAAGGCTTTCTCTTATTGGTTTAAAAAGTGATCTTGCTAGAAAGCTCGTCTACAAAGACCCAGAACAGGCTCGTAATGAAATGAAGGATGTTCAACATACTGCAAGAACGGCCTTAAATGAGGTACGGAAAATGGTTTCGCAAATGCGTGGGATCCGGTTAAAGGAAGAAATAACACTAATAACACAATTACTTAAGGCTGCTGACATTGAATTAATCATTCATGATGAACGAGGACAATCATCAAATTTGTCTTTATTCTTAGAAAATATACTAAGTATGTGTTTAAAGGAAGCTATAACCAATGTCGTTAAGCATAGTCATGCTACAACCTGTCAAATTATAATTAAACAAAATAATGATGAAATAACACTAATTGTCCATGACAATGGAATAGGCATTCAAGATGAAAATTCCTTACACAAAGGTAGTGGACTGATAGGGATGAGAGAAAGACTTGAATTTGTTAATGGCAGTCTTGACATTGAATCATTTGAAGGAACAAAATTAATTATGAAAGTGCCAGACGTGAGAAAGCAGTTAGGAAAGGAGTTAAATTGATGATTAGAATCGTTATAGCAGAAGACCAAAGAATGCTGCTTGGTGCACTTGGTTCACTGCTAAGTTTAGAAGATGATATAGAAGTCGTTGGGAAAGCAACAAACGGTGTAGAGGCTATTAACCTTGTTCATCAAACTAAACCAGATATATGTATTATGGATATTGAAATGCCTGAAAAAAGTGGGTTAGAGGCAGCAGAAGAACTAAAGTCTTTTGATTGTAAGGTCATCATACTAACGACTTTTGCTCGTACTGGCTATTTTCAACGTGCACTCAAAGCAGGTGTGAAAGGGTATTTATTAAAGGATAGTCCAAGTGACGAACTTGCAAACTCCATTAGAAATGTGATGGCAGGAATGAGAATATATGCGCCAGAACTAATGGATGATGTTTATAGTGAAGGAAATCCACTTACAGAACGTGAGAAAGAAGTATTAGGACTAGTTGCAGATGGGAAAAATACAAAAGAAATTGCTGATACGATGAGCATTAAAACAGGAACGGTTCGAAACTATATATCTACCATACTTGATAAATTAGAGGTTAAAAATAGAATCGAAGCGATTTCGCAATCGAAAGAAAAAGGCTGGTTTAAATAAATACACTATATTTCAAGATTGCATTCTACCAGTCCAAATGGCAGTTTTATCAAGAAAATAACTTAGCTGATAATTCAGTTAGGTTATTTTTGTTTTTACTTAAAATTCAGATAATAATATTGTTAACGCTTACATAAGTTGTTATTAGTACTAATAGGCATTACTTGTTCGTAAGAAAAACCTAAAGGAATTAGGAGGGATTTTTTTGCATGCAATTTGGTTAGCGGTAATTGGAACAATTGTATTTATTTTAGGTTATCGTTTTTATTCAAAGTATGTAGCTGAAAAGATTTATCGACTTGATCCTAACTTTGTTACTCCTGCACATGAATTTAAAGACGGAGTTGACTTTGTTCCAACAAAGAAAACGGTATTATGGGGGCACCATTTTACTTCGGTTGCAGGTGCTGCTCCAATCGTAGGACCTGCAATTGCTGTATATTGGGGCTGGCTACCTGCATTAGTTTGGGTTTTGTTAGGGACCGTATTTGCTGCAGGCGTTCATGATTTTGGTACATTAGTTTTATCTGTTAGAAATAAAGGACAATCCGTTGGAACACTGGCAAATAAATTAATTGGCAAACGTGCAAAGTTATTATTCTTATTTATCATATTAATTTTGGTGTTGATGGTTAACGCTGTGTTCGCATGGGTCATTTCAAACTTATTTATTAAATACCCTGCGAGTGTTATCCCAGTCTTTTTAGAAATACCACTTGCAATTTGGATTGGTTATGCTGTTTATAAGAAAAAAGGAAATATGCTGATACCATCTATTATTGCACTTTTAATCATGTATGGTTCTGCTGTACTAACTAGTAAGGTGCCAGCACTTCAAATTGACTTGGTCAATTACTTTGGGGGAGCAGGTAATACGACACTCTTTGGTCTTGATGCTGTCGCAATGTCCTTCTTTGTTTGGATCATTATACTGATGATTTATTGTTATATTGCTTCCATTCTACCAGTTTGGAAATTGCTACAGCCAAGAGATTATATTAACTCGCATCAATTGGTAGTCGGCTTATTTATAATGTACGGTGGGTTATTATTCTTAAATCCAGAAATAACAGCTCCAATCACAAATCCAGGGGCATCTGATTCATCATGGTTTCCATTACTTTTCATTACCATTGCATGTGGAGCAATTTCTGGATTTCATGGACTTGTAGCCTCTGGAACTACTTCTAAGCAATTAGATAAAGAAACAGATGCACGTTTTGTTGGTTATTTTGGGGCAGTTGGGGAAGGATTCTTAGCATTAATTTCAATTATTGCATGTGTTACTCTTTTTGCAAATGCTGGTGAATTTAAAGAAGCTTATCATAGTTTTAGCGCAGCAAATGGTGGGGGGTTAGGAAACTTTATTGCAGGAGGGGCACAGCTAGCTACTGGTATTGGTATTCCTTCAGATATTGCTGGCACCATTATATCTATTATTGTTGTAAGCTTTGCTGCAACAACACTTGATTCCTCTGTCCGTTTAATGAGATACATTATTGCTGAGCTAGGTAGTGAATATAATGTACCGACGCTTTCTAAGACACATGTCGCTACATCAATAGCTGTTGTTGCTTCTGCAGCTTTAGTTCTTCTGCCAAAAGGTCCAAATGGATTTGGATCAGGTGGATATTTACTATGGCCATTGTTTGGTACCACAAATCAGCTTTTAGCTGCAATCAGCTTGTTATTAATATCCATTTGGCTGAAACGTCTAGGGAGAAATTACTTAGTTTCCTTTATTCCAATGGTTTTCCTATTGTTTATGACGATTTGGGCGATGTTCCAACAGGTTATTTTCGAATGGTCAGGTGTAGGGGCAACAGATGCAAATCTTTTATTATTCATCTTCGGAAGTATCATTCTAGTGTTTGCCATTTGGATTGTTTTAACGGCAATGAAAGAACTAACAAGAAAGGATGGACCACCAAGTATTAATAAAACAATGTAATGAGCAGAAACCCAGCTTGTCTGGGTTTCCTTTTCAATAATTAATAAAGTGAGTGATGTTCATGATTGGTCTGTCTTCATTAAAAAAAATAATACAGCTGTATGATGAAATACTATCCGTTAATCATCGAACAGAAATTGCTAGAGAGTTACGAAATGAAGATGATATATTTCTTCTTTTATGTTTATCTGAAACTTTAGGTCTACCAAATCCAGCATTTTACTATACGTTGGAGCTTTATCCCTATATGATTGAGAAGTTTCATGACTGGCATTTACGAATGGGTATGGAGAAATCACCACTTGATGGAATTCGATGTTGTTAAAGGATGATGAATATGCTAGGGCATAAGAGAATACTGTTTGTCGGTGGAAAAGGAGGAGTAGGGAAATCAACAAGTGCTGCTGCTCTTGCCTTATTACATGCAAAACAAGGATTTAGAACTTTATTAGTTTCAACTGATCCAGCTCACAATCTCGGTGATATCTTTCACACAAGCCTATGTAACAAAGCAATGAATGTAGCGCAACATCTTGATGTAATAGAGATTGATCCAAGTATTGAAGCAAGGGACTATATTAAATCTGTGAAAAATAATATAAAAGATGTAGTAAGCTCACATATGCACGAAGAAGTAAATCGACAAATTGATTTGGCAAGCTCTTCACCAGGTGCAGAAGAAGCTGCTCTATTTGATCGAATCGTATCTATTATTTTAGACGAATCAGCCATTTACGATTCAATTATCTTTGACACGGCACCAACAGGACATACGATAAGATTATTAACTCTTCCTGAAATCATGGGTGTTTGGATTGATGGAATGTTAGATCGAAGAAAAAAACGGAATGACAATTATACCCAGCTGTTAAATGACGGAGAACCAGTTGAAGATCCTATTTATGAAGTACTTCAAAATAGAAAAGTACGTTTTGCACAAGTCCGTAAGCTTCTGTTAGACAAATCAGTAACAGGATTTATTTTCATTCTAAACCCTGAACGATTACCTATACTAGAAACAGCAAAAGCAATTTCCCTATTAAAAAAACATAAATTAGAAGTAAGCACACTTCTAATCAATAAAATTCTATCACAAGACATTGAGGGGGATTTTTGGAAAAAAAGAAAAGAAACTGAAGCCGAATATTTAAGTTGGATTGAACAGGAATTTGCGCAGCAACAAAAATTCTATATCCCATTGTTTGAAAGTGATATTAATTCAGTTTCTTTATTGGAAGAGTTTGCTTTGCATATACAAGAAAAAATGATGCTTAAGATAGAGTGATAACTTTGTTATCGCTTTTTTCTTATATTAGTAGAGACTTGCTGGTTCTATTTTGATTTGATAAGTTGAGCCATCCTCGGCTTTTATAATTAATCCTGGACGTTGTGAGCCTCTGAATATTTCAGCACGGTCTACAATTTCTTTGTAGACGACTTCACCTTGAAGGATCTCACGATATGTTTCAAGCGCTCTTGAAATTTCTTTCACCAGTCGTTGTTCAATTTGTATTCCCATAATCAACCCTCTTTCTAAATAAACTTGTCTATTCTCATCTATATTCCTCTTATTTCCTTATATGAATAAGTGATTATGATTTGGAATAGAAAAAGCTGTCCAGCTTAAGTACACACTAACTGGACAGCTACTTTTTATGATGTTATCTCTTGTTTT
This sequence comes from Litchfieldia stipae, assembly GCF_014837155.1. Classification (GTDB taxonomy): domain Bacteria; phylum Bacillota; class Bacilli; order Bacillales; family Bacillaceae_L; genus Litchfieldia. Next base: position 187,394 of record NZ_JACYHA010000002.1, on the reverse strand, counting down.
GAACGTTTATTTCTTTTCACATACCGATGGAATTCGATGATTGGTTGAGTTAAAGCAATAATTGGTTTACTAGCTAACAAGAAGCTTATAACTAAGGTTGTAGATGTAAATACGATTACTGCTTCAATTGTATTAGAGAACTCGAACAAAGATGTTTCTTGTAGCAGCTTAATGACAAGTCCATGAAGTAAATATACATATAATGTTCTACCACCAAGCGGGGTGAAGAAATAATTCCCCTTTGGAACTAAAGCCAAAAAGCAAACGGTAATGATAAAAAACACAGCATACATGACTAATCGTAGAAGCATCGCAATATGAAGTTGCCCTTCATACCCCATATCAATATACGATGATGATGCTAATAACCAATCTCTTCCACCCTCAGGGAAAAAGTAATAATATCCGAGAAAGATGAGCAACATTGAAATCGCAGATATAATTCTTACTTTTGCAGTGATTAAATAATTAAAATGCTTCTGATTTAAATAATGTCCTAAAAGAAATATTGGGAAGAAAACAAAGGTTCTAGATAGACTTAAATAGCCACCAACATCCTGATCATATCCAATCAATAGTGCGATTAACACGGCGAAGAAGAGTGGATACTTCATTTTTGTAAATAATTTAGTTAGCACATTCCAAAATAAAAGGCTTAATAAGAACCAAAGGGTCCAATAAGGGTCAACTAGTGTAAACGTGACCTCCTTATCTTGAATAGAATACAATATCGAATAAATAAATTGAAAAATAATGTAAGGAATTAGAACTTTTTGAACAACCTTTGTTAAGTATCCCTCTTTAAATAACCCTTTAGAGAAATATCCTGCAATCAAAATAAAGGCAGGCATATGAAAGCTGTAAATAAAGTTATATGTTGTCGTTAATAAATGGTGGTCTGATCTAAATGGACTGATAAGATGTCCAAAGACAACTAATACAATGAGAATGAACCTTGCATTATCAAAGTAAGCATTTCTATTCAAAGAACCTGACATGATGTAACCTCCTAAAAGAAATGGTCCTTATAAAATACTATAAAAATTATGAAAAGGTGGGGGTATTGTGGCAATTGATATACGATTGTTAATTACATGAAATATAAATTTCAGGTTAAAATAAGGACATACATCTCTACAAAGAGGAGTCCACTTATGAAAATTCCAACATTTAAAGTCATCATAATGACAATTCTCTCCATTACAATGATTACAGTTTTATTTCATGAATCACTTGCATCAGCCACTCCCAATAAAACAAACATAGTTGCTTTAGGGGACTCGATTACGTATGGGACTGGTGACCCAAAGAAGATTGGATACATTGGAAGGCTCAAAGATAAAATTAAAAACCCCGTAATTATTCAAAATTTTGCTATACCAAAATATAAAACAAATCAAACATTAGATCAGCTCAAATCACAAAAAGTAATAAAGGCAGTACAACAATCAGACTATCTTATCTTAAATATTGGTACAAATGATTTTAGGAAAAGTACAAGCTATTCCTTTAATCAAATAGATTTGAGCGAATTTAAAAAAGGACAAAAACAGTACGTACAGAACTTAAAACAAATTCTGGTTATATTAAAAGAGTTAAACCCTTCAGCTCCGATTTTCGTATTCGGACTGTATGATGCCTATGAAGATCATAACAATTCAAAACAGTTAAATAGGCTAATTATTAATTGGAATAAGCAAATACAAGCTGTTATTTCAGAAGTTGATCATATTACCTATGTACCAACAATTGACCTTTTTCAAGGCAAACCAAAGACGGATGTTTTTAGTGACTCATTACATCCAAACGAAAAAGGCTACGACATATTGGCACATCGATTACTCAAAAAAATGGAAGAATTAAATGAGCAATCAAAAATTAATAGATGAGAACTGAAAAATTATATACCTTGTTATTCCTGAAATCAATCTAAATTTTAAATACCGGCTAAGCTGGTATTTTTTTATTTCAAAATAATAATTGACAGTAGTTAAATACTTATGATATTTTTAGAATACATTTTAACACTCTAACAATTTACCAAACTAAAGTAACGAGAGGAGAACAATCATGAATGCAGTCATCATAGCTGTTCTTGTTATGCTTATATTAAGTCTTTTAAGAGTAAATGTTGTGTTTGCTTTAATCGGAGGGGCTTTGCTAGGTGGATTATCTGGCGGATTAAGTATCACAACGACAATCGATGTTTTTTCAAATGGATTAGGTGGGAGTGCTGAAGTGGCGTTATCTTACGCCTTATTAGGCGGTTTTGCAATAGCCATTTCAAAAACTGGACTTCCTAATTTGATGGTCGATAAAGTTTTAAAAACAATAGGAAAAGAAGGAGAGACACGAAAGAAAACTCTGTCTAAAGCTCTTATCATTTTTTCAATTCTAATCATGGCGATTTTTTCTCAAAATGTTATTCCAATTCATATTGCATTTATTCCGATTTTAATTCCACCAATGTTACATATGATGAACGAATTAATGATTGATCGACGCCTCATTGCTTCAGTGTTAACATTCGGACTTACTGCACCTTATATTCTGCTACCTGCTGGATTTGGTAAGATTTTTCACGAAATCATCGCAGAAAACATGGCAAATAGTGGACTTGTTATTCAAATCAGTGATATTCCAAAAGCAATGCTTCTACCAACAGGTGGACTTGTCATTGGTTTATTAATAGCTATTTTCATTTCATACCGTAAACCAAAAAACTATCAAACTATTGAAATGACAAAGAATGAACAACATAGCTACTCGAAGCTTGCAATTATTTTCGCACTCATTGCAATTGCTGCTGCGTTGACTGTACAGCTTTTACTAGATTCAATGATTTTTGGAGCATTAGCCGGTATCATTGTTATTTATTTAAGCGGAGCAATCAAATGGAAAGAGGCAGATTCACTATTAACTGAAGGTATGAAAATGATGGCTTTCATTGGATTTGTTATGTTGGCAGCGTTTGGTTTTGCTGATGTGATTAAAGAAACGGGAGATGTTGAGGTACTCGTTCAACAGGTGTCAGGTATCATAGGAGGGAACAAAGCTCTAGCAGCTATTCTTATGCTATTCGTGGGACTTTTAGTTACGATGGGAATAGGTTCATCATTCTCTACCATTCCAATTATTGCAACAATTTTTGTACCACTTTCACTAGAATTAGGATTTAGTCCGATGGCTACCATTGCACTAGTTGGTACTGCTGCAGCATTAGGTGATGCTGGTTCTCCAGCGTCAGACAGTACACTTGGTCCTACGGCAGGGCTGAATGTAGACGGACAACACAATCACATTTGGGATACTTGTGTTCCAACATTTCTACACTATAATATACCACTCATTCTTTTTGGATGGCTGGCAGCAATGATATTATAATCGCTCAGAAGGTGAATTTCTCCAGAAGAAATTCACCTTCTTTAGGTTTAACATAATAACATTAATGGAATTTTGTAAAACAGTATTGTTATAATGAATAGCATACAAAATAAATAAGGAGAAAAAACATGAGAAGAAATATTACATACAAACTAGGGATAACTTTACTATTCCTTACGTTAATCTTATTTGGTTGTGGAACAAATACTGAGAACAACAATACAAATGTAGAAACACCAGCTGAGCAGCCAGAACCATTCGAGGTCGAAAAACATCCAATTGTAACAATTACTATGGAGAATGATGATCAAATTCAAATTGAGCTTTATCCAGAAATCGCACCAAATACTGTGATGAATTTTGTGTCATTAATCGAACAAGGTTATTATGATGGACTGATATTTCATCGAGTGATTCCTGAATTTATGATACAAGGAGGAGATCCTGAAGGAACTGGCATGGGTAATCCTGGATATAGTATTAGAGGTGAATTCACAGCCAATGATTTTGACAATCAATTATCACATGAACGTGGTGTGATTTCTATGGCACGTACTCAACATGATCCTAATTCTGCTGGATCGCAATTCTTTATTATGGTTAAGGATAGACCAGAACTGGACGGTCAATATGCTGCATTTGGTAAAGTGATTGAAGGAATCGAAACCGTTGATCAAATCGTTGAAGTCGAAACAGATGAAGCAGACAAACCATTGAATCCCCAAATCATGAAAAAAGTAACTGTAGACACATTTGGATTTGATTATAAAGACCCTGTTAAGCAATAGAATTGGAAAAGGGGGAAGTAAATATGGAATCGTTACCTAAAGCAGTATTTCTAGATATGGACGGGACGATCTTAAATCATCAAAATAAAGTAAGTGTCAACACAAAAGAAACGATTGATATGCTACGTTCAAAAGGTATTTACGTATTCATTGCTACAGGTAGAGCATTTGCTGAAATCGAAAAAGTAGTGCCAAAAGGATTTCAAGTAGACGGGTATGTAACATCTAATGGAATGGCTGGTTATATAGATACAAATGTTTTATTTGAACACTCACTTTCTAGGGAATTAGTGGACAGACTTATTAAAAAAGCAAGAGAACATAAAGTATATTATGAACTATTTCCATACGGTGCATCAAGAATAACACTGAAACAAGATCAGTCATATATGGTTGAAGAAATTAGAGACCCTATGCCTGATGGTCTTGGAATAAATGAATGGCTTTCAAGAAAACAAGCAATGAATGAAGAAATTTCATGGACAGATGAAGTTGAAGGAAACACATTTTCTAAATTTTATTTCTTTGCGCGAACAAAGGAACACATTAATAATTGGAAACATGAGCTTGAAGAATTAAAGAAAGAACTAGAATTCTCCTATTCGATTTCGTCACCTTACAATGTAGAAGTAATGGTCGCGAATGTAAATAAAGCAACAGGAATTCAACAAATGATAAACCACTTTAATATGAGTGCTGATGAAATAATGGCAATTGGTGATAGCGATAATGATTTGCCAATGTTAAAATTTGTACATTATCCAGTTGCGATGAAAAATGCACCAGATCATATTAAAGAAATCACACGTGATGTTACAGAATTCACTTGTGATGAAGATGGAGTTTCCGACTACTTAAAAACTAAGTTCTCATTATAAATCAAAAAGGCTGTCAAGTTGGCAGCCTTTTTATCGAGTAAATATATCTTACATATTTTCATTACTTGTTGATTTTTTCCCAATTTTAACTTGTTTAGGGGGAATTGGATACGATGCCTTCCCTTGATCATTGGGACCAGTTAGATTGTTTCTTTGATCAAGAACTTTACCTGTATATTCAATTGGATGTTGATTTGTCATTCTCTCACCTCCATTAATAGGATGCTTGAAAACAAATGACAAATAACAGGTAATTTTTCCTTATTCTTCTGCACATATTCTTTATACATGTATTATCATGATTATTATTTTTTATATGTTTTCATATTCTTTACTTCACCTTTTGCATTCAACAATCGATTCTGAATCACATTTGCTGAATAAAAAAATGAGCCTAGATTATTATCTAAATTAGCAATTGAATCATCCTTTAGAAGATGATAGCTAATCTTTTCTTTCCAAAGTGTATTTCTTGAGTCTGTTAATCCAATCAAGTTAGAAGAATCACAATATCGATTCACTGTGTATTTACCATGTAATGTTAAGAGTGCCTTCAAGATTACACCTTTTAACCCATCAAAGCTCATATTCTTCATGGGACTACTTGTAAATTGATAAATGATTCTTTCGTCGGGTTGATCTGTGAGCTGAACATTTGCCTGAAGGGAAAAGGCCATATGAACATCTCCAGAAAGAATAATACAATCACTAGGATCCCATTTAGCGATTTGCTGATGGAAAGTTGTATATCCTCTTCCATTAAACTTCCACCATTCGAGATCAAGCATCGTTTTTAATGAGGAGTAAATGGAGCTAAGCGGTAACATAAATTGCAGTAAGAAAGTTTCAATCAGACTGATTCCATACAAAGGACATGGTGAAATAATGATTAGTGGTGAATTTGATTTCCATTTACTTTGCTTTAGACTTTCATCTACTTTATTCCAAGCTTCATTACGTATTAAATTAGGACCTTGTGCAGCGTATTTTAGATACTTTTCTAAATTAAATTGGTCTGGTGCTGGAGGGGACAAACGCTGGGTACGTGTATCTAACACCACTGCTTTCGGAAAAGTAGGGGCAATATAATGCCATGAGTCAAAACCCAAAATGGTATCAAGCCATTCTCTATAATCTTCACTTTCTAGATTTTTTGAATTCAAATACGACTTCATCGTTCTCATAAATGGTTTCGAGAAAGCAATAGGTTCATTTCCCCAGCCTTGAAAAGCCCAATAAGCTGTCAATCCATTTGCAATAATATGCCTTCCTAGAGGTTTATTACTTACAGTTTCTTTCCACTTCTCTGTAATATTCCAATCATCTGTTAGATCATGATCATCAAATATCATATAAGTGGGTATGTTTGCCAAAAGCCTTCTTATTTGTGGAAGACCATTTAAATAAGAAATAAGCTCATCTTTTTGCTCATTATATCGTTTACGCAGTGTATCAATTTCTACCTCCTGCTGTTTTCCTAGTAGCTCTTCATGAAATCCTTCCTTTGAAAGTACGAGATTGAATGACTCAATCTGGTTTTCTTCAAAAGCCAATTGTAAGATTTCAGGGCTCCAGCTACATAAATATAACGCTGTATACTCCCCAAGACTCATCATGTGATTATCTGAATGGCTTGAGGTGAATCCACAATATTCCTTCATTATTTTCGAGCGCCCACCAATCTGATTAATGGTATTCTCATTTTTTAACTTAGGTTCTATTTGAGATAAGTTTTCGTTTTCTCCCATTAAATAATTCCCTAATTTGTAAAGAAAGGGGGCAAGGGGATCTGCTACATCATCAGCATATATTTGATCTCCCATCATGAATAATGAGCTTGGTCGTGAGGCTACGTTAGAAAATGTTTCATTTAGAACTCTATCTCCACTAACTAATGCATCGGGATTTTTTCCATGCTGCTTTCGACATGAACCATAAAGAAACCGTGTTTCATTCGCATCATCATTAATGTAAAACGAAGGATACTTCAAATCACCATATACAATCGAATGAGGATCATTAGGAGTAAGTAATTGAAAATCATTTAAGTCCATTGAAATCCTTTCATGAGTAAACATAAGGTTATATCCTAATAACGATTTTGTCGGAAATGTTCCTCTGGTTGGAACTATTTTAATTAAATTGATATAGATATTCTTACCGAGCTGAACCGCTTGGGTTTCAGTTAAGTCACTAATCATTTCATATTGATATTTATCATTCTTAGAATCTATATGATATAGCTTTGCAGTTACTTGATAATTTTCACTTAATGCAGCCCATATGACAATCTGTGTTGGTTCAACACGTCTAAGAATAGGTCCGGCTAATATTGTAGGTAGATCCAAGAATATCACCACCGTGAACGTTGATGATATAGTCTATTCATCTATTAGGCACAACGTGTTTTGCTAAAACTTCACTAAATAAAGAAAGTGAACTTGACATATTTAAGGAAGGAGAAGAATTAAATAGTAATAAGAAAATATACGCAATTACAATTTGTAAGCGCTTCATATCTAATTGTAATCTGCCAACGGAGGGTGACGATGGAAAAAACCATACTTGTATCAGACAACAAAAAAGGAGTTATTTGTATCACACTAAATAGACCACATGCAGCCAATGCTCTCTCAAAGCAAATACTCTCGGAATTAACCGAAGTTCTAGAAGACAGTAAATATAACAAAAGAATTCGTTGTATTATAATCACTGGAGCGGGTGAAAAAGCATTTTGTGCTGGCGCTGATTTGAAGGAACGAGCAGGTATGACTATGGATGAAGCAAGAAAGGCTGTTTCCTTCATCAAGGAGACAATTAACAGAATTGAAGATTTACCACAGCCTGTCATTGCAGCAATAAATGGATTTGCACTAGGTGGAGGGACAGAACTAGCGCTTGGCTGTGATATAAGAATTGCCTCTGAAGACGCACGACTTGGTCTGACTGAAACTTCACTTGGAATTATTCCAGGCGCTGGAGGCACACAAAGATTACCAAGGTTGATTGGGAAAGGAAGAGCCAAAGAACTGATTTTTACTGCTAGAAAGGTAGACGCAAGTGAAGCATTGGAAATTGGACTTGTTGAGTATGTCACACCTAGAGATTTACTTTTAGACAAAGCATATGAAATAGCAGAACAAATTGTAAATAATGCGCCGATTGCTGTGTCTCAAGCAAAATACTCAATTGAACATGGTTATGACGTAGACTTACATACAGGATTGGCGATTGAAAAGAATGCTTATGACATTACCATTCCAACATCAGATCGATTAGAAGGTCTGCAAGCATTTAAAGAAAAAAGAAATCCCATCTATAAAGGACAATAGTAATCACATTATACTAAGAAAAAGGAGATAGTTGCCTCTTTTTTTCATTCAATAGGAAGAATGTCCAAGCTATATCTATCAACCTTCATAAGCTGTTATTAAAAGTTTAGAAGGGAATGATAGAATGTTTGGTTATTCAATGGTTCAGTTAGTAAGGCTAAATGCTAGCAAGCTAGATCGCCCATTGCGCGAGAAAATACTAAACCTCTACAAACCATTTAAGTGGACACCATGTTTCATGCATAAAATGTTTGAAGCAGCAATTAAAAAAAGTAGAAAACTAAATGTCATTATTGAGTTTGAAAAAGGCTGCTATCATGATGGATGCACAAATCTTCATGAAGTATTACACTCTCATAAAAAGAATAAAATTAAACGAGAATTCTCAAGAATTTCTTGCTGTAGTGTAGATATGACTCCACAAGGATTAGAAGATGTACTTTCAAGCTGTGAGCACATTAAGAGAATCTATTTAAATCGTGAGGTTCAAGCGCTTCTTGACGTGGCAGTACCATCAGCAAATGCACAACGAATTGTAAGAAATAATACTGAGCTTACTGGTCAAGGTGTTAAAATGGCGATTATTGATACAGGAATCTATCCACATCAAGATCTTTCTGGTAGAATTACAGATTTCGTAGATTTTATTAATAATAGATCAGAGCCTTATGATGATAATGGGCATGGAACACATTGTGCAGGGGATGCCGCAGGAAATGGCGCAGCATCTTCAGGCAAATATATGGGTCCAGCACCTAAAGCTAATTTAGTAGGAGTCAAGGTCTTAGATAAACAAGGCTCTGGTTCATTCGAAACAATTATGCAAGGTGTTGAATGGTGTATTGAATATAATGAAAATAACCCCGATGAAAAAATTGATATTATAAGTATGTCACTTGGTAGTAGGGCAGAAAACTTTGTTGAGGAAAATAACGATCCCATGGTAAGTATTGTTGAGGAAGCATGGGCAAGTGGTATTACTGTTATTGTTGCTGCTGGAAATGATGGGCCAGAAAGACAAACAATTGCAAGTCCAGGAATAAGTGATCAGGTCATTACTGTTGGTGCTCTTGATGACAATGATACAAGTGATACAAGAGAAGATGATGATGTAGCTAGCTTTTCAAGCAGAGGTCCAACCATTTATGGGGTAAATAAACCTGACATTTTGGCACCAGGTGTTAATATCATCTCACTTAGATCCCCTAACTCATATATGGATCGAATAGATAAACGAAGTCGAGTCGACAGTAATTATATAGTAGCATCTGGTACGTCTATGGCAACTCCTATTGTGGCAGGGATTGTCGCATTGATGAAAGAGCATGACCCAAATCTTACTCCAAATAAAGTTAAAAGCTTACTAATGTCAGGAGCAGATTTGTGGAAAAACCGAGATCCAAATGTTTATGGAGCTGGATATATTAACGCTGAGAAATCAATTCCAGAATAAATAAATATAATAAACTCTTTTCTAGCTGTTCCTTATAATATTTAAGGGACAGCTTTTATTCATATTAAAAATAGTGCATAAAGATTATTTTGACAGATCATGAAAAATGCTCTAAATTTAAGTAGTATATTCAAATATTCAAATATACATATATTAAAAACAATAAAAAGAAGGGTTTATCATGAGACAAAAATGGTTATTCACTGGACGATATATAGGATATTCACTTAAATGGTTTCAGAAAGACGTATTATCTGGAATAGTAGTCGGAGTAATAGCCATTCCACTTGGGATGGCATTTGCAATTGCATCCGGAGTCAATCCTGAATATGGAATCTATACAACGATTATTGCAGGTATCCTAATCTCACTTTTAGGTGGATCAAGATATCAAATTGGAGGGCCAACTGGTGCATTTATCCCTATATTATTTGGGATTGTTATGACTTATGGTTATGAAAATCTGCTAATTGCAGGATTTCTAGCTGGAATCATCTTATGTTTATTGGGACTTTTCAAACTGGGTTCGCTGATTAAATATATTCCTAGACCCGTTACCATTGGATTTACGTCTGGGATCGCAGTGATTATTTTTACAGGACAGATTGCTAATTTCCTCGGACTAACAAATGTGGAGAAACATGAGTCCTTTTTAGCTAATATCAATGAGGTGTTTAATCACTTCAATTCAATTAATTTATATAGTGTTTTAACTGCGTTAATTTGCTTATTTACAATCTTAGTTACTCCTAAACTTGCACCTAAAGTCCCTGGACCTTTAATTGGATTATTGCTTTCAACAGTAGTATCAATCATTTTTTATCCTACTCAAATAGCAACCATTGGTACCACCTTTGGCGACATCCCAAGTGGACTACCACAATTTAAGTTTCCAGAGATTACACTTGAACGTATCCAACTCTTAATTAGACCTGCTTTTGTGATAGCCATTCTTGGTGGAATTGAATCACTTTTATCAGCAGTAGTCGCTGACGGTATGACAAATAGTAAGCATAATAGTAATAGAGAGCTTATTGGTCAGGGCGTTGCAAATATGATAACTCCATTATTTGGTGGAATTCCAGCTACTGGTGCAATCGCAAGAACAGCAACCAATATAAAAAATGGAGCCACTTCACCTTTTTCTGGAATCATTCATGGCATAATTGTACTACTCATTTTACTTATATTTGCTCCATATGCTTCAATGATTCCATTAGCAAGTATGGCTCCTATCCTAATGGTAGTGGCATGGAATATGAGTGAACGCCATGTGTTCCTACATGTATTACGTACAAAAACTGAGGATTCTATCATTCTAGTTGTCACTTTTTTACTAACTGTATTTGTTAATTTAACAGTAGCAGTTGAAGTAGGACTTATATTAGCTGTTGTCTTATTTACAAAGAGAATGAGTAATATGATGGTAACGGTAAAAGCCTTGCCTAATCCTAACAATAAACATGAAAAAGTCGAATCTCAGATGGTCACATCATCTCGAGACTGTCCACAGATTAGCATTTATAACGTGGAAGGGTCATTATTTTTCGGTGCTGCACAAGCTTTTGAGCAATCAATTATGAAGAACATCCACTATAAACCAAGGATTCTACTATTAAGGATGGGAAAGGTTCCATTTATGGATACGACAGGGGAATCTTACTTTACAAGTATTGTTAAAAACTTCTCTAAACATGGGATCCTATTAGTTTCTGGAATAAACCCACAACCAAAAAGTGTATTAAAAAAGTCTTCTGTTTATGATTTAATAGGAGAAGAACATTTTTTTGACCATACGGGAGATGCAATTAACTATGCTCTCCAACATCTGAATCACAGAAAGTGTCTTGGATGCAAACAATTTGCATTTAGAGAGTGTTCCATATTATCTTGTACAGAAGATCAAATAAAAGAAAGAGATAAGTTTTCATTGTAGAAAAATAAGAACAAAGAGAGGTAGATTATTTGAACCTTGATATGCAGCAATTTAAAGCGGATTTTTTCAAAGCACTTGCACACCCCTTAAGAATAAGAATTCTTGAAATACTAGCAGAAGGGGATAAAAACGTAAATGAAATTCAGCAAATTGTTGGAAGTGAAGGGTCGGCAGTATCCCAACAACTCACAATCCTAAGAGCGAAAAATATTGTAACAGGGACAAAAGATGGAAATAGGGTCATCTATACATTAAGAGATCCCATGATTATTGAATTATTACAGGTTGCACGTCAAATTTTCAACAATCACCTAGTCGATACCATTACATTCCTTGACAAATTTAGTGAAAATGAAGTTGAAGAGAAGTAAAAAGCACCTAATAAGGTGCTTTTTACTTCAACTGCATGGTTGTAATGCAAGTGCCATCATTCTCAAAAGTTGCAATCTCTGACTCAGCAATTTTTCCTTTATATTCTATCTTTGTCCGAAACTCTTTATTTCGAGGTAGCCATAAATCTATAAAGCCATTTGCATGTGATTTCAACGTTTCATCAATGATGATATTTCCATCCATATCTTCAATATACACATTAAATTCTTCATTACTTAATTCACCTTGACAACCTGTCAAGCTATGGTTCAGTCAGGGATGTGTTTCATTAATGAAAGGTGCAATTGAAATAAAAAAGTCCTCTTCAGACAAATCATACTCTGTCTTATCACCATTACTACTAGTGACAATTAGGTGTGTTGAAGTGATTGAAGCGGACTGATCTTTTTTCGTGCCAACACTAAAGTCATTCACCATTTCTTTCAAATCTTGAGTTGCAATATTAGTTTCACCACTACAAGCAGTTAATAATAACGCAACCAAAAAGGGTGTAGCTAAGAGCTTTAATTTCTTCATTTAAACATTATTCACTCCTTGTCTCATTCTATATATGAATATACCATGTTTATTCAATCAGAATAATATAATATCTACAATTTACACAATTTCTTCATTTTTTAGCCCGAAAACCACAACCACTGACTTCAAAGTGTTAATATAGTCTAATATATCATTAGACTAGGAAGGGTGATTGGATGACTAAGTATAAGTATGTATTATTTGATTTAGATGGCACCTTGTCTGACCCTAAAGAGGGTATCACGAAATCTGTTCAATATGGTTTAGAGAAAATGGGGATAATTGAGACAGACCTTGATCAATTAACCCAATTTATTGGTCCACCTTTACAAGAAACGTTTTCAAAGGGATACGGTATGAATGATTCGGATACGAAAAAGACGATTGACTATTATCGGGAGCGCTTTAAAAAAATAGGGATGTTTGAAAATAAGATTTTCCCAGAGATTCCAGAACTATTGAACTTACTTTCAAAGAACTATACTCTCATTGTCGCAACATCTAAGCCGACTGAATTCTCAATACAAATTCTAGAACATTTCAATATAGCACATTATTTTGATTTAATCGTTGGAAGTAATCTTGACGGAACCAGAAGTGCTAAAACCGAGATTATTGATTACATATTGAACAATTACAGTAAGCAGCCACTAAGTGAATTTATCATGATTGGTGACCGGAAGCATGACATCATTGGAGCAAACAACACTGGCATTGACTCTATTGCTGTCACTTATGGCTACGGTTCAGTGGAAGAACTTACTGAAGCTAAACCAAGTTATATCGTTTCTGAAGTTGAAGAAATAAAAATAATACTAGAAGTTTCATAAATATTGAATATAATTGCAAAAAGCCACTTTAAATGAGTGGCTTTTGTGTTTAAATTAACTAACAACTTTTTCTGAAGTGCTTTTATTTAATTGAAGAATTTTCTTTGATTGAGTCCCAATATACACTCCAGTTAAAACACAAATAGCACCGATTGCATGTCCCCAGGTAAAGCTCTCACCTAGAAAAAGGGTCGCCATAATAACAGCCGATAATGGCATGACATTAATGAAAATTGATGCTTTAGCCGCACCAACTTCTTTGATTCCATGATAATACATGACAAAAGAAATGACTGTAACAAAAATACTCATATGTGCAATTGATAACCACACATCAAAAGGGGCTTGCTTCACATCCGCCCAAGTTGTTTCAGCAATGGCAAAAGGAAATAAAAATAAAGTTCCAAAGGCACAAGCATAAGTAGTAGATACAACCGAACTAAATTTCTTTAACACTATTTTTCCGACTACGCTATACAATGCCCAACTAATAACTGCACCTAAAAGAATAAAATCAATTGGTTCAAATCCCATATGAAACAAACTCATTAGATGACCATCTGTAATAATAAAAGTAACACCAACTAGAGCAATGATCATTCCAATAATATGATTCTTTGTAATCTTTTCTTTAAGAAATAGACCGGACAAAAGAACAATTAACACTGGATTTGAGGCAATAAATAAAGAACTCTTAATAACGGGGGCGTGCTTACTAGCCAGGAAGAAGCAAATATTATAGATAGCAATTCCTGTTAATCCCAGTACTGCAAACAAACCATAATCTTTTAATGTTGGTTTAACTTTCTTTTTATCCATTACCCACATCAATGGGAATAAAAGCAATGCTGCTCCAAAAAAACGTAAAAAAGCAACTGTAGCGGGTTCAAAGCTCTGCACAGCAACTTTGCCAGCAATAAAAGCACTTCCCCAGGTTGCAGTTGCCAATGTAAGCATTCCATAAGTAAGCCATAATCTTTTTTCCATATATGTCACCTTCAATAAATGATTTTATAAAATGTATTGTACCATTTTTTTCGAGTTTCGAAATATTAATTTACTGAAAAAATATATATTTCTGTCTGTTCTTGATTGTGAAGCGATGCTAAGCTTAAAATAAAAAAGGGAGTGGAGGGGATATGGTGAAGAATAGAGAAATTATCTATATTAGTAAAGGTAAGCCCGTAAGTAAAAGCTATCAAGGAACAGAATACCAATCAGGGATATGGAAGGAACAAACGGATGAATTAAATGTTGGTTTTCACTCTATTACTGATGATCAAGTGGCAAATCCAGCTTACCATGGTGGTTCAGAACGAGTAATATGCTATTATCCATTTGAGCACTATACATATTGGGAACAAGAGTTTAAACAGACTTTAACACCATCTGCTTTTGGTGAGAATATTGCTGGTTTAAATATGAGGGAAAATGAAGTGTGTATCGGTGATATCTTTCAAATCGGAGATGCTGTTCTTCAAGTTTCACAAGGACGCTATCCTTGTGCGACGATCAATAAACGAAATGATAACCATCTTTTATTAAAGAGAATTTTTGAAACAGGCTATACTGGTTACTTCTTCCGTGTGTTAGAAGAAGGGACAATTAAGAAGGATTCGACCATCAAATTAATCTCACCACATCCAAAACGAGTGAGTGTTTCTGAAATCCATCAGCTATACTTTCATGACAAGTCACCTACATTAAGTGATATAGAAAAAGTTCTAGATGTAAAAGAGCTTGCAGATCAATGGCGTCAATTAATGATTAGCCTAAAGGAAAAACATTATAACGATTTGGAGGAATAACCAAGTGTCAGATGCAGTACAAGTATTAAAAAAATTACAATTCAAAGAAGCTGGCCAACCAGTTCTCATCATCCATTCTCCGACAAGCTATGAAGAAATAATTGCTGAATTTCAAGGAGACGTTCATCGAGAAGCAAAGAATGATAAATATCAATTTATACAAGTTTTTGGAACAACAAATGTTGAACTTCAATCATTTGCACAATCTGCTGTGCACAATGTAGAGACAGACGGCTTATTATGGCTTTGTTATCCGAAGAAATCATCTAAAACATATAAGGGTTCAGATTGTAGTCGAGAGACTGTGACTGGAATGTTATCAAATGAAGGCTATGAGCCAGTTCGACAAATAGCTATTGATGAAGATTGGTCAGCATTACGATTTAGGAAAACAGAAAACATTAAAAAGATGACAAGAAAGTTTGCAGTAACTGAAGAGGGAATAGAGAGAACAACAAAGCAGTAAGCTAAAAAAGCTATAATTGACCGGTAAATCGGCGATTATAGCTTTCATTTTTTATGTTTTATGATTAATTCTAATTTTGTAAGTCTTATAAAGATAATCGAATATTTCACTGTTTGCTCCATCATACTTTTTGTACCACTCTTTATTTGATAGATCTACGATTTCAGCTTTGAGCGATTTAAAATCACTTTTCGCTTTTTCCTTTAAGTTATTTGTGAGCGTTGTTGTAAAAAGAAAAGCAACATTTATAAATAAATCCAAAATTATGTTTCGCTCATTAAATACAACGTCAATAAGTGGGTGGGAGCCAGGAAACACTGAAAATTGAAAATAATATTTTGCCATTGTAAAAATAAATATATTGATCATTAGCATTGTTAACTTAAAATGTAAAGCCTTATAATGATTATGCTTTTGGTCAAAATCGATTAATCGTATAAGAGAGTCCTTGTCCTCTTTTGTAATTCGACTACCTTCTAGTTCCCACGGAGCCTGCATTCCTCATCCCCCCATTACCCCATAACTTGTCTATATTCTATTCATATGAATGAGAAGTAGAGAGTATGAGTATGAACAGGAGTATTTCCTAAAAACAATTAGGCTAAAGAATTCACTTTGAACTCGGCACTCTGAATACATTCTACATTGTCGTATCTAAAGTGTATTCAGAATGCTAAGAAATTCAAAGGCTACCTAATATAAGGAGAACCCAAGCAACTATGAATAAAACGACAAGAATGACAAGTAGAGATGAGATGATGACAATAATCCATCCGAGAAGTTTTCTACCAGTCACAATTAAATAAATTCCTAAAACAATCGGCCCAAAAATAAATCCAAATATTGCCCATAACCATGGACTTCTACCATGCTTTGGTGCATCAATCGCTAAATAAATACAAATAACAATTGATAAGAGTAAGCCAAAAGATAATTCCAAACTTAATTCCCCCTAATCAATAATGTTTGTTTATTATATTCTCCATTCAATATATTATCATTTCTAAGCAACAATATATCAAATAAAATAAGATAAATCGGGCTGATAATTTAATAAAATGTTGCTTTAACCCTCGCATTCTAAAATACACTCCGTGTCGCTCAAGCTCCTTTTGTTTCTGACTTTGGCCACGCATCCTACAGGAGTCTCCATATATTCAGACTGCTAGAAATTAGATATTAACTATCTTTTAAGAGAAAAGATGTAGATGCAACTTATTTACTCCAAATTATGGTATAATTTCAACAAAATTGGAGAATTAGAGGGAATCTTATGGTGAATATTCTGAAACGAAAAAAGGTAATAATAATTCTTTGTATTCTTTTTGTTTTAATCATATTCATGCTAAGTGGGCTAAACTGGCTTAAAAACCAGCCCATTGAGACATTATTGAAATGGATCCATATTGATTATGTTGAAGAAGAAGTATATTCATACAACTTTCATTACAGACCTGAAGACAAAGAAAAGATTGAACACTTAAAAATGATGATTCCAGAATTAACGAAACTAAGTGAAGATTTCTTTGGTGATAGACATTTCCTTGAACAAGATTTAACTATTTATTTAATTAATAAACAAGATGAACCCAATCCTTTATTAAGTGGTACAGGGGTGTATACTTCTGATAACATTATGTTATTAAAAAGTGATACTTCAGATAGTCAATCTTTACAAAATGCTTTCGCACATGAAATGGCACACTTTTATCTACATAACACCGCTTCACAGTTAGGATTAGGGGAAGGTGACTTACCAGACTGGTATCATGAAGGTTTTGCCGAACTTTTTGCCTTTCGTATAGCACGACCACTACACCTACATAAAGGTGTAGAATATAATGTTATCCCACTGAACGATATACAAAGAGAAAATGAGGGTTATTACTCTGGAACCTATTTATATATGCATTATGTTGCAGAATATTTATTACATAAATTTAATAAAGATATTTTTCTAGATTTGATGTTAACAACAAAGGAAAAGAATGATTTTGAAACTGCTTTTATTGATTTAACGAATATTGAATTAGAGACTGCCCACTTACTATTCCAAGAAGACTGGGAGTTTATTAATGAGATAGAAGAATTACTAAAGGTAGAAAAAGAGATAGAAGCTGAACAAAAAATATTAGCTTATTTTAAAGAAAGGGGTCCGTATTTCTATGAATCTCCATATATATATCAATTGTTAGCAGGTATTTATTTAAAACAAGAACGCTTCGAAGAGGCATTGGAAATGATTGAAAGGCGCCTGGAGTTCAATGATAATCCAACTATATACTTTCAAGCAGCAGAAATTGCTTATAATATCGATAAAGCAAAGGCAATAGAATTTGCAGAACAAGCAGTTGAGTCAGCAAAACGCACAGATTGGGATTCGCAAATGTTTGAAGATTGGTTAGATGAAAAAAATAAATAATGCAAAAAAAGAAGCATGCCTGAAAAATCTAGGCATGCTTCTTTTTAGTCATGAAGATCACTTTGCTTAATTAATAAAAAAACGTTAATCATTGAAGAATCCTGTTCATTTATCGCATGAACCAAATCTTCACTGCTTATATCAGTCTTTAATCCTTCAAAATATTGTTGTTCTTTTAACATCCGAAAAATGTTATTCCACAAAGCTAGGTGGTAATCATTTTCTACTTTGTTACCAAGTTCATTTATAAAAAGGTGAAATACATCCCAGACGTTTTTATTATGATCAAAGGGTGAAACCTTATGACCTCGGTTCCAGGAACTTGATATGATCTGCTCAGCATGAAGCTTTGCTACTTCAAAATACTTATTTAATGACTTTAGATCAAGGTTTTGTTTAATCATTTCCTTTGGAATCATAAAAGGAGGGGGGACCGAAACGAAAGTTCCATCACCTTGACGAGACTCAATAAACTGCAGCAACTCAAGGATTCTTAGACCTTCACGAATGGAAGATCTACTTACCTCTAACAGCTCACTTAGCTTTCTTTCTGTCGGTAATTTATCTCCAATTTGCAAGTTTTCATCATTGATGTAGTTAATGATTTGCTTAGAAACTTCTTCAAACATTCTAGGTATTTGATTAATTTTTTTCATAAATGTCTCCATTTTTTTAAATTAGTTATAGTGTAACAAAAAAAACTTGTAGGTAACTAAATTATATCATTGACTAATAGTCTGAAAATATGAAATAATCAATTTAATGAATTTATATTATGGACTGACCATATTATAAAAAGAAAGGTGATGAGTGCTTTTCTTTACGAATCATTAAATAATATGATGATGGTGATTACATGTCTTTAAAACCGATTAAGAAAAAGAAGTTGTTTGAAGAAATAATTTTGGCAATTGAGGAATACATTCAAGGAGAAAACATCCAACCAGGACATCGTTTACCTTCTGAAAATGAACTTGCGTCTATCTTTCAAGTGAGCAAGACTGCCGTAAGGGAAGCAATGAGTGTTTTGCAAGCTAACGGTGTCATTGAAAAAAGAACAGGGTCAGGTATATTTTTGAAGGAATTAGAAGGGGAAACGATTGCTGAACGCGTAACGAAGAATTTATTGCGGAATGTGAATCTTCAGGAGGTATTAGAGTTTCGACGTGGAATCGAGGTAGAAGCGGTTGCATTAACGGCACAAAGAGCGACACCACAAGAAATAGTCTTGATTGAGCAAGCCCATTTACATCTATTAGAGGCACAAGAAGCTAATCAATTAGGTAGTAAGGAAGATTATTTATTCCATTATCAAATTATTCTTGCTTCTCACAACACGATTTATAAAGACGTGTATGAGAGTATTTCATCACAACTTGATGAGGGGATTAGACTAAGCAAAATGCAATCTGCAAGACTACCAGGACGTATTGAAGAAGCCCAAAAAGAACATGAAGAAATCATAGAAATGATAAAGGCCAGAGATCCTCGTGCGGCCTCCGAAGCAATGAGAAAACATCTGATGCAAAATGAAAATAAGATGATGTCCTTATTAAAGAACAGTTAATTGTCGCTTTCAAATGTAGAATCTTATTTTATAAAAAATTGGTCTGACCATATTAAATTATTAACTTTATTTTGACTCAGCAGAAGTTCAATATCTTATGATGAAGGGATTGAAGGGGTTGAAAGCATTGGCCAAGATTGAAGGGAAAAGGATTCAAAAGGATCAACTTGAGCAGTTCGTAAGGAACGTATTTATTGAAGCTGGTTTAGACGAGAGACAATCAACATTGATTTCTAGACATCTTGTATTAGCAAATTTAAGAGGGATGGATTCACATGGAGTTAGTCGTGTATCCATCTATTGTAAACGCTTAGATTTAGGATTAGTAGATAAAA
The DNA here is from genome assembly GCF_014837155.1 of Litchfieldia stipae. Lineage (GTDB taxonomy): Bacteria > Bacillota > Bacilli > Bacillales > Bacillaceae_L > Litchfieldia. The sequence goes on along the minus strand of NZ_JACYHA010000002.1, from coordinate 167,283 downwards.
CCTATAATCCAATCATTGAGAAGGAAAGTGAAGTTAGTGCACTAATTAATGCAAACAATTCATCAGGAATTCCCGTTTCAACGTTTGGAATTGAGCTAGCTATCAAAAAGGCAAAAAAATCTGGGATTGGAATTGTTGCTATCCATAACTCTAACCATTGCGGGATGTTAGCAGACTATGTACAGCGAGCCGTTGAAGAAGATTGTATCGTCTTAGCAACGACGAATGCACCTGCTAACATGGCACCGTGGGGAGGTAAATCACCATTCTTTGGTACCAATCCATTTGCATATGGAATCCCTACTGGTGAGGAAGACAATATTGTATTAGATATGGCAACAAGCAAGGTAGCAAAAGGAAAAGTTGTGTTAGCTCAAAAGAATAATCAGAACATACCAATTGGTTGGGCGTTGTCCTCAGATGGTCAACCTACAGAGGATCCGAATGAGGCATTAAAGGGAGTGTTTCTACCTTTTGGCGAGCATAAAGGATATGGGATTACATTCTTAGTAGAAACTCTTTCTGCCATTGTCACTGGCTCTGCTTTTGGGCCACATATTGGAGATTTATATACAAATTTTGAAAATAAACAAAATGTAGGTCAATTTTTCTATTGTATGAGAGCTGATTTATTTCAAGATATTGATAAATTCAAAAGTAGAATGGATCAAATGATCAAGGAAATCCGAACAGTTCCAGTTATGAAAGGCGTAGACAAAATCTATCTCCCTGGTGAAATAGAGAATATAACCTATAAGGACCGCTCTGAGAATGGAATTCCTTTATCGAAAGAAATTATTCATGAGCTGCAACTTGTAGGAGAAAAATATAATTTAAGTTTGCTATAAATCCATATGTAATTTCATAGAATAAAACTATATTAATAGTGAAAAGGAGAGATTTGTATGCGTTTAGCTACAATTAAAAGATTTGGGGTAGAGAAAGCGGCTATCATCACAGTGAACGGAGCGGTATTAGTTGAGGCAGTCAATAAAGCTTTCAACAAAAGTTGGGCAGAGAATTTATTAGCAGTAATTGAAAGTGGACATCTAGCACAAATAACTGAATGGTATAAACAAGAGGGAGAAGAGCTTCTTAATGACTTTCACGAAACTATTCCAACCGAGGATATCGAATATGGACCACTATATCGTAATCCAAGTAAAATCTGGGGAATTGGTCTGAACTATGTTGAGCATGCTTCTGACTTAAGCGAGGTTGCTCCAAATACCGAACCAGCTAGTTTTATGAAACCAACAACATCCATTATTGGACCTGGTGATACAATTAAAATCCCACATCAGTCAGAGCGTACCACCGCTGAAGCTGAGCTTGGGATTATTATTGGGAAAGTGTGTAAAAACGTGACTGAAGAAGAAGCACCAAACGTGATTGCTGGATATACAACTATTATTGATATGACAGCAGAAGACATTTTACAACGTAACCCACGTTATTTAACTCGTTCAAAGAGCTTTGATTCATTCTTTAGCTTTGGACCACAGCTTGTAACACCAGATGAGGTTGATGAAGTACTCGACTTAAAGGTTGCCACAATTATAAATGAAAACTTACACCGAGAAAATGTTGTTGCAAACATGACATTCCAACCATGGAATCTAATTGCCTTTCATTCTCAGGTGATGACACTATTACCTGGAGATATCATTTCAACTGGTACACCAGGAGCAGTGGTAATTCGAGATGGCGATATTGTTTCTTGTCATATTGAAGGGTTTGAATCACTATCAAACAAAGTAAAGGACTTAAAAGTAAATTAGTTGATTCGAGGTGGAGTAGAAGTGGGTTCAAATGGTAATACAATTATTTATTTTGATCAAGTGTTTGCAGAGTTCAAAGAAATATTATATGAACATTTACCACCAGAATTCAATTTACTTTTTTGGCATGAAATGTGTGATGAAGAGAAAGAAGAGGCTCTTTCTGCTGCAGATTATTTTATCGTTGCGACTTATAGAATAGACAAAGAGTTGATACTTAAAGCTAAGAAGCTTCGCTTAATTCAGAAGACTGGTATTGGTGTCGATAATATTGATCTCGATACAGCAACTAGTCTTCAAATCCCTGTATCAAATACACCAGGAGGAAACGCTTCTGGTGTGGCGGAGCTTACTATTCTCTTTATTTTAGCTTTATATAGAAAGCTAGATATTCTTAATAGAGCAACGAAAAATGGAGATTGGTTAATGTGGGAGCTCCGACCAACATCCTATGAGATGAGTGGAAAGACACATGGGTTTATCGGCTTTGGTACAATTGGTAGAGAGACAGCTAAACGTTCAAAGGCATTTGGTACCACCATTATTTATTATGATAAATTCCGTTTGCCAACTGAGGTAGAAGAAGAACTTGGTGTAGAATACAGCCCTTTAGAACACTTACTTAGTCAAGCAGATATCGTTAGCTTACATCTCCCTTTAATCAAGGAAACAAAAGGATTAATAAGTGAATCTGAGTTAGCATGTATGAAAAAAAATGCAATTCTTGTCAATGTTTCTAGAGGGGGCATTGTCAATGAAGAAGCATTATCAAAAGCACTTACAACTCAACAAATTGCTGGTGCAGGAATCGATGTGTGGGAATCAGAACCAGTGAACGCAAACAATCCTTTACTTAAGCTAGATAATGTCATTGCAACACCACATATTGGAGCGGGAACGAAGGATACATTAGATCGGGTATTGCAGCTTACCTTTGCTAATATTAAAAGTGTAGCTAATGGTGGGAGTGCCAAAAACGTTGTGAATGCCCTTCCAAGCGGGAAAACAAACTAAATTTGTCAATATGAACAAGGAGTAGATGAGAAATGGACCTTCATTTAAATGGAAAAGCAGCAATCGTCATTGCATCAAGTCAAGGATTAGGTAAGGCTATTGCCACTCAACTGGCAATGGAAGGTGTAAACGTGATGTTATCAAGTAGAAATAGCGAGAAGCTAGAGTCCACTAAACAAGAAATTGAAAGCGTTGCTAAGGGAAGAGTTTCATATGCAAGTTGTGACATTACAAATGTTGACGATATTAAAGCTCTTGTCGCAAAAACAAAAGAGGAATTTGGAAAGATTGATATCTTAATCAATAATGCTGGTGGACCTCCAGGTGGAGGATTTGATCAATTCGAAGATGCCGATTGGCAAAAAGCATTTGAATTAAACCTATTAAGCTATGTTCGAATCATTCGTGAAGTCTTACCTGATTTAAAAGAAGAAGGCGGAAGAATTATTAATATTGCATCTTCTTCAATAAAAATGCCAATTCCTGGCTTAATCTTATCAAACACGTTTAGAATGGGCATTGTTGGTCTAGCAAAAAGCTTAGCAGAAGAACTAGCACCTTATAATATTCTAGTAAATACCGTTGCACCTGGTCGCATTGCCACTGACCGTGTTGCGTTTCTTGATCAATTGAAGGCAGATAAAGTTGGAAAAACAAGGGAAGAAGTTGAAGTGGAATCAAAACAAAACATTCCACTTGGAAGATATGGGAAACCCGAAGAATTTGCAAAGGTTGTTACCTTCTTAGCATCAGATGCTAGTTCATACGTAACAGGTAGCTCATTACTAGTCGATGGTGGAATGGTTAAGTCAATTTAAATTGGTTCTTGTGGAGGGTAAACCATGATTTATTCTTTTAAAGATAAACATCCTAAAATTGATGAATCAGTCTATATAGCGCCCGGGGTTAAAATAATTGGGGATGTTCGCATTGATGAACAAGCAACCGTCTGGTTTAACACAGTAATTCGAGGAGATAATTCTCATGTCATTATAGGTGCCCGAACAAATGTTCAGGACGGTAGTGTACTGCATGTCAATAAATCCATGCCCCTTGTAATTGAGGAGGATGTTTCAATTGGACATAATGTGATTGTCCATGCATGTACTGTTCGAAAAGGAGCACTATTAGGGATGGGTGCTATTGTGTTAGACAAAGCAGACATTGGAGAATACGCAGTGGTAGGAGCAGGAACTGTTGTTCCTCCAGGAAAAACAGTTCCACCACGAACACTTGTTGTTGGTAATCCAATGAGAATAGTCAGAGAGCTCTCAGAAGAAGAGGTAAATAATATGAATACGCGAATTTCTTTTTCTTATGTCGAAAAAGGAAGTGAGTTTAAAGAATACTTAACAGAAATTGAGCGAAAGTAAGAATGAAACAATTAAAAGCGACAATGCAGCTTAACATTCTGGTTTTTGTTGTCCTTAATCTATCTAGCTTGCTTTTACTTTTGTTTATACCAATTGTCCACGCTAAAACAATTATGTTATTAGTCTTTGCACTTACTGGTTGGGGGATGAAGATTCTTCCCCAACCAATTATTTCATTATTAATTATGGTTTATATTCCTATTCTTGGGTTAGGGACCTTTAATGATAGCTTAAAAGGTTTTTCACAATCTTTTGTTTGGCTATTAATCTCAACATTTTTACTAGCAGCAGGAGTTGAAATCACGGGTGTTGGTAAACGAATCGCTCTTTGGCTTTTGCTCAAAGCACAAGGTAAAAGTAGCCTTTCGATCTTATACGTTCTATTTACCCTTGTATTATTAGGTTTTATGATACCGACCGCATCTGGCCGTAGTGCGATGATTATACCCATCTGTATTGGAATGATTCAAGTGATGAAAGGAACATCTCTATATCTCAACTTCTCCAAAAACCTAATGCTTTCTATTGCCTTTACTTCAAGCTTTATGTCTTGGGGGGTAATCACTGGATCAAGCTCATCAATCTATGCCATCTCATTTCTAGAAAGCACGGTGAACTATAAGTGGACTTACTTTAGTTGGTTGCAATTCAACTTTCCACTTATGATCATCTCCTTGTTTTCTTTATGGCTCATGTTCCGTGTCCTTTTTCCGTTACCTACAGGTACTATAAGTGAAGGTTTTGTTTATATACAGAAAGAATTTGAAGTTTTAGGACGGATGACTGCCAACGAATGGAAGATATGTATAATTGGTTTACTTACTGTCATTGGCTGGTGCACTGAATCATTACATGGATACTCAGTCTCTATGATCGCTTTATTCGCTGCAATCGTTACTTGCATACCTATTATTGGTGTCCAAAGCTGGAAGGAAGGCTCACAGAAGATTGATTGGGATATTGTGATTCTATTCGGTGCCGGATTTGCAATGGCAGATGCAATTGTTCATCATCAAACAGCAGATTGGTTCGCTTATAAAATTGTTTCAGTGTTTCCATCAGTTTCACCATTTTTAGCAGCAACAATTATGTTATTTATTACAATTATCGTTCGTTTAGGTTTTGCTAATATGCTTGCTATAACAGCTGTATTTCTTCCAATTACAATCAGTATTGCAGGTTTGTGGAATATTAATCCTGTATGGCTATCACAAATTGTGATAATAGGTTGTTCATTTGGTTATTTCTTACCGATCCAATCTCCATCAAATTTATTAAGCTTTAGTCAAGGTTTCTTCACAGAAAAGGAAATGATGAAATCAGGTCTAATATTAACACTGATCATGTTCTTCTTTACTTTAGTTGTCTGTTTGGTTGTTTGGCCGTTAATGGGAATCTCGCCATAAGCGAATTCTGTCGAAAGAATATTCAGAAAAATTAACCAAAAAGGATTGTAAAGAATGTGATGATGACATACAATAACATTGTATACAATATACAAACAGTGTTTACTGTTTCATTTTTTAATTCTCGATTGTATACAATATACAAAAGTATCTATAACTAGCCTATTATTTTTTTAAAGTTATATTGTATACAATATACAAAAAGGGAAGAGGGGAATAACTATGTTACCACTTGATGGAATGAAAGTACTCGATCTTACTCAATATTTAGCTGGGCCATATTGTACAATGGTTCTATCCGATATGGGGGCAGATGTTACAAAAATTGAGAAATTTCCATTAGGAGATGACTCAAGAAGATTAGGTCCTTTTATAAATGATGAAGGATATTGCTTCGCGATGCCGAATCGTAATAAGAAGAGCTTAGCCATTGATCTCAAAAGTCAAAAAGGAAAACAAATTTTCACACGTCTTGCAGAAGAAGCAGATGTTATTATTGAAAATTTCAGGCCAGGTGTTACAGCAAGATTAGGAATTGACTATGAAACAATCAAGGAAAGAAACCCAGGAATCATCTATTGTTCGATCTCAGGATTTGGTCAAACTGGACCTTATAGTTCTAAAGGCGGATTTGATATTATTGCCCAAGGGGTAACGGGATTTATGAGAATGACGGGTCAGCCTGATGGAAAACCAGCTAAAGTTGGGATTGCCATCAATGATATCGCAGCTGGAGCAACTGCATTATATGGGATTCTAGGAGCCTACGTTCACAAATTAAAAACAGGAAAAGGCCAATACTTAGATACATCATTAGTTGATTCTGGATTAGCCTGGACGGTATGGGAGTCGGCTGCATATTTCGGCAAAGGTGAAGTACCTGAACCAACAGGAACACGTCATAGACGTTCAACACCATATCAAGCATATCGAACTGCAGACGGTTATGTAACCATTGGTGCAGGAAGTCAGCGACTTTGGGAACGACTTTGTAAAGAAGTATTAAATACGACAGAGTGGCTAACTGATCCTAGATTCGAATCACTAGATAGTAGAGTGATAAATGTTGATGTATTAGAAAAAGAGATTGAAAACATTACAACTACTAAGCCAACTTCATATTGGGTTGAGAAATTAGATGCAGCTGGAGTACCAGCAGGACCAGTTTATACGTATGATCAAACATTAAATGACCCACATGTTTTAGCAAGGGATATGGTTGTGGAAGTCGATCATCCAAAGTTAGGGAAAATAAAAACATTAGGAATTCCGATTAAATTCTCAGAAACACCACTTCAAATCCGCAGACCTGCTGCATGGTTAGGGCAGGATACAGTCGAAACATTACAATCTGCTGGGTACACAGATGAGGAAATTAATGAATTATTTGAAGAAGGTGTTATTTATAACAAATATCGAGAAGAAGAGGTAGGTGTTAATAATGGAAAACAATAATCATGTGTATGTAGAGAAAACAGGAGAAATTGCAACCCTATACTTCAATAGACCAGACAAAAGAAATGCATTAACACACGATATGTGGAAGAAGATTCCACAATTGCTAAAAGAGGTTGATGAAGACAGTGCTATCAAAGTTCTTGTGTTAAGAGGTGTTGATGAAACATCCTTTGCAGCAGGAGCTGATATTAGCGAATTCAAGACGTTACGATCAACTGCAGAAGGTGCTAAAATCTATAATGACGCAACTCATGTAGCAGAAAGAGCATTAGCGAAATTTAGAAAACCAACTATTGCAATGGTTCAAAGCTACTGTATTGGTGGTGGATGTGAATTAGCTGCTGCTTGTGATTTCCGTTTTGCAGATACAAATGCTAAATTTGGAATCACCCCAGCCAAATTAGGGATCGTATATGGATTGGACGCTACTAAAGAATTAGTAAATCTTGTAGGTCCATCAAATGCGAAATATATCCTATTCTCTGGAAACATTATAGATGTCGACAAAGCCTACCATTTTGGATTAGTTAATGAAATTCACAGTCCAGAAGAGATTGAAGAAAAGACATACGAATTTGCTCAATTATTATGTACTAGAGCCCAATTTACCATCCGAAGTATGAAATACATTATTAATGAAATTTCTTCAGGAGTAGATGAAGATACTGAAGAAACTAAGCGCTTACGACTTGTATGTTTTGAATCAGATGATTACAAAGAAGGTGTTGCAGCATTTATGGAAAAGCGCAAACCAGTATTTAAATGGTCGTAATGTATGAATAAAGATCGCGTTAGAACAATTGTAGATGAAGCCCTCGAAACTCATGAACAGGAATTTGGAAAGTATTTCTTAGCGAAATTCTATCAGCTTGATATATCTTATGCAGAGGAAACAGAAACCTGTGTGGTTCAATTCCCAGTGGAAGATTATATGTATAATCCTCAAGGATTCTTGCATGGTGGAGTAATTGCATTCGCACTAGATGTTTCAATGGGTCATCTCTGCAAAAGATTTCTTGGAACAGCTGTAACCCTAGAAATGAAAACACAATACTTAAGATCTGTATCAAAAGGAATAGTAAAATGCCAGGCGTCCTTTATCAAAAAAGGCAAAAGCATAGTTGCGATTGAGTCAAGTATGTCCAATGAGGATGGCAAATTACTCGCGATTGCAAACGCAACATGGTATAGGATAGATTAATATAATCTATCCTTACTACGAGAATTTATTTCTGAATATTAGAAATATAAATAAAATAGGATAACATAGGAGGTATGGTAATGAAAAAAGTCCTTTTATCGTTTGTCGCCTTGGTATTATTGATAACGCTTACAGCTTGCAATAGTGAACAATCTGGTGGTGGAAATACTGATAATTATCCAGAAAAAACATTGAATTGGACGATTGCATTCGGTCCAGGCGGTGGAAATGATATTATGTCCCGTACAATTATTGATATCATCAATCAATATGATCTGTACCCAAATGATATTGTTCCAGAAAATCGTGAGGGTGGAAGTGGAGCCGTAGGATGGGGATACTTGAATTCAAAAAAAGGTGATCCATATCAAATCAGTTCAACTAGTGGAAGTTTTATTAATACTCCATTAGTATCTGATGTCCCGTTTAGTCATGAATCATTTACCCCTGTTGCTTTGCTAGCTACTGATGACATGGTTATGCTTGTTAATGAAGATTCAGAGTTTAATACATTAGAAGATTTTATTAATGCTGCAAAAAGTGGCAAAACTTTGTCAATAGGAGGAATTGGTGCAGTTAATGTTGACATGATGATTCCTAAATTACTAGCTGATCAAGCAGATTTTGAGTTTGAGTATGTCCCATTCCAAGGGGGAGGAGAGCTTACATCAGGTCTACTATCAAAAAGTGTTGATGCTATAATGGCAAATCCTGCTGAAACGATTGGACAAATTCAAGGTGGTAAAATGAAAGCGTTAGCATTCTCTGGTCAAAAACGCATTCCACAGTTACCTGATGTCCCAACACTAATAGAGTCTGGTTATGAGGTTTCACTTCCAATGCCTCGAGGAGTAATCTTAGCTGGAGATGTCCCTAAAGAAGTTCAAGAGTGGTGGGTAGAAACGTTAAAAGTAGTAGTAGAAAAACCTGAGTGGAAAAAATATATTGAAGAAAATAGTTTAACTGACTATCAACTGTTTGGCGATGAATTTGGAAGCTACTTAGCTGAAACACATCATACATTTGAAGATATTCTACTAGAAATCGGTGCGATTGAAGAGAAGAAATAGTATTTAAACTTTCGGTTGTAGCATAAGAAATCATTCGTTACAACCGAAACCACTTTATTAAAAGGGTGATGAAATGAAACTAGCATTCTCTGCTTTTTTATTCATTTTTTCTCTGGCGTATACCCAGATTGGTTTAGGACTTACTTTTTTCAAGGATGGAAGACCTGGTGCAGGCTTTCTTCCAATCATTATCGGAGTCTTTCTTATCATCTTTACTGGGATTACCTTGTACAAAGATGTAAGAGAATTTCAATATAAGAAAAAATCAAATGAAAATCATCATACTGAAGCAAACTACAGCAAAGATGTAATTTTCATAATTATTACTATTGCCATAACGATCTTGTTACTAAAGGTTTTGGGTGGACTACTTTCAATGATCCTCTTCGTATTCGCGATTATCTTTGTTTTTAATCGTGGGAAGCATTTGCAAAATATCCTTGTCAGTTTAGTGTTACCAACGTTAATATATCTCCTTTTTGAGGTTTGGTTAAATGCAGGAATACCAAAAGGATTCTTAGGAATTTTTTGATTCTTAATTCGGGAGGAACACTATGGAATTTTTATCAAATTTGATGCATGGATTTGAAGTTGCTGTTACTCCAACAAATATATTATTTTTAGTGATCGGTGCTTTTGTTGGAATGATCGTTGGTATCTTCCCTGGTTTTGGACCGTCTGCAGGGATTGCCATTCTATTACCTTTAACGTTCTCTTTACACCCAACAACGGCTATCATTATGCTAGCTGGAATCTATTATGGTTCGATGTACGGTGGAACAATCACTTCTATCTTAATTAATACTCCAGGAGAGTCAGCCACTGTAGCAAGTACATTAGATGGGTATCCACTAGCTAAACAAGGAAGGGCCGGCCCCGCACTTGTCATGCAAGCAGTTGCTTCCTTTATTGGTGGGACAATTGGGGTAATCCTTATTTGCTCCTTAGCACCTTTATTTGCTGAAGTTGCCATATCATTTGGGCCACCAGAATATTTCATGCTTATGGTGATTGGACTATTAACAATTACGATTATGACAGGTGAGAATAAACGAAACGGTGTTGTCTCAGCTCTATTAGGATTAGCCATTGCTACTGTTGGAGTAGATGTTGTTTCTGGTATGCAGCGTTTTACATTCGGATCAGCTGAATTAATAAACGGAATCGACTTCGTACCAGTGGCAATTGGATTATTTGGATTAGGAGAATTGTTTCACTGCGTCTACACCGGATTACACAAAGAAAAAGAAAAGAAAGAGATTATTAAATTCTCTTATCGTGGCAGTCAATTCTGGCCATCCGTTAAAGATTATTTAGAGTGTAAATTTACAGTTATACGTGGTTCTATCATTGGATTCGTTGTTGGAGTTCTACCTGGTGCAGGAGCAACTGTTGCTTCCTTAATGTCTTATTCAGTTGAGAAAAAATTGTCTAAAACTCCAGAAAAATTTGGAAAAGGGGCAATGGCAGGCTTAGCTGGACCTGAATCCGCAAATAATGCAGCTTCTGCTGGTGCTATGATTCCACTATTAACACTAGGAATCCCTGGATCAGGTTCTACAGCAGTTTTACTTGGTGCATTTCTCATGTGGGGATTACAACCAGGACCACTATTAATGGAACAAAATCCTGATTTTGCATGGGGCTTAATTAGTAGCATGTATTTAGGAAATATGGTTTTACTCTTGGTGAATATAATAGCTATTCCATTATTTGTAAAAATCATTCAAATCCCATATCGCATGTTAACTCCAGTAATCCTTATCCTATGTATCATCGGAACGTTTAGTATACATGGAAGTATCGTTGAAACATGGATTCTACTAGCTACTGGTATTATTGGTTTTCTGATGAAACAATATGGTTACTCACCAGCAGCATTGGTACTAGCGCTAGTTCTAGGACCATTAGCTGAAAACTCTTTAAGACAATCACTTATTACTTCAGGGGGAAATCTTTCAATCTTTGTTACGCGTCCCGTTTCATTAACACTATTTATTCTGTTACTCTTGATCTTAATTTTCCCAATCATCAAAGGGTATATCGATAAGAAAAAAGATAAAGGAAGTGGAATAGATGTTACCTCTTGAAGGAATTAAAATCATAGATTTAACAAGAATTTTGAGTGGACCTTATTGTACAATGACACTTGCAGATATGGGTGCTGAAGTGATTAAGATTGAGAGTCCATCAGGTGATGATACAAGAAAATGGGGACCTCCATTTATTAACGAAGAAAGTGCCTATTATACAAGTATAAATCGAAATAAGAAAAGCATCGTACTAAATCTAAAAGAAGAAAAGGGGAAAGAAATTCTGCTAGAATTAGTAAAAAATGCAGACGTTGTTGTCGAGAATTTCCGTCCAGGTACGATTAATCGTTTAGGAATAGGTTATGAGACATTAAAGGCAACGAACCCTCGCATTATCTTATGTTCTATTTCAGGATTTGGCCAAACAGGTAGCTATGCTCATAAACCAGGATATGATGTATTAGCTCAAGGTATGGGTGGGCTCATGTCTGTAACTGGTGAAAAAGGGAAAGCTCCTGTGAAAGCCGGCTATTCCTTGGCAGACATTGGCTCTGGAATGTGGGCAGCATTCGGTATCTTAACAGCACTATGGGAAAGAGAGAGATCGAATACTGGCCAATGGATAGATGCCTCTCTTTTAGACACGATGATTTCTTGGCAAACTTATCTTGCAGGGAACTACTTTGCGACAAATGAAGATCCTGAACCACTTGGAGCGGCTCATCCAAATATCGTTCCATATCAAGTGTTTGAGGCGTCAGATGGTTACTTTATTTTAGCAGTAGGAAATGATAAATTATGGGAAGCATTCGTAGATACCGTGAATATAGAAGAGTTTAGAGATGAAAAATTTGCGACAAATTCAAAAAGACTTGAACATCGTGAATTATTGATCTCAATGCTAGATGAATTATTTAAGAAAAAAACCGTACAAGAATGGGTTACCTTAATTGAAAATGCTCGAATTCCATGTGGACCAGTTAATAAATTTTCTGATGTATTAACAGATCCACATGTGTTGGAACGTGAGATGGTGATTGAAATGACCCCTCAAACAGGTCAGCCAGTCAAAATGCTAGGAATACCTGTAAAACTATCTCGAACACCAGGGAAAGCAAGAAGCCTCCCTCCTAGGTTAGGAGAACATACAGAAATCATCCTTAAAGAATTGGGATACAACATAGGAGAAATTGATCAACTCTCTAAAAATGGTGTTATCAATTCCTTTGAGCAACAACCTTATTAAAGATATTTTAAGGGGGAATTTAGCAAAATCATTGGAAATTGAAACGATATTCTATAATATAAAGGATAAGATATCGGAGTAGATGAGAAGGAATGGTAGCAAATGAATAAACCAAAGACGATGACAGAATATGTGTATGAAGAACTAAAGAGTAATATTTTATCAGGTATATACAAACCCGGTGATAAACTGACAGAAATATCATTAGCAAATGAGTTAGAAGTAAGTAGAACACCTGTTCGAGATGCGGTTCACCGATTAGAAGCGGAAGGCTTAGTTAGTCTTACTCCTCATAAAGGAATTACGGTGAAGAAATTAACGAAGAAGGATGTTCAAGATTTTCACCAAATTAGAATTGTTTTAGAAGGTCTCGCCGCCAAATTAGCTGCCTTAAATGCCACTGATCAAGAGCTAGAACTATTCAAAGAATTCTTAATTGGAATGGAAGAAGTATATGATCGAGAAAAAGAACATGAACAATATAAAGAAATTGCCAAGAAAAATGTGGAATTTCATCAAATGATTTGCCAAATTGCCAAAAACGATATGTTAACAAAAATGTTAGATAGCTTATCAATTCCAATTGCGGTTGCTCGGGCATCTAACTGGACCAATTTCAAAGAACGTAAGAACCAAGCGATGGTGGAGCATCGAGAAATTGCAAAAGCAATCATATCTAAGGATGCTGAACTTGCTCAAGCAATAACCGAGAAACATATCTATAATGCTTGGAAAGCAACAGAAAAATCAATTGAAGAAGAAAATCAAGCAAATCAGTAGCAAATACCCTACTTTAAATACGACATATGTCACAATCAGCTGTTCACGAATTTCGGGGACAGCTTTGTTTGAAAAAAGGGGGAAGTTGATGTTATACGATTATATTGTCATAGGTGGAGGGATTGTAGGACTTTCAACAGCATACGCACTCAAAAAGAAATATCCACATGCGAAAATATTAATAGTTGAAAAAGAAGAAACCGTCGCCGCTCACCAAACTGGGAGAAATAGTGGAGTCATCCACTCAGGTATTTATTATAAACCTGGCAGTCTAAAAGCTAGACTTGCTCAAGAAGGCTCTAGAACTTTAATCAATTTCTGTCAACAAAATGAAATAGAATTTGAGATTTGTGGGAAATTAATTGTAGCTACTGATCAAGAAGAACTCCTTCATATGGATAATCTCTATCATCGTGGCTTAAAAAATGGCCTTTCCATAAAGAAAATAGGGATCGAAGAAATGAAGGAATATGAACCAAATGTTGCAGGAATAGCAGCCATTCATGTCCCAACAGCAGGCATTGTAAACTATAAAAAAGTCGCTCAATCTATGGTTCGTTACATTTTAGAAAATGGTGGAGAACTCAAAACCAATACAAAAGTAGAAAACATCATTGAACAAGAAAAAGAAATTGTGCTAGAAACAAGTAACGGAACTTTTCATACATCCTATTTAATTAACTGTGCTGGTTTATTTAGTGATCGTATGGTAAAGCTTCAAGGGATTGACCCACAATTGAAGATTATTCCTTTCAGAGGAGAATACTTTGAACTGAAGGATGAAAAGAAGAATTTAGTGAACAATCTAATCTATCCCGTTCCTAATCCGAAGTTTCCATTTCTTGGTGTTCATCTTACTAGAATGATAGATGGAAGCATCCATGTCGGGCCGAATGCAGTATTAGCGTTTAAGCGTGAAGGTTACAAAAAAACAGATTTTAATATGAAAGATTTTTTTGAAGTCATGACATATCCACCGTTCTGGCAAATTGCGAAGAAGAACTTAACATATGGTATGGGTGAAATGTATCGATCGATCAATAAAAAGCAATTCTTAACTGCCGTTCAAAAATTAGTACCTGCCGTTCAAATCGATGATTTAATTCCTTCTAATGCTGGTGTCAGAGCTCAAGCTTTAACAAATGAGGGTGAACTATTAGACGATTTTAAAATGATTAGAGGTAATAGATCCATCCATGTTTGCAATGCACCTTCTCCAGCAGCAACGGCTTCATTATCAATCGGAGAAGAAATCGTAGAATACCTAGAAAATCCACAGTCACTCATCACAGTATAAATAGCTCCCTAGCCCATTTGGGTAGGGAGCTTCTATTATAAGAAGAAAATCAACAACTGTGATGTGATAGCCACAAGGATGAGTGCAAAAGGATATGCAGCTGCATATGCAATGGCTGCATCCTCTGTATCAATGAGTTGATTGACCGAACCAAGTCCTGGGGTACTCGTCATCCCACCACAAAGGGCACCCAAAGAATGGACAATGCTTAAATGAAATAGTTTCCTAGCTATTAGGAAACCGATAATCATCGGTAGTAGCGTGATTAATGCACCTCCGATTAATAAGTTAATTCCCTCCTCCTGAATAACAGTTACTATCCCTTGTCCAGCTGTCGTTCCAGCTCCTGCAAGAAACAAAGCAAGACCAATATCACGGATAACTGCATTTGAAGGCTGATAATACCTAGCTTGTATTGGACCCAATTTACCAAAATGACCAATAATTAGTGCAACAAATAACGGGCCTCCTGCTACCCCCAAAGTAATGGTGCCTAATCCAGGGAGGGGAATCGGCACCATACCTAGAAGGATACCAACTAAAAGAATGATGCTAAGTGAAAATATATGCACATTTGTGACTGTAAATGTTTTTCGAGTGAAGAGTTTTTCTACATCATTTAGCCGATCCTCACTACTAACAATCGTAAGAACATCGCCACGTTCAAATCGAATTCTTGCATTTTGACTATATTCAATTCCAGCTCGTTCAAAGCGAGTAACAGTCACACCAAAATTTCGTCTCAAATTCAATTCCTTTAATGATTTACCAATCGCTTCATCAGAATCTACTGTTACTTTACGCAGTTTTATATGGTCTACATTTTTAAGCTTTGTTGCTACCTTCACACCAACAAAACTACAAAACTTCTCTAATTCAGATTGAGCCCCAACTGTTACAAGTAAATCTCCCTTCAAAATAACTGTATCATTCAAAGCAATGATATTCCGATCTCCTCGAATTACCCGACTGATTACTACATCATGCTTCTTCTGAAATTTCAGTTCCTTCAATGTTCGCTTATTTATTTCAGGGTTAGCTACTTCAATTGTCATCATTTCTGGTGAGGTTTCATTTTTTACCGGGTTGTTTTTTCTTTGTAAATCCTCCATCAAATTAACTCTTACTACTCTGGGCAATAGTTGAACAAATAAGACAACTGCTAACACACCAAATGGGTAGGCAATTCCATAACCCACTGAAGCAATTGGATCATTCGTTGCTTGTAGTGCAGCTGCAAGACCGGGGGTACTTGTTAATGCACCAGTCATAATCCCAATACTTAAGGCAGGAGATAAATGGAAGACTTTTGACACAATAATTGTCGTTATTGCGGCTACAATAATAATAATGATGGAAATGATTCCGAAAATTAGTCCAGACGAGCGAATCATACGAAAAAAACGAGGACCAGCTTGAAGTCCAACTGCAACTATAAATAAGCTTAATCCAAAATTTTGTACAATAGAAGATACTTGAAAACCAAAATGTCCAAATGTCATTGCAACTAAAAGCACTCCGGCAGAGCCTAAGCTTAGCCCCTTAATCTTAGTTTGTCCTAACCAAGATCCTAAGAATAATATAACAAATAACAATAAAAGTGGCTCTTCTAATAAATGTAAAATAAATTCCACAATTGCTGCCTCCAAATTCTAGTAAAACAATAAATACATATCTAATGTTAAACATTATAACGCTTTACAAAATAAATGAAAGAATGAATCATTAAATTTCAAGAAGTTGCCATAAGTGGAAGAGTGGGGACGGTTCTCATGTTATCCAAAGCAAATAAGTTTGTTTTCTCGAAGTAAATTGATACTATAGTTTTATTCCATCAAGAAAGGATAAATCAAATGACAAATATCCAAATACCTGTTTCTGTTCTTAACCTAGCACCGATTAGAGAAGGTCAGAATTCAAAAGAAGCCATTGAATCAGTTGTTGATTTGGCACAAGCAACAGAAAAAATGGGTTACACACGTTACTGGATAGCTGAGCATCATAACACGCCAACTCTTGTAAGTTCAGCGACTTCCATTTTAATTAAACATACATTAGAACACACAGAAAGCATCCGTGTAGGTTCGGGTGGCATTATGCTTCCAAATCATTCACCATTAGTGGTGGCTGAGCAATTCGGAACGATGGCAACTATTTATCCAAATCGTCTTGACTTAGGTCTTGGTCGTGCGCCAGGTACAGATATGGTCACTGCTAGTGCTCTAAGACGGTCTCAACATGATTCTGTTTATACATTCCCTGATGATGTAAACACGTTACTTACTTATTTTGGTAATGAAAACCAACAAGGAAAAGTAAGAGCATATCCAGGTGTAAACACAAACATTCCGATTTACATTCTTGGTTCATCAACAGATTCAGCCTATTTAGCAGCAAAATTAGGATTACCTTATGTATTTGCTTCACATTTTGCTCCAGCGCATATGGAAGAAGCCATTTCGATTTATCGTAATAGATTCCAACCATCTGAATACTTAGACTCACCGTATATGATGGTGTGCCTAAATGTGATTGCAGCCCAAACAGATGAAGAAGCCCGTATTGAATCAACTACGATGCAACAATTTTTCCTAAATGTCGTAAGAGGGTCTCAAATGAAGCTTAAACCACCAGTTGAAAATATGGATCAGATCTGGAGTCCAGCTGAAAGACAAATGGCGTTATCAATGTCAAGTGTCACACTTCTCGGAAGTAAAGATTCGATACGAGAGCAGTTAACTAATTTTCAGGCGAAGTATAATGTTAACGAAATTATGGCAGTTTCATACATTTTTGATCCTGAAAAACAAAAACGTTCTTATGAAATTTTAAAAGAAGTGGTTGAAGGTCGTTAACATCGCTTTCGTCTAACAATAGGAAAGCATCCTCATTTCATATTTGAAATGAGGATTTTTTTGAACATAATTAGTTTCAAAGCCAAATACTTCAGGAACCGAATATTTCGATAGTGAAAATAAATTCATTATATGATATTATTACTTTATTAAAATAAAGCATTGGTAGCGTAAAACAATTATTCTACTGAAACAGCTCGTGGAGATGAAACAAGTTGGAAACGTGGAAACGTAATTTATTAGTACTTTGGATTGGGGTCTTTTTTACAGGAGCTAGCTTTTCAATGGTTATCCCATTTTTGCCAATTTTCCTGATAGAGCTAGGGGTACATGATCACACCGAATTGTGGTCTGGATTGTTATTTAGCTCCGCCTTTTTTGCCGGCGCAATTGCATCACCTTTTTGGGGTCGGGTAGCCGATAGGTATGGCAGAAAGCCAATGATTATTAGAGCAGGGTTGTTCTTATTCCTTATTTATTTTCTAATGGCATTTGTAACAAATCCTTATCAAATCTTGGCGTTACGTATTTCTCAAGGATTATTAACCGGCTTTATCCCTGGGGCTATTGCTTTGATTGGGACCAATACTCCAAAAGAAAAAGTAGGGTATGCTCTTTCAATGATTTCATCAGCTAGTGCTTCAGGAAGTATTCTAGGACCTTTACTTGGAGGTGTAATCGCTAATATTGTAGGTAATCGATGGGCTTTTGGTACAGGTGGAATCATCGTTCTAATCTCAACGTTACTGATTATCTTTTGGGTAAAGGAGGATAACTTTGTCCCTGCAAAGGAGAAAGGCTCAGTTAGAACCGACATTAGATTAGCCATCGCGAACCGACCACTATTAATGGTTCTAATTATGACGATCATTACAAGCTGTTCAGTGATGACGCTTGAACCGGTCCTTCCCTTATATATTGTGAAATTGGGAGGTACAACAGACAATGCTTCATTATTAGCAGGAATTGTTTTTTCACTCCCTGGTATCGCTAGTGCACTATTTGCTCCTTACTGGGGCCGATGGGCAGATAAGGTTGGTTTTCATCGTATACTTGTCATCGGACTATTGGGTGGAGGGATTGGAATGATCGCCCAAGTAGCTTTTTCTCAAATTTGGGGATTTTCATTACTACGCTTCATTTTTGGAGTGTTCTTCTGTGCGGTATTCCCTGCGTTAAACGGGCTAATTGTTAAATCAACCTCTGAGGATTTTCGTGGCAGGGCATTTGGATTAAACCAAACCGCCACACAATTAGGTGGAATGATTGGACCAATCATTGGAGGAGTTATCGGGGGATTCTTCCCAGTACAAAGCGTATTTATCATGACTGGTGTATTACTGTTAATTGCAACTACTATGGCATATATGAATACAAACTATTTGCAAGGTTCTGCTAAGACAAAGGTTCTTGCGGAGAAGTAAACAATTGGGGATGGCTTTCATGCTTCTTATGATGCGTGAGAACCGTCCCCAATTTGCCATTTTTTTGATATAATATGAGAATCTTAATCTTTTGAAAGGGGAAAATGTGGTTGAACTCAAAATTTTTAGATTTATTGGCACAAAAATATGATTGTGAAGAAAAAGTAGTCACTGAAATAATTAATCTAGAAGCAATCCTGAATCTACCAAAAGGAACAGAACATTTTGTCAGTGATTTGCATGGAGAATATCAAGCCTTTCAACATGTATTAAGAAATGGTTCGGGGAATGTGAAAGAGAAAATAAAAGACCTGTTTAAAGGTGTTTTAACAGAAAAAGAACTAAATGAATTCGCAACATTAGTTTATTATCCAGAAGAAAAAATTCAATTAATAAAGAATCATTTTAGTAATGTAATAGAATTAAATGAGTGGTATACAGAAATCATTGAACGAATGATCAAGCTTATATCTTATGCTTCATCAAAATATACAAGATCAAAATTACGTAAGGCACTCCCTAGTCAATTTGTCTATATAATTGAAGAGCTCCTCTATAAAAAGGATGAGTTATCGAATAAGGAACCTTATTATACAAAGATTGTTCAACAAATCATATCCTTAGGCCAGGCGGACAAGCTCATTATTGGTCTTGCCTATACGACTCAAAGATTAGTAGTTGACCATCTTCATGTTGTTGGAGATATCTATGATCGTGGACCTGAACCTGACAAGATTATGGACACACTGATTAAGTATCATTCTCTAGACATTCAATGGGGAAATCACGATGTCCTGTGGCTAGGTGCGTTTGCAGGCTCAAAGGTTTGCCTTGCAAACATTATTCGTATTTGTGCCAGATATGATAATTTAGATATTATCGAAGATGTGTATGGTATTAACCTTAGACCACTCCTAAATCTGGCTGAGAAATACTATGTTGACAACCCAGCATTTAGACCAAAGAGACAAACAGACAATCATCTTTCTGAGGAAGAACAATTACAAATCACAAAAATACATCAAGCCATTGCCATGATTCAATTCAAGCTTGAAAGTCCAATTATCAAGAGAAGACCTCATTTTAATATGACGGAACGACTATTGCTTGAAAAAATAGATTATGACAAAAACATCATCACAATCAATGGGAATACATACCCGCTTGATCATACTTGCTTTGCAACGATTAATCCAAATCAACCTGATGAACTCTTAGAAGAGGAAGAGAAGGTCATGGACAAGCTATTATTTGCTGTCCAGCATTCAGAAAAGCTAGCACGACATATGAATTTCCTAATGAAAAAAGGAAGTCTTTACTTGAGATATAATGGAAATTTATTAATTCATGGGTGCATCCCTTTAGATGATAATGGGAATATGGAAAAAATGGAGATTGAAAACAAGACCTATGCAGGACGTGAGTTGCTTGATACATTTGAACTGTATTTGCGCCATGCTTTTGCCAATCCGCAAATAACTGATGATCTTGCGACAGATATGGTTTGGTACCTATGGACAGGTGAAAATTCATCACTCTTTGGAAAAAGAGAAATGACGACTTTTGAACGATATTTCATTAAAGATAAGAAAACCCATAAAGAACGAAAAAATCCATACTATTATTTACGTGAGAATGAGGATATCTGCCGAAAAATTTTAGAAGAATTTGATCTAAATCCTGATCAGGGTCATATTATAAATGGGCATACCCCTGTAAAAGAGATAGACGGTGAGGATCCAATTAAAGCAAATGGAAAAATGATTGTCATTGATGGTGGTTTTTCTAAAGCCTATCAATCAACTACTGGGATTGCTGGTTATACCTTATTATATAACTCCTATGGCATGCAGCTTGTTGCACATAAACAATTTAATTCCAAAAAAGATGTTTTACAAAATGGAACAGATGTCTTATCAGTAAAACGACTTGTGGATGAAGAGCTAGAGCGAAAGAAAGTAGCAGAAACAAATGTTGGAGACGAATTACGTCAAGAAGTCTCTATTCTGAAGAGTTTAATGGAGTATCGCTATATGAATTAAACATGAAAAAGCTTGGATGGAAATCCTTGCTTTTTTTATGTCTAAATATTGAAGTATTCACCAGAAGAGTAGGACTATACTTCTCTTAGAATCTTTAATTTGTTATATTGGTACATGTAAACACGAAGACGACATTATTATTTAGAGGAGTTTTACAATGACAAAATTAATTGGATATGTTGGAACCTATACAAAAGAGGAAAGTAAAGGCGTTTATCAGTTCACTCTGGATACTGATGATAAAGTAATTAAGGAAGTAAAATTAGCGGCAGAATTGGATAACCCTACATATGTTACAGTGAGTCATAATAATAAATATTTGTACGCAGTTGCAAAAGAAGGGGACAAAGGTGGAGTTACTGCCTTATCAATCAATCCTGAATCAGGCGAACTCTCAAAATTAAATAGTCAAGCATTAGCAGGATCACCTCCTTGCCATGTTAGTATCAATCATGACAATAGCTTAGTTTTAACAGCAAATTACCATACAACTGTCATTGCATCATATTTAACAAATGAAGATGGTTCACTAAATCCAGCCGCTTCAGTTGTGGAGCATGCTGGTTCTGGTCCACATGAAAGACAAGAAAAACCTCATATGCATTTTGCTGGTTTTACGCCTGATGAGAACTACGCAATTGCAATTGATCTTGGTAGTGATCGTGTGATTACATATTCGATAAATCATGGGAAATTGACTGAGACACAAGTATTCCATACAAAGCCAGGTAGTGGTCCAAGGCATATTACATTTCATCCAAATAAGAACATTGCTTATGTCATGACAGAACTTAGCTCTGAAGTAATTGTACTAAACTATAACGAGATGGATGGTAGCTTCACAGAACAACAAACTATTCGAACAATTCCAAAAGACTTTAACCAAATAAATGATGGAAGTGCGATCCATATTTCCCCTGATGGTCAATATGTATATGCTGCTAATAGAGGTCATAACAGCATTGCGGTATTTAAGGTTGAACAGGATTCAAATCAACTATCCTTTGTTGAATGGACTACAACAGAAGGAGATTGGCCACGTGACTTTGTGATTGATCCTTCAGGAGAATTTCTTGTAGCTACCAATCAAAAGTCGAATTCGATGACATTGTTTGGAAGAGACAAAAACACTGGGAAACTAACTTTAATTCAATCTGAAGTAAAAGTTCCAGAACCAGTCTGTGTTAAATTTTTGAATGTATAATATGAGACGATGAAATTCATGAAAATTGTAAGGCCATTTGACATAATTATCGTTATATTTCTGATTTTGCTTTCTTTTGTACCAGTTGTTATATTTATTCTAAATCAGGACTTTCAAGAAGGGGATTCAGTCATCGCAGTCATTACACAAGATGGAGAAGTGATTCGAGAAATTACACTGACAGGTCACGAAGGAAACGAGCAATTCATTATAGAAGGCAAGGGAAATCAATATAACCTAATGGAGATTGATGGGGAGAGAATTAGAATTAAAGAAGATAATAGCCCAGATCAAGTCGGGGTGAAAATGGGTTGGAAAGATAAACCCGGTGAAACCATCGTATGTCTACCCCATAGACTCTTAGTTGAATTAGTTTCTGAGAAACCGAGTGATGATGATATGATTATTTCACATTAAATGACAATAAAAAAAGTCCCATAAGCATCACACACTTATGGGACTTTTCTTACAGTAGAGATCGTTGATATTTGATTTCTCTTTCTAGTTCTTGTAATTTTTGCTCTTGTTTGTCTATCGGATGACCCAGCGATTCAAGCCTTTCTATATCTCCCTGGGTTCTTATGTACTCCATTTTCAGTTCAGTAAGTTTATTTTCTATCTCTATAGACTTCATTGTTTTCCACCACTTTCTTCGTAACATATACTACTAGTTTAACGAAAACCTGAGCTTTCTACAATGCAAGTCTAAGTTGTGAGCCTACTAATTTTTGAATACATGCTGACCAATGACTACCGTTGTAGCTCTTGAATCAAGCCAGCGACTGGTTGCTATATCGGGATTGTAAAAGAATAATGAGTCCTGCACGATATTCCTCATATCTGAAAGAGCTGCCTGAACGGCTCTTATCGATTCTTTATCAGCAGGTTTATTGATTTGACCGTTTGCTACGGGTTGAAATTGTCGGGGTTGATAAATAACTTCTCTAATTGTATTTGGAAATTGAGGGCTTTCTACTCTATTTAAAACAACAGCAGCAACGGCGACTTTACCTTCAAATGACTCCGTTTGTGCTTCAGCTCGTACGATTCTAGCTAATAAATCTAAATCAGAGTTGGAGATATTTACTTTTTCAGATTGGACCTTCTTCACTTTTTGCGCTTTCTCTACTTTCGGTGTTGTAGTGCTCTTCTTTTCATCTATATTAATTTCCTGACCGACATAGATGAGGTCAAGATCCTTCACTTGTGGGTTTACTTTCGCAAGTTCTTTTAATGTTAATTGATGATTCTTAGCTATTTCAGACATAGTGTCTCCTGGTTTTACCGTATATGCAAATGCATGCTCCGCAAAGAAAAGAGAAGCTAGTAATGTTAATAAGAAAAGTAATTTTTTCATTAAATAATCCTCCTAGTAGTCGTGTTTTTTGGACAACTCTTATCTAACACTATTACTATGTAAGGAAAAAATCAGATAGTATTACAGTTTCTTTACGGACAAGTTACAAAGCTATTTTCATCTTTAAAAAGGGGAGAAATGTAAAAATCTACAAATTTGTTTTATAATATTGATAATAGTCAAATGAATTGCTTTTCAGATGAAAAAAGGAAGGAGCAGACCCATGAAATCTCTGATTGAAGCGTTACATCATACTTGTCAAACAAATTTGTTGAAGGAGAAAATTCTATTAGTCGATTCTTATTCCAATGGGGAGCAAGTGATTTCTCAATACATGAAAGAAGGATATCATGCGATCAATTTAAAAATAAAAACAATACGTGACTTAGCATTAGCGTCAGTAGAGTTACATCATGAATATTGTACACCTGCTATTGGCTCTCACCTTTTATACAAATTATTAAAAAATCTAAAGGTTGAGCAGCAGCTACAATACTTTCATGAACTCGAAGTTACCCCAGCACTTAGCTATGGAATGTTTGAAATTATTCAAGAATTACGCCTGGCAGGTTATACGAGTGAAACGATAAATGAGTCACAGTTTGTTACGAAGGCAAAAGGACATGACATGGTTCACATTCTAAAGGGCTATGAGATGTTACTACATGAAAATAAATTAAAGGATGACTATCATCTATATCACGAAGCAATTCAGAGAGGAAATCGGTTAGACTGTATTTATATCCTTCAAAGCAATCTTTCAGTTACATATTTGCAAGAACAGTTTTTAAAGAAAATCATCTCAGAGCATATCGTTCATCTTCCGTTAGCACCCGTTTATGGTGTAGCAAAACCCCAACAGACCAATTTTTCTAGAATATCAGAAGGTGCTGCAACGCCACTTAGTTATATCTATCAGCTGCAAGCATTAGAAGATCAAAGAGTTAACTTAAATCTATTTTCAAGTAAAACAGAGGAACAAGAATTAAAACAGATGATTGGTCAAATAGGAAAAAAGAAGCTCAAATTTGATGATTGTGTCATTTTATATAGTCAAAGCAATCCCTATTTAACAACAATGTATCATCTAAAAGAGGCTTATCATCTTCCTGTCACTTTTAGTGAAGGAATTCCTATCAAGTTGACAAGACCAGGAAAACTAGTAACAGGGCTTTTACAATGGATTAAGGAAGGGTATAGCGTTTCAGCGTTTATTCATCTATTACAAGAAGGGTTGATTGATGTTGGAGAAGAAGGACCTGCCAAAACAAGATGGACAACCTTACTAAGAAAATTAAATATTGGATGGAATGAAGGACGTTATCTCATTCAATTACAAAATGAACTAAGAAATGTTGAAGGCAAACTTCATCAAGAGCATGACGCTCAAAAGCATGAGTATCTTTCACAGCTACGTCATGATCTATCATGGTTATTAGAATGGTATCAGGCTGTGTTTGCTAAATTACCACATTCAAGCATAGAACTTACTTACCGTGAGCTTTTACTTGGTTTACAGCAGATGATTCGAGACTTTAGTAGAATATCGTCTAGCTATGATCAAGGGGCAAAAGAACAGTTATTAGAGCAAATAGATCGTATTTTGTCCTATTCCAATGAAATGGTGACATTAAATGAGGGGATCTATCGCACTGAGGAGCTATTATTGCAACTTCAAGTGGGAGCCTCAAGACCCAAGCCTGGTCATTTACATATAAGTTCTTTCAAAAACGCTGCATATCTGGCTAGAGAGCATGTCTTTATCGTTGGTTTAGACAATCGGCGTTTCCCGGGAGGAAGTGGAGAAAATCCATTGCTCTTAGATCTTGAGCGAAAAAAACTTGGCAACATGATTCCACTTCTTCAGGAAAATTCTAAAGACAAACTATATGAAATGCTTCAGGTACTAGCATCTTCAAGTGGTCACGTTACAATGAGCTATTGTCAATTTGATGTAAATGAAAACCGAGCAACAAGCCCATCACATTTGTTTTTACAATGCTATCGCCTACAATCTGGCTGGCATCAAGCCGATTTCAAAAAGTTAAAGCGCTCTCTTCCTTCACTTGATGAAGACATCATATTGGCAAGGGATTGGTGGATTCAAAAATTGACTTCAGCCAATCAAAAAGTACTCGAGCAATCATTATTAAAAAACTATGAACATATATCCTTAGGTATTAAAGCTGATGAAGAAAGAATGAAATCAGCATTCACAATCTTTGATGGAAAAATCATTAGTGATACGACTATGTTAGATCCAAGGAAAAACAAAGAAAAAACGATTTCAGCTGGAAAACTTGAAATGCTAGCAACATGTCCATATTCATACTTTTTACAAGAGGTATTGAAGATTAAGCCCCTTGAAGAAACGGGCTTTTCAATTGATCGTTGGTTAGATCCACCAACAAGAGGAACATTATTACATGAGATTTTCGAAACCTTCTATCGAAAGCTACAAGATTTAAATGAAAGGCCTTCAGTTGAAAAGCATCACACTCTTATACACGACATAGCTCTAAATAGTCTCGCAACAATGAAGGAAACTGTACCACCACCAAGTGAGAAGGTAGAGCTACAAGAGACAGCAGAAATTTTAGAATCCTGTGAAACCTTTTTGAAAATTGAAGAAGAAAACAGTATCCATGGGGTTCCAAAGTTCTTTGAGTATTCTTTTGGAGTGGATGGTATAGAACCAGCAATGATCACTTTACCATCAGGTACAATCCATGTTTCAGGCAAAATTGATCGAGTCGATCTACAAAATGATGAAACATATCATATTATTGATTATAAGACTGGTAGCACATGGGGATATGATGGTCATACAATCTTTCGAGGCGGACGTCAGCTACAGCATATGTTGTATACGTTAGCCATTGAAAATCATTTGTCGTTAGACGAAGGAGTTGTTCAGAAAAGTTCTTACTTATTCCCAACAAAAAAAGGATTAGGACAGGTCTTTGAACGGGAACAAGAAGAATCAATTAGAACAAATGGTCGTGACATTCTGGAAAATTTATTAACTGTGATTGAACACGGTCACTTTACTATGACAGATGATGAAAATGACTGTCGCTATTGTCAATTAAAAGATGTATGTAGACGCTCAACATATGACAAAGAACAAATGGAATTAATCCATCAAGATCATGAGGCAACAGGAGTACGTCGCTTTAAGGGGGTAAGGGCATATGACTAAACTGGTCGTTGATCAAGAAGCACGTGATAAAATCAAACACATATTAAATCTTAATTTTTTAGTAGAAGCAGGGGCAGGATCAGGAAAGACAACTAGCTTAGTTGAACGTATGGTTAATTTAGTCAAAACTGGTACATGTCAAATAGAAGAAATTGTTGCCATTACATTTACTCGAAAAGCGGCAGATGAGCTCAAAACTCGTTTTCAAAATGAACTTGAGAACACATGGAAAGAAGAAATAGATACAGATGTAAGACACAGACTCGAGCAAGCAATACAAAATATGGAGCAATGTTTTCTTGGAACCGTTCATTCGTTTTGTGCACGTTTGTTGCGTGAACGACCTGTAGAGGCAAAGCTTGATATCACCTTCAGTGAATTAGAGGACGAGGATGATGATCTCATTGCAAAAGAAGCATGGCATCATTATTTAACAATGCTTCAAATGAATGACGTCTCGCGACTTAAACAGATTCGAGAGCTAGGCATTGACGAGAATACTTTGCTAGATCGATTTCAAATACTGAAAACCTATCCTGATGTGGATTGGGTAAAGTCTCATATTGATAAACCAGAGCTCTCAGATACATATTTAGCATTTATAAACCTATTAAATGAAGCATCTCGTTGTATACCAGAGAAAATCGATAAGGGACCAGATAATCTTCAAAAAGTCATTAAAGAAGCACTTCGTATGGAACGTCTTTTGAAAAAAAATGATCAACTATGCATTAAGGTATTTGAGTTGTTTGATAAAAAATCTGCATTTAAAATCACACAAAAAAAGTGGACGTCGAAGGAAGATAGTAAGGAGTATCAAGGAAGAATTGAGGATTTTTTCGAAGAAAGAATTTCTCCTTTATTAGTAGAATGGAGACAATATTGTCACCCTATTATTATCGAGTTTTTACATGGTGCTTATCAAGTTTATGAGCAAATCAAACAACAGCGTTCGTTACTGAATTTCCAGGATTTATTAATCA
Organism: Litchfieldia stipae; assembly: GCF_014837155.1. Lineage (GTDB taxonomy): Bacteria > Bacillota > Bacilli > Bacillales > Bacillaceae_L > Litchfieldia. The sequence goes on along the minus strand of NZ_JACYHA010000002.1, from coordinate 139,557 downwards.
ACACGACCAATTTGCTGAGATGGAACCCTGAAGTTCGTACGTATTTTCAGCAAAAATATAAATGTTTGTTAGTAGATGAGTATCAGGATACAGATCCAATTCAAGCAGAAATGTTATTTTATTTAACAGGTGAAGATGTTACTGAAAAGGATTGGAGCAAATGCAAACCAAGAGCTGGTTCCTTATTTGTTGTTGGTGATCCTAAGCAAGCGATTTACCGATTCCGACGCGCTGATATCGACATTTATAATAAGGTGAAAGAACTAATGAAGGCACATGGAGGAGAAGTTCTCCAGCTGACGATGAATTTTCGAACCATTGATTCAATCACAATGCAATTAAATGATGTATTTAGACTACAGTTACCAGAAACTGAAACGAAATATCAAGCCGCCTACCGACCACTTAACTCGTTTAAGGAGGATCAAGAAAACGACGTTTCAAGGATTAAAACACTTATGGTCCCAGCAGAGTTTAGCAAAAACCAAAGAATGATCCTTGAAAAAGACGCAGAGAACATTACACTCTATCTCAAATCATTGCTACAAAAAGGGCATGAACCAAAGGAATTCATGATTTTGACTAGATATAATGGTGGAATGGATGTATATGCTAACACCCTAGAAAATGCAGGAATCCCCATTAGTGTTAGTGGTGAGTTGCAGATTGGGACAACTATGGTTTGGAATGATTTATTGATTCTTTTAAAAACATTTGTAGATATAACAGATTCACTCGCAACGGTAGCAACACTTCGTAGTATTTGGTTTGGAATAAGTGACGAAGAATTGTTTCAATGGAAACAAGCTGGAGGAAGTTTTTCCGTTTTTTCCAAACCACCAGAAGAGTTCAATACACAAACCCATCCTATTTCAGTTGCATTAAATACACTAAGAAAGTATACAAAATGGGTTGGAGAATATTCACCATTTGTAGCAATTGAGAAAATCACAGAGGATATTGGCCTTTATCCATTACTTATTGCAAAGGGATATGGTAATCGAGAGTATACTCAATTTCTTCAATTAATTGAGGCTACTCGCAAACAGGAAGATGAAGGACAAACAATGTATCACCAAACAGTCGCATTTCTCGCTAAAATGATTGATGCAAAGACAAAAGTAGTAGATTTAGATGAAGGAGCAAATTCTGTTCGAATCCTGAATGTGCATAAAGCCAAAGGACTTGAAGCACCCATTGTCTTTCTAGCACATCCAGGAAAGAAAACTGATATTAGTGAACGAATCTCAACACATATTAAAAGAGATGATCAAACTTCTCAGGGTTATTTTAAATTTGTGGAAAAGAATGGATTTGTATCAAAGACAATCGCCGAACCACATGGTTGGGAAAATTATAAGGCAGAAGAGGAGGCATACCTTCTTCAAGAAGAACTCCGCATCTTGTATGTAGCAGCAACCCGTGCCGAAAAAGAAATCATTATCAGTAGCTGTCAATCAAAAAACAACAACAATCCTTGGTCTATTCTACTAGATGGATTAAAAGATACTGAACAAATTTCACTGGACGATATTGTAATAGAAGAAAAAAATATCCCAGTTGAAATGATTACTCACGATGGATTTCTCAAAGAAACAGCGAATTTATTACCAAGCTGGATTGAAGAAAGTTCAATCCCTTCATTTACAAAGCTAAGTCCAACTGATGATAAGGAAGAAATCTATACGCTTGAAATCGAACGAGAAGCAGGGGGAGGTAAGGATTGGGGTCTTGTTATCCATGAGATACTTGAAAAACAAATCAATAAACAAATTTCTGATCAAGATATTACTCTAGCTTTAAATAAACATCAGATATCAGATAATCGACTAGAAGAAGTAAGGCAACTTTTACAACAATTTAGATCCTCTGCTGTTTGGAATGAGATTCAAACGGCTGAAACCGTACTAACGGAAGTACCATTTTCTTTACCAGTCCATGAAGGTGATGAATTATTTGATCAGATATATCATCAATCTAATGCGAATACTATCTATCTAACTGGAATCATTGATTTAGTGTATAAGTTGAATGGGCAGTGGAAAATTGTAGATTATAAAACCGATCGCCCCAAAGATGTTCAGCTATTACCTGAGCTGACAAATTACTATCGAACACAAATTGAATTATACAAGCAAGTATGGGAAAAGATGACAAGTGAAAAGGTTCAGGAAGCACAGCTTTATTTTGTCACTCCAAATAAGATCGTTACAATCGATTAATGCTAGGAATATGACAAAATGCAAAAAGACCTTACTCTTTTCTATTAATTAGTGTAATATAACGAAAGTACACTTTTTTTGAAATTTCTAGATAGAAAGGGTTTCACTTATGTCACAACAAGATCAATGGACATCAAAAATCGGATTTATCTTAGCTGCCGCTGGCTCTGCTATTGGTTTAGGAGCCATTTGGAAATTCCCTTATGTTGCTGGAACTGGGGGCGGCGGAGCCTTTTTCTTGGTGTTTTTATTATTTACTTTATTATTAGGTTGGCCATTATTAATCGGTGAATTTACGATTGGCAGGAACAGCCAAAGTGATGCAATTACAACCTATCGAAAGCTTGCACCGAATACAAACTGGGCTATTGTTGGGAAAATCGGCGTTTTCACTAACTTTTTGCTGTTGTCATTCTATAGTGTAGTTGGAGGTTGGATTATCCTTTATTTAATCCAAGCTTTGACAGGGGGCTTAAATGGGTTATCCCAGGATCAATATGGGCAAATGTTTGGCGAAACAATCGCAAATCCGCTCCTAACATTAGTAGCTCAATTAGGATTTATCCTGTTAACAGTATTGGTTGTCGCCAAAGGTGTTCAAAAAGGGATTGAAAAAGCAAGTAAAATAATGATGCCTGCCTTATTTATTCTTTTCATCGTATTAGTGATTCGTTCTCTTACATTAGATGGAGCAATTGAGGGAGTTAAATTTATACTTGTTCCGGATTTTTCTAAACTAACATCAGAAACGATTATTTTTGCGCTTGGCCAAGCATTTTTCACATTATCAATAGGGGCATCCGTTATGGTTACATACGCTTCTTATTTACCTAAGAGCCAGAACTTACCAAAGTCTGCTCTATCAATTATCCTGATGAATATTGCGATTGCACTATTAGCAGGGTTGGCCATTTTCCCTGGTGTATTCTCATTTGGACTTGAACCTAATGCTGGACCAGTATTAATATTCACTGTTTTACCGGCTGTGTTTGATCAATTACCATTTGGATTTGTCTTTTTAATTGCGTTTTTGGTTCTATTTTTATTCGCTGCATTAACTTCGTCCTTCTCAATGATTGAAATCATTGTCGCAACCTTGACCAAAAATAATCATACTAAACGAAAGAAATATACTTGGATCATTGGGATCATCATTTTCATTATCGGTATTCCTTCCTGCTTATCATACGGTGTCATGGCAGAGTTCATCCTGTTCGATCGAATTTTCTTTGATATCGTAGATTATTTAGTAAGTAATATCTTATTACCAATTGGGGCCTTGTTAATTGCTCTCTTTATTTCATGGAAAGTCTCGAAAGAGGAATTATTTGGTGAACTGAAGCAAGGATCTGCGATCGGGAAACTTGGATTTTCATTATGGTACTATCTGCTAAAGTATATTACACCAATTGCTATCATTTTCGTCTTTCTAGATTCAATAGGTCTATTGAATTGGTTAATGGGCTTGTTCAACTAAATATAGAAAGAACATAAATAAGATTCTACATTATTGTAGGGTCTTTTTTTATTTAAAGGCTGTTTTCCCAAAGTTTGTTGTTTTTTGAGGTGAATTAATTGAGAATAGATTTCTAGCAGTCTGAATACACGGAGACTCCCGTGGGACTAGTAACCAAAGTGAGACCCCGCAGGAGCACAAGCGACGAGGAGGCTCACCGGTTACCCCGCAGGACGCGGAGTGTATTCAGGCTGCGGTATCAAAAGCAACAATATATACGAAAACAGCCTATTTAAATTGATAGTTAGTATTCTTTATTCTCAGCCTGAATCCACATATTTACCCGAATTTACAAAACTATTATTCTTTTTTACATTGAGTTAATGCTGACAAAATATCCCTAATTTAAGATGATAATTGTTGAAACAAGACGAAAGGGGGCCTTTGACGGGTGATAAATAGACTAGGTGATTCTCCGCAGCACTTGAAGATTGCTGAATATTTAATTCAACAGATTCAAGCTGAAGGTATAAAGGTAAATGAAAGAATCCCTTCTGAAAACGAACTGTGCCGCCAATTTGAAACGAATCGACAGGTAGTACGACAAGCAATTACTAGGATCACAAATTTAGGCTGGGTCAGCCCTGTACAAGGAAAAGGTTACTTCGTCAATTCAATCCCAAAGCCAATACAATACGCGATTACGGAACAAACCCGTTTTTCAGACAATATGGAAAAAGTAGGAGTAGATTATAAGAGTAAATTGCTCAGTTGGACAAAAGAATACCCATCAGAGAATGAAAAAGAGAATTTAGGCATCTCCTATCAGGATTTCATTTATCGCTTAGAAATTTTACGATATGTAGATGATTTACCAATTTCGATAACGACAACCGCCTTACTTGAAAAAGAAGTACCTGGAATAGAAAAATACTTTGATCGTTTTACATCTTTATATCAAATACTGCTTGAGAACTACCATTTTCGACCTAATCGATCTCGCTCGATATTTCAAGCTAGCTTACCTTGCTTATCAGATATTGAACACCTTGATATTCCAGAAAGTGTTCCTATTATACAAATTGAAAGTCTCATGAATCATCCTAATGGCACTCCGATTGAATTTAGTGTAGCAAGAATAAGAGGAGATCGGCAGAAATGCTTAGTCATATTTTAAGGAGGTGGTACATCGGTTAAGTTTAATAAGCGTACATATCTAGTTTGTAGGAACCTAATTCCATATAAAACACTTATTTAATCAGGGGGAACTTAATAATGAAAAAAACTCTATTAATCCTTTTTACTTTCGCATTGATGGCTTTCATTACAGCTTGTTCATCAACTGATACGAATTCAGATTCTGAAACAGAGTCAACACCAGAGACAAAAACTGATAGTGAAACAGCAGAAGGTGGGACACTCACAATTACTTGGTATCCGAATGAATCTGGTGCAGATTTAAAGGATGCACGTGATGCAATCGGTGCTCTAGTTGAAGAAGTAACTGGTAAGAAAGTAGAGCATAAAACAACAACTGATTACATTATTGCGATTGAATCTCTTGCTAATGGAAACGCTGATTTAGCCTTCATGGGTGCTCAAGGCTATATTGAAGCAAATGCAAAAAATGCGAATGTTCAACCATTAGTTGTACCAAGTGGAGTTTCTGGAACACTTGAAGATGCTGTGTATTACAGCTGGTTAGCTGTAAAAAGGGGTAATGAGGATGAGTACAAAAATGGCGATGAGTTTGTCATTGATCATATTGCTGATAAAAAATTCTCATTTGTATCGAACAGTTCAACTTCTGGATTTAAAGTTCCGTCAACTGATATTGTTAATCACTTTAGCAAAATGGATGAGTATAAGGATTTAGACGCTGAAGACTTGTTAGAAGGTGGTATTTTCTTTAGTGATGTACAATATGGTGGTTCACATCAAGGTTCTGCAGTTAATTTATTGACTGATAAATCTGATGTTGCAGCATTTTGTGATACTTGTGTTCAAAACTATATTGAACTAGTAGAAGGTACTCATAATAGACCAGGTGCAGTATATAAGGTACTAGAGGATGCGGCTGAACCATTTAATACCATTCCAGGTGAAGAATTTGTGTTAATTTCAGTTACACCTGTATTAAACGCTCCATTCGCAGTGAACAAAGACAAGGTTAGTGATGAAGATGTTCAAGCTCTAGTTGAAGCATTTACTTCTGATGAAGTAGCTAACAATGAAAAAATATTTGTTCCAAAGGATTCTGGTGTTAGTGGGTTATTTTATAAAACAGCTGACGAACGTTTTGTAAATGTAGAAGATGATTGGTTTAATCCAATTCGTGAGCTATCAAAATAACAGTAAAAAGGGAGTTAACTATGGAGACGCTATTGAAACTTAATCATGTATCTAAACAATATGGAAATGATACTGTAGCTCTATCAGATGTTAACTTCTCTGTTCAGGAAGGAGAGTTTGTTTCCATTATTGGGCCATCTGGCGCAGGGAAATCAACTCTCCTTCGCTGCATTAATCGGATGATTGATGTAACTGGCGGAGAAATTATCTTTGATGATGTTGAGGTCATGAAGTTAAAAAGGAGAAGTCTACGGAAATTAAGAACACAAATTGGCATGATCTTTCAACACTATAATTTAGTCAATCGCTCTAGTGTCATAGAGAATGTTTTACATGGTAGATTAGGGTATAAATCAACCTTTACAGGGATGTTAGGAATTTATAGTGAAGAGGAGAAACAGCAAGCAGTTAAGCTATTAAAAACATTAGGGCTTGAGGAGCAAATATACAAGAGATGTGACCAGTTGAGTGGTGGTCAAAAACAACGTGTCGGAATTGCAAGGGCCTTAATTCAAAACCCTAAATTATTGCTTTGCGACGAACCGATCGCTTCATTAGATCCGAATGCTTCAAAAATCATTATGGATCATCTCAAAAACATTTCTAGTTCACTAGGTATTACAGTCATTGTAAATCTACATCAAGTAGATGTGGCTTTGAAGTATTCAGATCGCATTATCGGTGTTAGTCAAGGAAGCGTCGTATACAATGGATCCCCTCAAGATATATCAGAGGAGCAAATTCATATGATTTACGGCTCAGAAGTAGGAGACCTCATTTTAGATATTGGAGGTAAACATGCAGGCTGATTTTTTTGCAAAGAAAAGACGAACAACATTTATTATTCTGTTCATCATGATTGCTATAACATATGGAGCCATCATGATTACTGAGTTCGATGTGATTAAAGGACTGACCTCAATTCCAGCAGCAATTCATTGGGGCTTGACCAATTTCTATCCAGATGCAAAGTCACTCGAAAGGCTACCCAATATTTGGAGTAAGCTGCAAGAAACACTATTAATTTCGATCGCTTCGGCTACAATTGCAGCGTTCTTCGCACTGATATTTGCGATTTTCGGATCAAACACAACGAAAATAAATGGTTTTTTTAGTGTGGTTTGTAGGGGAATAGCAACACTATTTCGTAATATAGATGTCGCAGCTTGGGCATTGATTTTATTATTTGCTTTTGGACAAAGTGCATTAACTGGATATTTTGCTTTGTTCTTTGTCTCATTTGGTTTTTTGACTCGGGCTTTTATGGAAACCATTGATGAAGTGGGAAGTAGTTCTGTTGAAGCATTGAGGGCTACTGGTGCAAGCTATTTTTCAATTATTATGAATGCGGTTATTCCATCAAGTATAAGTCAAATCATGAGTTGGCTGCTATTTATGATCGAGACGAATGTGCGTAGTGCAACACTTGTTGGTCTTTTAACAGGAACAGGAATTGGGTTTTCCTTCGACTTATATTACAAAAGCTTAAATTATAATGCTGCTAGTCTTGTAGTTATTATGATTGTCGCTTCAATCTTAGTCATTGAGTTTCTATCAAACTATGTTAGAAGGGTGATCTTATAATGGGAGTAGGTGAACTATCAAAAATTCATCCAGACATGAAAGGCAATGGATCACTGCCAGATATAAAAAATAAAATCAAAGTAAAACCATTAACTAGAGCTACCATCGTTTTGAGATTAACAATATCCATCTTGATTATATTAACGGTGTACGGGTTTATGACATTTGATTATAAGGATGTAAAAATGGTTGATGGACTATTAATGCTTGGTACTAATTTGAAGGTGATGTTTACTGAAGCACATTTCAATCACTTTACATTTAGTGAGGCGGTTTACCAGGTTTTAATTACACTTGGACTTGCATTGCTAACAACTATTTTCGGTGCTGTGTTAGCATTATTCCTCGGCCTATTTGCTGCAGAAAATTTATCATCGAAAAGAGTCTCTAACCTTATTAAAGGGATCATTGCATTTATCCGGGCAGTGCCGACTGTATTATGGGTATTAATCTTCGCCATTGCAGCGGGACTTGGTAGTGTGGCTGCTGTAGTAGGAATGACCTTCCATTCCATGGGCTATTTAGTTAAAGCCTATTCTGAGTCTTTTGAGGAATTAGATAAGGGAGTCATCGAGGCATTACGTGGGAGTGGGGCTAATTGGTGGCAAATTATCTTCCAAGCAGTCATCCCATCATCAATGACTTATTTAATTTCTTGGACATTTCTACGATTTGAAATTAACTTTGGAGTAGCCATCGCGATGGGCGCAGCTGCTGGTGCTGGCGGTATTGGTTTTGATATGTTCATGGCAAGTGCGTTTTATTTAGATTTACGAGAGGTTGGGATGATTACCTATTTTGTCTTAATTGTCGCTATTATGTTAGAAATTATTGCAACAAGAATAAAGGCAAAGCTAAAAGTAAAAATGTAAGCCTAAAAAAACGCCGAAAAGGCGTTTTTTCTATTTAATCATAGATTTGTTGATTGTAAATTCTATCTTTAGATTATTTTTACATTAGCTTAACCATGCCAACTTGTAGATAAGCTAACCTTAAACTATGGAATACATATTTCCTTACATACCAGAATTGAAAGGAGTAGCCATGAAGAAATCAAGATTAACAAAAATATTAGTCGAAGGTGATCCTGCTCTATTAAAGAAATTATCAACCCAGGTTGAAGGAAGATCACATGTTCAATTAGAACGACCTGCTTCTTGTGGATTAGTGATGATAAAGGCTCGAGATTCAGTGTCAATGCAGCCATTCTATATGGGAGAGGTTCTGCTGAGCGAATGTACTGTCGCTATTAATGATTCATTTGGAATTGGGGTCATTATGGGTGAAGCGTTAGAAAAAGCCTATCAACTTGCTGTAATTGATGCAGCTTTTAACGCGCAGCTTGACATCACCTCCTCTTGGAAATTTGAACTTGAAGAGGAAGAACGAAATATATATAACAAACAGCTAATGGAAAGTAAAATTGTTTCTCAATCTCAAGTACATTTCGACACGATGGAGGATTACAATGACAAAAGCTGAACAGGTTACGTTTAACTATATTTACGGTGCCCAACAAATCTACCGTAAGTTAATAGATTGCATGGCTAGACCCGGAAAGATAAATGATATCCAAGAATTGATAACTGGTATCGAGCAAACTCATGATTTTTCACCTTCCTTAATGGCCATTGCCTATACACTTATCGATCGGGAAGTGAGCTTTCACGTCATAACGAATCGACAAAGAGATGTTGCACAATTCCTTCATTGGAAGACATTTAGTAAGAATGAACAGCTCGAGAAAGCAGACTATATCTTTGTCCATAAAGAGTTAAATGAGCAAGACATCCATGAAATCATGAGTTGTGTAAATATTGGATCGTTAGAAGACCCACACGAAAGCGCAACCTTAGTTTTACATCTTTCATCATTTCAAGAAGGAGATACATACCGATTAAGCGGACCAGGAATAGCTGGTGAGAAGCTTTGCTCATTTGAAGGATTATCTCCACATTGGATAAGGCTTCGAAATGAGTTAAACAAAGAATACCCTTTAGGAATCGATCTAATTTTAACAAATGATTCTGGAGAAATCCTAGCAATTCCAAGAACAACTTTGATAGAAAGTGAGTGTTCATAAATGGGATATGTTGCAGTTACTGGCGGTCAAATAGCGATTGAACAAGCGGAAAAGCTTGTTCAAATGTACCGACTTAAAGGCGTTCAAAATGTTTTAAAAACTGAAGAAATCACAAACCAAATGCGTCTTCTGATTGATCGAGTAATGGGCGAGGGTGGGCTCTATGCTCCTGAATATGCAGCATTAGCCCTTAAGCAATCAGAAGGTGATACACAGGAAGCTGCATTTCTACTCAGAGCTTATCGCTCTACATTACCTAGAAATCATTATTCAGTGACTCTTGAACCGAAAAATATGAGGGTAATCCGAAGAATATCTTCTTCCTTCAAAGATATTCCAGGCGGTCAACTATTAGGACCAACCTATGATTATACTCATCGCCTATTAAACTTTCAGTTACGTGATGAGGACGATCAGTCCATCTCAGATTTTATAAATGAATATGAATTAGAACTACCTTCAACAGAGACATTGCCAACATTTGAAAAGGTAGCAGACCTACTGAGAAAACAGGGATTGCTTGCAAATAGAGAGTTACACGAAACAGAACCATTTGATATTACTCGGGAAAAGTTAACCTTCCCAGCTCCACGTTCTGCTAGACTTCAAATTCTAACTAGAGGAGAAACAGGAGCAATGACTTCCATGGCTTACAGCAGTATGAGAGGTTATGGGGTCGTACACCCAACGATTGGAGAATTGCGAGTTGGGTATGCAGAAGTAAGTATCCCATATCCATTTAGTAACGAAGAAGACGATGATTCAATTTATATAGGGGAAATCCTTCTAACCGAGGTTGAAACCATCAACTCCTTTACCCAAAATGAGCAAGGCGATGTGGAGTTTATGCTAGGGTACGGACTCACGTACGGGCAAAATGAAGTAAAAGCCATTTCAATGGCGATATTAGAACGAAGTCTTGAAACATCCGGTAATGCCCCTACTCAGGACGAAGAATTTGTTCTATTACATGTAGACCCAGTTGAAGCACATGGATTCGTATCACATTTAAAAATGCCACATTATATCACCTTCCAATCCATGCTAGACCGAATCCGAAATGCCCAAGGTTTAGCTAAATAGAAAGAAAGGAATGAACATAATGAATCAGCTAGTTGAACAAAGCTATAATTATGCGTTTCTAGATGAAGGCTCTAAAAGAGAAATTCGTAGAGCTACATTAAAGGCGATTGCAATCCCAGGTTATCAAGTTCCTTTTGCATCCAGAGAAATGCCAATAGGACGTGGCTGGGGGACAGGTGGACTTCAATTAACACTTTCTTTAATCGGTAATGGAGATTGCTTGAAGGTCATTGATCAAGGTCATGATGATAGTGTGAATGCCGTTAGTATAAAGAAGCTAGTAGAGAAGTGCACAGATCTAACTACGACTTCAAATACAGAAGAGGCCACAGTGATTCAAACACGTCATCGGATACCTGAAAAAAATCTAAGGGCAGAACAGATTCTGGTCTTTCAAGTTCCAATGCCAGAGCCGCTTAGAAGAGTGGAATCTAAGGAAAAGATTACAAAAAGATTACATGCTGAAATGGATTATAGCAGCATGTGGCTAAGATTATATGAAGATATCATTAAATGGGGAGAAATTACGATAGGGGCTGATTATCCAAGTATGGCTCATGATCGATATATCTTTAATCCTAGCCCCATCCCACGTTTTGATTTATTAAAGCTTCATCAGGCTGAAGGTCTCTACTTATTTGGTGCTGGAAGAGAAAAGAAAATCTATGCTATACCACCCTTTACAAATGTCACACCGTTGCAATTTGATGATTATCCATTTCAAGTAGAGCACTTTGATGGGTTATCGTGTCGTCTCTGTAAAAGTGAAGATACATTCCTTGATGAAATCTATGATGATATCTCTGGTGAAATCATCTATCAGTGCTCTGATACAGGACATTGTTCAACCATGCAAAAAGAAAATGGGGTGCTCGTCTAGTGGTAGCTTCTATACATGAAAAACCTCTATTAAAAGTCGAGAAGTTAACTAAACGTTATGGTAATGGGTGTTCCTATTGTGTTGAACCTGAAATGTTAGGGGAGGATACAAATCGTTGTCAGCATTGTGGAAGTGTATGGGCATGTAACAATATCGAACTAGATTTATATCCTGGAGAAATCCTTGGAATCGTTGGAGAAAGTGGATCAGGAAAAAGTTCCCTTGTGAAATGTTTATATTTTGATGATGAGGTTACCTATGGTGATGCAACCATATCACTCTACCATGATGGAGAATCGAATATTCTCGCAGCATCTGCTCAGCAAAAACGCTACATTCGAAATTATTTAATGGGAATGGTCTATCAAAACCCATGGTTAGGTTTGAAAATGAATTTCTCCAGTGGTGGAAACATTGTAGAAAAGCTAATTGCTTCAGGTTCTTTTCATGTAGGAAAAATAAGAGAAAGGGCATCAGAGCTCTTACAGCATGTTGAAATTCCAACTAATCGGATGGACGAACCACCTAGTACGTTTAGCGGTGGAATGCAACAGCGTGTCCAAATTTCAAAAGCACTAGCAAATAATCCACCGATTCTATTATTAGATGAGGTAACAACTGGATTAGATTTGTCAGTTCAAGCAAAAGTTTTGGACCTTATACGAAAGATACAAAGAGAAAGCAAGGTAGCTATGATTGTCGTTTCACATGATTTAGGAGTCATTCGTATGCTTGCTGATCGAACGATGGTTATGAGACATGGAAAAGTGGTCGAGCAAGGATTAACAGATCAAATTTTAGAAGATCCACAGCATCCTTATACGCAATTATTGGTTCATTCTTTACTATAAATTAGAGGTGAAATGATGAATAAACAACTGAAGATCTATCGAGCTAACATTGTAACTCCTACAGAAGTAATAAAAAACGGAACAGTCGAAATTGACGGAGATCGAATAGTCGGGATCAAGGAAGGCATACCAGATAAGATAGAAAAACATGATATCGATGCAGGTGGAAATTGGTTATTACCAGGTTTGGTTGATTCACATAGTGACGCAATTGAAATTGAATTAGAGCCAAGACCAAGTAGCAAATTCCCAATCGAGGTTTCCTTTTATGAGCTTGAAAAGAAGCTTGTAGGTGAAGGCATTACAACAATTTACCACTCATTATCATTATACGAAGAGAATGCCAAAAAGTGGATTAGACAAAATCAGACTGTCATTCAAATCATTGAAGATATCAAACGATTGGCGATAAAACAACATTTAATTCGTCATAAAACGCATCTAAGATTTGAAATAACAAACAAAAGTGGTGTACCAGATGTCGAGCGATTAATTAAAACAAATAAGATTGATCAGCTGTCCTTCATGGATCACACATCTGGACAAGGTCAATATCGTGATATTGACATGCACAAAAACTTCTTAATGGAGCATCGTCATTATTCTGAAGAAGAAGCTCTTCAAATCATTGAAGAAAGTAAATCAATGGAGAAACTAGATCGTAAAACTTTACAAGAAATTGCCAATCTAGCAACTCAATATGACATTCCGATTGCATCTCATGATGATGACACCATCGAAAAGCTATCAATGCTCAAAGAGTGGAATGCGTCGATCAGCGAGTTTCCAATCGAGTTTGAAGTAGCAAAAAAAGCAAAGGAAATGGGGCTTTATGTTGTAATGGGAGCACCAAATGCTCTGTTAGGTAAATCTCATAGCAATAATCTGTCAGCAATGGAAGCTATCCTGAGTGGACTTGTAGATATATTCTGTTCAGATTATTATCCATCATCGATGCTCCATGCACCATTTAAATTGGCTAATACTTATCTACCAATCAATGAAGCTATTAATATGGTCAGCTTAAATCCAGCAAAAGCTTTAAAGCTAGACCATGAAGTTGGTTCAATTGAAATCGGTAAAAAGGCAGATCTCCTGATTGTAAGTGAAGATGGAGTAAGACCTGTATTGCATACTGTACTCGTTGATGGCCATATTGTATGTCAAATGAATTATCATTCTCAATCACTTACTAGAGTTATTCATTAGTTACTACATTAAGTAAGACTGTTCATACAAACTCATACCCAAAATGAACAAAAAGGTGGGGAGCTTTGAAGATGCTATTAAAAATACGCAATCTACAAAAAACATTTACGATTCATCATGATCAAGAAAAAAAGATTATAGGGTGTAACGGATTTAATCTTGAACTACAAAAAGGTGAATTCCTCGGTATTACCGGAAAAAGTGGCTCTGGTAAATCAACCATATTAAAAAGCATCTACCGCACCTATACTCCATCAGGTGGAGAAATCATCTATCAATCAGGACAATTTGGACCTATTGATTTAGTGACAGCTTCAGAGCGAGAGATTCTATTAATTCGTCAGAAAGAAATCGGTTATGTATCTCAGTTCTTAAATGTGATGCCACGTGTCACTGCTCTTGAAGTTGTGATGACAGCGATAAGTGAAGCAACTTCAGATCAATTAGACGTAATAAGAATGCAAGCAGAAGAGATTCTTACTCACTTTAAGCTTCCACAAACACTTTGGGATTCATATCCTCGGACCTTTAGTGGTGGTGAGAAGCTAAGACTTAATCTTGCACAGGCAATGGTCAAGAAACCAACGCTATTATTATTAGATGAACCAACCGCTTCACTAGATCACGCTTCCAAGGACTCCGTCAAGGAGATGATTATTGAATTGAAAGAAGCTGGAACAAGTATGATAGGAATTTTCCACGATATTGACTTTATGGAAACCGTTGTTGATCGAACATATAGCTTAACAAGAGAAACCCTAGTATAAGAAGCATTTAATGTCAAAAATGGAGGTGCTAGAATGAAGATTGATCTTCATTGTCACACGAAGATTTCAGATAACTCTTTTACAATTGAAGAAGTTCTATGGCAGGCTAAACGAAATGATGTCACACATCTTGCTATTACTGACCACGATACAACCGCGGGATTAGAATACGCAATGCAATTTGGTGAAAAGATCGGAGTGACGATTATCCCAGGCATTGAAATCTCAGCATATGATTACAAAAGAAACACAAGAGCTCATATCTTAGGTTTATTTATCACTCCAGGACATCCTGCCATTTCTAAGCTTTGCCAACCCTTTTTAGAAAAGCGAAATGAAGTGTCTTACTTAATGGTAGAGCAGCTGATCAAAAATGGTTACGACCTTTCGTGGGAAGAAGTACAAAGCTATGCAGAAGGTGGAACTAGTGTATTCAAACAACATATTATGCATGCTTTGCTGGATAAAGGATATACAAATCGAATATACGGAGACCTCTATAAAAAGCTCTTCATTAGAGGAAATGCGATCAAAGAACCCGGTATTGCCTATGTTCCACTCGAATATGTCGATGCAATTGAGGCAATAAGAGTGATAAGAGAAGCTAATGGGATTCCTGTCTTAGCGCATCCTGGTCAATTTAATAATTTTGATGCTGCAAGAGAGTGGGCCAAAATGGGGTTAGAAGGAATTGAAGTAAAGCATCCTTTGCATAATGTCGCAGATGAAATAAAAGCAAAAGAAATTGCTGAGCAATACAATCTTATTCAGACTGGTGGATCTGACTTCCACGGATTCTATGGTGATGCCGAAGTTCCTTTAGGGACATTTAACTTAGGGGAAGATTGTTTGGAACTTCTATTAAAGCGGAAGATTGAGCTTTCACACCCTTAATATATGAATAATAAAATTTATATGTCTATAAATGAGCTAACCAACAATTTTATTGGTTAGCTCATTTTTATGGACCGTTGAAACTTCTATTGATTTCAAACGTACTTATATTTATGTTAAGAAAGAGAATAATCTAAATGTTGACAGAAAGGAGTGTCCCATGAGCGTCATTAAAAGATTTAAAACCATTATGGCAAGTAATATCAGCCCCCTTCTAGAAAAAGCAGAAAAACCTGAACAACTATTAAACGAGTATTTAAGGACCATAAGTATAGACTTACGTCAAGTAAATGCTGAAATGACGACAATGATTGAACAAGAAAAGCGTGCAAAAAGATTGTTAGATGACTGCAAAGCAGAAATAAACAAATTCGAAAGATATGCGATGAAGTCAATTGAAGACGGCAATGATGAAGGGGCAAGGAAATTTTTAGAGAAAAAAGCTGAAGCTACGAACAAAAGTGTAGTACTTCAACAAGCGTATGAAACTGCTATGATTAATACCAGCCAACTAAAACAAATAAACGATAAGCTAACAACTGACCTCACAGACCTGCAATCAAGAGCTAACACTCTTAAAAATAAGACAATTCTCACAAAAACGAAATCTTCAGCTAATACAACCTCAAAATTTGAACATTTAGAAGAGCAGGTTGAACGTGAACTAGCTGAGGCAGAGGCACTTGCTGAACTACGTAAGGACCGATTTGACATTTAACAAAACAACATATGTAAGAGGTGAAGAAAATGGTCATTCATTATAAATGTCCTAACTGTGGATCTGACATGAACTTTGATAGTGAAACAGGCAAATTATCCTGTCAAAGCTGTGGAAGAAAAGACAATATCGAGGACTTTAATGAAGAGTTTATTACAACAACTTTTTCTGAAGATGAAGCAAAAGAATATCAATGTGAAAATTGTGGAGCTGTAGTAATCACTGAAGCCGAAACCTCAGCAACAAGATGTAGCTTTTGTGGAGCAGCTGTCGTACTAGCCGATCGAATATCCGGCGTATTAGCTCCCGCGAAGGTCATTCCATTTACCATCAGTAAAGAAGAAGCCATGCAAGCTTTTCGAAAATGGTGTAAAAACGGAATATTAACTCCAAAAGGATTTATGACTGCTGATCGTGTAAAGGAGATTACAGGCATTTATGTACCTTTTTGGATCTATGATTTAAATAGCAAAGCAAAGGTAGAAGCTGCAGCAACAAAAGTACGTACGTACACAAGCGGGGATTACATTGTTACTGAAACAAAGTATTACGAAGTATTCAGAGATATCAACCTCAATTATTTGAAAGTGCCTGTTGATGCTTCAGAAAAAATGAGTGACGAGCTCATGGATAAGTTAGAACCTTATGATTATAGCCATTTGAAGGAGTTTAAAACACCATATCTCGCAGGATATATAGCAGAAAAATATGGCTTTGATGATGAAGAACTTTTTTCACGAGTAAAATCGAAAATATCGAGTTATATCGACTCCTTTATCAGTTCAACAACGAAAGGTTATTCAACCGTACGCTATAATAAAAAACATGTAGATACATCAAAAACACGAAGTTCATATATCTTATTACCAGTCTGGATGATCTATTATGACTTTGACCAACAAGAACATACATTTGCTATGAATGGGCAAACAGGAAAAGTGGTTGGTAAACCACCAATTAGTTCAAAAAAAGTAGCGACATGGTTTAGTGGTATTGCCGGAAGCTCATTTATAATCCTATTTTTACTCTCCTACTTTATGAAAGGAGGATTATAATGATTAGACAAAGAGCTTTCAAAGTCCTTTTTTCATTCATTGCCATTTTACTCATTTATTCTACTTTTTTTAGTAATGTCTTTGCTGCTGAAGCCAATCAGAAGATTTATGACTACGCTGATCTTTTAACAGCTGGGGAAGAAGCGGAACTAGAACAACTAGCAAATACGTATGGTGAAGAGAGACAAACGGATTTTATCATTTTAACTACTAATGATACAGAAGGGAAAAATGTTGTTGAATTCATGCAGGATTTTTACGATGAGAAAGCATTAGGCTACGACAAACCTCATGGGAATACTGCGATTCTGACTGTTGATATGGAACATAGGGAAATCTATTTAGCTGGATTTTATAAAGCTAAAACCTATTTAGATGATAGCAGATTAGATCTTATCCGTGATAAGATTACCCCAGCCTTATCAAACGGGGATTATGTTGGAGCAGCTTCTACTTTTATCGAAACCTCCTACGAGTATATGGGAATACGACCTGGAGTTAACCCAGAGAATATATTATTTAAGCTGTGGTTTCAAATCTTATTGTCTTTAGTAATTGCCGGAGTGGTGATTTCAGTTATGGTTTTTAATACAGGAGGAAAGGTCACAGTCAATGACCGAACCTATATCGATCCAAATAATTCGAAAGTCGTTAATCAAAGAGATACTTATATAAGGACCTCAGTCTCTAAGCGGAAGAAACCTTCTAATAATTCTGGTGGAGGTGGAGGTAGCGGTGGAGGAATAACAAGAGGTGGACACTCACATAGTGGAAGCCGAGGTAGTTTTTAAAAGTTAATATACGGACTAGACCGAACGAAAGGATTGAGATATCTATGGTTTTTTTTAGGAATCAATTTGCAAATGTGGTAGAGTGGGAAGAATTCCGTGATGACATGATCTTCTGGAAATGGAGCAATCAGGAGATTAAGAAAGGTAGTAAACTACTTATTCGTCCTGGTCAAGATGCGATCTTTCTAAATAATGGAAAAATCGAAGGAATCTTTCAAGAGGATGGGGAGTATAACATTGAATCACAGATCATCCCATTTTTATCCACTTTAAAAGGTTTCAAATTTGGATTCAACAGTGGAATGAGAGTAGAAGTCTTATTTGTAAATACAAAAGAATTTATTGTCAAATGGGGAACTAAAAACGCAATTAACATTCCTACTCCCGAATTTCCAGGCGGGATGCCCATTCGTGCAAATGGAACCTTTAGTTTTAAAGTAAATGACTATGTTGCGTTAATCGATAAAATTGCAGGCATTAAAAATAGCTATCTTGTTGAGGATGTTAAGATTAGAATCACTTCCATTCTTGATCAACTATTGATGAAATGGATTTCTAGAGAAGGGAAGAATATGTTCAACCTCCAAGCAAACTCCTTTGAGATTGGAAAAGGTATCAAGGAAGATCTTGATATGCAGATTCTTGATTCGGGTTTAACAATTACTGAATTTACAATTATGAGCTTTAACTATCCTAAGGAGATTCAGGATATGATTACCAAAACAGCTTCTCATGGAATGATTGGAGACCTTGAAAAGTTCAAACAAGTATCTATGACTGAAGGGATCTCTTCTGGTAAAGTATCTGGAGGAGGAGCAGCAGCTGATATGGCTGGTATGATGATGGGTATGAATATAGCGAATGAAATGATGAAAAATATGAATCAGAATCAACAACCAAAACAAGAACAACAAAACCAATCACAACAACCAGCTACTCCACCAACTGAGGAAAGAAAGAAACCTAATTTCTGTCCAAACTGTGGACAAAAAACAACTGGTGCGAACTTCTGTCCTAATTGTGGGCAAAAATTAATTTAACCATATTAACCAAAATCAAAGCTTAAACCCTCAATAAATAGAGGTTTAGGCTTTGATTTTTATCTGTTTTTGAGTGTTTTTAGCTTGTTTACATAAGACTTCATGTTTTCCACCTTTTAAATTATTCATAATTATCATATAATAGTAGATATACTATTCTATGATTGGATTATTATAGACTTTGATATGGTTACAATTGCTACTTTAAATGTGTAACAGGTTGCGCATTAGTTTAGTGTGACTCTTACATCTGATCTGAAAATTTGATAGGAAAAGGTTGGTAAATATGAGCAGCAGAGAAACTAATACAGACGTCATTTTAATTGGCGCAGGAATCATGAGTGCGACTTTAGGAACACTCCTAAAACAATTAGTACCAGAATTTAAAATTAAAGTATTTGAGAAGCTAGCAAAATCAGGAGAAGAAAGTTCAAACGAATGGAATAATGCAGGTACAGGCCATGCGGCACTTTGTGAGCTTAATTATACCGTCGAAAAACCAGATGGAACTATTGATATTAGTAAAGCAATAAATATTAATGAACAGTTTCAGGTATCATTACAGTTCTGGTCATATCTTGTAAAGAAAAAACTGATTGGAAAACCTCAGGACTTTATTATGCCATTACCACATATGAGCTTTGTCCATGGGGAGCAAAATGTTAACTTTTTGAAGAGACGTTTTGAAGCGCTCTCAAAAAATCCATTATTCCAAGGAATGGAATTTTCAGATAAACCAGAGAAGCTAATGGAATGGATTCCTCTCATTATGAAGGATCGTGAAATAAAGGAACCCATTGCTGCAACAAAAATTGATGATGGAACAGATGTCAATTTCGGAGAGTTAACTAGAAAGTTATTTGATCATTTAAAGAGTAAACAAGTTGAAATAAAATATAATCACAGTGTCAATGATATTAAACGTCGAAAAGATGGTTTGTGGGAAGTGAAGGTACGGAAAGGCAACGGTACGATTGTCACACAAACAGCTAAGTTCGTATTCATTGGTTGTGGTGGCGGAAGCCTACATTTGTTGCAGAAATCAGGAATTCCAGAAGGAAAGCATATTGGTGGATTTCCGGTAAGCGGTATTTTTATGGTGTGTAATAAGCCTGAGGTAGTAGCACAGCATCATGCAAAAGTATATGGTAAAGCTAAGGTTGGTGCGCCACCAATGTCTGTCCCACATCTAGATACAAGATTTATAGATAATAAGAAATCATTACTTTTTGGACCATTTGCCGGTTTTTCTCCAAAATTCTTAAAAAATGGTTCAATGTTTGATTTAATTACTTCTGTTAAATTAGATAATGTATTAACAATGTTAGCAGCAGGAGCGAAAGAATTGGCTCTAACTAAATACTTGATTCAGCAAGTAATGCTAACAAAGGAGCAACGGATGGAAGAGTTACGAGAATTTATTCCAAATGCAAAAGCAGAGGATTGGGATTTGATTGTAGCTGGTCAACGTGTTCAAGTTATCAAAGATACAGAAGAAAGTGGAAAGGGAACACTTCAATTTGGTACGGAAGTAATTACATCAGCAGATGGTTCGATTGCGGCACTATTAGGGGCTTCTCCAGGTGCTTCAACAGCCGTACATGTCATGCTTGAGATAATCAAAAGATGTTTTCCTGAGCGCATGCTCGAATGGGAGCAGAAGATTATCGAAATGATACCGTCCTATGGTATGACATTAATGGATCATCCAGAGCTCTTGCAACAAATTCATGCTTCCACAGCAAAATCACTAGGGTTATTTGAAAAGGAATTTGTACTGAATTGAAAGATTAAATTTCGACACCCAGGTTTGGATGATCATAAAGACGAATCATTTTCAATTTCTACTAGATTTTTAAAATAGGATATAGTAAAACGATAAATAAAAGAGCACACGACATTTCAGAAGAAATGTCGTGTAGCTTTGTTTTATATACAAACAGTTTACAGATAAGGACTATCATGCTTTGCCTTCAATTGATTCCATCGACGTTCTACCTCAGTTTCAAACATGTGAAGCATTTGCTTGCTATTGTCTTTTAGTAAATGCTTTGTTTTACCCATGAGCTCTAACCAGCCGGAAACATCGATACGTTTTTTCTTTGCTTCAGGATCATAGGTGATTGTTGTAATGCCATGCTCTACTTCATAGAGAGGGAAGAAGCAGGAGTTTACAGCAGCTTCTACAATTGTTTGCCCCAATTCATCCTTAGATTTCCAGTTTAATGGACATGTGATCAAGATTTTCCCATATACCAATCCCTCGTTATTCGCATACCACTGTGCTTTTGCTGCTTTTTTCAATAGATCACGATCAAATGCTTCCGTTCCAGTAAATACATATGGAATATGGGTAGCAGCCATAATTTGGGCTGTATCTTTATGATGGAACGGTTTACCATTTTGAAAACTTCCCACATTTGAAGTACTGGTCATATGTCCCATAGGAGTAGAGTAGGAGAGCTGGCTACCGGTATTCATATAGCCTTCATTATCATACTCAAGAATAATCATTTTATGATTACGTAACGCAGTTCCGATCGCTGGCCCCATACCAATATCCATACCACCATCACCTGTAACCATTACAAAGGTAAAATCATCGCTTAAGCCAAGCTCTTCAAATTCACCACGACGTTTCCTTTCATGGAACATTTCAACAAGACCTGATAATGTAGCAGATCCATTTTGGAACAAATTGTGAATATAAGTAGCCTTATGTGAACTATATGGATAACCTGTGGTAACTACCATTGCACAGCCTGTATGGAATAATGCGACTATATCTCCTTCAATCCCTTTAAAGAATAACTCTAAACCAGAGAATATACCACAACCAGGACAAGCCCCATGCCCAGAAGCAATCCGTTTTGGTTTCTTTGTCAAACTTCTTAAAGGTGGAATTTTCACTTTTAATTCACCCGACTCCTCATTAGGAGTTACCTGAATGAGTCCTGTATTTAAATCCTCTTTTTTCAAAGGATTCACAACACGTTTTGGTGCTAATTCTGGGTTACCAGGAGTATGACCAAAATAATCAAATGGCTTCTCAACTAACCCTGTAGCAGCTGCTTCTAGTGCTAATTGGAAGAAATGCTCAGCATCATCAGAATAGAAGTCTTTTCCACCTAAACCATAGACTCGATTGACAACCTTTGTCTTACTATTTCCATACGTTTGTAATGCCGCACGCACTTCAAGTGCCATATTTCCTCCATGTGCACCATATGAATCAGCGCGGTCTCCAACAGTCACAGCTTTTACATGTTCCAATATTTTAGCCAGCTGTTTTTGAGGGAATGGTCGAATCATATTTGGAGAAATCACTCCTGCCTTGATTCCATTTTTACGAAGGCGATCGACGACATCTTTACATACCTCTGCAGCAGAATTCAACATGAAAACTGCTACCTCGGCATCATCCATCTTATATAAATCTAAGACAGGATATTCTCTACCAGTTAAAAGGGCATACTCTTTTGATATTCTTTCAAATACTTCCTCTGCCTTATACATCGCTTCAGATTGTTGATAACAGTTATTAATATAATCAGGCTCATTCATATATGGACCAATTGTTACTGGATTTTCCCGATCTAGAGCATGAGGGAAATTTGTTGGTGCTTTTCCGATAAATTTCTGAACATCTGTTTTCTCCTTAATCACACTAACACGACGCTTTTGATGGGAAGTAAAATAACCATCAAAAGAAACGATGACTGGAAGTCGAACCTCAGGATCTTCAGCTAACTTAATTGCCATAAGGTTCATATCATAAACAATTTGTGGATCACGAGCCATTAAAATTGGCCAACCAGTATTCAAAGCAAAATATAAATCAGAGTGATCACCATGAATATTTAAAGGACCAGACACAGAACGATTGACAAGGTTCAATACCATCGGAAAACGTGTGCCTGATTGAACCGGTAGTTGTTCTAACATATATAAGAACCCATTTGCACTAGTAGCATTAAATACTCTCCCACCACCAGTAGAAGCACCATAGCATATCCCTGCAGAACCATGTTCCCCGTCAGCAGGTATTAAGACGATATCATGCTCCCCCTTAGCTTTCATCCCATCTAAAAACTGCGCAACCTCCGTAGAAGGGGAGATAGGATAATAGCCCATGACATGGTAATTGATTTGATGTGCAGCATAAGCTGCCATTTCATTTCCAGACTCAAACACAATGCTTTGTTCTACAGTTCCTTGCTGTGGTCTATTCTTTTCACTTTTAAAATCGATTGACATTTGGTTGCCACCTTTCATTCGTTTAACTATTTAACTAAATCAAATAAATGGGGGACACGATTCGCTTCTGCATAACCGTCATCAAGCTCTCTTTCGTCAGTAAGCGCTTCCACAGGACAGGCTTGAACACATTTTAAACAACCTTTACAATATTGGTAGTCAATACCCTTCAAGAACATTTGTGGTCGACCACGTTTGTCTTCTTTTTCTTCCCAAACAAAGCAAAAGTCTGGGCAGGCAGTGTCACACGCAGCACAATTAATACATTTGTTTTCATGGAAATGAGGGAGCATACCCGCTCGAGATATACTTAAATCTTTTAAAATACTATTTCCAGGATTAATCACTGTCCCCCCAATAGGTTGGGTCTCATATCCAAGAGCTGATTCTGCTCTCTTAAAAGGTGCAGCTGCTGAACCAATTGCAGGTGTGAAGGTCTTAAATACTACCTCGTTAAATCCTCGTTCAAACGTTCGTAAATTCGGCTCTACTAAATATGGGTATTTCGTTTCAAATGTGCGACGGATTGTTTGTTTCATAGATTCTGGATCTAAGAAGTCTAGTACCCGATAGAGAGCACCGAGCATAGCTGTGTTAACTTTCGTTTGTTCATCTAAAGCGATTTCAGTTGCATCTATAACTGCAATTGTTCCACCTTGAATAGCCAGTAACTCCTTCAGTTTATCAGGCGTTTTCTTTGAGTTAACTAAAATGGTGCTGTCACTGTAAATTCCACTAGTACAATTGAGTGTTTTGAAAAGGGCATCATGGAAAATGCCAACTACATGAGGACGTTCAATAGGTGTGGTGTCTCGAATGTTAGTATCAGGATCACAGAAACGAATATGTGCTTTAACAGGAGAGCCTTTTTTTTCTGAGCCATACGAAGAAAATCCGACTCCATTTAGTCCGTTCCCAACGACGCCATCCTCTGATAACATCTTACCAGCCAAATTGGCACCTAAACCTCCAATTGACTCTAAACGAATTTCGAAAAATCCTAACTCATTCACTTTTGGTAGAGTAGTCAAACAGATTCCTCCAATCGAATATTCATTTTAGTTCGCTCATTAGATTGAAAATTATAAATTATCAATAAATATAACGCTTTCATTGTAACAGGAAGAAAATTAAATTACAACAGTGTTTTGTCCTCAAATAATGACTAATCACACAATCTCAATAATCATAGGGAGTTTTAACTTTTTTATTAGGAAAACAAAAGAAAACGAATCGTTGTTATACCACAACTATTTATCTGTATTATAACAATAACACTCTAGTTAATATCAATTGAAGCCCTTATCTAATTCAAATGAACAATACATGTATGTACCCCAATCCAATTATGTCTAATTATCTTTTATAAAGTGGTTCCAATTGCCATACGAATTAGTCATTAATTATGCTAGAATAATAATTTTCAAACTCCCCTTAAGAGAGCTTTCTGTTTGGGGGATATTTTATGTCAATTTAATGGAGGCATTTATAATGTCGATCAAAAAGAAAATACCGATTCTCTTTAGTATTTTGGTTCTTCTAATCTTAGTTGGAAACAATTCATTGCATTATATATTATCTAAAAACCAATTAATTAAGTATTATGACCGAGAAATTTCATTGTTAGCTCAACTAGTATCATATCAAGTTGAGATTGCTAAAGAGGGGTCACAATATGTTGAAAAGATTATAGGAAGAGAACTTCGAACAGCATCCATCGCTATAAGAAATTCCCTCCCTGCAAATCATCAGGATGTCACAAATCAACAACTCGAATCACTTGCAGAAAGCTTAATGGTATCACATATCACTCTCCTAGAAAGAACTCCTGATGATATTGTTGGTGTGAAATCATCAGATCCTCATGAAATCAATATGTCCACAAAAGGATGGGGCTACTGGTATGATGCTTTCGAACAGCTGATGGACGAGAAATCAGTGAATGTTGGAATTGGTTTGACTTTGCCGGATTATTGGTCTGGGCCAATTGAAGTAGCATCAAGTAATCCAGACCATACAGATAAATGGGGGTATTATTATGATGGAAGCACAAATTATATCATCAATCCCTATTTGAGAGATAATGAGGTTCTAGAGTACGAGGAACGTTTCGGTCCTGGAAAAGTCATGCAGGAAGTGACCAATAGTCTTGATGGAGTATTAGAACTAACAGTGTTTAATCCCAAGAATTTTGGAAAAAAGGATGAGGTTGTACATTTAAATGGAAATAGCTTTGTACGATTATCTGACCAACCTATTTGGTATGGAAATTACAATTACAAGAATGAAAACATCGATTCTGACTATATCCAATCAGCCTTAATCAAAAATGAGATGATAAGCTACACACAAGCAATCAATGGGAAATATGTAAAGAAAACATTTGTACCTATTCAGGCTGATGCAAATGAGCCATATGTCATTGGATTCACATACGACTATAACATTATTCAAGCACAGTTAAATAAAGAACTTGAAAATTATGTCTATTCTTCACTTACGTTTATGTTGATCCTTCTATTAATAAGTCTCATTTTTTCACATTCAATTACGAAACCAATCGCACAGATTGTGAATCATGTTAATGATATAGCCCGCGGAAATTTTGGAAATCAACTGAAGATAAAAAGGAAAGACGAGCTTGGTCACTTAGCATCTGATGTTAATGCGTTATCTAATGAATTAAAATCGTATACAGATGACTTAAAAAATAGCCGGGAAGTCATTAAGTTTCAAGCCTACCATGACCCATTAACTACCTTGCCAAATCGACGATTTATACAAGAAAAATTAGAAAAAATGTTCCACGAAGCAGACTCATCGAATGGGTTAGTCGCCGTAATTTTTATGGATATTGACCGATTTAAACACATTAATGACTCGATGGGACATAATACAGGGGATTTGTTAATTCAACTTATTGCAGAACGAATAAAAAAATCTTTAGCAAACTACTCAAGTGTTGTCGCCAGACAAGGTGGCGATGAGTTTATCATATTGCTAAAAGATATAAGTGAAGAAAAAGTAGAAGAGATTGTCAAAGGAATGATTCAACAAATAAAGCAATCCTATGAATTAGCCGGGAGAGAAATTTTCATTGGGGCAAGCTGTGGAATTAGTTTTTATCCTAAGCATACTAAAGATATGCATACACTTATAAATAATGCTGACTTAGCTATGTATTCAGCGAAAAAACAAGGTGGGAATAAAGCAGTTATTTTCAATCCTAATGGACCTCATTC
Source organism: Litchfieldia stipae (assembly GCF_014837155.1). Classification (GTDB taxonomy): domain Bacteria; phylum Bacillota; class Bacilli; order Bacillales; family Bacillaceae_L; genus Litchfieldia. Next base: position 113,073 of record NZ_JACYHA010000002.1, on the reverse strand, counting down.
TATTAAAGAAAGAATACATGTTGAAACACGTCTCCGAAAAGTCATAGAAGAAGACCAATTAGACGTATTCTACCAACCTAAGATGAATGCTATGACTAATAAGCTTTTAGGAGTTGAATCACTTGTCAGATGGAATGATCCTGAACTTGGTTATATATCACCAATTGATTTTATCCAAATTGCTGAAGAAACAGGTTTAATCCAACCTTTATTTGAATCTGTATTAAAAAAGGCAATGGTTCAAATTATTGAATGGAATCAGCTGCTAGAAAATAAAATCACTGTTTCAGTGAACGTTTCTCCAGTACAATTTCTAGATTCATTATATTTAGTTAATAGTATTAAAAGTGCATTAAATGAACATCATTTTCCAGCTGAATTACTTGAAATTGAAATAACAGAGAGTGCACTATTAAATAATATGACTGAAACAATCGAAGCACTGGAGGAATTGAACAGACTAGGCGTAGCCATCTCAATTGATGATTTTGGAACTGGATATTCTTCATTAAGTTATTTGCAAAAATTGCCACTCAATTATTTAAAAATAGATCAATCCTTTATAAAAGGAATTGATAAAAAGGGACAAAACACTGAGATTTCTGATGCAATTATTCATTTAGCAAGAAGTTTAAAATTAGGAATCATTGCCGAAGGAGTAGAATTTGAGCATCAAAAACAGTATCTATTAAATAATGGATGTCATGTGATGCAAGGTTATTTATTTGATAAACCATTAATGAAAGAAGAATTTAAACAACGATATATTAATTCTACAAGCTAAAAGCAGAAATTGCTTTTAGCTTTTTCTTATTCTCGATTTTAGGAGAAGTCATTTTTGTACACCTATTGTTTTTTTATGTCCACTTACAAGATTAGCTTGAGGTGTTAATATAAATATTAATAAAGCGCTTTCATTATTTGTTTTAAAAAGGGATAAAGGGAGGTATTTTATTTGAAAAAGGGAGTAACCATTTTTCTTATGTTGGCAATTGCTATTTCGGTTGTCCTATCAGGCTGTCAAGCAAAAGAAAGCACGTCAGAGGGAAATAAGGATGGAATCGTGACGCTTAAATTTATGGGGTGGGAAGCGAGTCCATTAGAGACTGAAAGTGTTAAAAAGGGGATTGAAAAATTTGAAGCTACTCATCCGAATATTAAGATTGAATATACACCAGTCCCAGGAGATCAATATGCTTCAAAATTATTGACAATGATGGCCGGAGCTGCTGCACCAGATGTTTTCTTTATTAATGCTAGTGACTATCGCTCATTTCAAGAACGTAATGTTCTATTAGATTTAACGACTTACTTTAATAATGAATTAAGTATTAATGACTTTATTCCTTCATCAGGTGAAATCATGGAAATTGACGGGAAGATTTATGGTGTCAGTAGTTGTACTGTGTCACCTGTTCTATATTATAACAAAGAGCTATTTGATGAAGCGGGAGTTGCGTATCCACCAAGCAATCCAGAAGAAGCCTGGACATGGGAGGAATTTTCTGAAGCTGCAGAAAAATTAACAGTGAAGGATGGAAACAAAACATCTCAATTTGGTACTTATGGTTTTGAAACCTTCGCAAACACGATCGCTGCGATATTAGAAAATGATGGGTCAATCTTTAACGAAGACTTCTCGGCTACTACGATGAACTCAACTGAAGCAAATGAGGTATTAGAATCGATTTTAACCTTAAAGAATAATGGATATAGTCCAGAAGCAAAGTTATTAGAGGAATCAGGGATGAGTGCTTCACAGATGCTTCAAACAGGGAAAATTGGAATGTTAATTGATGGGTCATGGGCTCTTCAGCAATTAGCACAAATGGATTTTCCAGTTGGAGTTGCTGCACTACCAAAATTTGAAAAAGCCCAAACAACAGGTCAAGCACATCTTCATGCAGCCTCTGTAAGTACAAAGCATCCTGAAGAAGCGTGGGAATTTATTAAATTCTTATCTTCAGAAGAATATCAAACGGATTTAATTAGCGAAGGGCTATGGATGCCAAATAGGTTATCGCTCTATTCTGAGGAAGGAATTGCACAGTGGTTTAATGAAGATGTTCATCCCGAAGGTTTTAAAGAGTTAGTTCCATATTTCCAAAATGCAGCGGTTGATCCTTTTGCCATCAACAAATTGAATCAAATTGATGACATTATGATTGAAGAATTAGACAAATTTTGGTACGACGGTCAGCCTTCTGATACGATACTAACGAATATTGAGCGAAGGGTGAATGACGAGTTTTCAAAATAATGACTTCACTTGGTGTTGAATTAGAGGCTACTGGTCTCACACTTTAGTCTCTATTCAACCCATTGTTCTACTACATAGTGTCTTTTCTGTAGTAAATGAAAAAGGGGGACTCGGCTTGAAGATGAATGCACTATTTCATAAGGACAGTACATGGGCATTTATATTACTACTACCTAGTATTCTTGGTTTTTTTGTCTTTGTTCTTTTCCCGGTTGTGGCATCTTTCTTATTAAGTTTTACAGCTTGGGACTTGCTAACTAGTATTCAGTGGGTTGGATTTGAAAATTATATAAATCTATTTAAAGACGAGACCTTTCGAAAGGTATTATGGAATACACTTTATTTTACTGTAGTGACGGTCCCAGTAGGGATTATTATCTCACTTTTTCTTGCCGTTGCTCTAAACCAGAAAATTCGCTTTATCAAGTTTTATAGAGCTGCTTATTTCCTTCCTGTTATTTCTTCCATGGTTGCAGTTGCAGTAATTTGGCAGTGGATCTATAACCCTGAGTATGGATTACTGAATTTTCTATTGAGTCTTGTTGGCATTGATGGTCCCAGCTGGTTAAGTGATACAAAATGGGCGATGCCAGCTGTCATGATTACAAGTATTTGGAAGGGATTAGGCTTTAATATGCTTATATTCTTAGCTGGGATTCAAGGGATCTCTGAGAGCTATTATGAAGCAGCTGACATTGATGGTGCAACCTGGTTTAAGAAATTCATCTTTATTACTGTTCCTTTATTAAGGCCAACTACATTCTTTGTGACAGTGATGGCAATAATCGGTTCTTTCCAAGTATTTGATGCAGTGTTCTTATTAACTCAAGGGGGACCAGCACGTTCAACATCAGTCCTTGTTCACTACTTATATCAAAATGGATTTGAATATTTTCAAATGGGATATGCAAGTGCGATGGCATATATATTATTTTTCCTAGTCCTTACCTTCACATTAATCCAATTTTCATTACAAAAGAAAAGAGAAATTTAAATAGAGGGGGGAGTATGATTGAGTAAGCCTACATTAAATCAAAAAGAGTTTTTAAATGAAGGACTTTCTAAATTAGAAACGAACAATAATGTAAGTCCAAATAAAAAACGTGTGAATTATCGGAATTTACTTGCCCACCTGTTTCTTAGTTTAGGTGCGATTACCATGCTATTTCCTTTTGTATGGATGGTAAGTACCTCTTTAAAGGATTTAAGTGAAGTTTTTATTTTTCCACCAACCTTATTTGGAGAGGAAATTAGATGGGACAATTATTTAAAAATTTCTGATCGGTTTCCCTTTATGCAATACTTTCTTAACAGTGTAAAAGTCACCAGCATTGTCGTTTTTTCACAATTAGTTACAAGCTCTATGGCTGGGTTTGTATTTGCACGATTGCAATTTAAGGGAAGAGATTTGTTGTTTGGACTTTATCTTGCTACATTGATGATTCCCTTACAGGTAACAATGATACCGAACTTTGTCATCATGCGTTTTTATGGTTTAGTGGACACACACTGGGCCCTAATTCTCCCTGGTTTAGTCAGTGCATTTGGTACATTTTTAATGAGACAATTCTTCTTAACTATCCCGAAGTCACTAGAAGAAGCTGCAAGAATAGATGGATGTACACCTTTTGGGATCTATTGGAGAATATTCTTGCCATTAACAAAGCCAGCGATGGCAACATTAGGTATTTTTGTTTTCATGGGAACCTGGAATGATTTCTTTAGTCCATTGGTTTATATTAATACCCAAAGTAAAATGACTCTTCCATTAGGGTTAGCTTCGATGCAGGGGATGTATGCCACCGATTGGCCAGTATTAATGGCGGGAACAGTTATTAGTGTGCTACCCGTTATCATTATCTTTTTGCTTGCACAGGATGCATTTATAAAAGGAGTGACATTGTCAGGTTTAAAGGGTGAGTAAGTCCTATTGCTTGTTCATTTTAATTCTAAAATAGGATTCACGGTATTCAGTAGGGGTCATTTTTTCATATTTCTTAAATAATTTCATAAAGTACTTTTCATCCTGGATGCCAACATTATAGGCAATTTCCTTAATGCTGCAATTAGTACTAGATAGGTAGTCTTTCGCTTTCGATAATTTCAGTAAATGTATATATTCTGTGATGGTCATACCCGTATGTTTCTTGAAAGATCGAGATAAATATTCCCGATTATAATTAAATTTATCGGAAATATCAGTGACTGTTATATTACCTAAGGAATGTATTCTAATCCATTCCATGATTTTATTAATATTTGTATTACCATTTGTTGATGATTGCAGAAAGTTAAAATTAGCAATAAGTTGCTCTGTTATTTCAATTAAGAGAGAAGTAACTAAATAATGGCCGCTGTGGTATGTATAATAATTTGATCTATAAACATGCAAAAGCTGATGAAACATGATATTAATTCGATCTATACTTCCCGGCGTGAAAAAGTTCGGAAGATAAATATTGGTATTAGACTTATAATAATTCGGATTTGTACGAAGTCTTGCAATTTCATCATTCATTGTCTCGTCATCAATAATCAAGTAATCGTCTGAACAATAGAAATGTAACCAATAAAAGGAGATATCCTCTTCACACATTTTATATCCGTGATGCTCGTGATGTGGGAGAAGAAGAAGAATATCACCAGGATTCACTTCATATTTCATCTGTTTTTGCTCAATATAAAGAGTCTTGTTAAAGCCTATAATCAATTCAAAGCTATCGATTGTCCTTTTCGTATGGATCCATGGTGTTTCTGAAATAAATTGTCCTCCTGAGATAAATTCAATTGGCCTAAGAATTTTCGTCTTAAGAAATTTGTTCACCCATCAGTCCCACCTTTTTAATTGGATTGCTGCTTATAGAAGGAAGATCTTAATATTATTATTCTATGTTTAACCTATAAATCCTTTACAAATAATGAAAACGCTTCATTAGTAAAGAATATCGAAACAAGTACTCTGAGACTACATTCTAATAAACTATTATTCTACTCGAACTATAGGGAGGTGATGAACAAACGAGAACCGAAGAATAGAAGAGAGCCATACAAAAGTCATTTTTGTCCACCTAATACTTAATTGTTGGAGGAATGTACAGATGAAAAAAACGATTGAAAATCATAAAAATAATGTTCAAATCACAGATAAATTTTGGGGACATTATTTAAAAGTTGTCCGAGATCAAGTGATCCCCTATCAATGGGATGCTCTAAACGATAATATTCCTGGAGCTTCACCTAGCCATGCGATAAAGAATTTTAAAATTGCAGCAGGGGAAGCTGAAGGAGAATATTATGGAATGGTGTTTCAGGATAGTGATGTTGCTAAATGGTTAGAGGCAGTGGCTTTCAGTCTAGAAAATCATCCAGATCCTGAGCTAGAGAAAACAGCAGATGAAGTAATTGCCCTCTTAGGTAGAGCACAAGGAGATGACGGTTATCTAAATACGTATTATACGGTGAAGGAACCAAATAAACGTTGGACGAATGTACGTGATAATCATGAACTCTATTGTGCTGGACATTTAATAGAAGCTGCAGTAGCATACTTTCACGCAACTGGAAAAAGAGAGTTCCTAGACATTATGTCACGATATGCTGATTATATAGATACGATATTTGGGAGTGGCAAAACAAAATTACAAGGTTATCCAGGTCATCAAGAAATCGAATTAGCTCTTATTAAATTATACGAAGCTACCAATAATGAAAAGTACTTGAATTTAAGTAAGTACTTTATCGATGAACGTGGTAATCAGCCACATTATTTTGATATTGAAAAGAAGAAAAGAGGAGATGAACGACCATTCTGGTTTAACGATGACTATGCTTACCACCAAGCTCATCAACCAGTTCGAGATCAAAAATACGCAGTCGGTCATGCAGTTAGAGCTACATATATGTATACAGCAATGGCTGATTTGGCCGAAAAAACTGGAGACGAAGGCTTGAAAAAAGCTTGTGAAACACTGTGGGAAAATGTGACTAAGAAGCAAATGTATATTACCGGTGGAATTGGTTCGATGGTATTCGGAGAAGCTTTCTCGTTTGATTATGATCTACCAAATGATTTGTCATATACCGAAACTTGCGCTTCGATTGCTTTAGTTTTCTGGGCAAATCGTATGCTTAACCTCGAAGCAAATAGTAAATATGCAGATGTTATGGAAACTGCGTTATATAATGGGACTATTAGCGGAATGGATTTAGATGGAAAGAAATTCTTTTATGTCAATCCTCTTGAGGTTTTACCTGAAGCAAGCGCAAAACGAAATGATAAAAAGCATGTCAAATCAGTTCGTCAGCCGTGGTTTGGATGTGCATGCTGTCCACCAAACTTAGCGAGGTTAATTGCTTCAATTGGTCATTATATCTATTCTCAAAAAGAAAAAGAACTGTTTGTTCATTTATATATGGGCAATGAAACAACAGTAGAGGTAGAAGGAAAGCCAGTAAAACTTATCCAAAAAACAGAATATCCTTGGGATGGGAATGTATCCATCCAAGTTACTCCTGAAATGGATCAAACATTTACATTAGCCGTTCGCATACCTGGTTGGGCGAAGGGTACCATTATAAAAGTAAATGGGGAAATAATAGACCATGAACCAGTTACTAAAAATGGATATGCATACATTCAGCGGACGTGGAGAGAAAACGATCAAGTCGATCTGTCGTTCCCAATGATTACCTGGCGTATACAATCAAATCCACAAGTTCGACAAAACATAGGAAAGGTAGCTCTACAAAGAGGACCAATTGTTTATTGCCTTGAAGAAGTGGATAATGGTAAGAACCTCCACGGTTTACTTTTGCCACAGGATGCCGAACTACAAGCAGAATTTGTTGAAGACTTGCTTGATGGTGTAATGACGCTAACAGGTAAATGCGAGAGGATTGTGGAGGATGACTGGTCCAACTACTTATATAAACCTACTTCTACCCAAACAACTCCAGTCACTTTTAAAGCAATACCTTACTATGCATGGTGCAATCGCGAGGCAGGAGAAATGATCGTATGGATAAATGAGAAACGCTAGAAAGTGATATAATCATTCAAAAAGGCTGTTTTCGTATATATTGTTGCTTTTGATACCGCAGCCTGAATACACTCCGCGTCCTGTGGGAGCCTACTAGTCCCACGGGAGTCCCCCGTGTATTCAGTCTGCTAGAAATCTATTCTCAACTAATTCACCTCAAAAAACAACAATCTTTGAGAAAACAGCCTTCAAAAAACATAGGAGCCAGTCATGAAAATTCTACATTCACTCACTTTCTTATTTGAAGCAAATCGTAATGAAGAGAACGCGATTGCTATGCAAAAATATATGAAAGACCATTTCCCTTTTCTGGGGATTAAAACTCCTTTAAGAAGAGAGATAATGAAAGTCTTTTATTCTGACACTGAGATATTACACCAAGATTTCCTTCCAGAATTTATTGAACTTTTATGGAAGAAACAAGAGCGTGAGTTTCAATATGCTGCACTTGACTATATGAACAAATCTTTAAAAAAGATCAATAAAAATCATCTAGCTTTATTAGAACAATTGATCACCACAAAATCATGGTGGGACACAGTGGACGCAATTGCTCCACATCCCGTTGGAAAAATAGCAAAAGAATCACCTGAAATCATTGATCAAACAATTGAGGGCTGGGCAACAAACGATTATTTATGGCTTCGAAGAGCAGCAATCCTTTATCAGCTTAGATATAAAGAGGAAACTGATGAAAATAGATTATATCGTTATATTATCTTGAATGCTGATAGTAAGGAATTTTTTATTCAGAAAGCGATTGGATGGGCTTTACGAGAATACTCAAAAACAAATCCAGATTCAGTCAAAAAATTTATAGAAGGAAATAAACTTTCAAAACTTAGCATTCGAGAAGGAAGCAAATACATTTAGGATAAGAACCGGTACAGGAATCATCTGTACCGGTTTTTGTTTTAAACACAAACTTTCATAAAATAGGGATAATCGTCAGGGAGTTTGTGGAAATTATATAGGATAACCAAAATTAGGAGCTGAAAATGCTTGTATAAATTTCTTATAATTCTTCTTGTGATCGTCATTGTATTAATCGTTCTATATATGAATATCGTGAAAAACGAAGGCATTACAAATAACCAATTAGAACAAACTGCAAGCATACCATCAACACGAGTTGTCATGATTATTGTTGATTCTTTAATGAACGAAGCACTTGAACAAACAATCAAGAATGGAAAAGCACCCGCTTTTGAATACTTAATCAATAAAGGACATTATTATCCGCATATGGTAACCAGTTATCCTACGATGTCAGTTGTCATTGACAGTACATTATTAACTGGAACCTATGCTGATCAACACAAAATACCCGCTTTAGTTTGGTTTGATTCCGACGAGCAAAGATTTATTAGCTATGGAAGTGCTGCAAAAGAAATTATGAAATTAGGTGGAAAACAGGTGCTTTTGGATAGTGTGTTTCACTTAAATCATAAACATCTAAGTCCTAAGGTAAGTACCATCCATGAAGAAATTGGCGATACTGCCTCCATTAATACTTTAGTATATAGAGGGAATCATATGAAACCCTTAAATATCCCGAAACTATTAAATGTGTTTAATTTGTTTGATAAAAGCGAAACCGTTCAGGCTCCTAGCTATTTTTCCTATGGACTATTGTCGATTCTAAATCCTGAAAATAAAAACTATCAACTTTGGCAGGCTCTAGGTTTTAATGATAAGTTTGCTACTAGTGAGCTGAAATATTTGATTAAAAACAATCGGCTCCCAAGTTATTCATTAGTCTATTTATCAGATAACGATAAGAAGGTCCATAAAAACGGAGCATTAGAAATGAAAGGAATAGAAGAAGCAGATCAACATTTACAAGAAATTTTGAATATGTATCCTTCCTGGGATGAAGCAATCCAGGAAAATGTTTGGATTGTTATGGGGGATAGTGGACAAACAGATATAACTGATAACAAGGAAAAAGCTCTCATTGATCTGAGGGAGCTGCTTCAAGAATATCAAGTTCACAAAATTACTGAACCAATACAGACACATGATCAAATTGTTCTTGGTTTGAATGAAAGAATGACCTTTATTTACTTGTTGGATGATCAAATAACTACTGAAGAAATTAATAAGAAATTATTAAAAGATGAACGGATTGACCATTTAGCCTGGAAAGAAGGAGAACTTGTACATGTACAATCTGTCAATCATGATGGAAAACTCAGTTTCAAACCTGAGGGTCCATTTATTGATCAATACGAGCAAACATGGACCATTGAAGGAAATACAAGTATATTAGATCTTTCTATTACTGAAGATCAATTTCTATCATATGATGATTATCCAGATGGATTGGCTCGGCTCTATAGCGCATTTCATTCACATTCAGGTCGTTATATCGTTGCTGACGCAAAACCAGGGTATGAATTTATTGGAGAGGGTTCACCCAGACATGTTGGAGGCGGAAGTCATGGTTCGCTCCATAAGCAGGATACTTTTTTCCCCATGATTGTTGTAGGAACAAATCAAGAACCAAAGCACCAAAGAATGATTGATTTGAAAGAATGGATTCTTCGAATAATAGGTCAGAACAATGAGCTCTAATAAACAATGCTTGAGAGTGATGACATTTAATATCCATCATGGTCAAGGACATGACAAGAAACTGGATTTACAGAGAATTTCAGAGGTTATTTCTAAAAGTAATGCCGACATTATTGGACTAAATGAGGTAGATTGTCATTTTTCATTGCGGAGTCATTTTATAGATCAGTTAAGGTACCTTGCAAATAAGAATCAACTTTATCATGTGTTTAGTCCCTCTATCACTATAGAGCGGAGAAATAAACAACAGAAATCACAGTATGGGAATGCTTTGCTTTCTCGTTTTCCTATTCATAAGCATAAGAACCATCTATTTCAGCTTCGTTCACCCTTCACTGAAGGACGCTCCATTCTTGAGACAACAATCGATGTAAATGGAAGAAAGATTTCTTGCTACGTTACTCATTTAAGCTTGCATCCATTACTTCATAAAAAGCAAAGCCAGTTCATTCTAAGTAAGTATCATGAACCTGCAATTGTACTTGGTGATTGGAATATGAGAAGTGGTTCAAGTAAATGGATTCGGATGACACAAATGTATACCGATGCGTGGAATATCGCAGGGAATGGAGCAGGGAACACCTATCCCTCCACAAAGCCACGCACAAGACTTGATTATATATTTGTAACTAAAGGGATTCAGATAAATGAAGCTGTTGTTTTTTCTAATACTCCAGTTGCATCTGACCATCTACCTGTTCTGGCAACAATCACGATTTAATTAAGGTATGTTGGACTTGATCCGGAAATTTATAATTAATAAAAGAAAATAAGGGGAGATTTTCCGCTAATTTATAGGGATGGAACTAATTGCAAGGGAAATAAGGGAAGGATTTCCGTCTATACATTGAAAAAACATCAATTTTGCCATCTTTTTAGCAGATAGAGGGAATTCCTTCGGTTATTTAAGCTGGTTTTTTTAAATAATTACAAGATAAGCGAAATTTCTCCGTTTATTTTTCAACAACGCAGATACTCAACAATTTTTCAAGCTTTAAGTATGGACCTTCACCTTCCTACAAAATCAACGGCACGAAAGTAAGGAAAAAGACGTATGCCATTCCATACGTCTTTCCTTAATACATTAGAATAAAATTGAACCCGAAAGCGAAGTAGTTTAGAGTCATTTCTTTAGCTTTTCTTGATTTTCGATGGATTATTAATCTTGTATGGGACAGGGGATTCAACGATGAATTCTTCCTCAACATCTTTACCTTTTGGAAGTTTCTTTTTGACGATTTTGCCATCAAACTCTAGTTTTTCACCAGGAGCTAATTCAAACTTCTTAAGTGTCTTGGAATGAGAACACCATGCTAGTCCGATTTCTAATGGCTGGTCTTGATCAATGACTACGTTCTCAAGTACTACAACTTCATCATGTTCTTCATTGAAATGATTCCAGCTAAGTGCAAACTGTTTAACCGTACCAGTGAAATGCACCTTTTCTTCAGGCAACTCTAACTTCGGTTCTTTTTCTTTCTTTTCTTTCTTCACTTTTTTAGTTGCTTCTATTGGTTTGGATTCTTGTGATTTAGTCTCGATTTTCGGGGCTACATTTACTTCTGATGTATCTGATAACAGAGCTTTCCCGAAGCTTGCAGCCTGCATTTCCTTCAAATAGGCAGGATGTATACAGCTAAGATTCCCATCCTGAAACTCGATAATCACGGTATAGTATTCAGTTGAAACACCATACACTTGATAACCTTTAATAGTGACCAAACGTTGATGGGTTTTGTCCTTATACCAAAACTCCGTTTTCACTTCTTTTGTTGTTGATAATCCCCATTCTCTTACTTTCTCAGCATAATGATCGTCATCAATAAATGTTTCATATTGTCCAACTGGTGGAATATAATTCGTATTATTTAAATCTTCCCTATGAGGTAAAGTGATTGCCATTGTTCCACTTCCTTTCACTATGTATTTTACACTATTTTAAGTAAACAAAGAATAGAACAGGCCTTGCATTCCTCCGAATGAAAGAAATCACCAAGAACAAGGGTTAATGAAGGAAATCATAGAATATATTTAGTATGATGGATGTATAGTTCATACATAAAAAAAGGAGTGTTCAAATGACTACTACATATAAGTCGAGAAGTGAAGTACCTCTTCATGAGAAATGGAACTTAGCAGATCTCTATTCAGATCAAGCAAAATGGGATGAAGATTATCTCTTAATCGAACAAATAGCACAACATTTAAAAACATTCGATGGCGCTATCAACGATGGTAAGAGTCTATATCGATTTCTAAAGAAAAATGAAGAGCTATCATTTGTCTTCAACAAACTCTATGCTTATGCCATGCTTAGTGTTGATGAAGATACGCGTAATACCAAAACACAATCATTAATCGACCGGGCAAAGCAATTAAGTGTAAAGGTCAGTTCTTCCACTTCTTTCTTCATGCCATTCTTGTTAAGCCTTGATGAATCAACCTTGAATGAATACATAGAAACAGAAAAAGGACTTGACTATTTTAAAGAAGATTTGTTTGAATCGTTCCGTTACAAAGCACATGTATTAACCAAGGAGCAAGAAGAAATCCTTTCAGAGCTTGGAGAAGCGCTTTCTGCACCTAGCAATACATTTGGGATGATCAATAATGCTGACATCAAGTTTGGAGATGTAACGAATGATCAGGGTGAGCGTGTTGAATTGACACGAGGTTTGTATTCGAAATTAATAGAGGATGAAAATCGAGAGAAGCGTAGAGAAGCCTATAAAGCATATTACAAGCCATATATGCAATTAAAAAACTCAATTGCCTCGACCCTGTCAGCAGCAATTAAAAATAATGTAACGACTTCTAGAATCAGAAAGTATCCATCGGCATTGGAAAAAGCATTATTTGGTGACCGTGTGCCTAAAGAGGTCTATGAAAATCTTATCTCAACTACAAAAGAAAATATCCACTCTATGCATCAATACACTAAGCTTCGCAAAGAAAAATTGCAGCTAGATGAACTACGCCAATACGATTTAAGTGTTCCATTAGTAAGCGGGGTGAAGCAAGAAATCTCTTATGAGGAAGCTTATGAAACCATGTGTAAAGCACTAGCCCCACTTGGTCAGGAATACGTAAGCATTCTCAAAGAGTTCAAAGATGCTAGATATATTGATGTGCGAGAAACGCCAGGGAAGCGATCTGGCGCATATAATCTTGGGGTATATGGGGTTCATCCATTTATTCTTTTAAACCATCAGGACGATTTAGATAGCTTATTTACCTTAGCACATGAATGTGGTCACGGAGTGCATAGTAAATTAAGCTCACTCCATCAACCTCAAATCACAGCTCGATATAGTATTTTTGTAGCTGAGGTTGCTTCAACCGTTAATGAGGTCTTATTAATTAATTACTTATTGAACAATGAAAAAAATACTGAAATTCGTAAGCATCTTTTGAATCATTTCATCGATCAATTCAAAGGAACATTCTTCACTCAAGTCATGTTTGCTGAATTTGAAATGAAAACCCATGAATTGGTTGAGACTGGCAAGCCACTGAACGTTGAAGTATTTAATGAAATCTATGAGAAGTTATTCAGGGAATATAATGGCGAAGAAATTGTATTTGATGAAGAAGTAAAATACGGTTGGTCCCGTATTCCTCATTTTTACCGACCATTCTATGTTTACAAATATGCAACAGGCTTTGCATCTGCTATCCATTTGGCAACTAAAATTCTTGAGGGTGATGAAGAGACTTTAACCGCTTATATCGAGTTCTTGAAAAGTGGTAGCTCTGATTATCCACTAGAGTTGTTAAAGAAAACAGGAGTGGACTTAACAACACCATACCCAATTGAAAATTCCCTTAAAAAGTTCAAAGAGCTTATTGAGGAGTTCTCCACTCTGTAATATTTGATGAGCATCATAATTGGTGCTCTTTTTATTTGTCTATTCACAGTCTTTTTTATTGACGGGCTCTGTAGAACTTGCTAGTATCACTATTATATTATTTTTTAATACATGCAATGAATGTTATGGATAACACTATAACAGGAGCAGCTTCTGGAGATACCACTATCCAAAGTGGAGCCGAAGGATTCACAATCTCAGGCAAAAGGACAGAAGAGTAACTAATACTATTTATTTGTATGAACGTTATTCTACTACCTACCCGAGATTGGATATGATTCCAATCTTTTTTATTTTTATTTTAAGGAGAGATGTTTTTTTATGAAACAAAGACGTGCGGTTGTAAGTGTAGTTGGGAAAGACCAAGTGGGGATTATTGCGAAGGTAACAACCATCCTCTCAGAGAATCAAGTCAATATCCTTGATATTAGTCAAACGATTCTACAGGACTTCTTTACAATGATGATGATTGTCGACGTATCAACAATTGAGAATTTAGATGCATTGCAAAGTAAATTTGATCAGATAAGTAATGAGTTAGATTTAAAAATAAATGTACAGCTAGATGAAATCTTTAAAGCGATGCATCGCGTTTAAGAAGGAGGAGCTTTCAATGAATGTTGCACTTGATGAAATGATGGAAACCATCCGCATGATTCAAATGGAAAACTTAGATATTCGTACCGTTACAATGGGGATTAGCTTATCAGATTGTGCGGACTCTAATTTTGAAAAAATGAACAATATGGTTTATAACAAAATTATCCAATATGCAAGTGGATTAAAGGAAGTAGCAGAAGATGTAGAAAAAGAGTTTGGGATTCCCATTATAAATAAACGAATTTCAATTACTCCCATTGCAGAATTATTAGGTCACGCAACAATCGAACAAGCGATAGAACTTGCTAAAACTCTTGATAAAGCTGCTGTTGAATTAGGTGTCGACTTCATAGGTGGTTATTCAGCACTCGTACATAAAGGTATCACAAAGGGAGAACAAACTTTACTTGATGCTCTTCCAGAAGCCTTAAGTGTTACCGAAAGGGTATGTTCCTCCATTTCTGTTGGTACAACTAGAGCTGGTATTAATATGGATGCTGTGCGCAAAGTTGGCGAAATCATTAAAGAGGCTGCTGAAAAAACAAAAGACCAAAACGGGATTGCTTGTGCAAAGCTTGTAGTGTTTTGTAACCCAGTCGAGGATAATCCATTCATGGCTGGAGCATTTCACGGATCAGGTGAAGGCGAGGTTGTCCTTAATGTAGGAGTAAGTGGGCCAGGAGTTGTACTTAGTGCCTTAAAGAGACAACCCGAGGCTGACCTTGGTGAAGTCTCAGACATTATTAAGAAAACAGCATTTAAAATCACACGTGCTGGTGAATTAATTGGTCGAGTTGTTGCAGAACGATTAGGTGTTCCATTTGGAATAATGGATCTTTCCCTTGCACCAACTAACGCAATGAATGATAGTGTTGCCGAAATCCTAGAAGAGATTGGTCTTGAACGCGTTGGTACTCACGGGACGATTGCTGCACTAGCATTAATGAATGATGCGGTCAAAAAAGGGGGAGCAATGGCAAGCTCTTATGTTGGTGGTTTAAGCGGTGCTTTCATCCCAGTAAGTGAAGACAACGGTATGATTAAAGGAATCATCGATGATTCACTTACTCTGTCAAAGCTTGAAGCTATGACTTGTGTCTGTTCAGTAGGTCTTGATATGATCGCACTTGCCGGTGATGTGTCAGCGACTACATTATCAGGAATCATCGCTGATGAAGCTGCAATAGGAATGATTAACAAGAAGACAACCGCAGTCCGTGTGATTCCCGTTCCGGGGAAAGTCGAAGGGGATATGGTTGAATTCGGAGGACTTCTTGGGAGAGCACCAGTACTAGGAGTTAACTCTTTTGGATCTGAAAAATTAATTCGTCGAGGTGGACGAATTCCAGCTCCGCTACAATCACTAATAAATTAAACACTAATTCTAACATTAGAATGTGACTTCTGAAAAGGAATCACATTCTTTTTATTATCAGTGAGTAATCATTGATTTCTTTAACTATAATTATTGTTATAATGGTGTAAACAAACATTCTAGGAGTTGCTATTGAATGAAAAAGAAATACCTTGCCATAGGATTCGTTTTGTTTATGCTTATCCTACTACTCTTTTGTACTTATAAATTAATGAACGCTAGAACCTTTCAATTATTCGGTGGACTAACCTACCAGGTAGAAACCGACGAAAAGGTGGTAGCATTAACTTTTGATGATGGTCCCACAAAACAAACTGATGAAATATTAGATATGCTAGCTCACTATAAAATAAAAGCAACGTTTTTTCTAATTGGCTCAGATATAGAAGAAAACCCCGAGGAAGTGAAACAGATTGTACAGGCTGGCCATCAAGTTGGTAACCACACGTATTCACACGAACGTATGATTTTCAAATCGCTTGAATTCATCGATACTGAGATTACAAAAACAGATCAGTTAATAAAAGACGCGGGATATATGAATGAGATTGTTTTTAGACCGCCTAACGGAAAGAAACTTTTTGGATTACCTTATTATCTATCAAAACAAGAAAAGGAAACTATTATGTGGAACCTAGAACCAGATTCCTATTTCTCTTCCTCATCTGAAATGGTTCAATATGTCAGTGATCAAATAACACCTGGTTCAATCATATTAATGCATCCAATGTATGATCAAACAGGTGAAGAGCTAGAGGCTATTAAAGGAATCATAGAAACACTTTTAAATGAAGGCTATTCATTTGTCACGGTAGATGAGTTAAAAAAATTAGCAGCTAAGGACTAATTTAATAGGAGATGGACCCAATTGAAGCACAATAAAACAAATGCAATGCGAATTTTGGATAAAGAAAAAATTGAATATACGATGTTAACATATTCTACTACTGATGGAAAAATCGATGGACTATCAGCTGCTGCCAAAATAAATCGAGACTTGAACATCGTCTATAAAACATTACTGTCACAAGGGACAAGTAACTCCTATTATGTCTTCGTGATTCCTGTTGAAGCAGAATTAGACTTAAAGAAGGCTGCAAAAGCTACAGGTGAAAAGAAAATAGAAATGATCCCTGTTAAAGATATTCAAAAAGTCTCAGGATATATACGAGGTGGATGTTCGCCTATCGGAATGAAAAAAGCATATCCTACGTACATAGATTCAAGTGGAGACGAGAAAGAGAGTATCATCATTAGTGGGGGATCTATTGGCGTACAAATAGAACTTAAACCTCAAGACTTACTTAAGTTAACGAAAGCTCATTTTGCACTTATTACTAAATAATGTATTATCAAACTATATAATGGTAAGACCGTTTCGGAGGTAACATGCTAAATTCCAATCTGTTTAAAAATATTTTTTTCCAATCAAAATTGCCTCAACTAATTAGTACCGTAGATTTGAAATGCGTTGAAATTAACCATGCGTTTACTACATTCCTTGGCTACACTAAAAGTGAGCTTGACTCAGTCACTCTACAGGATTTCTCGAATGCAGAGGATTTCGAAAGGGACTGGGAACTCTTACAACAGCTATTAAATGGCCAAATCGCTGAATATGAAATGGTGAAAAAATATTATCATAAAAATGGCAATATAAAGGTTGGCCGACTAATAGTTTCTATGATTCAAGATGAGGCATGTAACGAAAGATATATTCTTGGCCAAGTATATGACTTAACTGAGAAAGTAGAAATCGAAGAAAATGTAAAAAGAAGTGAAGAGAAATATCGATTATTAGCAGAGAACTCCTCTGATATGATCAATCTGCACGAGGTAGATGGTACATACTTATATGTTTCTCCTTCAATAAAATTAACATTAGGATATGAAGCGGATGAACTAATAGGAAAGCTTCCCTATGAATTTATCCATCCTGATGATCAAAAAGAGGTTAGAGATGTTCATGAAATGGTCCTAAAAGATAAACCTGCTATTATCTCAACATACCGAATGAAGAAAAAAGATGGGACGTTTATTTGGATAGAAAGTACAATTAAATCTGTATATAATAAAGAAGAGACACAAACTAGGCTTATTTCTGTTTCAAGGGATATCCAACAAAGAATAGAAACCAATGAATTATTAAGAAAATCAGAAAAGCTAGCGGTTGTTGGACAAATGGCAGCTGCAGTTGCTCATGAAATTAGGAATCCTTTAACCCCAATAAAGGGCTTCATGCAAGTTGCCCATGCTGGTGCTGAATTAAATAAGGAATATACAAAAATAGTATTAGATGAGATTGAACGAATTGAAGGAATCATTGCAGAATTTCTTTCCATCGCAAAGCCACATAGTGAGAAGAAGGAATTCATCTCTGTTGATCAATTGATTTCACAGGTGATTCAACTTATAAATCCTCAAGCAATGCTTGAGAATAAAGTAATTAATTGCATTAATCAAAAACCAATAAGAGATGGTATTATTTTAGGTGACAGTAGCTCCTTAAAGCAGGTTTTTATTAACATCCTTCAAAATGCTCTAGATGCTTCCAATGAAAAAGGCAAAATAGATGTGGTGATTTCTTATGATGAACAAACTCTATCTATAAAAATTGTTGATGAAGGCATTGGTATACCGAGTGAACGTTTGTCCAAGATAGGTGAACCCTTTTATTCAACAAAAGAAAAAGGGACAGGACTTGGCTTAATGACCTGCTACCGGATTATCGAACATCATAAAGGATCGATTCACTTTGAAAGTAAAGTAGGGCAAGGTACTAGTGTTAACGTAACGTTACCGTTATCTTTCAATTAAGATGTAGCGTAAACGTTCAGCTAGTCCTTTGTTTTTATTTGTTATTTCTTTTTTAAAAAGGGCTTCGTCAATCCAGCTTTGATAAATGTATAAGATAATTGACATAATTTGAAACGAGATAAAGGTTTCAATACTGCCATGCTTTTCCTCAATAAATATTCCTTGAGGAACTAGAAGAAATTTTTGAAAGATGAAAGCAAAAAATCCATCAATCACTACATTGAAGATAACATATAACCAAAATCTACCGTAAGTTAAAGCATATATCCATATCGTACCTATGATAAAAACACCAAAGGTGAAAGGGACAAACGTAATAAGATCGTCTGTAATTTTAACTTCTTGTATGATCCAGTTTTGTGTATAACTCAGTTCGAAATAGAGTGTGACTAATAAAGCTGCAAAAGTTGCAATCGGAGTATATCGCTTAAGTATTGCCTTTTTCATAAATAACAGAGAAATCCAAGGAACAAATAGAATTAACTTAATAATTAATTCTGGAGTCATGACTACCTCTCAACACCTTTCTGGAACGCTTCAAAGTAACGAAGCACTCAAACATGAGTAATGTAGTCATATTATTACACAATCATATATGAATTATTTGCGATTGCAAATTATTCATATATGGCAATTATTTTTCAAGCTCGACAATCTTGTTTGTTGACTCTTTTGCCCAGTTTGTAAAAGTTGGCCCAACTAAGTCAGAACTTAAGAACCTTGCGACTTCGATAAATTTCTCATAATCACTCTCTGGAATTTCTTTTACCTTCTTAATGATTTCCAAATTTGAATGATCAAGATGTGCGTTCAAAAAAACCAACACCTGAACCCTCCCTGATTCGGTAAGAGAGATATGTTTAGTTCGAGCATCTTCTCCATTATAAATCTCCACTAAGCCTTCCTCTTTTAACTTTGTCAGCTGTCGAAATACATTCGAGATATTCATTTGTACGAGGTACTTTAAATCTGTCATCGTAATTGACTCTTTGGAATCAAAATAGAGTATCCAGAGAATTCGAAAGGCGGAAAATGTAAGCTTTAAGCTTTTTAACGACTGTCTAATGTCCTCTTCAATTACAAAGTTAAGCCCACGTATATAAGCATACACTTCATAGCTTTTAGCAAACCATTCTTTCGAAGAACTCATAAGATTTCCCTCCATTTATTGGTATGTACACTTAGTATGACCTCAACAGCCACCAATACTCTTTTTAATACCCATATTTTTCTACATAATACGCTATATTTTGACAAATACTTCATATACTTAGATAATATAATCATGATGAAAATTAGAAATTTATATAAATGATAAAAAAAGACTTTAAAAAGACAATCATGTTTAAGTTGTGGAGGTGAATTTTTCAATGAAATTAAGGGGAAAAAGGTTGGGATTATTAAATCTATTTACGAATAGGGTCAAAATGGGAGAGCAACACGAAATAATTGAAGAATTCCACCCGCTTTATAGAGAGAATCCAGAAGCAATTTTTATCACTGATGATGAAGAGAATATACTCTCATTTAATCAAAAGTTTACTTCTTTGTTTGGCTATAAACAGAGAGACATTGTAAAATTCGCAACTATTTTTTTTCAGTCTTCAAATCCTGAGCTAGTTCATCAGCACTTTCAGAAATGTTTAAAAGGAGAAAAGACTTCATTTGAGATAATTCTACAGCATAAATTAGGCAATGAAATTCCTCTTCAAATAACTTTCATTCCAACTACAAAATACATCTTTGTTATTTGTAAAGATATGAGCTCAATTAATACCTTTAAAGACGAGTTAATTCGTGTAAATGATCAACTAGAGGATTCTCAAAGAATGATAAACGTTGGCATTTGGGAATATGATATCCACTCCAACAAAACGTATTGGAGTCACCAAATGTATGAAATTATGGGTGTGCAAAAGGAAGGGTTTTCGTTAAATTGGGACAATGTTCTCACATATGTACATTCATTAGATAAGAAAATCTATCGTGATAATTTCCAGAAAATCAAGAAGGAAAAGAAACCGCTGGATTTTGTTCATCGTATTACTCGAGATGATGGGCAGGAACGTGTACTATTTGTGAGGACGAATCCGATTCTCGATGAAGAAGGAGAAGTGAGTCGAATATTTGGAACACTTCAGGATATTACTGATCAAGCAGACTTAGAAGATAAATTAAATGAAAGTGAAGAACGCTTCAAATCAGTATCAGACCGGTTGTCTGTTGGAATTTGGTCTTATGATTTCATAGAACATAAAATAACCTTTTGTTCTCAGGGAATAGAATCAGTATTAGGGATAAGTAGGGATAAGATCGAAGCAGAGCCCGAACTCTGGAAAAAAGTGATATTTCCAGACGATATCGAAATGATAGAAAAAGAGTACGAAAAATTAATAAATGGGCAGGAAATTCAAATTCAATACCGGATATTTGATGGAAACGGAAACATCAAGTGGATTGAAGGTCAAACAATTCCCTATTTAGACCATTCAGGGAAGATTATACGACTTGATGGAATCATTAGAGACACTACTGAAAAAGTAAAGTATACAGAATCCCTTGCTTTTTTAGCGGATCATGATTTCCTGACTAAATTACCAAACAGAAGATTTTTTGAACGAAGAATCGATGAGCTCATCAATGATAGTTCTAAAACCGACGAAAAATTTGCCGTATTATATTTGAACTTAGACCGTTTCAAATATATTAATGATACGTTAGGACATGAGATTGGAGACAAGCTGCTCGTTTGTTTTTCAGAGCGAATGAAAGACTACTTAGATACACATACATTCTTTGCTCGTATCGGTGGTGACGAGTTTTCAATCATTTTTAATCACATGTTAGGGTTAAGAGATGCGATCAAGCTTGCAAATGAGCTGATTAGTGTTATTGAAGAGCCATTTAATATTGATGATTTTGAACTGTTTATAACATCAAGCATTGGAATCAGCATGTATCCACTAGATGGACAAGATTCAAAAACACTTTTAAGAAATGCCCTAGCCGCACTATACAAAGCGAAAGAATCTGGAAGAAACGATTGGCAAATATTTTCTCCTTCAATGAACGTAGAATCCTTTAAGCTCTACCATTTAGAGAGAGATTTAAGAAAATCCTTAATGAACGAAGAGCTCTATCTTAATTTTCAACCAAAAGTGAATACGAAGACGTCCAAAATTGTTGGTGCTGAGGCACTTATTAGATGGAATCACCCAGAGTGGGGAATTGTTTCACCGGGGGAATTTATTCCGTTAGCAGAGGAAAACGGATTTATCTTCAATATGGGTGACTGGGTGTTAAAAGAAGTCTGTGAGTCACTTGGAAGATGGCAGAAGCAAGGTCTCCCAGTCGTTCCCGTTTCTGTAAATGTCTCTCCAAAGCGTTTACTTAAGACTGGTTTTGTTAGAACCGTTCAGGAAACCATTCAGGAAGCGGGCATAGATCCAAGCTTAATTGAATTAGAATTAACAGAGCAAACGATTATAAAAAATACTGAAGCTACTAAAAATATTATAAAAGAATTAAAAGCATTAGGTGTAAAAATTGCATTAGATGATTTTGGTACTGGCTATTCTTCATTATCCTATCTTAAAGATTTAGACATTGATACACTGAAAATCGATAAAAGCTTTATCGATGGTATTACGATTCAATCAATGAATGATGCCATTGTGAAAAGCTTAGTTTCTTTATCTAATGAAGTTGGTATTAATATTGTTGCTGAGGGAGTAGAAACACAGGAACAATTAAAATTCCTATTTCAGCACAACTGTCATCAGATTCAAGGATATATTTACAGTAAGCCAGTTTCAGCGACACTATATGAATCATTACTCAAACAAGAAGTGATTCATCCTTATCAAGAAAATGTACTGACAGAGGCCTTTGAGGATCGAAGAAAATACTACCGACTGAAGCTTGATTATCCTTTAACGGCTAAGATGACAATTATTAAATTTAAAAATAAGGATGTAACACTAGGCTCATCAAAGGCGATTATAGAAGATATGGGGGTTGGTGGGATAAAATATGTCACAAACATTAATCTGCCTGTAAGAAGTGATATGATTATCAAATTTAAAACATTGATCCTAGGGAAGAAGGTTGAGTTTATTGGTAGGAATGCTTGGAAATTTGAGCTAGATGGGGTCTATGAATATGGCTTTGAATTCATCTTAAATCAAGCCGAACAAGACCGTTTGTCATTAGAGTTTAATAAACTACTTCTTCAAATAAACGAAAATCCACTTCTTCCAGACTCTAGCATCCTGCAAGAAGATAGGCTTAATTATCTAAAATCTTAATAACAGCATCTTGAAAGGTACCCTTTTGAGATGCTTTTTTTATACTTGCACCAGTTCAAACTATTGACAAGCATAATGGTATATGGTTTAAAATTATATTGAATTAGCACTCATTTAGATAGAGTGCTAATAAGTATGGAAAGGAGAGTTTATATGTCAAAACAACAATTTAAAGCAGAGTCTAAACGACTACTGGACATGATGATTCATTCAATTTATACACACAAAGAGGTATTCCTACGAGAATTAATTTCCAATGCAAGTGATGCGATTGACAAATTCTATTACAAATCATTAACTGATGATTCATTAGATTTCAACAAAGAGCAGTTCTACATAAAAGTGGTTCCAAACAAAGAAACACGAACTTTAAAGATTATCGATACTGGTATTGGGATGAATAAAGAAGAACTAGAAACCAATCTTGGTACAATTGCTAAAAGTGGTTCATTAGCATTTAAGAAGGAAAACGAAATAAAGGATGGCTATGACATCATTGGTCAGTTCGGAGTAGGATTCTATGCTGCATTTATGGTTGCAGATGTTGTAACTGTAATTAGTAAAGCCTTTGGTAGTGACCAGGCTTACAGATGGGAATCCGAGGGTGCTGATGGATATACAATAGAGCCGATTGAAAAAGAGTCAATAGGGACTGAAATCATCTTAAAAATAAAAGAAAATACAGAAGATGAGAGCTATGATGAATTTTTAGAAGAATATCGATTAAAATCGATAATTAAGAAATACTCTGATTTCATACGCTATCCAATTAAAATGGACGTAAATCTTGAAAATGAAGAAGCAGAAAAAGGAGAAGAGCAGATCATCAATAGTATGGTTCCTATCTGGAAGAAGAATAAAAGTGAACTTACTGATGAAGATTACGAGAACTTCTATACAGAAAAACGATATGGATTTGATAAGCCTCTCAAAGCTATTCATATTAGTGTTGATGGCACAATTAGGTATAACGCCATCTTATATATCCCTGAAAAGATTCCATTTGATTTTTATTCAAAGGAATTTGAAAAAGGCTTAGAGCTTTATTCAAATGGTGTATTAATTATGGATAAATGTGCAGATTTACTCCCTGATCATTTCAGCTTTGTGAAAGGGATGGTTGATTCTGAGGATTTATCTCTTAATATATCAAGAGAAATGCTTCAGCATGACCGCCAATTGAAGCTAATTGCTAAAAATATCAGTAAAAAAATCAAAAGTGAATTATTAAATCTGCTGAAAAATGAAAGAGAAAAATATGAAGAATTCTTCCAATCATTCGGGCGTCAGTTAAAGTATGGAGTCTATAGTGAATTCGGTTCAAATAAAGAAGTGTTACAGGATCTTATCATGTTCTATTCATCACAAGAAAAGAAGCTTGTTACACTAGATGAATACGTTTCAAGAATGCCTGAGGATCAAAAGTACATTTATTATGGCTCAGGTGAATCGATTGAACGTATAGAGAAACTGCCACAAGCAGAATTTGTGACTGAGAAGGGATATGAGATTCTCTATTTCACGGAAGATATAGATGAATTTGCTATCAAAATGTTAATGTCCTACAAGGAAAAAGAGTTCAAATCAATCTCTAGTGGTGATTTAGGAATCGATGGAGAAGAAAGCAATGAAGAAACAGTAACTAGTGATAATGTAAACAAAGAGCTATTTGATTTCATGAAGAATATATTAGCTGATAAAGTGAAAGACGTAAGAGTTTCAAAGAGATTGAAATCACACCCAGTCTGCTTGGCAACTGAAGGAGAAATCTCCATTGAAATGGAAAAGATTCTTGCAGCCATGCCAGATAATCAAAATATTAAAGCAGATAAAGTGCTAGAAATCAATAAAAACCATGAAGTATTCCACTCATTACAAGATGCCTTTGCCAATGATAAAGGTAAAGTAGAGCTATATACAAAGCTATTGTATAATCAAGCACTTCTTATCGAAGGTTTACCAATTCAAGATCCAGTTGAATTTACAAATGACATATGTAAAGTTATGGTTTGATTCAAACCAGCCCTTTCTACTCTTGTAGAGGGGCTTTTTTCGTATTTAACTAGTGGTAATATAATGTAATTACACAAGCAAATAATCTTAGTAGAGTTTGGTATGAAGCGATTCTCCAAGCAATCCCAAGGTATATTGTACCATTTTATATAAGTTGTAATCTTTTTGTCATACTTCTTTGCTAAGATTAGAGCCGCAAGTAAGAATCAGAATAGGAGCTGAGGAAATGAACAATAGAACAAATCTAACCTCTCTTTCCTTTCTATTTATATGTGGCTTAATGTTTGTCTTACTAATTAATACAGGATTTTCAAACTTAACATATACTGAGCAAGTGCAAGTCCAGCCATACAAATTAATAGAAATGGAAAAAAGAGAAATCATTGAAATAAAGAAAATGTTGACGGGTGAACCCGCGACAGCCGATTATAATATAAAGTCTGAGAATGAAACGATTCAATTATCCGGTAAAATGCTTGACGAACAATTAAAGGGAGATTTAAAAGGTTTAGGTCAAGAATTTGTACACGCAGGAAAAGAGCATGAAATAGATCCAATATTTCTCGCTGCTCTAGCTGCACAAGAAACTGGATGGGGTGACTCATTATTAATGGGAGCTCCTTGGAATAATGTAGGTGGAATGACTTGTATGCCTGATAACTATGAAGAGATTTTTGGGGAATCGTATCCAAATCCTGGCTGTGGTTCTACAGTTGATGGTGGAACGAAGTGGCAAAAGTTTCAATCGATCGAGGATAGTATCTATTTCAAAGCTGCTTATCTTAAATTACGTTATCTAGAAAATGGTACAGAAACTATAGAAGAAATTCAAAAGAAATATGCTCCATCAAATGCAGATAATGATCAAACTGGATTAAATGATTATTGGGTTCAAAATATTGTAGATATTATGAATACCGTTAAAAGTGATATCCATAGTTAATTAAGTACTGCCCTAGGATAGATCTATCCTGGGTTCTTTTTTATACATATAAGATACTCACTTACTATTTCCAAAATAGGGTTTAACTCAGAAAAAAAGGGTAGTATAAAAGAATAAGTGCGGGTATATCATTCATTTCCTGGAGGTGAAGAAATTGGATGAATTAGTCAGCGTATATAGGAAGATTCTTAATTCTATAAGTGACTTTATCTTTATTTTCAAGTATGACAAAAATAATGATTCATTTACATATTTTTTTGCTAATCAATCAGCCATTTATAGCTTTAGTTTAGAAGACGATATCTACGGTAAAGAAATCACAGAGGTATTAGATCCTATTTACGCAGATTTATTATATTCATACTTAAAAAAAGCGATCTTAACTAAAAGATCATTAACTTTCGAGCTTTCAACCCCTATTATCACAGGTGAATTAATTGGTGAAACAATTATCAATCCAGTGTTCCTTCATACTGAAGAAACAACGCTCCTATTTTCGATCGTAAGGGATATTACTAAAAGAAGTCAAAAGGAACATCAATACATAAAAACTCAAGAACAGCTTTTGAAGGATCAATTAAGAATTAACTCACTTATCGAATACAATTTGGATGCCGTGTATGAGTTGGATCTACAAGGTCGATTTAGACATTTAAATAAAGCAGCCGAGGAAATTGTTGGCTATTCCAATGATGAGTTATTTGGTAAATCATTTGTACACCTATTATTGAAAGAAGAAGTAACCAAAACCATTGAATTCTTTCATAAAGCGATTCATGGTGAATCAGTAGAATTTGAAACAAGTATCTATGACCGATATGGAGATATTATTCATCTTGAACTAAAAGTCATTCCGATTATAATGAACGGTAAAATTGATGGTTTATATGGTATAGCAAAAAATATATCAAAAACTAAGAGCATAGAGATAGAAAAGGAAGAGATAAAAGAGCAGCTAGAGCTCGTTTGGAATAATTCCTCTGATGCAATATTGTTATTTGCCGAAGATGGGATTATTAATGTAAATCCTACTTTTACAAAAATCATGGGATATACTTTGGATGAAATAAAACACAAGTTCACAGAACAAATGTTCTTGCCAGGTGAAATACCAGACTTTGAGAACTTTATTAAAGAGATGATGAATGGAACAGAAATTAAAAATGAAGAAGTAAAAAGAGTAACAAAGGATGGAAGAGTTCTCGATTTTTTAGCCTCATACTGCCCTGTCAATAAAGGCAAAATAATCGCGGTTGCCATGTTTAGAGATATAACAGAACGAAATAGTATGGTAAGAAGCTTACAAGCTAGTGAGGAACGTTACAGAACTTTAATCGAAGCATCTCCTGAACCATTTTTATTATTAGATGAGAATGACATTCTTTATTGTAATCCGAAGGCATTAGAGCTTTTAGGTGCAGAAAGTCTTGAACAAATTAACGGTATTAATTGGATAGATTTAATTCATCCCAATGATAGAGGAATTACACTAGAAAGGAATCAGAAGCTTTTTCATGGTACAGATTTGCCACTTTTAGATCGGAGAGTAATCACTCCAGATGGACGAGAATTAACGATCGCTATGTCAGGAAAAATGATCAATTTTGAAGATAAGCAAGCCCTTCTTATCAGTGCTAGAGATGTAACCGAACGAAAAAAAGCAGAGGAGCGAGCAAATTATCTTGCACTTCATGATGATTTGACTGGTTTGGGGAATAGAAGACTGTTCAAACAGAAACTAACTGAAACATTTAATGAAGTAAAACAAGAGGACTCATTTGCCATAATAACGCTAGATATTGATAATTTTAAGCATATTAATGATACCTTTGGACATGATGTCGGAGATGAGGTTTTAGTCAAAGTTTCCAAACGACTTAAAGAGATCTTACCAGACCGATTTATCATTTGCCGACTGGGTGGAGATGAAGTTGGAATTATTTGCCCAGATATCACAAAAGAGGACATTAAAGGTGTAGCACAAATGCTCTTAACTGATATGGGTAAATGCATGGAAACGTCAAATTATTCCTTTAAGGTTGACTTAAGTATAGGAATTGCTATGTACCCCGAGCATGGACTTGATGAATACACACTTAAGAAAAGCTCTGATATTGCACTTTATTATGTCAAACAAACAGGAAAAAAAAGTTGGATACTATTCTCTGAGAAAATAGGCAAAAGCTATAATGATCGTATAATGTTGGAACAACAAATAGAAGAAGCTATTATTAATAAAGAATTCACACTTCATTATCAACCTAGAATAGATGCAAAAACAGGATTAATTAAAAGTGTTGAAGCTCTACTTCGTTGGCCGAAATCTAGCCCAGATGTCTTCATACCAATTGCAGAGGAAACTGGGCAGATCAATTCAATCGGTAGATGGGTAACTAAGGAGGCTTGTAGACAACTTAAGGATTGGCAGGATAGAGGTCTTGGTCTAAATAAGATTTCAGTTAATTTATCAATAAATCAGCTATTGCATGACAAACATTTTTGTGACAATCTAGATATGATATTAATGGAAACTGGTCTACCTCCAGAATGTCTTGAGTTCGAAATTACAGAACGCTTTATTTCTAATGACGAGCGGGTCATTACCAACTTGGAAAAGTGTAAGTCCCTAGGTATTCATATCTCCATTGATGATTTCGGAAAGGAATATAGCAGCCTATGGCAGCTTACTCAATTACCAATTGATACAATTAAATTAGATCGTTCGTTCATCGCGAAAATAAATGAAGATGAAAAACTAGTTGTTGTCATTGAAGCCATTCTTCATATGGCAAAATCATTACATTTAAAGGTTGTCGGTGAAGGTGTAGAAACGAAAGACCAGACTACATTCCTTTTAAATCATGACATAGATGAACTACAGGGCTTCTATTTTTGTAAGCCTGTTCCCGTATCTGAAATTGAAAAGTTGCTTGAGCAAAAGAAAAATTGGCTAGAACAATGGACTCAGTTAAGTAATAGTAACAATGAATGACGTGTATGCCATAAATGGCTTTAACACGTCATTTTTTTATTTATGATTGGATGAATATTCCTTTTACTTGTATATCTGATATCTATATTTTACTATATTCATATCAAACTTTTTAGTAGGTGATGAAATGCCACAGTTAGATTATGATTCCCAATATGTAAGAGCGCTCTATCTAAAGAAAGAGCTTATCCCTAATGAACATGTATTTCCCTTTAATTTACCGATTGTGCAACGCTTCAAAGAAATTGCTTTCCATCCTAATGTAACGTATATTGTCGGTGAGAATGGAATGGGTAAGTCTACATTACTTGAGGCCATCTCGATTGGGTTAGGATTTAATCCTGAAGGAGGGACAATGAATTTTAACTTTTCAACTTATCATTCACACTCTAACCTAGATCAGTATATTCGACTCATTAAAGGAGTTTATCGACCAGAAGATAGCTTTTTCTTCAGGGCCGAAACCTTTTATAATGTTGCAACAAATATTGAAGAATTAGATTTAGAAAGTGGGGGTCCAAAAATTGTTGATTCCTTCGGAGGTAAGTCCCTTCACCAACAATCACATGGAGAGTCTTTCTTTGCTGCTTTCATAAACCGTTTCCGCGGAAATGGACTATATATTATGGACGAGCCAGAAGCAGCACTATCGCCCTTGAGACAATTATCTTTAGTATCTAGAATTCATGAATTGGTCAATCAAGGTTCTCAATTTATTATCTCGACACATTCACCCATTATCATGGCATACCCAGACTCAAAAATTATTCAACTCACTGAAGATGGCATGGATGAAGTCACTATTGAAGAAACCAATCACTATTTAATTATGAAACAATTTATTGATGACCGTGAACGATTGTTTCATCATCTTTTAAAGTGAGATCTTGATAACGTATTTATCATTTCATATCCCTTAGTTTTTTCTGCTAATATAAGGAAGAATTAACCAACAAAATAAGATATAATGCTAGTAAAGGTCGATTAGGGGGAATGATTAATTGAAGAGATTTCTAAAGTGGGGATTAATTATTCTTGGGATTATTATCTTAGGAGTGGCTATTTTAGTATTTGCATTTTTGCAAAGTATGAAACCGGATAAAGCTGAGGTTGCAAGAGTAACAGAGCAGGCGCAAGAACATCTTAAAAAGAAGTATCCTCAAGCAGATATGGAAATAGTTGATACGTTGTATGATAACATGGGAAATTTTAGTGATTTTGAGTATGCAGCCAATGTGATAAATAATGAAGATCAAACGGAATTTTTAGTATTTTATAATAAGGATACAAAGCAAACAGAAGATAGCTATATAGCTGATAAATGGGAAAATGAGTTGGCTAAAGTGATTCGACCTTATTTAGAAGATACATTCGGTGAATTAGATGATTTATGGATTTTTTTCGATGAGAGAATAGAATATGATTTAGCTGTTGATTATAGGAACCCAAATAGTTATAGAGACTATGATGTAACACCATCAATCATGGTGTTTGTACCAAGGGAATCAAAATCCGGTGATGAGGAATTAGTTAATGACTTTATCACCTTTTTAAAAGAAGAAGCAGATTTAAAGCATGCAAATGTACACGTAGATTATTTGAAAGATGGCGTACCATTAGACGAAACGTCTTGGTATGAAAGCTTTTAAATCAAGTGTTTAATATCCACCGCTCCCAAAAAGGAGCGGTATTTACATGACATGAAAGTTGAATTTCATAAAAAAATACGTATATACTAGAAAGATATGGATATTCCATTCAAGATTACGCACAACTATTAGTCTCAATTTGGTTATAGAATAGAAGGAGTACATATGAAGGATTTTTATACAGAAATAAATAAATCATATTACTATAAATTAATCTTAGCAGTCATATTTCTAATGGTGATGGGGTTATTATTCATTAATCCTTTACTTAGTGAACATCCGTTAGGGTATTATCTACATATAGTACTAGTTTTGTCATTAGCAACTAGTATTTTGCTTTATCCTCGATTTGAAAGTCAGTATTTAAGAATACTCATTATTCTAATCGCATCGGCTTATTTCTACACGATATTCTTTCTATATCCCAATACTTGGACAGGCTTTATCTTTCTTTGTATGATCCCAGGTATTTCAATATTCTTTTTTGATTCGAAATTGTTTTATTTTTCCTTGGTCGTAAATTCGATTCTAATGATGGCTACATTTAGTTATATTTCATTAACGGATTTAAGAAACATTTACCCTGATATAAATCAAGACCTTATTGGCAATATCATCAATTTCTTTGGTAGCCAAATATTCTTGTATCTCATTTTTCATTTAACATATGCTCGCATTAAAAAGCTCAAAATTTATTACGAGGAAATACAACATTCTGAGCGCTTACGGACAACTGGCCAATTAGCAGCTGCAGTTGCTCATGAAATTAGAAACCCGCTTACTGTCGTAAATGGTTTCTTGCAATTATATGAAAGTGATCCTTCCTTTAATAAAGATGTGAAGAGAAACTTCAGTTTAATGATTGATGAATTAAAGACGGCTGAAAATGTCATTTCTCAATTTCTCTCGATTGCAAAACCTAATGGAGCTATCAAACTAGAAACTGTCAATGTGAAGACTTCCCTTGAAAGTGTAACTGATTTACTCAAATCGTATGGACTTTTTCACGACAATAATATTGACTTATTTGTAAAAGAAGAATGCTTTATTCCTGCAAATAATATAGAGTTTAAGCAATTGATCATTAATCTCATTAAAAATGCAATCGAAGCATCAAATGATGGGGATACAGTAACTGTAGTTGTTGAGCCTTCCAAAAAAAATGTTGAAATTAAAATAAAGGACCAAGGATGTGGGATGTCAAGAGAAGAAATAAAATCATTGGGTACTCCTTTCTACTCTTTGAAAAGTAAAGGGACTGGCTTGGGAATGATGATTTGTTTTAATATTGTAGAAAAATATAATGGATCCATTCACTTTGAGAGTGCTAAAGGTGAAGGAACTACGGTCATTTTACGTTTTCCTGCAAAAACAAGGCAAGAGGTGATTTTGGGATGAAGAATGAAGAGAAAAACTATCATAGTCGGCTTCTTGGATTAAGTCATGCTTTTGACCAGGTGATTGAAAAAATGAAGGGCAGTTACATTGATGAGAAATATTCAAACTGGTTCCTTTGGCTTTTATTTAGTCCGCTACGTGATATAGCGCAGATAAAATCAGTACATAATGGTTTAAAAAGTTTTTCCGAATCTAATTTCTTTTTAGCTATTATCCCATTTCTATCAATGTTAACAGGCACTGTCGCACTCTCACCTAGTGACTGGATCGACTACATTGGTTCTATGGCTGTCGGATTAGTAGTAGGATACATATTTACAATTTGTTTTTACTACCCGAAATTACTACAGTTTGAAAGTGCTCATTTTCATACAGGTGCTTACCGCTTGTTTCGAAGACAGGAGTATGAAATGTTCCGGTCAGCCTTTCTTGATAATAAGGGAGAATACTATTTCCGGGGATTGTATGATTATTTAACTAGTATGAAGATAACTACTGATGATTTTGAGGAATTATCCAATAATCTAGAAAAGCGTTTAGATCACTTTTTTCTGGCCGAAAAGCACCAGTTAGAAACAAAAATCTCCATGTTAAAAGCTAGATTAAATAGACAAGATGAGAAGTTTAATATTTTAGTAAATACTTATGAAGATGCGATTGGTGAGTTAGAAAAAGAAAATGAAGAACTTTCTAAAGGTGCTGAATATGTCATTGAATTAATTAAGGATATTAATAAAGTCTTATACCGAATGAAGAATGGTGTATTTACGACAAAGGATTTAAACTTAGTTTCTGGATTTACGTTGTATGAGAAAAGAAAGAATTTCTTAAAGAAGATAGAAGATGTAGGGACAACAGGCTCTTCTCCTAATGAAATCTCTCTTGATGATAAAAGCTTGTACAAAAAATGGGGAGCAGTCAAAGTGGTAAAGGATGAATTATCGCAACCAGTGATTAACTATCCATACGAGAATCATACAGTTGTTTCATTACGGGTAAAGATGGATATTGATCAACATAAAATTTGGGTCTACAATTTTCATTTTGACACAACTGATCAAAAGGTATCCCATTTATTAGTGAAAAATGATATAATAGATTCAAGAGAAGTCTATCGGTTAATTCATGCTCTCTGTTTGTTATCAGATCATAGCATACAAGAGCATTTAAAGGAGGCGGGTACAAATGAGTAAAGCAAACGATAACAAATTAAAAATCATTGAGTTTAAAACACAAAAACAAATCACAGATGACCGCCGTATGAAACGTTCAGAAAAAAGGCAGGAATTACGCAAACGTGTAGAAGCCATTAGAAATTATGGGATGCAACGAGAAAAGACATATTAAGTACACAAAAGGGAGAATAGCTAAGCTATTCCCTTTTTTATTTCTTAAATATATTCTTTTTTATTTCTTCAATTTCTTTTAAGCGCTTATTAATGGAGTCTCGTCGTCTGCGTAAATTTTCATTGCGATCACCAAGTTCCAATATTTTTGGAATTGAATTCAGTTGTATTAATTTCCCCATGATGTAAACTCCTTGTTTTTTAATAAATTTAATTATGGATATTGTATGTTTCTTTCTAGAAAATAATAACAGTGTGGAAGGAAGAATTAATTATTAAAAGGCACTATGTTCCTATTTTCAGTTCTTTTACTCCGTTAAATTATGGCATTTCCGTCAAACTTTCGAAGTGTTTTCGCGATTTGAATCGAAATTTGACGAATTTGAAGGTATAATAAATACTTGTAAGATTTAAAGCTCATGGAGGTTCATATTATGATGGAATGGACGTTAGCCATTTTACTTGGCGTAGCAGTATTGTTACTGATTATCTCAGTATTGAAAACTAGGCAGTCATCTAAGGAAGAACATAGAGAAATTGACATGGTTCACATCTCAATGATGAATGAACTCACTCAATTAAAAGACCAAATTCGAAACATCGAGCTTGATGCTGAAATTACTTTAAGGGAAGCGGGTTTGCAAATTACTCTAAAAGAGAGACTAGCGTTACGTGAAATGCTAGATTTATATAAACGCGGATACTCTATTGAGAGCATTGCAGCTGAAAAAAAATTAGCAATCAATGAAGCAGAGCAATTACTATCTCCTTACTTAACTTCTAAAGATGATGAAAGGAGAACAGTGGATCATGAAAGCTAAATTAGTGAGCAGCTTTGCAGCAGGTCTTATTGTTGCTACTGGAATCTCAGGAGCGGTATACTTCCTAGACAAGAGTGAAGGGACGAATGTACAACGTGCTGAAGCTCCTTCTACTGAAGAAATGAAAGAATTACTAGCTTCAACGGGATATGTGATCCATACAGAAGACGAGTTTAAAGAACAATTGGCTGCCGCAGAAGAAGCTGCTAGTAAAAATAATAGCAAAGAAGAAGGATCTGAAACGAATGAAAAGGAAGATGAGGTAAAAGAAACAGTTATCTACCGCACAATGCTAACAGTAACAACTGGTATGACAAGTATTGATGTAGGGGAAGCACTTGTTAAGGCAAACATTATTGATAATGCAATGGATTTCTTTAATGATGTTGAAAAGAAGGGACTAGCCAGCAAATTACGTCCTGGAACTTATGAAGTGGATAGCCAAATGTCTTCTGCACAAATTATATCAGTGATTTTCAAATAAGTGTTTCATAAAGGCTGTTTTCGTATAGATTGTTGCTTTTAAAACCCGCAGCCTGAATACACTCCGCGTCCTGTGGGGACACACGCATCCCACGGGAGTCTTGAGTGTATTCAGTCTGCTAGAAATCTCACTCTCAATAATTCATCTCAAAACAACAACAAACTTTGAGAAAACAGCCTTCATAAAAGAGGAATTCCTATAACAATGTGCTAAGCACTATGGAAATCCTCTTTTTTTTGCAATATGTTTAGATCTTGAGATCAAGTTTTGTACTTAGGGTAGACTAAGCAATATAAAAATAGAGAGTATGTAAATGGTGGTTGTTTAATGAACAAATACAAATTGGGTATATACACGCTTATATTAATTACAATATCTTTCTTAGTTATCATAAATATCAATAATATAATCATACAAACTTTGTTTCTAATTTTCCTATTCCTTATGTTTCTATTGGTACGAAAACATATGCTACAAATAAAGTCACTTAAAACGAACTATGAACAGTTAGAAAAAACACATATTGAGTTGATGAACCATTTAGACATAGCAATCGAATATGAAGAAAAATATCGACGGATCCTAAATAATATAAGTGACGTTATTCTAATTTTCGAATTAAAAAATGGGGAGCCGAGTAATATTATTTATGTAAATAATATGGCTTATGTGAAATTAGGATACAGTGCCGAAGCACTCCGGTCTAAAACACCATTACAACTAATTTCTGAACAGAAACATACTGAATTCACTAATAGCTTGGAACACATTCTTAAAGATGAAGAAAATAATAAACTGGAAACAATATTCATAACAAAAAATGGGGAGGAAATTCCGTTCGAATTACATTCCACTTTGTATAAAGAAAAAGGAAAGAATCTAGTTTTAACAGTTGCGCGTGATATTACTGAACGTAAAAATTATGAAGTAAAACTTACTGAGATGGCTTATTATGATAAATTAACGGGATTAGCCAATCGCAAAATGTTAGAAGTGTTATTTAAAAAATCCTTAAAAAGTGTTCAACGCTCAAAAGGACAATTAGCCGTTTTTTTCATTGATCTCGATGGGTTTAAAAAAGTGAATGATACTTTAGGACATGATGCTGGTGACTTATTATTAAAGGATGTTGCAGCAAGATTAACTCACACTTTAAAAGGAGATGACATTATCTCACGATTGGGTGGAGATGAATTTATCATTGTGACAGAAGGATATAGCCTAGAGGAAGCCACTCAAATAGCTGAACGTATCATTGAAGAAATTTCTAAAGTATATATGATTAAAAATCAGGAAGCTCGTGTCACCCCAAGCATCGGTATTAGCATTTATCCACAGCATGGAAAAGATCAAAAATCACTTCTCCAAACTGCCGATAAGGCAATGTATTTTGCAAAACGCAAAGGTAAGAACACTTACAAAATATATACAGAGGAAATGGCAAACATCACAATACAAAAGTCAGGTATATTAGCGAAGATGTTAAACTTTTTTCAAGGTGAATAATACGAGTAAATATGATATTCGTAGAGAAGAGGTTATGTTGTTACTTAACAGAACTTCTTTTAAATATTACTTTTCAGAAAGATTAATTACTTTTAAATAGCAGATTAATTGTTTATAATCAATTAGTCTATAAAATTATGTCTTTGGGTTATTGATTGTATCTAAACTAGCTATGAATAGATTGGAGGAAAATATATGGAATCATCAAGTTTTAAAAGATCAACGATTGTTGCACTTTTACTTGCAGGCTCGTTTATAGCCATTTTGAATCAAACACTCATGATTACAGCAATACCACCTATCATGAATGAAATGGATGTTACAGCTAATAGTGCTCAATGGTTAACAACTGTTTTCATGTGTGTAAATGGGATTATGATTCCTATTAGTGCATTCTTATTGCAACGGTTTACAACAAGGCAGCTATTTATCACAGCAATGAGTGTTTTTGCTTTTGGTACATTAGTTGCAGGAATAGCTCCTAATTTTCCTACATTATTACTTGGAAGAGTCATTCAATCTAGTGGTGCTGGTGTTATGCTACCACTTATGACAACAGTCTTTTTAATGATTTTCCCAATTAATAAACGTGGGGCAGCAATGGGTCTGATTGGTCTAGTGATTTCCTTTGCTCCTGCGATCGGTCCTGCTTTATCTGGATGGGTCACTTCACATTATTCTTGGAGATTGTTATTTTTCATTATCCTGCCAATCGCCATCATCGATATCTTCGTTGCGTACTTTGCACTCAGAAATGTGACAGAGGTAACTAAACCCAAATTAGATGTGTTATCAATCATTTTCTCTTCTTTAGGATTTGGTGGACTTCTTTACGGTTTCACAAGTGCCGGGAACTTCGGTTGGTTAAATCCAATCACTATTCTCACGATTGGAACTGGAGTATTATCACTTATCCTATTTATCACAAGACAATTAAAATTAAAGCAGCCAATGCTTGAATTTAGAGTGTTCAAATATCCAATTTTTCCATTTGCGGTTATTATTGGGATGATTGCTTTTATGGGGTTGATTGGAATCGAAACCCTAATTCCGTTATATATGCAAGAAATGCGTGATTTCACAGCTTTTGAAGCAGGTCTAGCGCTTTTACCTGGGGCATTAGTGTCAGGTATTATGGCACCAATTATCGGAAGATTATTTGATAAAATTGGAGCTAAATGGATTGTATTAACTGGACTAACCATTCTAACAGCATCTTCGTTTACGTTTACGAATTTAGGAGTAGAAACCTCGTTTACGTATATAACTGTTATGTATGCTATCCGTATGTTTGGTTTAGTTATGGTCATGATGCCAGTTCAAACTGCTGCTTTAAATCAGCTACCAAAACATCTTATTCCACATGGTGCTGCCATGGATAATACAATGAGAATGATTGCAGCTTCTGTTGGAACAGCAATTCTAGTTACAGTTTTAACAACAAGTGAACAATTAGCTGAACAAAACCCTGCGATCGCAACACCAGACATTTATGGTGCGAATGTATCATTTATTGTAGTAGCTGTCCTTTCTCTAATTGCTTTAATCATTGCACTTTTTATTAAGTATGATAAGAAAGAGAGTGCAAACACAGAAGTCACACAACAAAATAAAAATGTTACTGTAAGTAATCATTAACACAAATTGAAACGTCCTTCTCCAATGAAGGGCGTTTTTTTTTTTGGCTAATTGGGGACGGTTCTTACGCTGTTCTTCTCAGCAGAATGTCACGAGAAGTTTGTATATAGTTGGCAAAATTCCCAAAATTTAATTTTACATCTTTTTCTGAACATCAATTGTCATTATAATAAAGGATAAGGCAGGAAGGGGGATGGTTTATTATCTTTAATTCTATGGAATTATTTGAGTGGTTTATTTCGATTACCGTCGCCATTCTTATCGGGGTTTCTAAAACAGCCATTTCAACATTGGGTATATTTAATGTTTCACTTCTAGTCCAGGTGTTTCCGGCGAAAGACTCAGTTGGGATTATGCTTCCAATGCTTATCATCGCTGATATATTTGCTGTCTTCTACTACAGAAGAAGTGTTGTCTGGAAGCATTTATTTTCATTAATACCATGGGTGCTTGCAGGGATTTTTATCGGCTTTTTTGTTTTGTGGAAGGTAAATAGTGAACAACTATCACTACTTTTAGGAGTTTTAATATTAACATTAATCATATTACAGGTAGGCAAAGATTCTATTAAATCAAATATTAATCAATTACTGCCAGAATCAAAATGGTTTACCTATGCCATGGGAGTATTAGCTGGATTTGCGACAATGATCGGTAATGTATCTGGGGTCATTATGTCCATTTACTTAATTGCGAAACGACTTCCAAAGAATGAATTTATTGGAACAGGGGCATGGTTTTATTTATTCGTAAACATCATCAAAATCCCTTTTTACTTATTTTTAGGTATGGTCTCTACGGATTCGTTTTACTTTAACATGACGATGATACCATTCATTATCATTGGTGCGTTCTTAGGAATCTTCATCATCAAATTTATCCCTGAGAAAATTTTTCATTGGATTATCTTAGCTCTTGGAACCATTGGTGCCATTAAATTGATTTTCCCAGGCTAATTGGCGACGGTTCTTATGTTTCCTTTTGGCTCACTATTTATATAATAACCTTGAAAGAAGATGACACATTGAATCATACAAGGATGAAGCTTATATTGTTAGTCGTAATTCTAATGTGGGGAAGTAATTTTGTTTTTACAAAGCTATTACTTGAAGCATTCCCGTTTTGGACGTTATTATTTGTTCGCAACCTTTTTGCAGCAATTGCCTTATTATGGATTACGCGAAAATACCTATTTATTACACCAAAAACGAAGAAGATGTGGGGTTATGTGCTATGGGCATCCATAATTGGTGTAGTAATCAACAATGTCGTTTTTCAAATTGGGCTTAAATACACGCTAGCTACCAATGCTTCACTCATTATGGGATTAACACCGTTAGCTACAGCCTTTATCTCATACCTGGTGTTTAGTGCTCCATTACGGAAAAAACAAATAATAGGAATTGCTCTTGGTTTTATTGGTGTAACCTTAGTGGTATTAAAAGGGTCAATTACAAACTTATTTTCTCTATCCTTTAATATCGGAGATTTCTTCATTGTGGGTGCATTACTCACATTCAGTATAAGCTTTATCTTCATTAAGAAAGCAACTGATAGTAAGTTTCCACCTGCGATCATCAGTTTATACGCATATTCAATTTCTTGTATTTGTTACATACCAATGGTGTTATGGGAACAAGCCGCACAAGGATGGAATAGTATTCCGACTGATGCCCTTCTATGGCTAATGCTCCTGTATGTAGGAATTTTTCCAACTGGGGTAGGGAATATGCTTTGGAACCGCGGAATTAGTATCCTTGGCCCAGGCCCATCTGCCATTTTCATGAACGGAGTTCCAGTCATAGCAGCCATTACATCTGTAATCGTATTGGATGAGCCAATTTTAATGTTACAAATTATTGGATTCCTCTTTGTGGGAACAGGTGTTCTTTTAGGGTCACAGAATAAGAAGGGAGCAGCTATCAAGCAAAAAGAGAAGGGGCCATCTGGTGTACCATTATAAAGTAACAAGTATCAAATGGAAATTAAATTACAATTGAATAAATGCTATGCGTATAGTGTGCCTCCTTATTTCTCGATTATTACCATAAATACTTTTCAGTTAAAGTTGAAAACTATGAGGGTAATACCAACAATCGAAAAAAAGGGGGCATTAAAATTGATAAAACGCAAGCTATGTACAGTTATTTCAGGTGTAGCTTTACTTACAATGGTAGGGTGCAACTATGATGATCAAGGAATGACGAACCGAGATCATAATCAATTCGGAACATTAGAAAACAGAAATGTTCAGAATGACAACCGAAACATCTTCACAAATGATCGAGATCAAAATGATCGTGGAATTTTTAACACGAGGGATACAAACCGGAACAGAAATAACAATGGAAATTGGACTGATTTAGGTGGTAACAACAGTCCACTTACTGACATTTCTGCTGATAAAACGGAAACACCGAGTAATAAGTATCCTCATACAAAAGCAGTTCAGATTCAAGAGGCAAAATTTAAATATGTAAAACTTGATAAAAATCAACTACAAGAATTACAAAATAAATTAACCAATTTAAAGCCAGGTCAGCAAGCTGTACCTAACCAAGGACAGCAACAAGCTGCACCAGCTCCAGCACCACAACAACCAGCTGAACAGCAACAAGCTGCACCAACTCCAGCACCACAGCAGCCAGCTGAACAGCAAGCGCCACAACAGGAGGCAAAAGCACCTGAGCAGTCTCAAGCAGCAGAAGGAATTAGTCAATTTGAGCAACAAGTTATTGATTTAACTAACGCAGAACGACGAAAAAATGGTCTATCAAATCTACAAGCAGATACACAATTAAGCGGTGTAGCAAGAGAAAAATCTAATGACATGCAAAAGAACAATTATTTCTCACATACAAGCCCAACATATGGTTCACCATTTGACATGATGAGGGACTTTAATGTAACTTACAAAACAGCAGGTGAAAACATAGCACAAGGACAACAAACTCCAGAACAGGTTGTTCAAGCATGGATGAATAGCGAAGGACACCGTAAGAACATTTTAAGCAAAGATTTCACACATATCGGAGTTGGATACCAACAATCAGGGCACCATTGGACACAAATGTTTATTGGAAAATAATGAATAACAAAAGACCTTCAATCTATTTGGAGGTCTTTTCATTTTTTGGCTTTCGTTCATATTTTATTCAAAAAAACGTTCGAATTCGAATATTATAATTGCCAAGTACTTATGATAATGCA
The DNA here is from genome assembly GCF_014837155.1 of Litchfieldia stipae. Classification (GTDB taxonomy): domain Bacteria; phylum Bacillota; class Bacilli; order Bacillales; family Bacillaceae_L; genus Litchfieldia. The sequence continues at coordinate 72,229 of NZ_JACYHA010000002.1, read as the reverse complement.
TATAATTAGTAAATCTTGTTCCTTTTTTTGTAAGAATTGTAAGTGTTTTTTTAATGATAGAAATACATCGAATATTATTCAACTTGAGGGAGTATTATGATAAATTTCATAGACAGATTTGAGCAAGCCTTTTACTATTCTCCTATTGGTATGGCTTTGGTTTCATTAGAAGGAAATTGGATTAAAGTAAATCCAGCCTTAGCCAAGATTACCGGCTATACGGAAGAAGAGCTACTATCAAGAACTTTTCAGGATATTACTTACCCAGATGATATAGAAGCTGATATTAATCAAGTCCAGGAATTAATTGATGGAAAAAAAGATTATTTTGAATTAGAAAAGAGGTATATACATAAGAACGGAACCATTGTATGGGTTTTACTTTCAGTTTCTGTTGTTCGAGAAGAGAATAAATCCTTATATCTAATCTCTCAAGTTCAAGAAATTACAGAAAGAAAACAATTGGAGCTAAATTTAATTGAAAGTGAAGAAAAGTTCCGTAGCTTGTTAACACACTCACCTGATGCCATTTTGGTGCATGATGGAACTAATATTATATACGCGAATAAATCAGCTGCTGATCTAGTAGGTACAACGGTAGAAGATATAGAGGGGGTACATATTCAGGAATTTATAGATCCTACAATAGTAGAAGAAGCATATAGAATGACTCAAGAGATTTTGTTAGAGAATAAGCCCATTCTTGATATTGAAGCAACGTTACGGAGTAAAAATGGAAAATTAATCGATACCGTTTTTTCTGCTAGCCCAATTAATTTCATGGGAAGAAGAGCAGTTTTATTAAGCTACAGAGATATCACAGAGCGAAAAAAAATCGAACAAGCTCTGACAGAGAGTGAAGAACGTTATCGGAGTTTAGTAGAGTATGCTCCATTAGGAATCTTAGTACATCAAAATAACATTATTAAATATGCTAATTCAACTGCATTACAGCTACTTGGGACAAAAAAGCCAGAGGACATTATTGGATTACATTTTCGAAATATCATCCATCCAGATTATAGATTAATTGTTACAAATCGTGTTAAAAATTCAAATGTAGAACCTAGTTCACCATGCTATGAAAGATTTATTCGGTTAGATGGGAAAGAGATTGATGTTGAAGTGAATGGGATACCTGTCCAACTGAATGGTGAATCAGCTGTTCAATTAGTATTTTGGGATGTTACTGAAAAAAAGAAGGAAGAGGATTTGATCCGATATCGTGCCTACCATGATACGTTAACAGATTTACCCAACCGTCTTAAATTCCAATTAGATATAGCAGAAGAAATTAACGAAGACAAAATGTTCACGATCATGTATTTAGATTTACACGGACTAAAACAAGTGAATGATGCTTATGGTCATCAAGCAGGAGATACAGCATTAATAAAAATCACAGCTCGATTATCAGGAGCCATTGGTCATGTTGGACTGATTTATCGTTTAGGTGGAGATGAATTTGCCATTGTATTACCTAATCATAAAAATGATGACGAAATCAGGGATATTGCAACAAATATAGCTGAAGTTATCAAACAGCCCATTTATATAGGTAATACGATTGTGAACTTTACGACAAGTATTGGTATTGTGTATTATCCTAATCACGGTGTAGATATAGAATTACTTCTCCGCCATGCTGATATGGCCATGTATCATGCGAAGAAAACAAAAACACTTTATAAAATTTATGATAAATAATAATAAACTTCGATGCTTTAAAAGAGGTGGATTGAAGCATCGAATATTTCTCAAATAGTTTATTACGCAAAATATAAATTTGACGTAATAAAGAATGAATTGTAAACTAAATATAGGATAAATCGGATTGAGGTGAATTTTTATGGTAAGTGAATCACAACAACAGCTTTATAAAAAATTGAACATCATTGTTAAGGAATTACCATGGTATGTTGAAGAATATTTCGATCATAAACGTCGAAAGCTTTCGGCAGCCTCGTTATTAAATTACTGTCATGATTTCAAAATCTTCTTTAACTGGATTGTATCTGAGCAACTTTATAACGGCTCAATTAAAGAGATTCCATTAGAATTTCTAGAATCACTAACTGTACAGCAAGTTGAAGGATTTTTACAAGCTCTTACATATGAAATGAAAAACAAAGAAATCACAGTTAATCGCAAATTGTCAGCACTCAAATCGTTGTTTAACTACTTACAAAACATCGCAGAAACTAGAGATCTGAAGCCCTATCTCCAGCGTAACGTGATGGCGAAAATTGAATTTAATGAGCTTAAAGAAAGTATGGAAACAATCGCAAATAAAATGGAAGGAAAAATTCTACTTGGAGATGAATATGAGAAATTCAGACGCTTCATTGCCTCTGATTACGGAGAATTGGTGAAAGAAAATAAGAAGCTATCAAACTTTCATAAATTAAATCTTGAACGTGATACGGCAATTGTATCCCTCATATTGGGTTCTGGACTACGACTTTCAGAGGTTGTCAATTTAGATTTAGACGATATCGATTTCAGCAAGTTCTCAGCAAGAGTCATTCGCAAAGGTAATAAAGAACAATATGTTTATTTTAGTAAAATAGCGATGGATGACCTTCAAGAATACTTAAAAATCAGAGCCGTTCGCTATGAGGTAGATAAAAGCAATAAAGCACTATTTGTAGCAGCAGCAATGGGACCTAAAGGAAAATCAAGAAGGCTCACAGCCAGATCAATTGAAAAGTTGATTGAGAAATATGCTGTTGCATTTGGTAAGCCTTCCCTATCCGTTCATAAATTGCGTCATTCATTTGCCACAAGATATCATTCAGAAATAAATGATGTACCAAAACTAAGAAGACAATTAGGGCATTCATCCATTCAAACAACGATGATCTATACCCATATACGAAATGATGATTTAAGGAGTGCAGTCGATAAAATGGATATCCCAAAGGACTAAGCACGAGTCTTATCGCTTTTTCTTTTTCGTGTCCTTTGCAGCAACCTGATTTTTATTTTTTGCTTCTAACTCTACATACACTTGGACTTGATTTTCATCAATTTCGATTACATTGATGACTTTTCCTTTACGTCCTTTAACTTTTATCGCCTGGTCTACAGCAGGAATGTTAGCTAAATACTGACTTAATACAACCGTTCTTCCATCAATAAAGTGCACAACAGCCATAGTCATTTCTCCTTAATAAGAAAATTTTAATACTTTTGTATAAAATATTGAGGAAATATGAAATTTAGACCTTTTACATCCATACTTGCATAAAAAACGGTGTCATAAGCCAGGCACCGTTTTAATTTTGTTAATAAAACTTAAGAGCCAGTCAATTTCTTAGATTGTGTAGGTATTGAAGTATCTTTCGCTGTAGTATGACTTGTTTTAGTAGTTAAATAGACCCCTGTAAACACGAGAATTCCCCCAAGTACTTGAATCAATGTAATCGATTTGCCCAAAAGTAAGCTGATGATTGCTGTGAAAACCGTAATCAAATTTAAGTATACTCCAGCTTTACTAGCATCTATATGACGTAATGAAACATTCCAAAAGATAAAAGACCCTACTGATGGAAATACTCCCATATAAATGATACCAATCAAGGCCTGATTACTTAGGTTCATATTAAACTCGACATCTGAAAAAAAGATGATTGGAAGTAACAAGATTAATGCAAATAAGACGGAGACCGTTGTTGCTGCAATGGGTGGAATCGATTTCGTTTTTCGGCTAATAATCGAATAAATCGTCCATAACACAATCGCGACTAACATCAAAAGATCACCATGATTGTATGTATTATGAAAAATCAATTGCAGTTGACCTTTTGTTAATACTAACAGAACACCTAACAGTGAAATAACGATTCCAATTCCATGCTTCAATCTCAATTTCTCCTTTAAAAACAAAACAGAAAACAAAACTAATACAGCAGGATTGATCGAATTAACTAAAGATGCATTCAGTGAAGAAGTGTATTGTAAGGCTTCGTATAAAAGAAAATTATAACTAATAATACCAAGGATCGCTAACACCAAAAGTGTTTTCCATTTTTTCCATACACTTTTCCAATCAGGTCGTTCAATCCAATGAGCAAGTGGGAACAACAAGAATAGAGCAATCAACCAGCGCGAAAACGTCATTTGAATCGGTGTCATTTCAGCAACTAAATACTCTCCAAACACATAATTTCCAGCCCAGAATAAATTTGCTAAAACAAGCAGTAATAGGACGGTATATTTTTTCAATAGATCTCACCTCATTTCTAATAAGAAATTGTTTCTTATATATTCTATCAATATAGCAAACTGGAAAATATCTTGCAATTGGTTATGTAATCATCTAACAGGAGGGAGCATTAAAATAATCATTTAATATTTTATTTTGTTTATTCTAGTTAACATAATATATATTATAGGAACTAAATTAAAAATCATAAAATTCCGTCTCATAACTAAGTATACTTTTGAAATTGAGACGGAATAAATTTTTTTATTTTTTCACTTTCATTAATTTTTTTCAATCATCGTATAACCATTATGTCTTCTTACTTTGTATCCTCACTATAGAAAGAAGTAATTTCCACGAAATAATGTAACATTTCTCTTTCATTAGTAGAGATCCTTACCGATAAATCAATCGTTCTAAATACGAACTCTTTAATCCCGATGAACTCCGATTCTGCAACCAAATAAAACTGTGTTCCTTTTTTGAAGCCTTTAAAATCATCCTTCAATTTAAATCTTTTCATGATTGACCTTGTTGCTCCTATTCAATTAATTTACGCTAAATTTCTTTGTTTCTTTTATTAAAACATACTCCCCGCTTCTCCCCAAGGAAAAACTAATTAAATGCTAAATAGACCGTTTCAAGCTCTTTTTCTATTACTTTACCTTCAAAAAAAACCTGGTATGCCTTGGCATTAGGTCTAGAGCTCACAATCTTTTTTATTTCTTGATTGATAAAATGAATGGCCACTCCATCGTCTGCAGCTAAACCTTGCTTTATTTTTTGACTAGCGACTAGTTGTTGGTACGTTGGTCTACGATCTGATTCACCGTCATAGTGTGGACAATTACTTCCCTTTAAGAATCCTAGACAATCTAGTGGTTCTAATCCACCCCCGAATGAATCTGTTACACCCTCTTCGAACCAACAAATTGACCCTGCACTTATCCCTGCTAGAATTACACCTTGCTCCCATGCCTTTCTTAAAATGCTGTCTAACCCCCACTCCTTCCAAAGCGCGAGCAAATTCTTCGTATTTCCTCCACCAACATAAATAATATCCTTTTCTAAAATAAACGATTCTAAATCTTTTGTTGGTGGTTTAAATAAAGATAGATGTGAAGGCTGGCACTCTTGGTTCTGAAAGAATTGATAAAACCGGTTAATATAGTTTTCTGAATCCCCACTCGCTGTTGGAACAAAACAAACCTGCGGATTTGACTTACTTGATTGGCTTAGGATATATGTATCTAACAAAGGATTTTCAGGCTCCATCGAAAATCCTCCTCCACCTAGTGCTATAATCTGCTTCATCATGAATCACCTCTAATTTAATTAGTACTAATTTCAACATACATGTCATCAATCCTGCAGATATTAATAACTTTTTTGATAATTTAATGTTAAAATACCCCTATATTCATTATCGAAAAAGGAGCAAGTTTATGAAAAATAGACCAAATCATATAGTCGCTGCCACCAAGTTTGTTGAGAAACATTTTCCACATTGTCATGGTGCCATCTTAGCTGGTAGTGTCATTCGGGGAGAAGCTACTGAAACCTCTGATTTAGATATAGTGATTTTCGACAATAGCCTAGTATCTTCTTATCGGGAATCTCTAGTTGAAATAGGCTGGCCAATTGAATTATTTGCACATAACTTAACATCATACCGCTACTTTTTTGAAAAAGATTGTAACGAAGCAAGACCTAGTATGCCTAGAATGGTGCACGAAGGGTTCATAATAAAAGATTCCGGCGTGTTATCTGAAATAAAAAAAGAAGCAAAGAAATTATTAGAACAAGGCCCAACACCATGGTCAAAGGAAACCATACATCTAAAACGATATTTCATAACAGATGCTTTAGATGACTTAATCGGCAGTAATAATAGAGGCGAAGCCATATTTATTGCTAATACACTCGGTAGCTTGCTTAGTGAATTTATTCTTAGAACCCAACGTAAATGGATAGGTTCATCAAAATGGACTGTTCGCTCATTAGCTCATTATGACAAGAAACTTGCAAACGAATTTGTTGTTGCATTTGATACCTACTACAAAACAAATGACATTGATAAGATCGTTGTCTTAATCGACAAGGTACTAGAACCATACGGTGGAAGACTATTCGAAGGATTTTCATTGGGGAAACGATAAATTTCCCCTAATATCACATTTTTTTAATCGTTGTCTATGTCTCTATCAAGAAAAGTGCTTTTCTCTCCTTCAACAATTCCTAACTTAGCCTTTATTTCCGTTAAATCTCTTATAATAGTTTGCGTATTCAGCCAAGCTACAAATGAAAAGAAAACAGCCAAACCTAAAGCAATGACGATTAATACATTCATCATAAAACTATTCACCTCTATAAACGTTAATTTCCTTTATGACTCTAAGTATATAATATATATAAGGCTAATCTAGAAAAAACTTTCATTCTACTCATTTATTAAGAAATATTAAAGCTGTAAACCTCTTCCATCAATTTCTACGACTCCAATTGGTCTAGTTATTCCATTTATTTTGTCTAAATAAATGTTAGTTCTCCCCTTTAAGAATTCTTCAAGGTAAGCAATAGTAATATCCTGAATGGAAGTCATAACATGTTGTGGTTCTTCTGTTATAAATCTACCAATCGTTGAGAATGATAGATGATTAGCACCTATAATTTTTATGAAAGAACGACTTACAGGTAAGTGTTCATACAGCTTTAACTGTTTCTCTATGTACGTAGTAGCTATGACCTCACTAACTGCTTTGCTCTCCTCTTCCATTAACATTGTTATAAATTCATCATAGCTTGAAGCTTCTTGACGGATATTTAGAACAGGAATCTCTGGTATCTTCTCACCTGTTAGATACAAACTAGCATCAAATAAAATAACACACCTTATTCGATTGTCAATTGATGCCAAATTAAGTACCGAAACACCACCTAACGAATGACCTAATGCTCCAATCTTACTAGTATCAAATAGACCATTAAAATATTCCTCATGATTCCATTTCTCTAACTGCTCTATAACAAACTGCATATCTTTCATTCTTGTTAACACTTGCGTCTGATCATCTGGAAACTCTTTAGCTTGATAGACGATTTTATTATTAGTAAAAACCGTTAAAAAACTGTCGTATGGAACACTAACAGTAATAACTATATATCCTTTTTGTACTATGGCTGTAATGACCTCTATATATAAGTCTCTGTCAATACCGAAACCTGGAGATAACAACAATACTGGAAAAGAGATATTTCGTACAGGCTCAGCATGTTCCTTAACAAATGTCTTCACTTCATTTAACTGTTCTTTGCTAATACCAACTTTTGAAAACACATCAATTGCTTCATTTCTTGCTGTATGAAATAAAGAAATAAGATTCGATTCAGTTGTAATTTCTTCCGTAGGATAAAATATACTAATTGGAAAAGAACGAAACTCTTTATTTTCTTCATAAAACTCCTTTCTCGTTTTATCAACAAGAACTTTTGTAACTCTTCCTACATTAATTGAAGAATTCATGGTATCCCCCTATAAAAATGCTAAATAAGTCTTACTCTATTTTTCTATCACCTTATCTAAAAAACATTGAACTTCTCCTGTTGATTTTAAAATATACACTTGCTTATCTTCAGACAGCTGATTAAGCCGTTTTAAGATATCAGGTCTTTTTGTTTTTGGATACTCCCAAACCCATTTTAAGAAAGCAAAATCTAGTCTTTCTTCACAGCCTTCTCCCATATCCGGCCTCGTTCTATTTTTATATTGAATCATTCGTTTTAAGGCTCTATATGTACATATAACTCTAGGAATATCTAGAAAAATAATGGTATCTGCTGCATTAAGTCTAATCTCCATTGTCCCACCATAATTGCCGTCTATTATCCATTCTTGTTCTTTCACTAATTCATGTTGAACTTTAATTTGTTCTGCACGCGAGACACCTACCCAATTCGGTTTCCAGAATAATGCATCGAGATGATATACAGGGATATTTAGCTTTTTACCTAGTTTTCTTGCCAAAGTAGATTTACCTGAGCCTCCAGAACCTATCAATACTATTTTTTTCACAATAAACCACCTAACCCGCTACAAGTATTTCTCCATGATGACAAAGGATTTCCCTTCTTTGATATAAGTAGAATTGGTTTCAACAAATCCAAATTTCTTATAAAAATCTGCCTTATTCTTTCTTGCATTACACCAAATCCTCTTCACACCATAGCTTTCTGCTTCATTTAATATAAAGTCTAGCAGTGCTGTTCCATAACCTTTCCCTTGTTCTTGCTGCAATGTAGCAAACTTTCGAAATTGAGCATCGTCATTTTTTATAAAAAGTGAAATAACAGATATTAAATTTTTCTCTATAAATAACCCAAAATGAATCCCTTCATCGTCATCTTTTAATTTTATAAAATCATATTCCTTATTTGGCCACATAACTTTATGCCTTAATTCCCAAACGTCTTCCTTATTAACTTGGCGAATTTCAGTTACCAAAATATCACCTCTCAATATCTGCTTAGTTCAAATAAAAACTCTCCATCACTGGTTAATTTAATAATTCCCCACCTGATTAACTATATAATTTCTAAATAATAAAAGTTCATTTCTCTTAATCTCAATATTACCTTTTTCATCCTTATAACAATCCAACACTTTTTTCACCGTTGCCGCTATTTCTGCTGGAAAAGTTGATGCTCCCCATATACCCGCTTCATACTTTGAAGAAATCACATCTTCTTTTAAATACCAATACACTCGAATTAAATTCAATGTGCAATAGATAGGTTCTATCTCTATATTTGTTAAACAATCGGAATAGTCTCCCATGATTGAGGATATATAATCCGCACGAGGAACTGATGGGAATACTTCCGTTATTGGTATACCTTCTACACAAATGCCACGGTGATTTATAATTGTAATATGTGCTGCTAAATCTGGATCTGTTTGTTGTCCATTGTTCATATATTGTTTAGTTCCTACTGCCATATCCACCTCATAACGAGTTCTCCAATATTCACTATAATGGAAATCATATGACAATGGATGCTCCCACTTTTTTAAGTGTTCTATATTCAGAAAACTAATTTCAATTGGATATGGATTGTTAGAAATTCTTAATAACAGTTGAGCCAAGCTAACTTTCGCTTCAACAGTCAACAATTTTCTCGTTACAATTATAATGTCTATATCACTACTCTGAGGATTAAACCCGCCCATCGCCAATGAACCATGTACATACAATCCGATGAAATTATCTCTAATAATCCCTTTTGACTCTCTTAAAATCTGATGAACTACGTTTTTAACATCAAGTGAACTCGTGTCCCAACTTATATACACTATACTCCCACCTATTACTAAATCTAAAGAATCACTTCTATCCTTATGTACGTTCAACATAAGGCGGCAATTATCCTTTATTTCATCGAATGAAAGGACCCTCAATTGCCTGAATCATCTCGACTCTATTTCCAAATGGATCCCTAAACTCGAATCGTTGATATCCTGGTATTGGAATTCCTTCAAGGACCTGAATATTATTTTGTTCTAGTACACTTCTCCAATATGACAGATTCTCTACTTGATAGGCTATATGAGCTTTTGTTGTTAAACGATCAAAACCATCCTCTGTCCCAATATGAACTTCACTTTCCCCAACTATTACCCAAAATCCTCCACGATGCTTTAATGAGTCTGGCTTTTCTTTTTCTATTAATCCAAGAAGGTCACAATAAAATTGTTTAGCCGTTTCTTCCGTTCCTTTAGGTATGGTTATCTGAGCATGATGTATCCCAATAATCATAACATCGCCTCCATGTAATTACTTACTTCACTTTTATTGTAATCTCCAAATGAACATAAGTATAATGTCAATATTCAATGTTTTCTGATAAGAATTACTTATTAAAGATTTTCAGCATCAGTATTTTTATAATAAGAATGAAAAAGAGCATCCCTTCTAAGTGAAGAAATGCTCTTTATGCATGAAGCTATTTAGAAATAAGGATACGAACCTCATATTTTTGTAGAGTTAGCTCACCTATAAGGACCTCACCTGTAATAATATCCGTTAGTTGGCTTGGGATAAGAATTTGTTGATCTTCTTCTGTAAAATTCATGACAAATACATAATCTGCTTCTTCACCTTGTCTTGTCTGAACGGAAACACCTTTCTCATGTTTAATATCGACAACAGGGCCTATGTCTAGTTCATCGATGATTTCCTGATAAAAATCACGATGGAATTCATCCTCTAGTCGTGCACCTAAATAATAGGCTTTTCCTTTTCCATAATGATTACTTGTCACAGCAGGAGTATTTTCATAGAAATCCTGCTTATAAACTCCTTCAGCTGTTCCATCCAACATATTTATTATTGTTGCATAGTCATGAACTTCATAAGATTTGCCTTTATAATGAACAGAATTTCGATCCTTTGGATAAAATGTATCTGTCTCAGTCGGTTGAATTCCGAAGACTTCTTGTAAATCTTTTGGCCAACCACCCAAATAAGTTAAGTCATGTTCGTTTACTATTCCACTAATATAGGTCATCACTAGTCTTCCGCCATTAGCAACATACGATTTCATTCGACGAATTGTATCTTCACTCGCCATATATAGCATTGGTACGATTAATAATTTGTAATTAGAGAAATCTTGATCCTTAGTGATAACATCAACAGAAATGTCCTCTTCCCAAAATGGACGGTAGTGTTGCTGTAGAGTTTGTGTATATCGCTTAGTATCAAGTCCGTAACCTTGTGCATCATCTAAAGCCCATTTATTTTCCCAATCATACAGTAAGCCAACATCACTATCTCGATGAGCCCCTACAATCGTAGCGAGCTTTTCTAAAGTTTCACCAACTTCAGCTACATCTTTAAACACACGATTTTCTGGACTATTATCATGATCAACAACCGCCCCATGGAATTTCTCAGATGAGCCACGAGATTTTCTCCATTGGAAATACATAATACTATCAGAACCGTGAGCAACCATTTGCATCGAAGAAAGCAAATGCATCCCAGGACGTTTCGCTTTATTGACCTTATGCCAATTTACAAGGCTCGGTGTGGACTCCATTAACAAAAATGGCTGCTGCTTTAAGGAACGATAGAGATCATTGATAAATCCAACCTTCATTGCTAAATCAGCTGTTGATTCCCAATCATTATGCCACGTGGGATACGCATCCCAGCTTATCACATCGATGTGCTTTGCAATCTTACTGTAGTCAAGTCCTTGGAAGGGGATTAAATCAACAGTGTCTGCCATATAATTGGTTGTAATTGGAATTTCAGGTGTAATCTCTCGTATAGGAACAATTTCATTTTCTATAAAAGATATCGTCTGATCTGTAGCGAATCTTCTCCAATCTAATTTAAGTCCATGAACAGCTCGTTCTCCAATCGGTGAAGGAGATTCAATTTGTGACCAATCAGAAAAAGTATGACTCCAGAAAGGACCCCACCATGCATCATTTAATGCTTTCAAATCATGATTATATGTTTCCTTTAACCATTGCCTAAAAGCATTTTGACAATAATCACAATGACAATCACCACTATATTCATTTGAAATATGCCACAATAAAAGGGCAGGGTGATTCCCATATCTTTCGGCTAACAGACGATTGATTTGCTGTGTTTTTTCTCGGTAAACCGGTGATGTAAAACAATGATTATGACGACCACCATGCAATTGTTTCTGGCGACTAGCATTCACACGAAGCACTTCAGGATATTTCTGTGACATCCATGCTGGACGTGCTCCACTTGGAGTAGATAAAATCACCTTACCACCGATTTGATGGATATTATCAAAGATTTCATCAAGCCATTCAAAATGATAGACACCCTCCTCTGGCTCGAGGGCACTCCATGCAAATATACCAACTGAAAACGTATTTGTATGTGAAAGTTGCATAAATCGTATATCATCAGCTAGTATATCTGGGCGATCTAACCATTGATCAGGGTTATAATCGCCACCATGTAAGAAAAAGTTCGCTTTCGTGACCTGTTTGTTTTTCTTCATCTTCAAATGTCCTCCCTTACGATATAACTTAAATTAGCTCCTTCGTCCTTGTAACTATCCATTTTTGAAGTTTTCTTGTTTCTATACCAGCTAACAGTACAATCCCAATTCCGTGAGTATCATTTAAGATCCAGGTCAAATCATCTTTATAGTAATCTGAAGTGAACGAGTAACCAGAACCTTGACAAACACCATACACATTTCCCGTCTTATCGATTGCATGTTTTGATAATCCTTGCCAGCCCTTATTAACAGAAGTAATATATTTTTCCTGATCTGTTAACCAGCCAGAGCGAATCCCTTTCGAATAGGCATAGATGAACATGGATGTACAGGAGGTTTCCTCATATGATTCTGAAACATTTAGTACCTGATGCCATAATCCATTCTCACCTTGTAGTTTCAGATATCCTTCTGAAAGCTGATTGAAGAACTCAAGAAGCTCAGGACGTTGTTCATGATCCTCTGGTAAGACAGTAAGCAGCTCTGCAAGTGAGAAGATAACCCATCCATTTCCACGTCCCCAAGGAATATGTGTACCCGTATCAAGCTTCAGATTATAGACATGAGACATAATTTGCGATTCTGGCATATAGAGAAACTTTTTATATTGTAGAAATTGATTTACAGAATCATCTATATATAAACGATCTCCGGTTTTTTTATAATATCTCGATAAGAACGGGATACTCATATATAGATCATCACACCAAATCGTATCCTTCATAAAGTCAACATGGGACTCTCGTCTATATAATGTTCCTTCTGGGAGTCTTGCTTGAATATTCTCTATGTAATTTGCAATATCCTTTGCTATTAAATCCCCATCCTTAATCGGTGATAGCTCCATTGCCATCAGCATTGTTGCACCAAAGGAACCACAATCATCTAAGCTATCTATCGCAGATAATTGGTTATTTACTCCTGCAGCTCCGTACTTTTCACGATCCCAGAGTGAGTAGCTATATAGAGATGTGCTCGTTTGAATGTGTTTAATGCAATACTTAACAATGTCGTCTCTTTTCAGTTCAATAGCTGTTTTAAGTAAACCATACAAAGTAACTCCTAATGGATAATCCCATTTCCCAAAAAGTGTATTTTCTAAATATGGACGCACCCAAGTATTCACTTCATCTACACGCCAAAATGTTGGTCCTTGAATACTCTCAATCAATGTATCTACTTGTAGGAGTTCTTCGAAATGGAGATCTTCCGAACGATTAAATGGTCCAGCAAAAAGCCATTCACTTTCTGTCCCTTCAACTTTTACTGGGAGAGAGAGGTACACATCATCACTTATAGGTTGTAACTGAAAACCCCAAGAGCCACCATTACTAGTACTTTTCACAACAAGATCACTATGACCACCAGTGACGTTCACCTTAATTTGATTGTTCGTATCTTTTTCGGTACGAAAAACACAATCCTCGTTCAAGTAAATTTCAATCGGTCCAACTGATGTCACCTGTAATTGGACTTGCTTTTCATCAGCACTTTCATTATGAATAGTAGTCCAGGCGATAGAGGAATAATTTTTGTCAGAACCGAAGAACTTAGATAAATTGTATATTCCATCTTCCAATAAAGCTTCTTGATTAGGAAGCCAATTTATCTCAGTACTATTTTCCGTATCTTCTGTTGGAATCGTATCAAGTGTATGATCTAGTGGTTCTGAAAACAGCCAGCCCTCTTGACCATTCCTCTCATCAGTTGGAGTTAAGAAATGTAGAGGGTGTCTTTTATAGGAACCTGTTCCAGCTATGCCTCCCCAGCCAGACATCGTCTTTTTAAATCTAAGAACGAGATGATTCCACCCTTTTTCTAAAGGTAATGGGAAGATTGTTTTTTTATCTGGATCTAATTCCTCAACAATTGTATTTCGATAAACGATCTCACCGTTCAAGTATAATTGGACAGGACCAAAACAGTTTACCGCAAAGGCAATATCTGTTTTCTTGTCTTGCCAAATTTTTCCCCAAGCATAAACATATTGACCTTCTTGCCCATTAGGGAAATATTCATTTATATTAAAATGATATCGATAATCTTTTAATCTCTTTGGACTTTTATAATGAAAAGCCCTATAAGCGACTGGATGAGGAGGATTATCACCAATATAACGGTTTGCAATCGTTTCCAATACGCCTTCAATATGATCTCGTTGCTTTAAAAAAACACTATCGTTCATATGAATATAACTGTTCATTCTAATCCCTCCATATAATTTAACGCTTGATTGCATGATTTTCATATGTAGCCAGAAATTTCTTCTACTAGAAATAATAGGAGGAGGAATAATACTTATCCTCCTCCTTATTATTTATATTTCTACTTATCTACTCTTATAAGCTTCATTAATTTCTTCGATTAATTTTTGCATGTTTCCATCATTCTTTAATTCTTCTACTAGCTTATCCCATGCAGTAATATCTTCAGTACCAAGAATAATTTTTGTGTTTAAATCTTGAATTTTCTTTCTTAATTCTGGTAAGTACGTAACACCAGTTTCTGAATATAATCCTAGACCAATATTAGCAACACTTGTTTTTGCTCTTTCCGCAGTAATCTCAGTATATAATTTATCTGCTTCTTCTGGGAAGTTCGGTGGGAATTCATACACAGTTGGGTCAGCAACGTTTACAATTTGGTTATAGTCTCCGATTGCGTCTTTTACCATCTGATCTGTATCAATAACTACTTCACCATTTTCAACTGTATGGTGAACACCTTCAATCCCTTGTTTATGATAAACAAATACATCTTCTTCCATCCAATCATTGATCATCCCAAGAATCTTCAACATTTTCTCTTCAGGAACAGATTTTGGAATTGCATTTGTACCAGCAAAACCAGCACCTTTTGGATTATAACCATTAATGCTTGTTAATGGGTAAAAATCAACGAATTCTATATCTGGATTATTTGCAGATAATGCATCGTAATATTCACGAGCTGTTCCAGCCTTCTCACTAATGATCCCTGCTTTTCCAGCCATAAACATTTCTTTTGCCTGACTCACCTGTAATGAAGCAAAATCCTCAGTGATATAACCTTTTTCATAAGCATCTGCAACATATTCTAGGCCTTGACGAGTTTCAGGCAAGAATGCAGTATGAATTAATTCACCATTTTCTTCCTTCCATTCACCATTTACACCTGTGAAACTAGAAACAAAGATACCAAATGCGCCTAAATCTTCATCATTAACATAACCAGTAAATCCAATTGTATCGTTTTGACCATTACCGTCTGGATCATCTTCAGTAAACGCTCTCATAACTTCTAATAGTTCATCAGATGTTGTTGGAACTTCTAATCCTAAATTATCTAACCAATCTTTACGGATAACAAAGAATGCTTCTCCTTCAACTGGTCTTGGACGTGGAATACTGTAACTCTTACCATTAATTGATGTTAACTCCCATGCAATATCTGCAATTCCATTTTTTAGATTTGGAAACTGATCAATGTAAGGAGATACATCCCAGAACGCACCTTGTTCAGCAGCTTTTCTAAATGTAGGACTGAATGGATCAGGTACTAACATTAAATCTGGCATATCTTGTGATGCAAGTAAAACATTGAAACGTTCTGCATAGTTATTTGCTGAAACCCACTCAATATTTAAATTCACACCAGTTGCTTCTTCAATTTTTTGCTCTACTTCATTATCCTTAGAAGGTGGTGTTGGGTTAAAGAAATGACTCATAATTCTAATTGTCTCATCATTTCCACCCGAAGAACTACTAGTACTACTGTTGTCCTTACATGCTGCTAATGTAAAAACTAAAGCTAGTGAGAAAACAGCTAATAATACCTTTTTCATTTAGAATTCCCCCTTGAGTTTGTTATTGCACATTTTTCAACTGTAATTATCCATCTATTATTCTTTAATTGACCCAATCATCACCCCTTTAGCGAAATGTTTTTGTAAGAATGGATAAACTAATAAGATTGGTGCAATTGCTATAATAACAGCGGCCATCTTCAATGTTTGACTTGGTGGTGGCTTAATGAGAGGGTCAACATCCCCTAAGCTACTACCAGAAGAATCTATAAGCATATTTTGAAGCAACACTTGAATAGGCCACTTTGAAGCATCATTTAAAAATAGTAGGGCATTAAAATATTGATTCCAATAACCAACTGCATAGAATAAACCAAACGCTGCAATTGATGGCAAGGATAAAGGTAAGATAATTTTGATCCAAGCCGTTATGTCATTACATCCATCAATTGTTGCAGCTTCAACAAGTGATTCAGGGATACTATCATAGAACCCTTTCATCAGAATAACAAACCAACCACTTGTTAATGAAACCAGGATTACTGCCCACAAACTATTAAGTAAATTTAATTCTTTAATAAGTAAATAGTTTGGAATAATTCCAGGGTTAAAAAGGATTGTGAACAATACTAGCATCAGTATGATCTTTCTTCCTTTAAATTTCTTCCTTGAAAGCGAATAGGCAAATGATGATGAAATAAGCAAACTTAATATCGTTCCGACGATTGTTAAGAATGCACTAACCCCAATCGCATTCATAAATGTATCCGCTGAAAGTAAGTATTTATATGAATCTAATGACCAATTTTCCGGGAATAATACAAATGATTTTGATAAGTATTCCGCTGGCTCAGTAAAAGAAACAATAAACACATAATAGATTGGGAAAAACGTAACGATTCCAACTAAGGATAGAATCAAAATGTTAACGACATTAAAGACTTTTTCTCCTCTTGTTGCAGTATTCATATTTCCTCCTCCTTCCTCTAATAAATACCTTCTTCTCCAAATTTCTTCGCAGTTCTATTTGCTAAAACAACTAATATCAAGCCAATTAAGGATTTAAATAATCCAACGGCTGTACTATAACTAAATTGGCCTTGCTGTACACCGACCCGATATACATACGTATCAAATACTTCCCCTACATTTGATACAGCCCCATTATACATAAGGAATAATTGTTCAAAGCCTGTATCCATAATGCTTCCTAGACGTAAAATAAGAAGAATTAGAATGACATTTCGGATTGCAGGTAAGGTAACATGCCAAATTTGTCTAAATCGGTTCGCACCATCCATTTTTGCTGCTTCATACAACTCTGTATTAACACCCGCAATAGCAGCTAAGAAAATGATCGTTCCCCAACCAGCTTCCTTCCAAATTGCTTGAACGGTTAGAACTACCCAATATACAGCTGGATTTGTTAATAAATCGACTTTGTCGAAATTAAAGTAAACCAATAGCATATTGATAATTCCATCAGATTTTGAAGCCATCATAAATGTTAAAGTAACAATGATAACCCATGATAAAAAGTGCGGCAGATAGACAATCGTTTGAATCGTTTTCTTAAAGTATTGGACACGCACTTCGTTTAACATAATTGCCAAAATAATTGGTAATGGAAAATAGAGTACGATATTTAAAAGACTGATCGCTAGTGTATTACGAAAGATAATCCAAAAGTCTGGTGAATTAAATAGTCTTATAAAGTGATCAAACGCAACCCAAGGACTGTCCGCAAAACCTATAAATGGTGAAAAGTCTTGAAAAGCGATCGTGATCCCCCACATAGGTAAATACTTAAAGATAAGGAAGTAAATCAAGCCTGGAAGGGCAAGCAAATATAGATATTTATCCTTTTTAATTTGTTGCCATAATTTAATTCCCTTTGTTTCTTTAACTGGTTTCTTATTTGGATCTTTGCCCAGAATGGGTTTCTTTTCAATAACAGTATTACTGTAAACGGTTCCATTTTCTAAATCATTTTTAGCATTCATTTCATTTTGACTCTCCTTTCCTTTAATGATGAACAATGTACTTAAAATTGCTGCTTCCTAGTTCTAAATGTAGTATTTATGAACATTTCCAGCAATAATACATTTTTAATTTCAAGAAAATTCGGGCCTTTTACTTTTTTTCTGTGTTTGACTTTTATTGTGAAAGCGCTTAACAACAAGGTTTTACAGCATTTCACTCTTTTTTAAAAAATTATTAAATAATATTTGTTTTTTTCACAACTATCTTCATTGAGAAACAATGGTTCAAAGTGAAATGCACAAATAAACTATAAAAAATACAAAAAGGCTGCCGCAGCAACCTACTAAACTTCACTCTTTGATACAAGTTGATTGAATCTTTAACCGTTGAAGTTCTTCTTCAATTCTAGATGGATCTATCCGCTCAAACAATGGAGCAACGTCTGACAAGTTCTGAGTTTGGACAGAAAATGAGTACCATCCATCATGTTCTATGTTGATCATTTCTTTTACCTTACTACTTGAAAAAGGTAAAAATGGAGTTAGAACATGACTAATATTTGCTATTAAATATAAGCAATCAGCTAAAGTTTGTTTACACGAGTCCTCATCATATTTTAGTTGTTTCCAAGGTTGTTTTTCATCAAAAAATTTATTGCTGAATCTAACTAATTTAAATATTAGTTCTAACGCAAGTTTAAATGACGCACCTTCGATTAAATGCCCCACCTCTACATATAAATGATTGACTTTATCTTGAATACTTTGCGTGATTGTCTTTTCTGGAACTTCGCCTCCAAACGATTTCTCAATAAATTTCAGCGTTCGATTTACAAAATTCCCATACCCTCCTAATAGTTCACTATTATGACTATAGATAAATTCTCTCCAAGAAAAATCAGCATCGCGACTTTCTGGGGCATTAATTGTTAAGAAATATCTAATAGAATCTGGATCATACCTTTTCAAAATATCAGGAACCCATACAGCCCAGTTTTTACTGGTTGATAATTTCTGCTTTTCTAACGTTAGATATTCATTTGAAACAATATATGTTGGTAAAGATGCTTTTCCAAGCCCTAACAGAATAGCTGGCCATATTATTGTGTGGAAGGGAATATTATCTTTTCCGTGTATATAATAAGATTTAGTTGATTCCATCCAAAATCTAGAACTATCATTATTTGTGACGGTTTCCCACAATTTACTTGCAGTATAGTATCCTGATACTGCCTCAATCCAAACATATATTTTTTTACCTTCATATCCCGCTACTGGAATACTTACTCCAATTGACAAATCTCTAGACACTGCTCGATCTTGTAATCCCTCATTCAAATAACGACTTGTAAGCAATATAGCATTTTCTCTCCATTGTCCATTTTTCTCAGCATTTTTCATATAGTTTTCTAACTCTTTTTGAAAAAAGCTTAAACAAAAGTAAAAATGCTCAGTAAATCTTTTTGTAGGTTCTTCTCCACATATTTTGCACTTTCTATCTACCAGCTCATGTGGCTCTAAAATAGTAGCACAAGAATCACATTGATCACCACGAGCTTGCGATTTACAAACAGGACAAATCCCTTCAACATAACGATCTGGTAAAAACTGTTGACACTGTTCACAATATGTTTGTTCTACCTCTTTTATATATATCAGCTTTTTTTCAAGTAAGTCCAAAAATATCTCTTGCACAATCTTATGGTGGTGTTCTGTATCTGTTCTTGTATAGAGATCATATGAAAATCCTAACCTTAAAAAACATTCTTCAAATTCTTTATGATATTGATCCGCGATTACCTGTGTAGAGACACCATCTTGTTTCGCTCGAACTGTGATAGGCGTTCCATTACAGTCACTACCAGAGACATATAGCACCTTCTCTCCTTTCAATCGATAATATCTAGCTAGTATATCCCCAGGTAATAAACTAGAAATATGACCTAAATGCAAGGAGCCATTCGCATATGCCCAAGCTCCCCCAATAAAAATGTTCATCATTTATTTCCCTCCTGAAATGTGTAATGAAAAAAACAAAAAACCCCGCTCTTAACTGAATCGTTAAGGGCGAGGTTTGAATTCCACACGGTACCACCTTAAATTTGCAAATAGTTCACACCATTTGCCTCTGCAAGTACGGAGTATTTATTATACTCTTATACTGTGACATTGATAACGAGTGCCAAAACTCGTCGTATCCTACTAATACAAATAAGTACGTTCAGTACGAAGCTCAGAGACCATTTTTCAAATGACTGTTTTTGCTTCTTTTCAGCTACCGAAGCTCTCTGTTGAAAAACATGATCACCTTACTTTTTCTCTTCAACGCTTTTGAGTAAATAATTACCATAAGTTTATTTACTTTTATTTGATCTGTCAATATGTATTTCTAATTTAACTCTACTCCTGTTCAACACCAACAAAAGGAAGGTTATGCTCGACCATTTTCTCTTGCAGTCTCCAATAGTTAGCATTGAAATTAGTATCTCTCTTAAAAGCTATGCTTTCTCCGTCAGAGAAATTAACTTTAATAGTATAACCCTTTCCGTTTTCATTAGGAATTGATTGGAGTTCATTGACTTCGCTCCATGAATAAGATTTTTCTTCAAACGTCTTCAATTCACTCCAAGCGATATGATTATCTGACATCAATTGATAATTGTTCACAGATAGAACAATAACAATTAATCCAGCAATAAATAAAAGAATGCTAGGAATAATCGCTTTTTTCCAGAAAAAATAGATAAGAAGAGAAGCAATAGCCCAGCATGCAATGGTTACGAAATACAATTTGATTACGACAGATGGAGTTTGAATAAACCAAGTACTTGTTGTTCTATACATGATATCTTGTAAAACCATAGGTAGAAAAAAGAAACTAATTCCTCCAAATAAAACAATGACAAGTGCACTAGTTAAATAGTATTGTTTTTTCTCAATTGATATCATAAGTCTCCTCCTATTTATTATTTAATTAAAGGTAAGTACGCTATATGCTGTAAAGGGTTATGTAATTTTAATAATATACGGTTTAGCTCACTTTAAAGTTTCATATTTTTTCAATTTAATGAATAATAGAAAAATAACAGTAACTCTATACAAAAAATGCAGGTTTGCCAACAGTTTAGCTAACCTTCATTTTTTGTATATGAGCTATTTTAGTCACCTCAAAATCCTCCCCAATTTCATTCATATCCTTTTGACAAATCTATAGCCTGTTATTTCATAGCCAAGAGTTTTATAGAGTTCATGAGCCTTCACTCTATTGTCATTTATCCCGCTAAGTAAATAAATAAAAGTCGCTCCACTTCTTATTGACCAATCTTCAACAAACTTCAGCAATGTAGTCGCAATTCCTTGACCTCGATATTCCTTCTTCGTAACGACAGAGGTGATTTGCACCTTTAAATTATTACTTGTATAAGTAGAATGTAGTGTGATTCCTACCATGCCTACAACAGCTTCACCTTTAACCGAAACAAACGTTCGGTAATTAGGGTTAGACTCCATTCTCTCCATTCTAGCTCTCATATCCTTCAGTGAAGAAGGATAACCAAGGTCAGCGATCAACTCCGTTAGGGACAGAATATCCTTCGAATGATATTCTCGTAATTCCAAAAAGACTCCCCTCCATTTCTATCATCTAACACTTTGTTTCCTAACAATCAATCCGACGGAAAATAAACCAAATAGCCCTATACATTTCATTATAATATTGCCTAGTTGACCTAACTGATCAATGGCCACAGATATTAAAAGAATGCTTAATACACTAATTGGAATCACTAGGAACCATTTCATCTCTTTATCCTCCTCAACTATCTTCACCTTATTAGGAAAAAACGATTCTTATAAAGTTCTATAAAACGACAAATCATTCCTTCTTTTTCCAATAAAATAAATTATCTGAAATTTATTTAAATGGATTTACACCAATCCTTATAAACAACATACATATGGGTTAGATGCTTATTAAAATGAGGTGAAGAATTAATGGTTTCATATATGGATTATACGGATCCCTCTACACAATTTACTTTTGACGTAAATACGAATCCTTTGTTCAAAAAAGATAACAAAAACTACATTAATTTATTGGGTATTAAGCAATTAAATACGCTAGAAAATGTTTCTCTTCTCGATATTTTCCTTAGTAAAAATAATGTTGTCGAACCACATTATCACCAAAATGCTGCTGAGCTCGTTTATTGCATTTCTGGAACTGCGACTGTTTCAATTTTGAATCCTTTCTCCAAACAAGTACTTAACTACACCATTACACCTGGTCAAGTAGCAAATGTTCCTCAAGGTTGGTGGCATTATGAAGTAGCGTTAGTGGATAACACTCATCTATTAGCTATTTTCAATGCTCCTACTCCAGAAGTCATTCTGGGATCGGATTTATTGAAATTTACCCCAGCTAATATCATGGCACATACCTATTGTCTCGATGAAAAACAGTGGAAAAATGCTATATCACATGTTAAACCTACAACTTATATAGGTCCTTATAAGGATTGCGAGAAAGAAGCAGGGCAACCGACATATCAACCTAGAAATCAATCACATCAAATAAACCAATATCCACAGCACTACCCACATTCACCATACGCACACCAGTATCGTTATTATTAAGAAAACGGTTGTATGAGCCAATTGTTCTCAGATTGAAACTAAAAAACTAGGCCTCTCATAATTTAGTGTTGAGGCCTAGTTTCTTTTTTAGAACTATATAGTATTTCCTTTTTTCTTTGCATCAGCATCCATTCCAGCTCCAAGCGCTACTCCCAAACTCATGCCTATTGGAATACCTAATGCGATGTTATCAAATATCACTAATCCAAAAACAAGCCCTAAACTTATTCCTAAAGACAAATAAATTGCCAGATAATGTCCTTCAGGTACCAATTGATGTTTCTTTTGAAAATGAGAAACGACTAGATTAATCATTTGTTTATGCTGTTTGATTTCACTCTCTTCAATTTGTTCCAGATTGTCGCTTAGTTTTTCAACATGATTCTTTAATTCTATTAACTGTTGCTGGCATTCATGACAATTCGTTGAAAAGGTCCCTAACCTCTCAACAATCCGTTCACATTTATCTATTTCGAGTTTCGTTATCAAATCCTTACTAACCGAACTCCTTATTTCATTTAGTAGAACTTTAACTGATTCCACTTGTTTTTCCAACTCGATTACCTCCTAGTTGTTAAGCACGAATCCATTTCCAAATTTCTTTTGGAGTTGCATTTTTCCCATACATTAAGATACCTGTTTTGAAGATTTTTCCTGCTAACTTCATAAATAACCATATACTCACTACCAGGATCACTAGTGAAATAATGATTTCAAGCCATGGCCAGCTATCTAATAAAGTTAAGCGTAATAATAGAACACCAGGGGTGGCAAATGGAATGTAGGTACCAATTTGAGCAAATATACCGCTTGGATCCCCCACAATCGGACCAATAAATACAAATGGGAGAAATGGAAGCATCATGACCATTCCTTGAAAGTTCCCAGCTGTTGTCATATCTGCCATTGTAGCACCGACTCCTACAAACAGCGCTGCATATAGAAAATACCCCAAAATAGCAATAACTATATATAGAAGAAGCTCTGGAACCAATAAATATTCAAATAATGGGAGATCTAGCTTCCAAAGAGCAATTGGAATACCGAATCCAAGAAATACTATAGCTTGAACCATTCCTAAACCAAAATATCCTATAATTTTCCCTTGCATGAGTTCTCCAGGTGTAAGTGATGAAAGGATAATTTCAGCCACTTTATCTTTCTTTTCTTGAGAGGCACTTTGAAAGATATACATCCCTGAGAAAACAATGGATAAGAGGATGATACCTGCAAATGCACCTGGTACAGCTCTCTTTATTAAATCTTCACCTACTGAAGGCGACACTTTTTCTTCCTCAACCGACACTTCATCCACAGCTGCTTCTTCAAAAACCATTCCTTTTGACACAGCTACCAATTCTTCATCAGTTAACCCTAATTGCTTCATTTGTAAAGACTTCAAAGGGGTTTCTAACATTTGAACTTGGTTCATAAAGAATGGGTTCATGTCTTCACTAGAATAAACAGTGAACATTCCAGTTTCAAAAGAAGAAGTATCAAAAAGGATAAATGCAGTATTTTCCATTTCTGTCAATTCTTCAATCACTGCTTCTACTGCATTATTAGTAGGTTCTATCTCTAAATTTAATTGATGACTTGTAACAGTTTCTTCCAAAGCATCCATTACACCAATCTCGTCTTTGATAAGAACTAGTGTCGCAGGTTCTTCTCCATCTGAATCTCCAAAGAGGGTTCCGATAAACATAAACCCTAAGAATAGTAATGGTGTCAAAAATAATCCTATAATGAAGGATTTATTCTTCAAATTTCGTTTCATTTCCCATTTAGCCACTTTTAATGAGTTACGCATTGTCTTAAGCCCCCTCCTTTAAGATATTTTTATCTGTTGCAATATCAATGAATATCTCGTGAAGTGAGATGCGATCAATGGATAACTCATTAATTTCCAATGAGTCTGGTAATTTCTTGATCCAAGACGCTACATTCACGTCCTTTGATAAAAATAAAGTAATAGAATCATCCTTTTGTTCTACCCTTTGCACATCTTCAAGCTCTGCCAAATCTTCTACTTTATTTCTTCCTTTTATTGTACACTTGAAATTTGCATACTCCTTCTTCACTTCATCCATCGTACCGTATATAACCTTTTGCCCACGATGGATTAAGAACAATCGATCACACATTTCTTCTACTAAATTCATTTGATGAGACGAAAGTAGAATCGCTGTACCATTGGCTGCCAGTTTACGTATTTCTTGTTTAAATAACTCCTGACTTACTGGATCCAGACCTGAAAAAGGTTCATCAAGAATTAAAAACTCTGGCTCATGTAGAATCGACGCAATAAATTGGACCTTCTGCCCCATCCCTTTTGACAATTCTTCGATAGAAGACTTCTCCTTTCCTTCAAGACCAAATATCTTAAGATAGGAAAGCGCCCGCTCCTTTGCTTTTTTAATTGGATAATCCTTCAAATCCGCTAAATACAAAAGGATATCCATCACCTTAACATTTTTGTAAAGACCTCTTTCTTCAGGTAGATATCCAATTTTATTACGTGGAATTTCTGTCTTCCCTTGAAATGTTACCTTGCCCTCATCAGGATACATAATTCCCATAATATTACGTATAGTTGTTGACTTCCCCGCTCCATTTGGACCAAGAATAGCCATGATTTCCCCCTTATTTACTTTAAAAGAAATATCTTTTAATACCTGAGTGTCTTTAAATGATTTCTTCAAATGTTCGACTTCTAAAAAAGTTTCCAAATTTATTCCCCCTTACTTGATTCCTATATACAAAAATGCACATAACTCTTTTACGAAAAGCTATTAAAAAAGTTTCAAATAATTTCCTATTAGAATGATAAGAAAAAAAATCATGGAAAGCTAGACCTGCTTTCACATGATTTCAAATGCAATTCATTATTCAGCAAGAAAACTATAAACCGAAAGTGGCTTCATTTCACTTACTCTATGAAATTCCTCTAACATTTTCACCTCTGATAAAATAAGGTCCTTAAGTTTTACTGGGATATTCGTGATAAGACTAAGTTCATTATGAACATCCTCTAAAACTTTATCGACTTCCCACATACCATCATGTAAATCCGGTGAATCGATTGTTGTATCCTTTTTTATTTGCCAGCCAGCTTCTTCTACAATTTCTCTCACATCACTCGGAGTCACCAAGGTTCTAACATTAGAATCACTGTCTTCCTTAAATGCTTCATATTGTGCCTGGATTAGAATTGATAATAGATGCGGATATTGCTCAGTTGACTTAATCTGTGTATTCCATTCAGCAAAGCATAATTGCTTTCCCCATGTTCTCACCTTTTTCATGATGTCTAGTAGCTCACTTCGTGACTTCGTGTACCAAGAACAATGGGCAAAAACAATATAATCGAATGAATGTTCCTTGAAGTCTATCTCAGCTGATAAAATGTTAGTATTAAAATCAATCTTTATCTGTTTTCCAACTTTTGATTTCAATAAGTATTCCGCAGACTCGCCGAGTGTAATTGGACTACCATAAGTCGGTGAACCTATATCAATTCCGTGAACAAGACCATTTTCTCCGGTATAAGTAGCAAGAACAGCGGTTGTATCTCCCTGTCCACAGCCAATTTCAAGAATGTTACTACCTTCTTTTATCCCCCAGAAATCGACAAGCTTTATACGATGCTTCGTTTGAATCAGCTGAACATCATATGAAACCTTACTTGTAGCCATATAGTCAACAATTTCCTTTATTTCTAGTTCAGTCATGGAATCACTTTCCTTTATTTGAAAAATGTACACTCGATATTAAACACGAATGTTTTTGTGAGAGCCGTCACAATTGGGTTGTTTATTCGATAAGCCACAAGTGCAATCCTTTAAGCCCTTTCCATCAAGAATTTGCTGCGTGTACTTTTCAATTCTTGATATTCTAGTTTTTGGCTGCTTTGCTTGAGAAAAATAGTGAATGTAACCTTTTTGCCTTCCTGGAGTTAATCCTTCAAAAGCTGTCTTTAAAGAAGGATTTTCTTCAAATTTTTCTAGTAATTCCTTAGGTATGATATATTCTGTTTTATCTTTCAACTTTACTTCCAATCCAGCCTTTTCAATGTCTATAGCTTCTTGAATGTATGATTTTAATACAGGTTCCAATTTTTGTATTTCTGCATAATTTGTGAATCGAATCTGGCGTGCTGACTGAACATTCTCTGTTTGTTGTATAAGAATACTGTTCGGATCCTTTAACAAGGCACCTTTGTGAAATAGGAATGCACAATATTCTTTAAACCCATGAATTAAAACAATGTTTTTGCCATTCAACGTGTAGCAAGGATGCATCCACTTAAATTCCTCAGTCAATCCAAAGTCAAGAACGATTTTTCTTAGTAGTTCGAATTCTTCTTTCCACATTGTAGTCTTAGTCATAAATTCTTCAACTTTAGGATTCATTATATGATTAGTCATTTAAGACCACTCTTTCTCTATTTAATATATTCATTTGAAAGTTGATTCTCATTGCACATACATTCAATCAAAAATAAAGTCTTATATTTAGATGAATAAACCCCTATAGTACATAAGAGAATTAGTTTATACTACATTTTAGCACATTCTAGATAAAAGAAAGAGGGACATGTATGAAAATTGAATCACCGAAAATACAACATGAATTACCATTTAAACATTTCAACGATATATTCTATGAAGAGGAAACTGAGCTTGAATTATGTCAAATCAACGATTCTAGCTTTGAGAATGAAGTATTACCAAGAGTTCGATTATATAAAGT
Source organism: Litchfieldia stipae (assembly GCF_014837155.1). Lineage (GTDB taxonomy): Bacteria > Bacillota > Bacilli > Bacillales > Bacillaceae_L > Litchfieldia. Next base: position 44,814 of record NZ_JACYHA010000002.1, on the reverse strand, counting down.
CATTTTGAAGAACTGCAAATTTAATCATACAGACTTTTCTAGTATGGATTTGACTGATGTGATCTTTGATAACTGTGATTTTTCGAATGTGAAAATGAGAGATTCCTCTATCCATAGAGTTGAATTTGTAAATTGTAAATTAGTAGGGGTAGATTTTACAAAGTCTAGTTTCGGAAATGTCCTTTTTGACCAATCCTTGCTAAACTTATCTGCCTTTGGAACCTCGAAATTAGAAAAAGTAAAGTTCGAGAATACTTCATTAGAAAGTGCTGACTTTTTTGAATGTAAATTTAAGAAGGTTGAATTTATATCATGCAATATTGACAATGTAAATTTTGAACGTACTCCACTTAAAGGGATTGACATTAGTTCATCTACGTTCAAATCTCTTATTGTTTCTTTATCCGACCTAAAGGGTTGTAAAGTATCTAGCTACCAAGCTATACAATTTGCTTCCCTACTCGGATTAGAAATTATTGATTAAATCGTCTTCTCCCTAACAGCCTGAAAATACTCTGTATTCAGTTGGTTTCTCTAGTTTCAACAAAATACTTTCTATTTTCAGGCTTCAAGTTAACCTAGAGATAACGTCATAATATAGTCAATTTGTTCTTCATCGCCCATATAAAAAGAGTGGGATCCTGTTTTGACAAACCCCATTTTCTTATAAAATGCAATCGCATTCTCATTTTTTTCCCATACTCCTAGCCAGATGTTCTTTTTATCTCGTTTAATTGCTATCTCCATGGCTATATTTATTAAATACTTACCAAGTCCCTCTTTTTGAAATTTCGTTTTTATGTAAATTCTTTCAACCTCAAGGGATTCATTCCCCATTTGTTCAGATTGTGCATTATCCGTGTTTACCTTTAAGTAACCAGCAATTTCATTATTAAAATAAACGCAATAGAAATCAGAAGAAATCGTACTCAATTCTTTTTCTAATTGGTCTAAATTAAATGCCTTATCTAAATAGGCTTTCATATTTTCTGGTGAATTCTGATTCTTAAATGTATCGTTAAAAGTTTCATAACTAATTTCTTGAAGCACAAGTAAATCATCTAATGAACATTTTTCCATTTTTATATTCATGTTTACATATCCTCTCGATTGAATAATCAATAACGTGTTTTTTAAATCATCATATTTTGATTTATCTCTTCATTTCTTTTTCAAACCCTCGACCTATACACCAACCTATACTACAGAGAAAACCATTAAAAGGTATGTGTAGTCATTTCGATACAAACAATAATAAATCCTTTAATTAAGATAATGTTCTTAGACTCCTATTTACATATTTATTTATGTCTGTTATAGTTTTTATAGAACAGTATTTGTTATAGTTCTCATAGAACAGGAGGTACTTATTTGATTATCCTCGATCCTGAATCATCTATTCCATTATACCTACAACTGCAAACTCAGCTTATTGAATCCATCGTTCGTGGTGATTTATCGACAGGAGATACATTACCTTCTGTACGTAAATTAGCAGCTGATTTAGGAATTAACATGCACACAGTAAATAAAAGCTATCATGAACTCGAGTCAAAGGAAATCATTGAAATTGTTCATAAAAAAGGGGCTGTTATTATTGCAGATAAAGAAACAGCTGCTTCAAAAAAACAGCGTGAAGACATTACAGTAGAATTGAGACCTGTTGTTGCAGAGGCACTCGTACACGGTATGAAGAAAGAAGAAATCCAAGAGCTAATCTCAAATATTATGTTAAAAATGAAGGAGGATTAAAGTAAATGGAATTCATCATTATGTTAATAACCATTTTATTTGTAAGTGTGTTTCAAATCTTTATTCCATTTTTTGTGAAACGAAGTGTTGTATTTGGGGTCACCATTCCCTATGAACAAGCAAAGCATCCCCAAATCATGCAGTACAAAAAAAGGTATGCCGCTATCACTTCAATTATTGCCCTTATTTCTATTGGAGGATTCTTCCTATGGAACCAAGTAGGAGCTGTTGATGAAAGACAGCTTGCGCTAACAGGGATGATGCTTCTTATATGTACAATACTAATTGGTTTTTTACTTTATTTATATTTTCATACTAAAATGTTTCAGCTCAAAAACAAGCAAAACTGGTTTGGAAAAGTAAAGCAGGTTCATTATACAGAATTATCTATACGCTCAAAAGATGAAATGCTATCATCCATTGTCCATCTTATTCCAGTCGTGATCTCAGTTGGAATCATCTTTTTGACAGCCATTTCTTATGATCAATTACCTGGGAAGATTCCTACACATTGGGGACCAGATGGTATAGCAGATGCGTTTAGTGACAAGAGCTGGATCGTTGCACTGAACTTACCATTAGTGTTAATCATTATGCAGCTAATGTTCTTTTTTATTAACTATTTTACAAAACGTTCTGGTATTAAAATCAATGCCGGTAATGTCACATCATCGAAACTTCGTCAGCTTCGTTTGCGTAAATATACTAGTTGGTTCTTATTTATAGTAAATATATTGATCACTCTTTTATTTTCGGTATTACAGTTAAACCTACTCTATGAAAACATTATTAATCAACTTGTCTTAATCATTGTTCCAATCGGCTTTTTAGTAATTGTCTTAGCTGGCTCCATATGGTTAGCGATAAAGGTTGGTAGCGTGGATTCTGATTTTGAAGGAAAGAATATCATAGATGTGACACAATCTGGACATCTACAGGTTGAGGGAGTAGACGAAGATCAATATTGGAAAGCTGGCGTATTTTATTTTAACCGTAATGATTCTTCTGTCTTTGTAGAAAAACGCTTTGGAATTGGATATACGATAAATTTTGCTAATCCAATCGCCTATTTGGTTATCGTTGTTCCTGTAGTTTTGATGATCATTGTTCCATTTTTTCTATAAAGAAATCCAGCATTACAAAAGACACGTAGTCCTTTTAGAGCATTACGTGTCTTTTGATAGCTCCATTTAAGTGAACATTTAGCTAATTTATTTAGACCACTTCGATTAAGTCAGTATATATTTCAGCAAAATATTCTTCTAAATATCCTTCCAGCTTTCCTTCAAGATTGTAGTATTCGTTATCGGCTTTTTCAATGACATGATAAAACTTTTCTTCATCAATTTCCTCATTTTCAAGTGCCACATACAAATCCCACATTTCTTGACCATACTTCTTCTCAATTGCTGCATAATCGTTCGCACCGTTTTTTTCAAGAATATCTATTATTCTAGATAGATATTGCTGTATACCTACTTCCCTTATAAACGATTCAAGCCATCTGTATAAGCTTTCATGTCCACCACTTTCAAGCTCTGAATAATATTGATAAACTAGTATAGCTTCATTTAAACTGTTCATTTCTGTTGTTAATTCATGGTCAGTTAACACATCTATTACAGCATTCCATATATCCGCTTTATTTAGTAAATCGTTCTTATTCATTGTTGGCTTCAACACAATCCCTCCAGTTACTATATATAATATTAATCATTGATGATCAAACATATAATCCCTTTTCTTAAGTGAAATATTCAATACAAGACCAATCCCTATCATACTAGCAAGGACTGAGCTTCCACCATAGCTTAATAATAAAAGTGGAATTCCCGTAATCGGAAGCAAACCAGTGACCATTCCTATGTTTTGAAAGACATGGAATGAAAAGAGGCTGAAAACACCTATACTTACACACAGCTCAAACGTATTTCTATTAGAATACATCGCAATCACAATCATACGATAAATCATCAAGAAATAAAGACTAACAATAATACAAGCTCCCCAAAACCCGAATTCTTCTCCTACAATTGAAAAGATAAAGTCTGAATGTGCCTCAGGGATATAAACATTACTATTATAATAGCCCTTCCCTTCAATTCCTCCAGAGCCAATTGCTAATATCGATTGTGCCAATTGATAGCCGATTCCCTTTGCATTACCAAATGGGTCTAACCACGAGTAGATGCGATTCAGCTGATAGTCATCGAAAAATTGTAATAGTAGATTAGGATTCTGTAAAAATATGAAAACAAGAGCCGCAACAAGGGTTAAAGCAAATGAGACAAGAATAAAAATAATCCTCCAATTGATCCCCGATATAAACGTAATTCCTATAACTATGATGACCATCACTAATGATGAACCAAAATCATTTTGTAGCAATACAAGAACGATCGGAACGGAAGAGATAATACCTATTTTCACCAACAGAAATAGATCCTGTTTAATATCGAAACTATATCTTGATTTCTGATGTTTATCAATAACATATGAAAGCATGAGGATTAGAAATATCTTCATGAATTCTGACGGTTGGAGTGAACCGAAGCCAGGTACTATAAACCATGATTTAGCTCCATTTCGAATTGGAGCGATTGATTCTGGTGCAACAAGGATAGCAATTAACAACAATACTCCTATACAATAAAGAATCGGAGTAATCTTGCTAATTTGTTCAAAATCAAAGAACATCAAAAAAATCACAATTACACAGCCAACCCCAAACCATATGAGTTGCTTCATCACAAAATTCTCATCGTATTGAGAATATTTCTGTGCACTTGCAATAGCAATCAAGCTACAAATCATTAGCAGGAAAGTAAAGAAAATTAAGCTATAATCAAAATAACTTTTATTAGGGCTAGAATCTGACATTCCATCACCATTCTCTATTTAATAGGCTGTTTTCGTATAATTGTTGCTTTTAATACCCGCAGCCTGAATACACTCCGCGTCCTGTGGGGACACACGCATCCCACGGGAGTCCCCCGTGTATTCAGGCTGTTAGAAATTTCATTCTCAATATTTCATCTCAAAACAACAACAAACTTTGAGAAAACAGCCATTTAATAAAATACAACCATTTTTTACATGTCTCTTTACATATTTTAGAACATTTTAAATATTTTTACCACAAAATAAAAAACGGTTCTATTATTCAAGGGGGAATCTAAAAAAGCCTCACCTGTTTTGGGAGACTTTTAAAATGGATTATCCATTATTGTTTCCATCAACGATCTTTAGTTTCTCTAATAAATACTGAAAGCCAAATAATAAATAAACTTTATAGTGTAGGTAAAGAAAAAACTGCCAATTACTTAATCGATTTAAACCTACAATTTTCCACTTCTTAAATATATTAATGAAAACAAATGCAAAGAGCCCATCTGCTATCGCATTTAGTAACACAAATTTTTTAAAGCTACCTTTTGAAACTTTAAGTAACCACATTGAAAGAGGCATATACGGACCAACACTAAATGGAAGCTCGTCCTTTAAAAAAGACCTAGGCTTATCGTAAAACTTCCACCATTTCTTTTGTTTCCCATACATATGATTGATAATCTCAAAAATAATAATAAAAACTCCAGATATAGAATAACGTTTGAAACTGCGTTTGCCCATAAACAAGGTTGTTAACCAAGGAATGATGACTAATACTTGATTAAAAATTGAGTGCCTTCTTGATGCCATTTCTTACACCTCTTACCACTTTATTTTTATCCTTTTTATCGTGTCCAAGTTTTTCAAAAAAACTCATCCTTATCAAGAAATAAAAGCAATTTTGTGTATAAAAGATGTTGTACCACTCAACAAAGATTGATATGATTATATTTATTGTTTTTTAGCATAACTATCTACTTCTAGAAGGAGCACAACTTACTTTATGCAAAATAAAATATCGTTTTCAACCTATGCCATTATTGGTACGATGCTATTTGGAATGTTTTTTGGTGCTGGTAATTTAATTTTCCCTATCCAGATGGGTCAGCTTGCAGGTACAAATTTTTGGCCAGCTCTTATCGGATTCTTAGTGACAGCCATTGGATTACCTTTTATTGGAATATTAGCGATTGGATTAACTGGAAGCAATGGACTTAGAGATTTAGCAAGTCGAGTTCATCCAGTGTTTGGTATAAGCTTCTCAGTTGTCCTATACTTGACAATAGGACCTTTTTTCGCCATTCCACGGACAGCGACTGTTCCCTTTGTAGTCGGATTTGAGCCGTTTATCGATCCAGAGCAGGTAACTCTATGGCTTGCGATTTTTAGTTTTCTATTTTTTGTAATTGTATATTATTTTTCACTTAATCCTGCAAAAATCATGGACTATATCGGTAAATATTTAACACCTGCTTTCCTATTGTTTTTATTCTTTTTAATTGGAATTGCATTAATTAAACCTATGGGACAGTTCGGAGAACCAGTTGGAGATTATTCTCATTTAGCATTTATGACAGGGTTCAAAGAAGGCTATAACACTATGGACGCCCTTGCCTCACTTGCATTTGGAATTGTCGTCATAAATGCCATAAAAAGACAAGGGATTACTGATAAAAAAGCAATTTCAGCTGCTACATTGAAATCTGGAATTTTCGCTATGGGCTTAATGATGTTAATCTATGGTCTTATCACATATATGGGAGCATCGAGTGTAACAGCAATAGACTCATTTGAAAATGGTGGTCTTATTTTCGCTGCAGTTTCAGGCCATTATTTTGGATCATTTGGTGCGATCCTATTAGGAATTATTATTGTCCTTGCTTGTTTAAAAACGAGTATCGGCCTTATTACAGCATGTAGTGAATTTTTTCATCATATATTGCCACAGATAAGCTATAAAATGTTCGTTTTCATTTTGTGCTTAGTTTCATTTACAATTGCAAACGTTGGTTTAAATAATATCATTCAATTTGCAATCCCTGTTTTAATGTTCTTATATCCACTTGCCATTGTTCTGATCTTAACAGCACTATGTTCACCTTTGTTTGGTAATAAGCAAGCTGTTTATGCTGCTTCAATGATTCTAACCTTCTTTGTCAGCATTATTGATGGCTATAGTGCATTAGTTAATAGCCTACCAGGAGCATCAGTTTTAATACTTGAAGCCGTCCTAGAATTTTACGCGAACTATTTACCTTTTTACCACATTGGTCTTGGTTGGATTTTACCTGCGATCATTGGTGCACTTATTGGTGTTATATGGCCAACTACAAAGAGTCAATTCCAAAAAGCTTAATAAATGTTATTAGCCTCAGTATTTTTACTGAGGTCTTATTATATTTATAAGTAACTTTTCAGGTCCCTCTTACGACTAATGTTACATAGAAATGGAGGGATTCATTTGACTTACTTTAAATGGCTGTTTTCTATAGTATTGTTGATACTAGTTGTTTTATCTGGCTGTAGTAATGAGGACACAAATTTCAAATTAATAGCAAGCGAAAAAACACTACCTACAAATTTTTATGAGATTGCATTTGAAAGAACCTCACCACCTCTCTATCATTATCTTATTGACAAGGTAACAAATCAAAAAGATTTTGAAGACAAATGGAAAGAATTTGGGTTTGAAAGTGACATTCCTAGTGAAAACCTTGATGACAAAATAGTCTTCTTCATCGGCCTTCAAGAATCAGGTAGCTGTCCTTATGATTTAGAAACGATTGAGATAAGCTCTGATTACAAAACGTTGACTTTGCCATTATCAGAACCTACTGGAAACTGTACAGCAGACGCAACTCCAAGGACATTTGTTATTGAGTTTGGTTATGAAGAAGGTAAAAATATTGAAAAAGTCATTATTGTTCAAAGTGAAATTGAAACAAACATCCCTATCAAAGACTAATACATTCACTCAAGAAGCCTACATTTATAGGTTTCTTTTCTTTTTTAAATTGCTTTAGATTCGCAAATTATCTGACAATAATTTAATATAAGGATAAGAAGGAGGGTTAAAATGAAGAAAATAAAAGTTGGTATCATTGGAACTGGCTTTGGTGCTAAGGTTCATGCACCAATGATGAAATTTCACGAAGGCTTTGAGGTTGTAGCAATTTCAAGTGTGTCTAGAGGAAATATCGACCAAGTCAAGAAAGAAAGCCTAGTCGATAATGTTTACACTGATTGGAAAAAGATGCTCCAGGAAGAAGACCTTGATTTAGTAGTTATCGCTTCTGCAGTTTTCCTTCATAAAGAAATGGTTCTAGCAGCTTATGAAAAAGGGTTACATGTTATTTGTGAGAAACCAATGGCGCTAAATAGTTGTGAAACTGAAGAAATGCTCTCTGTAAGAAACAATGCTGATAAATTTGGATTAATCAATCACGAGTTTCGATTCTTACCCGCTCGGACAAAAGTAAAAGAGCTACTAGACAGTGGCGAATTAGGAGAGCTATTACATATCAGATATGAATGTACATTTGCTAGCTATGAATCACTTACATCAAGATCAAGAGGTTGGCTTGGTCAAAAGGAAGCTGGCGGAGGTATGTTGGGAGCACTCGGTTCACATATGATTGATACCCTTCAATGGTGGACATCAGCTACCTTTAAAGAAGTATTTGCAAATCTGCCAATACACGTTCCTACTTATACTGATTCAGACGGAGCAATAGACGTTCGCACTGCTGATGATGGATTCCAAGTAATTGGTAGACTAGCTAATGGGGCAACTGTCACATTAGAGCTTGTTTCCGCTACACGACAAACAACAAACACCTGGCGATTAGAGATATTTGGAACAAATGGAACACTATCTATGCTAGATGACAACCAAGTATTTTTCTCATACGGTGATACCAAGTTAGAGGAAGTAGAGCTTTCACCTGTCATTCATGCACCAGTTGAAATGCCAGAAATAGCTGCCAGATATTATAATGGATTCCACCGAATGCTTGACGCACTCAAAGAATCCTTTGATTCTGGGGTCAAGCACCCGTATCTCGCTGATTTTGAAAATGGCCATCAAACTCAATTAATCCTAGACGCGATTCGTATGTCATCTCTTGAAGGGAAAAAGATACAGCTTTAAATAGAAGGCTGTTTTCCCAACGTTTGTTGTTTTAGTTGTACATTATTTAAAAGATAGAATTCTAGCAGACTGAATACGCTCAAGACTCCCCTGGAATGCGTGAGCCAAAGTGAAACCCCACAGGACGCGGAATGTATTCAGGCTGCGACGTTAAAAGCAACAATTTTTACGAATACAGCCAAATAGAAACAGGAAAAACAAGACTTATTCTTGTTTTTCCTGTTTGTTTTCTGTCTTAATTCGATCATCTGCAGTAGGTGGTTGCTCCAACCATTTATTTTTTATCATTAGATGTGAGAACTGAGCTAGAATTTTAAAATCTCGTGATATTGCCGTTTCACAATGTACAACTAAATCTGCTCGCAAACTCGATACAGCTGCATAGGTATAATATGTGATTGCCATATTGAACAAAGTCCCTACATGAAATAACATAAGCTTATCTGAAAAAGGAGCAACTGTAGAATCTGTTATTTCTAAATCCAATGATGTAGGCGTGTGTAGATCATTTTTATGTAAAATGGAAGAGAATAACCCGATATGCTTCGTGATGACTTTTAATCCATTTTCCATAAATTTACGAACTTCATTTGACTTACATACTTTACTAAAACCCAATGTAATCCCTTTTTGTAGCATGCTTTTCTTCAAATTAAAAAAAATATTTCCACTTTCAACCGAATTTAAAGGTCTATAATTCCCAAATACATCGGCGACATAACTCATACTTGTTATGCACTCTATTTGCTTTTGTGTAGCAAAATACGGAGATTTCTCGTACATTTTTCTTGAAATAAGGACTTCAATCGATCTATTGTAAACCTCCATGCTATCATTCAAGCATTTATGATAAAAATCTCTAAGATCTTTTCTTGCTGAGGTATTAAAAGATAGACTATATAACGAAGTTCCATGCATGGACATTCCTTAAATATAACTCATCCAGAATTTATCAGAAAATAATGGTGGAGCGTTTAAATTAACATCATCATCAATAAAACCGTTAGGAATAGGAAAGTTTTCTTGATTGAATATGTTCTCTAGAACTTTTATGTGATCATTTGATAATTTTAATGAATACTCATAAATAGAGGTGATTTCTGGGTCCTTAGCACAACTTAATACATATTTGCTAACACATACTGCCATCGTTTCTCTAATATAATGAGCCCACAAATTAGAAATTTCTTGAGAACTTACTCTATTGATATCCATTTATCAACTTTCCTTTCTAAACAATCTTCTTATATATTGTTCTTTGTACTGTTATTTATTCTTCTTTTTGCTAGTTTTTTACTTCACACCCTTCATTATGAAAAAAAGTGCTAATCTTAATAAAGATCAACACCTTGTCCTTCTTATATTATTTAACTTTCAGTGTCACTTTTGTATTCTAAAATATCTCCTGGTTGACAGTCTAAAGCTTTACAAATTGCCTCTAACGTTGAAAAACGAATCGCTTTCGCCTTGCCATTTTTAAGAATAGACAGATTTGCCATTGTTATCCCAACATGCTCAGAGAGTTCTGTTACGCTCATTTTCCTTTTTGCCAGCATCACATCAATATTAATTATAATTGCCATTGTTATCACCTCAGACGATTAAGTCATTCTCTGATTTTATATCTATCGCTTCTTGTAATAGTCTTTGAAGAACTGCAGCAAAGACTGCGATTACCATAGGTACAAAAATTGGGACCATTCCGAATAGCACAAGTCCAGGAGCATCATCTAATTCTGCAAGAAGAAATACAAAAGGTAAAACGACTACATACACACCACTTATTAACATCGCACAGTGTTTGATATTTTTTAAAGCTTTTACCGACAATTCAGAGAACGCTTGGTTCTTATCAATATAGCTTAAAAGTTTAAAAGCTTGGTACAGTGCGACGTAGAATGGGATTACTGATACAAGTATCCCAGTTATAATTGGATAGAGTATATGTGCATAATCGGGATTTGCAGGATTCTTTACAATCTCAATTCCTCCGAATATACACACAGCCAGAACTGGAGTTCCAATTAAGAATAAAGCTATTTTCAAAAATAATGTTGACCCTCGTTTCATTTAAAAAACACCTCACATATTTATTGTCTAATTGAATTTACCACAGTATTTATTGTTTTCCAATAAATATTTATTAATTTTTAAGATATTTTTGTTGCTAAGCACTTCTAACCTCAAACAAAAAACATCCCTATAATTAGGAATGCTTAAGTTTGTAGTACATGTTAACTAACAAATAATAAACGAAGGCAGAACTTAAAATAAAGAATAAGAACTCCTTTATCTTTTTAGATTCCATTTGTATTTCTTCATTATAATGAAGATTACCGGCACTATTTATCGAGATAGGAATTGTAAAAATTGATAAAACAAGAACCAAAACAGCAAAAATACCAAATAAATTTAACACAGATCTAATAGTTATTTCTTTTTTAGTAACAATTTCAATCTGATGAGACGTTTGTGTCTTTAATTCCACCCGTACATCCCCCTAATTGTCATTTAGCAATTAATGCATAAATACAGGTATCTCTTATTTCTGTTCCATCTACAGACAGATCATCTTTACGTAAAATACCTTCAAGTTGAAACCCAAGTCTTTCTGGTATAGCACGACTTCGCAAATTTTTCGCATCACATCGTATTTCAACTCTTTTTGCTGAAAGCTCTTCTAAAGCAAATTTAGTAATCCCTTCTACTGCCTCTGTCATATACCCTTTGCCACACTGCCTGCTGTCAATCCAATATCCTATTTCAAATTTCGGTAAATCCCAGTTAATTCGGTGTAATCCAGATGAACCTACAAATTCTCCGCTTTCTTTGTGGAAGATTAATAATCTTAAATCTTCTCTCTTTAAAAATAGTAGATGAGCTTCACGTATATTTATTTCAACTTGCTCCTCACTTTGTTGTTTTTGCGCAAAAGGCATCCACAGCTTGAGCTCATTGATCGAAGCATTAATCGCTTCATATACGACTTTCCCGTCACCTGGCTTGGGAAGTCGAATGATTAGTCTTTCCGTTTGAAATTCATGATGAAAATCTAATAGAAGTGGATTCATCTATAAAACCTCCTTTTTATCATAAAATAAATAATTTGGCCTGACATCATACTTTAAAATCAAGAATCATAACTAATTCCCCACTTTGTCGAAAGAGTTATACCAACAAGAATGAAAACAGACAACAAGACTATTGCGAGAATAAACATGCCCATTACCGCCTTTTTCCTTGCTGAAAAATAGGTATCACTTTCAGTATACTTTTTCATAAGCGGGTTAGTGTTAAATATTTTATCCCAAATCAATGTTAGCCAAGAATTCATCATTAGTAAAAACACTAAAAAAAGGAAGATTCTAAACCAAATTGGTGGTATTAAGACAAAAGCAGCTGTCGTAGTATTGATTAATACTAAATATCCACTAACATAAGAATAATTTCGTATAAATATTTTTATAAACACTTCAATAAACCCATTCGCTGGTGTCCGCTTTTTTAAGATACGCTTAGACTTTCGAAACAGAAATGGCTTTGTACGTTTTGAAACATGTGGTTTCTCAATTTCTGGTGCTGCCATAAAAATGGCTTTAATTATGCTTGTTTTTCTTTCTTGCTCCATTTCAATCTCATAATCTAGTGAACTAACTTTTCTTATAGTTGTTAAACTCAGATAAATTGATAAAAACAAGAGAGTCCAAGCAGAAATATAAACAACTAGTAACAGCCCATTATCAAACATTGTGTAGATAAAGTGTGTGAACCAACTATAGCTCATAAACACTAAGATACCTACCCCTATTTTCTTCCACCTTGATTCAATTTTTCTTAAATAATATTTGACAAGCATCAAGGATACCTTTAAGGAAATAAAGAAAAGTAGGAGAGAAATAATTCTATGCCAATCTAAAGAATAGTAGTATAACAAAAATGGGAGTAAGATGAATATAATCGCTGTAGTCCTGATTGACTGATTTATGAGAGAGTAACTATACCCCCATTTTTTTAACATCCAAATAGATTCATATCTCTTGATCAAAAAAACCTTGTCTGCTTCTTCCAGATATGTACGAATATGACCGTTCCAAGAGAGTAAATATAGAATAAAGAACAAGGTAAAAAGCGGAAACCCCTCAATCCATGATGGAATATCATACCACCAAGAGCGATAAATAAAAATAAAAATAACGATTGATGGAATAATGAGATACAGCCATATCGTCCAATCAGCAATTGTCTTAAATACACTAAATTGAAATTTCAAATCTTTGAGTAACCGATTACTAAACAGTTTGCTACTCTTCATTTCCATTACCCTCAGCAATAAAATGAAAACATTGATAGAGTGATCCTGTAGGAAGATTACATTGAATTCTAATTTCCTCTAATGTACCCGATGCCATTAAATGCCCATTATTAATGATGATTAAACGATCACAAATCTTTTCAGCCGTATCTAGAACATGTGTGGACATCAAGATACCAGCACCACGTTCACGTTCTATCTCAATTGAATCAAGAAAAAGCTTCATTGCGTTTGGATCTAACCCCATAAACGGCTCATCGATAATGTACAATGATGGATTTGCAATCATCGCTAAAATTAACATTGCTTTTTGCTGCATTCCCTTAGAATATTTTGTTGGAAATTTATGAGCATGTTCAGCTAATTGGTATTGTTCAAGTAAATCACTAGCTTTATTCTTAAATTCTTTGTCAGATAGCCCCTCCACTGCAGCGACAAAATCAAGATGTTCCCACAATGTTAACTCATCATAAAAAATAGGTCGTTCAGGAATATAGGAATAATTGGATTGTTTTTCAAAGATGACTGAACCTTCAGTGTGTTCTAGCAATCCTAAAATGGTTTTTATGGTCGTACTTTTACCAGCACCATTTGGACCAATCAACCCTATTAGTTCTCCTTTTTTCACATTGAAATGAACATCTGTTATTGTCGGTTTCTCCTTCTCGTATCCCGCTGAATGAATTCCTACTGTTAATAAAGTCATCCTTTAATTCTCCTTACTATGATATAAACTCTGTATTCTCCTAATAAAAAATAATTAATTATCCTCTCCATTGATATTTTTGTAAATCAATGGTTCCACCAACACCTATTTCTACGCCTTCGTTTTCAAGGAATACCCATTGCTCGTTAAAAAGTTCTTCATTTTGTAAGGCAATCTGTCCTTTTGCATTTATCACACGATGCCATGGTAACCGATGTTTTTTACTCATTGAATGGAGGATGCGAACAACTTGACGTGCAGCTCTAGGGCTTCCAGCTAATTGCGCAATTTGCCCATATGTCATGACCTTCCCTTTAGGGATGCCTTTAATGATATCCATAACTTTTTCTGTAAAAGGTGTCACTTAAACAGGTCCCTTCATGTGTTTTATTTCGAAAACACAAATTATTCCACTAAATTATACCATATTTTCTAGTATAAATTGACAAATAAAATAAAAGTGACTCCAAATAGGCTGAAGTCACTTTCGTTTTATTTGTACTTTAATTGTTAGTTACTCTCATACTTCTCTTTTAGGTAGTCCATACTGCCATCAATGTATGGCTCCTGTGTATCTTCCATTAAAATATTGATAAAAGGCTTTTTCTCTTTTAATAATTTCATCACTAGGTCATAATTAAGTAGGCCTTTTCCAACTGGAGCAAACTTTAATTTGCCATCTTCAATGATAAAGTCCTTTGCGTGAAGAATAGCTAGACGATCCCCCAATAATTCAAATGCTTCTTGAATAATTTCATCTTGATTCTTATACGTTTCTGCGGTTAATAGGTTAACTGGATCAAGAATTACTTGAAGATTATTAGAATCAATTGTATCTAATAGACGTCTCATTACCTTTGATGAATAAATCGGATGATTGACCCCTGCTTCAACTCCAACAATCACACCAAACTTCTCAGCTTCTTGAACAAGCTCACGAACACTTTCTACCACTTCTAAAAAAGGCTCTTCCTTGAAATTTTCTTCTGTATAGGAAATTTCTGCATTTACATTACCAGTTTCTGTCCCAACGATGCTGCAACCAAAGTCTCTAGCATATCTTACATGCTCTTTAAAACGGTCCAGTGCTTTTCTTCTTTCATCCATGTCAGGATGAATCATATTGATATAACAACCTAACACTGCGATTTGAATATTTTTATCGCGAAAAGCACTCCCTATATAGTGAGCCATCCCTGGACTTAGGCTTCCGTTGTCTGTATTGAAATCGAACGATTTTGCAAGAGCTAATTGAACCCCTTTTAGGCCTTTATTTGCAATTACTTCTACAAGCTCTTCTAATGGTAGTTTCTCAATGTCATGTCCTCTGATACCGATATTCATTTTCTCGCCACCCTTTTTTTAATTAGACTGTTTCATACTGATTGTTGCTATTCACACCTCAGCCTGACACTCCGCGTCCTGTGGGGTGACTGGTGAGCCTCCTCGTCGCTTACACTCCTGCGGGGTCTCACTTTGGCCACGCATCCCACGGGAGTCTCCGTGTATTCAGTCTGCTAGAAACTAATTTCTATTCTTAGAGCAACAAACTTTAAGAAAAAAGCCTTAAAATATAATTAAATTCTATTATAAAACACTTTCAAAAATCTTCCTATTGCTTTCCATCATATAGAACGAAAGCAATGATAAAAAATAGCCGCACCACTGTTCAAGGTGATGCGGCATTTGTACATTTCTAGAAAGTTATAATTAACTAATTATCTAGCTAACCAACCACCATCGATTGCTAAGATATGTCCGTTTACATAATCTGAAGCTCTACTTGATAAGAATACAACTGTTCCCATTAAGTCAGAAGGATTCGCCCAACGATTTGCTGGAATACGAGATAAGATTTCAGCATTACGCTTTTCATCCGCACGAATTGGTGCTGTATTTGCAGTTGCCACATAACCTGGTGCAATCGCATTAATTTGAACGTTATGCTCTGCTAATTCATTAGCAAATGCTTTAGTAATACCAGCCACCGCATGCTTACTAGCAGTATAAGGAGGAACAAATTTTCCACCTTGGAAAGCAAGCATTGAAGCGATATTGATGATCTTTCCACTCTTTTGCTCAACCATAACCTTTGCAACCTCTTGGCTTAAGAAGTATACAGAGTCTAAGTTGATTGCCATTACTGCATTCCAATCCTCTTGCTTGTACTCCAGTAATGGATTACGACGAATTGTACCTGCATTGTTTACAAGAATATCAATTTTCCCAAAAGCTTCTACACATGCTGCAACAACATCACTAATTGTTTCAGTCTTTGTTAAATCAGCTTGGAAGAACTCAATTCTACGTCCTTCTTTTTCTACTAATTCTCTAGTTTCATCCCAGTTCGTATCATATGTTACAACAAAAAGGTCTGCCCCAGCTTTTGCAAGTGCAACTACATAACCTTGTCCTAAACCAGTATTACCACCAGTTACGATTGCTGTCTTACCTTCTAAGTTAAAGAAATCTAGTGAAAAATCTTGTAATTGGTTTGTCATTGTTATTTCCTCCAGTATTGTGTTGTCTAATTAAATTTGTGTATTAACGTAATTCTTCCATTTTCACCATATCCATATCGGTATAGGTAATGTTCTCTCCACACATACCCCAAATGAATGTATAGTTACTTGTAGCAGTACCCGTGTGGATTGACCAGCTTGGTGAAATAGCAGCTTGTTCATTTGACATCACTAAGTGTCTTGTTTCTTCTGGTTTGCCCATGAAATGGAATACTCTTGTTTCTGGCTCCATGTTGAAATACAAGTACACTTCCATACGTCTCTCATGAGTATGACAAGGCATTGTATTCCACACACTACCAGGTGAAAGCATTGTTAATCCCATTTGAAGCTGACAGCTTTCACACACATTCGGATGAATATATTGATAGATTTTGCGATCATTCAATGTTTCTGATGATCCAGCCTCTAATGGTACAATTTTGTTAATATCAATCTTAACTGTTGGATAAGTGTGATGTGCTGGTGTTGAATTAATGTAAAATTTAGCTGGTGCATTTGCATCCTTAGAACGGAATAATACTTCCTTCGTTCCTCTACTTACATATAAACCATCACGTAATTGCATCTCGTACTCAACACCATCAAGTACTACTACGCCATCACCACCGATATTGATAATCCCCATTTCACGACGCTCTAAGAAATAGTCTACTCCAAGCTCTTTATCAAGCTTAATTGTTAACTCCTCTTCTGCTGGTGTAACACCACCAAAGATCATGCGATCATTGTGAGTATAAGTTAATAGTACTTGGCCAGGATCAAAAAGCTTTTCTACTAAGAAGTGCTCTCTTAATTCATCGGTTGTATATTTTTTTACATCTCCTGGGTAAGTTGCATAACGAGTTTCTAACATATCTATCATTCTCCTTCTCTATTAATTTTAAAAAAGTCTTTATCTTAAACTTTATTCGTATAAATTATTGCTTTAAAAACCGCATCCTGAATACACTCCCCGTCCTACGGGGTAACCGGTGAGCCTCCGTGTTTCAGGCTGCTAAATTTATTTATCTAAAACAACTACCTTATCTTAAGATTTCACCAGGGTTTGTTCCTGCAAATTTGAATACTTCCTCTGCTGAAAATGCATTAGCATCTCCATGTACAGTGTGCTTCAATGCTGAAGCAGCTGTTGCAAATGAAATGACTTGGTCAGGTGCCAGTTGCTCTACTAATCCGTAGATCACACCTGAAGCAAATGCATCTCCTCCGCCGACACGATCTACAATTTGACTAATATGGTGCTCCTTTGATTGATACAACTTACCAGCCACATAGTGATTTCCTTGTAGTTTGTTATTCGAAGCTGAAAGTACGGTTCTAAATGTAGAACTCATCACCTGTATATTTGGATATAATTTCTGTATTTCCTTATAGTAGTATTCTAGTTTTTCAGTTTTTGAAAGCGACTCATCAGCTTGCTGAATACCAAGTAGATAGATTGCGTCTAATTCACCACAGAAACAAATATCAGCATAAGGTAGTAAAGGCTTCATGGCTTCAGCTGCTTCCTTTTGACTCCAAAGACTTGCTCGATAGTTAAAATCAAAGCTAGTCCTAACACCTAACTCTTTTGCTTTCTTCATTGCTAGTAAGGCTAACTCCCTTAATCCAGGTGATAAAGCAAGAGTGATACCTGACATATGGAAGACTTGAGCATCATTTAAGATCGCTTCTAAATCTAATTCATCTACAGTTAAGTTTGAAAAACTGGAATATTTTCGATCATAAGTAACCTGAGCACTTCTTTCTCCAATTCCAGTTTCTAAATAGTAAGTTCCAAGACGTTCTCCGCCTTTTACTAAGTAGTCTGTATGAACTCCATTTGAAAGCAAATGACGTTCAACCGCCTTACCTAGTGCATTATTTGGAACCTTACTAACAAAGTAGACATCAAAACCAAATTGAGAAAGTGAAACACCAACATTAGCCTCAGCCCCACCATAATGCATTGAAAGGGAGCCTGTTTGAGATAGTCTCTCTCCAACACCAGTGGATAAACGAAGCATTATTTCTCCTAGAGTCACTATCTTTTTCATATATTTAAGCCTCTCTCGCTTCTTTTACTTTTGCTGTATATTGTTTTGCATATTCAGTAATCTGATCATAATCACCAGTTTTCGCTGGAGCCACTAAATTACCCCCAACTCCTACTGCTACACAACCATTTTTAATCCACTGATCAACATTGTCTAAGCTAACTCCACCAGTTGGCATTAAGTTAACTTGAGGAAGAGGTGCTTTAACAGCCTTAACAAAATCAGGACCAAAAGCGTTTCCAGGGAACATTTTTATGATATCAACACCGTGTTCTAATGCATGTTTCATTTCAGTAATTGTCATACAACCAGGCATGTAAGGAATTTGATATAAATTACATAGTTTTGCAGTGTCTGCATCAAAGCAAGGGCTTACGATAAACTGAGCACCTGCCAATATTGCAATACGTGCTGTTGCTGCATCTAACACAGTCCCTGCACCAACTACGACTTCTGTATTCCCAGCATAGAGTTTAGCTAGTTCTTTAATAACTAAATCAGCATCTTGAATGGTAAAAGTAATCTCAATCCCCATAATGCCACCTTTAACACATGCATCAGAAATCTTGATCGCTTCTTCTTGAGAATCAGCTCTTACAACAGCAACTACTCCACAATTTGATATTTGAGATAAAATCTTAAATTTTTTCATATATGTCCTCCAGCAACGAGATTCTCCAAAATTTCTTATTTGGAAATCAAGTTTATTATTTGGAAACTACAAATTTATTATATATAATATTCTATAAGATTTCAATCATTCATTAAGAAAAATCTTTTGTTTTTATCTTTTTTGTGTTTGAATATCATTAATTATTCACAATTTCATCTTTATTTTGTTTTGAAACGCTTTGTTTTTACCATTGGAGGTTGATATTTATCTGTAAGTAACTATAATTACTTGATATACTTGCCATTCTCACTTAATGGTTATGATATGAAGAGAAGTTTCGATCAAGCTCATATAACTATGTAAGAAAGGATATATACATGACTACTCCAAAACAACCTTATGGAACCGTACTTCTAAAAGCGAAATTGATATTAGATTTTTTATCTAGCTCGAATGAACCACAGAGCTTAAATAGTATTTCAAAACAAACAGAATTAACAAATTCTACTGCATTAAAAATTCTAGATACCTTGCTACTAATAGGCTATGTCCATAAAGACAGTGACTCTAAGAAGTTCTCCCTTGGACAAGCACTTATCAAATATGCAAATAAAGCAATTAACCAATTAGATATTAAAGATATTGTTAAACCACATCTAGAAAAACTTAATAATATTACATCAGAAACAGTCCATTTAGGGATATTAGAAGATAAAAATATTGTTTATGTGACTAAATTGGAAAGTAAAAATCCAGTAAGCTTGTATTCTCAAGTAGGAAAAATCATTCCACTTTATTGTTCAGCTATGGGTAAAGCGATATTAGCTGAAAAATCAGATCAAGAAATCGAACAATATTTAGACCAAACGACTCTTGTTCAATATACTGCCACTACATTAACTACAAAAGAGGCGTTTTTTAATGAGATTCAAAAAATTCGCAAACATGGATATGCTTTTGATAACTCAGAGCACGAAAATGATGTGTTCTGTGTAGGTACTTCCCTAACGTTAAACGAGAGAAACTATGGAGCTATCAGTGTAAGCGTTCCAAAATATCGATTAACAGCTGAATTCCGTCAAGAAATTATCGATGCGATTCAAAAGTGTAAATTGGATATACTAGCAGATTTACAATAAATAAGAACAAAACCAGCCTAGATTGGCTGGTTTTTTATTTACTAGGTCTCAAAATGATCAAATTTATAGTCCAAAAAGATTCGGCAGGAATAAACTGATTTCAGGTATATATGTAATTAACATAAGAACAACGAATATTGCTGCATAGAATGGAAGTAATGGCTTGATTACTCTCTCAATCTTCACTTTAGCTACACTTGATCCAACAAATAAACCTGTTCCAACTGGTGGAGTGATTGTTCCGATACATAGGTTAAAGACGAATAATAATCCAAAGTGGACTGGGTCAATGCCTAAACCTGTTGCAATTGGTAAGAAAATTGGAGTGAAGATAAGAATTGCTGGAGCAATATCCATAAAAGTACCAATAATTAATAAAATCACATTGATTAACAATAGAATGATAATTTTATTATCTGAAATTCCCATAATGAAGTCACTTAATGCCGCTGGAATCCCAGTTAGTGCCATAACAAATGACATAATTGATGAAGCAGCAATCAATAACATGATTGTTCCTGTCATTTCAACCGCTTGAACAATAACTGCAGGTAATTGCTTAACTGAAATGGATTTATAATAGATCATTGCTAAGAATAGAGAGTAAACTACACACACAACAGAAGCTTCGATTGCTGTGAACACTCCTGTTAAAATACCACCGATAATAATAACAATAAGTAGTAAACTTGGGATTGCTTCGACAACTACTTTTTTTATTTCTTTCTTAACTAATTTATTAGCAATTGGATATTTTCTTTTCTTTGCAATAATATAAGCAACAGCCATAGTAGCTAATCCCCAAAGAATACCAACCACATATCCACCCATGAATAATGCTGCAATAGAAGTACCACCACTAATTAATGAATAAATAATGAATGCAGAACTAGGAGGAATTAACATCCCAGTAGGTGCAGAGGCGATATTAACAGCTGCAGAATAAGTATCTTCATATCCTTCTTTTTTCTGTAACGGTACCATTACTCCACCAATTGCTGTTGAAGCTGCAATAGCTGAACCTGAGATTGAACCGAAGAACATATTACCCATGATATTGGTATGCGCTAGTGAACCTGGAATTCTACCACCTAGTAATTTAGCGAAATTAACTAATTTAATAGCAATTCCTCCATTATTCATGATAATTCCAGATAAGATAAAGAACGGTACTGCTAATAATGAAAAACTATCTAAGCTTGCTACCATTTTTTGAGCTGAAGTAAATACCGCTACATCAAATGGTAACACTAGTAATAATGTAGCTAAGGATGCAGCTGCGATGCTGACTGCAATTGGGATACCCACTGCCATTAATACGGCAAATACAAGGACTAAGATTAAACTGGCTTCTAATACCATTATGCTCACCTGCTTCAATTATTTTAGTGTGATAAACCTATCTCCAAATGCTAAGCTACTAGGCTGCATTTCTCTTTGAATTAACCTCAATTTCTTTCTTTTCCTTCAACAAATTGAGAATATTGTAAGTACTATAGAATAGTGCGAATACACCTGATACTGGCAATGACAAGTAAATGAGTCCCATAGGGATACCAAGTGATGGCGAAATCTGACCCATTGTTAAGCTTGTCGCTTTTCCTCCACCAAACAACATGATGATGGCAGCAAAAAGGATGAAAATAATTTGTACTAAAATATCCAACTTCACTCTAGGACCATCTTTTAATTTATCTCTTAACATTGTGATGGCGATATGTGTATTTCTACCTATTACATAAGCAGCTGCTAACATTGCTAACCAAATGAGACTAAATCTTAAAAATTCTTCTGTTACTGTACTTGGACTATTGAATACATATCTACTTATGACCTGCCATGAACCGACCACGATCATAATCACGAATAATGCAACAGTGATGGTTTCTAAAGTTCTATCAAGTATTTTCTTCATACGATCCATCTTGTTTTCCCTCCTATCCTTCATTCACACTCAAGCTTTTAATTTGTTCGTAAATATCTTTAAAATCAGGATTATTCTTAAATTGCTCATGTAGAGGTTCTACTGCTAATTGAAATGGTGCTTTATCTACTTCATTAAAAGTTACACCGAATTCGTCAATCGCTCTTTGCTTAGTAGCTTCAACAGCTTCTTTCCATACACTCTTCTCATATTGTGTCGATTCATAAGCAGCTTCTAATACTGCATTTCGGTGTTCTTCACTTAGTTCATCTAAAGTTGCTTTATTTATGATAACGATATCAGGAACACGTCCATGCTCATCATATGAGTAGTACTTTGATACATCTCCATGTCCACCTTCAGTTAAAGCGAATTCATTATTTTCTGCTCCATCTAAAATCCCTTGCTGTAATGACGTATAAACTTCACCAGCTCCCATTGGCGTTGGTGATCCACCTAATAACTCAACCATCTTTATTTGAGTATCACTTTGCATTACTCGGACTTTTTTCCCTTTTAAATCATCTGGATGTTCAACTGGACCATCTGTAAGATAGAAGCTTCTTTGACCAGAATCATAGTAAGTTAACCCAACAAAGCCTAAGTCTTCTGTCGATTGATAAATCGGCTTTACAATATCACTTTCCATTACTTCGTAGAAATGATTCTCATCATCGAATAAATACGGTAGTCCGAAGATTGAATATTTATTTGAGAAACTCTCAAGTGCTCCACCGTTGACCTTTGCAATTTGCACGGCACCTGTTTGTGTAAGTTCAATTAATTCTCTTTCAGAACCTAATTGGCCATCTGGGAAATACTCAACAACAACTTCACCATTCGTTTTCTCTGCCAAAATCTCTCCAAACTGTGCCATTGCATCCATTAGAGGTTTCGCATTACTACCATAGGCGAATCTCAAAACAACTTTATCATCCTGTTGGTTACTACAACCCGCAAAAAACGCTAGAAAAAGCATGCATAGTACAAATACCAAAATGTTCTTTTTCATATCAGTTTCCTCCAAAAATATAGTTCTAGCTTCGTAATATTACAGATGTGTGAACGTTTTCATATATAGGCAAAAATTAATGGTAACGCTTTCACCACAAGGTAAAGAAATATTTGAGAACGATTTCATAATAGTATCTTGTATCTGTAATCGTTCCCATAAAACAAGGAACATATTGTTTATATATTTCTAGAAAGGGAATCCGTCATTAGATCCCTTTCTAGTCTATTACCTAAGGTGTTTAAATTCTGCTAATCATTCAATTAAATATATGAATGTAAAAATTCAGATAAACTTAATACTGCAAGTGATTGACCATAAGGCATTGTTGTGATTTTAATTTCTTTATAGAATTCAAGACTGTCACCCATTCCAGTTCCAACTGAAACCTTTTGAACTGCACCATCTTCTCCAATTTCATTTACTAGACCTTGGATTGCTTTATGTGCTACTACTTTATAATCTTGACTGATATAACGTTTATGAACTGATTTCAACATGCCATATGCAAATCCAGCTGTAGCTGAAGCTTCCAAGTATGAAGTCTTGTCATTAATTAATGTGTGCCATAGACCGCTTTCATGTTGATACTTAGCTAACGCTTCAACTTGTCTATTTAAAGTATCGATTAGGAATTCTCTGAAGAAATCACCCTTCTTTAAATCAAGGATTTCGATGATTTCTGGAATAGCAATTGTGATCCAGCAATTTCCTCTTGCCCATAGAGCTTCAGCATAATTATGGTTCTCTTCAAATGTCCAACCATGGAACCATAATCCAGTTTTTCTATCAGATAAGTATTTAATGTGAATTAAAAATTGTTTCTTAGCTTCTTCGATATATTCAGGCTTATTTAATAGAACACCGATTTTAGCTAATGGTAAGACAGTCATCATTAGGGTGTCATCCCATAATTGATTTTTATTTTCTGGACCGTATGTCATATGCTGTAAACCGTCTTCCTTCGTACGAGGCATATCATACATTACCCATTCTGCCCAGTCCTCTAAATATGGAATGAATGTCTTATCTTTTGTGTCTTCATAAAGATAAGCAAGTGTTAAAAATGGTGCCATTGTATTAACATTTTTTGGTGGTACACCTTCTTCGAATCTAGCATTAAACCAATCTGTAATAATTGTTAATGCTTTTTGATCGTTTGTAAGTCTCCAATATTTATAGATTCCATAAAGGCCAACACCTTGAGGCCAGTTCCAAACATTCCAGCTTTTATCATCTACTACTAAACCATCAAAGTTTAATAAGAACTCACCTGTATTATCTTTTATTTGGGAAAGATTATCCATTAGTAAATTAATGTAATTTATTACTTCTTTTCTTTCAATAAATGTTTCATTCGTAATCATGTCAGACCCTCCAATTAATTATAGCGAAAAAATCTTGTTGTGTTTTTTTAGTAAACTTTTTACCCTCGAAAGCAATTTCAAAGATTCATTTTCGGTTAACGCTTTCACAACTCTTAATGCTATTGTAAGGGTATCAATAAACGAAGTCAACATAATAAAAGACAAAAAATAAGGATATTTTATGAAAATCAACATCTTCAAACTTGTTTGTTTTTGTTTTTTTGCCTTTTTATTGTTTTTCTTTTGTATTGTCGTTTTTTGTAAATTAATAAATAATTAGGAAAACCTACTAAAATAGGGATTTTCGAGGTGAATATCAACATCTATGGAGATTCTAATGAATATTTTTTATTTTCTTAGTCAAGCTATTAATATGAAGAACAGTATAAAATATATACTAATTATTTTGGGGTATTTTCTTTGGAATGGAATTCTTTATTTGTATGTGTATGTGGAAGGAGTTTTCAATTTATTAAAGGATTGAAAACTCCTCAATTCTTTATGTGTAGGTCTTTATTTTCCCTTGATCAGTTTGATTTTTTTTGCTTTAGCCTGCTCTGGGTAGCTCTCTGCTATTTCTCCGTCAATTGAAACTTCTACTTTGTCTCCTTTTCTGAAGCTTGCAGTATCACTCAACCGTATTGAAATGAGTCGAAGATTTTGCGTTAGGATTTCACTTGAAGACATGTCCTTCACTTCATTAAATTGCTCTTCAGTTATATTTGTAGCAACTAAGATCGATTGCTCAGTAAGCTCGATGATATATCCTTTAACCTTCATATTTGAGCAACTTACAAGAAACATAGTCAGAACTAAAAGAGTAAATATTTTACTAAAGTTTTTTATGTTCATCACCTCTTCATAAAATTATCCCTCAACAAGTGCAAGATACTTCAAAAGCTCATCACCGAATTCGACTATTAATATATCTCCTCTCTCTTTAACGGAGAAAATCTTAGCACCCACTGGGAGTTTGTTCGACATCTCATCAATAAATTCTGTGTTTATTTCATTTTTTGTTTTAATCTCAGCAAGTTGTTCGTCTTTTGACAACATTAACTCATCTACCCAATCTATATTGGTCTTGTAGATCACTCCATTATATTGAAAAATATCTGCATCTGGATCGAGTCTCAGCGTTTCTTCAGCATCAATATTGCCTATCGACACAGTTGTTGTTTGTGAATAGTAAAAAATGATGACTAGTAATGGAACGAGTATGATCATTCCTACCATTGAATATTTTTTCACCATTGATGCACCTCCTCACTTAATAAATATCTGTCCTTTATGGATTAGACGCATATTCATAAGAAAAGTTACGGATATCATTCTACATTAATTAACGGGATATAATGCCGTCGCTCAATCTAATATAGGAAGTTGATCATTAATTTGATACGTTGTGGACTCTTCTAAGGAAACTGTTTTGGTGTTTTCAGTAAACGGAATATACTCAGATAAATCAACATCCTGTGTACTTACGACCTCAAGACTCTTTTCATAAGATTGATACCCTTCAAAAGCAATCAGGGTAACTAACATTAAACAATAAAAGAGAATGATACTATTTTTTATTAATTTCTTTCTTATTTTCCCATAGATTGCAAGTATGCTATTGATGATAAGTCCTATCGTAAAAATTGGAACAAATATGACATAAAACTCTGCATCTCGGATTAAAGAAAGTATGATTATTACAAAAAAGCCAATAAAACCAAAGACAATAACTGTTATAACTGTTCCAAATAATTTCATCTTATCTTCCTGAGATATAAAATCATTAATCTATCAACCATCTTGAGATTACCATATTTTTCAATACTTTCATAGACATGGAAATTTTATTGTTATCCTATTTGAATACACACAAAAACCCACTTAAGCGAAAGTGGGTTTTATCAATTGATTTAGTTATTATCGAACGTTCATATCGTTTGGATGTGAACCTTTGCGTCTATTGATGTTTAATTGATTAATTTGTTCCATTTCTTCTGCGTTAAGCTCAAAGTCAAACACATTAAAGTTCTCTTCGATTCTTGACGGTGTTACTGATTTTGGAATAACGATTGTGTTGTTTTGTAAATGCCAGCGTAACACAACTTGTGCTGGTGTTTTCTCGTGAGCAACAGCGATCTTTTTAACCGTTTCGTCTGCCAATACTTCTCCACCCTGATCTAATGGGCTCCATGCTTCAACGAAAATATCATGTTTTGCACAAAACTGTTTTAATTCATTTTGCGCAAGGTATGGATGACATTCAATTTGATTTAGGACTGGCTTTACTTCACATTCATTTAGAATTCTCTCTAAATGCTCAATTTCAAAATTACATACACCAATTGCTTTTACTTTGCCATCTTTGTAGAGCTTTTCTAGTGCTTTATATGTATCAACATACTGATCGAATTGTGGAGTTGGCCAATGTACTAAATATAAATCAACATAGTCAAGCCCTAATCTTTCTAAGCTTTCATCAAATGCACGTAGAGTATTTTCATACCCTTGATCACTATTCCATACTTTTGTTGTAATAAATAATTCTTCACGAGGAACAGATGATTCTTTAATTGCTTTACCAACACCAACTTCATTTCTATAAATCATCGCAGTGTCAATCGATGTATAGCCTACTTCTAGTGCTTTTGCAACAGCAGCTGTAGCTTGATCATCAGCTACTTGCCATACACCAAATCCAAGTTGTGGCATTTTTAAACCGTTGTTTAAAGTTACATAATTCATGTAAACATTTCTCCTTTTCCTCTATCATTTCATTTATTAATAACATGAAGTACTATCAATTTATAGAGTACCATAAATACCCATCATTTAAAAATTCTAAGACTTTAGGTTGTCCTAATTTCCTGCTTGATCCATTTCCCATTTAGAAATTTCAGCTCTGACACGAGGTGCAACTTCAGTTCCTAATAGTTCTATTGCTCGCATAACATCTCCATGTGGCATGGTTCCAACCGGTACATGAAGCATAAATCTAGTGATTCCCACATTCTTACGTAGATGAATGATTTTCTCTGCTACAGTGGTTGGATCACCAACATATAATGCCCCGTCAAAGCTCCTCGCAGTATCAAAGCTTGTGCGATCATAATGTCCCCATCCTCTTTCCCTTCCGATTTTGTTCATAGCTTGTTGCGTAGAAGGGAAAAATTTATCAGCAGCCAACTGAGTCTCTTCAGCAATAAAGCCATGTGAATGAGAAGCAACTGGTAACTTAGATGGATCATGACCAGCATGCTTTGCTGCCTTCTTATATAACTCAACTAATGGAGCAAATTGAATCGGACTACCACCAATGATAGCAAGCACAAGAGGAAGTCCAAGTAGACCAGCTCTTACGACAGATTCAGAATTCCCACCATTGTATAAGGTTATATTTATGGTTAAAAAATAATAATCTTATGAGTACTTAAGTTGTAGTAATTTCTCCCGAAAATTAATGGGTGAAATTACTCGAAAAAATCTAGTTTTAATTTTTTTTGATTTAATTTTCTTGATAAGAACTGCCTAATTGACAAAACAATATATTTTGCAATTAAAAATGCTGTTAATGGCAGTATCCTTTATAAATGTAAAATAAGCCAAAATACGCAAGTAGTGCATAAAAACTTGCATATTTTAGGCTCATTATTTTTTTCCTTATTGTGTTAGATCCCCTTTTATTATTAGTACAATACTTCATAATCTGCTTCTTTAATCAAACAATCGAGGTTTTAATAGATAAGAATACCATTATTTAATTTGTGCATTTGTAGTTTCTAAATAAATATTTTCGGTTTTCTTAATCTTATTGACAAACCACTTCACAAATACACCTATTAAAAAATATAAGGGGACAGAATAGCTATGGTTCCAATTTATCATCTTGAGACAATTTAAATTTAAAACATATATCATATTATACCGATAAGATAAATCATCAGTTTAAAAGAATTGGTATTAATTATTATTTAAGTTGAAGGTGAAGACTTTTCTCTGTAATTTGTTTAAGCCGACAGCTCCTTAGATTCTACTATAAACTGTTCATTACTACCTCGTACTTCTATATGGTTGTTCCAAACATAGAATTTCAAAAAATAAAGAAAGGTGAATACCCTTGTTAATCATTCTCTACCCGTTTGTTTAGGTGTATTCCTTTACACTCTCACTCCACAATAAACCTGAGGCTACGTTAAACTGCCCAGCTTTTTCTGTTATCTCTAATGCCGTTAAGTTATCCATTTCGACTTTATTCATCTCAGGGGTAAAATGATTAACCACTTCAATATTTGGACTCAAAATTACTGCTCCGGCACTTACTCCCACAAAAACTGTTTTCTCCATTGCCACCTTGTTCTTTCGAATTAACGGTTATCTATCTTTTATAATCTTTGTATTATTAATGCACTTTTTATCAATCTTATATTTACTAAGTAATATCGTTGTTATTCTCCTTTCACCTTTTTGTATTAGTTCTCTTATTCTTTCAGGTGTAAGTTCTAACATAGCACCTACTTCTCTTAGTTTCATAGGTTTTTCTTTAACCCCATAAATAGAAACCAAGACAAATTTTTCTCTCTCCGATAAATAATTTTTATGTTCAAGATAGACATTGATAATCCTCTTATAATCAAAAGATTCTCTATCATTTAATAACTTATAGTATCGCTTAGTTTTATGTATCCTTTCATTTCCCAACATTTCTACATAATAAAGTGCATCTTCTCTAGAAATCATGTATATCCCCCAACTCCTTTCCCTAACTATCTTATTTTATCTTTATTTATTATCCTTCTTCCCTTCATAGTTCACAATATAGATTAAATAATAAAGACGATCACCTTTTATGTAATCGTCCGCCTCATTGTCGTTATTTAGTTACAAGTATCGTTGTACTGTGAAGCAGATGACTTTGTTTCGTGTCAACATTTGGGTACATTACATTTTAGATCAATGCCCCTTTGTCCACTAAGCGACAAAGACCTTGGGATGAGTAAATGAAGATTATTTTACTTCAAAAACGAAAGGATAAGCATGTACATGAATACCGAATCTAAATTCGGCCCACAATTTATATAAGCCGGACTTTTCAAATTGAGTATTAAAAATTGTATCATGAACTGAAACGGGATGCACATGAATAAATTGCTCTACAGCTTGATCAATAATTACAACGTGACCTAGTGCACCTAAATAGGGTTCGGGTGTTCCATTAGAAATGGTGAATTCTAACGTGACCTCTTCATCTACTTTAAGTGGATCAGTTATTAGTTCTACTGTCTTCCCACCTATTTCCTTTATTAGGTTTTGATCTTTTTCTAGTGGTTTTGCTAGACCCATAAAAGGGGATGAATTTTTGTTTATCTCTAATCGTATTGGTTTAATAACATAATTTTTCCCTTTTGGGTTTATATCTACAAAGGCTGTATAAGAAGAATAGGACAAAGAAATATCAGTATGAAACTCATTACCTTCTTGTGTCGGATGGAGATGATAAAATTCTTTTAAGTCATTACTAACAACTATCAAATGCATCATTTTTTCATGTGTTTCTTCAAGTAAAGGAATATTCCCCTCCGTATCCTTCAATTTAATTCTTAAATATTTATCCTCATATGAAACCGATACCTCTACTTCACTCTCAAACTTGTTCATATTATGACCTTGATGTTGTTGATGGTGATTGGAATGCTCAGAATGATTTTGCAATGCAATCGCTCCTTATTCAGTTCTAGTTTTTTTTACGAAAGAAAATTTCTTGCTCCCAACTGGATAATGGATGGGTTCGATGCTGAGGTGGTTCTACTGGCATGCTAGGCGCATGTTTCGGCTTATTCTCTTTTCTTGCAGATCTCTCTAAAGATGTTTTAAGTGGTTCCCATTTTTTTAACAGCATGATCATTATGAATAAGATGATTCCAGTCCCACCAAAAATAAACCACGGAAGTTTTCCTCCTGATTCCAACAATCCGCCTCCTATTGATTTACCTCCTGCTTCCCCTAAACCTGACACCACATTCGAAAGGGCGAAAAAGAGACCAATCAATTCAGCTTTCGAAAGTTGAGAAATGGTACTGTCTATTGTTGGTAATATCAACATCTCTCCAATTACGAAAATAGCGGCACTTATAGCTAAGTGAAAAAATGATTGGGAAAAATAAAGGGATGCTATACCTGCTGCAATAAATAATACTCCTGCACCAAGGGCGGAAAGTGGTTGAACTCGTTCAATTATTCTTTTAGTAATAAAGCTTTGAGCTAAAATTACAATCACACTATTGATGGTCCATATTAATGCTACATTCTTTGGCTCCGAAAGAACAACTGTTGCTCTAAGGGGTAATGCAAGTGATAATTGGGCGTATAGTGCCCATATGAAGATACTTGCAATACTAAATACGATAAATGGTTTATTTTTAAAAACTTCCTTATAAGCACCTGCAGGGATGGTAGGACAAGGAGCATCTCCACAATTTTTCGGGAGCAAAATCCAACTTTTTATGGCAACGATTAAATAGATGATTCCGGCTATCCAAAAAATGAGATTCGAAGCACCTGTTACTAAAAAGAATACAACTAATCCAGCAATAGCTGTACCTATATTTGCTGCAATACCTCTCAACGAAAAAGCTGTAGTTTGATTATCCTTTGATGACAGAGCCGCTATCGATGCTTTAGTAGAGGGCGCATTTAAACCAGTCCCAATCCCCATTGTAATCGCCATCAAAACAAGCAAAAAATATCCTTCTATAAAACCAAAGCCAGATATTCCAATTGCCGTTATGAAAGCCCCCAACGCAATGATAAATCTGCGTCCAATTCGGTCAGCCAAAAACCCTCCTACAACGCTACCAATTTGAAAAGCTATAGCAATACTCGCAAGAATGGTTCCTATTTGTACAACGCTCAATCCAGCATCTGTTTTCAAAATTATAGGTAACATTGGCAAAACCATATAAGTACCAATATGTGTCAACAAAACTCCGATAAGCAGGATGAGTAAAGAGCGGTCAAGCTGCTTGAATCTCTTTAATACCATATATCACACCTCATAATAAGTTAATAACAGATGGACACTGAAAATGACTACATTGTTTTATTGCTCTCGTATAAAATCTCCCCGTATTATTAAATTATTATGTGTAACCTTGAATAATTTCGTTTGTAGTTCAAATAATATTTTTGTTTAATAAATCTTATTAGGAGGTTTAAATATGGGTGTAGTTGCAAATGTCAATGATCAATTTCAAGCGTGTATTGATGCTTGTACAAAGTGTGCGCAAGCATGTTATGAATGCTTTAATGCATGTCTAAATGAACCAGATTTAAGTGCAAGAAAAAACTGTGTAAGCATACTAGTAGAGTGTGCAATGATGTGCCAAATGTCTGTTTCAATGATGTCAATGAATGGACAATTTTCTAAAGACCATTGTGAATTATGTGCGAAAATTTGTGAAAAATGTGCAGAAGAGTGTGCAATGTTTAAGGATGATCACTGCCAAAAGTGTGCGGATATTTGCCGTATGTGTGCAGAAGAATGCAGAAAAATGGCTTCTATGTAATTATTACATTAACAATGAAAAACACAGAAAACCCTAGAAGGATGTTCTCTGTGTTTTCATTTTTTATTTTAAAAACGCTCCATAGTTACTTATTTTATATAACCCCTCTTGATAATTTAATCATGAAGGGATTTTTTAATTAGCAGAATAAAATACCATTAAAGCATTAGACGTGTAACGAACAGCTCGATATAGAGCAAGGAAACCATGTTAATCCCTTGTTTTGGTTTATGAGCTATTGAATCACTCCATTTTTCACAATTGTTGTCCACGTTTTTGCATCGTCAGTTGATTTATAAATATCCCCATTAAAACTAACAAAGACTAATTCATTTTCATTGTTGGGATTTTGGGCCATATACATGACTGCATCCTGTTCCAATTTTGGTAAAGGGATTTCCTTTTCACTGCCATCAAGAATTGATTTCTTCATTAATATTGCCTTTCCATTAAATCCACCATACCAAAGATCATCGTCGCTAAAATAAACCGTTGTACCCTGGAATCCATTTGTTAGTAATTCAAACGTTTCTCCACGATCCTCTGATAAATAAATTCCATCTTCCCCTGCTGCAGCAACGATCTCTGCTTTTGTTGGATGTACTGCTAGATGAAATAGGTTTTCCCCTAGATTTTCAGCTTTTACTTTTCTCCAAGATTTAGCATCATCTTCACTAACATATAATCCACCCGCCTCCATTTCAGAATTATTATTTGGTGGAATTGCATAAATTGAATTCGTTTCATAACCTACTCCCATTAGATGAAAGTCGGTTTCACCTAACAATCCAAGAGTTTCAAGTGTTTGTCCATTATCTGTGCTTCTCATAACACCAAATGGGTTAGGGAGACTTGAGTCTTTACCAGGATGACCACTAGAAAAGAAACCTTTCTCTACTGCATTAAAACCCATATAATCATTATTTTCTGCTTTTGTTTTATACCACTTACCATTAGTAAATATTTTCAAACCATCATGTGCTGCAAAAAAGATTGCATTTTGATTGCCAGCGTAGCCTAATCCATGAACATGATCAATAGAACCCTCAAAGGACTCGAAATAAGGATCTTCTTCAATATTAGAAGTAGATTGAGACAAGTCTTGATTGATCTGTTCGCCATCTTCACTTGTTTGCTCAGTTTCTTTATCAGTTGGTTCTATTTCTTCATTCATTTTTTTACTTTCTAGATCCGGTTGTCCTGTTCCTTGATTTGATAGATCTTGCTCACTATTCTCAACCTGACCGCATGCAGCAAAGCCGAATAATAAGAAAGTTGTACTGATTAAGATAATTAGTTTTTTCATTGTGAAGTCACTCCTAAAGTTTCTATTTTTATGATTGAATTATCGTTATTTATCCCCAATAGGTTATTGTATCTAGCACCCCAATCACTACCATAAACGAACCTGCACTTTTTTGAACAATCGTTCCTACATTTCGACTTTTCTTTAAAAAGATACTCCCTAAGTCAAAATACCAGATTAGAAAAATGGCGATAATTAGTGGTATAGAGGTCCCAATTGCAAATACACTTGGTAGAATTGCGCCATAAGATGTGGATAAGACTAAAGGAATTAATGTTACAAAAAACAAAACAAACATTGTTGGACAAAAGCCTAATGAAAAGCTAAACCCTAATAAAAAAGCGCCTAATTTCCCTTTTTTTATGAATCTGTCAGGTATTTCTCCTAACTTAATAGTCCATCTCATTTTAAAGTAACCCATTAAATAGAATCCAATTAAAATTAAAATTGGACCAACCATTTTACGCACCCATGGAAACAGTAATGTTAAATTTGCACGGAATTCTTGTCCCAATAACCAAACTAAAAAACCTAACCCTGAAAATACAACAATCTTCCCTATGATAAAGAAACCGACCTCAACCCAGGCAAGCTTTTTCTGAATTGAACTGTTTCCATAAATGGTAATTGCTCCAAGATTGCCAGTAAGCTGACACGGAACCAATGAACCGACAAGACCTAGCAACAATGCCGCAAGCATTGGTAAGCCATCTACAGTGTAGAACATATTCATAAATGGCTCACTCAGTATATTACTTATCTTGGATAAAAGTTGATACATGTTACACCACTCCTAGTCTTCTCTATATCATTCGTCTCTACTAAACTACAATAACCCACTATTCACAATCAATTATACTACCATATAAATGTGTAGAAATTGTGAAGATGAATAGAAAAAATGGGTTACACTATAAGTAGATTACAAAGGTAATGTATTGTGGAGTTTAGTTGGGATAAAAAAACGTAAGTCTATATGACTACTTAGAAAATAACGCTGAACACATACAACAGCAAAAAAAGACAACGTAGAACCGTTGCCTTATTGCTATTTTACTAATAATAACTGGCTCCTTCATGTATTCAAAGGTATTTTAGGCGCGTAAGCATTCCACCAGGTGAAACGCCATTATTTGTTTTATGGAATGGCTTTGTACCATTCAATGGCCATATTCCAGGGTTATTTGCAATGAATTCAATATTATATCGTTTCTCCTGCAACAGCCTTAACCATATAATTAGTTGATACTAAGTCAATATGGATTAATTTATGTGGGGTTGTTGTTAAAGATTTGTATCTTATAATTATTGAAGAATGGAAAAGGAAATCTTCATAAATTCCACATAAGTTCTCCACAAGTTCTTCATTCCTGAGAGGTAAGATAAAATCATGAAAGGAGATGTTAGAAATGAAAAAAGCAGTGATAGGTATTTTAAGTGCAGCATTTATCTTAGGAGCAGGAACATTTACTTATGCTCAGGCTAACGGAAACGGGGAGGGACTACTAAACTTCGGACAAATGAAGCCTTATATGGAAGAAATGCATCCTGATTTATCAACAAAAGAATTAAAAGAAATGTACGACACTTGCCATGGAGAAGGTGGCATGATGCAAAATGGAAATTCAGAAAACATTATGAATAGTCTTTAAATATGAGGTGATTCCTAAATGATGGGTGTACATGGCGTTAGCATGGTGGGTTATGGACTTCTAGGGTGGATACTAAACCTAGTCGTGATTGGAATCGTGGTGTATGCTTCTGTAAATCTAGCATTAAGAAAAAATAGATAGATTTAGAAATAAAAAGGATTGGTCCTCAATCCTTTTTATTTTTTTACATAATAAACGAGGTGACTGATACTGATCAATCACCTGTAATCTAAAAAGATTAATTTCCTAAAGCTTTCTCTATTTCTTTTCCTAGTTGCTTTTCACTCTTAGTAAGACCTTCCATCCTGAAAATTAGCTCATCATTTTCATCCAAAATAAATGTTTCTGGGTGTGATTGAATGTTAAACTTCTCGATAACCGGAATTGCATCTTCCCGATTATATTCAACAAAATAGAATTTTACTTTTTCTCCATATTTCTCTTTTAAAGAAGCCATCACGGGCTTCTGAGCTTCACAAGTTCCTCAACCCTGTGGGTGATGCGGTGTCGGATCTGAATAAACAAAGATTACTTTAGGCACGTCTAAGTCTTCTTCAATATTGTAATTTTCATCTCCAACAAAATCCTGATTACTTGCTAGTGTTTGCGACTCAGTTTCTTTACCATTATTATTATTAATGACGAAAATGGCCACGAACAACATGACAACAGCCCCAAAATACAAAACTACCTTTTTCATTTTACACACCTCCTCGTTGGATACTATCATTACAAAAATATGTGCAGATATCGTTGATATAAAAAGGAAGTTTTGTGAACAGAGACGTAAATATTATATCTAATTATATTGGTAGATTATTTATTAATTTGCTATTACTTGGTTAGGCATTAATTATGAATTCTACTTATTGGGTACAAACAGACTGAGATGTATATGTTGTTTTCAACTTTACAAAAGGCTGTTTTCACAAACTTTGTTGCTTTAAGCGTACATAGAAATCAGTATTAAACCATGTATAGTGGCATCTTTTCTTCCGAAACTATCCTTTATTTTGTTTGATTCAAAATACAGTCTTAATAAAAGGTACCCTAATAGCAACAATCTTTCAGAAAAGTGCCTTACAAAACAAAGAAAAGCCTGGCTCAAATCATGCCAGGCTCCCTCCTCTCTTTCCCATAATCTTACCTACATATTTTAAAATTGTTTTTTCACCAGTGTTGTCAGTTCATTTATCTCCTTCCGAAGCTTTTCATTCTCCATTTCTAGATTCTTCACTTTTGATAAGACACCATTTGGTAAATGAGAATCATGATTTTGGTGGGAGTCGTTTCTATGACTATGCTTATGTCCACCTAAATGTCCCTTCATACAGAAAATCATCATTAACGGACATAACAACAAAAGTAATAATGAAAACCATTCCATTGTAATCACACCTTCTTTTTTTCTTTAGTTTGAATTAAAAATAAGGATTTTTTATCGAGAAATTGTGTACAAATTTTCACATTCTTGAGTAATAGCTTTTATTCTTTTAAGGCTTTATTTATGAGCTGATAATCAATTCATCAGTCACTCCTTCATCTGTTTCGATTTCGATTATAACCTTATGTGGAATACAGACAATTGTCTGTCCCGGTTTATTAATATATCCACGTCTGACACAAATTTGTTCAGGACATGTAGAACGCTTTACTCGAATCTGCTCATTCGTAATCTCAACTGCATTTAGATCACATTCTATTTCAGGTATGTTCAAAAATTGATTCCCTGTATTTCCAGTAAGTGTTATTCGCTCAATTTCTTGATTTCGAGCCGAAATAACTGCAACATTCATTGAATTTTCCGTTATTTTCCCTGCTTGAACATAACTAAAAATAAAAACTGGCAGAAAAGAAAGGGAAACAAGAACTACAATAATAACTATATCCCACTGTTTGATCATGCTGAAAAAGGCTTTCAATATAACGACCACCTTTAATGGTATAGATTAGTCAATCCATTTATAACCTACTCCCCATACCGACTGTAGATGGTCATCAATCGGAAAGTCAACTTGACGCAGTTTATCTCTTATATTCCTAATATGAGAATCAATCGTCCGAACCTCTGTATTTGTGTCATACCCCCAAATCTGTTCGATTAACTGTTCACGAGAATAGACTCTGTTCCGATTGTTAAGTAGTAAACCGATTAATAAAAATTCCTTAGGTGTTAAAGATAGCTTCGTTTCTTTATAGGTCACTTCTCTTTGATTTTCATCCCATTTCAATTGTTTAAATTCCACGATAGAAGCATGCTTCGTCCTTCTAAAAATAGTTTCGATTCTGGCAATAAGTTCATTTTCATCAAATGGCTTCGTAATATAGTCATCCGCCCCTATCGTTAATCCCTTGACAATATCGCTTTTTTGTTCACGCGCAGTTAACATGATAATTGGAACATTAGAAAATTCACGTATCTTTTTACAGGTTGTCCATCCGTCCATTTCTGGCATCATAATATCCAATAAAACAAGGTCAACCTGTTCATTTTCTATAAAGGTAATTGCTTCTTTCCCTGAATACGTTTTATAACACTTATACCCTTTTGGCATTAAATAAAGTGATAAAAGATCAATCATCCTTTCTTCATCATCTATCAATAAGATTTTTTTCATATCCTTATGTCCTCCTTAATTGGATTGTAATCGTCGTTCCTTTCCCAAGTTCACTCTTTGCGGTCACGACTCCTCCATGTGCCTCCACTATTTCTTTTACGATGGCTAATCCTAATCCAGCGCCACCACTTTTTCTCGCTCTTGATTTATCAACCCTGTAAAGTCGGTCAAAAATATATGGTAAATCTTTAGGTGGGATACCTTCACCGGAGTCTATAACTGTTATAAATATATTTTCCTCATTACTAGATACTCTAATTTCTACAACATCTTTTGAATTTGAATATTTTAAGGCATTATCTAATAAATTGATAAGTACTTGCTCAAACCGATTTGGGTCTACTGAAATTTGTAGATCCTTTACTGGATCATACTGCAACCCAATTCCTTTTTCAGAAAAAGCAGGTCTCATTTTCATTACCAAATTAGTTAGAAATTGGTTTACGTTAACCATTTCTTGATGAATAACAAAGCTATGCTGATCGATTTTTGCTAATTCAAACAAATCTTTAACAAGTCTTGAAATATGGCTTGCTTCTTCAACAATTATCGCTAAATATTTATTGCGCTCTTTCTCAGACAACCCTTCTTTTTTAGCTAAATCAGCATATCCTTTTACATAGGTTAAAGGGGTCCGTAATTCATGTGAAATACTTGCTAAAAATTCATTCCGTTCTTCTTTTAAATGATGGAGATCCTCAGCTAACTTTTGGATACTTCGTGATAGTTCACCAAGCTCATCATTACTTGTAATTTCAGTAAGAGATACTGAAAAATCACCTTTACTAAGTGATTTTGTTGCTTGCTTCATTTTTATTAATGGGAGGGTAATCGCCCTTGTAAGAAAGAAAATGGTGATAATTGTTACTACAAACGCCAATGCCCCTACAAGGATAAAATGTTTCTTTAATTGCAAGATCATTTTTTGAATATAAATTGTATCTTTAAACATAAATACATGTCCGACTAGTTTATTATCGATCATGACTGGACTAACCGAAGAGATCGTTAATTCTGTTTTCCACCGGCCTTCTACAATTTTACCTTCTGTTGGAATTGATGATTTCTCAGTTTGTAGCAAATCCTGCATTTCAGGTGTTAATTCATTAGAAGCTGCAAGGATTGCACCTTCATGCGACATTATGACAACATCAGTAACAGCTTCTGTTTCCATTAAGGCGACATGATTAATCGTTGGTTTATCAAAATGCTTTTGCAGGATATTGCGATGACTATTTCCCCTCGCTTGTAGTTCTGCCAATTCTTCTTCAACACGATTATTCACTAAACCTGAATATAAAAAATAAAATAGGATTAATTCGATAATCACTAAAAAAATGAAAAATAACAAACCGAGCTTAACCGAAAGTTTATTCATGCATTCATTTCTCCTATTATTTACTTCCCATTTCTCTCCTAAAGTCTATCACGATAATGACTAACTATTTCTGCCCCACGTTATATTTTTATCAGAAAACAGGGGTAGTCCTTCTACATCTTGATTATGCATATTGAGATTAGTATCGATTCCATCATATCTATATTCATACAACATATAGCGATTAATCATACATCCTCCCAATATTACAATAGTTAACATGATGATTCCAAAGATAATGAATGTTGACTTTTTCACTTTTCTCCCCCCATTCCTTATGATTACTTTCTCAAGTAATTGTGCAGAAAGGGTGAATAAATGATTAATTTCTTGTGAATATTTTTATAAGGTTATTTTTGCAAACTGCTTTTCTTATGTAGTAGAACGCTCATTGATCGTATTGGTAAGGTATTTTTTTCGGTTTATTTTCAATGTATGCCTTGAGCACATTTCTTACTCTTGCATCAGCTTAATACCATAAATATTCCAGAAAAGAGCCTTATATAAAAAAATTAACACCAGTTTTTAACAACTGGTGTTATTATTCAATTTCCACTTATCGAACTGGTTTCCAATTACGAAGGAATAATGTATTTCCAACAACCGAGACAGAACTAAATGCCATTGCTCCACCAGCAAGGATTGGGTTTAAAAGACCGATTGCAGCAACTGGAATAAGAATGACATTATAAGCAAACGCCCAAAATAGATTTTGCCGGATCTTCCTCATAGTAGCTTTGGAGAGACTGATGATATCAACGATTCCCATTAAATCTCCACGCATTAAGGTAATATCGGCTGCCTCCATCGCTACATCGGTTCCTGTACCAATTGCAATCCCAACATCAGCAGCAGCAAGAGCAGGGGCATCATTGATACCATCTCCAACCATCGCAACCACTTTACCTTTCTGTTTTAGTATTTCTACCTCAGCTGATTTATCTTCCGGGAGAACCTCTGCAAGGACTTGATCTACCCCCACTTGTTTAGCTATTGCTTTTGCTGTGAGCTGATTGTCACCAGTAATCATAATCACTTCAATTCCCATCTGCTTCATTACTCTAATCGCTTCAGACGATGTTTCTTTAACAGTATCTGCTACAGCAATGATTGCTGCGAGACTTCCGTCAACAGCCATAAGCATAGCCGTTTTCCCTTCGCCTTCAAGTTTCTCCATCCGACTAAGAGCGTTCGTTATTTCTACATTGTTTTTAATCATTAACTTTTTGTTACCAATTAACACCAATTTATTATTAATTTTCACTTCAATTCCATGTCCTGGTATGGCATGGAAATTTTCGCTATCCTGAAGCTGAAGTCCTTTTTCTTTTGCTTTATTGACGATAGCTTCTCCAAGAGGATGCTCTGACCCTTTTTCAGCTGATGCAGCCATCTGCAATAAATCATCCTCTGAGAAGTTGCCGTACGTGACGATATCAGTCACATCTGGTTCACCTTTTGTAATTGTGCCTGTCTTATCCAAGACTACTGTTGTTACACGTTGAGACTTTTGAAGATGCTCTGCTCCTTTAATAAGAAGTCCATATTCAGCACCTTTACCTGTACCAACCATAACAGCTGTCGGAGTTGCCAATCCTAATGCACAAGGGCATGCAATTACCAATACAGCGATAGTACTTACTAAGGCAGGTATAAATCCTACCAAGAAGTAAGTGATGGCAAACGTAAATAATGCAATAACAATGACAATTGGAACAAAGATTCCAGAGATTTTATCTACTAGATGCTGGATCGGTGCCTTCGAGCCTTGGGCTTCTTCTACAAGCTTGATGATTTGAGAAAGAGCTGTATCTTTCCCAACTTTTTTTGCTTTAAATTTGAAAGCACCATGTTTATTAACAGTCGCACCAATTACGGTGTCACCAATTTTCTTGCTTACAGGCATACTCTCACCCGTTAACATCGACTCATCAACGGTTGTACTTCCATCGATTATTTCTCCATCAACTGGAACTTTTTCACCTGCTCGAACAAATAGTACGTCTCCCACTTGTACATCTTCAAGTGGTATGTCGATTTCCTCACCACCTCTTATGACACGAGCCGTTTTCGCTTGAAGTCCCATCAATTTCTTAATCGCTTCTGATGTTTGTCCTTTTGCTCTTGTTTCAAGTAATTTCCCGAGAACAATCAATGTCATAACGATTACCGCGGCTTCATAATATAAAAATTGCCCCGTTCCCAATATTGTTACGATTAAACTATAAAAATAAGCTGCCGATGTACCAAGTACAACGAGTACTGCCATATTTGCACTACCCCCACGTACAGCATTGTAAGCATCACGATAATAATGACCACCCACGTAGAACTGGACAGGAGTTGCTAGTAAGAATTGTACCCATGGACTCATATGGAAAAATCCACCGTTACCATATTCCATTGTAAAATCCGAAATCATTTGCACTAAGAAAAAGATGGATAACAATGCACCGACAGTAAATTTTGTTTTTTGAATTTTATAGGCTTGCTCTCGTGCACTTCGTTCGTAGTCTCCATCCGCTTCACCTCTTAATTTAGCTCCATACCCGGCTTTTTTTATTGCAGCAATTAGTTGATCGATTGTGGTTTTTCCCGGAATAAACTCAACATTTGCTTTCTCTGTTGCTAAATTTACGACTGCATCTGTTACCCCATCAACCTTGTTTAACACTTTTTCAATACGTGTTGCACATGCTGCACATGTCATGCCAGTAATGTTAAAATTCACTTTTTCTTCCTGAACACCGTACCCAGTCTTTTTTATTTTTGCAATAATCTCTTCAACAGAAGCCTCATCAGGATTATACGTTACCGATGCTTTTTCTGTAGCAAGATTAACATTTGCTTTTTGGACACCAGGGACTTTACCAATATTTTTCTCAATTCGAGAAGCACATGCAGCACAAGTCATACCCGTTATGCTCAATGAGACATTCTCACCTGCATTTGAATTTGACCGAACCCTCGTATTTGTTTGTTCTGCCATTAACATTATCCTCCAATCATCAGTTAGGGTCTAAAGTTTCACTTATTTTATTGAAATCTTCGTATCAAAATGATTATATAAATACAATTTAACCACGCTAATGTAAATATACCTGTCTAGGGTATATTAATTTGTAAAAGAGAGCGTGCTAATGTGTTAGCACGTTATCTCTCATCTCTTATTTAACATCATAACCTTGATCATCAATAGTTTCTTTTATCACCTCAAGAGTCACTTCATTAGAATTATATTCAACATCGACAGTCCCATTCTCAAGATGCACTTTTACATTTGAAACACCTTTTAGATCTCCAACGCTTCCTTCTACTGCCTTTACACAATGACCACAAGACATTCCTTCTACATTAAGAGTTACTTTTTCCACTCTAATCATCCTCCCTATTATTTTTTCATTAATTTATGGATCGTTACAAGGACTTCATCTAAAACTTCTAAATCACCATCTTGAAGTCTTTCGACAACACATTCTTTCATATGAGCTTCTAGAAGAATTCTTGCAACACTATTTAAAGCTGCTTGACTTGCTGAAATTTGAGTAATGACATCATCACAGTAAGTATCCCTTTCGAT
Source organism: Litchfieldia stipae (assembly GCF_014837155.1). Lineage (GTDB taxonomy): Bacteria > Bacillota > Bacilli > Bacillales > Bacillaceae_L > Litchfieldia. The sequence goes on along the minus strand of NZ_JACYHA010000002.1, from coordinate 2,296 downwards.
TAATTTCTTTATGCCCCGAATTTGCCCTTCAATCCGATTCAATCTAGAAACCAAGTTCTGTTTTACTTTACTGGAATGATGACTTTTTAATTCGCTTGAAATGGAACAACAACCTTCCTCAGAAGTTTTACTATTTTCTATTTTGGGTATCATTTCGTTACACCTCCTCATAACTCATAATACCATACCCCTGCACCCTATATACAGTGTCAATATTGTGACAATATATTCATATAATCAGTTTAAAGTAAAATTAGTAACTTCCAGCGGTAAAAAGAACTGGCAGCGACTTTTACCAAAACTTACAGTGGAATTGTCACTTATAGGTTGTTTCAAAACATGCCTAACGCAATATTCTTTTTCATGATTGATATTTAATCTTCATTATTTCTAATATCTTCTTCAATTAATAATTCTTTCGGAGTCTAACATACGGCATCTTCATTATTGAACCAAATAATAGATTACTAAAGAAAGAATCATTAACCCTATTACAACAAGGGCTGTTTTCATAAAGTCATTCTTTTTAATAACATTTCCCTTAGGTGTTGATTTATCTTTCTTCCTGACTATCATTAGGATAATCGCAAAGATGATACCAATTAAGCTCATAATGTGACTTACACTAAAAGGACCAAAGACCATTGGATTTAGTCTAGAAAACTCTACGATTGCACGAATTATCAAAAATCCAATAAGATAATGAATAAAAATTTGACCAGTATAGGCAGGTCTTTTCAAGCGGAGGAATAAATAGCCAAACAACAAATAATCTAACAAAAATTCATATGCTTGAGCAGGGTGTAGATATTCCCCATTTACCTCTATCCCCCAAGGTAACGCATTAGAGATTGGCCCTCCAAACACATCACATCCAATCCTACTAATTCCTTGTGCTAATATTAGTGCAGGAGCAACAGCATCCAACGTTTTCCATATAGGTATCTTGTGATGCCTTAGAAAGAAATATCCAACAAGTAACCCGCCTACTAGACCTCCATGAATCGATAGGCCACCTTCGTGAATGGAAAGGATGTTAATTGGGTTAGATATATAGTAGGAAGGATTATAAATTAATACATATATAATTCTAGCTCCGATAATTCCTCCTATTAAAGAATAAAAAACACCATCAAACAATACTTTATGGTCTAGTCCTTTCTGTTTCGCTAACTTCATAAAAAGTAATATTGCGACTAACACACCTATGGCGATCATCACACCAAAAAAGTAAATTGTGAATGGACCTATACTAACTAACGGTTTCATCTCTATTTTCCTCGTTTCCTTATCCATTTTATTAATCATCTAAAATAATCACTTCTGATGATTTCCTTTATCTTAATTTGCAAAAATGGAGTTTTTGTCGAGAAAATTTGTATAAATTATAACTATAGTTAGCAACATCATTTTGAAAGGAAATAATAGTGAGTTTATTCACTTTTTGTTCACAAGATCTATGATTGAAATCCATCAAATCTTCATATTTTGAATTTAGTATTTATTTGGAAGGAGGAATATTATGAATAATCAAATAAATCGCCGGGAGTTTCTAAAGGGAAGTGTAAAAGGAACAGTAGGTTTTTTGGCAATTTCAGTTTTACCACTAGGTTTAGTAGCATGTAACACCGAAAAGATTGATACCAGTGCGATGGCCAATTTAGGTTCTGTTACTGAATTAAAAAAAGGTCCCTTCCCTAAGAAAGTGCCATATAAAGTAACCATTCAAGATGCCTGGGTTAAACAAGAAAGAGATGGATTTGTTTATGTAAATATAAACAAAGAAGATGATTCATTGCTTATCATGTCACCAATATGCACTCATCTTGGATGTACAGCTCAAACAGCTGAAGAAAGTAAACAAGAAAATGGCATCGCATTTTTTTGTCCTTGTCACGGCGGCGAATATGATGAATACGGAATAAACGTTGGTGGTCCTCCACCACGACCTTTAGATCTTCATAAATCCTTTTTACAAGATGGAAATGTCTATATTCCAGTATTAAGTGTTGAGGAAAGAAAATAGGAAATTACATTATGAATTTTTTATTTCTATGTTACTATAATTCGTTTAGTAAAAAGGCAAGTGTTGAATCACACTTGCCTCAGACTGTCGACAAATTCGAATAAATTCGGATTTGTTGGCAGTCTTTTTTGTATAATTAAGGTACAGAGAAATTTATTGGGGTGAATGAAATGCTAACTAAAAATACACAGATGAATCGTGACCAAATAGAAATGATAGCTTTAGAACAACTTGTGCCTGCGGACCATTTGGTCCGCAAGATTGAGGCTG
>NZ_JACYHA010000001.1 GCF_014837155.1 Litchfieldia stipae | reverse complement strand
GTTCCCATACCGAACACGGAAGTTAAGCTCTTCAGCGCCGATGGTAGTTGGGGGACTCCCCCTGTGAGAGTAGGACGTCGCTAGGCAAGACAAAAGATCAGTTCCTTTTGGGGCTGGTCTTTTTTGTGTTTTAATTTATTGTTTTTTTAGCATATTAAAGGATGAAATAAGAATAAAGCCAGATTGAAGTGTCCTGTTGGTGTATCCAATAGGACAAAACAGGAGCAAATCCCGCTCGAACTGTCTTGTTGGAGCATCCAATAGGACAAAACTGGAGTAAATCCCGCTCGAACTGTCTTGTTGGAGCATCCAATAGGACAAAACAAGATCAAATCTCGAGCTAAGTGTCTTATGGCAGCACCCAATAGGACAAAACAGGAGAAAATCCAGAGCGAACTGTTCTGTAGGGTCATCCAATAGGACAAAACAAGATCAAATCTCGAGCTAAGTGTCTTATGGCAGCACCCAATAGGACAAAACAGGAGCAAACCCCGAGCGAACTGTTCTGTTGGAGCGCCAATAGGACAAAACAGGAGTAAATCCCGCTCGAACTGTCTTGTTGGAGCAGCCAATAGGACAAAACAGGAGTAAATCCCGCTCGAACTGTCTTGTTGGAGCATCCAATAGGACAAAACAAGATCAAATCTCGAGCTAATTGTCTTATGGCAGCACCCAATAGGACAAAACAGGAGCCAATCCAGAGCGAACTGTTCTGTTGGCGCATCCAATAGGACAAAACAGGTGTAAATCCCGAGTGAACTGTTCTGTTGGTGCATCCAATAGGACAAAAAAAGAGCAACTCCTGAACAAATTGTCTTGTTGGCACATCCAATAGGACAAAACAAGAGTAAATCCCAATCAAAGTGCCCTGCTAGGGGATCAAACAGGACAAACAAAGCCCAGCCAACGCCTCAAATGTCCTCCATGGTGTTAATACTTGAGCTTTGCCTCATTTCGGATAGATGCATCAGAACCGTCCCCAACTTGCCAGCAAACCCAAAATGCCTTCTTAAAATACCAAAATTTACTTGTTATAGGCTTATTTTACCTGTATTTATTAAAATGTAGTACACATGCTATAAAAGTAACATTTTCAAAAGCTCGGTTACTAAAAAAACGAAAGGAGACCTATTTTTATGTTTGTTAAATTCTTAAGAGAAAGTAAAGTGGCTGCAGGTATCTTATTAGTTATAAGGTTATATTTGGGGTATAAGTGGCTTACAAGTGGCTGGGGAAAAGTAACTGGTGGTACCTTTGATGCAGGTGGTTTCCTTCATGGAGCAATTGCCAATTCAACTGGTGAAAATCCAACTGTACATGCTTGGTGGGCCTCTTTTCTTGAAGGTGTAGCTATTCCAAATGCAGGTTTGTTTACGTACTTAGTGATGTGGGGAGAAGTTTTAGTTGGAATAGCACTTATTCTAGGGATTTTTACAACATTTGCAGCATTGATGGGAATTATCATGAATTTCGCCTTCCTTTTTAGTGGTACATTAAGTGTAAATCCACAAATGGTGTTGTTAACAATATTTGTCCTGGTTGGTGGCTACAATGCAGGCAGATTTGGGCTAGACCGATTTGTTATGCCGTACTTGAACAAATCAAGATATAGAGAAAATGATCCGGTTGGACAACAGTAGGTAAAATACCAGGAGAAATCCTGGTTTTTTTGTGGTTTCAGAAAAATAAAATTATATTTGTTGACAGTAGGTGAGCAATCGAATATAATTTAGCTTGAATTAAGTTATCTTGAAATCAAGATAAATGAATTAAAACTAAATTAATTGATGGGGGATATTAAAAATGGCAAAAACAAAATGGAACGTAGATGTAACACACAGTGGAATTGACTTCTCAGTAAAGCATATGATGTTTGCAACAGTTAAAGGGGCATTTCATAAATTTGAAGCAGTAGTTGAAGCAGATCCAACAGATTTAACTACAGCTGATATTTCTTTCGATGTAGATGTTGCTAGTGTTGATACTCGTAATGAAGATCGTGATAATCACCTTCGTTCAGCTGATTTCTTTGATGTAGAAAATCATCCGAAAATGACTTTCAAATCTACTAGTGTTACAAAAACTGATGAGAATGAGTATGATGTAACTGGTGAATTAACAATCAATGGAATTACTAATACTGAAACATTTGCTGTAACTTACGAAGGTCAAGGGAAAAATCCTTGGGGTGTTGATGTAGTTGGTTTCAGTGGTGAAGGTAAGATCAAGCGTAGCGACTATGGGTTAACTTGGAATGCTGCATTAGAAACTGGTGGAGTACTAGTTGGCGATCAAATCAAAATTTCATTACAAATTGAAGCAAACCCAGCTTAAATAATTTTAACGAGGGATGTCTGAATAAGACATCCTCTTTCATTATAAGAAAAAATAAATGGTATATTTTCACTTTCATTATAAAACACTAAGTGTATTAATTTTTTGAAGGAGTGTTTTGTAATGAAAAAGCTTTTTATTGTGTTAGGTTTGGCAGTACCGTTATTCTTTGTTAACTCTTGGTTAACTGAGTCGCCGACACACGCAAATGAGAATGATAATGCAACACCTGAAGTGAAACTTTCTGAAGAACAAAAGTCAGAATTGGATGCTCTGTATCAAGACTTGTTTGAGAAACGCAAAGAGATCATTGATAAATATGTGGAGTATGGTGTGCTTTCAAAGGAAAAAGCGGATAAAAAACGAGAGCATCTTGACAAATTTTACAAAAAGCTAAAGGAAAATAACTATATCCCAAAATGGGAGCATCACAAACATAAACATCATCATGAGCACTAAGTAAATGGCCCCAGTACGGGGCTATTCCTTATTTATTTTCTGCTAAGAACCGTTTAAAAGGTTGACATATGTAGTTGAATTGTATACAATTATCTCGAATTCGAGATAATATCAAAAAGGAATGATTGTCGTGGAACAAGAAAAAGTCTTTGATGAAACAAGTTTAGCACTTAAGTTGTTTATTGTCTTGTCACGAGCTAATAGAACAATTGCTGACCTCGTGGAACAAGACATCAAAAGATATAATTTAAATCCAACAGAGTTTGCAGTATTAGAGCTTTTATTTCATAAGGGTGATCAGCCCATTCAGCATATCGGAAAAAAAGTACTTTTAGCAAGTGGAAGCATTACCTATGTAGTGGATAAATTAGAAAAAAAGCAATTAATTCAACGAGTTAATTGCCCGAAGGACCGTAGAGTCACTTATGCATCATTAACTGAAAGTGGTACCAATCTGATGAAGGAAGTTTTTCCAAAGCATGAGGAAGAAATTAAACGGATATTTAGTGCTCTTGACCAAGATGAAAAACAAGTCATGATTAGAATGTTGAAGAAACTGGGACTACAAGAATTAAACTAAGTAATGTTCTATAGGTATGGCAGACAACGTAGAGAGGATGAGTAGAAGATGAAACATATTTTTCAAAAAGGGAAAAGTGATAACTCACCAGTTCTTCTTTTATTACATGGTACAGGTGGGACTGAGCAAGACTTACTCCCTTTAGCAGGGATGATTGATCCTGATGCTGCTGTATTAAGTGTTCGTGGGAATGTCTCAGAGAACGGAATGCCGAGATTCTTCCGTCGACTAGCAGAGGGAATATTTGATGAAGAGGATTTAATTTTTCGAACAAAGGAATTAAATGACTTTCTTAGTGAAGCATCTGAACAATATGGATTTGATCGAAATAATGTATATGCGATTGGCTATTCAAATGGTGCCAATATTGCAGGTAGCCTGTTGTTTCATTATGAGCATTCATTAAAAGGTGCTATGCTGCATCACCCAATGGTTCCAAGAAGAGGGATTGAATTACCAAATCTTGATGATACACATGTATTTATTGGAGCTGGGAAAAACGATCCACTGTGTTTACCAGAAGAATCAACTGAATTGCAATCATTATTGGAACAAGCTGGTGCGAAGGTGCAATTGCATTGGGAAAGCAATGGCCACTCTCTCACACGTACAGAAGTGGAAGCTGCTGCAAATTGGTACAATATGATTAAATAAATAGAAAAGAGGTTGTCCCAAAAGCAATTTTGCTAGGTTTCTGGGACAGCCTCTTTTTTACATTAATGAATATCGCGTTTTTTGAAACGCCCTCCACGTACTTCTGCAATATTTGATACGGCTAAAAAGGCGGAGGGGTCTATTTCTTCTACGATGGATTTTAACTTTGCTTCTTCAAGTCTAGTGATAACACAGAAAATAACTTTCTTATTATCACCTGTAAAGGCACCTTCTCCTTTGAGATAGGTTACGCCACGTCCTAAGCGAGCAATAATGGTTTCTCCAAGGATGTCATAATTATCACTAATAATCCATGCGGATTTAGATTCATCAATTCCTTGAATAACAATATCAATGGTTTTAAATGCAACGAAATAAGCAATTAAAGAATACATCGCTCGGTCCCATCCAAAAACAAAACCTGCACTTCCAAGTATAAAGATGTTAAAAAACATGATGATTTCTCCTACTGAAAAAGGAAGCTTCTTTTCAAAGAGAATTGCTAATACTTCAGTTCCATCTAATGAGCCCCCATATCTGATCACGATCCCGACACCGATGCCAAGAATCATGCCGCCAAAGACTGAAGCAAGTAATGGGTCATGAGTTAATACTGGAACAGGATGCAGGAGGGTAGTACTAATAGCTAGAATCGTCACTCCATACAGGGTCGAAATCGCAAAGGTTTTCCCAATTTGCTTATATCCTATGTAGAAAAAGGGGACATTTAGAAAGAACAGAAATAATCCTAATTTCCATCCACTTAAATGAGATAAGATAATAGAGATTCCAACGATCCCTCCATCAATAACACGGTTTGGAACAAGAAATATCTCTAAACCTACTGCCATTAGAGCAGCACCAATAAAAATAAGAATCGCTCTTTTAATTACGGTAGCTTTTGATAATTTTCGGTGATTAATGACTTGATTTTCTAAAGATACCAATGTAATTCTCGCCTCTCTCCAATATAACGTTTATTTTTCATTGTATCATGCAGCATAGCAAATCACCTATTTTACATTTAATTTAAGAGCAAATACATAATAAAATTATATTACTAAAGAATTGAGTAATTCGGGCAATGAATGTTTATTTATTCAATTTGTTGTATTTATAGAAGAGGTTGTATGCAAGAAATAAGCATAATAAGTGATAATTTTATAATTTATATACATTAGAATAATATTTTTGAAAATTTTTACTTCACATATTACTTGTATAAGGTTATAATTATCAGAAATATTTTAATAATTTGAAGGGAAGATAGTTTAATGAAAAAAACGATTTTAGTAGCTTTAACAACGATGCTAATTTTTGTCCTTGCTGCATGTGGTAACAGTAGTAAAAGCAGTGGTGAAGAAGATGGGGGCAAGGTGTTAAAGGTAGCAACAGATGCTGCGTATGCTCCGTTTGAGTATTTAGAAGGAGATAAAATTGTTGGGTTTGATGTAGATATTGTTAATGCTGTTGCGGATGAAGCTGGGTATGAGATTAATATAGTCAATGTTGGTTGGGATCCAATGCTTATTGAGGTTGAACAAGGTACTGCAGATATCGGTGTTTCTGCAATTACAATAAATGATAAAAGAAAAGAAACCTATGATTTTACGTCACCTTACTTTTTATCAAACAATAAGATTCTCGTAAAAGAGGGTAGTAACATTCAATCAGCTGATGATTTAGAGGGTGTTATTGTTGCTGTTCAAAATGCTACAACTGGGGCACTAGCTGTTGAGGGGTTATTAGGTGAAAACAGTCCTAATATTAAAAAATTCGATAATAACAATCTAGCAATTATGGAATTAATAAATGGTGGAGCAGAAGCTGTAGTGGCGGATGACACAGTGATTGAAGCTTACGTAGAGAATAATCCAGACCAAGGATTAGTTGTGATTGAGGATGCGGACTATTTCGAGCCTGAATTCTATGGGTTTATGTTTCCAAAAGGAAGCGAATACAGAGATGACTTTGATGCAGCTCTAAAAACAATTATTGAAAATGGAACATATGCAAAGATCTATGAAGAGTGGTTTGGTAATGAGCCAAACGTCGATGTACTTAAGTAACAATTAACTCAATACGTATAATGATAAATTAACATTAATTGCGTAACCTTAAATGAGTTACGCAATTTTTGGGCTTAGGAGAGGTTTTATGAATTTTCGATTTGATTTGATATGGGAGTATGCACCATATTTTCTCGAGGGAACAATCTTAACTGTTGGACTTTCTTTAGCCGGAATCTTCTTCGGGACTATTCTTGGGTTATTCATCGGATTAGGGAAAATTTCTCGGAATCGGCTAATAGCATTTCCTTTTCAATGCTATATTACTTTTTTCAGAGGGACACCCCTATTGGTGCAAATCTTTTTAATTCATTTTGGTCTTGTTCCATTTCTTATTGGAAAAACGAATCCGATTTTTGCTGGTATTCTAGCATTATCCTTAAATGCAGCAGCGTATATCGCTGAAATATTTCGAGCTGGAATACAATCAATTGATCGCGGGCAAATGGAAGCCGCTAGGTCACTAGGGATGAATCATGTTCAAGCGATGAGGTATATCATCTTACCCCAAGCATTTAAGCGAATGATTCCTCCATTAGGGAACGAATTTGTTATTCTAATTAAAGATTCCTCCTTAATTGCATTTATTGCAGCTCCTGAGATTATGTATTGGGCAAGAGCGATGCAAGGAGCGTATTTTAAAGCATGGGAGCCTTATTTAACCGCGGCATTTATCTATTTGATTCTAACGTTTACATTGAGCCTTGTCTTAAATCGGATTGAAAGAAGGTTAGCTACTGAATGATAAAAATAAAGAATTTGAAGAAATCGTTTGGTTCAAATGAGGTTTTAAAGGATATCAATGTTGAGATTAAGCCACAAGAGGTAGTAGTGGTTATTGGTCCTTCGGGATCTGGTAAATCTACTTTTCTTCGCTGTATTAATTTACTTGAGACGATTACAGATGGTCAGGTGGAAATTGAAGGTGTTGATATAACTGATAAGCAAACTGATATTAATCAGATTAGAACGGATGTAGGGATGGTGTTTCAGCAATTTAATTTATTCCCACATAAAACAGTGATTCAAAATATTATGCTGTCTCCATTGATTGTTAAAAAACAAGACAAGGAGCAAGCACGGAAAAAAGGGTTAGAACTGTTACAAAAAGTCGGATTAGAGGAAAAGGCCGATGCTTATCCCGATTCATTATCTGGTGGACAAAAGCAACGTGTAGCGATTGCTAGAGCTTTGGCAATGGAACCGAAAATCATGTTGTTTGATGAACCTACATCTGCTCTAGATCCGGAAATGGTTGGAGAAGTACTCGAAGTGATGAAGCAGTTAGCAAAAGAAGGAATGACAATGGTTGTTGTCACACATGAGATGGGTTTTGCGCGCGAGGTTGGCGATCGAGTGATTTTCATGGACGGTGGCTATATTGTTGAAGAGAATGTTCCAAGCCAATTGTTTGATCATCCTCAACATGAACGAACACAAACCTTCTTAAGTAAAGTTCTGTGAAATAGGAGTAAGCCCAGTGGGTATCTATTGATATCCTCTGGGCTTTTTTTAATATTATCGTAGTATCATGTCATTTCCTTGGAAATATCCAAATTATTTGTCGCAATCTAGGACTCTTCGCATGTCAAATTATCTATCTTGTTATCGTCAAGACACCTTTGTTTTTATACTCGCATAAGTTGGCTTATAAGTTAGTTGAGATGAGGTGTACTTCATGCCTGCTATTTCTGGCAAGGAATATATTGAGAGAATTAATCAATTAAAGTCTAATGTATGGATTCATGGTAGCCAAGTAAAGGGAAACATATCTGAACATCCAGCATTTAAAGGGGTAATGGAAAGTCAGGCTAGTTTATATGATATTCAACTTGATAAGGAAAAATCAGAGTATATGACATTCATTTCACCTCGGACAAATTCAAGAATAGGAACATCATTTCTAATTCCGACTTTAAAAAGTGATCTTGAAAAAAGACGGAACATGATACAGGAATGGGCAACATCTAGTTTAGGGATGATGGGCCGTTCTCCTGATTATATGAACACAGCCCTTACGGCTTTAGCAGCAGGTGCAAATGTGTTTGATAAATTACAAGGTGCTTCCAAAGAGAATTTAGTCCGATTTTATGAAGAAGCACGGGAGAATGATTATTCCTTTACACACACATTTATTCATCCACAGGTGAATAGAGCGCAGTTCTATTTAGAGGAATTAAATGAAGAAATTATCTCAGCTCAGGTAATTGACCAAAATGAAGAAGGGATTATCGTCCATGGTGCTAGATTGCTAGCGACACAAGGTGGAATGACGGATGAGTTAATTGTTTTTCCATCTGGAGGAGACTTAACTAACGAATTTGCATTCGCGTTCTCGATTCCAAGTAATACAAAGGGATTGACATTTATTTGTAGAGAGTCGTTTTCATATCAATCATCTCATTTTGATCATCCGCTTGGGTCTAGATTTGAAGAAATGGATACCGTGATTGTATTTGATCATGTTCTGGTACCTTGGGAGCGCGTGTTTTTCTATGATAATCCAGATTGTGCTAAATTATTGTACGCAGGAACAAGCTTCTATCCACTTATCTTACATCAAATCCTCACAAGACGAATCACGAAAGTAGAAACATTAATAGGCGTTGCACAAGCCATTATTGATACGATCAATATTAGTGAATATCAGCATGTACAGGACAAAATTAGTGAAATGATTACTGGATACGAGTCATTGAAAGGTCTTTTGTTTTCGGCAGAATTACAGGCAAAACAGGATAAATGGGGGACAATGGCACCAGCTCTTCAACCACTGTATGCATCTGCAACTCTATTCCCTACATTGTATCCAAGGTATGTTGAAATCCTTCAGCTTCTAGGAGCAAGCGGGATAATCACGATTCCCACTGAGAAAGATTTTGAATCTGTGATTAGACCGGAGTTGGATGCCTATTTGCAGGCAGCAGCCTCTAACTCTGAGGATCGTGTGAAATTATTTCGACTTGCTTGGGATTTAAGTACAAGTGCCTTTGCAGGGAGACAAACATTGTATGAACGCTTTTTCTTTGGCGACCCAGTTCGACTTGCATCTAACCAATACCGAGGCTATGATCGTAAAGGATTTGTAGAAAGAATAAAAGATTTTCTGGAAACGAAATAATTACATTTATAAGACGAACATATTTAATTAATATCAGTAAAAATAGCTGAAATAATAATTTAAATAGTATAGCACTGAATGATCCCGAATGTTGAAGTACAGTAGTAGATTTGGATATGGAGTATTCCATTATTAATAAAGAAAATTTGAAGAAGAAAGTATTTCTTGAGAATTAGTGCCTTTGATGTTTGAGGTGTATGTCAGTTTTAGACTACCATTATTTATTGAAAATGTTTAAAAATCTCAATAGGGGAAAGAAACATCAATTTGATAGGAATTGGTGTTTTTTATTTGCACTTTTTGCTACAAGTGTAAAGAAGATATAACTCATGGAAGGGGAGAAAGTATGTTTTATATTTCCTAAAGGAACTTTTAATGAAATTTGAGTTAAATATAGAATAGAAGTGGTTAATAATTACTAGGAAAGAGTGTGGAAAAGTTCCATCACAAGAAAATGTCTTACAAGAAAGTGAATTTTCAATTTTACAGCAGGCACTGTATTCACTTTGAGGATAATATTTTCTAGGGGATCGCAAATCAAGAACCAGTATAAATTAGATTAGAAAAAGTTCAACCCTTGATTTTTAGGTTAAAGTACTTTGTATTTGGAAAAAATAAGAAAGGTTGATTTGATAATGATAGTAAAATCATAAAAATGGGGTTGATTATTATGAAGAAAAGGATGCTTTTGAATATACTTGCAACATATTTCCTTCTTACAGCATGTAGTGGAGACGAGGAAGGACCTATAGAGGAAAATAATACGCAAGAGGACGGAAGTAAGGAAGAAAATCAGATATCAGATTGGGAAGAACAAATAAAACAGATTGCTTCCTCTGATAAATCAGAAACAGAAAAACATGACGAAGTCATGCTAAAGTTGGTTAAAAATTTTGAACCGAAGGATGAAGATATCGAAGACTTTGAAAAGTATCTGATAAGTGAATTTCAAAACGGGAACTACCTAAGCGACATTACAAATCATGAGTATATGTTAACGAACTTATTTAAAGCTGGAGTAGTCGAAAAATATTATGATGATTCGGGGCAATATCCATTGGATTCATTTGCATTTGACTTCGTGCAAAATACTAAATATACCTATCGTGGAGTGGATGCTGTAGACAGTGAATCTGTAAAAAATAATGAAGAACAAATGAAAAAAGCACTAGAAGAAATTCAATAAAATCTAATATGTTTATAATGCTCAACAAAAACGTCAACCTAAATGTGTTGGCGTTTTTACATTTACAATATTTCGCTAAATAAGTATTGTGAATAGTTAGATAAACAACCGTTATTTTGTGAAATTTGCTCAAACTCCCCATAAATTTTAATTTTCCACGTATACATATAGGTATGTTTATAGGATTTAGGATAGCGGGAGGATTAATATGAGTCAAACAAAGAAAGTCAATCTTCTAAAAGAGGTTGGAATCGTAAAGGTATTATTGCTAGTTGGATTAATCTGTGTCTTAATTATCATTTTTGCAATCAATCATTATATTAATTCAATAGATATTAGTGGGTTATCAAACGTCTATCCACAACCAACGATTATTTATGATAAGGATGGGGAAGTAGCGAGTAAGATCTCCTCATCGAAAATAAATGGGATCGGATTAGACGAGATGCCACAGCATTTAATTGATGCAGTAATTTCCATTGAGGATCATCGTTTTTATAAACATCCTGGTGTGGATTATATAGGAATAACACGAGCAGTAGTGAAAAATCTAAAGGCTCGTGCAGTGGTCGAGGGTGGGAGTACGATTACTCAGCAATTAACCAAAAATGTCTTCTTAACACATGAACAAAGCTTTGAACGTAAGCTTGAAGAGTTCTTTATTGCGCAAAAAATCGAACGAACCTTTTCAAAGGATGAAATAATTGAAATGTATCTGAATACGGTCTATTTCGGAGAGGGAGCTTGGGGGATTCGCAATGCAGCGGCAACCTATTTCGGAAAAGAGGTAGATGAGCTTACTATCAGTGAATCGGCAACTCTAGCGGGGCTTCTAAAAGCTCCGTCTCGATTATCTCCAGTGAAAAATTACGATCAATCTATAGAGAGACGTAATGTGGTATTAAGTGCTATGAAACGAAATGAAGTGCTCACTAATAAGGAATACGATGAGGCGATTACCTCTGAAATCGCTTTACATGAAAAAAAGGTAGACCCATATGAAGGGAAATATCCATACTATGTTGACCATATTATCGATGAAGCCATTGAAAAATATGGCTTAACACAGAATGAAATCCTTGCAGGTGGTCTTCATATCTATACAGAACTAGATCAAACAATGCAAACAGCTGTTGAAGAAGTATTCAAAGATGATTCTATCTTCCCTGAGAGTGCTGAGGATCAGCTTATTGAAAGTGGAACGATTCTTCTTAACGCGAAGGATGGTGGGATCCATGCTCTTGTTGGTGGAAGAGGTGAAAGGGTATTTCGTGGATTTAATCGAGCAACTCACCTTAAGCGCCAACCAGGCTCTACAATGAAGCCATTAGCTGTATATACGCCAGCTCTTGAGTCTGGTTACAACATGTATGACATTCTACCTGATCAACCAGTAAAATTTGGTGATTATCAGCCTTTAAATTATAACGGTGGCTACAAGGGAAGTGTCACCATGATTGATGCACTTAAAAGCTCAGATAATGTTCCAGCCGTTTGGTTATTAAATGAAATTGGATTAAATATGGGCATGGATAGTATTAGGCGTTTTGGCATTGAATTGACAGAAAGAGATCGGAATCTTTCTGTTGCATTAGGTGGCCTAGACAAAGGGCTAGCACCAATTGATATGGCAGAGGCGTATGCTGCTTTTGCAAATGAAGGAGTAAGGTCTGAAGCACATGCGATTACTAGAATAGTAGATGTAGAGGGAGAAGTCGTTGCAGAGTGGGAAGAAGAACAAATAGAGGTTACAACTGCAGATGTCGCAGAGAAAATGACCTATATGTTAAGACAAGTGGTTGAACAAGGCACGGGACGAAATGCCAAGTTAGCAAATCATGAATTAGCAGGGAAAACAGGATCGACTCAGGTACCAATAGAAGGAGTGAATGGGTCAAAGGATCAATGGTTTGTTGGCTATACGCCAGATGTCGTAGGAGCGTTATGGTTAGGATATGACAAAACCGATGAACATCATTATCTAACGACAACTAGCAGTACGACTGCGACTGTTATTTTTAAAGCAATGATGGATCAAGCATTAATTGATTTGCCACCAACTTCGTTTTCACTGTCTTCTTCATATAAGCAGCAACCAGTTAATAAAACAGTAAATCAGGAGAGGAAGGAACCAGCTCGTCATACCGAGATCAGCAATCAGCATCATAAAAAAGAAAAAGATAAAGAGAAAAACAGAGGAAGAGGAAAAGGAAAAGAAAATAACAAAGGAAGAAATCATTAATTGGAAATATTCAAAGAAATTATTGAAACCTTTTGACTCCACCCTCGTAAATAATAGTAAGAAAAATTTCCTAAATTAGGTTGTTCCATCTAGAACAAAGGTTTACCATTGAAAGTGGAATGAAGATGGAAATGATCCATGAATATAGCTAAAAGAGGAGGAGGGGAGTATTACTTATAGTAGTATAAGACTAATTCAAAAAAAGGAACGATAACATGGAAATTTTCGGTTATTCAATACAAACCATTTATTTATTCGCATTAGTGATTGGTGGAGTTCTTACATTCCTTTATATTTTATTTGGAGATTTGTTAGAAGGATTGTTTGAGATTTTGCCAGATGGGTTCATTAGCCCAACATTGGTTTTATCGTTTATTACTTTTACAAGTGCAACAGGCTATATTTTTGAGAAACTAACTTCTATACACAGTGGTATTATTTTAATTATTTCAGTCATTGTATCGCTTTTACTGGTGACATTGTTGAATGTCTTTGTCCTTATCCCTCTTTCATCAGCAGAGGAATCATTAGCCTATCGGGACGAAGATTTGAAGGGGAGAATTGGAAGAGTCATTGTTTCGATTCCAGAGGATGGCTTCGGAGAAGTGATTATTGAAGGAAATGGTGGAAATATAGGGATGTCAGCAAAGAGTTTTGAAGAAAAGGCGATTCCCTATGATACAAAAGTATTGGTGATCGATGTGCAGGATAGTGTCTTATATGTTTTACCACAACAAGACCTAGATTTCACATAAAACAGAGGAGGAATGGAAATGCCGTCAGTTACAATAATTATTGGTATTGCAGTGTTTTTAGTATTAGCTCTAATTGCAGTTTTCGTTACGAAATATCGTACAGCTGGGCCAGATGAAGCATTAATCGTAACAGGTAGTTATTTAGGTGGAAAGAATGTTCATATTGATGAAGCTGGAAATCGAATTAAGATTGTAAGAGGTGGAGGTACATTTGTCCTTCCAGTCTTCCAGCAAGCAGAGCCTCTTAGTCTATTATCTAGTAAATTAGATGTATCCACTCCAGAGGTATATACGGAGCAAGGTGTTCCAGTTATGGCTGATGGGACTGCCATTATTAAAATTGGTGGTTCAATTAATCAAATTGCAACAGCAGCAGAACAATTCCTAGGAAAGTCAAAGGAAGATCGTGAAAATGAAGCGAGAGAAGTACTTGAAGGTCATCTTCGTTCAATCTTAGGTTCGATGACTGTAGAGGAAATCTATAAGAATCGTGAAAAGTTCTCTCAAGAGGTTCAACGTGTTGCTTCTCAAGACTTAGCGAAAATGGGATTAATCATTGTTTCATTTACAATTAAGGATGTCCGTGACAAAAATGGCTATCTTGAATCACTAGGAAAGCCACGTATTGCGCAAGTTAAGAGAGATGCTGACATTGCGACAGCTGAAGCAGACAAAGAGACAAGAATTAAGCGTGCAGAAGCTGATAAAGAAGCGAAAAAGTCAGAATTAGAACGTGCAACTGAAGTAGCTGAAGCTGAAAAAACAAACCAATTAAAGGTTGCAGAATACAGAAGAGAGCAAGATGTGGCAAAAGCTCGTGCTGACCAAGCATATCATCTTGAAGAAGCAAGATCTCGTCAAGAAGTAACAGAGCAACAAATGCAAATTCAAATCATTGAAAGACAGAAACAAATTGAGTTAGAAGAAAAAGAAATCATGCGTCGTGAAAGACAGTACGATTCAGAGGTCAAAAAGAAAGCCGATGCTGACCGTTATGCAGTTGAGCAAGCAGCAGCAGCGGAGAAGGCAAAACAATTTGCAGAAGCTGATGCAAACAAATATCGTATCGAAGCAATGGCAAAGGCAGAAGCTGAAAAAGTTCGAATCGATGGTCTAGCAAAAGCGGAAGCAGAAAGAGCAAAAGGGGAAACAGAAGCAGATATTATTCGCTTAAAGGGTCTTGCAGAAGCAGAAGCGAAGCAAAAGATTGCAGAAGCATTCGAACAATTTGGTCAAGCGGCAATTCTAGACATGATCATCAAAATGCTTCCTGAGTATGCGAAGCAAGTGGCAAGTCCGCTTTCTAATATTGATAAGATTACGGTTGTTGATACTGGTAGCAGTGGTGAGAACGGTGGGGCTAACAAAGTAACAGGTTATGCAACAAATCTGATGTCAACACTTCAAGAATCATTAAAAGCATCTTCAGGTATTGATGTGAAGGAAATCATTGAAAACCTTTCTGGAAAAGCCAATGTAAAAAATAGTATCGAAGATTTAACAAGAGAAATTTCTAGTACGAAAAAAGTTGATTCACAGGAATAGAGGATGAAAAGAGGCAGTCCAACAATGATGTAATACATTGTTGGAGCTGCCTCTTCATATGTTTGAAGGCTGATAGACACAGTATGGTTCTTCGGCCATATAATGGTGATGCTCATAATAGGCTCTAGCCCTACAGCCTGAGCATACATTTACAAATTCACAAGCACCACATTTTCCATGGAGCTTTGAGGTATCTCTTAACTCCTGAAAAAGCAGAGAATCATTCCAAATGGATGAAAAGGAATTCTCAAATACATTTCCAGCCTTCAGTGGTAAATAGCCACATGGTTGGACTTGCCCCTTATGAGAAATAAAACAAACACCTGTACCTGCTAAACACCCTTTTGTCATTGCATTCATACCGTGAGGCTTTGAGACGATTCGTTCACCAACTTGTTTTGCTTTTTGTCTGATAATTCGATAGTAATGGGGTGCACAGGTTGCTCGGAATTCAAATGGTGCATGCTTTGAATGCTCATAGAACCATTCTAATACTTCCTCATAACGTTCTGCATCGAGCATGTTACTTTCAGTAATTTGAATCCCACAGCCAACAGGAACAAGCATAAATAAATGAAGCGCTTTTATTTTTTGAAGATAAGCAAGGTCCATCATTTCTTGTAAAAAGTCGACATTATGCTTTGTTACGGTTGTATTAAATTGAACCTCTACACCTAAGTTTCGAAGATGTGTGGCTCCCTGTAAAGACGAGTTAAAGCTTCCTGTTAACCCCCGAAATTGATCATGCACCTCAGCAGTAGGACCATCTAGACTGATCGCCACTCGTTTAATTCCTACCTTCTTAATCTTTTCTGCTATTTCTCTGTTAATCAGTGTGCCATTGGAGGCCATTGCAACTCTGAGACCTTTGCTTACAGCATAATGAGCAATCTCAAAGAAGTCTGGTCGATATAACGGTTCTCCACCAGTCAAGATCAGAAGTGGCTTAGCAAAAGTGGAAATACTGTCAATCACATCAAATGCTTGCATCGTTGATAATTCATCAAAAGACCGTTCTGGCTTTGCACTTGCTCGACAATGGATACACTTCAGGTTACATGCTTCCGTTAGCTCCCAAAAGATAATTGAAGGCTTTAGTTGTTGTTTTGCTGTTTCAGCTCTAGCAAGTGGGGCTTTCATTTGTGTTTGAAGCAAAAAGTCCACCTCATCTATGAATAGTTTTGTTAGCTAAATTGTAGCAATATTCCCAAAGTATGTGTCTAACTTCACAAAGTGTTAATAAAGTGTTCCTAAAAACTACATAATTAAAACTAGAGCTTACATTTACTTTCACAAATTTGAATAGGAATTGTGGGTAGGAAGGAATATAAGTAATACGGGAAGATATTGTAGGAGGCAGCTATGAAAAAGAATATATGGTTGTATGTAATTATGATTGGCATCATGTTTTCACCAGTATTAACCAATGCCCATGTGAAATGGTTTACCGATGTTCCACCACAAAAGGAATCAATCGAAAATATTCTTTCACCATTATTTATGTCATTAGCACTATTAGCAGCATTAGTTCTCTCAGTTTTGCCACAGCTATTACCAAAATTAATGAAGATTCCATTTGCCAGTAAGATTGATCTGAAATTGGACGAGTACCGTCATTATTCAAGACATATATTAAAATATGGCACAGCGTTGGCCTTGATAATTCAAGTGTTTTCGGGCACTATATTTGCTCCAGAATTTGTCCTTGATGGATTATGGGAAACGATTGCGATTTGGATTGCCATCATATTATTATGTGTCCCAAATCATTATGCGACAAAGCTTGGATCGGGTATTTTAGCGATTCTATTCTTCTATGTATTAAGTAAAGTAGGATTATTCCATATGCTTGATTATGGTTTTTATTTAGCGATAATTTTTGTGTTATTAATTGGGAAGACAAGATTAGAGAATTGGGGATTTCCATTTCTTTATTTAGGAACCGGATTGTCCTTATGTTGGGTTGCTGTAGAAAAATGGGTATATCCAGCAATGTCAGCTGATATTATTCAAAATCATGGCGTTCCAACTTTTGGGTTCTCACCAACTGCATTTATTGTTATGGCAGCTTTTATCGAATTTATTGTTGGATACCTATTAGTGGTGGGTATCTTAAATAGAATTTTATCGGTAGTGTTAACCTTAATCTTTATTTCAACGACAATGTTATTTGGAACAACTGAGATTATTGGGCATTTTATGATTCATGTTGTGCTCGTTATTTTCATTATTGAAGGTGTTTCATTCTACAAACCACCAATTCGAATTCATAAAACGGTTGTGGATCAAATGGTTTTCGTATTTTTGAATTTCTTGTTTGTCCTTGCGACGTTCATTCTAATTTATTATCGTTTTGCTTAGGCTCTCTACGGAGAGTTTTTTCCTATGAAAAATCATAGACAATAATGAGACCTTTTCAATTCTTCATTCGTAATACATAGAGAAGAAAAGATTCACTTCAGGGCAAGGAGGAGAATGTAGGATGAGGGATAAGTTAAAGCTCTTCCTTCTAGCAGTTGTCATTCTAGGGCAAGTCATTGGTGCTATTTTGTTATTTGTTCATGTTGTGCTTGCGGTCATATTCTATATCATTTATGGAATTGCGCTGATTTTATTATTTTGGTTATTAATTAAAGAACGTTTGAAAGAGAAGAAGGAGGACGAGGAAAATGATTATCGTGACTACTGAGTTTGTTCCAGGCAAAGAAATTCAAGAACTAAAGGGTTTTGTAAGAGGAAGTACGGTTCAATCAAAAAATATTGGTCGTGACCTAATGGCTGGATTGAAAACCATTGTCGGAGGAGAAATCAAGGAATATACAGATATGATGGAGCAAGCGAGAAAGCAGGCGATTGGGAGAATGGTTGATGATGCAAAAAATAAAGGAGCTAATGCGATCATTTGTATGAGGCTTGAAACCTCTAGTGTCATGACAAATGCTTCTGAGATCATTGCATATGGTACTGCGGTCTATGTAGATTAAAAACGTAAAAATAAATAAAAATAGTTTGACAATTAGATGAAACATGATACCATTAGACACGTAGTATAAATTAATATTGTTTGTTGTCCACTAGGGGTGCCTTAATTGAAGGCTGAGATTAGAGTGTTGCTTTAAGACCCTTAGAACCTGATCTGGTTCACACCAGCGTAGGGAAGTGGAGTTGCGGGATAATGTCTATTATTAATTATCTAATACAACCACTTTCTTTATGTTGGTAAAGAAGGTGGTTTTTTTATGGCCATTTTCTTACTACATAAAATAAGGAGGAGTTACAATGAAATTTTCTGAAATGATCAGAAAAGAAGCAGATTTTATTTGGGAAGCAAGCTTTAACCATCCATTCGTTCAGGGGATTGGGAACGGAACCTTGCCATTAGAGTGTTTTCGTTATTATGTAATGCAGGATGCGTATTATTTGAGTCATTTTGCAAAGGTTCAATCAATTGGGGCTGCAAAAGCAAAGGACCTTGAAACAACAAATCGAATGGCGATTCATGCACAAGGAACGTACGAGGCTGAATTATCATTACATGAGAATTTCTCAAAACGTCTAAATATTACCGAAGAAGAGCAATTGAACTTTAAGCCTGCTCCAACAGCTTATGCTTATACTTCTCATATGTACCGTGCAGCACATAACGGTCATCTTGGAGATATTATTGCAGCGATCCTACCTTGTTATTGGTTATATTACGAAATTGGTGAAAACTTGAAAGAATGTACACCAGATGAACCAATTTATCAGGAATGGATTGCAGCTTATGGTGGCGACTGGTTCAAGACATTAGTCGAAGAACAAATCAATCGTCTTGATGAGATTGCAGAAACTGTGACAGAAGAAGATCGTGAACGAATGAAGGAACATTTCATCATCAGTAGTCAATATGAGTATTCATTCTGGGATATGGCTTATCGCTTAGAAAGCTGGCCTGTTGTTCAAACGAAGGAACGAATTTAATAAAAGGGGTTAACTTACATGAAAAAGGGATTAAAACTTACTGATATCTTAGTCACGATCGTCATTGCGATTGCACTAGGTATCGTTTATATTCTCTGGGGCTCCATCTATTATGCAATTAAGCCACTTGGATTACATTTAGATCAATTTGTTTATGCGATGTGGTTCATTGCAGCACCAGTCGCATACTTAATCATTCGTAAACCTGGTGTCGCGTTACTGGCTGAAATAGCTGCCGCTTCTGGTGAATTCCTTTTGGGTTCACCATGGGGGCTGACAGTATTGCTATACGGAGTCGTCCAAGGACTATTCTTTGAATTAGTCATCATGGCTGTGAAATATAAGAAATACAATTTAGCGGTAATAATATTTGGTGGTCTTGCTGCGACTCTTGGCTCTGTTATTATGGATTTTGCTTATGGTGAAATTGATGATTTAGCAGCATGGAACCTTACCCTCTATATCGTGATGCGTTTCTTAGGAGGAATTGTATTTGCTGGGGTACTTCCTTATTATCTTGTGAAGGTGCTAGAGGCTACTGGGGTAACAAATCTAGTTCGACCTGCATCGAAAGAGGATTATGACGCATTAGATAAATAGAGGTGAAAGTGATGAATACAATTGCTGAAGTAGAACAGCTTCGTTTGAAATTTTCAGGAGGCGAATCCTTGTTATTCAAGGATTTGTCCTCTTCTTTTTATAAAGGGGAGAAAGTTCTCCTTCTTGGTCCATCTGGCTGTGGGAAATCAACATTGTTACAGGTGTTATCAGGAATAATTCCGAATTCGATTGAAGTACCGATGAAGGCAGAGAAGCTAATGACTCCGGCATCTTGGGGGTATGTCTTTCAAGACCCTGATACCCAGTTTTGTATGCCATTTGTAGATGAAGAAATTGCTTTTGTGTTAGAGAATCTTGAGGTGCCAAGAGCTGAAATGAAAGGACGTATTCTTGATTTACTAACTCAAGTAGGGCTTCAGTTTGAGGATATTCATACAAATATTGGGACTCTTTCAGGTGGAATGAAACAAAGACTAGCAATTGCCTCAGTTCTTGCCTTAGATCCAGAGGTATTGTTTCTAGATGAACCAACTGCGATGCTGGATCCACAAGGAACAGTTGATATTTGGGAAACGATTAAGCAGATTGGAGAAGACAAGACATTGTTAATTGTCGAGCACAAAATTGATCGTGTCCTTGACTTTGTAGATCGAATCATCTTGTTTAATGCAGACGGAGAGATTATTGCAGATGGGAAGAAGGAACAGGTGATAGAAGAGTACCGAGAGCAAATGAAGGAACATGGTATTTGGTATCCAGGGGTGTGGGAAGATTATTTGAAGCAAAATCACATTCAAAGTGAGGATACAGCGAAACAAACAGAGCAGATTCTATCTCTGAATGATTTTAAGGGCTACCGAGGAAAGCTTGAGAAAATAGTAGTCGACCAGTTGGAGGTTACACCTGGTGAATGGATTGTTGTCAAAGGAGAAAATGGGGCAGGAAAAAGCACATTGCTTCATTCCTTGATGCAATTTATTAAAACCTCAGGTGAATATGCAATCAAACAAGTTCCAATAAAAAAAGTAAAGAAATTAAATGATGAAATGACATTTGTGTTTCAAAATCCAGAATTTCAGTTTGTAACCAATTCTGTCTATGAGGAAATCGCTTTTTCGCTCAGACTGAATAAATGGAAGGAAGCAGAAATTGAGGTAAAGGTGGAAGAACTTTTGGAACGATTCCAACTAAGCAAACACCGCAATCACCATCCATATCAATTATCTATGGGGCAAAAAAGAAGATTAAGTGTAGCTGCTTCCATTGTGATGGAGCAAGAAATCATGCTATTAGATGAACCAACATTTGGGCAGGATTCAAAGAATACATTCTCACTGCTTGAACTGATTGAAGATTATCGATCAAAAGGTTCAACGATTATTATGGTCACTCATGATGAGTATATTATGAACCATTTTGCGACACGACTTTGGACAATTGAAGCAGGAAAATTAATAAGCGATGAATTGAATACTCGAAAACAAACAATCACAGCACCGATGTTACATGTATAGAGGGGGAACTGGTTTTGCAAAGTGAATTTTCATTTAAGGAGACATGGCTTCATCAAATTAATCCTAGCTTGAAGCTCATCGTCATGATTCTTTTATTTGTGGCTGTCCTTCTCATTCACAATATTAATTTCATTATTAATTTCACGATTGTTACGTTCATTCTTTTTATTGCATTCACAGGACATCCAGTTAAGAGAATTATGCTTTTGAGCTTGCCTTTTCTTCTCGTATTTATTTCAACGGCATCTACCATGATATTGTTTGGAAAGGGCGAGATCACTTGGTTTAAATGGGGGCTTATCCATATTACGGAAGAAAGCTTTTTTAGAGGGATGCATATCGGTTTTCGTGCGATTATTTTTGCAGCATTAGGTCTTACGTTTGCATTAACAACTAGACCGGTGTTCTTGTTCTATTCATTAATGCAGCAGCTTAAGCTCCCTCCGAAATATGCTTATAGCTTTATGGCAGGCATGCGATTAATCCCAATCATGATGGAAGAGTTTCAGACGATTCGTCAGGCGATGAAGGTTAGAGGCGTAGAAAGTAGAAAAGGAATCAAAGCCTTCTTTCAGAAATTTATTACTTATTCCATTCCATTGCTTTCACAAAGCATTCGTAGAGCCCATCGAATTGCAGTTGCGATGGAAGCGAAAAGATTCTCTCAAGTCAAGAAGCGTACGTATTATTATGCGATTGCGTTTTCACGTATCGATATTCTCTTTCTTAGTTATTTTGTGATTATGCTGTTTGTTGGCTACTATATTGCTATTATCTATCCATACTTTTCAATTACCGATATTCGCTTTTAATTTTCTTTAGGGGGACGTTATGAATCAGAAAGAAATTCATATTATTTCAACTGGAAAACAAGGACCTGAAGAGTTTTGCGAGATTGCAAGTTTAATACATCATAATGTTACATATATTCATATTAGAGAAAAGACCTATACTGCAAGACAGTTATTTGACATGGTGATGCTCCTCAACGAAGCAAACGTCCCTTTATCAAAGATTATCCTGAACGATCGAGTGGATGTAGCGGATGTTACAGGAGTTTCCGGGGTTCAGTTAGCTTACCATAGTTTGAGCGCTGCTTCTGTTAAAAAGAGATTTCCCCATTTAAGAATTGGTTGTTCTGTTCATTCTCTTGCGGAATTAACGAAAGCGCAACTCGACGGGGCTGATTATGTCTTATTTGGGCATATCTATGAGACTCACTCAAAGCCAGGGCTACTTGCTAAAGGAGTAAGTGAGCTAAGAAGGATAGTAAATCAGTCAAGTATACCTGTTATTGCAATTGGTGGAATTAAGCCACTTCATGTGAAAGATATTCTTGAGACAGGTGCAAGTGGGATTGCCGTGATGTCTGGAGTGTTAGAAGCAAAGGATCCATTACAGGCTATGCATGAATATGTTGTTCAATTTGAAGAGGGAGCTGAAGCTTGATGAGTGCTTTTTTTGATTGTATCGTCATTGGTGGTGGAGTAAATGGTGGTTCCATTGCTTACAATCTAGCAAAAAGAGGGAAGCATGTCCTTTTAGTAGAAAAGGATCGCTTGGTTAGCAAAGCTTCAAATGCAGCGGCAGGTATGCTAGCTGCTGGTGGTGAATTTGAAGAAGTTGGACCACTCTTTGAATTAGCTAGAAGAAGTCGTTCTATGTTTCCTAGAATTGCTGAGGAATTAAAAGAATTGAGTCATATTGATATTGAGTTAATTAATAAGGGAATGTTCAAAATTGCTATGACTGATGAAGAGGTATTGGAATATAGTAGAGTTCTAGAATTTCAACATAAAGAGGGAGAAGAAATTTCTTGGATATCGCCAAATGAATTAATGATTCAAGAGTCGAAGCTGTCTTCAGATATAAAAGGTGCATTGTACCTCCCACAAGATGGCCATGTTTCAGCTCCTGAATTGGCTCTGGGCTATTTAAAATCAGCGGCAAAGCTTGGTGCAACGATTAAGGAATTTGTTGAGGTTACTTCACTAATTATTGAAGGTGGAATGACTAAGGGAGTTGTTACATCAGAAGGTCCTTTTTATTCGGATCAAGTGATTTTAGCGGGTGGGGCATGGAGTGCTAAAGTGCTTGAACAATCATCCAAAAGAATAGAAACTTATCCAGTGAAAGGGGAATGCTTCTCTGTTACGACACATCTACCATTAATTACGAAGACCATCTTTTCTCATGGGTGTTACCTTGTTCCAAAAAAAGGTGGACGTATCATTGTTGGGGCAACGGAGAAGCCAAATACATTCTCACAGTCTGTTTCTATTAAGGGCATTTCTACATTAATGGAGAGAGCTATTCGTATCCTCCCTTCATTGGAAGAAGCAGAATGGGAGAAGTCATGGGCAGGAATAAGACCACAAACTAGTGATGGCTTGCCTTATTTAGGAGAACACCCTGAATATCAAGACCTTTTTATTGCAACAGGTCATTATCGAAATGGCATCTTGTTAGCACCAATTACTGGTGAAATCATCGCTAATTTAATAGAAGGAAGGCAAGAAATAATAGACCTCTCACCTTTTAAAATTGATCGTCATTTTGTAGAATCCACTGAAAAGAGGGAAACAACATGGAGTTAGTGATTAACGGTGATACAGTTAGCCTACCAGATCAGATTGAAACTGTGTCTAGTTTATTAGAGCATTTCGGATTAGCCGAGAAGGTTGTTATTGTTGAATTAAACGAAACCATTTTAGAAAAAAGTGAGCATCAAGAAACAAGACTTGTTGATAGAGATCGAATTGAAATCGTTCATTTTGTAGGAGGCGGATAATATGTTAAAGATTGGTCATTATGAATTTTCATCAAGATTATTATTGGGAACCGGTAAATATCCTAATTTTGATATTCAAAAGGAAGCAGTGGCGGTTTCAGAAGCTGAGATATTAACGTTTGCAGTGAGAAGAATGAATATCTTTGAAGAAAGTCAGCCTAATTTCCTTGAGAAGCTAGATTTAGAGAGATACACGTTATTGCCAAATACAGCTGGTGCGAAAACTGCGGAAGAGGCGGTTCGAATTGCAAAATTAGCAAAGGCATCAGGACTTTGTGATATGATAAAGGTTGAAGTGATTGGTTGTCAAAAAACATTACTTCCTGACCCTGTAGAAACCTTAAAGGCGTCAGAGGAATTATTAAAAGAAGGATTTATTGTGTTACCATATACGTCAGATGATGTTCTCCTTGCTAAACGTTTAGAAGAATTAGGCTGTCATGCAATTATGCCAGGTGCTTCACCGATTGGTTCAGGGCAGGGGATTATTAATCCATTAAACCTAAGTTTCATTATTGAACAGGCGAAGGTTCCTGTCATTGTTGATGCTGGAATTGGGACACCTTCAGATGCTGCGATTGCCATGGAAATGGGAGCTGATGGTGTGCTGTTAAATACAGCTGTTTCAGGAGCGCAGGATCCTGTCAAAATGGCACATGCGATGAAATTAGCGATTGAAGCAGGACGCTTAGGGTTTGAAGCAGGACGTATTCCAAAGAAACGTTATGCAACAGCAAGTAGTCCACTGGAAGGAATGAGCACAGTTTGAGTGAAAGGTATTCACGTCAAGAGCTCTTTGGGCCAATTGGAAACAAAGGGCAGGAGCTGATTCGTCATAAGCATGTCCTCATTATTGGTGCAGGAGCTCTTGGTACAGGGAGTGCAGAAGGACTAGTTCGAGCTGGAATTGGAAAAGTAACGATTGTTGACCGAGATTACGTTGACTGGAGTAATCTCCAGCGTCAAAACCTCTATACAGAGGATGATGCTAGAAAGCGAACACCGAAAGCAGTAGCAGCTGCAATTCGTTTGAAGCAAATCAATTCCGATGTAGAGATCATTTCATTAGTGATGGATGCATCGATCGAAGAGCTGGAATCTCTTACTAAAGATGTTGATTTAATCATGGATGCCACTGATAATTTTGATACAAGAATGCTTATTAATGATGTCTCTCAAAAATTCAATATTCCTTGGATCTATGGAGCATGTGTAGGTAGCTATGGGATTAGCTATACAATTATTCCGAAGGACACCCCTTGTTTACATTGCTTATTAGAAACTGTTCCAATGGGTGGCCTAACATGCGATACGGCTGGAATTATCAGTCCAGCCGTTCAAATGGTCGTCTCTTTTCAATTAACGGAAGCACTCAAAATCCTCGTAGAAGATTTTGGAGCATTACGAAGAAAGCTTGTATCCTTTGATTTATGGAAAAATCAGCATACATTTATTAATGTGGACAAAATAAAGAAGGAGTATTGTCCTTCTTGTGGTGCTCAACCTACATATCCTTTCTTATCATTGAGTAATCAAACAAAGACAGCCGTATTATGTGGAAGAGATACCGTTCAAATCAGACCACCTCAAAAGATGGAGCGGGATTTAGAGCAGCTTGCTACCATTCTTCAGGCACAG
The DNA here is from genome assembly GCF_014837155.1 of Litchfieldia stipae. Taxonomy (GTDB): domain Bacteria; phylum Bacillota; class Bacilli; order Bacillales; family Bacillaceae_L; genus Litchfieldia. The sequence goes on along the minus strand of NZ_JACYHA010000001.1, from coordinate 422,643 downwards.
GGTGGATTAATTGAAAAAAATCCATATCTACTGTCATTAACGTTAAAAGACCATCGATTAGTCATTTTTAAAGATGGTCGTGTTCTTGTTCATGGCACAAAGGATATTGCAGAAGCAAAGACATTATATCATCGTTTTATTGGTTAAATTTTTTTAAAAGGATCTGCTTTGATCCATTAGGAGGAATAATCAAATGCAAGTTGCAAAGGCATTAACCATTGCCGGCTCAGATAGCGGTGGTGGTGCAGGAATACAAGCTGATTTAAAGACATTTCAAGAGTTAGATGTATATGGAATGTCCGCGATAACAGCGATTACGGCACAAAATACGTTAGGAGTTCAAGGTGTACACCCTCTCTCCATTGAAGCCGTAGTTCAACAAATGAGATCAATTGCTGAGGATTTAACTCCAGATGCTCTGAAGACGGGAATGTTATTTAGTAGTGAATTAATTGATGCAGTTGCAGGTGAAATCCAATCGACTGGTTGGACAAATTTAGTAGTTGACCCAGTTATGGTCGCTAAAGGTGGTGCCCCATTATTACAAGAGCAAGCAGTGGATTCTTTGAAGCGCCGCTTAATTCCATTAGCAAATGTGATAACACCTAACATTCCAGAGGCGGAAGTGATTGTAGGATTTTCTATTGATACACTTGAGAAAAGAAAAGATGCTGCAAAAGCTATCTACCAAATGGGAGCAAAGAATGTTGTTGTTAAAGGTGGACATGGTGAAGGTGATGAAGTGACAGACTTGCTTTTTGATGGAACAGAATTTCACATGTTATCAAGCAAGAGAACAGATACAAAGCATACACATGGTACAGGCTGTACCTTTGCTGCTGCGATTACAGCTGAACTAGCTAAAGGAAAAACTGTGGTTGAGGCAGTTGGAACAGCCAAGTCATTTATTCAGGCAGCAATCGAGGATACATTAGGGATTGGCTCTGGTCATGGACCAACAAATCATTGGGCATATCGAAAACGAGGTGCAAAGTGATGAACAAGATCAAAGACATGCTCTCATTATACTTTGTTATGGGAAGTCCTAACTGTGCTCGTGATCCACGTCAGGTGTTAAGAGAATCTTTGGATGGTGGAGTAACCCTTTTTCAGTTTCGAGAAAAAGGAAATGGAGCCCTGCAAGGAGAAGAAAAACGTCAATTAGCGATGGAGCTTCAGCTAATTTGTAAGGAAAAAAATGTTCCTTTTATTATCAATGATGATGTTGACTTAGCAATTGAGCTTCAAGCAGATGGTGTTCATATTGGTCAAGAGGACGAGCCAATTGGATCTGTGAAGAAGAAGATTGGTTCAATGCTACTTGGTGTATCAGCCCATAATATTGAAGAAGCAATAGTAGCGATTGAAAAGGGTGCTGATTATCTTGGTGTAGGTCCTATGTACGAAACAAAGACAAAGGCAGATGCAAGAGATGTCATGGGACCACTTATGGTTAAAAAAATGCGTGAAGAAGGAATTGAGATCCCGATTGTAGGAATTGGAGGGATTACTCAAGATAATGCGAAGGAAGTGATCGAAGCAGGTGCAGATGGTGTTGCTGTCGTATCAGCTATTAGCCTAGCTCCATCAGCAACTGAGGCTGCAAATGAATTAATTGAAGAAATGAAAAGAAGCTAAAAAACTAGCTTCTTTTTTTATCGAATTTTTTGGAAAAAGTAATAATTGACAAAATTATGACACTGGTGATATCCTAACAAAGGAAACACTACATTAAAATGGAAAAGGAGGGTATTAACATGAGAAGATTAATCGATGTACGTCAACATCAATTACATAAAACCAATGTGACCCTACCTTTGATTGAGCAATAAATCATTCTTTTAGGATGATCTACGAACTAATTCAAAAGTAGCACAGGTCACGGGTGTCGTGATGTGTGCTTTTATTATGTGAGAAATTCATTCCTGTGTAAGGATGTATTTCTGATTGTGAGGCATATCGCACTAGAAGCGTATGCCTCTTATTTATGGTTAAACCTACCATTCATAGGAATGGAGTGTTTATATAATTTAAAAACATGAGGAGGAACTTTTATGAGTGTTGTTGTAGGAATTGGAATGATGTATACAGGAGATCTTGAAGGTGGTTAGTTGCCGATGGATAATGAGGAGGAAAAACAACAATGTTATCAGTATTAGTAAAATTAGGGTGGTTTTTTAAACAATATTGGAAGAGATATACGGTTGCGATAATCTTATTAATTCTGGTTGGGATCTTAGAGATTATCCCACCAAAGCTAATTGGGGTTGCGATTGATGAAATTCAAGCGGGAAGCTTATCAAAGGAGAAGTTGCTTCAGTATATAGTGTTCTTAACCTGCTTGGCAGTTGTCATTTATGGAATCACCTATGTATGGATGTATAAGCTGTTCGGCGGTGCATTTCTGGTAGAACGAATTATGCGTGGTCGATTCATGAAGCATTTATTAAAGATGACACCACCATTTTATGAGAAAAACCGGACGGGTGATCTTATGGCCCGTGCGACAAATGATTTAAAAGCAATCTCACAAACGGCTGGATTTGGAATACTAACATTAATTGATTCAAGTGTATTTATGTTAACGATCTTACTTACAATGGGATTTCTAATCAGTTGGCCATTGACATTTGCTGCGTTAATTCCGTTACCAATTATGGCAATTGTGATGCAAATTTATGGAAAGAAGATTCATCAACGTTTCATGGAGGCACAAGATTCCTTTGGAGATATGAATGATCAAGTATTAGAGTCTATTGCAGGAGTTCGTGTAATCAGAGCCTATGTCCAAGAGCAGGCAGACCAATCACGTTTTCATAAATTAACCGAAGATGTATATGAAAAAAACGTAAAGGTTGCCAAAATTGATGCTCTATTCGAACCAACAATGAAGATCTTGGTTGGAATTAGTTATCTGATTGGACTTGGATACGGAGCATATCTAGTATTCCATAACACGATCACATTAGGTGAGCTAGTATCATTTAATGTGTATTTAGGAATGATGATTTGGCCAATGTTTGCTATCGGTGAACTCATTAATATTATGCAACGAGGTAATGCCTCATTAGACCGTGTTACTGAAACTCTTTCATATGAAGCAGATGTGAAAAATCATCATGAACTTATCCCTGTTGGTAAACCAAATGGCATTCAATTCAAGGATGTGACATTCAAATATCCAACATCATCTGTGATCAATTTAAAGGATGTCTCATTCTCACTTGAAAGAGGTCAAACACTTGGGGTGGTTGGTAAAACCGGTAGTGGAAAAACAACTCTTGTTAAACAACTATTAAGGGAATATCCATTAGGAGAAGGAGAAATTACCATCTCTAATATCCCAATCGAACGAATCGACATTGAAGAAATTCAAGGCTGGGTAGGCTATGTCCCACAGGATCATATCTTATTCTCAAGAACAGTAAGAGAGAATATCTTATTTGGGAAAAAGGATGCAACAGAAGAGGAGCTCCAAAAAGCAATTGAATTAGCTGCCTTTACGAAGGATTTAACGATGCTCTCTGATGGGTTAAATACTTTAGTGGGAGAAAAAGGGGTGTCATTATCAGGCGGTCAAAAGCAACGGATTTCTATTGCTAGAGCATTAGCGGTCAACCCGGAAATCTTAATCCTAGATGACTCACTTTCAGCTGTTGATGCAAAAACGGAATCAGCTATTATTGAGAATATTCGTAGAGAACGATCTGATAAGACCACGATTATCACAACACATCGTTTATCAGCGATTGAGCATGCTGATTGGATTCTTGTTCTTGATGAAGGCAAAGTTATTGAGGAAGGGACTCATGAAGAACTCCTTGCGATGAATGGTTGGTACAAAGAACAATTCGACAGACAACAAATTGCACAAAAGCAAGAAAGTGGGGTGTCAGCATGAAAGTAGGAAAACGACTATTTAACTACGCCCTTCTGTTTAAGAAAACGATTATCCTTGCACTTATTATGCTCACGATTGCGGTCGCAACTGAATTAACTGGCCCGTTTATAGCTAAGACAATGATTGATGATCATATTCTTGGGATTGAAAATGTATGGTATGAAACAAATGAGAGCAAAGACGCAGTTTCATTTAATGGTCAATGGTATAAGCGGGAAGACCGATTGGCTAACAATGAAGAAAAGCTAAATGAAGCAAGAGTCCTACAGGTGGGACGTTCCTATTACTTTGCAGATGAACAGATAGAATTTGATGGAGAAAGAGTCGTTGAGAATAACGTACTGACCATCTCAAGAAATGATAGAACCATGAGCTATGAAGTTGAAAAATTATCGACTGATGAACTCTTTCAATTTTACAAACCAGAAATTCCGATGTTAATTAAGCTGATTGCCCTATATTTTGGGCTGCTTGTTATATCTTCCATTTTCACATTCGGACAACGCTATCTCTTACAGACATCTGCAAACAGGATTATTCAGAAGATGAGAGAAGATGTATTTGCTCAGATCCAACGTTTACCGATTAATTACTTTGATAACCTACCTGCTGGGAAGGTTGTGTCAAGAGTAACAAATGATACAGAAGCGATTCGTGATTTATATGTCACAGTGCTCGCGAATTTCTTCACAGGAATTATCTATATGACTGGAATCTTTGTTGCCCTGTTCTTATTAGATCCAACTCTTGCCTTAATTTGTATGGTTATTGTACCGATTCTATTTCTATGGATCAAAATATATCGGAAGTATGCGTCCAAGTATAATCACAAAATTCGTTCGAGATTAAGTGATATTAATGGGATGATTAATGAATCAATCCAAGGGATGTCCATCATTCAAGCGTTTCGACGACAAAAGGTAGCGAAGAAGGAATTTGAATCACTAAATGAGGAGCATTTCGCTTATCAAAATAAACTTCTGAATCTAAATGCTCTAACCTCCCATAATCTAGTGGGGGTCCTGAGAAACATCTCATTTGTCGCTTTAATTTGGTATTTTGGTGGGGGTTCTTTAGGTCTTGATAGTGTGATTTCATTAGGTGTCCTATACGCATTTGTTGATTATTTAAATCGTTTATTCCAACCGATTACTGGAATGGTGAATCAGCTTGCAATTTTAGAGCAATCATTGGTGGCTTCTGAACGAGTATTTGAGCTTATTGATTTAGACGGTGTTGATGTAAGCACCGATGAAATTCCTCGTTATCAAGGAAATGTTTCCTTTGATCATGTCTACTTTGGCTATAAGGAAGGCGAGCATGTCTTAAAGGATATTCATTTTGAAGCAAAGCAGGGAGAGACGGTTGCCTTAGTTGGCCATACTGGCTCTGGAAAGAGCTCTATCATGAATTTATTATTCCGTTTCTATGACATTAAAGAAGGGAAAATAACAATTGATGGAATGAACATTAATGATATTCCGAAACAGGTGCTTAGAAAACATATGGGGATCGTCTTACAGGACCCTTACCTTTTCACTGGAACGATTGCAAGCAATGTGAGCTTAGATGATCCATCCATCACTCGTGAAACAGTAGAGAAGGCATTGAATGATGTTGGAGCATACCAATTATTAAAAAGTCTCCCAAAAGGATATGATGAACCTGTGATTGAGAAGGGAAGCACACTATCTTCTGGTCAACGCCAGCTTATATCCTTTGCTCGTGCCTTGGCGTTTGATCCAGCAATTCTGATCTTAGATGAAGCAACGGCAAGTATTGATACAGAAACCGAAGCGATCATTCAAAATGCATTAGAGGTTCTGAAGAAGGGGAGAACAACCTTTATTATTGCTCATCGCTTATCGACTATTAAGAATGCTGATCAAATCCTTGTACTTGATCGAGGCATAATTGTCGAAAAAGGAAACCATGATGAACTCATGGAGCAACGTGGAAAGTACTATCAAATGTATGAATTACAGCAAGGAAAGGCAACGGATATTGCCTAATGTTGAAGTGATGACTGAGTTCACAAAAGGTTATTAAAATCTACAAAATTTAGCCATAGATTTTCAATAAACATTATTGTCATAGGTGATACCCTTATAATAGATAAAACTTTATAAGGGGGACTCACGATGGAAATGTTCTCGGTCACATTAAACATTGCTTCAGTGATTATTCTTACGCTTTTCATTGGTTATAATTTATTGGAATCTTGAGTACCTGTATAGTGCCTGGCACCTTTTGGTGTTAGGCACTTTTTAAGTGGTAATATTATTTATTTTATTATTGACGTTAATTTGCTATTATAGAATTAGCATATTTTTCTCCAGATATTAATGAAGGAAAAAAGTATGTTTAAATAAAAGTTCTATAGAATAAGGTTTAGGTAAACAAAAAATTAGGAGTGTGAACTTTCTTGGGCGATTTGCCGCTGAGTACAATTTCTTTATTAGTTTTTTTAATTTTTTTATCTGCATTCTTTTCTGCAACAGAAACTGCTTTTTCAAGTGTTAACAGGATTAGACTGAAAAATTACAGTGATGAAAACAGAAGAGGGAGTAAAAAGGCACTGTATATTACAGAGAACTTTGATAAGGCATTATCTACGATATTAGTCGGAAATAATATTGTAAATATCGCTGCTGCGTCTATCTCTGCAAAGGTTGCAGGAGATCTTGTACCTGGAAATACAGGTCTTGTGATTAGTACATTTGTAATGACAATTCTTATTTTGGTCTTTGGAGAAATCTTACCAAAGTCATTTGCTAAGGAAAATGCAGAAGCATTCTCATTAAATATCTCAGGAATCTTGTTTTTCCTGATGAAGGTATTAGCACCAGTTACGTACTTATTCGTACTACTTAAAGTAGCTGCATCAAAGCTTATTAAACAAAAGGATGACTCACCATCTGTAACTGAAGAAGAACTTAAAGTGATGATTGATTTAAGTGAAGAAGAGGGAGTCATTGATAATCAAGAAAAAGAGCTAGTCCATCGTTCTTTGGACTTTAATGATATATTAGTGGGGGAAATTCTAACTCCTAGAATTGATATGGTGGCTGTTGAGGTATCACAGTCCATTGATGAAATTAGAGATATGTTCTTAGAGGAACGTTATTCTAGAGTTCCTGTCTATGAAGATAATATTGATAATATTATTGGGGTGCTATCAGAGCGTGAATTCTTAAGTAATCTTGTTCAAAATAAGGAAATTTCGATAAGAGATTTAATTCGTGATCCATTCTTTGTTGTTCGATCAATGAAAATTTCTACGTTATTACCTGAGCTTCAAAAAGCGAAAACGCATATGGCGATTGTTATTGATGAATTTGGTGGGACATCAGGTCTTATTACGTTAGAGGACATCCTTGAAGAAATAGTAGGGGAAATTTGGGATGAGCATGATGAAAAGGTAAAGAACATCAATCAAATTGATGAAAGCACATATGAATTTAATGCTGAATTATCGCTTGATGACTTCGTTAAATTAGTTGATATTAATGAACCAGATACGTCGTACTATACGTTAGGTGGTTGGATTTCTGAATCACTTGAGCGTATTCCTAAAGTTGGAGAGCATTTTGCATATGAGAATGTTGAAATTACGGTACTTGAAGTAGAAAATCGAAGAATCCGAAAAGTCGGAGTGAAGATTAACGAGCCTATTGAGGAGAGTTAAGAAACGAAAGGAGCCATATACGTATGGCTCCTTTTTTGCGCGCTCATTATTTCATCATTTGTGTAATTTGATCAGTTAGCTTGACGGCTTTGGTTGGGTTTGATTTGTGTTGATAAGAGTAATATTGAACTAATGTATTTGTGCTGTTTGTGATTAATAATTCTAGAATGTATGAACCTGATTCACCTTTGGTTTCTAAATAAAAAGTTAGATCATTTAGTTTTAGTTCGTAGAAATGAAAGGTGATTCCAAGTAGTGATCTTTGATTAAAGTTTGTATATTCATGTGCTGCAACGAATGACGCAAGTTCTTCAATTGAGAAGGATGGTTCCTTTAGCATGGCTTCGATTTTTTGAGTGATGGCTTGTGTTGTATGTTCAACTGATTCCCATGTTTTATCAAGGATTGATTTTAAGAAAGTATTCATTAGAAAACTCCTTTACTTATTTCAATGGTCAATCTATTTAGTGGTATGGAACTGTATCTATATCTTTGCCTATATTGAAATAAGTAAGTGGGCCAATTTAAGGAACTTTATTTCTTTTTTAGTTGCTCCATATAATAAATCTGAGGGAATCGAATGTGGACGACATATTCATGAAAGAGGGTGTAGGTAACAAACGTGATAAGTTTCCAATCAACTGATTCAAACATACATATGACCCCTTTCTACTTATAAGTGTATATATTACTATATGGGAATCACTGGATGTCTGATACAAAATAAAAAGGCCCCAAGTTATCCTTGGGACCTAAGCCATTTTATTAAATTTTATTATTGTCCGTTAAAACCGCTCATAGATTGTTGAGCCATAGAAACTAGACGCTTAGTGATTTCTCCACCAACTGAACCGTTAGCACGAGAAGTAGTATCTGCACCTAAGTTTACACCGAATTCTGAAGCAATTTCGTACTTCATTTGATCGATTGCTTGCTGAGCTCCTTGAACTAGTAATTGGTTGCTGTTTCCACTGTTGTTGTTTGCCATGTTCTTTTCAGCTCCTCTAAAATTTTTTGGTTGGGTTTGCTGGTATCGCACCAACGATGGAGTAAATCCATTGCCACTTGGCGAACCCACTGTCATGTATTGCTTTACGTTTATTAGATTGTGTAATTTTGTTTTTTTTATTCATCTTTTTGAAAGAAATTTTTTTTGATTAATTGGTTGCTGCTTTGTTTACTGATATTATGGCATGGATCAAGATGAACTATTCAAAAAAAGAGTGGTAAATGATTCCATTAACATTTATACATAGTGTTTGCTCTACGTCTTAAAATAGTATTGTACTAATTAAGATAAGAAGGATGGTAGCCATTATGTATATTTGTCCTCTTTGCAATGGCTTTGAAACGGCTCATTTCAATTGTTCTAGTTGTGGTCAGTTGATGAATGATGGTGGTCGAGTGATTGATTATTTTGATGATTATAGTGCTTATATGGAAATCGATGGGATGAAGCAAATTGATGGTCTAAAGCAAACGTTAAGTGAACATAAATGTGCTCATTTGTTTTACTGTAACAACTGCTCTTCTCAAGAGGTTAAGTTAATACAAGAATAAAACAAAAGGGACTGTCTTGTAGACAGTCCCTCTTAGTATATTAGCGAATTCTTTCTTCTGTTTCAGCATCGAAGAAGTGAACTTTGTTCATATCAAATGCTAATGCTAATTCTTGACCAGGCTTGATATCTGTACGAGAATCAACGCGAGCAACGAACTCTTGACCTGCAACTTGAGAATATAACATTGTTTCAGCACCCATAAGCTCAGCTACTTCAATTTTAGCAGTAACAGTTGTGTTTTTAGAAGCATCAATGAATACAGGCTCATCATGGATATCCTCAGGACGAATTCCAAGGATTACATCTTTGTTCGCATATCCACGATCACGTAATACTTTCATTTTTCCTTCAGGAATAGCTACTGATACACCATTGATATCAAATGTGTTTTCTTTTAACTTACCAGTAAAGAAGTTCATAGCAGGTGAACCGATGAAGCCAGCAACGAATACGTTCTCTGGGTTATCATACACTTCTTTCGGAGCTCCAACCTGTTGAATGATACCATCTTTCATAACAACAAGACGAGTAGCCATTGTCATAGCTTCTGTTTGGTCATGTGTTACGTAGATAGTTGTTGTTTGTAGACGTTGGTGAAGCTTAGAGATTTCAGCACGCATCGCTACACGAAGCTTAGCATCAAGGTTTGATAATGGCTCATCCATTAAGAATACTTTTGCATCACGAACGATAGCACGTCCAAGTGCAACACGCTGACGCTGACCACCAGATAATGCTTTTGGCTTACGATCTAAGTATTCTTCAAGACCAAGAATCTTAGCTGCATTTCTTACACGCTCTTCAATTTCAGCTTTAGGGAATTTACGTAATTTAAGACCAAATGCCATGTTATCATATACGTTCATATGTGGGTATAACGCGTAGTTCTGGAATACCATCGCGATATCACGATCTTTTGGTGCAACATCATTTACACGCTTATCGTCAATGTAGAAATCTCCTTTTGAAATTTCTTCTAAACCAGCGATCATACGTAAAGTTGTAGATTTACCACAACCAGATGGACCAACGAATACGATAAATTCTTTATCTTGAATGTGAAGGTTAAAGTCTGTTACAGCAGTTACGTTTTTGTCATAGATTTTATAAATATTTTGTAATTTAAGTTCAGCCATTTTAAAAGCCTCCTATGATTTGTTTTTGAAATCGTTTTCTTTCTAAACATAGTGTAGCGCATATGGCCTAGAAACGTATATGTAAACGTTGCACAAAAAAATGAAAGTGCTTTCGTGCATGTCTACGAATCTAAAAATTGCTCATGATTAATAATTGCTAGGTATGTAGTAATAGCCCCTTGAAAATGCTTTATATCCACCCCTGTTTTTTCGATAAACTTGTCGATACGATATTGTAAGCTATTGCGGTGCATATATAGTTTTTTAGCTGCGAGGCTAACATTTAAGTTACTTTCTAAAAAGACTTTTACCGTACTGAGAAGCTCTTTGTCCTGCTGTAATTCCTGTAGAATTGAATCAGTTAGCTTCTTCTTCAAGGCTGGATCGACTTCTTCAAGAATCATGTATGGGAGAATTTCATGCAGTTTGAATATGATTCTGTTGGATAAAAATCGAAGAGACTTATTGAAGCATAATTTCTCCCAATGAAAGTCCGCTTGGATTTCTTTGTGAAATGAGTAAACCTGTCCAATAAAAAAACGAATCGTGACATAAAAGTCAGTTGTAATCGTATCAGACATTTCTTCAAAATTGATTGGAAACTCTTCCTTTTGATCAATATGAGTGTCGATTATTACCCCTTGTGAATCATTTTCCCAAAGAAGAATCATATCATAAGGAAACATCGCATGAATTGCTTCACTAAACTCATTGGGTTCTGAGATTGGTTTATTGGTTTGGAAGTGGATAAATCGGACTGATTGAATCGTCTTATTAACGGTTAATGATGGGTGTTGTGGTTTATAAAGATAGTTAAACCAAGCCTTTTGCTCTTCATTCATAGGAGTTGACTGATTTTCCATGTGTCTGAAAAGTGTTGATAAAAGAGAGGCCTGATCATCAGTAAGCTTCTTTTTATCAATGCCAAAGGTTGTTCCATCTTCTGATAAATACCAGTAATACTGCTCTTTTAAATGGGGGGTGAACCCAATCATAAGAGCGTCTTTGTAATGGGTCTTTAATTTATCTAACATAAATGAATGCTCCTCCATAATTCGTATACTAAGCATGAACATTATCTATAGTATAACAAAAAAAATAAGGAGAGACTCGAGTTTTAGTCTCTTCCTTATCCTTGATTGGGTGGATCTTCGTATGGTAAATCTCGAGCTTCTTCGATGTTTGTTGCCCCATGATAGCGATGAACAGTCCCACCAGCTAATCCTTCATCAATAAAACGATCAACATCTAATAATACTTTTTCTCTTCCTTCGTATTGAAGATCTTCTTTTTCTTTGTTTTTATGGTCAGTCATGAATATCCCTCCATTCCTTTCTAGTGTTTGATGAAAGGTCTAATTCATTAATGGTAAAATTTGTTCGCTTGTGCGATAAGTAAGTCAGATAGATTTGTTAAGCCAGCGCTTTTAATATTAGGCTCATCAAAAACCATGGGTTTGGAGTTCACTTCAAAAATATAATACTCATCCTTCGTTGTTTTCCCAATATCAACAGAAAATTCTCCAATGAATTGTTGAAAGTCTTCCGTAAGCTGTTGCCCGATTGAATTGATCAGTAATGCAAGCAGATCTTCGTTAATTTGATGCTCGATCATTGAATAATTTAGGACCGACCCACCGTTTGGGACATGTGTTGTCACATTTTGCTGTCCAGCCATTCGTATTCCAATACCACTTAATATAAATTGGTTATCTAAGTCCTGATGAGCAAGTACACGAATATCATAACGTCTAGAATCAATTGTATCCGTTTGAATTGCTTCTTGTAATAAAAAAGGTTCCAGACCGACAATTGAATCGATGTATGTCGTGAGTTCTACTAAGGAATTGCACTGTTCAATATTTTTTACACTGTGTATGGAATAATGCTTGGCATGTTTTGTGATACGATATAGTCCTTTACCTTTGTAGCCCTTATCTAATTTTAGATAAAGGCTTTGGTGTTGATTTAGCATACTAATGAGGTTAGTGGTTGAATAAAGTGTTGTATCTGGGAGGTGAGACGTGAGTATCGGATGTTGACGTAAGGATTGATAAACCTCATATTTTGAAAAAAATGAGGCGTTAAAATAAGGAATATTTAGCTGCTTAAGCTTTGTAAGTAGTAGAGTAAATGGTTTTTCCTGCTCCATTCTCCGGTAAGGAATCCGATTATAGACAATATTAGGTAAAGGAGATTTGATTCTGACCCATTTTTTTAATGTTGTTGAATAATAGAAACCATTCATTTCCTCATTTTTAAGAGAAGAGGGCGTGAACACAATGGAAATACAGCCTCGCTTTGCTAATTCCTTTTGTAATCGTATAAATGTCTGTTGGTTTCCAATAAAGCTTGAATTCTTTTTGGATTCTCCTGCCAGGATTCCTATGATTGGGCTTAATTGACCATTTGGAGAAAAGGATACAAGGAAAGGGAGCATTGTTTTCACATTGCCCCCTGAATAGGAAATGACTTGCTTATTCTTCCCCCAAGTAAGATGTTGGTTGGATTGTTGATGAATCCAGGTTTGATGATTGGGATCATAGTATAGAGGTATCATTGATGGATTTCCTCTGGCATCTTAATCATCGTTTCTGTTAGATGAATGGCATATTGTAAGAATAATTTACGAGTTAGCAGATCATAGTTTCGTAACTTAGGATGAGAGAAGATCGAGCGTCCTGGCTTTGAATTCGCTTCAAATACCCATATGTCACCATTCTTATCAATTCCTAAATCAAACCCAATTTCACCAAGTGGACCATCTATTTTTGAATCAATGGCTTTGCTTAATAAGAGGGAGGCTTCCTTTAGTTTTCTGGATATGGCTAAAGCTTCTTCTTTATCTGTAAAAAGTTCATCTAAGGTTTTCACAACCCCTCCACTATTAATATGGGTAGTAACACTACCTCTCCCAGCTATTTTTGCAGCAATCACACTTAGTTGCCAACGACCGTCCTTATTCTTATTCGTATGAACTCTGAAGTCGATGGTCTTGTGATTCTTCCTGATAAGTGTAATTCCTTGCTGAACAATATAACTCTTCAGTTCTTTATCTCTAAATAAGTGATTAATCAGCGCTTCTAATGAGGAGTATTTTTGAAGTCGATTTTTTTGAGTTTCTACATCTTTAAATCGGCAATAATAAGACTCTTCTTCCCTTGAATAAATGATTTGATATACACCGAGTCCAAGGCTTCCATTTGCTGGCTTTAAATAGACATGTTGATATTGTGCGAGCATGGTTTCAATAAGGGTGAAGCTTGGATTCTTATGTGTTTCTGGTAAATAATTTGCAACAGTCTGGTCATTTACTAGCAATTTATGAATTTCCCACTTGTTGAAGAAGCCTGGGTTAAACCAAGGAATCAAGTATTCCTTAGATAATTTATGTTTGACCTTTTTTAAGGCACTGTGATTTTCAACTTTTCGGTTAGGTAAGCGATCATAAATTACATTTGGGAAAGGGACTTGGATCTTCTTCCAACCGTTTTTCAAGTAAAACAATCCAGTAATTAACCCATTGTCCCAGTCAATATGGTGTGCTCCAAATACGAAGGCAAATGCCCCAACGGCTTTCTCAGCAGAAAGTAGCTTTGAAAAGAATATTGATCTCTCACCTATCGGTCTTAGCATTGAATCAGTAAATCCTGCTGTGAAAATTCCAACGAGTGGACCAAGATAAAGTGTATCCTCGTGTTCGATTAAGTAAGTTGTACTTGTATAAGGGATTTTTAATGTAGTAAATAGATCTTCTGAGATAGAAAGAACTTGTTCTTCATCTTCTCTTATTTTCACTGTACAGGAACAAGAAATGGTTCCAAAAGATAGCTGTTCGATTCTTTTTAAGTGTTTCAAAGCTTTAGGTAGATAGATGATTGATTCAGACCCTTTTATTACATTAAGAGGTAGAGTGTTCATCACGTTTTAGCTCCTTTTTGTTTTAGTAAACTGTTTCAAAAGGTAGTTGCAATATCTAAGTGGTGCGCTATAGATATCATCTAATTTATCAGGTGAGGTAGAGACAATGACTTTTCGACCGGGCTTTGAATTTGTATCAAGAATCCACATTGAACCATCACTTGCTAGACCGAGATCAAGTCCGAGTTCAAACAAACGATGGAAGGATGATTCAAGAACCTGTGGAAGCCTAGCGGTAATGGTATTGATATTTTCATTTAACAGGTAAAGATCGTGTGGAGATAAGTGTGTTGACCATTCTTCAAAGGAAATGACCTCTCCACCACTTCCTATATTAGAAATCAAAAAGTTCTTAGACCCTTTTCTGATTCCACGACCTAGCTCATTCCATTTGCCATTTTTATCTTTTTGAAGAAGAATTCGAATATCGAAGGGAAGTTGATTGTTATCTTGAATTGGAAGATAAGGCTGGCATAAATAGGTTTGTTTCTTTAAGAGTACCTCTAGATAATCGTAAAAGGATTGTTTATGGATGAATGTTTTTGTGATTAGATTTTTGCGTTGATGTGTCACTAGCTTGATCCCATTGCTTTCTATAAATAAGCCAATAATTCCTTTGCCCATGGAACCACTAACAGGCTTAAGGAGTAATTTCTTTTCTTTCATTAAATCATTTAAGATTTTTTCAACGGAGGTCACAAGTGTTGTCTTTGGTAGGTAGAAGGTTAGATCCTTATCTTGTTTCAGCGTATGATAGATTTTCCACTTATCAGGTAAACCGTGGCCGATAAAGGTTGTATTAGGATTCTTTTTTAACCAATTCATGATTGGCTGTGCTTTTTTTGAAGCCTCATCATTGCCATAAAAGCAGCGATCATATAAGAACCTTGGAAGAGAGAAAGATTCTTTTTTCCAGGTTTCATTGATAGGGTCAAATCGTTGACCTTGAATTTGTTCAGTAGTAGGTTCAATACTTGTGGGAGTAAAACGATAAACTTGAATCCCATATTTTTTTGCGCGCTTTGCAATCTCAGTACTGTATAGATTTTCTTGTCCAAGATGGACTGTAATAAATCCAAATGAAACCAAAATTCTCACTCCTCAAGGGTAATTTGCCAGATACAGGCAATGCTTGATAACGGCTTTTGCACTAGGTCTAATTTTTGACGATAATTTATGTTGATCTTGATTTTTTGAAGGCTTTGTATTGACTTCAATTAGCCAAGGCTTACCTTCTTCGTCAAGAGCCAAATCAATTCCAAGTTCACCGAAGATTCCTGGTATAGATGTGTCAATCAAAGAAGCAATTTCAACGGCCAATTCATTCATTAATTTTTTGATTTGCTTTATTTCCTTCGACTCAAAGGATGTAGCTAAGACTTCGTCAATTTTCTTAAGCTCTCCGCCTCTAGAGAGGTTTGAAACGAAATCATCCTTTGCAGAGACTCTCGCAACAATGGAGGTAATCTTCCAGTCATCATTATCGACTTTTTGGCAAAGAAAACGGAAATCTAGAGGCCTATTTTGATAAGAATATAAAGGAATTCCTTGTTGAATAATGTAACCTTGATGGAGTCTTGATTTTAATGAAAGGAAAAGTGACTGAAAAGAATCATAGTTGCTCTCCATTTCTTTAGCAAAGGTTGTATAATCAAGTTCATAGTGCCCATCTTCTTGATTGTTGATTTTGAAGATTTTCCTACCCTGACTCCCATGAATGGGCTTTAAGAACACGATTGGATGTTTCGCAAGCATTTCTTCTAGAACTTGTTTATTTAGAAGTAATTGTGTTTCAGGTAGAAAGGGTGATAAATGTTCTTCCTTCACAAGAGCCTCATACACTTCCCATTTATCGATAAAGTGATCATTATAATAAGGGATTCCGAGCTCACCTAATGTATTTGAAAACTGTTTAAATAGCTCTGATTTTTCTCTTTTCCTAGAATGAATTCGATTATGAACGACATGAGGAACGGGTACTGTCGACTTTTTCCATGACCCATCTTGAAAAATATAGCCAAGGTTTTCTTGAAATAGCTTTAGGCCTGTTAGGTAAAATAAAATCCCTAAGCGCTCACAATAGACTGCTAACTCCTCACAGTATTCTTCAATCGTTCCAAGGGAAATAGAGTCGCTTATTTCACGAATTTCTGTTAGTAAACAAATGACAGGTCCAAGAGAAAAAGAATGGTTGTTTATTTGAGAGAAGGTAATGGATAATGTTCCTTCTGGCAGGGAAAGTTTCTCAAGAAGTGACTTGCTACAATATAGAATAGGGTCACTTTCTTTAATACATACGGTCTGAACCTCCTGACTATTCCTCCCACAGTGAAGATTAAGATGCTGCCCATCTTCAAGCTGAAATCGTTTTGAGATTGGTTCACTGATTTGAATGGTATTTGTAGAGATCTGTTCATCTGAAACGGGTTTTATTTCAATGTGAATTTTTTTAGTCATTAGTAACCCTCATTTGCTGACAAGTTAAAGAATCATTATAATTGGTAAATAGGCGAATGCTGATATATCGTATGCCATTCGCAGTAAACTGTGAGAATATATTTAGAAATTTGGAAGGTTGATAATTATGGATGCTTTACTTGTAATATTATTTATGGCAGCAATTGGAGCCATCATCGGAGGATTTACCAATTCATTAGCAATCAAAATGTTATTTAGACCCTATAAGGCGATTTATCTTTTTGGAAAGAAGCTTCCTTTTACTCCAGGGTTGATTCCCAAAAGACGTGATGAACTAGCAAATCAGCTTGGTAAAATGGTGGTAGAACATTTATTAACACCTGAAAGTATTAAAAATAAGTTATTAGATCCAAGCTTTAAGAAAGCCCTTGAACAATGGGCAAATGACGAATTAGAAAAGTTTCTTGAGACGAATGATTCAATTAATCAATGGGTGAGTAAATTCGGACTGCAACATATAGATGAAAAAACAGAGGACAAGCTTATACAATATGTTGAGGCAAAGTATGCGAAGTGGTTGGAGGAGCTTGAGCATCACAAGTTAGGTAGTATCCTACCAGTAGAACTTCAGGAGAGAATTTCTTCAAATATACCTGCTTTTGCAGCTTATATCACGAAAAAGGGAGAGGCTTATTTCGATAGTCCTGAAGGCAAGCAAAGACTTGGCATCATGATCGATGATTTCTTTGCAAGTCGGCGTATGCTCGGAAATATGGTTCAAATGTTTCTAGGGCAACAAAGTTTAGTAGACAAGCTTCAACCTGAAATCTTGAAGTTTATCAATAGTCCTGGGACAACAGAACTATTAACGGCACTTCTTACTAAGGAATGGGACAAAATCAAAGACTGGTCAGTCGGAGAATTAGAGGAGAAGATTGGAAGAGAGCTTATTGTTAACACCATCAAGTCTTCTATAACGAAGGTAATCCCAATAAAGGAGTATACAAATAAGCCTATTAATGAATTACTTGCGCCATTTAAGGAGTCAATGATTGGGAGTGTGCCTAAATTAATTGATTGGTCATTAAAAGCTGTAGCTGGACGAATAAATGACATGATGAAAGTACTGCACGTGGAAGAAATCGTAAAGCAACAGGTTGAATCCTTTTCAGTAGAACGTCTAGAGGAAATGGTCCTTTCCATTTCCAGACGTGAATTTAAGATGATCACCTTTCTAGGCGCCTTCCTTGGTGGATTCATTGGTATCATTCAAGGAATTATGGTTCTTATCATAAAATAAGTTTTGTTCTATAGCTGCCTGAGCAATCATTAATAAAAAATAGGCTATAAATAAAGGACATTAGCTGAATTATTTTGGAGAGTCTGTTATAGTTGGGGAGTATCTGTTTAAGGATGGAAAGAAATGTAAGGAGGAAGATACAATGTCAGTTAATTTATATGATGTAGCCTATGACCTTGAGAAAGCAATTCGTGAAAGTGATGAGTATAAGACTCTTCAACAAAGTTATAATGAAGTAAATGCAGATCCAGCTGCAAAAACACTATTTGAAAGCTTCCGTGATGTGCAAATGCAGCTTCAACAGAAGCAAATGATGGGGGAAGAAATCTCACAGGAAGAAGTTGAGAGTGCACAGCAGCTAGTTGGACAAGTTCAACAGCACCCATCCATTTCAAAGTTAATGGAAGCAGAACAACGTATGAGCATGCTCATTGGTGAATTAAACAAAATCATTATGAAGCCATTAGAAGAATTATACGGAAGTATGCAACAATAGCCTTCGGAACTACTAACCCTACAAATGTTGTGGGGTTTTTTTACGTCCATTGTTCTAATGATGTATATTTGCTCATATCCATAGTTAAGGGCAAGCTACATCACAGATAAGGGGGACTTCGGATGAGTTATCAATTACTTGCAATTAATATTGATGGAACCTTATTACGTCCAAATGGGCGTATTCAGACCGGAACGAAGGAAGCGATTGAGTTTGTTCAGCGAAAAGGGGTATATGTTACCCTTGTGACCAATCGAAACTTTCTATCTGCAAAGAAGGTTGCAAAAGCATTGAAGATTGATTCATTATTGATTACACATAGCGGGGCTTTTATTAGTTCAACATTAGATCATCCTATTGTTGATAAACGATTATCGGAGGAAAAAACCTTTAATTTGGTTCAAATCCTAGAGAATTATGAATGCAATATTCGTCTAGTTCATGAACGTTTCTCTGTAGGGAACCGTCTAAGAATGCCAAGAAATTTAATTTCTAGGGCAGTATTTGGGTCAGGTGATTCATTATTTTACCCAATCCAATTTGTTACTTCATTGGGTGATTACTTAACTGATAATCCGTTAGCACCACAGAAAATTGAAGTGTATTTTGGATCAGAGGGAGAGCAAGAGGAAGTAAGTCAACTATTAGAAACAAATTTCGAAGAATTGAGTTTAGTGAAAATTGACAAACGCAAGCTTGAAATTGTACCAAAGGGTGTTTCGAAGGGGAATGGATTGAAGAAGCTATGCAATCATGTTGGAATTTCACTTGATAAGACGGTTGCGATTGGTGACTCACTTGATGATATGGAAATGATCGAATCTGTCGGACTTGGTGTTGCGATGTGGAATGCACCAAATGAGTTGAAAAGGTCAGCTGATTGGGTAACAAGATCGAATAATCAGCATGGCGTGTCATATATGATTAAAGAGCATTTCAGAAAACAACAAAGACTAGAATTTCTACGAAAAATTAAAATTGAAAAATAGTGAGAACCAAAAAGGAGACAGTCCCATGACTAAGCGTAGGTCAGAATGGGGTTGTCTCCTTTGATGTTTTTCTTTCCATTGATAATCATTATTAAATTCAGTACACTATAAAGAGCAAATTTGAAGAAAAGGTGATTATGTGAAAATCATTGTAAAGGGTCTGCAGGATGAACGTTTTCTAAGACCACTAAGTGCAATAACCAATTTATTCTATGAAGAAAGTGAAACAACGTTTGATTCATCTAGTGAAGGTGATTTGACGATCAAGATTGATTATACAGTTGGGGATCGATCAATAAAGGCATTTGCAAGAATAATACATGATGAACAAGTAATCGAGGAACAAATTGAACGAGAGCTACTAACCTACGCGACTGATAAAGAACTATTTACCCAAGAAAAAAGAGCGGTATCCCATGTCTATGTGTCGATCCTACAAAAACAAACAGGGATTATCCAACAATGGGGATTCTTAACAGGGATTAGGCCAACAAAGCTTCTTCATAAAATGCTTCGTGACGGTGATTCAAAAGAAGTCGCTCATCAGAAGCTTCGAGATCAATATTTAATTAGCCCTGATAAGATTGAACTGATGCAGCATATAGTCGATCGACAGTTAACAATGATTCCGGATTTATATGAGTTGAAGAATGAGGTAAGTATCTATATTGGGATTCCTTTCTGTCCAACAAAATGTGCGTATTGCACCTTTCCTGCCTATGCGATTAATGGAAAACAAGGCTCAGTTGATTCATTCTTAGGTGGTCTTCATTATGAGATGAGAGAAATTGGACAATGGTTGAAGGAGAAGGGGATTAAGATAACAACAGTATATTATGGTGGAGGTACGCCAACAAGCATTACAGCTAGTGAGATGGACATGCTGTATGAAGAGATGGTACACTCATTCCCTGACGTAGAGTCCATTCGAGAAATCACGGTGGAAGCCGGTCGCCCTGATACTATTACACCTGAAAAGCTAGACGTGCTAAACAAATGGAAGATTGATCGGATTAGTATAAATCCCCAATCCTATATTCAAGAAACCTTAAAAGCAATTGGTCGTCATCATACAGTAGAGGAGACGATTGAGAAATTTCATCTTGCTAGAAGTATGGGGATGAATAATATTAATATGGATTTAATTATAGGCTTACCTGGTGAAGGAGTGAAAGAATTCAATTACACCCTTTCTGAGACCGAGAAGCTCATGCCAGAATCATTAACCGTGCATACATTATCATTCAAACGTGCATCAGAAATGACGAGAAATAAGCAGAAGTACAAAGTTGCTGATCGTGATGAAATTACAGAAATGATGAACAACGCGACGAAATGGACAGAAGATCATGGCTATGTCCCATACTATTTATATCGTATGAAGAATATTTTGGGCAATCTAGAAAATGTCGGTTACTCATTACCAGGACAAGAAAGCATCTATAATATTATGATTATGGAAGAGCAGCAATCAATTATTGGGCTAGGCTGTGGTGCAGCAAGTAAATTTGTTGATCCTGTGACAGGAAAGATTACTCAATTTGCTAATCCAAAGGAACCAAAAGCATATAATGATAATTATGTTCATTATACGAATGAGAAAATAAAGATTTTGAATCATCTTTTCAATTCAAACACAGTAAATAACTAATTTCAAAAAACGGGTAGTAGACAAAATATGTCTATTACTCTTTTTTTTAGGTTTCCTTTACAAAAGAAAGTAGGTAGAATAGAGTCAAAGGAAAGACAATTAATCTCTTTAGCGGGTGAGTATGAGTAATAGAATGGTAAACGCTTACCGATAGATTGATTTCTAATAATTAGAGTAGAAAGGTTGGTATGAAATGGAAGTATCTAGCAAGGTATATGGTGAATTCAATGGTCAAACAGTGTTTGAATACTCATTAAAGAATAATAACGGGATGGAGATAACCTGTATTAACTTCGGCTGTGTTATTACGAGTATCAGAACACCTGATAAAGATGGTGTTATTGAGAATGTGGTACTGTCATATAATACATTCGAAGAGTATAAGAAGAATTTACCATATTTCGGTGCTGTTTGTGGGCGTGTTGCGGGTCGGATAAATGGTGCTGAATTTGAATTAGAGGGAAAGAAATATACATTAGCCAAAAATAATGGAGAAAATCATTTGCATGGTGGAGAGCAAGGCTATAGCCATGTTCTATGGGAATCGGCTGTGTTTGAAAGCGCTGAAGAAGTGGGGGTGGAATTCTTCTATACAAGCCCTGACAAGGAAGAAGGATATCCAGGTAACTTAACCTTAAAGGTAGTCTATACGTTAACGAATAAGAATGAACTACTTATTTCGTACCATGGCCAGTCTGACGAAACAACACTAGTGAACTTAACAAATCATACCTATTTCAATTTGAGTGGGAATAGTAAACGAAGTATAGCTGATCATGTGCTAACAATGAAAAGTGATCAGTTGATTGAGTTAAGGGATGATTTAATTCCGACAGGTCAGTTGATTGATGTAGGAGATACACCGTTTGATTTCCGTCAGGGCAGGAAGATTAAGGATGGCATCGACTCAACTCATCCGCAAAATGTTCTAGTTGGCCATGGGTATGATCATCCTTTATTACTATCAAGCAATCATGACAAAGAGATCGTATTAGAGGATGAAAAAAGTGGAAGAAGACTTACCGTAGAAACAGATGAGCCTTGTGTGGTATTATATACAGGGAATTTCTTAGAAGATAATTATAAACTCACTGGAGTTTCATCAACAAACCACTATGGACTCTGTCTAGAAACTCAAGGACCACCAGATTCAATTCATCAACCTGAATTTGCTTCATGTGTCCTAGAAAAAGGCAAGGAATACCGTACACAAACAAAATTTACGTTCTCAGTATAACTAATAGAAGGACTACCAAACTACGGTAGTTCTTTTTAATTATAATGTAAAAGCCCCACTTTGCTGCTAGGGTGAGGAAGTTGATAAATAATGAATCTTTTCAGTGGGAAATACGTATTTATTAGAGGAATAAAAAGGG
The DNA here is from genome assembly GCF_014837155.1 of Litchfieldia stipae. Taxonomy (GTDB): domain Bacteria; phylum Bacillota; class Bacilli; order Bacillales; family Bacillaceae_L; genus Litchfieldia. The sequence goes on along the minus strand of NZ_JACYHA010000001.1, from coordinate 400,206 downwards.
GGAGAAGAGTTTTGACGTTGCAGATCAAAGAAGTAACTAAAAAGTTCGGTCATTTCACAGCGGTTAATCAATTATCGATTGAAATACCGGAAAAAGAGATGTTTGGCTTCCTAGGTGCTAATGGAGCAGGGAAGACGACAACCTTTCGAATGATACTGGGTTTACTTAATCCTTCACAGGGTGAAATCACATGGCAGGGAAATCCTATTAATTATCAGACAAGCCACCTTGTCGGATATCTTCCGGAAGAACGAGGACTCTATCCGAAGCTGAAGGTGGCAGATCAGCTTGTCTATTTAGCTAGATTAAGAGGAATGGATAAGTCTTCAATTCTTAAGGAAATGAATGAATGGCTCGACCGATTCAATGTACCTGAATATGCGAATAAGAAGGTAGAAGAGCTATCAAAAGGAAATCAACAAAAAATTCAATTTATCGCTTCGGTTATTCACAAGCCAAAGCTATTGATTCTAGACGAGCCGTTTAGTGGACTAGATCCAGTAAATGTTGAATTACTGAAGGATGCCGTTCTTAAATTGAAAAACGAAGGTACCTCAATTGTGTTCTCTAGTCATCGAATGGAGCATGTTGAAGAATTATGTGACCATCTTTGCATTATGCATCATGGTAGTCCGATTGTTCATGGTTCGCTTAAAGAAATCAAACGTTCATTTGGAAGAAAAAATGTAAGTATTCATGCTGATTTTGATTTGTCTGATCTTAAATCAATCCGAGGGGTGACTAAGTCGAAACAGACAGCAGAAGGAATGATTCTTCAAATCGAAAGAGAAGAAATCGCTAAGGATTTGTTTGAGGCGATTTCAAATAAAGGTTTTGTTCGTAAATTTGTCCTTGAAGAACCATCCTTAAATGATATTTTCATTGAAAAGGTTGGTGCATCCTATGAATAAGTTCTGGATCATATTATGGCACACATATTGGACGAAGTTAAGAAGCAAGTCATTTATTATTACGACAATTATCACTGCATTGCTTGTTGTAGGTGTCACAAATATCGAATCAATTATCGAAATGATAAATAAAAATGATAAAAAAGAATCCATTGCAGTGATCGATGACACAGGTGAATTATACCCTGCATTTGAGCAGCAGTTATCGATGATCAACAATGAGCTGAACATCGAGCAGGTGGATGGAAGCGAACAGGATTTAGAGGGAAAAGTAATTGATGGTGAGTATACAGGCCTCCTTACAATAACTTATGATCAAGAACAGCTTCCACAAGGATTATATAAAGCAATGACTATTACGGATTCCACTGTGTATTCTCAGCTTCAACAGGGATTACAGTCACTAAAAGTAGCAATTGCTACAGAGAAATTAGGAATGAGTTCTGAGCAATTAGAGGTCTTATTTTCCCCAGTAACGATGGAACAAGAAGCTTTAGAGCAAAATGCCAAAACGGCAGAAGAACTGAATCAAGCACGTGGTCTTGTCTACATTCTTTTATTTGTCATTTATATGGCTGTGATCATGTATGCAAGCATGATTGCGATGGAGGTTGCAACAGAAAAATCTTCACGCGTGATGGAAATTTTAATTTCAAGCGTGTCACCAGTTAAGCAAATGTTTGGGAAGATTCTAGGGATTGGTTTGTTAAGTTTAACTCAATTTGGTGTTATTCTTTTAATTGGGTATACATCACTGAGACAAAGTATGGACAGCTTAGGAGGCGGAATGTTTGAGTTCTTTGGATTCGGGCAAATACCGGCTGCAACATTTATCTATGCAATCATCTTCTTCCTATTAGGCTATTTATTATTTGCTACACTAGCAGCATTCCTTGGTTCACTTGTTAGTAGAATTGAAGATGTGCAGCAAATGATTACACCGATGACCTTATTAATAGTCGCTGCATTCATGATTTCTATGTATGGACTAACAAATCCTGAATCTACATTTGTAACGATTACGTCATTTATTCCATTCTTCTCACCAATGATCATGTTTCTTAGAGTGGGGATGCTTAACATTCCAATATGGGAGATTGGCTTAAGTTTTGGTTTATTGATTCTAACTATTACTCTATTAGCAATCTTTGGTGCAAGTGTTTATCGCGGTGGGGTATTAATGTATGGAAAAAGCACATCCTTCAAAGATATCATCAAAGCGATTCAACTATCGAAATCAAACTAAACCAAAAAAACATATCTCACCCGAGGTATGTTTTTTTATTTTATTCTCACAGAACGTGCATTCGTGTTTTTGAGGTGGTAGAATAAGGGGAACGATACTAGATTGAATGATATACGAGTCAAAGGGAGAGCAATCATGAACTCAATTACGTTTTTACATATAGCAGATGTGCATTTAGATAGTCCGTTTGCTGGATTAAAAAAGCTTCCAGAAAGTATTTATAGAAGAGTGAGGGAGAGTACTTTTCAGTCATTCAAAAGGCTTATGGCCATTGCGATAAAGGAAAAGGTTGATTTTGTAATTATTGCAGGAGATATATTTGACCAAGCAAATCGAAGCATTCGGGCACAAACCCTTTTTCGTAAAGAGCTTGAGCGATTGAATAATCATCATATTCACGTATATATTGTCCATGGGAATCATGATCATATCGGAGCAGTTTGGCATGATATGAGTTGGCCAGAAAATGTCCATACCTTCTCAAGTCAGACCGTGGAAGTTAAGACATTTAAGAAGGGAACAAGTCTCGTACAATTATATGGATTTAGTTATCCTAAGCGGGCAGTAACAGAGAATATGACTAAGTACTATCAAAAAGAAGGTACAGCAGACTATCATATTGGTATTCTACATGGAAGTGTAGAAGGAAATGAGGGACACAATCAGTATGCACCTTTCAGAGTGGAGCAGTTGCTAGAAAAGGATTTTGATTATTGGGCTCTAGGACATATACATAAGAGTCAAATTCTGAATGAACAACCGAAAATCATGTACCCTGGGAATGTTCAAGGAAGGCATCGAAAAGAAAGTGGTGAAAAAGGGGGATTCGTGATTCGTTTAACTGAACGCGAGACTCTTACAACATTTCATCCGACTGCAGATATTATCTGGGAGACTGAAAGTGTACCAATTAATGAGTTAACGACTCTTTCCGAATTAATTGATAAGCTATTCCAGGTGATAAATAGTGCACGCAAAGATCAAGAAGGAGTTCTTCTTTCATTAGAATTAACTGGGCATGGCCCTTTACATTCAATATTAATGGATTCAAGTGTCATAGAGGATATCCTTAGTACCCTGCTTGAAGGAGAAGAGGAAAATAATGCTTTTGTCTATGTGATCTCGCTTAAGGTGAGCAGTCAGCTGAAACGAGATAGGGAGGATATGAAGAATGAAGCTTCATTTGTCGGTGATCTCTTGCATTTAATTGACACCTATGATCAAACAAAGGAAGCACTAAATAGCTTGTACGCTCATCCTACAGCCCGTAGATTTTTGGAGGAGCTTACAGTGGATGAAGAGCAAGAGATCATTCAGCAGGCAGAGGAATACTTATTGTATTCATTGTTCAAGCAACCATCGAACGGAGGGAATACATGAAAGTAATCGGTTTGCAAATTTATGGTTATGGCAAATTTGAAAATAAAGAGTTCAAGAATCTATCACCATCCATTCAAGTATTCTTCGGCAAAAATGAAGCTGGGAAATCTACATTGATGTCTTATATTCTAAGTATCTTATTTGGCTTTCCAACGAAGCAGCAAAGTGAACAAAGATATGAGCCAAAGACGTCTCAAAGCTATGGTGGGAAGGTGATTATCGATACAGATATATATGGTGAAATCATGATAGAAAGGCTTCCAGGGAAAGCTGCTGGGGATGTGACAGTGCTGTTGAAAGATGGTTCTATTCATGGCGAGGAGATGCTACAGGAATTGTTATCGAATATGGATCGAAATGATTATCAAAGTATCTATTCGTTCAATGTCCATGGACTGCAAGAAATTCAACAGGTTGGAGCAGATGATTTAGGAAGGTATCTCATATCATCTGGTGCGATTGGAACAGATGCACTTGTTTCAATACAATACAAATTAGAGAAGGAACTCGAAGGTTTATTTAAACCAAATGGTCGGAGACCTCTATTAAATGCAGAGCTGCTCCATTTAAAGGAGCTGCAACAAAAAGTAAAAAAGCTGCAGGATAAAAATGATACATATTATACCTTTGTCGAACAAAAAGAGTTTTTGCAAAAAGAGCTACAAACCATCGAGCAACGTATATTTCAGTATCAAAAAAATCTAAATACGTTAGAAATGATGCAGTCAATCAAACCATTGCAACTTGAAAAATATAAATTAATAGAGGGTTTAGAGGCACTACCCACTCATAAGCCATTCCCAGTTGATGGGTTAAAAAGGTTAGATACACTTTTATCTCAGCTTCAGCCATATAAAGTACAATTGTCCAGTCTTACAGAGAGAAAGCTAGAATGGGAGCAACGACTCAAAGACATTCAATTAGACGAGCATGTATTATCATGCGAAAGAGAGATTCTTACGCTTAATCGTTTAAGAAAAAGCTATGAAGAAAATCAGCAAAAGCTTATCCAACTGACAAATAGTTATCAAAAGCTACTAGAGGAAATTGAGCGAGAGCGAGAATTGGGACAAATCTATGTAGATGAAGTTCAATTGATGTCCTTTGATACAGGTCTAGCCGCAAAGGAATCGATCAAACAAGCAACAACAAATATAGAAGCTTTACGTCACCAGAAAAAACTATTAGATCAAAGCTTCAATGAAGTGAAAGAGGCTTTGGAAGAATGTGACTTAACAATAAAAAGTTACAAACAAGAGCTACTCTCTGAGGAGGAAAGAAGGACTCTTGAAGAACAATTACAATCCTATAAAAGTCGTCATCATATAGCAAGTGATAAGGAACGCTTAGTTAAAGAGATTGAACAAATTGATCAAAAGTTAACAAAACAAAAACTAAAGCAGAAAAAACAATCAAAAAAAGCATTAGGGTTTTATATTCCCCTTGTACTTGTATTACTTGTTGTAGCTATTTATTTCATTAATACCCAAGAATGGGGTTTGGCAATTATTACGATTGGATCCACCATTTTGATCCCTATCTTATATCAGAACATCTCTAAAAGCTCAACAAATGGCATACTCTCTCATCTAATCGAGGACAAGAATAGCCGCATAAAGCAGCTTAATGAGATTCACCAAGTACATGATTCCACCAGTTTATCTATATCTGACTATGAGAGAGCTGAAATGAAGCGATCAAAAGACGCTGGGATCCGCCAGTTACTAGAGGTTGAGCTAGCAAAGCAGCGTCAGCTGGAACGCTCTTATAATCGAGTCATCACTCAATTTGAAGGCTGGGAAAAAGAGTATTATCAGGTAAACGATACAATGAAGCAGCTTTGTGAAAAATACTTAGTTCAATCAAATAGTGATCATCTTATGGAATTATTCGATTGTATTGTAAGACTAAAAAGATGCTTTCGAGATAAGAAAGCAATCAGTAAAGAAATGAACATCATAAAAAATCAAGTTGAGGAGTTTCATAAGGTTCTTCAAGTAGTAGGTGAAGCCACTCAGGTTGAAATTAATCTGTCAGAGCCCATAATTACTTTAGAAAAGATCAATCGCCTGTGGGAGCAGGAAGAGATCAATCAGGAGATATTAAATAGTACCACTGATAAGCTTAAAGAAATAGGAGAAGATTATTTGCAGCTTCAAATTGAAGTAAATGTATTAACAAAAGAGATTGAAGCGCTAATGAACGAAGCGAATGTTGAAACAGAAGAGGAATTTAGGAAAAAGGGTAGAGCTGAAGAAAGTGCTAATCGTATGAAAGAACGGTTGCTTTTAGTCGAAGCACAAATTCCAAGTGATCTATTCAATACAGAACTCTTTGATGAATTTGATGATTATGAGTTAAAGAAACTAGAGCTTGAGCAGCAGGCCAAACAGGAACAACAAAAGCTTAAAGAATTACAGCGGCGTTTATCAGATATCAACATTAGAATGGAAGAAATTGAAGAAGGTGGCTTATATTCAGAAGTCTTTCATGAGTATCAGCTAGCAAAGTCTAATTTTCAAGAACAGGCAAAAGGATGGGCTATCTATGCGGTTGCGAAGGATTTGCTTGCAAGAACGATACAACAATATCGTGATGTACGCCTTCCACAATTGTTGAAGACCGCTGAGCGTTATTTAGAAATCTTAACAAATGGCATGTATGTAAGATTATACGCTGAAGAAGGGAAAGCTGGATTCACGGTCGAGAGAAAAGATGGATTACGATTTAGCCCAAGTGAATTAAGTCAAGCAACAGCTGAACAAATCTATGTAGCTGTCCGTTTTGCTTTAGCAAAAAACATGCAACGAGAGCATAACTATCCTTTTATCATTGATGATAGCTTTGTCAATTTTGACGCAGAACGATTGCAAAATGTCGTCATGCTTATAAATGAAATCGCTAAAGAACATCAAGTCCTATTCTTCACATGCCATGAACATGTGCTGTCTCAATTTCATCAAGAAGCATGTCTCATACTCAGCTAAATAGTAGAGGGTCATAAAAAATGGTTGTTTTCTCAAAGTTTGTTGTTGTTTTGAGATGAATAATTGAGAATGAGATTTCTAGCAGCCTGAATACACGGGGGACTCCCGTGGGACCGTGGGTTCCCACAGAACGCGGAGTGTATTCAGGCTGCGGTATTAATATCAACAATATATACGAAAACAGCCTAAAAAATAGTGCTAACCATCAATACTCTCTCATATAGTAGTAAAAACAAGTGGGACAAGGAGGTAGTTGCCAGATGTTATTTGCAACTCCATGGTGGATTTACTTAGCTCTTGTAGGAATCGTATTTAGTGCTTATATGATTGTAAGAACATCAAAAGAGGAAAAGCAGGTAGAGGATTCTTATATCGAGCAAGAAGGACAAGTCTATATTGACCGTATAAATAGTGAAAAGGAATTAAGAAAGGGAAAAATCAATAAAGCTGAACCAATGTGAAAAAAAGAGGGTCTTCTCTCCAAGCGCAAAAGCATTTGGAGAGAGACGCCTCTTTTTATTATTATTCAGTATCCGTACTAAAGATATTTTGAAGGTCTTTATCTTTAATATCAATGTCTACATCAGAGACTGCTTTATCTAATGCATTTTGTAATAGTGTTGGATTTTGTTGTAGAAGTGGTGCAATTGCAGCATCCTTTTCTTCTTCACTTAGCTTATCAAAGTCTTCTTTCGTTTCTGTTACCTTGATGATATGGAATCCAAATTGTGATTGAACAGGCTCACTTACTTCGTCTTTTCCTAAAGCAAATGCAGCTTCTTCAAATTCAGGTACCATTTGTCCTTTTGGGAACCATCCTAAGTCTCCACCGTTTGCAGCAGAACCATCCGTTGAATATTCCCCAGCAAGGTCTTCAAATGCTTCACCATCTTCAAGCTTTGCTACTACTTCCTTAGCAGTATCTTCATCAGCAACTAAAATATGACGTGCTTTAATTATATCTTCAATTGAGTCTTTCACAGCTTTTTGTTTGAGAATGTCTGAACGAATTAATTCACGAATGGTTTCTTCTCCTCGCTGCTCAACAATTGCATTAAATGATTCACCATAGCTACTTTTAATTGTTTCATATTGCTTATCTAACTCTTCTTTTGATACTTCGTACTTTTCATCTAATGCTTTCACATAGATCATATCTCTTAATATTTCACTTCCTACCTGAGTCTTCATGGAAGTGTAGAATTCATCCTTACTGATATTACCAGCACTTGTTTCAGCAATAACATCAGAATTATCAGCACTACATGCACTAAGTGCAATTAGACTGGCTGTCGTTGTAAGCGCAATTACGAATTTTTTCATGATAGATACCTCTCCTACTATGTAAGTTTATTGGAAAAAAGCCACATGAAATACTATATCATTTTTCCAAATATAATGAAAGCTAATCTAAAGTGTAAAAGGTGTATTTCTTCTGTAGCAATGGAATAAATGATGTCAAAGTCAAGCCTAATTTTCAGGAGGTAATGACAAGTGCCCATGCCCTTTGGTTTTCTCTGCATAGGATAAAGTAACAACTCGAAGAGGAGGTGTTACTATGAGTCACACTGGATTTACTGGTGGGTTCGCGTTAATCGTTGTGTTGTTTATTTTATTAATTATTGTTGGTGCTTCTTGGGCATAAACAAATAAGGTGAAGTATAAATAAAGGGGGAAATGTTCATGTCAACATTTACACATGGAAGCGGATTTGCGTTAGTGGTTGTGTTGTTTATTTTATTAATTATCATCGGTGCATCTTGGGCATATTAATTTAGATGTCCATGAAATAAAAAAAGTGGCAATTGAAATTGCCACTTTTTTCCTGTGTCTAAGCAAATAAAATCTCTACATATGAAGAAATGAGCAGTATTGTAATTAAGATATTAATAGTGCGAAAGACTTTATGTTGACGTTCTTCAGGAATCTCTTTTTGAATGCAGAGTTTATTAGTCATATCATTAATTTTAAATAGAATAAAAACAGCAAATGGAATATACAAAACCATCATTATGAGATCCCTCCTAAGCTATACTTATTATATTAACATTAACTAAGATTTTATGAAAGGTGTATGCAAAATCCAATAAGGTCAAAGGACCTATTTTTCTAGTTATTTATTAAAATATCATATCCATTTTCAATTTCTTCAACAATACACGAACGCGGTGCTTTAATAAACTGCTTTAACAGGATAAAATCCGTCACACAAACTCCAAGATGGACAGCAGTAATAATTGAAAAGTAATGAATGTATTCTGGAAATAGTGCACAGCTATAAAGCATCAAGCCAGTCACACATACAAAGGGAGTTAATAATACTGTGATCATCAATGGTTTTGATAGCGAACAATTAGGACGTACTGACAAAAGTGGTAGTGAGAAAACAGACCGTTCTATAGAAAACTTTACTTTCTTTCTAAACAGAAGCAATGGAACTGAATGTAAAAGCTTATGAATTGGAAAGATAATGAACAAAGATAGAATAAATAGTAAAAGACCGTCCTCATTCAATGATGTATTGGAGTATAATAAGTTTAAGGGTAAGTAAAGTAAAATAAATGTCATTAATGTCGCTAATAAAGAGACGATAACAATTCGATGGAATCCATATTCTCTTGAGAGGTTAATGGTTTTCCAGCAAGTCATATAATCACCTTCCGAGAAAAGTTAATGGTATAATAAAACTCATTTACCTACTTTACGATTATTCCAGTTAAAAATCAATAGATAATAAGGTAAATAATTAGGTTATCGCTTCCAAAAAGAGTAGAAGAAGGATTCCCATATATTGTTGCAGGTGTAAAAAAGGTACGTTAGAATATTTTATATGCAGAGAAATTGAATTTAGAAGGGGAAAAAAGAAATGGAATCATTTGAAACAAGAATAAGTCGATTGGAATATTATCAACGATTATTATTTCAATTATTAGATGAAGACAAAATTCGTTTCTATAAATTGATCGTTGAATCTAATTTACAGGAATGGGAAGTAGACGACTTATTTAAAACTTGTGAATTGTTGAGCAAGGAATATAAAAAGCAAAAAGCGGAAGGTCTGGTTATCTTCACTCCGCTTCTTACACAATTCATCAATTTACTTCATCCTAACTTGAAGGTTGAAAAAACAGTGGAAGCTTTACTGAAACAAGGTTTGTATATACCACTTATGACAGAGTTTGATTCACTATTAAAGAAGAGCAAGTGATTATTTGTTTGCAACTTCTTTCACTGGGTCGTTGTCATCCACGCGTTTATATAATCTTCCGTCAATTTCAATAAATTCTTCTTCAATATTATTAAATGACCTCTCAAATATATCCATGAAGTCTTCACCATAAATATTACGAATGATGCACATCATCTCCATAATATCAGGGAATTTTCCATATAAATTGTGAAGAGGAAGTGCGCCATTAAAGATTGCGTTTTTGCTAGGGTCGTAGTTTTCCATGAGTTCTAAGAGGATAGCCTCGCCTTTTGGAGTCAGTTCAATATACGTGTTTCTCTTATCATTTTCCTTCTTTGAAAATTGCAAAAGTTCTCTTTCTTCTAATTTTTTCGAAAAATTAAATGCTGTTGATACATGCATGACTCCGAATTTAGCAATCTCAGAGATGGAAGCCCCTTGTAAATGATAAGCGATCCACAAAATATGATGTTCATTAATATTCAAGTCAAAGGGCTTTATCCATTGCTGCCAATCTTTTTCAATGGACTTCCAAAGTGCTTTACTTAATTGTGCCATTCGTTGACTGAAAAGCATGGCCTCTTTAATAGAGTAGTATTTTTCATCCTGCTTCATCATTACACCTTCTTTTATATCATTCTATTATTACTATTATGCCAATAAAATAAAAATTAATAAAGATTAAATTTACTAAATTTTTAAATAAAAAAATAAATTACACTATTTTTACATTAAAATCGTATTTTTCTTAGGAGTTTATTGTTTATTTATCACATATTTGTTCGTCTTTTCATAGTAGTACGAGAAGACGCATAAAGATAAGAAAGGGGTGAGCGACTTGGTTGGTGTGATTTTCGGTTTTTTTGTCATTAGCTTATTATTATTTCTGGGAGCATTTAATTATTTTTTATTATCACAAAGGGGAGGAGCTTATCCTCCGAAACGTACCCTTATGCAAAAGGCAATGGGATTTGCAATTGTTGGGACAGGAATATTAGTTATAGCGATTCTGCTTAGTCTATTTTCCAACTGAAAGGGGACTATCCCAACTCACGTGCTGTGCACCGCTGGGATAGTCCCCTAAGGTAAAAGGTTAGGCTTGAATTGATATGTTTGCTCTTCTAATTAATTGCTGTGCAACTGGGTAAATAATTAACATGACAGCTGCACTAAGAGCTGTTGTAGGTAACACAACTGTGACAAACAAGAACCCTAGAGTTGTTCCTGTTGGTAAATTAGCAGTTAGAAGTACAGCTAATAGAAAAATAACCCCTGAGATCATCGTTCCAATGGCTGCAAGTACAGTTGCTCCGACAGTTGACTTCGCTAACTTTCCAACTACTAAAATTAATCCATAAAAAACAAAAGCTGAAACTAGTTTATCAATTATATTAGGGAGTTGGCCACCTGGGAATTGTGTCGTTAAAGCAGCTATTAACCCTGCAACAATAGAAAGTAAAAGAACATTCTTCTTCTCAGGGAATAAGAGAATCCCTAAAAACATCATTGTTAGCATTAAATCTGGCTTCATTCCGCCGAAAATTCCTGGAATAACTGAATGTAATACTGCCCCCATCCCAATTAATAATGATAGTAAAACTAGTACCTTTGTATTCATTTCTCATCTCTCCTCATCTGTCTATGCTTTTTTTCTCCTATAGTGCCCTGTGACCTACAGCAAGAAAATTACAATATAAGTATAACAAATTGTGAACAGAAAATATAGCGAAATTTTCTGTTAATTCCTATATCTGAAATCTTTCATGAAGTTGACAAGTGCAACGCATGACTCTAAGGGAACAGCGTTATAAATTGATGCGCGACAACCACCTATGGAACGATGTCCACCAAGTCCTACAAAGCCTAATTCTTTAGATTGTGCAAGAAAATCCTTTGTTAATTGTTCGGTTGGTAATGTGAAGGTAACATTCATCTTTGAACGGCTTCCTACTTGGGCATGTGCTTTGTAAAATCCATTTGATTGATCAATGCAGTTATAAAGCAGTTCTGCCTTTTCATTATTTATTCTTTCAATTGCTGACACGCCACCTTGTTCTCTGACCCAATCTAGTACAAGTGAAAGAATATAAATAGAAAATGTTGGTGGAGTATTATAGAGTGAATTATTTTTTACATGTGTTTGATAGTTTAATAGAGTTGGGATCTCACTTGGTATATTTTTTAGCAGGTCTTTTTTTAGTATGACAACAGTCACACCTGAAGGACCTAAATTCTTTTGTGCACCAGCATAAATCATATCAAACTTACGAATATCAATTTCTTTACTTAGAATATCACTAGACATATCTGCAATTAACGGTATATTTCCTAGGTCTGGATAATCAGACCATTGTGTTCCATAGATGGTGTTATTCGAAGTAATGTGGACATAGGCAGCATCATCTGTTGGAATAAGTTCACTTGAATCTGGGATATGGTTATATTTTGACTCTTTACTTGATGAGATAATGGCTGTTTTCCCAAATTTCTCAGCTTCTGCTAGTGCTTTTTCAGACCAGGTTCCGGTTAGACTGTAGTTAGCAATTTTATTTTCTGGGAGAAAATTCATGGGAATCATTGCAAATTGTAAGCTTGCACCGCCTTGTAGAAAGAGCACCTCGTAATCATCTGGAATGTGGTATAGCTCTTTTAAATCAGAAATGGCTTTTTCATGAACTTGATCATATTCCTTGCTACGATGACTTAATTCCATTAATGCCATTCCAGAGTCTTTGAAATTTAAGAATTCTTCTTGAGCTCTTTGTAATACAGCAAATGGAAGCGCAGCGGGACCTGCATTAAAATTATAAACTCGCTTCATTTCATTACCTCCTGTGATACGTTAAATGAGTAAAGACACACATAAAAAAATAAATGACTTTCATTTAATGAAGTTTGATTTATTTTAACATGAATAGTGTTAGATGAAAGAGTGAATTTAGGAAAGTTTCTAATTATTTTTTGAAATATAAAAACAGGATGTCCATTTGTGATGAAACATCCTTATCGTCAGTTATGTATTTATTGTATTAATTTAATGCTGCTGCAATTGAGCTAGAAATGGATTTTAATTGTTCTGAAGTATACTCCTCGGCATGGGATTTCCAAACAGCACCGAAGCCATCACCTTTCCCATACCGTGGGATGATGTGGACGTGATAATGAAACACAGATTGGCCAGCATCCTCACCATTATTGTTCAAAAGGTTCAATCCAATTGGATCAAATTCACTCTTGATCGCTTCTGCAATTTTTGGGACAACAGAAAATACATGACTAGATATTTCAGGTGTTAACTCGAAAATATCCTTCTTGTGTACCTTTGGAATGACAAGTGTATGACCTTTTGTTACTTGACTGATATCTAGAAAGGCTAATACATGATCGTCTTCATACACTTTTGCTGCTGGGATGTCTCCATTGATTATTTTACAAAAAATGCAATCACTCATTACTTTTCTCTCCTAACTTATACGATATTTACCTTATTTTAGCATAAAAACAATAAAAAAGAACAAGGTGCAAACGATTGTTGCACCCTGTTCAATGAAGATGGGTAAAGGTTGGATTAAATCATAGAATAATCTTTTGCAAACACCTCATTTTTAGGTTTAATTAAAAATGAATGTTTTTACAACGTGAGTTTGAACAATTGTCCAATATGACCATCTCCTACGAAAAGGAATCATAAGTTTCACAACTTAATTACTACAGAAAATAGTCTTTAACAAACACCTCATTCACAAAATGACGTTAAATGAAATCTATGCGGGTTCCACTAAATAATGGCCCGTAGACACCTCATTTCGTTAATAAGTGTAATGCTTGATTATTTCTGTTAATAGTCACTCACAGCTAAATTATTCAATCGAATCATCCCCTATACCATTCTTTAAGTGATTGTAATAAGGAAATTGTCTTTGACAGACACCTCATTTCAACGTTTGTAAAGAAGGTATTGCTTAATCCTTTCCCTCTTCAAAGTTTAGAATACCCAAATTGCTGGTTCGTATTCATGATTTTAAAGACAAATCTTTGACTATGTAATTATTATAATATTTGTTATCATAAAGAGAGTTACTGGGAATAAATCCCGTCACTAATGTTAAGGCTGTTTACACATAAATTGTAGTTTATAAAACCGCAGCCTGAATACACTCCGCGTCCTGTGGGGTGTCTGGTGAGCCTCCGCGTCGCAAACTCCTGCTCACGTCTCACTTTGGCCACGAGTCCCACGGGAGTCTCCATTTATTCAGGCGGCTAGATCTACTTTTCAATTCATTATATAAAATAGACAATGTTAAATAGAGAGGAAAAATTGACATGAGACTTTTAGAAATCGAAGCTATTACCGGAGGGTATACTCGAAATCCTGTCTTAAAGGATGTTTCCTTCAGTGTAAATAAGAATGAACTTGTTGGTTTAATTGGCTTGAATGGAGCTGGAAAAAGTACAACCATTAAACATATTATTGGACTTATGGAACCAAGAAAAGGAACAATCAAAATTAATGGTAAAAGCATAAAAGAGGATTTGGAGCTTTATCGCTCACAGTATAGCTTCATTCCAGAAACGCCGATTCTATATGATGAGCTAACATTATATGAGCATTTAGAATTAACAGCAATGGCCTATGGAATCCCTAAGAAAGATTTTGAACAACGTTTAGAACCATTGCTAAAGGAATTTCGGATGGAGAAAAAGTTGAAATTCTTCCCTGCCCATTTCTCAAAAGGGATGAAGCAAAAGGTGATGATCATGTGTGCATTTTTAGTTGAACCTTCCCTTTATATCATTGACGAACCTTTTGTTGGATTAGATCCACTGGGAATACAGTCACTTCTTGATTTAATGAACAAAATGAAACAAAATGGGGCAGGCATCTTAATGTCTACTCATATATTGGCAACTGCTGAACGATATTGTGATTCATTTATTATCTTACATAATGGTCAAGTAAAGGCAAAAGGAACATTAGAGGATTTAAGAGCAGATTTTGGGATGGCAAATGCGACCTTAGATGATTTATATCTTGAGTTAACAAAGGAAGAGAATCATGGTTAACACACAGGACTTATGGAAAAAAAGATTTACTCAGTTTACGACTGAAGTAAAAAGATATTTACGTTATATGCTGAATGATCATCTGCTCATTGCGCTAATCTTTTTTACTGGTGGTGCAGCTTATTACTATAATCAATGGTTAGCTGATCTTCCACCTAATATCCCATATTTATTTATTATTTCATTGATCTTGGCATTGTTTTTGACGTCAGGATCAGTTCAAACATTACTAAAAGACCCAGATTTAGTGTTTTTATTGCCAATTGAAAAGAAGTTAGGCCAATATTTTCAAAAAGCGTTTATATGGAGTGCTATTTTTCAAGGGTATATCTTACTTCTCATATTTGCGATCATTACTCCACTTTATTTAAGTGCAACAAACCAGAGCTTTGCTCATTTAGCAGTGATCTTTTTGATTGTTGTACTAAATAAAGTATGGAATCTAACGATGAGTTGGAATCTTCATTTTTTACAAGATACAATTTCTAAATTTGTTGATTTGCTCATTCGTTTCTTTCTTAATCTCGCGTTATGTTATTTCTTATTTAGTCATGCTCCTATCTATTTCACTATTGCGGTAATAGTGATTATGCTCTGTTTGCTTATGTATTTTTATAAGGCGAGAACAGAAAAAGGGCTTAAATGGGATATGCTAATAGAGCTTGAATCAAAACGAATGATGACATTTTATCGGTTAGCGAACCTGTTTACTGATGTACCAAAACTAAAAGAACAAATTAAAAGACGTTCTTGGTTAAACTGGCTTACTTCATTTACTAAATATGAGCAGGATCGAACATTTACGTATTTATATTTACGGACATTTCTTCGGTCAAGTGATTATTTAGGAATGTTTATTCGGTTGACACTTATTGGAGGGGTGGCGTTAACCTTTTTACCAATGGGGTATGGAAAGATTGCGATTGGCATTCTATTCCTTTATTTAACAGGGTATCAGTTGATTACACTTTGGCGACATCATCATCTTAAGATATGGTTGGATTTATATCCAATTTCGTTGGCAAAACGAACTAGATCATTCTTACATTTAATGATGTCAATCCTATTCGTACAAATGTTACTGTTCTGCTTGTTTATCATTTTTACCGGTCAACTAACATTTGCACTGTTCTTTTTAGGTGCTGGAGCAGCTTTTGTCTATTTGTTTGTGTATCATTATGTCAAATTGCGATTAATAAAACTAAGCTAGTCATCATATATTATGGAAATCCTGACGAACATTTCTGAAAAGGGAGGAAGGAAGTACATCGTGAATTATGAGGAAAAGGTACATGAAGACTTATACCATTGGAGAAGAAAGCTGACTGCAAAGCCATCAATGGTAAATCGATTGTCAAAGCAAGTACAAACGAAAGTAAATGAAAAGATTCCGGCGAAAATTCACGACATCATCACAGAAAGTATTAAAAAAATGGTTCAAGCAACGTTGATAGGCTCCGAATATACAACAAAAGTAAAAGAGGTTCAAGATTCATTAGAAAAGAAAGATCAACTTGTTGAACAGACAATTAATACGTATAAACGTACTGCGGCTGTGGAAGGAGCAGGTACTGGGGCAGGAGGTATTCTTTTAGGAATCGCTGACTTTCCGTTGTTACTTTCTATTAAAATGAAGTTTCTATTTGAAGTAGCGTCTATCTATGGATATGACACTAAGAAATATGAGGAACGAATATTTATTCTCTATATATTCCAATTGGCTTTCTCAGGGGATAAGCATCGGATCGAGACATTAAAGGTGATCGAGGAGTGGGAGCAAAGGAAGGAAGAGTTAGTCGAAATCGATTGGCAAGTATTTCAGCAAGAATATCGAGATTATATCGATCTTATAAAAATGCTTCAATTGGTTCCAGGATTAGGTGCAATTGTCGGGGCATATGCCAATTATAATTTGCTTGATCATTTAGGGTCTACAGCGATGAATTGCTACAGGCTCCGAACACTTAATAGCCAAAATCATAAAAAGGACTTCCTCCAATAGAATGCAAGAGGAAGTCCTTTTTATTGGAGTAAGCTGTCGTCGTTATTGCTTGATGGTTTCGCAATTGACTTTATGATTTTTTAAAAAAGATAAAGCGGCAGAACCAAGAGTTTTAGACGAGATAAGTAATGCCTTTTCATTGAAATCGAATTTTGGGTGATGATGAGGAATTGGATGTTCTACTCCCTCAGGTGCTGCCCCAGTAAAGAAGAAGCTCCCCTTAACATGCTGAAGATAATATGCAAAATCCTCTCCACCCATTTGTGGGTCTGTTTCTTCAACAATTGTTACACCAGGTACATTTTCAGCTACTTGTTTTAATAGCTCTGTTTCTTCTTTATGATTGATCACTGCAGGATAACCTCTCTTGTAGTTATATGTATAGTCAGAATCTGATGTGATACAAGTTCCTTTGATCACTCTTTCTAACTCAGCTTCAACTTGGCTCCGAACATCTTCATCAAAAGTACGTACAGTTCCTCCTAATTCAGCTGTATCAGCGATTACATTGAACGCATTCTCTGCAGAGAAAGAAGCAACAGTGACAACAGCAGATTTTGTAGGATCGACCTTTCGGCTAACAATTTGCTGTAAATTAACGACAAGCTGTGAAGCAGTAACAATAGAATCCTTTGTTTTATGTGGCTGTGCACCATGTCCACCTGAACCTTGAATGTGGATGTCAAAGCGATCAGCAGCTGCCATGATGGGTCCAACTCGATATTGGACCGTTCCAGTTGGTACAGTAGCCCATAAATGAGTGCCGAAAATCGCATCAACACCTTCTAAGCATCCATCCTCGATCATGGCAATTGCACCACCTGGACCATATTCTTCAGCATGCTGATGAATGAGAACAATACTTCCTTCAATGTCTGCTTTCAGTTCATTTAATACTTTTCCTAGCACTAGTAATGCAGCGGTATGTCCATCATGTCCACATGCATGCATTACTCCAGGCACTTTTGATTTGTATTCCACGTCTTTTTCATCTTGTATTGGTAATGCATCAAAATCAGCACGTAATGCAACAGTTGGGCCGGGCTTTCCACCAATAATCTTAGCAACAACCCCATTTCCACCTACATTTTTTCGCACTTCAATACCTAGCTTCTCATAGTAATTAGCGATATAGGCAGCTGTTTCATATTCTTGAAACGATAGCTCAGGATGCTGATGCAAATACCTTCTGATACTCACCATTTCGTCATAATAGTTTTCTAGTGATTCAAACAACTCGATTTGCATATGCTTTCCTCCTTGTAATTTTCAAATTATTTCTATAATTTTCAATTATAGCACGATGTAGTTAAAAAAGTTGGACATTTATTGTAAAATAGATTTATAAATTAAGGCTATATTGTAGAAGTATTATAAAGCCGCCTGAACACACTCCGTGTCCTGTGGGGACTCACGCATCCCACTGGAGTCTCCGTGTATTCAGCGGCTAGAAATCATTTTCAATATTTTTATGTTTAGAAAAACAAACTTTGAGAAAACAGCCTAAAAAATTTCTAAAAAGGAGAATGGTCGGTGGAGGTTAAAAAAGATCGGAAAAAGCAAGTAAATAAGTATCTTATCTTTCTATTGCTGCTAACAGCAATAGTCGGTATATATACTTGGTTTTTTCTAGTTCAATTAAAAAATGGAGATGTTATTTCTGTTGATGAGGTGGTTAGAAATCTATTATCGGGGATTTCAATCGAATTTGTTATAACAATATTCACATTATTAACAGATCTCGGTTCAAAATGGGGAGTAATCGCTGTTCTAATTGGGATGCTTGTATTCATGTGGTGGAAATATCGTGATTATTTAGCAATGGTTACGATTGTTGTCGTTGCTGCAGGGGGAGATCAGCTAAATAAATTCTTAAAAGGGTTAATTGCTAGAGAAAGACCTTTATTAGACCCTACAATTTATGCAGAAGGATATAGCTTTCCAAGTGGACATGCAATGGTTGGAATCATGTTTTATGGATTTATTGCCTATTATCTCATAACAAAACTACAAACTAAGCAGCAGAAGCATTTAATAGGTTGGATGATGGCGATCATTATTTTCTTAATAGGGATTAGTCGAATCGTCTTAAATGCTCATTATCCAACAGATGTTTTTGGTGGTTTTGGGATAGGGCTTATTCTACTAATTATTTTACTATTCGCCTATGAAGGTATTGCAAAAGCTCTCAAAAAATAACAAAAAGGATGACTATATGGTGTATATTCACCAAATGGTCATCCTTTTGTAGTTATTGGACGGAAAGGAGAAGCGCGTCTCCTTTCTTGGAAACAGCAACTTTTGCAAGTGTTGCATTTCGCTCTACCGCAAGTCCAGTTCCTTCTTCAACAAAATAGCTTTCAATACCGAAGATTATCGCATTATAGCCGTTGTATTTTCCAGTGATTAAGACTTCATTTTCATTCAATGGATAATCAGACGGATCGATTTGCTCGGTAACCAGCTGCTTTCTCTCGTATATTCCTTGCTCATTTTTTTCAAGAATGACATATACGCGGTTCCCTGATTGTACATCTAGATTCTCTGCTTCACCAATCTCATAAGCAAGTCGTACATAATCTCCTTGTAGCATAGACCGTGGATCAATGGGTGCCAATTGGAGTGTGATTTCCGTTCCATCGCGTAGTAGGATTTCATTGGAACTCACTTGGTAGCCAAGAATTCCTAATTGTAGAATGACAATTATCCCTATTGAAATCCACCGTTTACCAAACGGCATCAAACGTGATTCTTCGACCGACTGAGTAGAGTGTCGATCTACAATGCGAGTAATCATAAGGATAATGATCCCGATGATCAATAATGAAATAGATTTATGGACAAGAGACCAAACGAAATCATAATAGGTGAATACAAGAAATGCAAACCAGAAGATGGATGTTAGTCTGTTTGCGTATTTATCTTCGTTTCTTGTAAAAAAGATAATTAACAAGGTTGTAGTGACAAAGAATAATAGGCTATAGATTACTTCTAGAACGAGCCCTTTGTTTAAGAAGGTTAATGCAAATAAAAATAATAATGAGTAGAAATAACTTATTTTACGTAGATTTGTAACTGATCTACAAAGATACCAAAGAATGATATTAACTGCTAAAAAGAAAAGAAATACAAGGTCATAATTGTCACCAACGTTCATTTCCTGTAAGACGAGTGAAAGACTGCAGCCTAGTGCAGTGGTATAACTGATAAATCGGACAACCCCATCCTTGATAAGAAAAGTAACGATTACACTAATGATGATAAAAAGAATCGTAATAGGTATGGAAAGGAAGATAGCCTCCAATAACCCCGAGAAAAATCCAATGAATAATAATGTATGACGAGCAGCTGGGTCTAGCTTAGTAAGTGTAAGACCGCTTGTAATAAATAATAAGCTAACAAAGACTGTAGCGTATTCATTCTCGGTAATCATGAATAATATGCCACCAAAGCTTACTACAAACATACTAGAACCAAACAATGTGACAATAACAATGAGAATCCTTTTTAAAACCTGATTCACCGGGTTAGATTTGTTTTTATCAGTGATTTTCTTAGCAAGAAAGATTCCGCCAACAATAAGACTAATTGAGATAATGATGCCACTTAATTGAATGGCTAGAAACTCTAACTCAAACAGAAATGGAAGTTCAATTAGCTTTACATATACATATATACTTCCCATCACAAAAAGAATGATGGTTAATCCTCTGTCTGTTTTATTAGCAGAGAAATAGTGGTAAGAGAATACCACAAATCCAATGTAAATCAAATTGGTCCAGCCACTAAAGGGCTCAAACAATTGAACGAAGCTTACACCAATTAAAAAGGCATGTGTCGCAATGTAGCTCAAATAGCGAATGTATTTATCACTAAATGTACGTGTAAAGGTTAATCCAAAAATAATCATATTTATTAATGCCAAGATAAAATACGATAACCATTCTTGGAAGTCAGACCTTACGATATGATAGGAGGAAGGATTCAAATAAAACCAATAGGTTAAATGAAATAAGATATAACTTAACATCCAAAATGGTAAATAATGAGTAATTAGAGCCAATAATAAAGTGGGTATGAGCCAAACCAAAAACAGCATGAAGCTATCTGCGTGAGAGTTATAAATTTGCCCGACTAATGCCACGCTTACTCCAAATGTAATTGCCCCTGCAACAACGAGCCACTTTCCTAAAAACTCATGATGTGTAATGAATCTTGTAGCCAAGACAGACAAGAGATAGAAGAATAGCATCGCACTTATGGACAATGCTAATTTCTCAAATCTTGTAAAGGTGGCCCAATTTCCTGCGAAGAAATAAATAATACTTGATAAAAATAAGATGATTGAACCGAGATAACCTAACGGTAATAGCTTCTTCAATCGATCCCCTCCATTCTATTTATATGTATATGAAGAAATTTCTAGAAAGAGTTGAGAAACTCCTTTTTTATGCAAAAAAAGAAAGCGTAAAAATGGCAACGTTGAAAGACTGTTTGGACTGAATGTTGATTATAATCATACATGATTAAGCGCCCAAAAATATGAAGTTGGGGGTTTACCTATATCGAAATTGGTGGTAGCTACATACAGTATAACAAACACATATGGAGGTGTTAAATTATGGGTGCAACTGCAGGTTATGGCGGAGGATTTGCTTTAGTTGTTGTGTTGTTTATTCTCCTTATTATTATTGGTGCTTCTTACGTTGGTTACGGATACTAAAAATGAGTTAACTAAAAACGAAATTTGATTTCTTTTTTAGAAGGAGGGGAAAAGTATGGGATTTGGATATGGTTGTGGTGATCAAGTTGCAGGTGCTTATGGATATGGTTACGGCGCTCCTGTTGTTGCTGGTGCTGGATACGGTGCTGGTCGAGGATTCGCGTTAATCGTAGTTTTATTCATTCTCCTAATTATTGTAGGAGCAGCATGGTGCTAATATAAATGAAGATATCAAGGAAAAAAGGGTTGCGACTCAGCAACCCTTTTTCCTTTGGAGAAAACAGAAACTGTAGCATTTTCATCTCTAGAATTTCTTCATGAATCCATTTAATTGTTTAATGATGGGACTAACTTGACCAACCAATTTATTCATTTGATTGATCGAGCCGTTGATTTTATCGAAATCCCAGTGGCCGTCAGGTGTCTTGAAATAATTTGATGGTTTTTGTTGAGGCCCTTGATTGTTAGGTGGAAATGGTGGTCTTGGTGGGCCGAAGCGATTTGGTGGAAACATGATTTTCCCTCCTTAAGATTTATTTCAAAGGAGTATTTATTTCTCCTTTACTATAAAGTACGTAGTCAAATGGAAAAATGTTTAAGACAAGTACCTAAAAAATGACATTTTGTCTATGCAAATGAACAGGATAAAATTACATAGAAACAATAAAAAATATCTTGAAAGACTATTGATATAAGGAGGAGTACAATATGTCTTCAAAATGTTTTTATTGTGACTATGATGTAGAAGAAGCAAGTGTTTATCATGTCTCTTTTCATAAAGACAACGAACATCAGGAAGAAATCCTGTGCAAAGAATGCTATTCTGAATGGCTAGAAGGAATTAAAGGGTAGGTTGTTGTAACGCCACAGCCCGAATTAGTTGAAAAACCAGTTTTTTGAAGCTCTCTTTTAGATTAGAGAGTTTTTTTGTGTTAAGATAAATTATATTCTTTGGTGATGAAATAGAATGATAAGCTAAAAATTGCATAAGGGGTAAGGGGTTAGATTATATGAAAAAAATATATGTAATTCATGAGAATAGTGAGTGGACTGTCCATTTAACAAGACGCTTAGAAGAGCTTGGTTTGCCATATGAAGAATGGCATTTAGATAAAGGAATGATAAATTTATTGGAAGAGCCCCCAGAAGGCGTATTTTATAGCCGAATGAGTGCTTCTTCTCATACACGTGACCATCGATTTGCTGCTGAACTTACAGCACAAGTATTAGCGTGGTTGGAGTTTCATGGAAGAACAGTTATCAATGGCTCAAAAGCACTTCAATTGGAAGTAAGCAAAGTCCTTCAATATTTAGAATTAACCAAGGTTGGCGTGAAAACACCAAAAACAATTGCGGCAGCTGGCAGTGACCAAATTATTGAAGCTGCTAAAGTGTTTGAAGGACAATCATTTATCACAAAGCATAATCGAGCTGGAAAAGGATTAGGGGTTCAACTGTTTCAATCAATTGAAACATTGAAGGCATATGTCCAAAGTGAAGCGTTCGAGGAGCCAGTCGATGGAATTACTCTGATCCAAGAGTATATCTATTCTCCAGAATCCTTTATTACTCGCTGTGAGTTTGTTGGTGGGAAATTTGTCTATGCAGTGAAAGTAGATACGTCAGAAGGGTTTGAACTATGTCCAGCTGATGCATGTTCAATCGGAGATTTGTTCTGTCCAGTTGGCGAAGAGGTTGAGGAGAAGCCTAAGTTCGAAATTATCCCAGACTTCTATGACCCAATCTTAGAGAACTATGCCCAAGTATTAGCAGCAAATGATATACAAGTAGCTGGAATCGAATTTATTCGCAATGAAGCAGGCGAAATCTTCACATATGATATCAACACAAATACAAATTATAATTCGGACGCTGAAGCGAAAGCTGGGAAATATGGCATGCTTGAATTAGCTAAGTTTCTAGGTGAAGAATTAAAGAAAATCTAAATTATAAATCACAAGGGGCTGTCACTATGATAGCTCCCTTTTTGCAAATGAATGGATTAAATTGGATATATGTGAGAAAATCAACATGGAATTTATTGAATCGAAGGAGGAGTCACAAATGACGTTATCGTTCATCAAAACAACTAGACAGCAGGAGATTTATGCACAAATAGCTAGCCTGGCAGATACCTTTAGTAAACGATCTGAAAAAAATGATGAAGAGGGACTTTTTCCTTTTGAAAATATAGAAGATTTAAAGAAGATAGGTTACACGGCATTAACAGTTCCAAAACGATTTGGTGGTGAAGGAATTTCACTATATGAGATGCTTTTATTTCAAGAACGATTGGCACAAGGGGATGGATCAACTGCTTTAGCTATTGGCTGGCATCTTGGAATCATGATGGACATTGAGGAGAAGAAGGATTGGAAGGATGAGCGAATCGCATCATTGGCATCTGAGGTATTAAAAGGTGCGCTAATCAATCGGGCAGCAACAGAGCCACAAACTGGTAGTCCAACAAGAGGGGGAAAGCCCCAAACGAGTGCTAAAAGAGGGGATGGACAATGGGTAGTGAATGGACGCAAAACATTTACAACAATGTCACCTGCGCTTGATTATTTTCTAGTTATTGCATCCATTGAGGGAACAGTACAGGTTGGTGAATTTGCGATTCATAAGGATTCACCAGGCGTAACAGTCCAAGAAACATGGGATATGATTTCAATGAGAGGAACGGCAAGTCATGATCTCATATTGGAGAATGTTTCAGTAACCCCGGAAAATCTAGTTCATGTCATGGATAAGAGAAGCTTTGCACCAAATGGATGGTTATTACATATTCCTGCTTGTTATTTAGGAATCGCAATGGCAGCAAGAAATGTTGCTGTTCAATTTGCGACTGAATACTCTCCAAATAGTATTCAAGGTACAATTAAGGATTTGCCGAATGTTCAACGTTTAGTTGGGGAAATGGAAGCAGAATTAATTCAAGCACGACATTTTATGTATTCAGTTGCTCAGAAATGGGATGAAGCGACGGACAAAGCGAATTTTGGCCCTGAACTTGGTGTGGTTAAATATGTGGCAACCAATACAGCTCTTTCAGTTGTAGATAAAGCGATGAGAATTGTCGGTGCACGAAGCCTTCAGCGCTCTAATCCACTACAACGATATTACAGAGACGTGCGAGCGGGCTTACATAATCCACCAATGGATGATATGACGATTTCAACATTAGCTCTTTCTGCTTTTAAATCTCTAAATTAAGCAGGTAAGAAGACCCTATGCGATGGTAGAGGGTTTTTTCTTATGTGAGTATGAACAAACTATGAACAAACTATTTCTCAATTATTAACATTTGTAATACAAAGCAGAAAACAATTGCTATTATTGTGATTTCAACTTATTTTTGAAGAAGAAAAAGATAAATAGATAGACGGTACCCTATGGTGCAGGAGGAATGATTATATGAATATTCTCGTCATTGAAGACAATGAAAGTGTTTGTTCAATGCTTGAGATGTTTTTTGTGAAGGAAGGAATTAACGGTCAATTTGTTCATGATGGACTTGAAGGCTATCAAACCTACAAAAACGGTACATTTGATGTAGTGATAGTAGATTGGATGCTACCAGGAATGGATGGAGTGACTATTTGTAGAAAGATAAGAGCTGATCAAAGTACAGTACCTATCATTATGTTAACTGCAAAGGACAGTGAGTCAGATCAAGTATTGGGGCTTGAGATGGGGGCAGATGATTATGTGACAAAGCCCTTTAGTCCACTAGCATTAATGGCTAGAATAAAAGCTGTTACAAGAAGATATGGGAAGATAAATGGAGAAGTGGAGACCAAATATCTTGAAACTCAGTTTTTTAAAATTAGCAAGGAAACACGAGAGGTATTTCTTAATAATGTTCCTATTACTAATTTAACTCCAAAGGAATTTGATTTACTTTATTATTTTGCACAGCATCCTCGTCAGGTGTTTTCAAGAGAACAGTTACTTGAACGAGTGTGGGGGTATCAATTCTATGGTGATGAGAGAACCGTTGATGTTCATATTAAGAGGTTAAGAAAAAAAGTAGGGTCAGATTCACAACCATTTTTCCACACGGTTTGGGGAGTGGGGTATAAGTTTGATGAATCGGTGGATGTAAATGCGCATTAAATATATTTATCAGCTATTAGCTAGTCATCTTAGTATATTACTTGTCGCTTTTTCCATTTTGAGCATTCTCTTTGCTCATTATGTAGAGAATTTGGTCTACCAAAATAAAGCTGAAGAGCTGTCTGCATATGGGAATAGTATATTATCGGATTTGCAAAAAAATCCAAATAGGCAAGGTGTAATAGCAGACCAATACAGTCAGGTGCTTATTGGTAGGAAGATTCAATATCTCGTTTTTGATGAAAATTTCAATATCAACTATCCCTTGCAGGCAAGGATGCTTATGCCAAGATTTGAAACAGAAGAGTTAACTAAATTAACTCAAGGTCAAACGATTGTTGTTAGGCGCGATTTTGAACGATTTTCCCAAGCAGTTTCCTTTGTAGCTGTTCCATATATTCATAATGATCAATTTTTAGGAGGAGTGCTATTAACGTCTCCTATTGGTGGTTCGCGGGAAATGATTAGCCAAATAAATAAATATTTATTTATTACCGTTCTTATTGCGCTATCTATTGCTGTGTTGCTTAGTTTGATCCTTTCAAGAATACATGTGAAGAGAATTCAAAAAATACGTGATGCAACCTCATTGATTTCTGCTGGAAATTACCAGGTATATGTTCCATCATCAAGCTTTGATGAAATCGGTGAGCTTGCAAATGATTTTAATTCAATGGTTGATAAGTTGAGTAAATCCCAACTAGAAATTGAGAGTCTTGAGAATCGGAGAAGACAATTCTTTGCTGATGTTTCTCATGAGCTTAGAACACCTCTAACAACGATTAGTGGAATGGTCGAAGGGATTAGGGATGATATGATTCCTGAGAATGAGAAGCAACGAGCGGTACACTTAATCAATCAAGAAACTAAAAGACTAATACGGCTGGTTAATGAGAATTTGGATTATGAAAAAATAAGATCAAATCAAGTGTTTTTACAAAAGGAAGTCATTGAATTAAGTGAAGCACTAGAAATTATCCAAGAACAATTAAGTATTCAAGCAGAAGAAAAGAACAACGAGCTAATTGTTGAAGTGCCAGAGCAGCTATCGATTTACGCGGACTATGATCGTTTAATACAGATCTTGATTAATATCACGAAGAATAGTATTCAATTTACATCTGAAGGAAAAATATGGCTGCGAGGCAAAGCTGGCTATAGAGAAACGATTATTGAAATTGAGGATACCGGGATTGGGATTGATGCCAACGAAATAGAATCGATTTGGCATCGATTCTACAAAGCAGATATATCAAGAACGAATAATCCATACGGTCAGTCAGGACTTGGTCTTTCAATCGTAAAGAAATTAGTGGAACTCCATGATGGAGAAATTAAAGTAACAAGTGAGAAGAACAAAGGAACGAAATTTGTAATTCGAATACCTGAAAAACAATGAACCAGAGGGATTCCCTCTGGTTTTCTTTCATAATGTTTTCATTTTTCCTTTTGACAGTTTTACATTCACATCTGAAATGGTTGCTATACTTTGATCATGAGTGACGACAATAACACATTTGTTTTCTGTATGGGCTAGTTCTTGAAAAAGATGAATCACATCTTTAGCAGTATCTTCATCCAAATTACCTGTGGGTTCATCAGCGATAATTAAGTCTGACTCACAGCTTAATGCTCGTGCAATTGAAACACGTTGTTGCTGCCCGCCACTTAAAGTTAAGACTTTTTGTCGTGCTTGTTTTTCAGTTATTCCAACTTTTTGTAGGGTTTCTAAGGCATGTTGTTTTTTGTTCTGTTGAGGAGATTTTGTAATCTCCATAGCTGTAATTACATTTTGTAAGGCGGACATATATGGAAGTAGATTATATGATTGAAATATGATAGAAACATATTTATTTCTAAATCTTGCTAATCCAATATCATTGATCTCTTTTCCCTCATATAAAATTGAACCACTTTTGGGAAGATCTAAGCCACTTGCTAGCGCAAGAAAGGTTGTTTTGCCTGAACCAGAAGGACCTACAATGGTATAAAACTTGCCTTTGTCAAAGCTAATATTCACATCAGTTAAAATATTGTTCTTATTACTCTCATGTTTATACCAATAATTGATTGAGTTGAATTCTAATAATGCACTCATTTCTATCACTCCTTAATCTTGTTTAGTTAAAATGGTTTTAGGTTGTAATCGAATCACTGTTAAAGATGGGATTAATGCTGATAGAATGGCGATTAATAAGCCGATGCCTGCAAGGATACCTAAATCATTTGGAGTAACAGCAATTTGTAGTTCGTCAATTGTATCGACCTGCTCCAATGGCATGATTCCTCGTCCTATACCAAAGCCCATCCCGCGACCACCAAATGAAGCTGGTTCATTTACATTCTCTTGTAGTTGGGTTAATTCTTGATTTAAAAGTTGATCACTAATTTTTGATGCAACAAGGTTCCCACTTATAGACGAAATACCTAGTGCTATAACCGCGACGAAAATGATTTCAGTAATAAACTGCCCCATTAGCTTCCAACGATTTTCACCAATCGCAAGTAAAACACCCATTTCATATTTTCGTTCTCTAATTGACATCATGACGATTAATCCTAAAATAATTGCACCTGCAATACTGACTAGGTAGACAACATTTTTTGAAAAAGAAGCAACATTTTTGATAGGTCCGACCATTTGTTGATATAGGGCATCATTTGTATCTAACATAAATGTATTAAAGTCTATTGAGCTTTCAGTCTCTGCTTGGGTGACAAATTGCTCAATTTCAGCTGGATCATTCATATAGTAGATTGCACTATCAATCATCCCGTTGTAATCTTCACCTTTAAGTAAAGCTGAGGTTGTATATGGTACATAAAGCAGGTTATATGGATTCATAAATGAAAGGTTCACTCCTATATCTAAGCCTGTTGAAGTGGTTTCGTAAATCCCAACAATTTCAAGTTCTGTTGATATTGCCTCATCATTTGGAGATGTAACTGTAATGATGTCACCGATGGCTAATTCATTTTCTGTAGCAAGTGACCGCTCAATTAAAGTGACATTTTGATTTGCGTCATCCTCAGTAAGATGTCTACCTTCAATAAGGAGCGAAGTCTCATTTAAGAAATCATCAACAGAATCAGTAAATGCTACGCCCTGAATGCTTACATCTGCATTAAACCCTCCTGGCATTCGATTTCCTCCAGGTCCGTTTGTTTCATTCGATGCCTCTTCAGTTGACGCTTCACTTGTTTCATTTTCAATCGGATCAAAATCAGTGGCTAATGCATTTGTTGAGGAAAAGAAGTTATAAGCTTTCACCTGAGAGTATGAAAGTAGCTCCTCGGCCATTTCTTTTTCAATCGGAACAGATTGAAATCTTGTTCTAGCTCCTTGTGCCTGTTGCTGTTCTCTCACCTTTTCCATATTGATTTGTAAAGTAACTTCTCCACCTAATTTTAGCCGTGCTAATTCGCTTGATGTTTCAGCAGCAGAATGAATGGTAATACCAGATAACACTAATACACAAATGACGGTAAAAATAAAAATTTGTAATATGGTCTTACCTTTCCGTGCACTTACACTTAATAATGCTCTTTTAATAAAGTTCATTTCAGTTCCCCTTTTCATTTTATTACACAATTGTATTAATTGGTTAAAGCAAGCTTATCCAAAGAATATGAATAAAATATGACCAAATTTGGACTTATTGTGTAATAAATATAGGAAATACATCGACTTAATTTGTATCAGTTTCTTCTTACACTCTTACGGATTTGTTCATACTTTTGTCATATTTTCTGGATAAGATGTTGTCATGAAAGAAAATTCAAGAACTGCTTTAAATAGAAGAAATTATAATTATGGAGGTTATTAACATGACAAAAGAAAATGAATTCAAATCTTATCAAGAAGATGAAACAGTAAATGAAGCAAGATTGAACGAAACTCTTCCAATTGAATCCTATATAAATGAAGAAATGAATGAAATGCGGGATAAGGATACGGAGCCACTTGCTGAAGAAGAGGTTCTGTATGAAATAATGGATGAACCCAAGAGTGAAGCCAAGCAGGAGAGAAGAGAGGACTACCATAAAAAAGGAAAGCTTAAAAACATAGTCACAACAGTAAGTGCAGGAGTTGTAGGATCACTTTTAACGTTAATATTAGTCCCTTTTACAGATTTTTATGGGGAGTATGTTGTTAATGTAAAGGATCGTGATGTGAGTATCAATTCAGAGACTACTACAAATTCCACACAAAATAGTTCAGACTCACTAGTCAAAGCAACGCCAACTTCAGCACAAGCAACAACAGGATCAATTGCGGATATTGTGGAGAAGGCATCACCAGCGATTGTCGGGATTGTTAACATGAAACAGCAAAACAATCGATTCTCCAATCTATCCGAAACTGTAGAATCTGGTACAGGTTCAGGGGTTATTTTTGAAAAAAATGATAAAACAGCTTATATCGTTACAAATAATCACGTTGTTGAGGGGGCAAACGAAATAGAGGTATCTCTATATAATGGGGAAAAAGTACAAGCAGAGTTGATTGGAGCAGATGCTTTAACTGATCTAGCTGTTTTGAAGATTTCATCAGAGCATGTAGAGGCAACAATTGATTTTGGTGACTCTTCTCAATTAAGACCAGGTGAACAGGTGCTTGCCATTGGTAATCCACTAGGGCTTGATTTATCGAGAACTGTTACTCAAGGGATCGTTAGTGCAACCGAACGTACAATTGATGTAACAACATCTGCTGGTGCTTGGAATCTTGATGTCATTCAAACAGATGCTGCAATAAATCCAGGGAATAGTGGTGGAGCGCTAATTAATACATCAGGACAGGTGATAGGAATTAATAGCTTGAAAATATCAAATAGTGGTGTGGAAGGATTAGGGTTCGCAATCCCAAGTAACGATGTCCTACCAATAGTGAATGAAATCATTAAACAGGGGTATATAGAACGTCCATATATTGGAGTAGGTTTAACAAGCTTAGAGGAGATTCCTCATTTTTATTTACAGGCATTACCGGAAGATTTAAATGGTGGAGTGATGATTTCCAATGTAGATCCTAACTCTGCTGCTGCAGCTGCTGGATTAAAGCTACAGGATGTGATTGTAGCGATTAATGGGAAGGAAGTCAAAAATTCAAGCGAACTGAGAAAATATCTTTATACTGATTTCAAAATAGGTGATGAGGTTGAATTTGAGATTTATCGTGGTGAGGAGTTAATGAAGGTTTCTTTAACCTTGACTAGTAATAAGAGTAATAATCAATAAATGAAGTTACGGGGTAGTCTAGAATGACTACTCTTTTTTTATTTTAATTATAATTATTATAATTTAGTATTGATTTTAATTTGTTGGTGAGTATAATAGAAATAAATAAACAATTAAAGAGTATTATTGTATTAGTTTGCTTTTAAAGACGCAGCATGAATATACTCCGAGTCCTGCGGGAGTCTTCGTATATTCATGCTGCTAGAAATAATTTTAAATCTATGAATGTCTAATACAACTAATTTTGAGAAAACAACTTAATTAAAAGGGGTGTACATATTGAAAGAGAACCGATGTCCTATATGTCAAAAAACAATTCGCCAATTAAAACATTCAAAGCTATGCGACTGTGGTCCCAAAATCCTTTTATTGAATAGTAAAAATAATGAGAGCCTTAAGGTGGTTTCAAAGTAGTTATAACTTTTTGGCCCGTGGAATGATTTGCATTAACTTTTTGTCTTCACTAACGTTTTGTTATATTCTTCAATCAACTCGCTTAAAGTATAGTCATAGAGCTGTTCTTCATTATTTGAATAAGCCCCTGATTCGATTAATTTCTGAATATAATGGTGTCTCATCTTCTCCACTGCATTCCGGAGATGTTTTGTCATGCTATTCCCCCTGCCTCTTTTGTGTCATTTTTCCATAGGTGTAACTAAGAGAAGTGTGTTTACATAAATATAAGTTAAAATATGTTATAATAGAAATAAAGTGAGGAAATAT
This sequence comes from Litchfieldia stipae, assembly GCF_014837155.1. GTDB lineage: Bacteria > Bacillota > Bacilli > Bacillales > Bacillaceae_L > Litchfieldia. Next base: position 368,620 of record NZ_JACYHA010000001.1, on the reverse strand, counting down.
TATGAATTTTGAATGATTCTTAATACTTCAGCAGCTTTATTTCCGATTAAAGCTACTAATTCTTCATATAGTTCGTCTCGTAGCAAATCTAATTGGATGATCTCATTAGCTATGGAAATTGCCTTTTCTTTGTTCACGAAACTTACCTCCTTAAAGAATGTATGATTTAAACTTTGCTAAAGTTTATTAGTTTTACAATGAATGATTAAAAATAATTATAATCACATTTCTTCTGCATTTCTACAATGTTGTAAGGAAAACTGACATAATATTGTTAGTTTTTTAAAAATAATGTAAGGAAATCTAACAATCTTTCCCACAAGTCTGATCATTTTGTGTATATTTAATATAGAGGTATTTATACACAAGGGGGAGAGAGCGTGTTGTCTTCTAGTGATAATTCTTATATTTATAAGAAAGTAATTTCAATCGGTACGGTTTGTGAATTGACTGGGTTAAGTGAACGCCAAATTAGGTATTACGAAGAAAGAGAATTAATATTCCCTAAAAGATCCAATAAAGGAAATCGTAAATATTCCTTCTCAGATGTTGAAACTCTGATGGATATTGCAAATAAAATGGAAGATGGCTTGCAAACATCTGATTTAAAAAAAGAAATATCTAATAAGCGTTTAGGGGAGAAAAAATCAGAAGTGAATGAACAAATGATTCGTGGTCAGTTAAATGCCTATTTTAAACGAAGAGAATAACAACATTTCATTATAAGTATAAGGAGGCAGCTCTGAAAAAGAGTTGTCTCTTTTAACGTGAAATTAAGCAATCAGACTAGGATAATACCGGAAATATGAGGTGTATTTCCGAGATTATCCAAAAGGGAATAACAGTATATAGCTACACTTAGTTATGAACAAGGAAGATATCTGAAGGTGGTCAATTAGATAAAGAGGGATTAGGTGGCATTTTGTAATGTTTCTTTCGTTACTTTTTGAACTGTGGAGCATAGCGCAGTTTCTTCATCAATAATCTCCTGAAGAATATTATCGATGAAATATTGAACACAACTCATATCTTTGTATTGCAGAATCGTCTCGAGGGCTTCTTGATAGATTTGAATAAAAAGTGGCTCCGGATTCCCTTTAATGATTTCACCAAATGATTCATATAAGAGATCGATTTTATCAGCAATTGCAAGGATTCTTCCTTCAATTGAATCATCCTTTCCTTCGCAAAACCTCTCCTCATATATTTTCTGGAATTCTTCTGGAAATTCACGACCGATGAAATCACGAATCATTGATTCCTCAACTTGAGTAAAAAGCTCCTTTAATTTTGGAAGCGCATATTTAACAGGGGTCATAATATCACCAGTAAATAATTCAGAGTAGTCATGATTAATCGCTTTTTCATAGACTAATTTCCAATTGATCGGTGTTCCATGCATTTCTTCGACTGTTGCTAGAAATTGAGCAATTTTCGTTACTTTAAAAGAATGACTTGCAACGGAATGTTCTTGATATTTAAATTTACCAGGACAACGAATGATTCCTTCTAAATTTGAAAGACTCTTGAAATATATGTGTATCCCCATGGGTTTTCCTCCTTTTCAAATAGTAAGAATTGGATACGACAAGCTATTTAATAATAGGTATGAAAAATTTTATTGAGATAGAAGTTAACTGTTATTTTCCAATTTTGAGGTATTTCGAATAATTATACATGAATCAGGCTTGTCTTATCAATTGTTAATTCTGAATATTATAAAAATGAGCAAGTGTTATAAGTTAAATTTATGATAATAATAGTTTTTGGTTGTTTTTGAACAATACATCCATTTATTTGACTGTTATTGATAATTTTTAAAAGATTATGATTGACTTGTGAAAAGGCTTTCGATATTATTTATTTTGTAGACGACAAATTTCGAGGTAGGAGGTTCCTTAGTATGCTAACACCTGAGCGCCATCGCATTATATTAGAAGTATTATCACAGCATGAAGTAGCAAAAATACAAGATTTTGTTGATGCAACTTCTTCATCTGAATCAACCATCAGGAGAGACTTAAGTCAACTAGAGGAAGAAGGGAAATTAAAGCGTGTGCATGGTGGTGCCTCACTACTAATTCAGAAAAGAAATGAGCTAAGTTATACTGAAAAATCCACTAAAAATCACGAGGAGAAAGAGGCCATTGCTAAATATGCAGCTGGGTTAATTCGTGACGGGGATTGCATCTATTTAGATGCTGGGACGACAACGAATAAATTAGTTCGTTCGATTGTTGCCCGTGATGTCACGGTGGTTACAAATGATATTATGTTGCTTGAAACGTTAATTGATCATCAAATAGAAACATATTTAATTGGTGGGTTAATCAAACATAAAACGAAAGCGTTAATTGGTAGTGGTGCTTTAGAAGGATTAAGAAGATATCGTTTTGATAAATGTTTTCTTGGGATTAACGGCATACATCCTGATTATGGATTCACAACGCCTGATCCAGAGGAAGCAGCAGTTAAAAGCTTAGCCCTACAGCTTTCACAAAGCAAATATGTCCTCGCAGATCATACAAAGTTTCATGAAGTCACATTCGCAAAAATTGCAGATGTTCATCAGGCAGTGATTATCACTAATAAAACTGATGATGAATTATTGATAGATTTTAACAATAAGACAGATATTATTACAGTATAAAGTAGCTGGAAGTCTATACTTACGAGTTTACTAAGAAGAAATGAGGTTATAAGCAATGAAGATTACAGACCTTCTTAAAAGGGATACGATTCTGTTAGATTTACAAGCAACTTCAAAAGAATCGGTTATTGACGAATTAGTAGATCAGCTGAACCAAGCAGGAAGGTTAGCTGATAAGGATAAATTTAAAGAAGCGATTTTAGCTCGAGAGGCACAAAGTACAACTGGAATTGGTGAAGGAATTGCGATTCCTCATGCGAAAACAAATGCGGTTAAAACACCTGCCATTTGTTTCGGTAGATCAATCAACGGAATTGATTACAATTCGTTAGATGGTCAGCCAAGTCATTTGTTCTTTATGATTGCGGCAAGTGAAGGGGCGAATAATACACATCTTGAAACTCTTTCACGCTTATCATCGTTCTTAATGGATACTGGTTTTCGTGACAAGTTATCAACTGCGTCATCGGTGGACGAGGTACTAACTGCAATTGACGAAAAAGAGGCAGCAGAAGAAACTGATCAAAACAAAGTAACAAAGGAAGCGGCAAAAGGGAGTATCTTAGCAGTTACTGGTTGCCCGACAGGAATTGCACACACGTATATGGCTGCTGATGCCTTAAAGAATAAAGCAAATGAGCTTGGTGTAGATATTAAAGTTGAAACAAATGGTTCAGGCGGTGTCAAAAATAAATTAACATCGAAAGAAATTGAAGAAGCTACAGCGATTATTGTTGCTGCAGATACGAAAATAGAAATGGATCGATTTAAAGGGAAAGTTGTTATTGAAGTTCCAGTTGCTGCTGCTATTCGTAAGCCACAGGAATTAATTGACAAGGCACTCAAGCAACAAGGACCAACATATCAAGGTGGAAGTAAAACGCAAGACACGAATGACACTGAAGTAGGTAAAAAATCCGGTTTCTATAAGCATTTAATGAATGGTGTTTCAAACATGCTTCCATTTGTTGTTGGTGGAGGGATATTAATTGCCCTTTCATTTATTTTTGGTATTAATGCCAATGACCCAAATGATCCAACATATCATCCAATTGCTGGTGCATTAATGACAATTGGTGGTGGAAATGCATTTGGATTAATGATTCCTATTTTGGCTGGATTTATTGCAATGAGTATAGCAGATCGTCCAGGTTTCGCACCAGGTGCAGTTGCTGGATTAATGGCAGCAACAGGTGGAGCAGGTTTCCTTGGTGGATTAATTGCAGGTTTCTTAGCAGGTTACATTGTTGTTGGCCTTAAAAAGCTATTCAACGGATTACCACAATCTCTAGAAGGAATTAAGCCGGTATTACTTTATCCTGTATTTGGAATTCTCATTTCTGGACTAATTATGATGTTCCTGGTCATTGAGCCTGTAAGTGCATTAAATACAGGATTAACGAATTGGTTAGCAGGTTTAGGTACAGGAAACCTAGTCTTCCTTGGATTACTATTAGGTGGAATGATGGCAATCGATATGGGTGGCCCAATCAACAAAGCCGCTTTCACATTTGGTATTGCCATGATTGATGCAGGAAACTTAGCACCACATGCGGCGATTATGGCTGGTGGTATGGTTCCTCCACTTGGCATTGCTCTTGCAACAACGCTGTTTAAGAATAAATTTACGAAAGCTGAAAAAGAAGCTGGGAAAACAAATTATATTATGGGTGCATCATTCATCACTGAAGGTGCGATTCCCTTCGCAGCTGCAGACCCAGGTCGAGTGATTCCTGCATCCGTAGTAGGATCAGCGGTTGCCGGTGCGTTAACGATGATGTTTGGAATTGGATTACCAGCTCCACACGGTGGTGCATTTGTTATCCTATTAGTTGAAGGTAATCCATTACTATATCTAGTAGCAATTGTTATTGGAGCTATTGTAACAGCTTTAATGCTTGGCTTCTTGAAAAAACCAGTTGAATAAGTTTCATATTGTAAAACATAAAGCTGTTCTTATATGGACAGCTTTTTTTGTATGAAAAGATATGAATAGGGAAAATTAAGGATACTATTCGTGAAGGAGGATAAAATGAAATATTCTTCTATTTTCATTATCATAATCCTTTTTATTGCAGCATCGACTTATCATGTACAAGCGAAAAACAAAGAAGAGGACTTACAAGCAGCCATTATCATTGATGATTTTGGTGGTGGAATAGGTGGAGTGGGTGACTTCTTGAATGGAGCTGTTCCGATTACCGCTGCAGTAATGCCATTTTCAGAGCATTCGAAAGATCATGCAATCAAAGCCCATAATAGAGGGTTTGAAGTTATGGTTCATTTACCAATGCAGCCGAAAAAAGGGAAGATATCATGGTTAGGTCCCAATCCAATCACCAAAACCCTCTCAACTGAAGAAGTGAAGGAACGAGTAGAGAAGGCGATTGAAAGTGTTCCTTATGCGAAAGGGCTTAATAATCATATGGGTTCACTTGTCGTTGAAGATGAACGAATTGTAAGGGCCATTGTGGAGGTTGCTAAGAAACATCAAATGTACATTGTTGATAGTGGAACAAGTGGAAAAACAAAATTTCCTAAGGTAGCAAAAGAGCTTGGTGTACCAATTGTGATGAGAGATGTCTTTCTTGATGATGTTTCGTCAGTTCATTATGTGAAAAAACAAATGAAGAGATTAGCTAAAATTACTGAGAAGCATAAGAAAGGGATTGCGATTGGGCATGTAGGGGTTACGGGAAAAGTGTGTTCAACTGGTATCTTTGAATCGATGCCAGAGTTCAAAAAAAGAAATATTGAAATTGTTCCAGTATCTGAATTGTTAAATGAAGAAATACAAGAAAAGTACTTTGAGTTTATTCATTAAGGCTGTTTTCGTATAAATTGTTGCTTTTAAAGTCGTAGCCTGAATACACTCCGCGTCCTGTGGGGTGAGCGGTGAGCCTCCTCGTCGCTGGCTCCTGTGGGGTCTCACTTTGGCTCACGCATCCCACGGGAGTTTTGAGCGTATTCAGTCTGCTAGAATTATCTCTTTTAAATAATGTACAGCTAAACAACAAACTTTGGGAAAACAGCCTTCATTAACAATAAAAAGGCTAATTCAGATTTTGAATTAGCCTAAAGTTATTATTGGAATTTTTCTAGTTTCTTAAGTAAAAGATTTGCTCTTGTAGAACCGTTTTGATTTAATTTTGAGATGATCTTCATACGCATTTGGTCATTTAATTTTTCATACAGAATGTAAGCTTTAAAATCATCAGAAGTAATCAACTTACGGTATATCTTTGAGGTTTCTTTATCACTGGGGTCCATAAATGGTTTCCTTTTCTCCCTTCGATAAAAATATTTTATATTATTTTATCTAAATATTCTGAATTTGTAAATATAATTTGTATATTTTTGTTAATTATTTTCAGCTGTTTTCGTATATAGTTGCTTTGAATACCAGCCTGAATACACTCCGCGTCCTGTGGGAGCCAACGCATCCCACGGGAGTCTTGAGTATATTCAGGCTGCTAGAAATCTATTTTCAACTATTTATCTCAAAAAACAACAAACTTTGAGAAAACAGCCTAAATTTTTTTAAGATTGTAACTTGTGATGATTATACTTCAATTAGATGATATTAATCAACCAATAGCCCTTAATCGAATATTCACTCAAACTATTAATATACATAATTAATTCAAGATAAACAAAACAAGATCGGTATGATAGGTTGTATAATGAAAGGTGATTTGATAAAGTACAATGGTATAAAACCCATCAAATGACGGAGGAAATTAGATGAATCTTGATTTTATAAGTGAATCTTTTACAAAGCTTAGGAAAGAAACACCGCTTGTACATAATATAACGAATGTTGTTGTTACTAACTTTACAGCAAATGGTTTATTGGCGATAGGGGCTTCACCTGTCATGGCAAATGCCATTGAAGAGGTTGCAGATATGGTGAAAATTGCAGGTGCACTAGTTCTAAATATAGGTACACTGACTGCAGATACAGTTGAATCAATGATTGTTGCTGGTAAAGCTGCGAACAAGCTAGGGACGCCAGTTATCTTTGATCCAGTTGGAGCTGGAGCAACTCCATATCGAACTGATACGGCTAGAAAAATCCTATCTGAAGTACAAGTATCTATTGTTAGAGGGAATGCAGCAGAGGTTGCTAATATCGTTGGAGAAGAATGGGCAATCAAAGGTGTTGATGTGGGTGAGGGGGCAGGTGATGTTGTAAGCCTGGCTCAAAAAGCAGCCCGGAATCTACATACAACTGTCGTAATCACAGGTAAAGAGGATGTGGTTGCGAGTGTTGAAGAAACATTAGTTATTGCTAATGGTCATCCATTATTAACGAAGGTGACTGGAACTGGTTGTTTACTAACTTCAGTGATTGGTGCATTCTCAGCTGTTGAAAAAAATAGTGTGAAAGCAGCAGCAGCAGCTTTAGCTTGCTACGGTATTGCAGCTGAACTAGCTGCAGAGAATAAAGGACAAGAGGGGCCAGGAAGCTTCCAGATTGAATTACTAAATCAATTGTATCAGCTTTCAGAGGAATCCATTCGTTCTTTTGCAAAGGTTACTAAACAATAACGTAGAAAGGCTGCCCCACTTGTGCTTGGCACTGATGGGAACAGCCTTGTTTACTTAAACTTATCTATAAAATTAGAGATTTTATCTCCAACTGTGTTGATATCCTTTTTGGCTTCATCTAATACTTGCTTCCATTTCGAACTTTCTTCTTTTAGCTTCTGTTCAATTTGTTCTGCTTTTTCCTTCATTTTTTCTCGATCAATCGTTGGTGGTTTGTTCTCTGTGCCAGCGAGTTGTTTATTTATTGATACAACCTCGAATTCTCCTGGTGCAGTGTACTGAAAGGCTTCTTCGAAAATCGCTCTAAAAAGTGGTACAACACTATCAGAACTAGTCCCCCTTAAATAATGCTCGCGATCGGTTTTGTCATAACCTAACCAAACAGCTCCAACTAAGTTTGGAGTGTATCCAACAAACCATTGGTCTTTCGTACCATTAATGTCTTCAAAAGGTACTTGAGTCGATCCAGTTTTACCAGCAATCGGAATTCCTTGTATGCTTGTTCCTTTGCCTGTTCCAGATTCCACTACATTTAAAAGCATAGAAGTCATCTCGTTTGCGACTTTCTTTGATGTCACTCTAACCGACTTAGACTCATGTTCTGCGATGACATTTCCTGTTGGACCAACGATTTTTGTGATCAAATGGCTTTCGTGTCTTGTTCCGCCATTTGGGAATGCTGCATAGCTCTCTGCTAATTGTAGAGGAGAGATTCCTCTGTTCATTCCACCAAGTGCAATGGCTAGGTGTTCATCCTCAGGAGTATATGAAATGCCAAAACGTTTCAAAGACTTAAGTCCTTTTTCTAACCCTATTTCATCTAACAATCTTACCGCAGGAAGGTTTAATGAATCTTGAACAGCCTCATACATAGGTACTTCACCACGATACGTATTGGTTGAGTTCTTAGGTGTATAGTCATTAAATGTTTTTGGTTCGTCTATTAAGATAGAACTACTGTTAAACCCTGACTCCAAAGCAGGTGTATAGACTGTAATTGGCTTTAAGGTTGAACCAGGCTGTGCTTTCATATGTGTTGCGCGATTAAAGCCGCGGAATACATAGTCACCACGACCACCAACAAGCCCTCTTACTCCACCAGAATGAGGGTCAAGTAATACTGCACCACTTTGAACTAATGTATTTCCTCTACCACTTGGGAATCGTGAATCCTGTTTATAGATTTTTTCTAATGTGAATTGAAGATTTTGATCCATTTCTGTATATATTCGGTAGCCACGAGTGAAGATTTCTTCCTGTGTCAATCCGTATTCATTTATCGCTTCATCCAGTGCAGCATCGACGTAATATGGGAAACTTCTTTCAATGAAGCTCCCTCCACCTTCTTTTAGAATAATCTCCTCAGATAGAGCTAGTTTGTACTCTTCTTCAGTGATTTTACCTGTCTCATGCATTTTCGCTAACACAAGATCACGTCTGTTCATCGCTCGTTCGTAATGATTAAAAGGATCAAGAGCTGATGGAGCTTGAAGCAATCCTGCGAGAAGGGCTGCCTCACTAATTGAAACAGTTGAAATATCTTTGTCAAAATACTTTTTTGCTGCGTGATTAATTCCCCATGCCCCTTTACCAAAGTAAACTTGATTTAAGTACATTTCTAAAATATCATCTTTAGAATAATTTTTTTCAATTTCAACAGCTAGAAATAATTCTTCAATTTTTCGCTTGTAGGTTTTCTCTGGTGACAGAAGAGCATTTTTTGTTAATTGTTGTGTGATTGTGCTCCCTCCCCCTGTAATTCTTCCTGAGAAAAGGTTTTTGAAGAATACTCGGGTAATCCCAATGACATCGAAACCGTTGTGGTCATAGAATCGGTGATCCTCAATGGCAACAACGGCATCTGGAACATGAGAAGGAAGTTTATCAACCTGGACACCTTCAGTTCGGTTTGTCGATAAAGTTGTTGCAACATCCCCATCTTTGTCATAAATGACAGTTGCTTGATTTATCCCATCTTTTAAAGATTGTACATTTGCAGTACTCGCCATATATGCAAAAAATAATAAAAAGCCTAAGACTACAGTGAAAAATAATAGAAGCATAATCTTGGTCATATGCTTTTCCTTCCAAAATCGAACAACAGTACTTCTAATTAACTTCAAATATTCCATAGTGACTCCTATCTATAATGAACTATACCAATATATTTTTTTAAAACTAATACTTCATTTTTACCATGAAACGATAAAAACTGCTATCTAATTCATATATTACACATACATAAGTCCTTGATAATTGACATAGATTACAGCTTACTTGAGCAAAATAGCGATATGAGATATTTAATGATGTTCTTTAGTATAATCATGGTTTTGTTACTACCAACTGAAACGAAAGCAGAAGAGATGGTGAACGTTAAATTAGTAAAGGATATTGGACATACGAATGAACTTACATTTAGGTTTCATGGAACGTATTTAACACTTGATCCTAGCTTACAATTAAGAGAAGGAGTGGAGTATACATTAAAGAAAAAGAAGCGTGGTCTCTTTTCGTTAATGAGTAAGAAGGAGAAACTTCAAATTAATGGATCATTTATGTTAGTTCCTCATGAGTATGATACGAACCATTACATAGAAATTAATGGGAAGCCATATCTAGGTGCAATTGAATTTACTGAAGAAAAAGGGAAATACATTCGTCCTGTTAATCAGCTACCACTTGAAGACTATCTAAAAGGAGTCGTTCCGTTCGAGGTATTTTCAACTTGGAGTCTTGAAACGTTAAAAGCACAGGCGCTAGCAGCAAGAACTTATGCGATTACTCAAAGAAGTAAAGAAATGAATGATACGATTCAATATCAAGTGTACGGAGGGTTTACGTGGGACCCGAAGACAACACAAGCAGTTGAAGAAACAAAAGGGGAGATTATTACTTATCAAGGGAAGCCAATTACGGCATTTTATTCAGCAAGTAATGGTGGAGTCACCGAAAATAATAAGCATGTTTGGGGAGGACAGCAAATACCAATCTATCCGATAAAAAAAGATGAATACGATCCGATTGAACCATGGAAATTCACTTTGCACAAAGACCAATTAAATTTAGAAGAAATTGATTGGTACGACTCTTCAGCCTGGGACGATTTGATTGAAGTTGATAGTAAGATTGCTGCAACGATGAAGAGCTATTTGAAAAGAGTGGGTTATTTAGGTGATATAAAAATTATCTCGGTCCCAACCTTTGAAATCGCAAAAGACAAAAATCCATCAGGGAGAACGATGACAGGGTCAATCGAGGTGTCCTTCCTTCATCGTTTATTTGATGGAACAATTATGCTGGAACAGCTAGAGATAAGAAATGGAAATATAAATAAAATTCGACCACTAATTGGTGGGGATATTTTTAGAAGTTATTTAATTGATTCCCTAACTTTTGAAGATGGTCATTATACGATGAGCGGAAGAGGCTATGGTCATGGTGTAGGAATGAGTCAATGGGGAGCAAGTGTTATGGGAGATAATGGGAAGAATTACAAAGAAATTATTCAATATTATTTTCCAAGGACTTCAATAAGTCAGATTAATGCAATGGTGAATGGGAAAGAATAGTTGAGTATTTAAGAGTAATTTTATGTGAAAAAAAGGAGGAGTAAAGAATGTCGAACGTTAATTTAGCGATTATTTATTACAGTTCAACAGGCACAAACTATCAGCTTTCAAAATGGGCTGAAGAAGGTGGAAAAGAAGCTGGAGCCGAAGTGAAGGTATTGAAGGTTCCAGAGCTTGCACCACAAGCTGCAATTGACTCAAACCCAGGATGGAAGGCTCATGTTGAAGCGACAAAGGATGTGCCGGTGGTGTCACTTGATGACCTTGAATGGGCTGACGCAATTATCTTTAGTGTCCCAACTCGATTTGGTAACATGCCAGGACAAATGAAGCAATTCTTAGATACAACTGGTGGTCTATGGTTCAATGGTAAGCTTGCGAATAAAGCAGTGAGTGCTATGAGTTCAGCGCAAAACCCTCACGGTGGCCAAGAAGCAACCATTTTAGCTTTATATAATACGATGTATCATTGGGGTTCTATTATTGTCCCACCTGGTTATACAGATCCAGTTACATTTGCCGCTGGTGGTAACCCTTATGGAACAAGTGTTACTGTAGGACAAGATGGGAAAATTGTTGAAGATGTGGAAGCAGCTGTTAAGCACCAGGCAAAACGTACTGTTACATTTGCTGAGTATATCAAAAAAGGGAATCAATAAACATAAAAAAGAACCAGTGATGGTTCTTTTTTATGGACCAATTAACTGTGTCGATTTGGTTCGTAGTTTAAGCTTTTGAATAGTTGCTGTAGTTCTGTTTCAGTTAGGTCACGCCATTTACCGATTTCAAGTGATTTTAAGTGTATGTTCATAATTCGGATTCTCTGTAGCTTGCGTACATTATAGCCTAGAGCAGCACACATTCGCCGAATTTGGCGGTTTAAGCCCTGTGTCAATATGATTCTGAATACATATTTGGATTCTTTTGTGATTTTACAAGGAAGTGTTACAGTGTCAAGGATCTCTACACCCTCGGACATTTTTTGTAAGAATGAAGGGGTGATTGGCTTGTCCACAGTCACAATATATTCTTTTTCATGCTTTCCCTCTGACCTCAGTACTGGGTTTACTATATCTCCGTCATTCGTTAATAAAATTAAACCATCTGAATCTTTATCTAATCTTCCAATTGGAAAAATCCGAACAGGATGGTTTACATAATCAATAATATTCCCTTTAACATGACGTTCAGTGGTCGAAGTAATCCCTCTTGGCTTGTTGAGGGCAATATAGACTAATTTTGGTTTTGATTTGATTGGCTTTCCATCTACACGAACATCATCACCGGGTTCTGCTTGACTACCGGGCTCTGCTAGCTTTCCATTAATGGTCACTCGATTTGCTGCAACCCATTTATCTGCTTCTCTTCGGGAACAAATCCCCGTTTCACTGATAAATTTATTTATTCTCAATAAAAACACCACCTAAGTAGTTAATCTTCTAGACCGATGAAAGTACTTGAAAAGTATACCTTATTTTAAAATGAAAAGAAAATATCTCCATGTTTTGCTCGGAAAAATGCGTTGCTGTTGACAAGGTGAATCTTATCTCGTAAAATTATCTTGAATTCGAGATATTTTCTTGAGTGAAGATAGAAATGCATGTAAATACTAAGAAAAAAAGGATGATGAAGATGCATTTATTAGGCTTACATCATGTTTCGATATTAACTGGAAATGCTGAGAAGAACTTTCAATTTTATACAAAGGTATTAGGAATGAGATTGGTAAAGAAAACGGTCAATCAGGATAATACACAATCTTATCACTTGTTTTATGGGGATGCGAAAGGAAATCCGGGTACTGAAATAACGTTTTTTGATATTCCTAGTCTTGGAAGAACTTATCCAGGTGTACGAAGTATTTCTTCTACCTCATTAAGAGTGAAGAATACAGATTCACTTCGTTATTGGATGGATCGATTAGATGATTTCAATATAAATCATGAAGGAATGGTCAAACGAGCGAATCGTGATACATTAGCTTTCCAAGATTATGATGGCACAAATGTGATCTTAGTTGCAGATAATGGTGAGGAAGGTGTAGCAGCGGGAGTTCCTTGGGATAAAACTGATATCCCAGTTGAACATGCCATTATTGGATTGGGGCCAGTCATGTTAACCGTCACTTCTGCAGCACCAACAATCCAAGTACTTACGGAGATTATGGGATTTAGACATGTTGGCTCTTATCCATCTCTGGCAGGAGAGTTTCCCGATGTTGAAGTGCTTGCAACAGGTGAAGGAGGAGCTGGTGCTGAGGTTCATATTGAGTCAAGACCTGACCTTCCAAGAGAACGACCAGGAAGAGGAAGCATCCACCACGTCGCATTTCGAATACCTAATGAAGAGGAGTTTAAATATTGGGTAAAGCGAATTAAAGAAAGTGGTTTAATCAATTCTGGGGAGGTTGAGCGTTACTATTTCAAAGCTTTATATTTTAGAGAGCCAAATCATATCTTATTTGAATTATCAACTGATACGCCAGGCTTTGCTGCGGATGAACCACTTGAAACATTAGGAGAATCGCTTGCTCTGCCGCCGTTTTTGGAAACCAAACGTGAAGAGATTGAAGCAAGGCTTCGTCCTTTAGATTTTGAGTTCTAAATAAAAGAGTCTTTTAAAGTATCAGCCTGAATACACTCTACGTATTCAGGCTGATATTATAATTGTATGGTGATTTTTTTTGTTTGAAGTCCTAGAGAGGTTGATAAATCGAGAACGTCTAATGATAGTTCTATTATTCTGGTTGAATGATCAATTTTATTTAATAAAAAGCTAATTTCATCTAGAATATCATCTTCGGTTATGAAGAGTAATTCTTCGTATTTTTCTTGATCTTCTTTGATGTAATTGACATTTAATCGGTAAGCGATATTTGCTTTCTTCATGATCTTAAATGAAGCGATTCCTTCATGAAAGTTCTCAAATGTGGGTGTTTCTAGATAACGATTGGAGTCAATTGCAAAACCCGTTACATCTTCAAATAAGTGATGCAGGGATGTATTTTCTAATACATTTGAAATATAATCATTATCATGAACAGTCTTTCGATAAAATGCTTCATTGCTGTATACATCTTTTATTTCAACAGACTTCGTTGCACCATATAATAGTACATAATCATCAGCCATGATTTCTTGAGGATACCATTTATGTGAAGTCGTTGAATAATTCCAAAACGCATCCCAACGAACGGGCATGTCGCCAAGTCCTCTTAAGTTCGCCCAGTTTGAAGTTGGAAAATGCTGCTCTGGAAAATAATGATATGAAAAATGATGTCCATATTCATGGGACAAGGTCTCACGAAAGTCAGTGGGCTCTAAATACATATCTCCATGAAAGAGTGTAATCGTATTTGTTAACGAATGATATTGTCCTCGTGTGTTCGAATCTGATGGTTTTGCGTCTCCTCTAACTCGAACTTCTTGTAAAAGGTTTATTTCTTCACCATGTGTATTTAAAATCAGTTCTTGATAAAGTTCTTGTAGTTTTTGCTCGTCCCAGTTTTCTGTATAACTTAGAAAATGGATGTTTTCAGGTGATGTATATTTTGCAAAATAGGTAGAATCATAAGTCATAGTATCTAAACTTAATAGAATAGGTAGAAATACGATAAGTATCGCAATCTTCAAAGTCTTTCTCATCATACTCACATCCTTATCAACATTCTAGCATGAGTATAATGAAAGATATCTAGTATCCTATTTCCATTGTGGGCAAAAAAAAGAACCAGAGAGAAAATCTCTCTGGTTCTTGCGTATTGAGGCGTTAGACTGCACTCCACATAGTGCATTGCCAGTTGGCGTGTCAAACGACTTACACAATTCAGCTCATCGCTCAACTAATATACCATTTCTATTATAGAATCACAAGTGGGAAAATAAGTTATTTGAGATATTTGCAATTAGCTATCACTTCATACAAAATATAAGAAAGAAAAGAAGGAGGAGAACTATGCAATTACAAAATAAAAAAATTATTCAATTAGTTAGTGATGAATTTGAAGATCTTGAGCTTTGGTACCCAGTTTTACGATTAAGAGAAGAAGGCGCAACTGTTCACATTGTTGGTGAAAAAGCAGGTCAGCAATACATAGGAAAGTATGGGGTACCGATTGTTTCTGATTTATCCTTTCAAGAAGTGAACCCTAATGAGTATGATGCAATTTTGGTTCCGGGTGGTTGGTCACCTGATAAATTAAGAAGATATGAAGAAGTATTAAATATGGTTAAGGTAATGGATGAACAACAAAAACCAATAGGTCAAATCTGTCATGCGGGTTGGGTATTAATCTCAGCAAAGATCCTTGAAGGGAAAAAAGTAACAAGTACCCCAGGGATTAAAGATGATATGACAAATGCTGGTGCAACCTGGTTAGATGAGCCAGTTGTGGTCGATGGACATCTTGTATCAAGTCGCCGTCCACCGGACCTACCAGACTATATGAGAGAATTTATAAAAGTATTTGCAAGATAAGGAAGATTTATCTTAGTTGTATTTTTCATAAGTGTTTGTCACCAAAATTCAGGAGGTGACAAGCACTTTTTTTTCTTTACATATGTAGTGAATAGGAAGGATTGGTACATGAGTGGAATAATTGACATATTTTTCTTTTAATACATCGAAATAATGTTAAAATAAGCCATATACATAGTTAAATCTTAAGTATTTTAGGGGGAATTAGATGAACACAGAGGTTACGACTTCAAAAGCAATTGGGGAAATTTTGGATCAAACCTTTCGGTTAAGTAAAAATCATTTCAAACATTTATTTCTTATAATGTTGATATTTGGTGGTCCACTTTATATTATTCAGGCTATTGTACAATTAGCGACAGGAACAAGTTTCTTTAGGCAAGTAGGAGGAGGAGATGCTTGGTATGAACAAATTATCTCGAGCTTTGATGAATCTACCTATATTGAAACTCCGACTAACCTCGGGGCAGATCTTGGATTAATCCTGATAGGCTTACTTACTATAATTTTTTTACCAGTTGCACAAGCAGGGATTATGATTGCCATCAATCATATTAGAAAAAACGAGCAATACACAATTGGTCAAGTATTGAAGCACGCATTTTCTCGCTTTTGGCCAATTCTTGGTAGTAGTATTCTGTTTGGACTCATTGTTTTTGGATTAGTCATTGTACCACTAATTGCAATTGGAATTGGTAGCTTTATCATATCAGCCATTAATCCCATTTTGGCGGTGTTGATTGGGATTCTTCTCTTCATCGGTGGAGCAGTGGGTATTGGTTTTCTAGTAACACGTTGGAGCTTTTATTTTGGTTCTGTTGTTCTAGATCGTGAATCACCTGGACTTTCCCGTAGTTGGAAATTAACGACAGGAAGAACATGGAAGCTGATGGCTGTATATATTATTATTTACCTAATTATTAGCAGTATTGGCGTCGCAGTGGAATTAACTTTGGGAATGGCACTAGGAAACAGTGTTTTATTTACGATTATTGTTAACCTTGTATCATTATTTACGTCAGTAATTTTCGCAGTAGGGTATACAGTAATGTATCTTGATTTAAAAACCAGACATGATGGAGATGACCTAAAAGATCTAATCGAAGAATACAATGATGTTAAATAAGTTAGGTGAAGATAGATGCTAAATTCAGAAAAAGCAAAATCAGAAATCGAACAGATATTAGATACGAAGGAATATCAGATGTATCAGAATCCACCAAAGGGTCTCTTCGAAACCTTATGGGATAAAGTTAGAGATTGGTTTGCTGAGCTATTATCCAATATGTTTCCATCTATTGAACCAACTAGTAAACTAGCTACTGTGATTCTCACAATTATCATTTTTATCATTCTAGTCGGATTACTGATTTTTGCTGTTAGCGCTATTCGTAGTAGATATCGCAGAGAAGGTACACCGATGAATCCAATTCAATCTATGAATGAGATGAATTGGTCATATGTACAGCATATGAATGAGGCAAAGAATCAAGAGAACGCAGAAGAATACAATTTAGCGACTCGTCACATGTTCTTAGCCCTTCTCTTATATTTCCATGAAAAAGAGTGGTTGGTTGCGAAAATTTGGAAAACCAATTGGGATTATTATGAGGAATTAAGAAGGATTGACCAGTTTAAGGCAACTAAATTCGATCAACTTGCTCTATTATTTGATGAGGTAGCTTATGGTGAAAGAGACATTTCACAGCAGGAATTTATGACTTACCATGACGAAGTGGTAACTTTAATTGAGAAAAATGAGGAAGAACTTAAGACAGTAGGATTGAGGGAAAAGGAGGAATGAACACGTCAGTGAAGATCTCAACTTCTAGGAGAAGTACATGGATTTGGCTAGTGGCTCTACTAGTTATTTTTATCAGTATTAGTTATGTACTTCTTTTACAAAAACCAAAGAATTATCTGGATTACGTGTCTCAATCTCCTGCTCCATCGGGTGTGAAAGCTTTGTATACATATCTAGAGTCAGAGGTGGATAGAGTAGATAGATGGTCACATTCTCCTGAACTACTAAGTCGTGATGATGATCTGAAAGTTCTGATGATGGTTGAGCCACTATTTGTTCCAGACACAGAGGAAATGGAAGCTTATCTCTCGTTCATTGAACGAGGCAATACATTGATTCTGTTCAAAACAAATCCACATGGAATGTTTGATCTCAGTACATTTCAGGTTGAACCGGTTGATCAAGGAGAATATATATCCGTTTTTGACGCTGAGGAAAATCAATATCGAGCAATTTTCAACAGTTTTGTTAGGTTGATACCAGAAAATGGTGAAGACGTGCTCCTGTCAGATGAAGTTGGGCCGATTGCATTGAAGCAAGAAATAGGTAAGGGGAATTTGATTAGTGTTGTGACTCCAGAGTTATTAACCAATGAATCCGTTACCGAGCTTGATCATCTAGATATCGTCTTTTCAATCTTATATGAAGCAGGAATCGAGCAAACTTTATTGTTTGATGAATACGTTCATGAGAAGCATAATCGTTCAACCGTATTCACCATTTATCCCTCATGGTTTCTTGTATTAATGTTACAAGCAATACTATTAATAGTTCTGTGGCTTTGGGCTTTGGGCAAGCGTTTCGGATATATCCATGTCGTAAGAGAGGAATCTGTACGCTTTAGTGATGAAGGATTGAAGGCGTTAGCTGTCTGGTATTCAAGAGGACGAATGTATAAGGAAGCTTTAACCATTCAAGCCGATTACTGTAAGCTTCTTTTACAAGAGAAGTGGGGCGTTCCATATAATAAGGATTGGATTGATTGTGAAGAAACAATTGCTAGAAGAGTAAAGCATATATCCCCACAAGAAGTGAGTTCGCTTTTAAAGGGGATGACCGAGATATTACAAAAAGCGAAACTTAGAAAACAAGAATATCTTTTGTGGACAAAGAAAATCGATCAATTAAGGAAAGAGCTGGAGGTTGACAATGAACAAAGATATAGCAAGATTACTAGAGACATATGAACATGAAAGTATCGGTCAGCAAACAAATGTAAAGCTGTTAATGACAGCTATTCTATCGGGTGGACATGTTTTACTTGAGGGTGTTCCAGGTACAGGAAAGACGCAAATGGTACGTACGCTAGCAAATCTTCTTCAAGGAGAGTTCAGTCGAATCCAGTTCACACCTGATTTACTCCCAAGTGATATTACAGGAAGTACTATTTACAATATGAAGGATAGCACCTTCCAAACATTAAAAGGACCAATATTCACGAACATCTTGTTAGCAGATGAAATTAATCGGACTCCTGCCAAAACACAGGCTGCTCTACTTGAAGCAATGGCTGAACAACAGGTGACCATACAAGGGGAAACATATCCTCTTTCTGATGTTTTCTTCGTCGTTGCAACACAAAATCCAATTGAGTTTGAGGGAACTTATCCACTACCTGAGGCTCAGCAGGATCGTTTCATGTTTAAGTTAATGATTGATTTTCCTTCGGTGGAGGATGAAACAAAGGTACTGAAGCATGTAATGGAACAACAAGTTAATCATCAACCTGAAGCACCAGCTCTCAATTTAACAAGCTTCCTTTCAATGAGACGAGAAATAGAGGATGTTACAATAAGTGATAGTGTTCTAGATTATATTATGAAAATCGTAAGAAAAACGAGAGAGACTGAATCCATCCGATATGGAGCGAGTACAAGAGCGGCCATTTCAATAGGAAAAGCAGGTAGGTCTTGGGCTTATTTAGCTGGAAGAGACTATGTTACCCCAGATGACGTGAAAGTAGTTGCTCGTCCAGCATTAAGGCACCGAATTCAGTTATCGCCACATGTAGAATTGGAGGGAGTGACGGTTGACCAGATCATTGAAGAGCTTGTTGGATCGATTCCTGTTCCTAGATAGAGGATTTCTGCCAACGACAAAATTATGTCTATCCTTTTGTATCTTTTCAATTGGTTTAGCGATATTCATGAGTGCGGGAATATCGTGGGTCGTTGTCATCCTTGCAAACATAGGATTTCTTACAATCACGTTAATTGACTTTCTATTCTTACCTAGGAAAAATCAACTGTCATTGAAACGAGTAATTCCAGATGAAATGGAGAGAGGAATCCAGTATCAAGTGAAGCTTGAAATCACAAATAAATCTAAATATCCAATCACCTATCGCTTGATTGATGGAATTCCTCAATCGTTTCTTCGTCCTTTTCCATTAAAGGGTATGATTGGGAAGGAATCAAAGGCTATTCTCTTATATGAAACGACTGCGCCGATAAGAGGGGAATATCAAGTTAAAAAAGTATATGTTCGTTATCAGAGCATTTTTGGCTTATGGGAAAAGCAAGCGACTGAACAACTAGAGAATAAAATAAAGGTTATACCGAATTTGAGTGAAACGAAGCGATATTTAGAGAATGCTCAACGTTTTTTAATGTACGAAGGAGTAAAGATTCGAAAGTTTCAGCAAGGTACTGGTGAATTCTCAAAAATAAGAAACTATGTAGTAGGCGATGATCCACGAAAAATTAACTGGCGCCAAACCGCTAAATTACATGAAGTCATGACGAATGAATTTGAGCCAGAGCATGGGAAGTATATTACGATTCTAATAGATTGTGGAAGAATGATGGGGGCTGAGCTATCAGCAGGAAACCGATTAGAAAAAGCGTTGGAGGCTGCTATTACGGTCACGGCTGCTGCTCTTCAAAAAGGAGATTATGTGGCGGTATTGGCATTTTCAAAAAATGTAAAAATATATGTTCCTCCAGCAAAAGGTATGGCTCATCTACAGAGGATTTTGTATGCAATTTACAATCTAGAAGTGGACGCTGCAGAATCAAACTATGGGGAAGTCCTTCAATATTTACAAACGGTCCAAAAGAAGCGTAGCTTGATCTTGTTATTTAGTGATGTTCGGACATTTCTTCATGAAGAAAGTGCACTCTTGTATCTAAAGCGGTTAAGACAAAGGCATTTATTTCTAATGATTGGTGTTGAGGACGAGGCTTTGGTTAGAAGAATACAGGAGGAGCCAGCATCAATACATTCAGCGATGATCAAAAGCATGGCACAAAAGCAAATGATTTACAAAAAACGAGAAAAACGCAAATGGGAACAACAAGGTCTCCAAATGGTGGAGGCAGAGGAAGAGAATCTTGCAGTTACAGCTGTCTCTTCCTATATCCAAATTATGAACCGTGGTATATTATAGTCTTTCTCATAAAAACAAGCTTGCCAATCATAATGTATAAAATTAAGCCAATCACAGTTAATAAAGCGATAATATATTTAGCTTCAAGTGAGATGGCAGCAGGAGTGATAAAGCCTTCAATCACTCCTGCAATAATGAATAATGGAATGGTCCCTAATAATAGCTGCACTGATCTTTTTGCTTGATATTTTAACTGATATCCTCTTGAATATAGTCCTGGAACAAATAATTTATAACCCATAAGTAACCCTGCCCCACCCGCGATGAAGATGGCAGTCAGCTCAATCATTCCATGTGGGACGATATATGCCCAAAACTCATACGTTTTTCCGTAATGCCAGAATAAGGCTGCAAGAGCACCAATAATGATTCCGTTGTAGATTAATATGTAGACAGTTAATAATCCAAATGTGACACCGCCAGCAAAGGCTAAAATCGCCACTTGAATATTATTTGTCATAATACTCGCAGACATAAGGGGAGAGTTAACTGCCCCATCACTAGAACCAAGCTGTTCGGGATCAACACCTTGAGCAATATTACTTGGCAATATCGAATATAAATGAAGAGGGTCTGCTTTTACTGCTATAAAACTACCGATGCCACCAATTGCAAAAAGAAGCATGGCAACCAAAATAAATTTCCATTGTTCCAGAAACAAACGGATAAAGGTCGTACTAAAAAAGTGACGAATTTGTTTAAGGCTAGACATTTGGTCTTTATATAATAGATTATGAGACTTAGAAACTAGTCCATTTAAGTATGAAGTGACATCATCATTGGGGTAATATGTTTGACTGTAAGAAAGATGCTGTGCAGCTTTTTGGTAATACCTGTGGAAGTTATCAATATCTGCTTCCTTTAAATGTCTGCGGTTTTTATGTAATGACGTGATTAGTTGTTCTAGTTGTTTCCATTCTTCTCGGTGTTGTTTAACAAATTGTTTGATATTCATGTAATCACCTTCGTCTCATAATTATTTACTGGAAAAAGTATCCTCTACTATGATTATAATTATTTTAGATGAAAATAGAAACAACTCTAGAACAATCAATGTGAAATGAGGTAATTTTTTTATGGATCAAGAAAAAATAGATATTAAAACACCAGAATATGTATCGATTCAATTCCAATCAGCTGGGTTAGGGAGTAGAGCGTCAGCATTTATAATTGACCAGCTTATCTTATTCATTGTGAATCTATTAATCGTTGTCCTCCTGTTTTTTGTTTTTTTAAGCCAAGAAAGTCTTTTTTTTCTGGGAGATATTTCTTCTGGCTCAATTGCTATTGCCATCATTCTTGTGTTTCTTCTTAATTGGGGATATTACTTTGCATTTGAGTATTTCTATGGGGGAAGAACACCTGGTAAGAAGATGATTGGAATCCGGGTGATTCAAGAAAATGGTCATAGTATTACTTTGCTCTCAAGCTTTATCCGCAATTTTTTGAGAATAGTAGATTCTCTACCAACTGGACATTTACTTGGTATGCTGATGATTTTCTTTCACTCAAAGCATAAACGAATTGGAGATCTGGTAGCTGGTACTATTGTTGTTCATGAGCGTAAGGAAAAACAGAAAAGAAAGAGAACACCACTTGAAAAAGAAATCGAATTAAGAGGATTGTCTAAAGATAGTTTGCTCTTAGAGGACTGGGTGATAAAAAGCTTAAGTGCAAAAGAATGGAATCTAGTTAATACATATTGTCATCGGATGCTGCAATTGGCTCCTTTTGACAGAAAACAATTAACAAAACAGGTTGCAGACATCATGTTTCCGAAAATTGGATTAGAGATAGACGGAAGGAAGGATGTTGAACTTGAAAATATCCTGCTGGCACTCTATTTGTATCTGAAGGAAGAGTGGGAGTTTGAACTATAAGAAAAAGAGGCAAGCATATTTGCCTCTTTCTTTGATGAGTCTTACCTAATATGAATTCGGTTTATTAATTTCCAACCACCAGGTAATAATTGATAATAGTTCTGCCCTCTTAACCCCTCGTCAATATAGACAATATCTCCAGTAGTAATAAATCTGCCATTAAAATCTGAGGGCATGCGATCTGGGACATTGAATGTACTGAAGACTGATTGTAAACAATCTTCATGAGATTCACCTTTTAGTGTCATTCGATAGATGGGTCTATACCCTTTTCTTTGCTTAAACGAAGGAGTTTGAAAAATGGTAATATCAAAGTCCCTTAAAATTAATTTCGTTAATAATTTTGACAATCCTATCACCCTATTCCTTTGTTTAGTTACTTAGTAAAGATATTATAGATTGACCGTGTCGATTCCTTCATCAGTTTCATTCTTTTTTTGTCGTTCTTTAGCTAGTTCTGACAAATACTTAAAATATTCACTATCCTATTAAAGTCCTTATAGGTAAAATATACATATCTTAATTTTTGAAGCGTATGTTGAAAACGTTTAAAAGTAAGAAGTGTTAGAGGCTAACATGAAACAAAAAGGAGATAATATGGGATCTAATGTTAAGTATTATATAGGCCTTATTTTTGTATCAGTGATCTGGGGAGCGAATTTTGGGATTTCTCGCTTTGGGATGGATGTATTTACGCCAGAGGTATTTGTGTTTTTACGGTTTGGTTTAGCATTACCGATTCTTTTTGGAATTCTTAAGATGACAGAAGGTACTATAAAGGTCCATAAGCGGGATTTAGTTAAATTAGCCGTCATTGGTTTTTTTGGAGTCACACTCTTAGAGATTCTTGTGATGTATTCTATTAAATATACTACTCTTGCTAATGCTTCTTTATTAAATGTTGCACCATGGCCAATTTTCGCGGCTCTCTTTGCACCTTTATTTATCAAAGAGAAATTCACAGTAAGAGTAGCGACTGGAGGATTTATTGCACTAATTGGGGTTTCTTTGATTATTTTAGGAGGGGAGGAAGGCTTTGAGCTAGGATCTCAATATATGCTTGGAAACCTACTTGCCCTATCTATTAGTTTAATAGGTGCGTTGTTTAATTTAGCCTGTATGCCTCTAATGAAGAAATATTCACCGATGCGAGTGACGAGCTGGTATGTATTATTCGGGAGTATATTCTTATTTCCGCTTACTTTAACAGGTTGGCAGGGGATCGTGTGGAGTGATCTCTCGTTAACTGTTTGGAGTGCGATTGGTTATAATGTTATTCTTTGTACGGTTGCTTCTTTTGTGATTTGGAATGCTTCGATGAAAAAAGTAGGTGCTGCAAAATCAAATTTTTATCGATATTTTGTCCCAGCTGCTGCAGCCGCAGCAGGTGCATTATTCTTTGATGAAAAAATCATGATTACTCAAATTATTGGAGCGGTTATTATTATACTTGGCCTCATTTGGATTGGGCTAGAAAAGAAAGACAACACAATTATAAAAGCTGCATAATGTTAATGACCACTATATATTAAAAGAATTAGATCTGAGCAGACTGAATACATGTAGACTCCTGCGGGATGCGTGGCTGGAGTGAAACCCCGCAGGAGCTTTTGCGACGAGGAGGCCCACCAGACACCCCGCCGGACGCGGAGTGTATTCAGTCTGCGGGTTTTATAACGAAAAAGATGGAGTGTTTGAAGAAAACATCCCATCTTTTTGTGTTGAAGTCATTTAATAAGTTGCTTCGCTTTTCTTATACGTAACTGTATGTCCTTTACCATGTAATAGATAATAAATAGCTATACCAACTAAGACAAATAATGAGCAATAAAAATAGAGTGAGTTAAACTCAACATTTGCAGCAGCCAACCCGATGATAAATGAACCAAGTCCAATCCCAAGGTCAAAAATAGACAGGAAGGTAGCAGTAGCTAATCCTCTTCGTTCTGGTGCAGCTTTCTCAATTGCAATGGTTTGGAAGCTTGGGAATAAAGTTCCCCAGCCTAGACCAATGAGAGCAGCAGAAATTAAAAAGAGAGATGCTGTCGTTGTTTGGCTTAATAAGAACATGCCAATTGCAAAGCAAACGATACAAGGATAAATAATAACATTTGCTCCAAATCGATCGTACCATTTACCTGTAAATGGTCGTGAAAGCAGTAGTACAAATGCATATACAACAAAGAAAAAGTTCGCGACAGATAGTAATCCTAAATCCTTTGCATAGACAGAAACAAATGAAAGGATAGAAGAATAGACGATGGCAAATAATGCAGCGACAATTGAAATGCGAACCGCTGATAATTCGAAGAAATCCTTGATATTAAAGCTCTCTTTGGACCTTGCCTTAGTCTCTTGTGCCACTTGTTCTTTTGGTAGTTTAATAAAAAGTGAGAAAGCTAATGCACAAAGAGCAAAGAGTGCGCTAAAGGTAAACATGGGTCCTTCTCCCCATTGGTTCATAATTGTCAATCCTAGAAATGGTCCAAGAACCATCGCTAGATTAGATGACATGATATAATAACCCATCCCTTCTCCTCTTCTAGAATCAGGAATTAAATCTGCTACAATGGTTCCACAAACCGTGGTGGCCATTCCAAAGCCAATTCCATGGAAAAAACGAAGGATAAGCAATGTAAGAATCGTATCTGGCAGGAAATATAAAACTGAAGATCCTAAAAAGATAACTAATGAAATAAAAAAGATGATTCGTTTTCCGAACCGTTTCATTGCTTGGCCTGCAAAAGGTCGAATAATGATCGCCGCAACAAGAAATATTGTGACAAGTAGCCCTGCTTCTGATGCTTTTGCTTTCATCTCTTGAAGTGCATAAATAGGAAGTGTGACAAGTAAAGCGTAAAACGTTAAAAATATAAATAAGTTACTTGTTGAAACAAGGATGAAATCCTTCGTCCATAATTTTGGTTTGACCATGATCAATCTCCTTTAATTATTATCTGGAAAGCTGTTAAGCCAACTGGTGATTAATGATAAAAGTTCTTCCTGTGAATCTAAAGGGAACTGATTTATTAGCTTTTGATTCTTTTGTAGAACGGCCTGTTCCCACTCTGGGTACTTATCCATTGCAAAATCAGTAAGGTGAATATATTTAACTCTTCGGTCGTTCCCAGGAATTTGTTCTACGAGTCCTAGTTTTATCAGTCTTTGGATTGTCCGTGTCATTGGCGGGGCTTCCACAGCTAAATATTGACAAAGCTCTGTTTGTGTTAAGGTTCCTTTTGTTTTTAACACATACAAAACAGACCATTGTGAGTTATATAAACCAAATGGTTCCAACGCTTCATTTAAATGTTTGATTAATTGCCGAGAGAGTTGATGAATGGAATGAAATAAGTCATGATTCTTCATAAGAATACTCCTAAGTATTATTAGTTACCTAGGTAACTATATAGTAACTTCATTTTCTCGTCAAGAATCTCAGTAATCAGATTCTTCAAGAAATTATCTTTCTTGTAAGGTGATAAATCGTTATACTTATTCTAATTACTACATATTGAAGGTTAACAAAAGTAAGGGGAGGGCAAAAAGAGTTATGATGAAATGGAAACATCCTATTCTCTTACTTGCGGGTATCGGGATCTCGTATCTTGGAAATTGGATCTATTTAATTGCACTTAATCTTTCAATCTTAGATTTAACGGGATCAGCAGCAGCCGTAGCAGGTCTTTACATGATACGGCCTATCGCGATGTTGATAACGAATACATGGGCTGGTAGTTTAATTGACCGATTGAACAAACGAAAACTAATGATATATGTTGATCTAATTCGTGGTTGCTTCGTTTTCGTACTTCCTTTTATTTCAACGATTTGGATCATCTACTCTGTGATCCTGCTCATTAATATTGCTGGAGCATTCTTTGGGCCATGCGCCTCTGTGTACATAACAAAGCTAGTACCCGCAGAGAATAGAAAAAGATTCAATTCCTTAATGAGTATGATAAGCTCTGGTGCGTTTTTACTTGGACCTGCGATTGCAGGTTTATTGATTATGTATGTTGGTACCGAGCTTTGTATATTAATTAATGCCATCACTTTCTTCGTTTGCGCATTCTTCATTTATCTATTACCTAATGTTGATGAGAAGGGGAATGAAGTAAGGGAACCAATCAAATGGAGAACATTAGTGGCTGATTGGAAAATCATTAGTGGATTTGCCAAAAAATCGAGATATTTTATTGCAGTCTATTTATTATTTCAGGCAGCGATGTTACTAGGATTTGCGTTAGATTCACAGGAAGTGACATTCATCAAACATCACCTAGAATTAAATGATCAAGATTATGGTCTAATTGTTAGTATTACAGGGTTAGGAGCATTAGGTGGTGCATCAGTAGCAGCAATCATTTCCAAAAAGGTCCATTTAAAACTGTATATTGGTATAGGAATGTTATTGACTTCAGTGGGTTATTTATTATTTTATTCCTCTTTTAACTTTATAACAGCTACTCTTGCATTTGTGTTCCTAGGCTTCTTTATGGCTTTTGCGAATGCAGGATATGCCACTTTTTTTCAAAATAATGTTCCTGTTAATATTATGGGGAGATTTGGCAGTGTCGCGGAAATGGTACAAGGAATTATACAAATAGCTTTAACATTGGTCCTTGGTCTAGCAGCAGAGATTTTTTCTTTACAACTTGTCTGTATCATTTTCTCGGCAGTAAGTGTATTGTTTGCAATCTTTTTATTGATTACCGTTTTAATTCCTTCAAAACAAATATATTTTGAAGAAAAAGGAAAGGCAGCTACTAGTTAAACTTGCTTGTCTTATGTGAAAAGTAGAAAAGAGGGAGTTCCGATTAAGGGACTCCTTTTTGTGATGAGACGAAGAATAGAGATGCACTAACGCCACCGTAGAGCAATAGTTAATTTGCAACAATCTTGTGGATCTTCCGCTGAATTAAATTCTAAAGTGATACCATCAGGGGAATACTTTACATCTACATCTGATGTAACTCCTGTAGACTGAATTAAACGTTTTACTTCATTTTTATTTGAAGCTTGTGCAGCAGCCATTAATGAAGAGTCGAACTCTTTTGAAACAGATAATCTGTTAAGAACAATACTTGCGTCATTCATGAGCTTTTTTGATGCGTTAGCAGATTGATACAAGAGATTTGGATCAACAACTGGCAACTGCTGCCTCATCCATGGATAATATCTGGGCGGAATATATGGTGGGTAGTAGCCTGGCTGATAATAATACATAAAGGAACCCTCCTTCGACAATATATCAAACAATATATGCAGCTTTTGTTGTCTTAGTGAAATCAACCTTGTTTTAATTGACAGTGAAATTTATCCATGATATATTTATCTCGAATTAAAGATATTTTAATTAAGAGTATTCATTTAAAATGATAAAAGAACTAGTGTATTGGTACAATAAGGTTTAAATAAGCGAGACAATCTTGATTTTACTGGAGGAAAGAAAATGAACCAATTAAAGGGAGTACATCATGTTACAGCGATAACAAGTAGTGCTGAAAAAAATTATGAATTTTTCACATATGTATTAGGCATGCGATTAGTTAAAAAGACAGTCAATCAGGATGATATTCAAACTTATCATTTGTTTTTCGCAGATGATACAGGGAGTCCAGGGACAGACATGACTTTCTTTGATTTCCCAGGTATTCCTAAGGGGACTCATGGCACAAATGAAATTTCAAAAACATCATTTCGTGTACCAAGTGATGCAGCCCTAGATTATTGGGTTAAACGCTTTGATCGTTTAGAAGTTAAGCATACAGGAATTAAAGAACAATTTGGGAAAAAGACGATCTCATTTGTAGATTTCGATGATCAGCAGTATCAACTGATTTCAGATGAGCATAACAAGGGGGTTAAGTCAGGAACTCCTTGGCAAAATGGGCCGATTCCCCTGGAATATGCGATTACTGGCTTAGGACCTATTTTTATTCGTATTTCTCAATTTGATTATTTCAAAGAAGTGATGGAAAAGGTTCTTCTATTTAAAGAAATTGATCAAAATGGCTCTATCCACTTATTTGAAGTGGGTGAGGGTGGAAATGGAGCTCAAGTTATTGTAGAGCATAATGAGGTGTTACCGTTAGCTTCTCAAGGGTTTGGCACCGTTCATCATGTAGCATTTCGTATTGAGGACAGAGCTGTTTTAGATGAGTGGCAGCAAAGATTAGAGGCTTTTGGATTCCAAACGTCTGGGTATGTCGATCGCTATTTCTTTAAATCACTATATGCAAGAGTCGCACCTCAAATCTTATTTGAGTTTGCAACTGATGGCCCAGGATTTATGGGAGATGAGCCATACGAAACACTTGGAGAAAAATTATCTTTACCACCATTTTTAGAGCCAAAACGTGAAGCGATTGAAAATTACGTACGACCAATTGATACAATAAGAAGTACAAAAGTGATTGAAAAAGAATATTAATCATTAAAAGACTTAAAGAATTTCTTTAGGTCTTTTTTGTGTCCAATGTTTTATTTACAAGAAGGAGAGGATAGTTTATTATAAAACGTAATAGTTACGATTAACAACGTGTATCTTTGAAGGGGGAAGAAATGGTTAAGTTCTTTCGAAACAGTATCATTGAAATAACAGGGGTTTTAATAGTAGCGGTAGGTTTATTTCTGATAAGCATGAACCCACAGAATACATCTGCAATAAAAATACCTGATTCATTATTAAGTCTAAACACCATTTTTCTAAGTATAATCATAGAGGCTCTACCTTTTATCCTTGTCGGGGTTCTCATTGCAGGTCTCATTCAGATCTTCGTAACAGAGGAGCATATTGAGAAATGGATCCCGAAAAATAAGGTATTAGCTGTGATAATGAGTTGTGTAATTGGTGCGCTGTTTCCTGCTTGTGAATGTGGGATTGTGCCAATAGTTCGTAGACTTGTATCCAAAGGAGTACCAATATACGCAGCGATTGGGTTTATGTTAACAGGACCTTTAATCAATCCAATTGTTATTGCGTCTACTTTCATGGCTTTTGGAAATGATTTTCAAATTGCAGGATTACGTATGGGCTTAGGGTTTGTTATTGCATTAATCATAGCATTTAGCATAAGTATGCTTGTCAAAGGAACACAATTAAAAACAGAAGTGAAACATATGAATGTAAATACACATGGACCATCTAAACAACCATTTACACAAAAGCTGTGGTCTATGTTAACACACTCAATTGATGAGTTCTTTGATATGGGGAAGTACCTGATCATAGGTGCGTTGTTAGCTGCAATTGTTCAAACGTATGTGCCGACTAGGGCATTACTGGAAATAGGAGACGGAGTTGTAGCGTCATTGCTTGTCATGATGGGCTTATCTTTTGTTTTGTCACTATGTTCAGAGGCAGATGCATTTATTGGAGCATCATTTGGAAGTTTATTCCCAACCCATTCGATTTTAGGCTTTCTTATCATCGGCCCTATGTTAGATTTGAAGAACACGCTTATGATGGTTAGTGTATTTAAAGTTAGGTTTGTCATGCTATTATTAGCACTTGTTGTTGCTGTCATATTTTTTGCGATGTTAGTAGTTCAATATTTTGTCTAAGGGGGGACAATGATGAAATTTCACTTCCAACAGGCGCTGAGAGCATTAGTATTATTATTGTTTTGTTTGTTGATTTTTAAGCTACATTATACTGGAGAAATAACAAAATTTATTAATCCGAAATACGTGAATCTAAGTCAGATTGCTTCCGTTATTTTCTTAATCCTTTTCTTTATTCAAACAACTAGGATATGGTCGGTAAATAAGGACGTGCATGATCACTGTGGAGAGGATTCGTGTAGTCATGATCATGGTAATACGATATTTACGTTCAAGAAACTAGTGTCATATAGTATTATTATTTTTCCTATTGCAACAGGTTTTGTACTGCCACCGAAGACACTTGGAGCAGATATTGTAGGAAAAAAAGGCGGAATGGCCGTGATTACAAATCAGCAGCAGGTGAATCAGGATTCAGAACAAGTGGAGATTGACTTAGATGAGATAGAGATTCAGGATGATTATCTTGATCATTCCTTCGACGACAGTGCGATTTTGAATGAAAATATCATTTCAAAAGAGGAATATAATGTACTCATTCAAAAATTAGAACAAAGTCAAACGGTAGAAATGGATGAACAGGTCTTTTTTGATTACTATGAAGAAATGCATAAAAACATCGACAAATATAAGGGAAGAACGATTAAGTTAAAGGGATTTGTCTATAAAGAGGAAGGGTTTTCTAGTGACCAATTAGTTATTTCTAGATTTGCGATTACTCATTGTATAGCAGACGCAAGTATTGTTGGGTATTTGTCGGAATTCTCGGAAGCATCATCACTTGATCAGGACTCGTGGATCGAAGCTGAAGGTACGATAGAAATGACCACCTATCAAGGGATGGAGTTACCTATGCTTAAGATTACCAATTGGTCCACAATAGAGGAACCAGATGAACCATATATCTATCCATTGAATATAAAAATTATATAATGTTCACATAAAAACCACTGATGTTCAATATTTTAATAGAGCAGACAGTGGTTTTTTAAAATTGATTTAGAAGGGGAACTAGATTATACATAGAATTTATTATTTATAGAAAGGGAGGAGAGACAATGCCAAAGGTAGTCATGACATTTCCTGAGGGGAAGCATAAAGTATTAACAATGAGCTATGACGATGGTGTGCTAGCTGATAGAAAGTTAGTTCAGATATTTAATAAGTATGATATTAAAGGAACATTTCATGTGAATTCTGGATTAGCTGGAACTGGAGAACGAATTGACAAGGAAGAAATGAAACAGCTTTACCAAGGGCACGAAGTGTCAGCCCATACATTGATGCATCCAACAATTGCACGGGTCCCTAAAGAACGAATTGTTACAGAAATAATCGAGGACCGAAAAAATCTTGAGCAGACAGTGGGTTATACAGTCAGAGGCTTATCTTATCCAAATGGATCATTTAATAACAATCTAAAAGATACATTGCCGTATTTGGGCATTGAATATGCGCGAACGGTTCATAGTACTGGTACCTTCAATATGCCTGATGATTATTTAGAGTGGAATCCAACCTGTCATCATAAAGGGAATCTATTAAACTTAGCGGAGGATTTTGTAAACCTTTACAAGACTCAATACCTCTATATGATGTATGTTTGGGGACATAGCTATGAGTTTGATCTTGATCAAAATTGGGACTTAATAGAGAATTTTTGTGCATACATAGGAAAGAAAGATGATATTTGGTATGCTACTAATATTGAAATCGTCGATTATACAAAAGCCTTTTCACAGCTTAAATTTGCAGCTGATTGTAGCTTTGTTTATAATCCAACAGCTATTTCTATATGGCTAAATGTTGACGATAAACATATAATTGAAATCCAAAGCGGGCAACAAGTTGACTTAAATGTCTGAATTATTGATGAAAGTATACTACGATAAATTATTTGAAGATTTTTAACTTTACATCTTTTTGGCAAATAACATATCATTGAATACGTATCGTAAGGATTAAATAAAAGTCGCAAATGACTTAGAATCGAGGGTGGATACGAATGGATCTGGAAACATTATTATCACCAGAACACTATAATATAGCAAATGAGATTGATAGGCACTTTTCAGATGAGAAAACGGCTTTAATATGGGAAAGCGAAACTGGTGAAAAAAAGAGTATTACTTATTCAGAATTAATAAAGAAAGCTAATAAACTAGCAAATGGATTGAACACATTAGGTTTAGAAAAAGGCGATCGTGTCGTTGTAATGACTACTCGATTAATAGAATCCTATTGTATTTATTTAGCATGTTTGAAATCAGGTATTGTCATTAGCCCATCCTCTGAATTACTGAGAGCAAAGGATTTGGTATATCGCTTAAATCACTCAGAAGCAAAAGCTGTGATTACATATCATTCTTACGTAGCTGAATTTGAAAACATTGAAGAGGAGACTCCTTATTTACAATATAAGATTGCATTTGGACAAGAAGTTTCAGGTTGGCTTTCAATGGAACAACTTACTGAAACTGAGCCGGATTCATTCACTACTGTTGATACATCCAAGGATGACTATGCTTTCCTTGCCTATACTTCTGGGACAACAGGAATGCCAAAAGGCGTAGTACATAGCCATGGCTGGGGGTATGCACATTTAAGAGTTGCTGCAGAAAAATGGCTAAATATCAGTGCGGGCGATACAGTTTGGGCAACGGCTGCACCAGGCTGGCAAAAATGGGTCTGGAGTCCATTGTTATCAATATTAGGTTCAGGTGCTACTGGATTTGTATATCATGGGAAGTTTCAGCCGGAAACATATTTACAGTTATTACAGGACCATCAAATAAATGTATTATGCTGTACTCCAACTGAATACCGAATGATGGCAAAATTTGATGGGATCTCATCTTATCATCTTTCTCATTTACATACAGCGGTATCAGCAGGTGAGTCTTTGAATAGAGAGGTCATCGATGTATTTTCTACTACCTTTGATATTCAAATTCGTGATGGATATGGACAAACTGAAAGTACTCTACTTATCGCCAATCTAAATGAAAATCCTGAAAAAATTGGCTCGATGGGTCAGCCATTACTTAAGGAATTTATGGAAATAGTTGATGAACATGGGAAGCCAGTGCCGGTTAATGAAGTCGGTACAATTGCAGTAAGAAAGGATTTCCCTGCTCTCTTTGAACTATATTATAAGGACCCAAGTAGAACAAATCATTCCTATGTTGGGCAGTATTTCTTAACTGGAGATAGAGCGTCAAGAGATGAAGAGCATTACTATTGGTTCCAAGGTAGAAATGATGATGTGATTATCAGCTCCGGTTATACGATTGGACCGTTTGAAGTTGAGGATGCATTAATGAAGCATACCTCTGTTAAGGAGTGTGCGGTCGTCGCTTCACCAGATCCAATTCGTGGAAATGTGGTCAAAGCATTTGTGGTGCTAAAAGATGGAGTAGCACGTTCTGAGGAATTAAGTATTAATCTTCAACAATTCGTCAAAAATATTACAGCTCCTTACAAGTACCCTAGAATTATAGAATTTATTGATACGCTTCCAAAAACCGATTCAGGTAAGATTCGTCGTGTAGCATTAAGGAATGGCTGAATCTAACAAATAAATACGAACATTTTGTGTTGACAATGCAATAAAGTTCGGGTATTCTATGTTCTGGAGCTTGAACTAAACAATCATTTCGTTCGTATATTCTCAGTGATAAGGTCTGAGAGTTTCTACCGGGTACCGATAATTCCTGACTACGAATGGGTGGATAAATCTACCCATTTATAGTTGGGGATTTTTTATTTTAGGAGGATTTATGGAACGCTTATTTAATTTACAACAATTAGGAACAAATGTTAGAACGGAAGTATTAGCAGGAATTACGACATTTTTAACAATGGTCTATATTATCGTCGTGAATCCAGCGATTCTTTCAGCAGCGGGTGTACCATTTGATCAAGTATTTACAGCTACGATTATCTCAGCGGCTGTTGGAACATTAATTATGGCGATATTTGCGAAATATCCGATTGCGATTGCACCAGGGATGGGGTTGAATGCGTATTTCACAAGTGTTGTGGCAACCCAAGGTGTAAGTTATCAAACAGTTTTAGGGGCTGTTTTTCTAGCTGGTCTTTTATTCCTGCTTTTATCGTTTACGAAATTTCGTGAAGTTCTTATTAAATCAATTCCTGCTTCGTTGAAATACGGAATTACCTCGGGGATTGGTTTATTTATTGCTTTTATTGGATTAAGAATGTCTGGAATTATTACTTCAAACCCAGAGACATTTGTAACTATTGGGGATTTAACCTCACCTGTTACATTATTATCGATTATTGGATTATTAGTTACATTGATTCTGTTTGCTCGCAAAATTAAGGGTGCGCTATTTATCGGAATGCTTATTACAGCAGTGATAGGGTATTTCATGGGATTACTTGAATTTAATGGGGTGGTTTCAGCTCCTCCAGCCTTCGTCTTCTTCGATATTGATGTTGCAGGTGTATTCACAAATGGGTTATATACGGTTATATTTGCGTTCTTACTTGTTACCATTTTTGATACGACTGGAACGATGATTGGAGTGGCGGAGCAAGCTGGTTTCATGAAGAATGGTGAATTTCCTCGAGCGAAATCTGCCTTAGCAGCTGACGCTGTTGCGACTACTGTTGGTGCAACAATGGGAACAAGTCCTTCAACTGCTTATATTGAATCAACTTCTGGAGTAGCAGCTGGCGGTCGTTCTGGATTAACTGCATTGGTTGTTGGGTTATTGTTCTTATTATCGTTATTTTTCTCGCCACTAATGGCAGCTATTTCTTCACTTTCAGCAATTACAGCTCCTGTGTTAATTATTGTAGGGTGTTTTATGATGGAGGGATTAGCGAAGGTGAAATGGAAGGAGTTTGATGAGGCTTTTCCAGCATTTATCATCATCCTTACAATGCCGTTAACTGCTAGTATTGCTACAGGAATGGCGATGGGCTTTATCACCTATCCAATCCTTAAGCTTGTTAGTGGAAAAGGAAAAGAAGTTCATCCATTGATTTATCTATTTGCTGTGATCTTTGCTATTCAAATGGCTTTTTTTCCAGCACATTGATCTAACTAAAGATTAGACAAATAGCCTCCTAAAACTAGGGGGCTAATTTCTATTTACGCCTTTTAGTACTTTCACGAATGGCCAGATGATGGGTAACATTTGAGTGCTGTGCGATACCTTCATTGTCTCCTTTTATTAGTTTGACTAAATTCCTTGTAGCGGTCATTCCCATCTCTCGTGCAGAATATTCTACTGTTGAAAGCTTTGGACGAACAACTTGTGACATTAAGCTCCCATCAAAGCCAATAATGGAAATATCGTTCGGAATATCAATGCCTTTGTCTAATAGAAAGTGCATTGCACCAATCGCCATCGCATCTGTTGCACAGAATACCGCAGTAGGAAGGGTCTTATTGTCAATGATTTGCTTCATAGCTTTCATCCCATCCTCTATCGAAAACCCACTTTCAACAATCCACTCTTCCCTAATTGAGAGACCTGCGTCTTTCATCGCTTGCTTATATCCTTGCAATCGATGTCCACCTACAGCCATTTCGCCTAATCCTTTGATCATGGCAATCTCTTTGTGCCCCTCCTGTATTAGAAAAGTAACAGCTTCATAGGATGCAGTTATATTATCTACATGAACAGAAGGGATAGCTTGATTTGGAGAAATCTGTCCTGCAATGACACAAGGGATCTTTGCTTTCTTTACAATTTCAATATGTCTAGATGCTAGAGGTGACCCTACAAAGATTAGACCGCTGATATTCATTTTTTTTAATAAGGTAAAATAATGAAGTTCACTATCTACTGTACCATCTGTCAAGCTCATGATAATGTCATAGCCGTAGAGCTTGGAAATATTGTTAATACCGTCTATGAAGTCAGTTAGAACGGTATTAGAGTATTCAGGGATAATCACTCCGATAAGGGAGGCGTGATTATTCTTTAGTTGATTATTTAATGAATTTGGACGATAATTCGTTTGGTTGATTACGTCTAATACACGTTTTCTTATCTCC
Source organism: Litchfieldia stipae (assembly GCF_014837155.1). GTDB lineage: Bacteria > Bacillota > Bacilli > Bacillales > Bacillaceae_L > Litchfieldia. The sequence goes on along the minus strand of NZ_JACYHA010000001.1, from coordinate 332,696 downwards.
TCATTGACTGGTTTACTTCCATTGATTACTCTCGACACAGTTGAAATTGAAACATCCGCCATTTTAGCAATATCTTTTATTGTAAGCTTCAACTTAATCACCACGTTTACATTAATTTATTTTAATCGGAAAATATTTTCCTGTATTTATAATGGATTTTCAAGGAATTCTTATTAAAATTATGCTATAAACCAATCATATCATGGTTCGGATTGAAATCCAATTATTAGTTGACCGGGAAAATGATATCGCTTAAACTACAGTTATTAAGAAAATATTTTCCTAGAGAGCTAGTGATTTTTTACTTAACATGATGAGAACTTAAAAGGAGTCGATATAGAATGCAGAAAAAATGGTGGAAAGAAAGTGTAGCTTATCAGGTGTATCCTCGTAGCTTTATGGATAGTAACGGTGACGGCATCGGAGATTTGAAAGGGGTTACTTCAAGATTAGATTATCTTAAAGAACTAGGCATCGACGTTATTTGGATTTGTCCGATGTATAAGTCTCCTAATGATGATAATGGATACGATATTTCAGATTATCATGATATCATGGATGAATTTGGAACAATGGCTGATTTCGATGAATTACTTGAAGAAGTACACAAGCGAGGTATGAAGCTGATTTTGGATTTAGTTATTAATCATACAAGTGATGAGCACCCGTGGTTTATTGAGTCTCGTTCATCAAAAGACAATCCAAAACGTGACTGGTATATTTGGCGTGATGGAAAAGATGGGAAAGAGCCGAATAACTGGGAATCAATCTTCAATGGCCCAGCTTGGAAGTATGATGAGCAGACAGAGCAATACTTCATGCACATCTTCTCGACACGTCAGCCGGATCTAAATTGGGAAAATCCCGACGTTAGAGATGCACTAGCTGATATGGTCAACTGGTGGTTAGACAAAGGGATCGATGGATTTAGAGTAGATGCGATTAGTCATATCAAAAAAGTCTCAGGTTTTCCTGATATGCCAAATCCCAAGGGATTAGATTATGTCCCATGCTTCGATTATATGATGAATGTGGAAGGAATCGATCAGCTCTTGTCGGAATTTACTCAAAGAACAACGAAGAACTATGACATTATGACGGTTGGAGAAGCTAGTGGAGTAGGGATTGATGATGCTGATCGATGGGTTGGAGAAGAAAATGGTTACTTCAACATGATATTCCAATTTGAACATTTAGGGCTTTGGGACAAAGGTCCAAAGAGCTCTGTTGATGTTCGTGCACTAAAAAAAGCATTATCAAAATGGCAGGTAGGGCTTGAAGGTAGAGGATGGAATGCTTTGTTCTTAGAAAACCATGATCAACCAAGAAGTGTTTCTACATTAGGAAACGACCAGGAGTATTGGAAAGAAAGCTCGAAAATGTTAGCTGTCATGTATTTCCTCATGAAAGGAACGCCATTTATCTATCAAGGGCAGGAAATTGGAATGACCAATGTTAAATTTCAAACGATCGGCGAGTACAATGATGTTGGAATGGTGAACTACTACAATATTGAAACAGCAAAAGGGCGTTCACATGAAGAAATCATGAATATCATTTGGACAAAGGGAAGAGACAATTCTAGGACACCGATGCAATGGGATTCACGTAACCAGGGTGGGTTTTCTACAGGTGATAAAACATGGTTTGGTGTAAATCCAAACTATGACAAAATTAACGTAGAGCAACAGTTACAAGACTCAGATTCCATTTTGAATTTTTATAAAGAAATGATTCGATTAAGGAAAGAACATGATGTCTTTGTTTATGGAGAGTATGAGTTACTTCTAGAAAATCATCCTCAATTATTTGTATACACAAGAACCTTGGGGAATGATAAAGCTATCATTATTTGTAATTTTAGTGACATGAAGAACACATTCAAAATACCCAATCGTTTAACTCCTTCTTCGTCAGAGCTACTTTTATGTAACTATGAGGAGAAGGAAAAGGAAATTCCAAAGCGAATGACACTTAGACCTTATGAGGTAAGAGTATATATTATGAATTAAAAGAAGGGGCAAAAGCCCCTTTCATGAACAATTCTAGAAAGTGGAGGATTCAAATGGAAAAGAAATGGTGGAATGAAAGTGTTGTATATCAAGTATATTGGAGAAGCTTCCTTGATACAGATGGAGATGGATATGGAGACTTACGTGGTGTCACAAAAAAATTAGATTACATAAGCAATCTCGGTGTGGATGTGATTTGGCTAAATCCATTTTATCTTTCTCCTGATAAAGACAATGGATATGATATTTCTGATTATTATTCTGTTATGCCAAAGGCAGGAACCATTGAAGACTTTGAAGAGTTGATGAAAGAAGCACATAAACGAGGCATTAAGGTGATCATGGACCTTGTGGTAAATCATACCTCTGACCAACATCCTTGGTTTCAAGAATCAAAATCAAGTAAGGACAATCCAAAGAGAGATTGGTACATATGGCGTGACGGAAAGGATAGCAACTCACCACCTAATAACTGGCGATCTTATTTCTGTCCCTCAACCTGGGAATATGATCAAGGAACAGACCAGTATTATTTTCATTCCTTTGCCGTTGAACAGCCAGATTTAAATTGGGAAAATGAAGAAGTCCGTAATGAAATTTATAAAATGATGCATTATTGGCTTCAAAAAGGGATTAATGGGTTCCGTTTGGATGCCATCGCATTACTTGCAAAACCAGAAGGATTTCCTGATGCAGCAGATCCGTCTGATATAAGCTATCTTACGAATAACCCTGGTGTTCATGAGTATTTACAGGAAATGAATGAAAAGGTATTTAGCCACTATGATGCATTAACAGTAGGTGAGGTGGCATTTGTGACACCAGAAGAAGGGTTACTATATGTAGATGAAAAGCGAAAGGAATTAGACACATTATTCCACTTCGAGGTTTGTGATGAAATGCCAACTTGGGATTTGGAGCGATTCAAGGAAATTCAAAAACGTTGGTATGATGGACTTTGGGGTAAGGGCTGGAACTCACAATTCTTAAATAATCATGACCATACAAGATTAGTTACAAGATATGGAAGTGATGGGAAATACCGTGTTCAATCTGCTAAATTGTTTGCAGCTATGCTACATTCATTACCTGGAATGCCTTATATTTACCAAGGCGAAGAGATAGGAATGACTGGTGTACGTTTTAACTCTATTGATGATTATAATGATATAGCCATGAGAAATAAGTATAAGGAATTGGTTGGCCAGGGACAGAATCCAGATGAGGTGCTGACATCCTTACAGCCTTTAAGTCGTGATAATAGTCGAACACCGATTCACTGGAATCAAATGGAGAATGCAGGATTTACAACAGGCACACCATGGATTAATATTAACCCCAATTATACAGAAATTAATGTGGAAGATGCTTTAAAGGATAAAGATTCAGTGTTCTATTTCTATAAAAAACTAATTGAGTTAAGAAAGAAGTATAAGGTCTTTGTATATGGTGATTATCAAGCGATTCTTGAGGAGAAGCAAGAATTGTACTCATATCTTCGCCGTTATCAAGGAGAGGCACTTCTATTTATCGCTAATTTCTCAGAGCAAACACAGTCAGTTCAATTACCAGAAGAGATAAACGTAACGACAGGAAGTCTACTAATTGGTAATTATGGTGAAGCAGAAGAGAATGATAAGCTTGATCTACAGCCGTATGAAGCAAGAATTTATTTAATCCAAGCGTAAGAAAAGATATGCCGCTGAACAAGTTTTAGCGGCGTTTTTAATTAGTATAAAAAAATTTAAAAAAACTATTGATAAGGCTTTCATATGGTGATATGATGTCTTACGTAAACGTTTTAGTAAAAGAAAGTAGATGGGGGATATGACTTACACTATAAAGGATGTTGCTAAACGAGCAAATGTTTCAATTGCAACCGTCTCCAGGATACTGAATAATCAAACAGGTTATTCTGAGAAAACAAAGGTGAAGGTTCTACAAGCGATAGAGGATTTGGGTTATCAGCCAAATGCAGTAGCAAGAGGCTTGATTAAAAAACGAACACAAACAATTGGGATTATGTTCCCGAGTCTTTCAAGTCTATTTACTGGAAAACTATTAACTGGTGTTGAGAAAATTGCACATTCTAAAGAGTCAAGTGTCATTGCCTGTCATACGGTAATGCAAGGGAAATCGAGGACACTAAATTATTTGCAAATGCTAAATGAAAAGCGAATTGATGGACTTATTTTCACTAGTGAACTATTAAAAGAGGAATACTATGAATATATCGAAAAAATGAATATTCCAGTTGTTCTTCTTGCAACAGAATCATATGCATTTCCACTTCCTTACGTTAAGGTGAATGATTTTCATGCTTCCTATAGTGCTGTCCAATATTTGATAAAAAAAGGACATAAGAAAATTGGGATGATTAGTGGTGACCCACTTGACCCGATTGCTGGAAAGACAAGGATCCAAGGGTATAAGCAAGCACTTGAAGATTACAATTTGCCTTTTGTTGAAAACGCTATTTTTTGTGGTACCGGCTTTCTATATGAAGAAGGAAAAGCCAATTTCCATTCTTTGATGAAGCAAGACCCAGATATTACCGCATTGTTTTGTGCTAGTGATGAAATTGCAATTGGTTCGATTTCAGCAGCATATGAGTTAGGAATCAGTGTTCCAGAAGAGCTATCAATTATTGGTTTTGATAATATACAAATCGCAGAAATGTCAGTTCCACCATTGACAACGGTTGCACAACCGTTAGAGGAAATGGGAGAAACGGCGACAAAGCTTTTGTTCGATATGCTAGAGAATCCGGAACAAGTTGAAAGTAAGATTATGCCTCATCGAATTATTGAAAGAGGTACAGTAAGATCTATTTAAGGTATCCTACGGCTTTGCCGTATTTTCTACCTTTTTACGTAAACGTTTACTCAAGTGAGATAGATAGAATAAGATTTGATCATGCTTTTATGGTCATTTACGTAAACGTTTACGTTGTGAAAGGTAGTATATGTCTCATTTTATGAGCAATACTAAAATAAAAAATTGTGGAGGGTTATCCTATGTTTAAAAAAATATCTACAGGAATTGTAACTGTTGCATTAAGCGCTTCATTATTAGCTGGTTGTGGTAGTAGTGGAGGGAATGCTGATGGCACAGTAACATTAGAGCTTTTCTCAAATAAGACTGAGAGTATTGAAACATATAAAGGGTTAATTGCTGAATTCGAGGAACAAAACCCAGACATCAAAATTAAATTCGATGCACCACCTGAAGCTGAAACAGTTCTGAAAACAAGACTTACGAAAAATGATATGCCAGATCTTATGTCAATTGCAGGTAATGCTACTTATGGTGAGCTAGGTCGTGCAGGTGTATTACACAATTTTGCTGATGATGCCATTCTAGAAAACGTACAGCCTTCTTATGTTGATATGATTAACCGCCTTGTTGGACCAGAAGGAGAAGGAGTTAACGGAGTACCTTATGCAACAAATGCAAACACAGTAATTTATAATAAGACAAAGTTTGAAGAGCTTGGACTAACAATTCCAACAACTTGGGACGAGTTCATTGCTACTTTAGAAGAAGTAAAGGCGGCTGGTGAAACACCAATTTACTTTACATTAAAGGATGCATGGACAGGAATGATTTCTTGGAATTCATTAGGTGGAAATCTTGCAGGTGAAGATTTTGCTGAAAGAAAAAATGCTGGCGAAACTACATTTGTTGAAAGCTATGATCAAGCAGCAGATCAAATGCTACAGCTTCTAGACTATGGTCACAAAGATAACTTTGGTGTAGCTTACGGTGATGGTAATAACGCATTCGCAAAAGGTGAAGCAGTATTCTATATCCAAGGAAACTGGGCAATTCCTGAAATTCAAAAAGCAAATCCAGATATCGAGCTTGGAGTATTTGCGATGCCGGTTACAAATGACCCAGCTCAAAATAGATTAGTATCTGGTGTAGACGTTCTATTAACAATGAATGAAGATACAGAGCATAAAGAAGAAGCAATGAAATTTATTGAATTTATGATGAGTAAAGAAACAGCTTCTCGATATGTAGAGGAACAAAAAGCATTCTCTGCTATTCAAGATGTATTCCAAGAGGATCCAGTATTTGAAGGAATCAAAACAAACTTTGAATCAGGTTTAATTACAAGCTTCCCTGATCACTATTATCCAGCTGGTTTGGGTGCTGAAAACATCGTTCAAGAATTCTTAATTGAACAAAACAAAGAAGCATTCCTGAAGAAGATGGACAGCGAATGGGATAAAGTAATTAATCGTTAATGTACAAGAAGACTTGAGGGTTTCCTTAAGGAAGTGTTCACAATATCCTCAATATCTTTCTAGCGAGTCAGAATGAAAGATATTGAGGAATTAATGTGACAAAAACATATGGAATCGATTCCTCATTCTAAAGGAGATGTAATAATTGAATAAGAAAAACAATGCATTCTTACTCATGGCAGTTCCAGGTTTCATCCTTTTCTTCATCTTTCATACATATCCAGCCTTGCAAGGGATTTTTTACTCTTTCACTGATTGGAAGGGGTACGGAAATTGGAATTTTGTCGGGCTTAAGAATTATATTAACGTCTTTAAGGACGACCGTGCACTTGATGCGTACATATTTACATTTAAATTTGCAATCATTTCAACCATTTTAGTTAACATTTTCAGTTTGTTAATTGCGATTGGATTAAATTCAAAGATTAAATTTCAAAAAACACTTAGAGCGGTCTTTTTCTTACCTTATATCCTAAGTATTTTAATTGTTGGTTTTATCTTCAATTTTATCTTTACTCATTTACTTCCGACGATGGGTCAAAACTTAGGAATCGAATTTCTATCAAAAAATATTCTAGGGGATCCGAACCTAGCTTGGGTGGGAATTGTTATTGTTGCAGTATGGCAGGCAGTAGCATTCAATACCATTCTTTATCTAGCTGGACTTGTAACGATCTCTGAAGATTTATATGAAGCGGCTAGCATTGATGGAGCAGGCATTTGGAGAAAGTTCTGGAGCATTACTTTCCCATTAATTGCCCCATTCTTCACAATCAATATGGTCCTAGCGATGAAGGGCTTCTTGATGGTCTTTGATCAAATCGTCGCGCTAACTGGTGGTGGACCAGGTAAATCAACAGAATCGATTTCATTATTGATTTATCGTGGTGGATTTGAAGGTGGACAATTTGCATATCAATCAGCAAATGCTGTCATTTACTTCATCATTATTGTTGTCGTATCAGTTATTCAATTAAGATTTTTAGAAAGAAGAGAGGGTGGACAATAATGACTAACAAAAAAACCAATTGGACGGTCACCATTTTGTTAATGTTAGCGTCCTTACTCATTTTGTTCCCATTATATTTAACAATTACGATTGCACTTAAAACCCCACAGGAAATGGCAGGGAATTTATTAGCTCTACCAAAATCTTGGGAGTTTGAAAATTTCACAAGAGCTATTGAAATGACGAACTTTTTCAATGCATTTGGAAATAGTGCATTTGTTACTGTGTTTGTTGTTATTTTTACGGTTCTTACTAACTCAATGGTCGCTTATGCAGTCGCGCGTAATTTCCATAAACGATTTTATAAGTTCTTGTTCTATTATTTTGTCAGTGCAATGTTTATCCCGTTCCCAATTATCATGTTGCCAATTGTTAAGCAAACAGCTGCATGGGGTATGGATAACTTAGTCGGGTTAATTATTTTATACATTGTTTACAATTTATCGTTCAACATCTTCATCTATGTAGGATATATCCGATCAATTCCGAAAGAATTAGAAGAAGCTGCAATTGTCGATGGTGCGACAACATGGGGAGTATTCTGGAAGGTTATTTTCCCATTATTAGCACCGATGAATGCGACTGTTGCGATTCTTACTTGCTTAGGAGCTTGGAATGATTTCATGCTACCACTTGTTATCTTAAGTGATCGTGATTTTGCAACTTTACCATTGGTTCAGTATATCTTCCAATCTCAATTTAGCACGAACTATAATTTAGCCTTTGCTTCTTATCTAATGGCACTTGCACCGATGGTTATTGTCTACATCTTTGCACAGAAATGGGTTATTAGTGGAGTAATGAAAGGATCAATTAAATAGGCTGTTTTTGTATAAATTGTTGCTTTTATAGTCGCAGCCTGAATACACTCCGCGTCCTGTGGGATGAGCGGTGAGCCTCCTCGTCTGGCTTCTGCGAGGTCTCACTTTGGCTCACGCATCCCACGGGAGTCTTGAGCGTATTCAGTCTGCTAGAATTCTATCTTTTAAATAATGTATAGCTAAAAACAACAAACTTTTTGGGAAACAGCCATTAAATAAAATCAGTATAGAGGAGTGTTCTTCATGCAAAAGACATGGTGGAAGGAAAGCGTGATTTATCAAATCTATCCACGAAGCTTCAATGATAGTAATGGGGATGGAATTGGTGATCTAAAAGGGATTACAGAAAAATTAGATTATCTTAAGGAACTTGGAATTGATGTGATTTGGTTATCACCAGTGTACAAATCACCTAATGATGATAACGGATATGATATTAGCGATTATCAGGATATTATGGATGAGTTTGGAACGATGCAGGACTGGGAAGAGCTCCTAGCAGAAATGCACAAGCGTGGAATGAAGTTAATCATGGACTTAGTAGTCAACCACTCTTCTGATGAGCATGCTTGGTTTGTTGAGTCTAAGAAGTCAAAGGATAATCCATATCGTGACTACTATATCTGGCGACCAGGTAAGGATGGCAAAGAGCCAAATAATTGGACCTCGGCATTCAGTGGGCCAGCTTGGCAATATGATGAAACAACTGGTGAGTATTTTTTACATATCTTTAGTAAAAAACAGCCTGATTTGAACTGGGAAAATCCAAAGCTTCGCAAGGAAGTATACGATATGATGACTTGGTGGCTAGATAAAGGAATCGATGGTTTCCGTATGGATGTTATTAACTTCATTTCTAAGGTAGACGGTTTACCAGATGCGACAAACGTTCCTGAAGGTGAGTATGGATGGGGTGGAGAGCACTTCATGAACGGGCCACGAATCCACGAATTCCTTCATGAAATGAACAAGGAAGTACTATCAAAGTATGACATCATGACCGTTGGGGAAATGCCAGGTGCTACTGTTGATGATGCTAAATTGTACACGGATGAAGAACGAGAAGAGTTAAATATGGTGTTTACCTTTGAACATGTCGATTTAGATTCTGGTCCTAATGGGAAGTGGGACCTAAAGCCTCTAAATTTAGTGGATTTAAAACAGAATTTAACAAAATGGCAAAAAGGCTTAGAAGGGAAAGGCTGGAATAGTCTCTATCTAAATAATCATGATCAACCTCGAATGGTGTCTCGATTTGGGAATGATACAACCTATCGAGTGGAGTCAGCTAAAATGCTAGCAACCTTCCTTCATATGCTTCAAGGTACGCCTTATGTATATCAAGGGGAAGAGTTAGGAATGACGAACATCCGCTTCGATTCGATTGACGAATACAAGGATATCGAAATTCATAATATGTACAAGGAAAAAGTAATTGAGGGTAACGAGGATCATGCTAAGGTGATGGAGTCGATTTATGTAAAAGGGCGAGATAATGCTAGAACTCCAGTACAATGGGATGACAGTGAACACGCTGGATTCACAACTGGTGAGCCGTGGATTAAAGTAAATCCAAATTACAAGGAAATCAATGCAAAACAAGCTGTATCAGATCCGAATTCAGTATACAATTACTATAAGCAGCTAATAAAATTACGTAAGAATCATGAAATCATTGTGTATGGGGCATATGATTTAATCCTTGAGGATCATCCACAAATCTATGCATACACACGTTCATATAATGGAGAGAAATTACTAATTGTCACTAATTTCAGTGATCAAGAGCTTACTTTCAAGAAGCCAGAAGAAGTTGAATTCACTGCAAATGAATTACTAATTGGTAATTATGATGTGGATTCAGCTGAGGATGCAGCATCCTTTACATTACGTCCGTATGAAGCAAGAGTTTATATCGGGAAATAAGAAGAAAGAACCTCTTAACGATTACTGTTAAGGGGTTTTTTGCATAGAAAAAGGCAAGCCAGAACCTGACTCGCCATTATTGATAAAATGAAGTTTTCCCTAAAGATAAGAGACTATCCGCGTCTTCCACCTCTACCGCCACGTTTTGTTTCAGTGCTGCGCTTAAGTGTTGATAGGTTCTCTTCACTAGTTTTTAAGAACTTAGCCATTTTATCTTCAAAGCTTTCCTTCGGCTTGAAATTACCTTTTGAACGGAAGTCTTTGGAGTTTCTATCATCTCTTCCTTGGCGTGGTTGACGTTGTGGATAAGATGATGTTTGTCCTTCAGGTTTGTCTATCGCTTTTTTGATGGATAAGGCAGTTTTGCCGTCTTTCTCACTAATGACTTTAACTTCTACCTGATCTCCAACTTTTAGATGGTCATTCACATCTTTTACATAGCTGTCTGCTACTTCACTAATGTGCACAAGTCCTGTTGAGCCACCAGGTAACTCTACGAATGCGCCAAAATTAGTGATCCCTGTTACTTTACCTTGTACTTTGCTGCCTACTTCGATTGACAAAAAAAGTTCCCCCTTAATAATGTTAAAAACACTGTATTATAACAAATTTTCAAGAGATAATCAATTGGCTCAATATCCCTCATTAGTCATTTTAGCCTAGAGAACGCTCATAAGCAAAAAACTATTTAAAAAACGAGGAGCCATTAGGTTCCTCGCTTCATTATATTTGGATTAACAAATACTTGTATTTCCAATTAATGAAAGTTCTTTTTTATCCTCACTAATATCTAAAGTAAGGCTTGCTGTATCAGATTTAATATCTGGGTCAAACGCTACAACTATTTCATTAATCGTTTCTATGATATCTTCTGATGCTGGCTCATCCAGAGCTAGTCCAATTTTGGGACCTCCTCAGCCAAAGCCTGCAAAATAGATGCGAATGTTATTTGCATTTTGTTCCCGGAACATATCTTTTATTAAGTCACGAGCTTCATTTGTAATAAGCATGATGTTCTCCTTCCTGATTGGTTTACTATTTGATTTTACAATCTTTTTCGTTAAATCGCTAATAATTTGACCATATGAAATGACATTGATTATCCTCGTAGCTTTTCTGTCTCTAACGAGGCAGCAACTTTTGAAATGGCGTCGTTTTGAGAATTAAAATAGAGTGTTCTACTTGGGAATGCAACAGATACATTTTCTTCTTCAAGAATTTCCATGATTGCAAAGTTAATTTCTTCTTTGATCAATAAGTATTCTTCCCATACCGTCGTTTTCGTAAAGAAATAAAGGAAAATATCTAAGCTATTATCATTATATTGATCAAAAGTGACAAAAATTGTATCTGGATGAACGTCCTCGTGATTCTTTAACAAGTAGCGGATTCGACTTACTGTATTCTCTAGCTTCACTTTAGGTGTATCATAGGTGACGCCTAAGTGAAATGAAATTCGTCGTTTTCCCATTTGACTCCAGTTCGTGATATTCTCATTAGCTAATGTTGCGTTAGGGACGGTTACAAGTGCCTGGGTGAATGTTCTAACCTTAGTACTTCGAAAGTTAATATCCTCAACTGTACCTTCTACACTTGGGGTCATAATCCAATCACCGATGGAAAACGGTTTTTCAGTAATGATGATAATGCCTCCAAATAGGTTTCCAATGGCATCTTTAGCGGCTAAAGCGAATGCTAAGCCACCTAAGCCAAGACCAGCTACAAAACCATTTACATCATAATCAAATTCTTGAGCAATGATACTAAAGCTAATGGCGATAATAATAAATCGAATGGCTTTGGACACGAAAGGGATTAGAATAGGGTCTATTCCCGTTTTCATTCGTTCGTTCATTTTCGTAAATAGAAATGATGATACACTTGAAAGGTTATATAAGCCCCAGGCGATCAACGCGATGATAGATGAACGTATAATATCAAGGAATATTGGGTTGTTTTGGCTTAAATAAGGGAAATACCCAACCGAAACATAGATTCCGATAATTAAAAATAGCCATCGTAATGGGTGCTCAAATGAGAGACATAAATGTGAGAAAAAATCAGTGGGAGTTTTTTTACTGATTCTTAAAATTAATTGAAAAACATATTTAGTAAAAAGCTTTCGAAATAGTAGAAAGATTAATAGAATCCCTATCGATATACCTAAGCTTTCTAGTGATTCATAGGAGGTAAAAAGTTCCTCAAACATGTGCATTTCTCCTTCCTTGCTTCGTTCATCAAACAATAATAACATAATACTGAAAAGGTAGTATAATATTAAATATATAAATAAGAAAGAGAAGGTTCATTCATGAATAATTTCGAATCTAATAATCGTTCATTGACTTCAAAGGTTCATCGAAAAACAAAGTATCATTATTATGTTGCGTTATGTGTTGTTTTTGGTGGTTTTTTTATATTTGGATTGTCTGAAAATGTTAAAGGACCAGCGCTTCCCGTTATTCAATCAGATTTCTCCTTAAGTGAAACACAGCTTGGTATATTACTAGCTTTAAATTCTTTTGGTTATTTATTAGCCTGTTCTTTTACTTCGTTTATGAGTGATAGAATTGGTATTAAATGGACTGGAGTCATCGCATTTTTATCCATGGCCTTATCAGGTGTTGCGATTTACATATCTACGAGCTTTACGTATTTATCTGCTTCCTTTTTTTTCTTATACATAGGAAATGGAATGCTTGAAATTGGCTTAGGAATTATGGCCGCGCAAATTTTTACGAAGAATACCGGGACGATGATGAACCTCTCTCATTTCTTTTATGGATTAAGTTCTACGGTTGCTCCTATCTTTGCGGCATCAATGATGGGATGGAATGTAATGGGCGGTGAGTTAGGCTGGAGAGGTATGTATTTTATGATATTGTTGTTTTCTCTTTTGCCGATTATCCCAACTTTATTGAGTAAATTTGCCAAAGAAAGCCAAGACGAAGAAGATAAGATTTCTTTTCGGACATTAACGAGAGATCCTATTGCATGGCTAATCGTAGCGATTCTTTCGTTTGGGGTTGTATCGGAGCTTTCAGTTGGAGGATGGCTTGTTAATTATTTGGTTAAGGCGTATGGATGGAGTATTCAGGATGCTTCAAACATGCTCTCATTGTTTTTCTTATTCTTTATGCTTGCAAGACTGCTTCTTGGTCCGGTTACTGATAAGATTGGTTTTACCGTTTCGATTATGCTCTTTTCTGCGTTTTCAGGAATTTGTAGTTTAGCAGCTATATTTATAGGTGAAAAGGGTGCCATTCTATTTGCGATTTCGGGTATTGGAATTGCATTAATTTATCCAACAGTCATGGCATTACTTGCGCTCCGCTACCCTAAAGGGACAGGTACTGCTATTACTTTTACCGTAACATTAATGGGAATTGCAAGTGTTATTGGAAATCTGTTAATTGGTCTAATCATTGACTTAGTTAATAAATATGGAAGTGTAGGAAATGAAATCATTGGCTTAAAAGCAGGATATAGCTTTATTGGCATATTAGCCTTATTATGTTCCTTCTGTTGTATCATCTTATATAGGATTCTTCGTAAACAAAATGAAATAATTTGAAAAGTTGAAAAAATATATTTATAGTTGTTTCGAGAAGTAGATTGATAGGATATAATACATTTGAAACGTTATGCAAACGATTTCAAACCAAGGGAGGGGAAAGATAGATGTCGCATTTGAAGAATTCAAGCATGAACATTATTATTCGGATGCAAATTGATAAAACGCTTATCACTTTCAGTGATATAGCTAAGGAGATTGGTGAAATAGGGGGAGACATTGTCGGGATCGATGTCATTTCATCAAGCAAAACACACACAATCAGAGACATCACAATCAACGTAAATGACCAAAAACACTCTCAGTTAATCACAGACAAGATTAAGAGCTTAGCTGGTGTACATGTTGTTTCCGTATCAGACCGAACATTCCTTCTACATATTGGTGGGAAGATTGAAATGCAATCTAAGAATCCTATAAAAAACCGTGATGATCTTTCAAGAGTATATACTCCTGGTGTTGCACAGGTGTGTACAGCCATTGCTGAAGAACCAAGTAAAGCCTATTCACTAACCATTAAAAGAAATACAGTCGCGATAGTTTCTGATGGTACTGCGGTTCTAGGTCTTGGAGATATTGGACCTTTGGCTGCTATGCCTGTCATGGAAGGGAAAGCGATGTTATTTAAAGAAATGGGAGGAGTGGATGCTTTTCCTATTTGTCTAGATACGAAGGATACCGAAGAAATCATACAAATTGTCAAATCGATTGCTCCTGCGTTTGGTGGTATTAATTTAGAGGATATTGCCTCTCCTAGATGTTTTGAAATTGAACAACGTTTAAAAGAAGAGTTAGACATCCCGGTGTTTCATGATGATCAGCATGGAACAGCAGTTGTCATTCTTGCTGGTTTGATTAATGCACTTAAGCTAACTGGGAAAAAGTTACATGAAATTAAAGTCGTTTTAACTGGAATTGGGGCAGCTGGAACAGCATGTGCAAAAATTCTAACCGGGGCTGGAGTAAAAAACATCATTGGTGTTGACCGTCATGGTGCCATTTCTCGAAAAGAAAAATACAGCAACGATAATTGGAATGAATTTGCCCAATTCACCAATCCTGATAATTTAAGTGGAAGTTTGATAGATGTAATTGAAGGAGCAGATGTTTTTATTGGGGTATCAGCACCTGGGATATTAACGGTTGAGCACCTTAAAAAGATGGCAAGAGATCCGATTGTATTTGCAATGGCCAACCCTGACCCTGAAATAGATCCAGATTTAGCAGAACCATATGTAAAGGTGATTGCTACAGGACGTTCAGATTATCCTAATCAAATTAATAATGTTCTATGCTTCCCAGGAATCTTTAGAGGGGCACTTGATTGTAGGGCGCGTGTCATCAATGAAGAAATGAAAATCGCTGCTGCCCAGGCCATTGCGGATGTCGTTTCTGACGATGAGTTGAGTGATTCTTATATCATTCCAAGCGTATTTAACCAAAAGGTAGTTGAGAAGGTAAGGGCGGCAGTTGTAAAGGCGGCCTATCAAACAGAAGTTGCAAGAAAAGATCCACTTAGAATCGAGAGTCAATTAACAAGATAAAACAAAGGCACCTCAACATTATTTTACATTGAGGTGCCTTTGTTTTTTCTAAATATTAATAAACCTTATCACCGTTGAAAATTGAATTCTTAACGACAACATAATCCACATAACGAATGGCTTCTAATTTATTTCCACCAGCATACGAAATAGAGGATTGCAAATCTTGTTCCATTTCTTTTAATGTTTCTGCTAGTGAGCCTTTGTGTTCTACTAACATTTTCTTACCTTCAACGTTCTTCTTTTCACCTTTTTGAAATTCTGATGCTGAACCGAAGTACTCTTTAAAGAGCTTACCGTCCTTCTCAATCGTTTCTCCTGGTGACTCCTCGTGCCCTGCAAAGAGTGAACCAACCATTACCATAGAAGCTCCAAATCGTACAGATTTAGCAATATCGCCATGAGTACGAATTCCGCCATCAGCAATAATAGGTTTGCTAGCAGCCTTAGCACACCAACGTAGAGCTGCTAACTGCCATCCACCAGTTCCAAATCCAGTTTTAATCTTAGTGATACAGACTTTCCCAGGACCGATTCCAACTTTAGTTGCATCTGCACCAGCATTTTCCAACTCTCTAACAGCTTCTGGTGTTCCGACATTTCCAGCAATCACAAAGCTTTCAGGTATGTATTGTTTAATGTGCTGAATCATTTTTATTACTGCATTGGAATGTCCATGTGCAATGTCGATTGTGATATATTCAGGAGTTAGACCTTCATCTGCTAATTGTTGAATGAAGTGATACTCCTCTTCCTTGACCCCTACACTAATTGACGCTATTAATCCACGTGAATGCATATTTTTGACAAAATCTAGTCTTGTTTCGGGTTGAAAGCGATGCATGATATAAAAGTAATTATTTTCAGCTAAATAAATTGCAATATTCTCATCTATGATGGTTTGCATATTTGCTGGAACGACTGGTAATTTAAAGGTATGCTTTCCGAATGTTACAGATGTATCACACTCAGAACGGCTATTTACCACGCTTTTTGCCGGAATTAATTGAATATCTTCATAATCAAATACATTTTCCACAGTTAAATCCCCCTAGTTAATAAAAAATGCCACCATATGGTACGGTACATTTTTTTTCTCAGTATGTCAAAATTTTTTTATAATATACGCTAATTAAAAGAATCTTACTAGATATCGTATGGTCTATAAAATGAAAAGGGCATACTACAGATAGCTTATAAAAGTAGGAGGAAATTACGTTGAGTACGAATGAAACTACATTGTCCTTTTTTGCTTTAGGTGGTTTACACGAAATCGGTAAAAATATGTATGCAATCGAATATGGAAATCAAATCTTTTTGATTGACTGTGGAAACAAATTTCCAGATGAAAGCTTATTAGGTGTCGATCTCATCATTCCTGACATGTCATATTTACATGACAATAAGGATAGGATTACCGCCTTAATTGTCACCCATGGGCATGAGGATCATATTGGGGGAATTCCCTATTTTCTAAAGAAAATGAATGTTCCTGTTTATGCGACGAGGTTTACTTTAGGGTTGATTGAATTAAAGCTAGAGGAGCATAAATTACTTAGGGACTCTGAGTTGATTGAAATTAACTCAGACACAGAGCTTGATTTTGGTGACATTAAGGTTACTTTTTTCAAAGTAATTCATAGTATTCCTGATTGTTTAGGTATTGTGTTTCACACTCCCGCTGGAAATGTTGTACACACAGGAGACTTTAAATTTGATTTAACCCCAGCAGGAAACGAGAATTCTGATATCCATAAAATGGCGGAAATCGGTAATAAAGGTGTTTTACTGCTTATCTCAGAAAGTACTAATGCCGAACGACCTGGTCTAACACCAACAGAACAAATGGTAGGCGACCATGTACTTGAAGCATTTAGAAAAGCAGATCGAAAGGTAATACTCTCAACCTTTGCTTCCAATATTAATCGTGTTCAGCAGGTAGTAGATGCCTGTCAAATAACAAAGCGGAAGCTAGCTTTACTAGGCCGTAGCATGGTCAATGTTGTAGATATTGCTATGGAAAGAGGCTATTTACAAGTACCAGAAGGAATGTTAATAGAACAAGATCAAATTGGTGAGTTACCTCCAGAAGAAGTTGCAGTATTATGTACAGGTAGTCAAGGAGAACCAAATGCTGCTCTTGCACGATTATCTACTGGGAATTTTCGTGGAGTAGAAATTTTGCCAGAGGACACGGTAATCTTTGCAGCAGGTCCAATTCCAGGTAATGAAAGAAATGTAACGAAGATTGTTGATAATTTATTCTCACTTGGGGCGAAAGTGATTTATGGATCTGGAAAGGGAATGCATGTTTCTGGTCATGGATATCAAGAGGATTTAAAGCTAATGCTTACGCTAATTAAACCGACCTATTTTGTGCCAATCCATGGAGAATATAGAATGCTACATATTCATAGGGATTTGGCTGAATCAGTGGGCGTAGAAAAAGACAATACGTTTATTATGACAAATGGGGATGTACTCGATATTGAAAATTCGGTTGCACGGCAAACTAGAAGTATACCAACAGGTAATACGTATGTAGATGGGGTCGGAGCTAATGATGTGGGTGATATAGTATTACGTGATCGAAAGCAACTTTCTGAGGATGGAATGCTTGTAATCGTCCTTACAATGAGTAAAAAGGGGCGGAAACTGGTTTCTGAGCCTGATACAATTACACGCGGTTTTGTCTACGCTAGAGAGTCTGAGGACTTGTTAAAGGATGTAAACCGCTTAATTAAAAAAACAGTGAGTGAAATTAAAGGGGAAAATAAGTACCAGTGGAACGAGATTAAACAAAATGTAAGGAAATCAGTAGGACAACATATTTTTAAGCAAACAAGGAAAAAACCGATGATTCTCCCTATCATTATTGAAGTCTAACAATATAGATGTTCAAAAAGACTGTCTTCGTTTATACTTAGACAGTCTTTTTCAAGTTGTCAATAGAGATGGACTATGTCAAGATATTGAGAAGAATGGAGGAATGCTAGGATGGAACATTTACCAAATTGCCCAAAATGTAATTCAACTTATACATATGAAGATGGTCATCTATTTGTATGCCCTGAATGTGCCCATGAGTGGACACAAGCTGATTCTGAAACAAATGAAGATGAGAAGGTTGTTAAGGATGCAAATGGAAACGTCTTAAATGATGGTGACACAGTTACTGTTATTAAAGACTTGAAGGTGAAAGGGAGCTCTTCAGTAATCAAAATAGGGACGAAGGTTAAAGGTATTCGCTTAGTTGATGGAGATCACGATATTGATTGTAAAATTGAAGGCTTTGGTGCAATGAGCTTAAAGTCAGAGTTTGTAAAAAAAGTATAGTCTTAAAGATAGATGCCTCCTAATATGGAGGTTTTTTTAGTTTGTAAAAAAACATGAAATTGCTGAAAATTTATATTGCATTTTAGAATTCAACATATTAAGATAAGAAAAAATGGAAAATAAACAATTCCTATCTGTATAGTTGGTTTTTGTTCAAGTGTTAAAAAATAAATTCTTTTTACAGTAGCCTTTTTAGACTTTTAACATAATTTAAATTAAAAATAAAAGGCTTTGGGAAACCATTAATAGATTACCTTTCATAGAAAATGGATGGGCTTCTTTCAACAAATGTTGACTGTTTTACTCAACAATAATAGGAGGGTGAAAACGATGAAGGTTTCAAGTAAAGGAGAGTATGCTTTGCGAGCATTACTTTTATTAGGTCAAAATCAAGGGAAAGTAATGTCGATTCAAGAAATCTCTGAAAAGACACTTGTAACAGTTCATTATCTTGAACAGCTGCTGCTGCAATTAAAGAAACTAGGGTATCTTCAAAGTAAAAGGGGAGCTAAAGGAGGATATTTATTATATAAGTCTCCGGATGAAATTAATATTGGAGAAGTGATTAGAGATTTAGAGGGACCACTTTCACCTATGGGGTGTGCGTCTATTACCAAATATGAAGCATGTCCGCTGGAGGAAGGTTGTCAACTAAAACCACTTTGGTCATTAGTTCGAGATACAATTGCTTATGTTCTCGAGCGTACATCACTTGAGGATTTACTTGAAAATAGGATTAGTTTAGTAGAAGGAGAGGATTTACTTGTCATCAAAACCACGAATAGATCATGAAGTGCTTGAAAAGATTATTAGTTCAATAGAAAGCTTGGAATATGGGACGGTTCATATAACGATTCACGATTCGCAAATTACACAAATTGAAAAAGTCGAGAAGCATCGATTTCCATTACAGAAAAACATTGAACATAGTAAGACCGTAAAAAAGAAATGACTTATATATTATTAGTTGAATATTGCCGATCGGACAGCCGAAGGCCCTATTAGTTTTTTTCGTACATTCATGTACAAAAACTATGGGGTCTTTTAATTTTTTAAAAGACCCAAAAAAATACGAAAAGGGGAGAAGGAATGATGAAAAAAGCTCTTGGTACATTACTCACACTTGTATTACTATTGGGAACTTTAGGATGTGCAAATCAATCGACAGAAACAGATGGTGAAGTTAAAACGACTACAAAAGATACAATTGAACTATTAAATGTTTCGTATGACCCAACACGAGAATTTTATGATGAATACAATAAAAGCTTTGCTAAGCATTGGTTAGAACAATATGGTCAAGAAGTAATAATCAATCAATCACATGGTGGCTCTGGAAAACAGGCAAGGTCTGTTATTGATGGCCTTGAGGCAGATGTTGTGACGTTAGCACTTGCCTATGATATTGATTCAATTAGTGAAGCGGGTATACTAGCCACAGATTGGCAGGAAAGACTTACGGATAATAGTTCACCATATACCTCAACGATTGTTTTTCTAGTACGCAAAGGAAATCCAAAAGGAATAAAGGATTGGGATGATCTTATAAAAGAAGACGTATCTGTCATTACTCCAAATCCTAAAACATCAGGTGGAGCAAGGTGGAACTATCTAGCCGCTTGGGGATATGCACTAGAGGAGAACAATGGGGATGAAGAGAAGGCAAAAGAGTTTGTTAAACGTATATTTAAGAATGTTCCTGTGTTAGATTCAGGTGCGAGAGGTTCAACAACAACTTTTGTTGAGCGAGGCATTGGAGATGTGTTATTAGCTTGGGAAAATGAAGCATTTCTTGCCATCAATGAATTAGGAAAAGATAAATTTGAAATTGTCGTTCCATCGAAAAGTATACTTGCTGAACCACCAGTTACTGTTGTGGATCAATTTGCGGAAAAACATGGTACAGCAGAGGTAGCAAAGGCATATTTAGATTTTTTATATAGTGAGGAAGGGCAAGAGCTTGCAGCAAAACATTATTATCGTCCTAGATTACCAGAAATAGTAGAAAAATATAAAGAGAGCTTCCCAGAAATTAACCTATTTACAATTGATGAAGTGTTTGGTGGATGGACTAACGCACAACAAACACATTTCAGTGATGGTGGGATATTTGATGAGATTTATCAACCGTAAGAGTGAGGCAAGGGGAGGGGCGCACGTGTTAAGAAAAACAAAAAAACATCGTCTATTACCAGGATTCGGCTTATCTATGGGGTATACGATTGCTTACTTGAGCTTGGTTGTGCTCATTCCATTAGCCATCCTGTTTTTAAAAACAGTTTCATTAAGCTGGGATGACTTTATTAAGATTGTAACTGCTGATCGGGTTATTGCTTCATATAAGGTGACATTCATTACTTCCTTTGTGGCAGCATTAATTAATGCGATTTTTGGAACTTTAATCGCTTGGGTTCTTGTCAGATATCAGTTTGTTGGAAAAAAGCTAATTGATGCTTTAGTGGATTTACCTTTTGCTTTACCTACTGCCGTAGCAGGAATTGCACTAACAGCTATTTATGCTCCTAATGGCTGGATTGGTCAATATTTTGAACCGTTAGGAATTAAGATTGCCTATTCACAGCTGGGGATTATTATTGCATTAACATTTATTGGACTTCCTTTTGTCGTTAGAACGGTGCAACCTGTTTTGCAGGATATAGATATTCAATATGAAGAAGCAGCATCGACTCTTGGTGCAACTTCAGTTCAAATTTTCTTCAAAATTATCTTTCCAGCAATACTTCCAGCGGTAATAACAGGCTTTGCGCTAGCCTTTGCGCGGGCACTTGGGGAATATGGGTCAGTCGTATTTATATCTGGAAATATGCCGATGAAAACAGAGATTGTCCCATTGCTCATCATCACAAAATTAGAGCAGTTCGATTATGCAGGTGCTGCTGCCATTGCATCTGTCATGTTGGTCTTTTCTTTAATTTTGTTGTTTATGATTAACTTCATACAGTGGAAGCATGCAAAAAAACATCAAGTAGGGTAGAGGGGGAAATGCGAAATGGTAGAAATTAAAACAGAAATAACATCTGTTAAAAATAAGCTAATGAACTTTGCTTCACTTAGAAAGTGGGGATTAATCGTTATTGCATTGCTTTTCTTAGGAGTGTTTTTGGTTCTTCCCTTACTTGCGGTTTTTATAGAAGGATTTAAAAAAGGGGTAGAGGTGTATTATTTATCACTAGTGGAGAAGGACGCCTTATCTGCCATAAAGTTAACATTAATAACCGCAGCTGTTGCCGTTCCCTTAAATACAATTTTTGGTGTTATGGCGGCATGGGCGATTACCAAGTTTGATTTCAAAGGAAAAAATATCTTAATTACGTTAATCGATCTGCCATTTGCCATTTCACCTGTGATATCTGGGCTAATCTTTGTTCTATTATTTGGTGCTCATGGTCTATTAGGACCTATTCTGGCTGCAAATGATATTAAGATTATATTTGCTATACCAGGAATCATTCTTGCGACGACCTTTATCACATTTCCATTTGTAGCAAGAGAACTGATTCCAATTATGCAGGAGCAAGGGACAGAGGAAGAGCAAGCAGCAATGACCTTGGGTGCAAATGGGTGGCAAATGTTCTTTCGAGTGACACTCCCAAATATTAAATGGGGACTTTTATATGGTGTCATTCTTTGTAATGCACGAGCTATGGGAGAATTTGGTGCCGTATCCGTTGTATCAGGCCATATTAGAGGTTTAACAAATACGATTCCGTTGCATGTAGAAATCCTCTATAACGAATATAATTTTACAGCATCTTTTGCTGTTGCATCCATTTTAGCTATGTTGGCACTTGTTACATTGATCCTGAAAAGTGTTGTTGAATGGAAAACTGACAAACTTAGAGCAAGTTAATTAATATAGAAGGGGTTTAGTGACATGAGTATTACCATAAAAAATGTATCAAAGTCTTTCGGTTCATTTGCTGCAGTCGATCAAATTAATTTAGACATTCCTACAGGAGAGTTTGTTGCTCTTTTAGGACCTTCTGGATCTGGAAAGACAACACTCTTACGAATGATAGCAGGACTAGAACAGGTTGATCATGGCAAGATCTTTTTTAAGGAGATGGATTCAACAAATAAATCAGTGAAGGATCGAAAGGTGGGGTTTGTATTTCAACATTACGCATTATTTAAGCATATGAACATCTTTGAAAACATTGCATTTGGATTAAGAGTGCGTCCTAGGAAAATCCGACCATCGAATGGGCAAATAGAAGCGAAGGTACGTGAATTATTATCATTTGTTCAGCTAGAAGAGCTTGCCGATCGTTACCCCTCTCAATTATCTGGAGGACAAAGGCAGAGGATTGCTTTGGCTAGAGCACTTGCAGTTGAACCAGAAGTATTGTTACTAGATGAACCATTTGGAGCGTTAGATGCTAAGGTACGTCAAGAATTACGTCATTGGTTAAGGGAAGTTCATGAGAGGTTGAATATAACGACAGTCTTTGTCACACATGACCAGGAGGAAGCCTTAGAAATGGCTGATACGGTCGTAGTGATGAATAAGGGAAGGGTTGAGCAAATTGGTTCTCCTGAGGAAATATATCAACACCCAGTTAACGCGTTCGTCTACAGCTTCTTAGGAAGAGTAAATACGTTTAAAGGGGATGAGAATAATCAGGTTGAAAGTTATATACGCCCACATGAAATTAGTGTAAGTAAAAATCAACTGAAGCATGATGAAGTGAAATCAGAGGTCTATCATGTATATACAATTGGTGCAATTATGAGAATTGAACTTAAAAGGCTGGATACAGGAGAATTTTTTGAAGTTGAATTGAATGATGAGAAATACAAAGAAATTGGTCCACTTGAAAAAGGAGATATTCTGTTTGTCGATTTGCTAAAGATGAAAAGATATAATGACCGATCTAGAAATAACTTATTCATAGCTCATTCATAATTTTTATGATAGTCCTATAATCACATAGTGATTGTGATCCATAGGACTATTTGAGGTGAATTCGTATAATTTTCGAAATCATCTTATTTTTGTTAGAATAAATATGACTCTATGAATCTATTTTGAAAGAAGGTCCTATATGTGTTTCAATCTGTGATTTCGATTCTATTGCAAGCAATTATTCCCCTTTCAATTCCAGTAATTGTCGGTGCCGTTTTAACTCGTTATAAAAACCTAGATACAAAGCCCCTACAAACTCTACTATTGTATTATTTAATTCCTGGTCTTATTTTTGATACGTTATATAAAGTAGATATAGTAATGGATGATGTATATAAAACAGTTGCATTCTCCATTCTTAATCTGTTACTACTTTGGGGAGTAGCTGTACTATTAAGTAAGGCGTTAAGGCTGTCTCCAGCTGAAGGGGCAGGAATGACACTGATTTCTACTTTTACAAACAGTGTCAATTATGGACTTCCGCTTATTTTGTTAACATTAGGTCAAGTTGGCTTGGAAAAGGCATCAGTGTACGTCATCCTTCAAATGATTATTGTCAATACAATTGGAATCTATTTCGCAGCCAGATCCGAATTTACCATTAAAGGTGCGATAAAAAAAGTGTTTTCCCTACCAGCTATTTATGCTGCTATGACTGCTCTAATTCTAAAAGGGTTTCATATACAGCTGCCAAGTGGACTTGAATCAGGAATGTCAATGATTGCAGGTGCATATGCTCCTGTTGTGTTGGCGATATTAGGTGCACAAATGATGAAGGTGAAGACGGACAGATTAGAATCAAAGGTTCAGCTAGCATTTTGGACGGGCTTGACCATTCGATTAATCATTGCCCCTATAATGGCATGGATTTGTTTATCAATCCTACAAATTCAGGGTTCTCTTTTCACCGTGTTATTTATTTTGGCTTGTATGCCGGTTGCTGTAAATGCGGTTGTGTTAGCAGAGGAATTTAATGCTTCACCAAAACTTGTTTCAAAAACGATTCTTTGGAGTACAATTGCTTCGTTTATTGTGCTACCTATTTTAATTAGTATAGTTAAATAAGCTACCTTATTTTGGAGTTTAAATGTGACAAAAGTTTGTCATTCAATAGATAGAACTAGGATGTTATCATATGTTTGAGGTACAATGTACTAGGGTAATATTCATGATTCACTTGTTTCTACATTTAGAGGTATAGACAACAAGACACGAGTATTTTCTTATTTACTACTACTAAAGGAGAGTCTGTATGAGTGATATGAATAGCTCTATCAACAAAACAATAGTGACAAGTGAAAGGATTTCTTGGGCAGCCTTTAGCAAACTAATAAAAACAGGAATTATTAATTCCAATGTATTTATGGTGTTTGTAGGTTTTTATTTAGCTCTTTATGTAAATAAATTGATGTTTCTTGATCACATTTTGACAGCTATTTTCACTTTAATTGGTGCTGGCCTTGTGATTGGTGGAGCATGTGCAATAAATAATTATTATGATCGGGACATTGATTCGAAAATGTCTAGGACGCTAGAACGACCAACTGTAAATGGTACAGTACACCCGCTGCACGCCTTATGGCTAGGAATCTTATTTACGACTGTAGGGTTGATTATCTTATTTACTGTTTCAACAATAGCTGGTGTGATGGGTTTACTTGGTTTTATTTTTTATGTGTTTGCATATACAATGCTAACAAAGAGAAGGACGGTTTGGAACACTGAGGTAGGATGTTTATCTGGTGCAGTTCCGCCATTAATTGGTTGGGGTGCGATTTCAGGAGATTTAACACATCCAATCGCAATTGGTTTATTTTTGATGATGTTATTCTGGCAACCTCCGCATTTTTATGCGCTTGCAACGAGAAGAGTGGAGGAATATCGCGCAGCAGGAGTACCAATGCTTCCTGTTGTAGCTGGTATAAGAAGAACAAAAATACAATCCTTTCTTTATTTAATTCCACTTTTAGCTTCTTCGTTTTTCTTTTTGGAGTTGGGGTTCTTCTTTATAACTGCAACGATCATCCTTACGCTTGTATGGATGGTTATAGCTCTAAAAGGATTCGGAAAAATTTCTGACCACAAATGGGCGACAAGGATGTTTGTTTACTCAATTAATTACCTAATGATTGTATTTTCATTAATGATTATTGTTACTTTCTTTATCTAAGAAGGCCTTTATCAGGTCTTTTTTTTATTGACTAAAAAATAATAAGGTTACTGTCACAGATTGGTTTCAATTTGCATATAGTGACTTTGGTCATAATATAGAAAGGATGAGAAGCAATGAGTGAAACTCAAGTAAAGATAACTAATGACAAAGAGAGTCTAGTAACCATCTCTGGCTATAAAGTAATCGAATTTAATGTCTCAGATCCAACCGAAAGTTTATATGCTGTTGTCACTCCTATTAAAAATACAAAATAACTCGAATAACTCTTTTTAAAAGAGTTATTTTTTTTAAGATTTTATAGTGATTATGAAAATATTTTTGTAAGTGTTTACATTTAGAGTAATAAAGAGATTGGAACAAAATTGGTAATTGTGCGCATCTTGACTTTTTCATAGAAACAGTTAATATCTATTTAGTCATCACAATTTATACAAAAACTTTAGATTCTATTTACAAATTCTTAACACTATAATATGGAGAGGTGTAAAATTATGAAAAATTTGTATAACAAAATAAAAACGAAAAATAATTTTATGAGCCTTTTCTTTCTAGCTGTGATTTTTCTATGGATAAAAACCTATTTAGTTCAGCTGAACGAATTTAATTTAGGAATTGATAATAGTATGCAGAAATTCTTACTATTCTTAAATCCTCTTGGCTCGTCTTTATTTTTCCTTGGACTTGCTCTACTAGCAAAAGGTAAAAGAAAATATATTTGGCTCATTGCAATTAATATATTTATGAGTTTTCTATTATTTGCCAATAGTGTCTACTATCGCTTTTTCAGTGATTTCATTACATTACCAACTTTGACTCAGACTCAGAACTTTTCTGATGTAAGTGGTAGTGTCACATCACTCTTAAAGCCTTATGATTTCCTTTTCTTCTTAGATACTATGATTTTAATTATTATTGTGCTAGGTGTTGGACTAAGAAAAGAATCTATTTCACTAGTAAAACGTAGAAACGTTGCTGCCGTGTTTATTTCTAGTATTCTTATTATGTCTGTTAACCTAGGATTAGCTGAAGCAGATCGCCCACAATTATTAACAAGAACTTTTGATCGAAATTATATTGTGAAATATTTGGGTATGTATAACTACACAATTTATGATGCTGTACAAAGTACGAAAGCATCTGCAAAACGTGCAATGGCTGATAGTAATGATGTTACTGAAGTCATGAACTTTACTCGTTCAAATTATGCAGCGCCTAATTCTGAATACTTTGGAGCAGCTGAAGGAATGAATGTTATTTACCTACACCTTGAGTCTATCCAGTCATTCTTGATTGATTATGAGCTACATGGTGAAGAAGTAACACCGTTTTTAAATTCATTAACTAGAGAGCAGAATACAATGTATTTCGATAACTTTTTCCATCAGACAGCACAAGGGAAAACTGCTGATGCGGAATTTATCTTAGAAAATTCATTATATGGTCTGCCACAAGGATCTGCATTCTCTACAAAAGGGATGAATACGTATCAAGCAGCCCCGGCGATTTTAGGACAAGAGGGATATACTTCAGCCGTGTTCCATGGTAACAATGGAACGTTCTGGAATCGTGATGAAATCTATAAATCATTTGGTTTCAATCATTTCTTTGATGCTAGTTATTACGATATGAATCCAGATGACCTTGCTGAGTATGGTTTAATGGATAAGCCGTTCTTTGAACAATCTATTCCATTACTTGAATCATTACCACAGCCATTCTATACAAAGTTCATTACTGTTACTCACCATTATCCTTATTCAATGGATCAAGAGTTGACAACGATAGAGCCACATACAACTGGTAATAGGTCTGTAGATAACTACTTCCAAACTGCCCGTTATGCGGATGAGGCGTTAAAGCAATTCTTCGATTATCTTAAGGAATCTGGTTTGTATGATAATACGATGATTATTATGTATGGTGATCATTATGGAATTTCAGCAAATCATAATCGTGCGATGTCAAAAGTGTTAGACAAAGAGATTACTGAGTTTGAAAGTGCAGGTTTACAACGTGTTCCTTTATTTATCCGTGTGCCTGGTATGGAAGGTGGCAAGATGCATCAATATGGTGGTCAGATTGATCTACTTCCAACTTTAATGCACTTGTTAGGTATAGATACAAAACAGTATGTACAATTTGGTACAGATTTATTATCAGAGGATCATGATGAATTAATTCCATTTAGAAATGGTGACTTTGTTGGACCTGAGATAACTTATACAACTGGGAAATTCTTTGATTCAACAACTGGCATAGAATTAGAAGAAACGGAAGAGGCTCACCGATTAAAAGAATTTGCAGAGATGAAATTAAGATACTCTGATCGCCTTGTTGAAGGAGACTTATTGCGTTTCTATACACCAGAAGAGTTTAGTCCAGTAGATCGTACTGAATTCAATTATACGAATAAATCATTACCAGTTACGACTGATGCTAGTAGTACAGATGCTGAGTGATTAAATCAAATGAGGCTGTTGAGTTTTTCTCAACAGTCTTTTTCTTGTTCAAATTAAGAAAAAAAGGAAGCACCTGGCGATTGTGCTTCCTATCAGAGGAGTAATGAGCAGGCTGTAACTTTGTAATGCACAATATATGTTATGAAAGTAAAGTGAAAGTGAGTGGACAAAGTTTCCAGAGTAAAAACACATTTTTGAATTAAAATGTGTTTATCTGTTTATTTTTATTAATATATTGACTACGTGGTCAATGTGTACCGGAATTTAATGATTGACAACTGACTGACTAGTCATTAATATAAGTAATTGAGTTGAACAAGATAATTTAGGGTAGGTGTAAATGTGAAGGCTATAGTAAATTTTGTACTAAAGAATAAACTAGCGGTTTGGTTGCTAACAATTATTATAACAGTATCTGGTATTTATTCAGGTACACGAATGAACATGGAAACGATTCCTAATATTTCTATTCCATATTTAATGGTTATGGATGTATATCCTGGAGCTACTCCAGAGCAAGTGATGGAGGATGTATCCATACCATTAGAAAAAGCAGTTGAAGGTTTAGAAGGTGTTAAATCTGTTTATTCAAATTCATATTCAAACATGTCGAGTATTCAAGTGGAATATGAGTATGGTGAAGACATGGATGAGGCAAAGCGTTCACTAGAGGCTGCTTTAGATTCTGTGACTCTACCAGAAGGAGCACAGAGCCCAGTCATTACAGCAATAAGCATGAACATGATGCCGGTTGTAGCATTAAGTGTAAGTAGTGAGGGCGAGGATATTGTTGAATTAACTTCAACAGTAGAAGAGGTAATACTTCCGAAAATAGAGAAAATTGAGGGTGTTGCATCAGCAACAATCACAGGTCAGCATATTGAAGAAGTTGAGTTGACATATAACGAAGACAAGATGGCTGAACTTGGCTTAACAGAGGACTCTGTCAAACAAATGATTCAAGCAAGTGACCTATCAGTTTCATTAGGTATGTATGAGTTTGAAGAAGGGGAACAAGCTGTAGCGATTGATGGTAAGTTCATGACAGCAGATGAACTAAAGGATATGCTTATTCCAATTACACCGTCAGAAACGAATCCAACACCATTTGTAAAGCTTAGTGAGATTGCAACAATTGAAGTTGTTGGAAAAGTACAATCTGTCTCTCGTACTAATGGGAAAGATGCAATTGCTATTCAAATAGTCAAAGGACAACAAGCAAATACAGTTAGTGTTGTAAATAGTGTGAAAGAATTAATAGAAGATGAGCAGGCTAGAGTGGATGATTTAATTATTGATGTAACACTTGACCAGGGTGCACCGATCGAAGAGTCAGTGACAACAATGATTGAAAAAGCATTATTTGGTGGATTAATTGCAGTACTTATCATTCTATTATTCCTCCGTGATTTCAAATCAACGATTATATCCATCATCTCTATTCCAGTTTCGATTTTCATGGCGTTACTGTTATTAAATTGGATGGGTATTACATTAAATATCATGACATTAGGTGCGATAACCGTTGCAATAGGACGGGTAATTGATGACTCAATTGTCGTCGTTGAAAATATTTATCGTCGATTGCATTTAAAAGAAGAGAAGTTGACTGGTCGTGCACTTGTTCGTGAAGCGACAATTGAAATGTTCAAACCAATTCTCTCGTCAACATTGGTAACGGTAGCTGTATTTGCTCCATTAATCTTTGTTGGTGGAATGGTTGGAGAATTATTCATGCCATTTGCATTAACAATGACATTTGCACTTGGTGCTTCCTTACTTGTTGCGATAACAGTGGTGCCAGCATTATCTCACTACTTATTTAAGAAGAAACTCTATAGTGAAAAGACAGAAAGCAGTCATAAAGAAGTTGGCAAGTTAGCTAATTGGTATAAGGGAATTTTGGAATGGACATTAAATCACAAGGTAATAACATCCATTATTTCTGTTCTACTGCTTGCTGGTAGTTTGGTGTTAACACCTTTCATTGGCTTTAGCTTCATGGGTAGTGAAGAAGAAAAAGTAATGTACTTAACATATACTCCAGCGACTGGTGAATTATCAGAAGAAACATTATCAAACATTGAAGTTGTTGAAGAAGAGCTATTAAAGCATGAAGATATTGATATTGTTCAATTATCTGTCAATGACAGTGGAGATCCAATGGCAGCTATGATGGGTGGTGGAGGCGATGGTGCATTAATGTACCTCATCTTTGACCCAGAAATGGATAATTTTGCGGAGGTTCGTGATGAAATTGAAGAGTATGTCTTTACCATTAACCAATCAGGTGAGTGGAAAAGCCAGAACTTTACGTCAATGTCAATGCCTACGAATGAAGTAAGCTACACATTTTACAGTGAAGATTTAGATAAGCTAAACGAGGCTGTAAATATGGTAGAAGACATTATGCATGAAAATGAAGGCTTAAAGGATATTTCTTCTAGTGCTGAAGAGGCTTATGTTGAATATACCTTCAAAGTAGAACAAGATGAATTATTACAATATGGTTTAACTACAGGACAAATTGTGATGATGTTAAGCCCTAATAGAACAAAAGAAGTATTAACTTCTGTTGAAAAGGACGGTAATACTTTAGAAGTTATCGTTCAACAAAAGCAGGAAGAACAACCTAAATCAATTGAAGATATTTTGGCAACTCAGGTACCGACTGCAATGGGTACGACAATGCCACTGTCTGATTTGGTTACTGTAGAAGAAGGTACAACGTTAAATACACTTGCACGTAGTAAAGGTGAATACTACGCAACCGTTTCAGGTACAATCATTGGTGATGATATTTCTAAAGCAACTTCAGAAGTAGATTCAGCTATTGATAAGTTAGACTTACCTAATGGTGTAACAATTGGTGTGGCTGGTGCTGCTGCTGATATGACAGAAACCTTCACACAGTTAGGAGTAGCGATGCTTGCCGCTATTGCAATCGTGTATTTCATTCTTGTAGTTACATTTGGTGAAGGGGTTGCACCATTTGCGATTCTATTCTCTCTACCATTTGCAGTAATTGGTTCATTTGTAGGGTTATTAATTGCAGGTGAAACGATTTCAGTTTCTGTAATGATGGGATTATTAATGTTAATTGGTATCGTAGTAACGAATGCTATTGTCCTTGTAGACCGGATTATTCATATGGAACGTGAAGGTATGAGTATGCGTGATGCAGTTCTTGAAGCTGGGGCAACTCGTCTACGCCCAATTTTAATGACGGCTATTGCAACCATCGGTGCTCTCATGCCATTGGCAATTGGATCTGGTGGTGGTGGTTTAATATCAAAAGGACTAGGTATTACCGTAATCGGTGGATTAACAAGCTCAACATTATTAACATTAATTGTTGTGCCAATCGTATATGAAGTTTTATCTAAGTTATTTAAGAAAAACCGTAAAGAAGTCGTAGAAAATTAAATCTGAAAACCCTACAGGATATTTCATCTTGTAGGGTTTTTTGTGTGGACTGTTAGTCTATTTCAATGAATTAGTGGTAATATAATATCAAGATATAAGTGATTTTAAAATGGAGTTCGAGAGGATGTATGTATGGAGCTAAGTAACTTAATTACAATGATTATTTCGATTATTACGTTTGGTAATATTTTGCTAGCTGCAGTTGTTGTTTTTTTTGAAAGGAGAGCAATTGGCTCCACTTGGGCTTGGTTAATGATTATCTATTTTGTTCCATTACTTGGGTTTGTTGCATACATTTTTCTTGGCAGGCAATTAAAAAAGAAGAACTTCTACAAATTATCAAGTGAGGAAAGCGCCTATCTCCAATCTGTTGTCGATAAACAATTGGAAGAATTAAAAGATAATAAATTAAGTGATCACGAATTAATCAATAAATATTCTGATTTAATCCAGTTGAATTTAAGTTCATCAAATTCACTAGTCTCAATGGATAACGATATTGTGATTTTCAATGATGGACATGACAAATTTAATTCTTTGTTTGATGATATTAGTCAAGCAAAAAAAGAAATTAATATTCAATACTATATAATTAAACGCGATTCTTTAGGGAAAAAGTTGAGAGATGCAATTGTCAAAAAAGCAAAAGAAGGTGTGAAAGTACGCATTCTCTATGATGGTTTTGGATCTAGAACCATTTCACGTTCGTTCTTTAAAGAGCTCAGAGCTCATGATGGAGAGGTAGGAGTGTTTTTTCCTTCGTTTCTTAAATTAGTGAATTTTCGGATAAACAATCGTAACCATCGCAAGCTTTGTATCATTGATGGAAAGATCGCCTATATTGGTGGTTTTAACGTTGGGGATGAGTATTTAGGTCTAAAAAGAAAATTTGGTTATTGGAGAGACACTCATTTTAAAATAATGGGTGGTGCCGTTAATGAGATTCAAGGAAGATTTATTCTGGATTGGAATCAAGCAACGAAACAACAAAAGGTAAATATTAAGCAATTCTCTTTTCAGTCAGAGAAGAGTAAAGGTATGAGTCCAGTGCAAATTGTTGCAAGTGGACCACATTCAGAAACAGAGCACCTTAAGAATATGTATATCAAATTAATTCTGTCCGCTAAAAAAAGTGTATATATCCAAACGCCATATTTCATACCAGATTCAAGCTTTATGGATGCCTGCAAAATTGCTTTATTGTCTGGCGTTGATGTACATATTATGATTCCCAATAAGCCAGATCATCCGTTTGTCTATTGGGCTACATGGGCATATGCTGGTGAATTATTATCATATGGTGCAAAAATTTTACTTTATGAAAAAGGATTTTTGCATGCGAAAACCATTGTGGTTGATCAAGAAGTAGCTTCAGTCGGAACCACAAATATTGATACACGTAGCTTTAAATTGAATTTTGAAGTGAATGCGACCGTTTACGATCAGAAGGTTGCTACTCAGCTTTATGAATTATTTGAGAAAGACAGACAAGTATGCTCGAAGTTAACAATAGAACGCTATCGGAAGCGCTCATATCTCATAAAATTCAAAGAAGCGATTTCTAGACTGTTATCACCTATTCTATAAATTACATATTTGGTCCTACCTTTTCAGAATACATAAAAGGTAGGTTTTTTTTTGTACGATAGGTAGTCTGACTCTAAATATAAAACGATTTGTTGATTACTGAAATAACGGGGGAATCTTGACAGATGACACATTGTCATATAGTATTAAAAGTGTAAGGTGACACGTTGTCACAATTTGTTCATAATATCTAAATCACTGATTTAGACAAAGGAGAACCGTCGAAGTGAAAAATCTACAATCAAATCCATTATTGAATATTAAAGAACTAAAAAAAGAGCTAATCAGATTCATGATGGCCTATAAATTTGCCCTTGATGAAGTGAATACAAAAATTGATATATTAAAACAAGAGTTTGAGTTTATCCATGACTATAGTCCAATTGAACACGTCAGTTCACGTCTTAAAACACCAGAAAGTATTTTGAAAAAGGTTCAAAAAAAGGGATATGGCCTTTCATTACCATCAATCAAAGAAAATGTCAGAGATATTGCTGGGATTCGGATCAACTGCTCATTTATTTCTGATATTTACGAGATTAAAAATATGCTTGAGAAGCAGAAGGACATCAAGGTGATTGAATGCAAGGACTATATTAAAAATCCAAAACCTAATGGATATCGAAGTCTCCATTTAATTATTGAAATTCCTATCTTCATGTCAGACCGAGAAGAGCAAATCTATGTGGAAATTCAAATTCGTACAATTGCCATGGATTTTTGGGCGAGTCTTGAACACAAAATCTATTATAAATACAACAAAGAAATACCTAAGAGTATGAAGGATGAATTGAAGGAAGCAGCAGAATCCGCGGCATTACTTGATATAAAAATGGAGAAAATTCATAAGGAAATGAACACGTTGAAAGCAGAATTAGGTAATGAAGAGAGTTTTGGTGAGCTACTAATTGATAACATGAAGCTCAATCTTCCAAGTATGTTCTTAAACCTAAACACTGATAAGTTAAATATGAAATAAATCATTTAAGTAGGAGGTGTCAATCTTGCCGAAAATAACATTCCATAATTTACCTGACGATAAGAAACAAAAACTAATTCAAGCAGCAAAGAAAGAGTTCTCTCGAGTTCCTTTTTATGAAGCATCTATAAGCAATATCGTCAAGCAAGCAAAAATACCTCGTGGGAGTTTTTATCAATACTTTGAGGACAAGGAAGATGCCTATTACTTTTTAATAAGTGAATTTGTATTTGATTTGAATAACCAATTTGTCACCATATTGAAAAAGCATCAAGGGGATTTATTTGAAACGATGATAGAAGTGTTTACATTAATCATCGAAGAAGAAGAGAACTTCTACTTGTTGAGGAATATCTTCTTGAATATGACCTACAAGGTTGAAGACAAGTTTTCTGGTATTTTTAGGGATCATCATAGTGCAAGTAGGAGCTTTCAGGAAATCAGCTCTTATATCAATAAAGATACTTTAAATATAAATGAAGAGAAAGAATTATATTATGTGATTCAAATTATCTCATCTGTCACTTTTCGAAATTTCGTAGAGAGATTCGCAAAAGATTTGTCCAACGAGGAAGCCTTGAACAACTATAGAATGGAAATCAATATGTTGAAGCAAGGATTAGCCAGGAACAAATCATAATAGTCGTCCATTCACATGATGGTTCATGCTATAATAGACAAATGAAAAAGTATTTGATGATGATTGTTTTAATAGATGGCATGTTGGCCTATTAAAGGAAGGTATCTATGGTTGAGGAAAACATTACGAGAATTCAGTTAGATGGAAAAGAGTATATACTTATTGGAACTGCGCATGTATCAAAACATAGTGCAGAACAGGTTAAAGAAGTGATTGAAGCGGAAAGACCTGATTCTGTTTGTGTTGAATTAGATCAACAAAGGTACCAGTCGATTATTGAAGGTAGTAAGTGGAAGGACATGGATATTATTCAGGTGATTAAACAGAAAAAGGCTTCATTGCTGTTAATCAATTTGGCCATTTCTTCCTTTCAAAACCGAATGGCTAATCAATTAGATATCAAAGCTGGACAAGAAATGATCCAGGGAATTGAATCAGCAAAGGAAACAGGCGCGAAGCTTGTCTTAGCTGACCGAAATATTCAAATTACATTTGCAAGAATCTGGGGTAGTATTGGACTGAAGGGAAAGGCAATCCTTTTGAGTCAGGTTGTTGCTAGCATATTTAGTAAAGAAACTATTTCAGAAGAAGAATTAGAAAAAATGAAAAACCAGGACATGATTAACTCACTGCTAAATGAATTCACGGAAACATTTCCGCGTTTAAAAACACCTTTAATTGATGAGCGAGACCAGTACCTAGCTCATAAAATTAAACATGCACCAGGGGAGAAAATAGTTGCCGTGTTAGGGGCAGCTCATGTACCAGGGATTAAAGAAGAAATCAAAAAAGAACAAGATATTGCTAGCTTAACAACGTTACCTCCTAAATCAAAGCTTCCTAAGATTATTGGGTGGAGTATTCCAGTTCTGATTTTAGCGATTATTGCTTATACATTTATTGCTAATCCATCTGCTGGTCTTTCTCAAACCATTAGCTGGATATTATGGAATGGCTCTTTATCTGCAATAGGAGCGGCAATTGCGATGGGGCATCCACTTACGATACTTACAGCCTTTTTGGCGGCGCCAATTACGTCTTTAAATCCACTTCTAGCAGCGGGGTGGTTTGCTGGACTAACACAGGCTTATATCCGTAGACCAAGTGTGAAGGACTTTGAAACCATTTCAGAGGATGTATTTAGTGTAAAAGGATTTTGGAGAAACAAGGTGAGTCGCATTCTGTTAATTGTTGTTTTAGCGAACATTGGTAGCTCTCTAGGGACATTTATTGGTGGAGCAGATGTCATAAGAGTGTTTATAGAGAATTTATTTTAGAAATGATAAGGCGCAGGTTCAGTTTAATTGAGCCTGCGCTTTTTGTTTTCATTAAGCTATTCCTGATACCAAAATAGAGCGATTGCTCCTTCTCCTGCATGAACAGCAATGGAGGAGCTAACCTCTCCTATAACAATATGAATTTCTGGAATTACTTCTTCTATTTTTTGCTTTATTTCCATTGCCTTTTCTAGAAATTGGCCGTGCATGATGCCAATTTGTTTCACATGATGCTCTTCACAAGATTGTTTTAATAATTCGATTATTTTTGATAACGCTTTCTTTTCTGATCGAACACGATCAAATAATCCAAGCTCTCCTTCAGGGTTAATCGTAAGAATTGGTCTTATTTGAAGGAGATTACCAAGTAAAAATTGTGCCCCTGACATTCTTCCACCCTTATATAATTGCTCTAATTGGCTAATTAAAACAAAATTATTGCAGGTTGCTACTTGTTTTTTTAGTTGGGTAACTACATCCTTTATTTCTAGATTTTGTTCAATTAATTGTATGCCTTTAAGAATAAGTTCACTCATTCCGTATGAAATAGAAAGGGAATCAATGATTTCAATCTCTAAATCAACATGATTTGTTGCAGCAGCTGCACTTGATACAGTGCCACTTAATTTACTCGAGACATGAATTGAAATCACATAATCATACTCTTTTTGTAGTTGTTCATATAATTGAACAAATCGTCCGACTGATGGCTGCGATGTTTTAGGGACTTCTTTGTTGTTACGGATGATGTCATATAACTGTTCAGATGATAAGTCAATCCCATCCTCGTACTCACGCCCCTCTGATATTACTACAATAGGTACCACATATACATCAGGATGTTCTTGTAGCTCCTTTGATAAATATACAGTGCTATCTGTTACAAAAGCCACTTTCCTTTCCATATACTCTTCAGTCCCTTCTAATAGCTGGAATACTAATATTATACTGAATTTTCACAATAATACCAAGTATTAATAGCTGGTACTATAAAAATACTCCCTATAACGATTAGAAAAGAAAAGGCTGAAAGAGAGCTTTTGAACTCACCTTCAGCCAAATGAAGATATTTAGGTATTGTTTTCATGAGAAAATCATTAGTAAGTATTACATGTATGCGATGTTCGTTCATAATGCGTGAGGGTTATCTAATAAAGATTCCATTTCCTCTTCAGTTACAAATGTCCATTTTATATCCTTAAATCGATCTTTATCAATGAATTCAAGGAGTTTATCAATTTCTTCATGGTCAAGCTTCAATGTTCGTTTAATCATAACTTCCTCTCCTTCTGTAGTTTATATAAAAATACGGAAATAAGATTCTGTATTTGGGGGTCAGGTAGGTAAGGAAGGAAAAGAGATTCATTTAATTTTGTATTAGTTATTGTGATGCAGGCGCACTGTAAGCTATGTATTACGATAATTCTCTAAATCCACTAGGTGAGTGGTTAGTTACTCTTTTAAAATTACGATTGAACGATCGCAGGTTATTATAACCACAATTTAATGCAATTTCACTAATAGATTGCTGACTATTTTTTAATAGATAACAAGCCTGTGATATTCGATAATGATTCAAGTATTCAGTGAAACTCATGTTTGCCATCTGAATAAAGAGTTTTGACAAGTAAGCATAATCGTATTGTAATTGTTTAGAAATTACCTTTAGTGTGCAATCCTCACTATAATTTTGATCAACATAAAGTAGAATTTTATGTAAGACTTTTGTTTTAGATGAATGCTCTACTGGAATGAATGATGTATGATCGACGAGTCTTCCACAAATATCATATAGAAAGCTTTTTTGACGATATATCGAATCTAGTATAGTTAAATTGGGGATATCATTTATGTGAATAACATTATTTTCAGGAACATAGCCCTTATATTTCATAAAAAAATGCCCAATTAATTCAGGTGAAAAGATAACAATTGTAATATCGGACTGATTCAATGTTTTAAACTCATGCATTTGATTATTAAAAATGAAAGCGATGTCATTTTGGTGCATTATATACTCTTTATGGTCAATCGTAACAATCAATTCTCCCTCATTGACGAAGATAAGCTCGTAAGCACGGTGAAAGTGTAAAGGAAAGGTTTGATTAACTGATTTAAAAGTTTGAAAAGATTCTTTTTCCTCAACACCATGATGCTCGAAAAAAAACATAAGTTTCACCCTCCTGAAAATAAACACCAATATTGTCTTACATTATACTATGTTTTGAATAGAAATAGCTTTAGTTTTACTCCTATAATAAAGCTAGCTGTGATTATATGAAGGAGGAACTAAAATGACTTTTGAATATCATGTTGCAAAGAATGGCTCTGATACTGCTGAAGGAACGAAAGAGAATCCGTTCTTGACGATCAATAAAGCCGCTTCTGTTGCGGTCGCAGGAGATACAATTATTGTCCATGAGGGAGAATATCGTGAATGGGTAAAACCAAAGCATTCGGGATTAAGTGAGTATAGAAGAGTTACATATCAAGCAGCTGTAGGTGAAAAGGTAGTAATCAAAGGCTCAGAGCAAATTCAAGATTGGAAACAAGTAGACGGAACGATTTGGGAAGTCAAATTAGCTAATACGTTTTTCGGTGAATTTAATCCATACAAAGAAGAGATTTTCGGTGACTGGGTTGTGTATAATCCTGGAAGACATCTTGGTGATGTTTATTTAAATGGTATGTCTTTTTATGAGGCTGAAACCTTTGAACAGTTGAAAAATCCTGAAGTGAAAATGCAGGTGTTAGATCATTGGACGAATACGGTTGTACCTGTATCAAACCAAGAACAAACGAAATACGT
This sequence comes from Litchfieldia stipae, assembly GCF_014837155.1. Lineage (GTDB taxonomy): Bacteria > Bacillota > Bacilli > Bacillales > Bacillaceae_L > Litchfieldia. Next base: position 293,944 of record NZ_JACYHA010000001.1, on the reverse strand, counting down.
TTGGTATGCGGAAGTAGATGAAAAGTATACGACCATCTATGCAAATTTTCATGACGCTAATCCTAATGAGGAATTAGTTGAAATCAATGTACGAAAAGCGTGTTTTTATCCAGAACAAGTTGGCATTAATTATATTACGGTAAGAGGCTTTGAAATGGCTCAAGCAGCTACTCCTTGGACTCCACCAACAGCTGATCAGCCAGGACTCATCGGGCCTCATTGGAGTAAAGGCTGGATTATCGAGGACAACATTATCCATGATGCAAAATGTAGTGCGATTAGTATTGGTAAGGAGGCTTCGACAGGTCATAATTATCGTACGATCCGTAAAGATAAGCCAGGCTATCAATATCAATTAGAATCCGTCTTTTCTGCTAGACAAATAGGATGGAGTAAAGAAAAAATCGGCTCCCATATTATTCGTAATAATACGATTTATGATTGTGGTCAAAATGGTATTGTTGGTCACCTAGGTTGTGTATTTAGTGAAATTTATAATAATCATATTTATAACATTGCTTTAAAGCGGGAGTTCTATGGCCATGAGATAGCTGGTATTAAGTTGCATGCAGCAATTGATGTGCAAATTCATGATAATCGTATTCATGATTGTTCGTTAGGAACTTGGCTAGATTGGCAGACACAAGGTACAAGAGTAAGCAGAAATTTGTATTATCGGAATAACCGTGACTTGTTTGTCGAGGTGAGCAGTGGTCCATATATTGTTGATCATAATATATTAACCGCAGACTATGCGCTAGATAACCATGCACAAGGTGGAGCTTATATTAACAATATCATTCGCGGAAAAATGGTTCATCGTAAAATGCTTGATCGTGCAACGCCATATCATGTGCCGCATAGTACAGAAGTGGCTGGTTTTGCTCCAGTATACGGGGGAGATGATCGATTCTATAACAATATCTTTATTGGTGATGTGAATCTAGAAAATGTTGGTACCTCTCACTATAATGGTTATCCAACATCTCTTGAGGAATATATCGAGACTGTACATCAAGAAGATGGAGATCATCAGTCCTTTAATAAAGTAGAACAGCCAGTGTATATAAACCGTAATGCGTACTTCAATGGTGCGAAACCATTCGCAAGAGAAAACGAGAAACTCGAAGCAGATCAATTTAATCCGCAAATTAAAATTGTGGAGTCTGGAAATGAAGTATATCTCCATCTTAATCTACCCGAAGATTTTGAGAGATTACTTGGAGACATTCCATCCACAAAAACGTTAAAAAGAGTACGTATAGTTGATGCGGAATTTGAGAACCCAGATGGAAGTGAATTAATTCTGGATATCGATTTTCTGGGTAATCAACGAGAAGCAAGGAGTGTATTGGGGCCAATCGCTCAATTTCAAAAAGGTGAAAATTATGTGAAGGTTTGGGGATAAGAATTTATTGTATCATCTCTACTATTCATTGATTAAGCTATTGAAATATAAGAGAATATACCTACAATGTATTTTGTAGGAGGAAATCAATGTTTAAGAGAATATTTGTTTTGCTTTTTCTTAGTATGGTTGTATCAGGTTGTAATGATACGACTGATCAAGATAAAGAAATTATGGAACTACAAACGAGTATCAGTCTAGAGGAAGCTAAAGAAATGATTGATTATACATCTCTTGGGGCACAAGATAAATTAATAAGTGTAGAAGTAGAAAATGGAGAAATTAAAGCAATGATAGAAATCGCTCCAGGTGAGTTGTTTGAAGCTGATGTTTTAGCAGTAAATAGGTATAGCCAGCTGTCAGACGAGTTGTTAAAACGTGATGATTGGGAAACCTTGACTGTTGAATTTGTAGATGTAGGTACAATAAGTATGAATCATTCGGAGAAAGAAACAAATGAATATGGGGATTATTTTCCAACTGCTGTAATTGAACAGCGATTAAAATAAAAAGCATAGCGGAAGGTGTTATCACCTTCCGCTGTTATATTTAGCAAGGATTTATGTTCTGAAGAGCGGCTGGGAAGCGTCTTGGTCTGATTAATCCAAATTAGATATATACTCTTCACTTCTTATTTTTGATTAATTTTAACATCATCCCCGCTGCGGCATTTTGCCCAAAAAATTGATTAGTCGTTCCTGTAAAATATAGGTCAGTCCCTGGATGGTAAAATGAAAAAGCTCCTGTTTGCCCCCAATGCCCTATCAAACCACTTTTTAATTCTTTTATAGATATAGGTTGATTTGCAATTCCAACCCCATAAAAGAATAATCCTGGGCCAAATAGGAGTTTCCAATCTTTAAGTTCTATGAAATATTCTTTCGGAAAGAAATGTCCATTAAAAAATGCCTTTAAAAATACCATAGATTCCTTCGCAGTTGATACAATACCGCCTTCTGGTCCAATAGATGACATATATTTGGGTAGATGGAGTTCCTTGTCTTTATAATACATAGTGGCAGGTTGAGTGTCATCCACATCCTCAAATAAGTACGTATCCACTAAATTCAGTTCGTTAAAAATATATTCTTTGAAAACCGTATGGATATCTTTTTTTATTATTGTTTCAATAATTCTACCTAAAAGTTGAAAATTTGTATCAGAGTATTGAGTCTTTTTTCCAGGTGCAAATTTACGATTTTTTTGTTTGGCACTTTCTATTACTCTATCAAAGCCCCAACTTTGATCTTTTCCTGCCACTAATTCCTTCACCGCATCAGAGGAAAAGTAGTCAGGTATTCCAGACGTATTGGACATTAAATGTTTGATAGTTATATCTTTGGAGTAGTCTTTACCCTTATATATGTGGAGTTCGTGTAGGGTTTCATCTGAAAAATATTCGGAGATTTTATTGTCTAATTGTAAGTGGCCTTCTGATCTTAATTTAAGTATTACAGTTGTTACATATAATTTAGTTACACTTGCAATAAAATAAGGTTTATTTTTAGTTAGATTCCCAGCTCCGTATAGGAGTGATAAATTATTGTCCCCACTTTCAACACATAATACAGCACCATATATGTGTTTCTTTGATACAGAAGTTGACACGCATTCAGCAACAAATGATGGCTCAATTGTTTTTACCAACTAATATCCTCCTCTCAATTAAATGTTCTTACTATGGGTCTTCACTGAATTATATTCACAAACTAACAACATAAAACTTGAAAAATGGACGAAATCACTTCTATACAGAATGTGGCATTTCCTTGGAAATAGTCACGAAGATTGTCGAAAAAAAGAACGGAGGGTATTCCCTCCGTTTTCTATGATTATTTTAATTTTCTTCAATATATGTTGAAAAAGTGGTTACATACGATGGGCGTGGGTAATGAGTTTTTTCAATGCTAGCTTCTTTCGGTGTCTTTTTTTGTTTATGTGCATGTTCAAATGCCTTAGATTGCTTCCATTTTTTAAAATCTTCTTCATTCTCCCAGAGAGTCATAATAATATAGGTATCACTATTCAGTGGACGTAGAACACGTATGGCGATAAATCCCGGTTCTTTTTCAATTGAACCAGCTCTGTTTTTAAAGCGATATTCAAAAACGGGTCTTCCTTCATCAGTAACAGGTATATTATTACAGACAACGAATGCCTCATTTATAAGTTCTCCAACTGAATCAACCACTTCATATGTTCGCGGTTCACTGAACAGAGTAGGTCCACTCGTTTCATGGATAAGCAATCCTCGTTCATCATTTTGGAAAATAAAGATGGCTTCATTGGGATGGGTATTTACAAGCTTTATTAAATACTCTGGAGTCCCTTGTGTCATATAAACCTTCATATTAACACTCCTTATATTTTTAATTTATTATACCAGCTCTCACTAAGGAAATATTAGACAATAATTGATTTAATCATACATACTGTGAAAGTTTAACAGTCATAATATCTATAGGAGATAAAAGACTACAAAATTTGTCGAATTTACTATATGATTATGAAACAACCTCTATTGTAATTTCGTAGAAACAGATATCACAGTGATTTGGACAGCGAATGAAAGGGAGGTGCATGTACTATGAAAAAGAAGCTATTACTTTCTAGTGCAGCAATTGTATTTACCATCTTACTAAGCTTATTTGGTTATATTCTCATCCTATATGCTGGGGATTACGTAATAGATGAAAAGAAGCTTGTGATGAATTCAGCAACAAGGCTTGTAGATGAAAAGGGGCAGTTAATCTCGAAGCTGTATCTCGAAAATAGAGAGATTGTTTCAATTGATGATGTTCCTGAACATGTACAGAATGCGTTCGTAGCTGTTGAAGATACAAGATTCTATCAGCATCATGGGATAGATGTGAGGGCGGTTTTCAGAGCGCTGTATAAAGACATTATTGCAGGAAGTAAGGTTGAGGGTGGAAGTACAATCACTCAGCAGTTAGCTAAGAATGTCTTCCTAACTAATGATAAGACTTGGTTACGGAAAACGAAGGAAGTAATCATTGCCATTAACCTTGAAAAAAAATATAGCAAAAGTAAACTGTTAGAGATGTATTTAAATCAGATTTACTTTGGGCATGGAGCTTATGGGATACAATCTGCATCAAAGCTGTATTTTAACAAGGACGTTAATCAATTAACGGTTGATGAAGGAGCATTGTTAGCAGGAATCCCTAAAGCACCATCAACCTATTCTCCAATCGCTAACATGACAAAGGCAAAGGAACGCCGTGATCTTATTCTTAACCTAATGCAGACTCGCGGATATGTTACTCCTGAGGAAACCGTAAGATATCAAGGGAAAACGGTTCAGTTAGATGTCCATCAGCAATCTGCAGATCCTGCGTTATTGACTTATACTGATATGGTGTTTGATGAGGCTAAATCTGTCTACGGATTATCAAATGAAGAACTGCTTAGGGGTGGATATACCATTACCGTGCCACTTAATCGAGAAGTTCAAGACATAGCATACCAGCTTTTTCAAGATTCTTCATACTTTCCTGGTACAGATGAGCATGCTGAAGGTGCTTTCGTATTATTAGATAATAAAACAGGGGGAGTACTTGCTGCAATAGGCGGTAGGAATTATGTGCAAAAGGGTTTAAATCGGGTATTGGTCAATCGCCAGCCAGGTTCCACCTTGAAGCCATTAGCAGTATATGGTCCAGCTCTTGAAGAAGATAAATTTGAGCCATATTCAATGTTAGTTGATCAGAAACTATCTTATGGAGAGTATGAGCCGAAAAATTATAACAACATCTATAAAGAGAAAATTTCGATGTACGATGCTCTTCTCGAATCCTCCAATGCTCCAGCTGTTTGGATGCTAGATCAATTAGGTATTGATACTGGGAAGAAATATCTTTCAAAATCAGGGATTACGATCCCAGATAATGGACTTTCAATTGCTTTAGGAGGACTTGAAGAAGGAATATCTCCGCTTGATATGGCGAAAGCTTACCGCGCATTTGCCGCAAACGGACAAATCGTTCAGCCACATGTCATTTCAAAAATTGTTGATAGAAATCAGAAGTTAATTGGAAAACCATCCCTTGAGGAAAAGGATGTCTTCTCAAAACAAACAGCGTGGTATATGACAAGGATGCTAGAGGGAGTGGTTAGTGAGGGCACTGCAAAATCTGGCCAATATTCAGGTACATTAGCTGGAAAGACAGGGACAACGAATTTTCCTGGTAAGGAAGGTACCATTAAGGATGCTTGGTTTGTTGGATTTACACCGTCTGTTGTTGGGGCTGTTTGGATGGGTTATGATCGATCTGATCTGGAGCATCATCTAGAGCAGGGAAGTAGCTTTCCTACCCGTTTAATGAAGGATATACTTGAGAAGTCGAGCTTACCGAAGGAAGTAGCCTTCACAATGCCTTCTGATGTGACAGAGCTAGAAAGGCCAATTCGATTAGCAGACGTTAACGACTTAGCAGCTAATATCTCTTTTCGTCCATTAGGATTGTTTACTGTTTCTTTACAGTGGACACCTGCTGATGATGAAAGAGTTGAGTATCGTATTTATAAAAAAACAGAATCAGACGATGAATTAATAGCCAGTGTTGAAGGAGAGGGAGCCTATGAGCTTGAGAATGTTAATATCTTTTCTCTTCCATCATATTATGTAGTTCCTTATAATACACAAACTGATGAAGTAGGCAAGCCTTCAAATATGGTTCGTCCAGAATTCTTTTCTAGGAATTGAATATTTGGCTATTTTGTGACATTTGAGCATGAATCTATGCAAAAGAGAACAGAAACAATTATAGTGAAAGAGGTGAAACTTGGCGATAGCCAAGTTTTACTTCTGAAAATAAACCTTATTATTAATATGTTTTTTTGAATACATAATAAAGATAGTAAATTTGTTTTTTATGAAAGGGGATAAATAAATGAGCAAGATAACAAATGATACATTTTTAAAGGCTGCAAAAGGAGAAGAAACAAAACATGTTCCGTTATGGTACATGCGACAGGCTGGACGATCACAGCCAGAATATCGTGCATTAAAGGAGAAATATAGTTTATTTGAAATTACGCATCAACCAGAGGTCTGTGCTTATGTAACAAAGTTACCAGTTGATCAATATAATGTGGACGCTGCCATTCTCTACAAAGACATAATGACACCGCTACCTGCAATTGGTGTGGATGTTGAAATAAAGTCAGGAATTGGGCCGGTTATCAGTAATCCAATCCGTTCTTTGAAGGATGTAGAGGCTTTAGGTGAAATTCATCCTAAAGATGATGTTCCATATGTATTGGATACGATCAAACTACTTACGGAGGAACAATTAACTGTTCCATTGATTGGTTTTGCTGGAGCTCCATTTACAATTGCTAGCTATATGATTGAAGGGGGTCCTTCAAGAAACTATAACAAAACAAAAGCATTTATGTATGCAGAACCGAAAGCATGGTTTGCTTTAATGGATAAGCTTGCTACAATGACAATTACTTATGCGAAAGCACAGATTGACGCTGGCGTTAGTGCGATTCAAATCTTTGATTCATGGGTAGGGGCACTTAATGTAGCTGACTATAGACATTTTATCAAGCCAGTTATGCACCGTATTTTTACTGAATTACGTGCAGAAGGAGTACCTTTGATTATGTTTGGTGTTGGGGCAAGTCATTTAGCACTTGAATGGAATGATCTTCCTATTGATGTGGTTGGACTAGACTGGCGCTTACCAATTAGCCAAGCAAGAGAAATGGGAATCAATAAAACGGTTCAAGGGAATTTAGATCCTTCAATTTTATTAGCACCATGGGAAGTAATCGAAGAAAGAACAAAAGAAATACTAGATCAAGGCATGAAGCAACCAGGTTATATTTTTAATTTGGGGCACGGTGTATTTCCTGAGGTTAACCCAGATACACTTAAGAGGTTAGCTTCCTTTGTTCATGAGTATTCTATGAAATAAGAAGCATCATCATTTACATATTCTATCCATTAAATTATAATAAGTATTATATAGAAGTGATTATAAATAGTTTGGAAGAAGGATCCCAGGCTGATTTATAACGCATTGGAACAATTAGTTGCGTTAAAATAAGCCTGAATTATTTTGTTAAGAGGTGTTTTCTATATGAGCAAGAAAAGAATGGGTCTACTAGTTATGGCTTATGGAACTCCATATAAAGAAGACGATGTTGAACGGTATTATACACATATCAGGCATGGACGAGCACCATCAGATGAAATGCTTCAAGATCTAAAGGATCGTTATAAAGCAATCGGTGGTATTTCGCCTTTGGCTAAAATCACTCAGGAGCAAGCAAAAAGCCTCGAAGAGCATCTTAATAAGGTACAGGACGAAATTGAATTCAAAATGTACTTAGGCTTAAAGCATATTGAACCGTTTGTAGAGGATGCGGTTGAACAAATGCATAAGGACGGTATTGAAGAAGCAGTAAGTATTGTATTAGCACCACATTTCTCTACTTTTAGTATTAAATCTTATAATGGACGAGCAAAGCAGGAAGCAGAAAAATTAGGTGGCCCTTCAATCATTTCTGTTGAGAGCTGGTATGATGAGCCTAAATTTATTCAATACTGGTCAGATAAGGTGAAGGAGACATTCTCATCTATGTCTGAGGCTGAACGTGAGAAGGCAGTCTTGATTGTTTCAGCACATAGCTTACCAGAAAAAATTATTGCTGCCGGTGATCCTTATCCTAATCAGCTTCAAGAAACGGCGGATTTGATTGCTAAAGCAGCAGGTGTTAAGAATTACGAAATTGGCTGGCAAAGTGCAGGAAATACACCTGAGCCTTGGATTGGGCCAGATGTACAGGATTTAACGAGAGAATTACATGAATCAAAAGGGTATGCTTCTTTCGTTTATGTACCTGCTGGATTTGTATCAGATCATTTAGAAGTATTATTTGATAATGACGTTGAGTGTAAGGTTGTTACGGATGAAATTGGAGCAGCCTACTATCGACCAGAAATGCCAAATGTTCAAGAACAATTTATTGATTGTTTAGCAACAGTAGTGTTAAAACATATTTCCTAATCAATAATTAAATGGACGCTCCTATTCTTGCTGATAGTCAAGATTAGGGGTGTTTTTCTTTAAAGTCTGTAAAAAATATGAGCAAAACTTCTAAAAATTTCAAATTGGTGATTGATTAAATAGCACATTCATTTTATACTTAAATGAAAACGATTACATTTAAGGAGAAAAAACATGTCGACAATCGAGGATGTTGCAAGGCTAGCAGGCTTGTCAAGGACAACTGTTTCAAGAGTGATTAATAATCATCCCTATGTATCTATTGAAAAGAGACAATTAGTGGTTGATGCAATGAATCAATTAGGCTATGTTCCAAACTCTGCAGCGAGAAGCTTACGTAATCAAAAAACGGGAATGTTAGCCGTATTAATTCCAAAAATTACGAATCCCTTTTACAGCCAATTAATTGAATCGATGGAAATAGCGGCATCGGAACGGGGATATCAATTAATTGTCTGTCAAACAAGATATTCAAAAAAGAAGGAGCTCACGTATTTAAATCTTTTAAAAACGAAGCAGGTGGACGGAGTCATTTTAGCTTCTATTCAAAATGACTGGGAGCTGATTGAAGGCTATTTACAATATGGCCCTATTATTTTGTGTAATGAAGAAGACGATCAAGCAACAGTATCTGGGGTCCATATAAACCAGGAATATGCGGGCTATATTGCAACAAAGCATTTAATAGAACAGGGGCACCGCCGAATTGCTTTTTGTTGTCGTAGCCAAAGTAAGGTTGGCAATAAAAGAGAGATTGGTTTTTTGAAAGCGCTACACGAGAGTGGGTTAGCTTTTAATGAGCAACATGCTTTTAGAGATACTGCAAGTATTCAAGATGGAAAAGACGTGTTTCATAGAATTAGAGAAATGAATGATAAGCCAACAGCTATTTTCACTGGCGGTGATGAAGTGGCAGCGGGCATAATCTCCGAAGCGAAGAGGTTTAACTGGAGAATTCCAGAAGACTTAGCGGTTATCGGATTTGATAATCAAGCAATCGCAGAATTAATGCAACCAACGATATCGACTGTTCATCAACCTATTCAGCAAATGGCATCAATTGCGTTAGAGACGTTGGTTGAAAGATTATATAGTAAAAACAACCAATCTCGTGAAGAGCATGTACTGACAGTAGAGTTAGTAATAAGAGAATCAACGGTTGGTTCAAAGATTATACGAGTATCTGAACGAAATCTACTTCAGCAAGGGTAAAACAATAAAGTCCTTCAATCAAATGTCTAGCAATTTGATTGAAGGACTTCTTTCATTTCAGTTCCCAATTTGTAAGCATTTATCACACGTATTACCATAGCATTCATGTTGTTCTGCAATTTCTTTACCACAATCAGTACATTTTTTTGCCGGAAGATTTTTGAAGAATTCAGTGCTTTTTATTAACATTTGAAACCCTCCAATCTATTTTGTACTTCAATTGTATTATAACAGTTATTGGAGTGTCAATGACTGTTTTGTAACAATGGTAAAATAATATAAATACCTATATGGATAAGTTATTCTAACAATTAAGGGAAGAATATTTAAAGAAAATCATTATATAAAGGTGGTAAATAACGATGAAGGTAACAGTAATCGGATATTGGGGTGGTTACCCTGGTGTTAATGAAGCAACTTCTGGTTATTTGTTTGAACACGACGGTTTCAAGTTATTGGTTGATTGTGGGAGTGGTGTGCTAGCACAGCTGCAAAATTATATAAAAATCTCAGAACTAGATGCCGTTATTCTTACGCATTATCATCATGATCATGTCGCTGATATTGGACCATTACAATATGCTAGACTGATCTCGTCTTACTTGGATGAAACTACTGAAGAATTGTTAATTTATGGACATCAGGAGGACGGTGAAGCTTTTTCCAATCTAACTTATAAAAAGGTGACAAGAGCTGAAGCATATGATCCTGATCAACATTTAAAGGTAGGTCCATTTTCGATTGCTTTTATGAAAACAAGTCATCCTGCCGTTTGTTATGCGCTGAGAATTGAGGCAGGAGGAGCTGCAATTGTCTTCACAGCAGATTCTAGCTACATTACTGACTTTATTCCTTTTTCAAGGAATGCAGACCTATTAATTTGTGAAACCAATTTATATGCTGAACAAGATGGATCCAAAATGGGCCATATGACTAGTAAAGAGGCTGGAATAATAGCAAAAGAGGCACGAGTTAAGAATCTACTTTTAACTCATTTGCCTCATTACGGTAATCATATGATACTTCTCAAGCAAGCAAGGGAGACATTTCAAGGAAATATATCTCTTGCTAAATCTGGATGGACATTTAAGGGATGAGCAGATATACTAGAGATAGTTTAAAAGATAGCTATATAGGTAGCTATTTTTTAGGGGTTGAAAGTAAGCGGTTTCAAATAAGGGGTTAAGAAAACATAGTATGATTCGTACTATGTTTTCTTTGTGTTCAAAAACATTGTGAAAATTATCCTTGATGTTTATGAAATATTCTGTATAATTTACTACATAAAAGCATAAAAGCATAAAAGTGAGAGAGACAGAAAAAGTACATACAGGGGGAATTAAGATGAGAAAAAAAGGATGGAAATCGTTAGCTGTTGGCTCGTTTGCGAGTTTGTTGTTATTAGCGGGATGTGGGGAAAGTGATTCTACATATAAAGTGGGTATTACTCAAATTGCGGAGCATCCATCCTTAGATGTGGCTGTTGAAGGCTTTCAAAAGGCACTTGAGGATAAGGGTGTAGATGTAGAATACGATATCCAAAATGCTCAAGGTGATCCAAATAATAATATGACGATTGCTAATAACTTTGTTGGGGATAGTGTTGATTTAATCTTTGCAAATTCAACCCCAAGTGCATTAAGTGCATTAAATGCTACAGGTGAAATTCCGATTGTTTTTACTTCGGTTACAGATCCAGTTGGGGCTGAATTAGTTGAAGCAATCGATAAGCCAGGTCCAAATATTACAGGGACGACGGATATGCATCCAGATGCCATTCCTAATACGATTCAATTTATAGCTGAACAATTTCCTGAAACAAAGACAATAGGTATGGTCTATAACTCAGGTGAACAAAATTCAGTTGCACAAGTTGAACTTGTAAATAAGGAGCTTGAGGGCACTGGAATGGCTACTGAATTAGTATCTGTATCAACACCAGCAGAGGTTAAACAAGCAACTGAAGCATTGATTGGAAGAGCTGACGTTATTTATATTATTACAGATAACACAGTCGTATCAGCATTAGATTCAGTTATTCAAGTAGCAAGTGATGAGGATATTCCGCTGTTTGTAGGGGAATTAGATTCAGTAGCAGCTGGCGGATTTGCGGCTTACGGCTTTGATTACTATGAAATTGGTTATGAAGCTGGCGAAATGGCTGCTCAAATTTTACTTGGTGAGAAGACAGCAACAGAACTTCCTGTTCAATATCCACAGAATCTAAGGCTTCAAATCAACAAACAAGCAGCTGAGGATATGGGAATTACACTTAAACCTGAATGGGATGATATAGCTGAATACGTGAACGAATAAGAAAATAGATTTTAGTAGGGTCTGATCCAAATCAGTATCATCACGATGATTAAGAGTGGAGCTGACCCTTCCTTCATTTTACAACTCTAGAAACGACTATCTACTAATAGAAAGGGTCGAAAGATATGCCAACAGCTTTATTTACATCAGTGGAAGCAGGAATTATCTATGCCATTATGGCTCTAGGTGTCTACCTTTCATTTCGAATTCTCGATTTTCCAGATTTAACGGTTGATGGTAGCTTTGTAACTGGTGCTGCTGTTTCAGCTGTTTTAATTGTTAATGGGGTGAATCCCTTTATTGCAACCTTGGCATCACTTGTGGCAGGCTTTATAGCTGGATGTATAACAGGGGTTTTGCATACAAAAGGGAAAATTAATGCATTATTATCAGGGATTTTAATGATGATTGCCTTGTACTCAATCAATTTAAGAATTATGGGTACATCAAATATTTCACTTTTACGTGAAACAACTGTTGTCACACATTTATCAGAATTTTGGAAAGGGCTTGGGCTAGACGAGGGAATCAGAGCTGTACTATCAAGTATTGGACTTACAGGCTTTATCCCTAAGACATGGGCAATCATGTTCTTTATGCTGATTGTGACAGTTATTATTAAATTAATCATCGATCGTTTCTTGAAAACAGAAACAGGCCTTGCTCTAAGAGCTACTGGTGATAATAAAAATATGATTCGTAGTTTTTCTGCAAATACGGATCATTTAACGATTCTAGGTCTAGGGATTTCTAATGCTTTAGTTGCTTTTTCTGGTGGACTGATTGCACAGTATAACGGGTTTAGTGATATTGGAATGGGTATGGGGATGATTATCATTGGGCTTGCTTCAGTTATTATTGGGGAAGCCATCTTTGGAACAAAGACGATTGCTAGAACAACCTTGGCCGTTATTGGTGGGGCAATTATCTATCGAATCGTTGTAACTATTGCCTTGCGTGTCCGTTTTCTTGAAACGGGTGATGTTAAATTAATTACTGCATTGATTGTAGTAGCGGCGTTAATTCTTCCTAAGTTCATCGATCGGCAAAAGGATAAGAAACGTAAAAGTATTCGTATGAAAGAAAGAGCTGCACAAGTGGCAATGGCTAGGGAGGGGAATTAGGTGTTACATTTAAATCAAGTATTCAAAGTATTTAATGAAGGAACCTTAGATGAAAAAATTGCTTTAAATCACCTATCTCTTTCGCTAAAGCCTGGTGACTTTGTAACTGTGATTGGTAGTAATGGAGCTGGAAAGTCTACGGTTATGAATACAATTGCTGGGCGTATTGTTCCTGACATTGGTGCTGTAGTGATTGATGGAAATGATGTAACAAAATTGCCAGAATATAAGCGTGCCAAACTCGTAGGCCGTGTGTTTCAGGATCCAATGGCAGGAACTGCACCAACTATGACCATTGAAGAGAATTTAGCGATAGCCTATTCACGTACAAAACCAAGAACGTTAAAGCTTGGTGTGACGAAGAAAAGGAAAGACTTTTTTAAGGAGCAGCTTGAGACATTGCATCTTGGCTTGGAAAATCGTTTAAATGCAAAAGTCGGCCTATTGTCTGGTGGAGAAAGGCAAGCTCTTTCCTTGTTAATGGCGACTTTCACTGAACCGAAGATTCTATTATTAGATGAACATACTGCAGCACTTGACCCCGCAAGAGCAGAGCTTATTACTAATCTGACGAAAGAAATCGTTGACCGTCATCAATTAACTACCTTAATGGTGACACATAATATGCAGCAGGCTCTTGATTTAGGAAATCGTCTCATAATGATGGATAAAGGACAAATCATTTTTGAGGCAACAGAAGAGGAAAAACAACATCTAACGATTGAACAGTTATTAACTGAATTCCAGCGTATCCGTGGTGAGAAGCTAAATAATGATCGAGCGATTCTTGGTTAATTCTATATGGTTAAAAGGGTGCCAGTAATCATGTAATTAGCATGATTACTGGCATCTTCTTATTTAAAAAGCATTGGATTTGTTATCAGAGTAATATAGTTTACAAAATCATCATAAGTCATTACAATTCATGGAAGAAAGATTAAAAAAAGGGGAAAGCAAATGTCTACAACTTTAGTCATGAAAACACCGTCTGAATTTCGCCAAGGTCTTCAGGCAGGTATCACAATTGCACTTGGATATATGCCGATTGCGCTTACATTTGGATTATTAGCAAAATCAACAGGATTAACTGTTTCAGAAACGGTACTCATGAGTCTTATTGTGTTTGCTGGAGCATCACAGTATATTTCATTAAGCTTGTTAACGGTTGGAACAGGAATGTTTGAAATTATATTAGCTACATTTATCTTAAATATCCGGCACTTTTTAATGAGTGCGAGCTTAAACGAGAAAGTTGAGAAAGATCATCCCATAAAAAAGGCTTTATATTCTTTTGGGGTGACCGATGAGACCTTTTCAGTTTCTGCAGTAAAAGAGGGAACAGTAACCACGGGTTATATGTTCGGTGTCATTTCTATTTCGTATGCGAGTTGGGTTGTTTTTTCTGGTGTGGGTCATGTCATTGGTGCTAGCCTCCCTGCAACTTTACAAGAAGCAATGTCTGTTGCTTTGTATGCAATGTTTGTTGGTTTATTAGTTCCATCAATGAAAAAGCATAAAAAAGTCGTCGTGTTAGCCGCGATTGCAGCAATCTTAAATTCATTATTTGTGTTAATTATGTCAGTCGGCTGGGCAATTGTTGTGTCTACTATCCTATCAGCAGTAGTGGTTGAGTACTGTACTCAATTTTTAAGAAAAGAAGGTAAGAAACATGAATACTAGTATTGTTTGGATGATTATCGGGATGGGAATCGTTACTTACGTTCCAAGAATGCTCCCATTTGTTGCATTAAGTGGGGTGAGATTACCTGCATTTTTACAAGGGGTGTTGAAAAATGTTCCATATGCGACCTTAGGGGCATTGATTATCCCAGGTATTTTTACGATCAATGAGGATATTTGGTTTGGAATCATTGGAGCGGGTGTTGCATTTGCTGTTGCGTATTTAGGTGCGAATGTTATTTTTGTTGTGTTAAGTGCCATCTTAGCTTTAAGTGCATACTCTTATTTCTTTTAAACACCAGGTTTGCCTGGTGTTTTTTTTGAAGGTATTCATAGGGAGAACAATGACTATGATAGAAATAAAAAGACAGGTTCTAAGTGTCCACATTGTTTATTAAAATAATAATAGGGTTTGTACATGAGGAGGGACACATCAAATGAAAAAAATAATTGGTTGGTCAGTAGTAATTTATGCGATTTATGTACTAGCAATGTTTTGGTACTTATTTTATGGAGCAGATACAAAAATCCCATCTGCCTTAATCGGTACGGCTGCAGATCCGATGACATTTCTAAATGATAAAGAACTAATGTTAAGCGAAGAATATTCTAAAATAAGAAATCTACTGTTTTTTATCAATCTTCCATATGATTGGCTTCTGTATTTCTTACTTCTTGTATTAGGGATTTCGATGAAGTTCAGCTCTTGGTCTAAGGCAGTTAGCAAATGGACAATTGTCCAAACCGCCATTTATCTCTTTTATTTAAGTATTGTAGTGGAGGTCTTATCCTATCCACTTAGATGGATTTCGTATACTCTTTCGAAGAATTATCAGATCACAACACAATCCTTTTCAAGCTGGATGAAAGATATCGTCATTGGTTTCTGGGTGGATTATGCCATGATGTTTTTAATTGTTACCGTGGTTTTTTGGCTCATTCGTAAATCACAGAAACGCTGGTGGTTTTACGCTTGGTTATGTTCCATTCCATTTTCACTGTTTTTAATGTTTTTTCAACCAGTGGTCATTGATCCACTATACAATGACTTTTATCCGTTAAAGGATAAAGAACTGGAAAGCAAGATCCTAGCGCTTGCATCTGAAGCAGATATACCAGCAGAACACGTCTATGAAGTCAATATGTCTGAAAAAACAAACGCCTTGAATGCATATGTAACAGGAATTGGTTCAAACTCGAGGATTGTATTATGGGATACAACATTGGAGCGTTTAAATGATGAAGAAATTTTGTTTATCATGGCTCATGAAATGGGACATTATGTGATGAAGCATATTTATGTTGGGATTGCAGGTTATTTAATCATGACTTTGATTGGCTTGTTTATCGTAAATAAATTGTTGCAGGTAATCATCGGCCGTTGGGGGCATGTTCTTAAGGTTAAGGGGATCAGTGATATCTCGATGCTTCCGCTGTTCTTACTACTGATTTCAGTTCTTACATTCATAGCTTCTCCGGTGGAAAATGCGGTTTCAAGGCATCAGGAAAGGGCTGCTGATACATATGCTATTGAGCTGACAGGAGATCAGGATGCGGCAATCCGTACATTTCAAGAGCTAACGCGGGCTGGATTAAGCCAGGTGAATCCACCGTATTTAGTTAAACTATTTAGATATGGCCATCCAACCATGCTTGAGCGAATTACTTATTTAGACACATATCAACAAGAGCAGAAGTAGAAAAATTGTACAAATAAAAAAATGGCCTTTAAAATGGCCATTTTTTTATGGTATGAAGGTTAATCGATGATTTGTTGATTTCTAGATTCGAAATGTTTGATGGCTTGAAGAATTCTAGCACTCATCATCCATAGTCCTACACCAGTAAAAAAGAGAAGATAAAACACATCCTTGGATAACGCAATTTCAATGAGATGTAGCCCTGCTATTGCGAAAGTCAATAGCCCAAAAAAGAATAGAATAGTTGGTACCTGTTTCAGTTTCATGTGAATCATGCTCCTTGCTTAGATTTTCATTAAGAAGCAGAAGTGAGTAATTTCTTATATTCATCTGCAAGTTCATAAAATAATGGTTGGTTCCTAGAATCAATGGCATCATTAATCTTTTCTTCTAAAATGTCCTTTTTTCTCTTAAACACGGCTTCATCAATGATCATTTGAATATAAATGTCGAGAATTCTAACTTGATCCTTCTTCTTCATTCGACCGCGAGCCTTCATCATTTCAGTGTACGATTTTTCATTTTTCAAAATGGTTCACCTCTGATCGCTTATTTTTTATTATAAGGATTAAATACCAATGAATCAACTGAATTTTTAGACTTTTTAGAAAATATATTTAAAGGGAGTACTTAAATAATATGCATGGTTAGAGGGTTTCATGCTTTGAGATTTGAAAAAAAGTGATAAAATAAAGGAGTTGAGAAAAAATAGATTAAAATCTACTTAAAGGATGATGAAAGGTGCTTTTCATAAATAATCAAGGAATTACTGATCCTCGTATTAATTTGGCGATTGAAGAATATGCAGTAAAAAATTTAGATATCAATGAAACTTATTTACTCTTTTATATAAATGAGCCGTCTATTATTATTGGTAAAAATCAAAATACGATTGAAGAGATTAATACAAAGTATGTAGAAGAAAATGGGATCCATGTTGTTCGCAGACTTTCTGGTGGTGGAGCGGTCTACCATGATTTAGGGAATTTGAATTTCAGCTTTATTACGAAGGATGATGGGCAGAGTTTTCATAACTTTAGAAAGTTCACAGAACCAGTCATTAATGCCCTGAAAGCGATTGGAGTAGAAGCTGAGTTAAGTGGCCGAAATGATATATTAGTTGATGGTAGAAAGATTTCAGGTAATGCACAGTTTTCAACGAAGGGCAGAATGTTCAGTCATGGCACACTAATGTTCAACTCAGAAATTGATCATGTGGTAGCTGCACTTAATGTGAAAAAGGAAAAGATTGAATCAAAAGGAATTAAATCAATCCGTAGTCGAGTGGCTAACATAGCTGAGTTTCTTGATAGTGAAATGACGATTGAAGAGTTTAGAGGGCTTCTTTTACGCTATATTTTTAATGAATCTGATGATATTCAAACCTATGAATTGACAGACTCTGATTGGGAAAAGATTCATGAAATTTCTAAAGAGCATTATCAAAACTGGGAATGGAATTACGGAAAATCTCCTTCATTTAATCTACAGCATTCACACCGCTTTCCTGTTGGTCATATTGATGTGAGGCTGGAGGTTCAAAAAGGAGTTATTGAAAATTGTAAAATTTATGGTGATTTCTTTGGTGTAGGTGATGTTTCAGAAATCGAACAGCTCTTAACTGGTACACGTTATAATAAACAGGATATTGAAAATGTATTGGAAGATGTTGAGATTAAGCATTATTTCGGTAATGTAACAAAAGAGGAATTCGTTAACCTTGTTTACTAATTCTTTTTTGTTGTTCATGTGATCATCTTGTATCATTTCTGGCATTTTAATCCATGCTAGAGAGTGGAGGTGCTTACTAATGACAAAGGATCCAAAAGCGAATAAAGAAATGCCGAGTTCAACACCACTTAACCCAATGGTTGGTATGACAGCTGGTCTAGATACAAATAATCCACTTGTATCAGAAGCTACATATGCTGGTGACTCATTGGATGAACATGTAACCATGGAAGAAGCAAATTCTTACCTTGCTGAAAAAGAAATTAATCAGGTGTTTGATAATCAGTAGAAAAAACAATCCCCAACCAAAAATCGGGGATTGTTTTTTTGTTTGAAATGAATATTATTGACTATTCATTCGAAGAAAATTTGAAATATTTGTGAAAATATAGATATTTCTGTCATTAAATGTTAGTGTTTGTAAGTAGAATGACCTATAAAATTGATTAGGAGGAATATACTATGGATAAACAAAATGAAAAAAATGAAATGAAAAGCTTGAAAAGGTGTTTGGATGATTATGAAATAAATCCTTATACAATGATTATTCTCCCTGTACCGTATGGCCGGAAAATTTACTCTATTGTGATAGAAATGGAGGAAGAATTTTTGGTGAAGCTCAAGCCAATGGAGATTATCGATCGAAGCTGCAAGTATTTCGGAAGTTCTTTCAAGGGAAGGAAGGAGGGAACTCGAGAATTAATGGGAATTACTCACAAGCCTCCAATCATTATAGAACCCTCTCATCACATGTTTTTCTTTCCAACAGTATCACCGACTAGCTCAGATTGTGCGTGGCTTTCACATTCACATATCATTAATCACTCTGCCGCAGGAATCGGAACAACAAAGGTCATCTTTCAAAATAATAAATCGATTTTCTTAGATATATCCAAAGGTTCTTTTGAAAATCAATTTTATCATACAGCACAATTAAGAACGATTATCTCCAGTCGGATGGAAAATAAGACCCACCCTTATGTCACCAAGATGCCTCCTACAAAGCTAGAGGAATTTATATCTGAGGATATGTTTGATCTGAATAATTACGGATTGGATTCCGAATAATAATTACTTCCACTTAGGTATTTTTCCAATAGCTTTGACACTTCAGTTCGAATTCGTGGATTAAAGTAATTATGTTTTTCCTCCCAGCCATTTATGATAAATAGGAAAAGCGTAAATGCTTCATCTCTTTCTAATTGCATAGCTTTCATCTTTTCTTCTTTCATTTTTACTTTTATCTGATAAAGATCTTTTTGAACCTTCCTCATCGTCTGATCTATTAGGTTGGCATAGGGCTTCTTGAGTTTGAAAGGTGCAGTGTTTATAATGTCCAAGTCCCGACTCAAAACCGTCAAAACCATTGGTAGAAAGACAGATTGTTCAAAAATGAACCGATGCTCCTCAGAAATTCTTGTCATGTGTACCCCTCCAAAATAGAACGTATGTTTGTATATATAATATATAAGAATTTAATCAAAGATGCAATTAGTTTATAATATGGGGCAGGAGAAAATATTTCCATTATCGAATGTTCATTGTTACATGCTATATGACATAAGAGCATCTATATTCTTATTTAAAAAGGACGGGATTTTAGATTGAAGCAAAAAAGAGGGATCATCGCAGAAGATCTATATGAATTAAAGTCTGTAGGTGGAGTTGAATTAACCCCTGACGGTAGTCATTATGCCTATGTGCAAACACAGATTGATCGTGAGAAGCATGAATATATGTCCCATGTGTTTGTAGGAGATGTAAAAGGAGGAGAACAGGTTCAATGGACATTTGGAAACGCTAGAGATACTTCTCCAAAGTGGTCCCCAGACGGAAGTTGCTTAGCCTTTGTTTCAAATCGAACAGGGCAATCACAACTATATATAATCAATGCCAATGGTGGAGAAGCAAAGCAAATCACCTTTTGTAAAAATGGTGCAAGAAATCCGATATGGTCTCCTGATAGTTCAAGTATATTATTTGCAACCTATATAGAGATAAACGAAGATGTGATAGATGTTGATAAAAAGCAACAGCAGTTAGCGATCATTAATATCGAGACATTAGCAATCACACAAATTATTGAAGGTCAGCACGATTATACTCCTGGATGCTGGTCACCAGATGGATCGCAAATTGTATTTTCTGCTGATTTAACAGATGAACTTGATTTTCAATTGGTGGCAGATGTCTATATTATGGATTTAACTGATAAAAAGATGAAAAAATTAACGAACAGTAATGGTTATTTTGGAAATACAACTTGGTCTCCAGATGGTCACTACATAGCGATGATTGGCCATGAAAAGGAATATGATAGCGCAACTCTTTCAAGGATATGGGTCTACGATGTAAAGAATGAACATTTATCCTGTTTAACTACCTATTGGGATGTTGAGATTGGTGATGTAGCAATTGGAGACTTTCATTCGGGAAACAGTAACCCTGGAATCGTTTGGACAGAGGATAGTCATGGTTTTTATTTTATCATGAGTGACCATGGTAACACAGGGGTCTACTACGGAACATTAGAAGGCGAAATGTATCCGTCACTTCTTGAAAATCAGCATGTATATTGCTTATCTGTCGACTCAAAAAATCATAAAGCTATTGTAGGAATCAGTACTCCGACGCATCCTGGAGATTTGTACTCTATTGATTTAAGCACTGGTGAATTGAAGCAACTTACATATGTAAATGATGACAACCTTCTGAACATTGAGCTTTCTGCTGCAGAACCATTTACTTGTAAAGCACCTGATGGCTGGGATATTCATGGATGGGTGATGAAGCCTATCGGATTTGAAGAAGGTAAGCAATATCCAACCATTATAGAGGTTCATGGCGGCACTCAAGTCATGTTTGCAAACTCGTATTTTCATGAATTTCAAGTACTAGCGGCTAAGGGATTTGCAGTTGTTTACACGAATCCAAGAGGTAGTTTTGGATATGGACAAGAATTTATTCAAGCTGCTTTAGGGGACAATGGCAGAAAGGATTACTTAGATGTCATGGCAGCCACCAAATATGTAGAGGGGAATTTCTGTTTTGTTGAGAAGCATACAGCAAGATATGTTCACTTTCTTGATGCTAATCATGAACTGTCCAAAGGTGGAAATCCAAAGCTTCGCATTGATCGTCTCAATCATATTAAGGATTGGTTTGTTGAATACTTAGGCTAAATAATCACCTTGCATGAAATGGTCCCCATTTGGCACATATTATGCAAGGTCTTTTTATATTGCAATTGCAACAATCTTTACGAAAAACTGCTTTCAAAAAGAAAAGAAAAAAGTGTAAAATAAAAGAGAAGTGGTCAATGCTATATATATTAACTTTTTACATCGATGAACGATTCAAAATTCCTTTCTTATTAAGGAGAATTTGCATGGAGTTTGATCTGTTTAAGGAATGGTTTACACTTGAAAATATACAAGAATTATTAAGCGAGTATCGCTCTTTTGGTCCTTTACCTGGAATCATCTTACCGATGCTAGAAGCGTTTATTCCAATTCTACCATTAGTGGTATTTATAATGGCAAATGCAGCTGCATTTGGACTTTGGATGGGATTCATTTATTCATGGGTTGGAGCTTGTGGAGGAGCACTTATTGTCTTTTTTCTGGTGAGAAAATACGGACAAAAACGTTTTTTCTCATTTGTTAGTCGACATGGAAAAATAAAGAAGCTTATGGATTGGATTGAGCGGCATGGATTTGGTCCATTATTCCTCATTCTTTGTTTTCCATTTACTCCATCTTCAGCGATAAATTTAGTGGCAGGCCTGTCGAAAATAAAGACAAGCCAGTTTGTCTTAGCTGTACTATGTGGAAAGCTTGTGATGGTTTTTATGGTAAGTTTTATTGGCTATGACGTCCGTGCTTTATTTCAACAGCCTATTCGTACAGCCATTGCTGCTATCATTATCGTAATCCTATGGTTAGTCGGAAAACAGTTTGAAAAGTCGTTTGCACAGGCCCCCTTAAAAAAAACAAACGAGTGAAATAACTATATGTTGGAATCTTATGTGTGAATTGTTAGAATTATCTTATAATGGTTTGGGGGGACTAAAGTATGGAGAAAAATACCACTCGTACAAAAAAACGACTACTACTAATCTTCATCATGTGTATTTTGACAGTGGTTTTCTTTCGTTCTTTTGTTTTTACAGACTATGAGGTTGAAGGAGAGTCAATGATGCCGACCCTTCAAGATGGTAATTTGCTACTCGTAAATAAAGTGGGTGCTCGTTTCGGTGACCTGAAACGATTTGATATCGTTGTCTTTCAAGGGGTAAGCGATAATTATGTAAAAAGAATAATTGGTTTACCAGGGGATTATCTCGAATATATAGATGATACGCTTTACATAAATGAAAAAAAAGTAGAAGAACCATTTCTAAGTACATATAAATTAAAGCTTGTTGGTGGAAAGTTAACAGGGGATTTTTCACTCGAAGAAATAACAGGTGAATCTGTTGTACCAAAGGATTCCTATTTTGTGATTGGAGACAATCGATTGGGAAGTTGGGATAGTCGCCATTACGGTTTTATTAAGAAGGATCAAATAGTTGGTAAAGTAAATCTAAGGTATTGGCCACCAGGAGATTGGTATATTGACTTTGATTAGTTCAGTAGGGGGACTTTTTATGAAAAGGAGCACTGCTCAGATAAAAGCAATTATGGTTGCTGATCAACATGAATCATTTGTGACACGACGAATTCAAGAGATAGGCCTTGAATTTGGTGGGATTAGAGGAGATCGTCATTTTGGTGTAACAGCTAAAGCGGATTCTCGTCAACCTATGTATGAAAGAGGGACTGAGATATTAAATCGCAGACAGCTAACGGTGGTTTCAAAAGAACAACTAGACATGATTGCACAAGAGCTAGGCGTAGAGGAAGTGCTTCCAGAGTGGTTGGGGGCAAATATACTGATTGAAGGTTTTGGAGATATTACATCCTTACCAATGGGTTCACGGATTCTATTTCCAAATGGGACTGGTTTAATTTGTATGGGAGAAAATAAACCATGTATTCATCCAGGAGAAATGATTCAACAACATTATCCATCCCAACCAAAGCTAGCTTCTAGATTTGTCAAAGCTGGCTACAAACGACGAGGAATTGTTTGCGCAGTGGAACGTCCTGGGCAAATTACGGTTGATGATGAAGTAAAGATTCTCATTAATGATTTTGATAATCCGATGCAGTGACTTGAGTAGCAGGTAAAGAAGCCTGCATATGTTTTTTTTCAATACATACTAGATTGATAGGAGCTAAGAGCATGGTGCTTCAACGGATAAAAAAACGAAAATGGATGATCCCAATCCTCCTGCTGGTTATAGGAGGATTAATTTATGTTGGATATTTACATGTTAATATCGTTAATTCAGCCAATCAAGACATTGTAAGGGATGCTGATTATGTCATTATTTTAGGGGCAAGAGTGAAGGGGACAACTCCGTCTTTGTCACTTCAGTATCGAATTGATGCTGCTGCAGAATACTTAAAAGAAAATGAACATACAATTGCGATTGCTTCAGGTGGCCAAGGCACAGGTGAAGATATATCAGAGGCAGAAGCCATTAAGACTGAATTAATCAAACACGGAATAAGTGAAGCTAGAATTCTATTAGAGAATCAATCTACATCGACTAATGAAAATATACAATTCTCAAAAAGGCTAATTTCTGATGATATGAAGACAGGTCTGCTTGTTACGAACGATTATCATGTCTTTAGAGCAACAATGATTGCCAATGATTATGGCCTTAATCTTGAGGGAATCCCTGCAAAGACACCAACAATTGCGATACCAAAATCATATATAAGAGAATATATGGCCTTAACTAAATACTACTTGCTGAAATACACTCCTTTTTAAAACTCCGTATTGGAGTTTTTTTACAAATTTTAATGTAAAGTTGACTTGACAAATTGTATGGTTAACTTTACAATTAAGTTATAAATTTATGAAAGGTTGCATTTCATGAAATTATTAAACCGAGTTAAGGAATTAAGAGCAAAACATAACTTTACTCAAACAATGCTTGCTGAAGCTGTTGGAGTGACAAGACAAACGATTGTTGCTTTAGAAAAAGGCAGCTATGTCCCTTCTTTACTTCTTGCAATGAAGATTGCACGTACCTTTCATTTAACTGTGGAAGAGATTTTTTATTCGGAGGATGAGGAAGAATGAATGTAATTAGAAATATTATCGCTTCAATCGTATTAATTGCATTATTTGGTTGGGCAATGTCTATTCTTTACTTAACGTATGTCAATTTTGCTGAAATCATTAAAAATCCAGAACTACCTATGGAAATGGAAATCCAATTGATTCCAATAATATTATTCATCGTTATAGGTGGATTGATTACAGTGTTTTTATTTAAGATAAATAAAAAGAAGCATTATTCATGGAGAAAGATTCTTTTCTTACCCACAGAGCTTGAAGAGGCAGATGAGAGGGAACAACAGATAACTGCACAAGCATGTAGATCTTCATACATCAGTATGTGGATTGCTGCTCCAATTGTAACGGCATTATTATTTATCTACCCATTCATCTCTGAGAGCATGCCATATTATCCAATCATCATAATATTGTTATTACCAACCATTCAATTGATTTCTTATGGTGTAACCTGGAAACGGGAATCAAGAATATAGCAGATGAGAAAGGCTTCTGATTCGTTGCTAATGTCAGGAGCTTTCTTTATAATATGAACTAGAAAATAATGGAGTTGATACAGCATGGAGCAACAAGTAATGTTTGATTTTTGGTATTTGAAGTCAGAGGAAATTGAATTAGATGGCACTGAATCAGGGGCCATTTCGTATGAAGTAGCAATCGGGGTTTTTGGAGATGCAGAGCTAGAACATCAATTGGATGATATTCGAATTACTGGATTAATCAAAGAAGATATGCTTGCATTTTCAATCATCCATCCACCTACACTTTTTCAAAAACTAGAAGAAGAAGGATTATTTAATATCATTGAGGAAATAAAAGCGACAGGTTTTTATTTTGTGATGGGTGAGAAACAATTACTTGAATCATAAGGGACAATAGAATGTCTTAAGTTAGGAGGCTCACATGAATATACTTTGGGATTTTGATGGAACACTTTTTGATACATATCCTGTATTTACGGAGACTCTTGCTCGTATTTTGCCAGAGCACACACCAAAAGAGAAAATTTATGAACATTTAAAAGTCTCATTCTCGCATGCAACACAGTTCTTTAAGTTAACTGAGGAACAAATTAAGCAATATCATTCCTTCGAGGAGAGAGTACCCATTAGTGAAATTAAACCATTTCCTGGTGTGGAGGATATTCTCAAATTTGCGACTAAAAATGTGATTATGACACATAAGCCTAGGAAAGCGGTACAAGCCATCTTAGCGTTTTATCACTTTGATCAGTACTTTGCAGAGATCGTTGCTGGAGATGATGGGTTTCCTAGAAAGCCAGATTCTGCTTCCTATGAAT
Organism: Litchfieldia stipae; assembly: GCF_014837155.1. Classification (GTDB taxonomy): domain Bacteria; phylum Bacillota; class Bacilli; order Bacillales; family Bacillaceae_L; genus Litchfieldia. The sequence continues at coordinate 268,232 of NZ_JACYHA010000001.1, read as the reverse complement.
ACCTTCATGAGAGGCATCAGCTTGACTTAGCGATTGGTGATCGCTTGCTTGATATTATCCCGGCGAAGAAAATTGGACTGAAGACAGGTCTTTTTCAGAATCACAGTGAAGGTGCCGATTTTTATTTAGATCATTATCAAGATTTTTTCACTAAGATTACAAAATAAAGCTGTAGAATCATGCCTATTGCATGGTTTTACAGCTTTTTTTTATGATAAATGGATGGTCTACTTTCCCAGTGACGCTTAAATGGATAAACTCGCATGTTCGGTGTAAAATAGATAGGCAAACTTAAACAAAAAAAATCTACTAAACTATCTCCAGCTATTTGGACCGATGGTTCCTTTGTAGCTACTTATGGGAGGTTATACAATATGACATTACAATTTATAATCGGGCGTGCTGGAACAGGAAAATCGTCAGCATGTCTGAATTTAATACGAGATAAATTAGCTGAAAATCCACTTGGTGATCCTATTGTTTACCTAGTACCTGACCAGATGACATTTCAATCAGAATATGATCTCATTAATACCCCGAATCTGGGAGGAATGATGAGAGCCCAGGTGTTCAGCTTTACACGATTAGCTTGGCGTGTATTGCAAGAAACTGGTGGAATGAGTAGGTATCACTTAAATAATGTTGGAATCAATATGGTGATCAGAAAAATAGTTGAACAACGCAAACAAGAACTAAAAGTTTTTTCAAAGGCTGCAGATAAAAATGGATTTATTTCTCAATTAGAAGAAATGGTCGCAGAATTTAAACGTTACTGTGTTACTCCTGAAGTAATAGAAGAAAAAAACTATTTTCTTGATTCAGAAAATCAGGTTGTACTTGCTGATAAACTGCATGACTTGCAATTAATTTATCAAGAGCTAGAGCAACATCTATTTCAGAAATATGTAGATTCAGAGGATTATTTGAGATTACTTGCTGAAAAAATACGTACTTCCTCTTACTTAAGTAATGCAGATATTCTGATTGATGGATTTCATAGCTTTACTCCACAGGAATTGGAAGTAGTTGGAGAGTTAATGAAGTACTGTCGGACGGTTACGGTCGCACTTTCTGTAGATCAATGCTATGATGAGCAACCTCCTGATGATTTAAGCTTATTTCGAATGACTGGTAAGACTTATCAAAGTCTGATTAACTTAGCAAATGACCATATGATTTATCAGGAAAAACCGATCATATTAACAGAAACAAAAAGATTTTCATCTTCTCCGTCACTAGCACATCTTGAGCAGTTTTATGATGTTCGTCCAACGCTTCCATATAACGGAGACACGGCGGTGACAATAGGTCAGGCTGTGAATCGACGGGCAGAAATTGAAGGGATTGCACGGGAAATCCAAAAGCTTGTAAGAGAAGAGAAGTATCGCTATAGAGAAATTGCTGTGCTTGTTAGAAATGCGAATGAGTATCATGAATTAATAGAAACGATATTTCATGATTACGGTCTTCCGTTCTTTATTGATCAGAAACGTTCAATGTTAAATCACCCATTAATTGAGTTTATAAGATCAAGCCTTGAGGTATTAAGTGGGAACTGGAGATATGAGGCAGTCTTTCGTTGTGTAAAAACAGACTTAATCTATCCACTAGGTGAATCACTTGATACGATGCGTGAGGAAATGGATAAGCTAGAAAACTATGCGCTTGAATATGGTATACAAGGGTATAAATGGACAACCAAAGATCGACTAGTCTATCGGAAAATCCGAGCCCTCGAAGGTGAGGATCTACCACAAACGGATCGTGAAAAGGAAATCGAGGATTCAATCAATCGATTACGTTCTATGATTGTCACACCTCTTATGAGTCTACAGAAGCGAATCGGAAAAGCAAAAACTGGTCGTGATTTATGCGAAGCTCTGTACCTTTATTTAAACGAGCTTCAAATCCCTGAAAAAATTGAGCGATTAAGAAGCGTAGCAGAGGAAGAAGGAAAGTTAAGTGAGGCAAGAGAACATGATCAAGTTTGGAATGCTGTCCTTGAGTTAATGGACCAGTTTGTCGAGATTATGAGTGAAGAACAAGTGTCGTTTTCGCTATTCACGAATATGCTTGAAACCGGTATGGAAAATATGCAATTTGCATTAGTACCTCCTGCGATCGATCAAGTCCTTGTGGCGAGTCTAGAACGATCAAGATTTTCTAATATTAAATGTACGTTCATCATAGGAGCAAATGATGGTGTGCTACCAGCAAGGCCAAAAGAAGAAGGAGTATTCTCACAACAAGACAGAGAGAGATTAATAGAATCAGGACTAAGCATTTCTCCGTTAAATCGTGAGCTACTGTTAGATGAAAACTTTTTAATTTATGGTGCATTAACAAGTGCTTCTGATAAATTGTATATTAGCTTTCCGCTGGCTAATGATGAAGGCAAATCATTACAGCCTTCAATAGTCATTAAACGACTGAAACAAATTTTTCCATCGGTAAGAGAACAGTTCCTTGTCAATGAGCCATCAGAGCTTGATGCCATAGAGCAGTTAAATTATAACGTGAACCCATCAGTTGCACTTTCTTACCTCACCTCACAGTTACAAATGTGGAAACGATCCTACCCAGTAGAGGATTTATGGTGGGACACGTATAATTATTTAATCACAGATGACTTATGGAGTGAGAAAAGTAAAAAAGTACTAGGGAGTCTATTTTACCGTAATAAAACAAAGTCTTTACCAATAGAAACGACAAGAGAACTTTTCGGTGAAAGTATTCAGGCTAGTGTATCTAGAATGGAGACCTTCCAGAGCTGTCCGTTCTCTCATTTTGCAAATTACGGGTTGAAATTAAAAGAAAGACAAATATTTCGACTTGAAGCACCAGATATAGGTCAACTTTTCCATGCAGCTCTTAAATTGATTTCAGATAATCTTCGTCAACAAAAGATTGATTGGCGTCATTTAACAGTGGAGCAATGTGAACAGTTTTCGTTTGAAGCAGTGGAGCTATTAGCACCAAGACTACAACGAGAAATCCTGCTTAGCTCAAATCGTTTTCATTATATCAAGCATAAGCTTCAAAAAGTGGTTAGTCGTGCATCTAGAATTCTCAGTGAGCATGCGAAATTAAGTGGTTTTTCACCGGTTGGTTTAGAAATCGATTTTGGCAAAAATGGACCATTACCACCCATTCCATTTGAATTGAATCATGGCTTTAAAATGGAGCTTGTTGGAAGAATCGATCGTGTGGACAAAGCTGAAAGCTCAAAAGGCTTGTTATTAAGAGTGATTGATTATAAATCTAGTCAAAAATCGCTGAACCTTACTGAGGTATATTATGGACTAGCTCTTCAAATGATCACATATTTAGATGTCATTATTAGTCATTCGAAGGATTGGATTGGTACAACTGCTACTCCAGCGGGTGTGTTGTATTTCCATGTGCATGATCCAATGATTAATAGTACAACATCAGCTATCACCGATGAAACAATCGAGGATGAGATCTTTAAAAGCTTTAAAATGAAGGGATTATTATTAGGTGAGGAAGAATCGGTCCGATTGATGGATCAGGGGTTAGAAACTGGATATTCCAAGGTCGTTTCTGCTGCCATTAAAAAGGATGGAAGCTTCTATTCTAATTCTTCAATTGCAAGTGAAGAAGAATTAACCTACTTGAAGCACCATGTTCGGAAGGTCTTTAAACAAATTGGTAATAATATCACCGATGGAGTGATTGATATTTCACCATATAAGATGAAGGATAAGACACCATGTACATTTTGCTCTTTTAAAACGGTTTGTCAATTTGATCAGTCAATTGAGGAAAATGAGTATCGGGTTATCCAGGATGAGAAAAAGGATGCAATCCTTGAGAAAATTCGAAAGGAGGTAGGAGTGAATGCATAATTTGATCGCAAAGCCTGCTGGAAGTACTTGGACGGATGATCAATGGAAAGCGATTGTTGCAAGTGGACAGGATATTTTAGTTGCAGCTGCCGCAGGTTCAGGGAAAACAGCGGTATTGGTTGAAAGAATTATTAAGAAAGTAACCTCTACCTTTCATCCAATTGATGTAGATCGTCTATTGGTCGTAACGTTTACAAATGCTTCTGCAGCTGAAATGAGAAATCGTATTGGTGAGGCATTAGAAAAAGAGTTAAAGGACCAGCCAGAATCAACACATTTAAGAAGGCAGCTTACTCTTTTAAATCAAGCATCAATATCAACCCTGCATTCTTTTTGTTTGAACGTCATTCGGAAATATTATTATTTGATTGAACTAGACCCTGGCTTTCGAATTGCAAATGATACGGAAGGTGAGCTTCTACGTGATGAAGTCATGGAAAGTTTACTTGAGGAACAGTATAGTATTCCAGACAATGAACGTTTCTTTGACTTAGTCGATCGATATTCAAATGATCGTAATGACATAGAGCTATCTACGATGATTCGAAAATTATATGAATTTTCAAGAGCCCATCCTACCCCAACTAATTGGTTAGATGAGATGGTAAATATGTACAATGTTGAAGGATTATCGTTAGAGGATACCGTGTTCTTACCTTATTTAATGAACGATGTATCACTTGTTCTAGAGAGTGCTAAGGAAAATCTTGAAAAAGCATTGGAAATCACAAAACAGCCAGGCGGTCCAGCTCCTAGAGCAGTAACTATTGAAACAGATCTTGAACAGCTCAACCAATTGATACGTGCAAAAGAGGGATCGTGGCAATCATTATATGATGAGATGCAAACTATTACCTTTAAGACGGCCAAGGCATGTAAGGGTGATGAGTATGATGCGGTGCTTTTAAAAACAGTTACCACACTAAGAGATGAAGCGAAGAATCAAATAAAGAAGATAAAGGAAGAATTGTTTGACCGAAAGCCTGATAGTTATTTATCTGATTTACTTGAAATGAAGTCGTCGATTGACATGCTTATTTCTCTTGTGAAAGCTTTTGGGGTTAAATTCCAAGCCGCTAAACAAGAAAAAGGACTTGTTGATTTCTCAGATTTAGAGCATTATTGTTTGCAAATTCTACGTCATCCAACTGCTGTGAATGAGCTGATTCCGTCTGATGCTGCTCGTGAATATCGTCAGCATTTTGAAGAAGTGTTAGTAGATGAGTATCAAGATACCAATATGGTTCAAGAATCAATTCTTCAGTTAGTTACAAAAGAGGATGAGCAATCAGGGAATTTATTTATGGTTGGTGACGTGAAACAATCAATCTATCGTTTTAGATTAGCAGAACCGTTCTTATTCTTAAGTAAGTACAAACGGTTCACCAAGGATGGAGAAAATAGCGGACTACGCATTGATCTATCAAAGAATTTCCGGAGCCGGGCAGAATTGTTAGACAGTACAAACTTCTTATTTAAACAAATTATGGGAGAAACCATTGGTGAGATTGAGTATGATGATGATGCACAATTAAAGCTTGGAGCGAATTATCCTGCAAATGAAGCCATGTCAGCTGAGTTACTATTAATAGATCGGAAAGGTAATGAGGAGGAGAAATCATTATCTGATGACAGTAATGGAGAGCATGTGGCGATGTTTGATCAGCAAGAGCTTGAAACGGCACAGCTTGAAGCGAGAACAATTGCAAAGGAAATCAAACAAATGATTGCTTCTCAGTTTCAAATCTATGATCGTAGCATGAATGGAACGAGAAATTTAATGTACCGTGACATAGTGATTTTATTACGATCAATGCCGTGGGCACCGCAAATGATGGAAGAATTTAAACAACAAGGGATACCAGTATATGCGGACTTATCGACTGGTTACTTTGAAGCAACAGAAGTAGCCATCATGATGTCTCTGTTAAAAGTGATTGATAACCCATATCAGGATATCCCGCTAGCATCAGTTTTAAGATCACCGATTGTAGGCTTAGATGCTAATGAGCTTGCATCGATTCGGATTGCTGAAAAATCAGGGTACTTCTATGATGCATTAAAGCAATTTGTAACAAATCATTCTCTTTCAAATGAGACTGCAAAAAAGGTAAATGACTTCCTAATCCAAATTAGAAACTGGCGAAGAATGGCAAGGCAAGGTGGATTATCCGAGCTAATATGGCAATTATACAGAGAAACTCATTTCTATGACTTTGTTGGAGGAATGCCAGGTGGAAAACAGCGTCAAGCGAATCTAAGAGCACTCTATGACCGAGCTAGACAATATGAGTCAACAGCTTTTAGAGGGTTATTCCGCTTCTTACGATTCATCGAACGTATGCAAGAGCGTGGCGACGATTTAGGAACAGCCAGAGCACTTGGTGAACAAGAGGACGTCGTTCGGATGATGACGATCCACAGCAGTAAGGGGCTTGAGTTCCCAGTCGTATTTGTTGGTGGCCTTTCAAAGCAATTTAATATGATGGATTTAAATAAGAAATATTTACTTGATAAGGAATTGGGCCTTGGTTCAAAGTATGTTAATCCAAAGCGAAGAATTACCTACCCAACATTACCGATGCAGGCCATTAAGAAGAAAATGAAACTCGAATTAATTGCTGAAGAAATGCGAGTTCTATATGTTGCACTGACAAGAGCTAAGGAGAAACTTATTCTTGTTGGGACTATCAATGATTATGATAAGAAAACAGCAAAATGGCAAGACGAGCTAACTAATAAGCGATGGTTGCTTTCTGACCTTAGACGAGCAAATGCCAAAAGCTATCTTGATTGGATTGGACCTGCTCTAATTAGGCATCGAGATGGAAACATTCTTCGTGGTGAAGATCAGTTATCAAGCATCCCTGAAGAGATTGTAAATCATCCAGCCAAATGGAATGTGCAACGAATTCAAGCCGATGAGTTACAAGAGATCATCCAATTAGAAGAGAAGACGAATGAACAACTTCTTCATTCCATCAAGGAAGGAGAAAAGGTAGAGAAAGAATCCGTCTATAAGGATCAAATCGAGCGACAATTGAAGTGGTCCTATCCAAATCATTTATCGACTATTCATCGTTCAAAGCAAAGTGTTTCTGAAATTAAACGCCAGCGTGATCGTGTTGATGAATATAGTGATTTTTCATTTCAGAAGAAATTTAAAGCACCGCTTGTTGATCGGCCTCGTTTTATGCAGCAAACATCATTAACACCAGCCGAGGTTGGAACTGCGATGCATATGGTCATGCAGCATGTAGATTTAACGAAGGTCATTAATCACGAAATAATTAAAGAGTTAATTGCAAAAATGATAAACAATGAGCTACTAACACCTCAACAAGGAGAAGTTATTGATATAGATCATGTTGTCAATTTCTTTCAAACTGATATTGGGCTGCGCATGATTAATGCAAAAGAGGTCAGGCGTGAGGTTCCCTTTAGTGTGGGGATTCCTGCGAGTGAGGCATATTCTGATTGGGACCAAGCTCAAACTGAAAATGTACTCATCCAAGGGGTAATTGATTGTCTCTTCGAAGATGAGGAAGGAATAGTGTTAGTCGATTACAAAACGGATCAATTAACGAATCGATTCCGAGATTTTGAGGAAGCAAAACCAATACTTGAAGAACGTTATAAAGTTCAGTTGGAGTTATACACGAAGGCTATCGAAGCAATATGGAGAAAACCATTAACTGAAAAGTATTTGTATTTCTTTGACGGTGGATATATGCTCAGCATGAATTAATTCAATAAAAAAGGCTGTTTTCGTATATATTGTTGCTTTTGATACCGCAGCCTGAATACACTCCGCGTCCTGTGGGAGCCAACTAGTCCCACGGGAGTCTTTAGTGTATTCAGTCTGCTAGAAATCTATTCTCAATTAATTCACCTCAAAAAACAACAAACTTTGGGAAAACAGCCATTAAAAAAGAACTGAGGGCTTCCTCAGTTCTTTCTTGTGATTACCAGAAAAATGCTGCTCCTAATGCTAATCCTCCGATAAAAGCAAGTGGAATGGCATACGGAGCAAAGCCCCAACCGCCATAAAAACCATAACCAAAGCCACCTAAATTTCTTCCGCCTTCTGGAGCGATATAAACATGCGTTCTAGTCACCTCAACAATACGTCCACAATGACGCTTACCTGCCTTATCAGTAATTGTCACAACCTGACCTTTATATCTACAACACATATCGTAATAATTCACGGTTCTCTCCTCCTTTTTTAAACACTTCACTAAATTGTATGAAAGATGAGGAGAAACGTTTGTACAACTGTCCCTAAAGCAAAAGACTAATTCTAAATAAGTAAGGCTGTTTTCTCAAAGTTTGTTGTTTTGAGATGAATTATTGAAAATGAGATTTCTAGCAGACTGAATACACGGGGGACTCCCGTGGGATGCGTGGGTCCCCACAGGATGCGGAGTGTATTCAGGCTGCGGTATTAAAAGTCACAATATATACGAAAACAGCCATAAGAAAAAACTTGTCTGGACTTTAGACTAAGCATTTGCCGTAAGCTGTTGATCGTTTGCGTCAGAATCAAAGGTATTTGTTGCATTAAGCCCATTATTGGTATTTATGAAATCTCCTGTGTTAAATGATCCTGAACCAGCATTGGTTTTTGATGTGCTCTTCGGTGATAGGTAAAAAGAGTCTCCAAAGTTGACGACTCCTCCGCCGATACTATTAATTTTTATTGGTCCTACGATCGATGGCATATTTAAGCACCCTTTATCTTTCAATTTTACTATTTACTATATGTTTTGTGTGCAGTAAATGTTCACTTTAAAACAATCAGAAGAAGTAAAGGCTAGTTCGTCAAGAACTAGCCTTAGTTGTTAAGCATTTGCAGTGACTTGTTGATCGTTAAGGTCTGGATCAATCGTGTTAGTTGCGCTTGCACCACTATTTGTCATGATAAAATCCCCAGTATTAAAAGCTCCAGATCCTGCATTTGTCTTAGCGGCATCTTTTGGAGACAGATAAAAAGAATCACCAAAGTTTACAACTCCACCGTCAATACTATTTATTTTACATGGACCAACTATTGCTGGCATTTAGTTTCCTCCTTGATCATCGGAAGGGGTGTGTCCTTCCTGATTCTGATTATTTGGTAGCTCATCAGATTGTAACGTAGGAACATCATCGGGTTGCCTTCGAAGTTGTCTGATATGCTTAATTCTTGCTTCAGCTCTAATCATATTAGTCGAACCAATGTGGACAACGGAAGAAGAAGAGACACCGGTAACTCTTATCGTTTTCACATTAATAGAAGGTTTTTCATTAAATACAGCCATATTGATGACTTCAGGGGTAGCGACTTGTGCGATTGGTCTTGTGAAAATAGAAAATTCATTAAAGTTCCCTTCGTTTGTAAAGAGAATAGGATGCTCTCTTTTAACGGCTAAAGCTTTCATAACAGGTGTGATATAGCGGGAGTCACCTATCTCGAATATGGAGCTAAATGAAACTGAATTAACATAAATGGCTTCAACAATCGATAGTCGTCTAAACATCGTTTAACCTTGAGGTGCTAAAGGTACAAATGACCCGATAATTAATGATTCAGGTGGGGTGTCAAAGGCAGAAGATAATGTAATATTTCTTGTATCACCAACTAAAAAGACAGATGATGAGGATACCGCAACAATGTCAATATGACCTACTTGAATCTCCTTGTTAACAACGGTGAAATTCAATTTTATTTACCACCTTTCATTTCATTTGGCATATTATTCATGAATGTAACAATTGAATTCTGAATATCATTAATCACTGTTCGGACTGTCTTAGTCTTCATTTCTTCCAATCTATCAGCTGAATGAAGAAGTGGCTGCTGTTGCTTTAAGTAATAGTTAATTCGTTCTGGGATTTGATTTCGAATGTCGTCAATAATAAAGTCGCGATATGAATCATCGAGCTTGTGATTTGCTTGTTGTTCAACTTCTCTTATAAATTCATAACAATCATGATCTAAGTAATCAACGACATCTGTGTGAATGCTATCGTGTAATGTGTGGTATTCTTCATTCTGTTGCCCGTTTCTCATGTCCGGAACATTCATATTCCCTTGTGTCACACTAAAATCCTCAATGTTTTCTCCATTTGGAGTTAATCCGATATTTAAGGTTCCTTCAAGTGTTTCGACTTTTAATTGATCGAACTTATATTCAATTCGCTCGATATTGGTACTTGGACGTTGTCTCAACTCTTGAACGGAGTTTTGTAACTCTTGGATTTTCTGTTCCAATGAGTGAATACGACGATTCTGCATTTCGACAAATTTGTGTAATTCTCTTAGATATGTGACTATTTCATGATAACCTGTGTACATTGTGACCACTCCCAGAGCATATTCCAAACCCTCTTGGTATAAAACGAGAAATCTTGTTATATAGTTTAAAAGTATGCAAGGAAACCGAAACAATGAGTATTTTAGTGTAATTCATCTCTAGGATGTAGGTGGCTGTAAAGGAACCACTGGTCCTGATATGGGTCCTGAGGTAGCACTTGCTTCAGGAGCAGATTCGAGAAATCCCCCGGTATTATAATTGTTTGAGAGGGATTTAATCATTCCTGCACTGCCAATTTGTAAGACAGATGAATTACTTACACTTCCAATTTTAAAAAAGTGAATAGAGATATTCTGATTGATATAGAAGTTCATAAACATCCCCTCTGAGTTTAAGCGTTGGCAATATTCACCTGATCAATCGCGTCTGTGTCATACGTATTTGTCACACTTCGTTGATTATTGACATGCATTCCATCCCCAGTATTAAATGAGCCTGCTCCCGCAAAGGTTTTTGCTGTACTAGCTGGGGAAATATTAAAAACATCGCCGATATTAAAGATACTACTGTTCCCAATACTATTTACTTTTACAGCTCCAACGATAGCTGGCATATTAAACATCCTTTATCTGGTTAATATCTTTGTTATAATATGCTTAAACGAATAGAATGGTGTGAGATTAAAAAAATAGGATGTGATGTTTGAATGATGAGTTCCCATGAGTTACAGCCCATCTCAAGTACGGAACGAATAAAAGTGATTGATATAATAAGAGGCTTTGCGATTTTTGGTATTTTCCTTGTCAATATGCCAGCGTTTAATTCTCCATCTGTATATTTGCAGCCAGAGGACTGGTGGTCATCAGCACTTGATTTGGCTACTCTTACATTTATTGACCTTTTTGCTCAAGCGAATTTCTATACTTTATTTTCATTTTTATTTGGATTTGGGATGGTTCTTTTTCAAGAGAGAGCGGTTCAAAAGGGTTATTCGTATCCAAGTTTAGTTACGAGACGATTACTTATTTTGCTATTTATTGGTTGTATCCATGCTTTTCTTATTTGGCATGGGGATATATTGATATCATATGCGATAATTGGCGCATTATATCTAGTCTTTCACAAAACAAAGCCAACTTCATTATTGGTTGTGTCATTATTACTTATATTTGTGCCAACATTCTTGTTTTTTGGATTACTTATGCTTGTTTATTTAGTCGAACCAACGAGCCTCATTCCAACTTATTCATCTCACTTAGTGGAAGAGACAACAAAGATTTATAGTTCAGGTTCATTTATTGAAATAACAATGCAAAGAATCCAAGATTGGTATTATGTTAATAACCTCGGAAATGGATTGTTCTTAGTGTTTGCGTTGTTACCTATGTTTCTCTTAGGAGCGTATATTGCAAAGAAAAAATGGTTTGCACAAGTTGAAAGTCATTTACTCGTTATTAGGAGGCTATTATACATTTCGCTGGTCATTGCCATCCCAATGAAGCTATTACCTTATTATACTGAAAAAAACATCGCCACCGACTATGTTCAGGATGCGATTGGTGGACCAGCTATGGCGCTTGTATATGCTACAACAATTGTCTTATTGACTAGGAAAAAGCTATGGCAGTCAATATTCTCTCCATTTGGATATGTTGGAAGATTACCGCTCAGTAATTATTTGTTCCAATCAGTGATGTGTACGTTGATTTTTTATCATTATGGCCTTGGTTTCTATGGGAAAGTGAGTCCTTTTTTTGGGGTCATCCTTACTGTTGTTATATTTATAGTCCAGCTAGGAATTAGTAAATGGTGGTTAAGCCGTTATCAATTTGGTCCAGTCGAATGGTTCTGGAGAACGTTAACCTATGGAAGGAAACAAAAGATGCGCTTAAATCGTTAATAAATGAAGGTAAAAGATCAATAGATAACGAATTAAATAATGAGATTAACAAAGGGGTGAATTGAATTATGAGATTTGTAACAGCGGTTAAAGAGGGGAGAAGCTTCGTTGGGATTGTGGATGAACAAATGACATATGTGATTGATCTACAAGTTGCCGAAGAAGCTTTGTTTGGGACGAACACGATTCCAAGTTCGATGCTAGAATGTATAGCAAACAGTGATTCAATTTTGGGTAAAGTGAGTGAAATCGAACAGAAAGCTACAAGTAAACAAGATTCTCGCTTTTTCTATTCTCTGAATGATGTAGAGTTGGATGCTCCAATCCCAAAACCGACAAAGAATATCTTTTGCGTTGGTAAAAACTATGCGGAGCATGCAATTGAAATGGGAAGTGCAGCTGATATTCCAGAACATTTAATGATGTTTACTAAAGCTCCTACAACTGTTATCGGACCAAATGAGACAGTGTTATTACATGAGAATGTAACGAGTCAATTAGACTATGAAGGTGAACTTGCTGTTGTCATTGGAAAAGCTGGAGTAGCCATTTCTAAAGAGGATGCTTTGGACTACGTATTTGGGTATACGATTCTAAATGATATTACAGCTCGTGATCTGCAAAGTCGTCATAAGCAGTTCTTTATTGGAAAGAGCTTAGATACAACATGTCCAATGGGACCATATATTGCACACAAGTCACTGATCCCGAGTCCGAATCAATTATCGTTACAGACAAAGGTGAATGATGAGATTAGACAAAGTGGGAATACGGAACAATTTATATTTGATATTGAGACAATCATTTCTGTCATTTCTGCCGGAATGACGTTAGAGCCTGGTGATATTATTGCAACAGGCACTCCAGCTGGGGTTGGAAAAGGATTTAAACCACCACGCTTTTTGAAGAAGGGTGATGTCATTGAAATCACAGTTGAAGGCTTAGGGGCATTGACTAATAAGGTTGGAGAGTAAGGATTATTCTTTTCGATAGAGCCAGTATGAACAAAGAGACAATCAATTTTGATTGTCTCTTTTGACTTTATGCTAGCACTTCTTTTACTTTTTCAATTGCTAAATCAAGCTCTTCCTTTGAGATGACAAGAGGGGGAGCGAAACGAATCACTGTATCGTGTGTTTCTTTACAAAGTAATCCAACCTCTTTTAACTTCTCACAATATGGACGTGCATCTTCTGTCAGCTCCACACCAATAAATAGTCCACGACCTCTTACATCCTTAATGATTGGGTTGTTAATTTCACGTAATTTTTCTTGCATATATTCTCCTAGCTCTAATGAACGATCAGCTAGTTTTTCATCAATTAAAACATCTAAAGCAGCAATGGAAACTGCACAAGCCAATGGATTTCCTCCAAATGTTGAACCATGCGAGCCAGGATTGAAGACGCCTAGAATATCTTTATTTGCAGCGACACAGGAAATTGGAAATACTCCTCCTCCAAGTGCCTTTCCTAAGATATACATATCCGGTTTGATTCCTTCCCAATCACAGGCGAACATTTTTCCTGAACGACCAAGACCTGCTTGAATTTCATCAGCAATAAAAAGGACATTTTCTTCTTTACATAGATTGAAGCTTTCTGTTAAGTATCCTGTAGGTGGAATATTGATACCAGCCTCACCTTGGATTGGCTCAAAGATGAATGCAGCAGTATTCGGCGTAATGGCTGTTCTAAGAGCTTCAACATCACCATAGGGAATCACCTTGATTCCTGGAAGCATTGGGCCAAAGCCTCGCTTGTATTCATCACTAGAAGACATTGAAACAGCGGCCATTGTTCTACCGTGGAAATTATCCTCACAGACAATGATTTCCGCCATGTTTTCGGTGACACTTTTCACATCATAAGCCCAACGACGTGCTGTTTTTACAGCTGTTTCAACTGCCTCAGCTCCAGTGTTCATTGGTAGTACCATATCTTTTTCTGTGAGCATTGACACTTTTTCATACCATGGGCCAAGCTGATCATTATGAAAGGCGCGTGACGTTAGCGTGATTTTGTCAGCTTGATCCTTCAACGCTTGAATAATCCGCGGATGTCGATGCCCTTGGTTTACTGCAGAATATGCGCTTAACATATCCATATATTTATTCCCTTCAGGATCTTCTACCCAAACACCCTCTGCTTTTGAGATAACAATTGGAAGTGGGTGATAATTTTTTGCCCCATATTGATCTGTTAAAGAAATAATCTCTTGAGTCTTGGTCATGTTTTCGATTCCTCCGGTTCTAATTAGAAGTAGGTATGTATTGATGGTTGTTATATTTATAACAATAGCCTACTGCATTTATTGAATCAACTCCAAATAATTTAATTTTAATAAGTGGTTCTCTTTTTACGTTATTCGTCGAAACATGGTATGATAAGGAGAGAAAAATATTAGGAGGAATAAAGAATGACACATGCACATATTACGTCATGGGCGCTAACACTTATTTTGTTCTTTGTTGTTTTGTATTTAGAAAAAAGTGCAAAAGCAAAGGGAGCAAAAATCGTCCATATGATTTTACGCGTTTTTTACATATTAACAATTGCCACAGGAGCTCAATTGTTAATTGGCGCAGCTTCACTTCCATTTTTATACATAGTTAAAATTCTTCTTGGTGTATTAACGATTGGATTCTTTGAAATGGTCTTAGTTAGAGGGAAAAAAGGAAAACCAACAAATGTATTTTGGATTTTACTTATTATCTCTTTAATCGCAACAATCACTTTAGGATTTACTCTTCCTATTTAATAAAGGCTGTTTTCGTATGTATTGTTGCTTTGAATACCGCAGCCTGAATACACTCCGCGTCCTGTGGGGTAACCGGTGAGCCTCCTCGTCGCTAACGCTCCTGCGGGGTCTCACTTAGGCTACGCATCCCACGGGAGTCTCCGTGTATTCAGGCTGCTAGAAATCTATTTTTAATTAATTTATCTCAAAAAACAACAAACTTTGAGAAAACAGCCTTAATAAAAAGGCTGTTTTCGTATATATTGTTGCTTTTGATACCGCAGCCTGAATACACTCCGCGTCCTGTGGGAGCCAACTAGTCCCACGGGAGTCCCCCGTGTATTCAGTCTGCTAGAAATCTATACTCAACTAATTCACCTCAAAAAACAACAAACTTTGAGAAAACACCCAATAAAAATAAACAACGAGGCTGATTTCTGTGCAATATCGCACTAAAATTAGCCTCGTTGTTTTATGTGTGTGTAAAGACAGCACGTGTTCCATTTGCTATCGTAAATTCAAACCGATCCTTCGTATGAATCCCTCTTTCAAAATGATGTTGTACCGCACAGATGGTTTCATTATTGTCATAAGTAATGAAATTCACCCCTTTATAATGACGATCTGTAGGCACATAAAGCATTAAATTATGACAGTAAATGCAGTCGTACAATGAATAGGACAGTTTATTTAGAAATTTAGTGTATTCCATGAACAGATGGTCAGGTAATTGATTAAGGAGTTCACTATAGGCATATGGCAGTGTTTTTGAGACCCTGATGCAATCACCATGCTCTAGCTTGTAATAATAATCCGCCATTTTCACTAACCCATCTGCTGTAAACATCCCTCGTTGCCATGCATTCATTGTAAAGACATCTATTTCACGGTCAACAAGCTCTTCTAATAATGAAGCTTCTTCATTTTCATCATCGAAAAAGATCCATTGATCATTTATATATTCAACACTTCCTAGAGTGTAGGCTCGCTTTTGTTCACTTAGTGTGCGTAATCGATGCTGCAAATTCAAAATAAATCCTCCATTCGAAATCCCAATTAGTTGTTTACCTGAGTGTAAAATCATATGCTTTATCTTCGTTTTAGACAAAAAAGAAGAATTTTATAACATGAAAGGGATTGCATTTATATGGACAATTCATTGTATAAGCTGTTCGTGCATACAATGTAATCAGCTTGCTAGCCGTTTCAATTTAGACGGTAGAAAGGGTGACATAAAAATGTGTGGAATAACCGGATGGATTGATTTTCGTTCTGATTTAAGAAATGAACGTACAACAGTCTCTAAAATGACTGAAACTTTAGCGAAACGCGGGCCAGATGATACGAATATATGGTTAACAACACATGCTGCCTTTGGTCATAAACGCCTTGTCGTTGTAGATCCAGATGGTGGGAAACAGCCTATGATTCGATCAAAAGGTGAAAAAACATATACCATTTGTTATAACGGTGAACTTTATAATACTGAAGATATCAGGAAGGAACTTCAAAATAGAGGATATACCTTTAAAGGTCATTCCGATACGGAAGTTCTTTTAACCGCGTATATCGAATGGGAAGAGCAATGTGTGGATTACTTAAATGGGATTTTCGCATTTGCTGTTTGGGATGAGGAAAAGCAAAAGTTATTTATTGGAAGAGATCGTTTAGGAGTAAAGCCTTTATTTTTCAAAGAAGAAAATGGACATCTGATTTTTGGATCAGAGCTAAAAGCAATTCTTGCACATCCTTATGTAAAAACAGAGATTGGTCATGACGGCTTAGCAGAAGTGTTTGGATTAGGGCCTTCTCGTTCACCAGGGCATGGTGTGTTTAAGGGAGTAAAGGAACTAAGACCTGCGCATGCCTTAACGTTTGACAATAGTGGGTTAAAAGTTTGGAGATATTGGAATGTAAAAAGTGAAAAGCATACAGATTCATTAGATGAAACAACGGAAAAAGTGAGAACATTATTTACTGATGCAGTGACAAGACAGCTAGTATCAGATGTTCCGGTATGTACATTTCTTTCTGGAGGAGTAGATTCCAGTGCTATTACAGCTGTAGCTTCTATGGCTTTTGAGAAAGAAGGAAAGGGACCACTTCATACGTACTCAATTGACTATGAGGACAATGCGAAATATTTCAAAGCAAATGAATTTCAGCCGAACTCAGATGGACCATGGATTAAAAAGATGTCAGAGACATTTGGTACAACACACCATAATTCTATTATCACCCAACAACAATTAGTTGATGAATTACATGAAGCAGTATTAGTGCGTGATTTACCAGGTATGGCTGATGTTGATTCTTCCTTACTATGGTTCTGTAAAGAAATCAAAAAGGATTTTGTCGTAGGCTTATCGGGTGAATGTGCGGATGAAATCTTTGGAGGATATCCGTGGTTTCACCGTCCAGAGGATTTAGCGTCTGCTGCCTTCCCATGGATGAGATCTACAGATGAACGAATCGATTTATTACAGCCTTCATGGCGCAAGAAATTAAATCTTAATGAATATGTATTAAATAAATTTCAAGAAACAGTTAATGAAACTCCTGCATTAGACGGAGAAAGTGATCAAGATGCTAAACGTAGACAATTATTCTATTTAAATATGATTTGGTTTATGACGACACTATTAGATCGTAAGGATCGAATGAGTATGGGAGCAAGCTTAGAGGTAAGGGTACCATTTGCTGATCATCGATTAGTTGAGTATGTGTGGAATATCCCTTGGGAAATGAAAATGCACGGTAATAGAGAGAAGGGGATTCTAAGACGTGCTTTAGAGGGAATCTTGCCTGATGAGGTATTATACCGAAAAAAGAGTCCGTATCCTAAGACACATAATCCACACTATACAGCAGCGGTGAAAAAATGGCTAAATGAAATTCTAGAAAATAAGAATTCTGCATTATATGAATTCTTTGATGCTAAAAAGCTAAGAGCGATTGTTGATACAAATGGAGAAGCCTTTAAAGTACCTTGGTTTGGTCAGCTAATGACTGGCCCGCAATTACTTGCGTATCTTGCACAGGTTCATGTGTGGTTTGAGGAGTATAATATCAATATTGTAGAGTAATAGAATGAATTGAAGGACTGTCCATCGGGCAGTTCTTTTTTTGCTAGATAAAAAAAGCCCCTGTAACTGGAGACAGGGGGAGTACAAACCTTTTAACTGGAGTCCAAGGTCGTACAAATAGTATAGTGAAAACTCTTAGGGGAATTGAAGAGTTCTATACACTGCTTAAAAAAACAATCACGCCTTTTATAGCAAGTAGTAAGATGTTATTTCATGTAACATCTTAGGTTATGTAAATTATCATATTCTAAAAAGTCTAAAAAATCAATAGGATCTTAGATGAATTTCTAAAAAAATAATCTTTTTTCGCGTGAAAACGCTTATGTGCCGGAATGTGATGTAAAAAAATCTAACATAAAAAACTAACCCTAAAAGAGTTAGTTTTTAAATAAAAAGAATTAAACTGTTGGAGCAACTTTTTGCTTTGGTTGACTATGGATAAACGACTTCTTCTCCCAAGCTTTTGTTTTCCAACGCCATAGCATCATAATACCCCGTAGCCATTCATCTGCAATAAAACCTAACCAAATTCCTACTAAACCATATCCGAGGTAGATTCCAAAAAAGTATGCGACTGGTATCGCAACTCCCCACATAGAGAAAATCGCCATATATACAGGGAACTTCACGTCACCTGTAGCTCTTAACGAACTGATAATGATCAGGTTGAATGCACGACCAGGTTCAAGAATAATGGCTAGAAGAAGAAGCGTTGCACCTACAGATATAATACTTTCGTTACTTGTGAAGATTGAAAATAATGAATCTGAAGACAGCCAAAAAATGACTGCAAAGATTAAACTAATAACAAGTGCTTTGTTTAAGCTCTTTAAACAGGTGACATAAGCTTTATTTAGCTCTTTTGCTCCGACCAATTGACCGATAAGAATTTGTGTTCCTTGAGCAATACTTATGCTAAATAAAGAAATCAACATCATTAAATTATGTGCGTACACCTTTGTAGTTAAAGCTTCTGTTCCTATCATTGTTATGAAAATGGTGATAACCATCTGTGAACCGTTATAGGATAGATTCTCTCCAGCTGAAGGAACTCCAATTCTTAATAGGTTTTTTAAATGTGTAGTGGGAAGCTTGAATAAATGTTTAAACGGTAATTCTTTATCAATTCTCTTAAATAAAAGATAAGTAATTGCAAGTAAACCAAGTGTTTTACTAATAACAGTTGAAATTGCGACACCCAGTACCCCTAAAACAGGGATATCAAATGGACCGAAGATAAATAAATAGTTACCAATCACATTTAGGATGTTCATTCCAATTGTTACATACATTGTGTCTTTCGTGAATCCATAGCTTCTGATAATAGCTCCAATGGTCATAATTAAAGCTTGTAGAAAAGCAGTTCCACCAACAATTTTCAAATAAGTATTTGCTTCACCCATTAGCTCGTTCGGTAAATCCATTAAATTTAATATTTGAACACTAAAGATGATAACGATCACACTTAAGAACAAGCTAAATACAAAATTTGCAGCAATGGAAATAACCGATATTTCTCCAGCTTGCTTAAACTGCTTTGCACCAAAATATTGGGCAACAAGAACGGATGTACCAGCTGCAATAAAACCAAACATTACAATTACAATATAGAATATTTGATTGGCAACACCGACAGCTGCAACAGAGTTATCAGAGTATTGACTTAACATTAACGTATCAGCATTACCCATAAGCATATGAAGAAGTAATTCTATAAATATTGGCCATGTTAGCGCAAATAGAGTCAATTTCTTAGTGCTAGTTGTTTCTTTCATTATGTCACTCCCTTTGACGATTCCGATATGAAAAACAATTCCTAGTTTATAGTGAATCCGTTATAATAAAAAGAGATGAAATCGACTGATTTTGGAAAATAACGACTTAAAGGGTGATCTGCATGACAGTCCTACATTTCAATATCCCACCATTTCCAACATTTATCAAAGGGGGAGAGGCTATACTCCCAGTTGGAAAGAAACATTTCAAACGAACCTTTTCAGTTTTTGATTTGATTTATGTGTCTGAAGGAAAAATATTTTTAGCTGAAGATGGAAAAAAATTCGAAATTGGAAAAGGTCAATACATCATATTAGTACCTGGGCTTGAGCATTTAGGCTATAAGGGCTGTGAAACACATACAAAGTATTATTGGATTCACTTTAGAGCCGAAGGGGAATACAAAATAAAAAAACGTAAGGATATTAACTGGGGTAATATTTTATTAGATGAAGGAGACTTTGAAACTCCAAGTAAATATGTGTTTCAGATTCCGAGGATTGGAAGCGTAAATCAATCTAAATATGTTGAGAGTATCTTTGAAAATATGGTAAGTGTAGGTGTTACGAATACACCTGAGACAGCATTAAGACAGCAAATCCATTTTGAGGAATTATTTATACAGCTACAAAAAGACGTGATGACAGTTCCGAATGCAACCGAGAATGTCACGGAAAAAGCATTGAGTTATATTCAGCAGCATTATAAAGAGGATATCAAAATGGAGGATATTGCGAATGAACTTCACTTTCATTCGGACTATATAACGCGATGTATGCAAAAAACGATTGGTATGAGTCCGATTCATTATTTAAATAAATATCGTATAGGTCAAGCAAAGAGGCTTCTAACGAAAACAAATGATAAAGTAATGACCATTTCCAAAAGTGTTGGAATTCAAGATCATACCTATTTTTCAAAATTGTTTAAAAAAATGGAGGGAGTTAGTCCATCTGATTACAGACAATTTTCTCAACGTGAAAGCTAATGTCTGTTTCGTTTGACGAACACTTATTCATTTGGTTAATGTTAGGTGAATGTAATTTTAGGAGGATAAGAAATGAAGAGCTTCAAAAAGGTGCTAGTTTTACTTCCATTGCTATTTTTGTCTGCATTGTATGTAGAGGCAGAAGTAGGGGAAACAAGTAATGAACTGATTTATTCAATTATGATTGATCGCTTTAATAATAGTGATCCAGCAAATGATTATCAAGTGGATACAGCTAATCCAAACACTTATCATGGTGGAGATTTGGATGGGGTGGAAAAAAAGCTGGATTACATAAAAGATATGGGCTTTACTACGATTTTATTATCGTCTGCATTTCAGAATGGACAAGGATATGAACATAATCAATCACTAGATTATTTCGAGATTGAGAGGCATTTTGGAACAAAAGAGGATTTGAAGAGACTCGTAGATGAAGCTCATAAAAAAGAGCTGAAGATCATGATTGAATTCCCCGGAACGGATGTACACAGCCCGGAGGAGTTATTGGATGCTGCTTTGATGTGGATAAATGAAACAGGAATTGATGGGTATCAATTGACAAAGATGAACGAGCTTCCCTTTGAATTTTGGCAAGAATTCTATCAAGAAATATCTACTGTGAATGAGGAGTTTATTTTCTTAGCAGAGCCAGATAAGGCAGATGTTGCACAGTACGAATCAATTGGATTTACTTATCTAGCAAATCCAGGGCATAATGAAAAAGCTGCAACGATTTTGAGTGCACCTGACCAAGCTTTAGATGATTTAATCAATACAAATGATAGTCAGATAGCAAAATATGTAGACAATAAAGACTCAATTCGTTTCACAAGACATTCATTGCAGAATAAGGAGCATCCAGTGACACGGTTAAAATTAGCTCTCTCCTATTTATATCTTACACCGGGAGTACCAGTTATTTATTATGGTACAGAAATTGTGCAAGATGGCGGGGAGCCACCAACAAATAGCCCACTTATGAATTTCAGAACTGATGATGAGCTTGAGAAGTACATGACAATGTTAAGTAAAATTAGAAGCGGGCTTCCCTCAATTACAAAGGGTGTTCATGAAGTCCTACATCAAACGGAAGACGGAATGGTTGTGATCAAAGCCAGTTATGATGAAAATATTGATCTTATCGTCATAAATAATTCGACGAAAACACAAAAAGTGACCATCGATGCTGCTGAACTAGCTGAAGACAAACAAGTAAGAGGTTTAATTGAAGATACTGTTTTTGTAGAACAAAATGGAGAATACACGATAATATTAGACCGAGAAAAAGCAGAAGTGTTTCATCTGGAAGAACCTCAAGGGGTAAATATACCATTTGTTTTGGCTCTAATTCTTATTCCGGGATTGATGATAGGCTTTTTTATGATTAATCGTAGGAAGCATAGAGACTCATAAGTAAGAGAGTGGAAGATGGAGATTTATGTGACCGATTTAGGGGATTTGAAAGAGTAAAGTGATAGTTTACATAATGTAATGACGATGTCCTTTAGGTGGTCCTAAAGGACATCTTTATGTTGAAATAGGAGGAAATTGTTCTATTGCTGGGGGGATAGGACAAAATTGGTGGAAGGGGCGGTGATTCTGTTTTGTTGGCGGGTTCTGTGGTACAAAACAAGATGAGAGGGTGATAGTTCTGTCCAGTTGCCGGGTTCTATGGGACAAAACAAGAGGAACAAATGAGGGTTCTGTCCAGTTGGCTGACGCCAGAGGACAAAACAAGATGAGAGAGTGAGGTTCTGTCCAGTTGGTTGATACCACAGGACAAAACATGAAAAGCAAGCGGGTGTTATGTCCTATTGGTAGGCGCCACAGGACAAAACAAGTAGAATAAGCAAGTGTTCTGTCCAATTAGCGGGCACCATTGGACAAAACAAGAGGACCAATAGAGGGTTCTGTCCAGTTGGTTGGCACCACAGGACAAAACAAGTAGAATAAACGAGGGTTCTGTCCTATTGCCAGGCGCCATTGGACAAAACAAGAGGAACAAATGAGGGTTCTGTCCTATTGGCAGGTACCACAGGACAAAAAAGGTAGAACAAGCGGGTGTTCTGTCCAATTGGCTGGCGCCACAGGACAAAACAAGAGGCACAAACGAGGCTTCTGTCCAATTGGCTGGCACCGCAGGACAAAAAAGGTAGAACAAGCGGGTGTTCTGTCCAATTGGCAGGCGCCACAGGACAGAACAAGTAAAACAAGCGTGGCTTCTGTCCAATTGGCAGGCACCACAGGACAGAACAAGTAAACCAAACGAGGTTTCTGTCCGTTTGGCAGGCACCACAGGACAGAACAAGTAAAACAAACGAGGATTCTGTCCAATTAGCGGGCGCCACAGGACAGAACAAGTAAACCAAACGAGGCTTCTGTCCAATTGGCAGGCACCACAGGACAGAACAAGCGAACCAAACGAGGATTCTGTCCAATTAGCGGGCGCCACAGGACAAAACAAGAGGACCAAACGAGGCTTCTGTCCAATTAGCGGGCGCCACAGGACAGAACAAGAAAAACAAACGAGGCTTCTGTCCAATTGGCAGGCACCACAGGACAGAACAAGCGAACCAAACGAGGCTTCTGTCCAATTAGCGGGCGCCACAGGACAGAACAAGCGAACCAAACGAGGCTTCTGTCCTATTGGTAAGCACCAAAAGACTATATAAGCGAAAAAAGCGAGGATCATATATGAGAAGGCTTACTCATAACTAGCATATCTACCATTTCCGATTCGTTTTAGGTGTTTAGTAAGAATGCGTTGTATTCTCTTTTTAGATTGAATGATCTTGCACCATTTATGGATTACGCTAGTTGTAATTTTTTGGTTAGGGAATAGAAGTTTAAATTCGGATACAGACCTTAAGACGGCTAACTCTACTGCTTCATTGGTTTCACAATCATTACAAACTATCTGTCTATCAAATACTGAAATTGAAAATGAATAACAATTATTGCAGGTTAAACCAAGTTTTAAGTGATTAAATTCATAGGTTGGTAACTGAGAATATGGCGCTTCAGTTATGTGTGAGGAGATTAGTTTTTTAGCTAGCTGCTTGTGTTGTATGTTGAGACGTGAAGGCTGCATCTCCAATTTATTAAGAAAGCGTTTTAATTGTGTTGGAAAAATAAAGGGAAGATTATCATTTGCTTGATATAGTGTGAAGCCGGGGTTGATAAAAATAACATAAGATTTGATAGTTAAATTAGAACCATATTCCTGGAGTAATTGACGGAGTAAGGCTGTGCTTCGTTTTAATTGGTCTTGTGGGTTTCTATATTCTTTTCCGGAAAGCGTAGTAATTGCCTCTGAGTCAAAAAGAAAATCTCCTTCATAATTTTTTACTTCAAAGAGGTAAATGCTTTCTTGTTGAATAATTAGTGAATCAATTTGAAAACGAGTCTTGTTTGATTCAAGTTGTAAATCATTTAATATAAAAGAGTTGCTTTGTAACTTTTTTATCATGTGGTCAAATTGAATTTCACCGTTAAATCCTTTTTCGAGGTTAAAGAAGTGCTTATGATTGTCTACTGAAAATGGCATGCGTTTATTTAAAAATCTGAGAATAATTAGTTCATTTGACTCTGTTCTTGATTTGTAAATCATGTCTCACATCCTTTCTGATATTGAAATTTTAAGTTTTTTATCTCAAAAATACAAGTGTAGTTGGAAGAAAATAGTGAACATTTTGTTAAAAATTGTTAATAAATCGCAAAAAACGCTAAAATTTAGCGTTTTTTGTTGAAAATGATGATTCTAACCATTGACGATATCGCCACCATTTACATGGATCATTTGTCCTGTGATATAGGATGCGTCATCACTCGCTAGAAACACATAGCTAGGAGCTAATTCTTCAGGTTGTCCTGCGCGTTTCATTGGAGTTGTTGTTCCAAATTTCGCTACTTGGTCACTTGGAAAGGTTGATGGGATAAGTGGTGTCCAAATTGGACCAGGAGCCACTCCATTCACTCGAATTCCTTTCCCAACTAGCTGTTGAGAGAGTGAACGCGTAAATGTTACTATCGCGCCTTTTGTAGCAGAATAATCGATTAACTGTTCATTTCCTTTATAAGCCGTAATCGAAGCTGTATTTATAATGGCACTACCTTGCTTCAGATGTGGAAGGGCTGCCTTAGTTAAATAAAACATTGAAAAGATATTTGTTTTGAACGTTCTTTCTAATTGTTCAGATGTAATATCTGCAATGCTCTTTTGTGGATGTTGTTCAGCTGCATTGTTCACTAAAATATCTAGTTTTCCAAATGTGTCGATTGTCTGCTTTACAATCTCATTACAGAAATCCTCATTACCAATGTCTCCTGAGATCAAGAGACATTTGCGGCCTTCCTGTTCGACTTGCTTCTTTGTCTCTAGAGCATCTTTGTCCTCGTTTAAATAAACGATAACTATGTCTGCTCCTTCTTTTGCATAGTAAATCGAAACGGCTTTCCCAATTCCACTATCCCCACCAGTTATGATAGCTACTTTATTTTTTAATTTCCCACTTCCCTTATAGTTTGCATCCTCAGAGACTGGGATTGGATTCATTTGTGATTCTATACCAGGTTGTTGATCTTGATGCTGTGCTGGCTGTCCTTTTGCTTGCTTACTCATAAAAAACCTCCTAATATGTAAAAGATGGAAAGATTAGATACATACTTTTATTAATCTTTATTTATGGGAGGAGGATTATACATGGAAATCAGAATCCGTAAGGGAAAAATTGATGACGCGGTTCAATTGATAAAACATCTACAGATTGTATTAGGCGAATCCAATTTTATGTTAACAGCACCTGAGGAATACCATGCAAGCATAGAAAAACAAGAAAAATGGTTGAAGGAATTTGAAAAGGATGGACATTTGTTATTAGTTGCCGAGGTTGGAAACTCGATAATAGGTATGCTTGATTTTGAACGATGTAACAAAAAAAGAATCTCTCATGTTGGTTATTTGAGCATTAGTATACAAGAGGAATACTGTAATCAGGGGATAGGGCATAAATTGATGGTTGAGTTACTTGAATATGCAAAGGAACATCCGGACATTGAGAAAGTGTGTCTTGAAGTGTTCTCTCATAATGAAAGAGCAATTCATTTTTATAAAAAGCTTGGCTTTAAAGAAGAGGGGAGAAAAGTGAGGTTTGTGAGGTTTGAGGATGGAACTTATGTGGATGAAATCGAAATGTATACATTTGTTTAATAAACAAAGACTTGAGTCAAAAAGCGATAGACTCAAGTCTTATTTCTATAATACGTTAAAATACCTTGCTTCTGGATGTGCAAAAACCATGGCAGTTACACTAGCTTCTGGTTCCATCATAAACCCATCAGTTAA
Organism: Litchfieldia stipae; assembly: GCF_014837155.1. GTDB lineage: Bacteria > Bacillota > Bacilli > Bacillales > Bacillaceae_L > Litchfieldia. The sequence goes on along the minus strand of NZ_JACYHA010000001.1, from coordinate 242,228 downwards.
CTGAATGCCAATTTGTTCTGGATGAATAAGTCTAAATAGTTTTTCTTGGTCCTCGAGCTCTGGACAAGCAGGATAACCGAAAGAGAAACGTTGACCTTGATACTTAGCGGCAAATCGTTCTTGCATGGTGAAATCAGGGTGATCAGAAAATCCCCAACGGTCACGCATTAGTTGGTGCATACGTTCTGCAAGCCCTTCGGCCGTTTCAAGAGCAAGTGCTTGAATTGCATGGCTTTTCAGGAAGTCACCTTCTGCCTTGTAGCCTTGAGCAAGTTCACGAATACCATTGCCCGCAGTAACAGCGAAAAATCCTACGTAATCCATTTCACCACTTTCAACAGGTTTTAAGTAGTCAGATAAACAAAGAAATGCTCCCTTTTGCTGGCGTGGAAAGGTAAAAGTAGTAAGGAGCTTTTTTTGGTCCTTTGGGTCATAGATAAGGACATTATTTCCATCGCTTTGAGCAGGGAAGAATTGATAAAGAGCAGCAGGTTTTAGTAAAGAATCCTTTTTTGCTTTTAATATCAATTCATCAATCATTTCTTTTAGCTTTGTCGCTTTTTGATCACCAGCGGCCAGAAGCTGGTTTACTTTTCCTTTTAAACCAAGATGATGTCCTAATAGCATCTGCATATTTATATAGGGCTCGATTTGGGCTAAGCTAAACTGTTTTAGTACATGTAATTTAGTATCTTCAGGAACAAAAACAGGGACATTTGTTGAGACGTTTGATCGATTAATAACAGCAGTGGTCGAATTCGTTGCGTTATGATTCTCCTTAACTAAGGATTGCTGTCTTTCTCTTTTTTGTTCAAGCTCTTCTAATAATTCTTGAAGTTGATCTTTGTTCTGTAAACGATTTGCTAATGATAAGCCGTCCATTGCGTCTTTGGCATAGAGCACAGGACCTGTGTATTCAGATGCGATTTTGTTATCGGTAAATTTACGAGAAAGTGCAGCACCACCTACTAGTATTGGAACTGAGATTCCTGCTTGCTTTAAATCCTGTGCAGTAATGACCATTTGCTGAGCTGATTTAACTAATAATCCTGATAATCCTACAATGTCAGGTTTTTCCACTTGAATCGTTGAGATTAATTGTTGCGGTGTTACTTTTATTCCAAGGTCAATGACTTTAAACCCATTGTTGCTCAAAATAATATCTACTAGATTTTTTCCGATATCATGAACATCACCTTTAACCGTTGCTAAAATGACTTTTCCTTTTCCACTGTCATCTTGTTTCTCCATGAATTGTTCAAGATATGCAACAGAGGTTTTCATTACTTCAGCACTTTGGAGTACTTCGGCAACAATTAATTCGTTATTGTTAAAGAGCTTACCAACTGTCGCCATTCCTTCCATTAATGGTCCATTAATAATATCAAGGGGAGAATCGTACTGTTGAAGAGCTATTTCAAGATCTGGAATTAGACCTTCCTTTGTTCCTTCAACGATATAAAAGGCTAATCTCTCCTCAAGGCTTAAGTTAGTTGTCGTTGTTTTCGCTTCTTTCTTTTTGCCGCGATAAAACTCTGTGAAGTCTTCAAGTGTTTTATCAGTTGTATGAAATAAAAGGTCTTCAGCTCGTTTTATTTCTTCCTTTGGAATGGATGCAAATCTTTCAAGCTTTTCAGTATTTACAATCGCATAGTCAAGACCAGCTTGTGTACAATGGTACAAATAAACTGCGTTTAGGATCTCACGTCCAACAGGTGGGAGACCAAATGAAACATTACTTACTCCTAGAATAGTTAAGCATTCAGGGAGATGCTCCTTTATTAATTTAATCCCTTTAACAGTTTCTGTAGCCGAGCCAATGTATTGTTCATCACCTGTCCCAACAGGGAATACGAGAGGGTCAAAAATAAGGTCTTTAGGGTTTAATCCGAATTTATTGACTAATAAATCATAGGACCTTTGGGCAATTTCAAGTTTTCTTTCTGCCGTAACAGCCATTCCAATTTCATCAATGGTCCCAACAACTACAGCACCTCCGTATTTTTTGAGAAGGGGTACAATGAGTTCGAAGCGTTCTTCACCATCTTCAAGATTAATAGAGTTAATAATTGCTTTTCCTTGTGAATAGGATAAAGCACGTTCAATTACTTTCTCATCTGTAGAGTCGATTACAAGAGGTACCTTCACCTTTTTTGTGACATATTGAATGAAGTTTTCCATATCTTCAATTTCATCGCGATCAGGGTCTGCTAGACAGATATCTATGACATGGGCTCCATTTTTCACTTGGGCACGAGCTATTTCAGAAGCTTCTTCGTATTTTTCTTCAGCAATTAATCGTTTGAATTTCCGTGAACCGATTACATTGGTACGTTCTCCAACAAATAAAGGTCTCATGCTATCATCATAAATTAATGGTTCAATCCCAGAAAGGGCATGAGAGTGGGAGGTAGAAGGAATTTCTCTTGGGGTTACCCCTTTAACAATCTCTGCCATCGCACGTGTATGTGCAGGAGTTGTTCCGCAACAACCACCAATTAAATTCAACCAGCCTTTGTCTACAAAACCTTTTAACTTTTGGGCTAATGATTCTGGTGATTCATGGTATTGTCCTTCTTCATCTGGTAATCCAGCATTTGGATAACAGCTAACAGCCGTATTTGCTAGGTCCGATAAGGATCGTATATGATCAGTCATAAATTCTGGACCAGTTGCACAGTTGAGACCGACTGCAAGAGGCTTCATATGCTCTAGTGATAAATAGAAGGCCTCGATATTTTGACCAGCTAACGTTGTTCCCATTGGTTCAATAGTACCGGAAACAACTAGAGGGAGAGTTAAACCAGTATTATTAAATGCTTTTTTTATTCCAATAAATCCAGCTTTTACATTGAGCATATCTTGACTTGTTTCAAGTAGAAGTAGATCTACTCCACCTAAAATTAGCCCTCTGGCTTGTTCTTCATAGTTATTAATTAATTCTTCAAAGGTGGTGCCACCTGTGACTGATAACGTTTTTGTTGTTGGACCCATTGATCCAGCAACAAATCTAGGCCAATCTGCTGTAGAGAACTTTTGAGCTGCTGCTTTTGCTAGTTTAGCAGACTCGATATTGATTTCAAGAGCTAGCTGTCCAAGTTCATATTCATCAAGAACAAGACTTGTTGCTCCGAAAGTATTGGTTTCAATAATATCTGCACCAGCTTCTAAATACTCTTCATGAATTCTAAGTATAGTTTCAGGTGAGGTCAAGGTTAAGTATTCGTTACAGCCTTCATACGCTTCTCCACCAAAATCTTCTGGTGAGAGGTTTGCATTTTGAATCATGGTTCCCATGGCACCATCAATGACGAGAATTTTTTTTGATAATTGTTGTTCAACTAATGTTTTTTTCATTAATGAACCTTCCTTTCAAATGCTGCAAGTTCTTTGCTTTTGATGTAATTTGTTAATTCCACAGTCATTTCATAACGGAGGAAAGGCGTAATTAAATAAATTCCATTAAAAAGGTCATAAGCGACGTCAATTAAGGATTTTGCGATGGCTATTCCTTCTTCTTGTGCTTTCTTTGGATCATGGTCGGCATCTGCCATCCTATCCCTAATTCCCTGTGAAAGTGAAATGCCAGGGATTTCATGATGGATAAAGTTTGCATTTCGGGCACTTGTTAATGGCATAATGCCGATATAGATCGGTGTGGATAAATGTTTTGTATGTTCATAAACATCGATAATCTGTTTTTCATTATAAAGTGGTTGAGTGATAAAGTAATCTGCACCACATTTTATCTTCTTCTCGAGTCTTATAACCGCTTTATCTAGGTACCTAACATTTGGGTTAAATGCAGCAGCAATTGAGAAGTTTGTTTTTTGTCCCAAGGATTTACCGGAATAAGAGATTCCTTCGTTAAATTGCTTAATTAAGCTTATTAAATCAAAAGATGATAAATCATATACAGAAGTTGCACCAGGAAAGTCACCGATTTTTGATGGATCCCCGGTGACAGCTAACACTTCGTTTAATCCAAGTGTATGTAGCCCCATTAAATGAGACTGTAGGCCAATTAAGTTACGATCACGACAGGTAATATGAATGAGTGGATTAATATTATATTGTTGCTTTAAGATTGTCCCACAGGCTATATTACTTATTCTTGGACTAGCTAATGAATTATCTGCTAATGTCACTGAATCAACACCAGCTTTCTGTAAGGCTATTGCACCTTGAATAAATGTTTGAACACCCAGTTTTTTGGGGGGATCAAGCTCTACAATAATTGAGCGCTGCTTTTTGACTATTTCATGAATAGGTGTTGATTGAGTAAGGCTTCTTCCTTCAGTAGTTACTTCAACTGGTCTATCTTTCACTGATTTATCTGTAATAGGCTGTAATCCCTTTAATGCATGAGCAATAGCTGCTATATGTTTTGGTGATGTTCCACAACAGCCACCTATTAATCTTACACCTTCTGCACGGAACAATAATGCACTTTCCTTGAAATAGTTTTCATGAGTTTCATAGACTAGTCTACCTTCAACATATTCCGGAAGTGAAGCATTCGGATAAACAGAAAGATAAGCTTTTTGTGGAATAGGAACCTGCTCTAATGAACGAATCATATGATATGGACCTAAGCGACAGTTTAAGCCAATTACATCTGCTCCTAGTTTTTCCAATTCTAAAAATGCGTCAGCTAAATGTGTTCCGTCCTGTAGTACACCAATTTCATGAAGGGATACATTTGCGATAATCGGTTTACTGGTTGCGTTCCGAGCATGTTGGAGCACAGTTTTAAGTTCTTCAAAATCGTAGTAAGTTTCTAGTAATATGCCATCGACGCCTTGTTCTAATAAGATAGTAAGTTGGGCGGTAAAGCAATGTTTAATTTCTTCTAGTGTTACAGTGGATTTCTTGAAGCTTCTGATACCACCAATGGTTCCAACAATATACGCTTGTTCACCTGCAGCAGCTTGTGCAATCTGCACGGCTGCTTCATTAATTTGTTTCATTGAATCTTCTAGTCCATAACGAGAGAGCTTCTGGTAATTAGCTCCATATGTGTTAGTTTGAATGACATTTGCTCCGGCTTGAATATATGCTTCATGTATAAATTTGATTTGCTCAGGCTTTGACAAATTTAATTCCTCAAAGCAACGATCAATCCCGTGAGAATATAGCAGTGTTCCCATTGCACCATCGCCAATTAATATATGATCTTTCAGTTCCTCAAGTAGTCCCATGTTGGTCCCCCCAGAATTTGTGAGATTGATGAATATAAAAAAAGCCTTCTATAAGAAGAAGACTTTATGTTATAAAGTTCGCTTCTTCTTATCTATCGAATTGATTGTTCAATTCGCTGGATTTAGCACCTGGTCAATAGGGGGGAGATAAGTACACCACTTTTTGCGTGGGTGGTTGTGAATAAATGAAAGGATTTAGTAAATCCTTTCATTTATTCACAACTTGGATCTCGTTAAGGTCTTAGTTTAGCGGGTGTGTAGATAGAATTTGATTTTGATTTGATGAGCAGAGCTCATCAATTTCACCTTCGGTGAAATTACGGTGGAAATATGAAAAGCTCCTTTGAGGTAAGAGAGCTTTCCTCTGTCACTTTTCATATTTCCACCTAAATCAAAATCAAATTCAATGATGGGCTAGTAAGACTTTCCCTCGATTGACTGGTTGCTGAAACTTCATTGGGCCAGTCCCTCTGTTTCTCTTGATAAGAAAGGAATTATTTAGTTTAATAGTATTAATTTATCTGAAAGTTGGGAATAAATCAATAGTTGATTATATATTAAAAGGGTCAGAAATGGGAATTCTGACCCTTTAAACTAGCGGTAGTTTAGAAATTGTACATCAATCGGTAGATCAGCTTCTCGAATGGCAGCGATAATTTGTTGAAGATCATCTCTGCTCTTTGCGCTAACACGAATTTGATCGTCTTGAATTTGACTTTTCACCTTTAGTCCACTGTTTTTAATAATAGTGTTGATTTTCTTGGCATTATCCTTATCGATTCCTTGAACAAGACTTGCTTTTTGACGGACTGTTCCACCAGTTGCTCCTTCAACTTTTCCATATTGAATATTTTTCGTTGCTACACCACGTTTAATTAATTTTGTGACAAGAACATCTTTGAGCTGTTCAAGCTTGTAATCATCATCAGAAACGAGGACTAATTCTTCCTTATCTAATGTAATATCACTTTTGCTTCCTTTAAAATCATAGCGAGTTTTGATTTCCTTTAATGCAATATTAATGGCATTTGAGACCTCTGGTAGATCAACCTTTGATACAATATCGAATGAACTTTCTTTTGACATAACTTACCTCCGTATACTTTTCTTATCTTTGATTATAGTAAAATAATGCAGGAAGGACAACTTATACCAAAAAAGTGTTATAATAGCCTCTTAAATAGGTAACGATTTTACTAATGAAATAAAAGAAAGAAGGACATACATACATGGAAGAATTACAAGCAGGTACCGTTGTTAGCTTGATGGTTGATCGTGATGCACCATTTGGCTATTTCTTAACAAATGGAGAAGAGGATGTATTACTCCATAAAAAGGATTTAACAGATGAATTTAATGAAGATGATCGTAATACTGTGTTTTTATATCAGGATCACCAAGGAAGACTAGCGGCAACAATGACTATTCCAACTGTTCAAATTGGAGTGTATGATTGGGTTGAGGTTGTAGAGATAAGACATGATCTTGGTGTATTTATTAACATAGGCATTAGCAAGGACATCTTAGTTTCAAAAGATGATTTACCTGGTGTGGATCATATTTGGCCACAAAAGGGTGATGTCCTCTACTGTAGTCTGAAAACAGATAAGAATGGACGATTATTTGGGAAATTGGCAACTGAAGATGTAATTAGAACGATTTCTAAACCGGCGAGTAAGAAGGATTTCAATAAAAATGTGACAGGGCATGTGTACCGCTTATTATTAGTAGGTTCATTCATGGTTACTGAAGAAGGGTACATAGGCTTTATACACGAGTCAGAGAGGCGACAAGAGCCACGTTTAGGGGAGAAGGTTGAAGGGCGTATCATTGATGTGAAGGATGATGGGAGTGTAAATATCTCTTTGTTAGCGAGAACCCATGAAATTCTTGATGATGATGCAAAGCAACTTTATTCCTATATGGAAAGTCGTGGTGGGGCAATGCCTTACTGGGATAAGAGTGATCCAGATGATATTATGGAGCGATTCCAAATGAGTAAGGGCGCGTTTAAGCGAGCACTTGGTAGGCTGATGAAGGATGGAAAGGTTTATCAAGAAGAAGGCTGGACTTACTTTAAGAATGAATAAACACAAAAACGAGCAAATCCGATAGTAGGGTTTGCTCGTTTTTTTATAAATATTATTGATGATCTGTCTTCTTTGAGTACTGATGCTTACCCATCTCACGATTTTTTTCGGCAAGCATGTTTTTCTCATGGTTTTTTGCATTATGATCTTTTGCTTTTTTATCGTTATCACTTGTTCTTGACATCTTATACACTCCTCTACATAACTATCAACGTATAGAGTTAGCATTTCCTTATGAGGTATAAAGTATGTAGATGTTAAGTGCGATTTTTGTTTAGGAAAAAGATTGCAATTACTCCTGGTCCTGCATGAGAGCCAATGGATGCTCCAACCATATTGATAAACACTTCTTTACAACCAAACTTTTCTATAATCATTTCTTTAAATTCATTTGCTGTTTCAAGAACATCCCCGTGGCTAATTGCGATTGTTTGATCCTTAAGATCCGTCCCACGTTCCTCAATGATTTCCAAAATACGTTTGGCAGCCTTCTTTTTACCACGAATTTTTTCAAGGGGAATTAGTTTACCGTCTTCGACATTAAGGATAGGCTTGATATTTAACAAACCACCAACAAATGCAGCTGTTTTCGTTACTCTTCCACCACGAGCTAAATATTCTAAATCATCAACTGTGAAAATATGCTCCATATGTGTTGCCTGATATGTAGCAAGTTCAATGATGTCTTCTTTTGATGCTCCCGTTTTGGCAAGTTCAACGGCTGCCTTCACTACTAAGCCAACACCAAGGGAAGCACATTTCGTATCTATAATAGTTAAATCAAAATCCGGATATTCTTCTTGTACCTCTTCTTTCATCATCACAGCTGTTTGATATGTACCAGACAACTGGGAAGAAAAAGCAATATATATACCAGCTTGATTATTCTTCGCTAATTTTTGAAATTCTTCCTTAAAGAGATGTGGCGATACTTGAGTGGTTTTAGGTGCGGCACCATTTCTCATTTTTTCATAAACTTCAGTTGGTTTGATAGTTACTTGATCAAGAAATTCTTCTCCGTCTAAATGAACACCAAGCGGAAACAACGTTACGTCAGCCTCTTCAAAAAAATCTAACGGAAGATCGCTAGCGCTATCTGCAAGTATTTTAACTGTCATTCTCTTCACCTTCTTTCATTATAATCATGACATGTATAAGATAAATAATAGCTCATTAACTAAGTTTAGCCAGATTCATGAAAAAAAACAATCTTTCTCTACTAATATTCATGAAAAAGGGTAAAAGAATAAGTATTAGCACAAACTATCTCTAAAATAATATGGGAGATGTGACGTTAATTGGTAAATTTACATATAAAGAAATCACTTGTTGTTATCATAGGGGCATTACTGAATGCCATCGGACTTAATATGTTTTTGATTCCAGCGAATGTATATTCAAGTGGCTTCACAGGTATCGCACAATTAGTTTCAAGTATGCTTGATGATTATACTCCTTTTTATATTTCAACAGGAATCTTGTTATTATTATTGAATATTCCTGTAGCTATTATTGGATGGCGTAGTATTGGTAAATCTTTTACTATTTATAGTTTTCTTTCAGTTGCTGCTACAACTTTTTTCCTTTCGATTATTCCTATCCATCGTCTATCAAATGATATCATTTTAAATGCTGTGTTTGGCGGGGTAATAATTGCGCTCGGTGTTGGTTTTACATTGAAATGGGGTGCTTCAACTGGTGGCTTAGATATTGTAGCTATGATTTTATCAAGAAAGAAGGATAAACCAATTGGATCATACTTCTTTATCATGAATTCAATTATTATTGTTGCTGCTGGTTTTTTGTATGGGTGGGAAAAAGCGTTATATACATTGGTTTTTATATATGTGTCTACAAGAGTAATCGATACTATTCATACACGTCATGAAAAGCTGACTGCAATGATCATCACAAAAAAAGGTGAAGAACTAAAAAAAGCAATACATGGAAAACTAGTAAGAGGTATTACAATGGTTCCAGCAAAAGGAGCCTTTACAAATGACACCAAAGATATGATGATAATAGTCATAACAAGATATGAGCTTTTTGATTTAGAGCAAGTCATAAAGACGGTAGACCCTAAGGCCTTTACAAATATCGTACAAACAACTGGAATATTTGGTTTCTTCCGTAAAGAAACGTAACATTTTAGATTGAATTCCGACTAAGATATAAAGGAGGTCATTACATTGAGAAAATTGATTTTACCAATAATCGTTTCATTAATAACTCTTGCAGGATGCGGTACTGGTGGTACAACAACAGGGGAGCCAAAAGCAGTTGAAGAGGTTCCTGTTACAGGTAGTCCTATTGCTGAAAAGCCAACGAAAGAAATCCCGCCTATTGAAGTACCGTTAGATGAAGAGGTAACGGGAGATGTAGAAGCTTTGTTGAATGAATTAGAATTAACAATTGATTCTAAAGCTACAGCTGGAGAAGCAGTGTTGACATTCGCAGTCAAAAACACAAGTAATCAGGATGTGACTTTAACTTTTACGTCTGGACAAAAGTATGAAATTTATGTGAAGAATGAGGGAGGGATGGAAGTTTATCGCTATTCAATTGATAAATCATTCCTAATGGCTTTACAAGATGTTGAAATCAAAGCTGGAGAAGAAGTATCATGGCAGGAAATTTGGGATTACAAACAAACAGGCGAAAGAATTGCAGCTGGAGAATATACTGCGACTGTAGAAATTGTTGCTGCTAAAATAAATGGAATTCAAGCACCTATTTCAAACACTTTGAAGGCTACAACTAAAATTACTGTGCCTGAAGAAAACGTTGCATTTAGAAATATTGAAGTGATGGGTAGTGGAGGAGAGTACACAGTTACTGGCGAGGCAAGAGTGTTTGAAGCTAGCTTCTTCTATGCAGTAGAGGATGGTCACGACTATATTATTCCAGAAACTGTAATTACTACAAAGGCAGGTGCGCCTAGTTGGGCTCCTTTTGAGATTAACCTTTCAATTCCAAGTGAGAAACTACCTTCAAATGGAACATTAACGCTTGAATTGTTTGAAAGAAGTGCAAAAGACGGGGAAATCGTAAATATGTATTTTGCTACACTAGAACAGTTTAGCTAAATAGTAAGGTAGGGCTGTCCAAAAGAACAGCCCTTTTTAATTATTGGAGTTGGTCTAAACGATCTTGTAATTCATGAAGCTGTTTTTTCTCAGCAACAGTCGAATTTGCATAAGCCGAAGATAACGCATTTTTTGCAACATTTACTGTTTCAATTGGACATAAATCAACTTGCCCAGCTTGTGCTTTCTCTGCATTTTCAACAGATTCACGTGCTTGTTGAAATAATAGATTAGCCATGATTATATCCCTCCATATGAGGAGTTTTCTACGTTTTGTTTCTTCTTTTCTTCAGCCTCAGCTAATGTCGAGTGGTAAGGGAAACGCTCAGAATACTTTTGAAGAGAATCTACGCCATCTTTAACAAATCGCTTTGATTTACTACTCTTACCCATTCGTATTCCCCCTTTATGCTAAGTACAGCTTTGACGCTTAAACCTTTTAAGCGTCAAGTATATTATTTGATATATCCACCTTTTTATGAAAGGATTATTTAGGCAATGACAAGCGTAAATGGTCTTCTAAATAGAGCGCAATCCCGTCTTCTTCATTAGTTAATGTAGTTACATTGGCTAAATTCTTCAATTGAGTTATTCCATTCCCCATAGCGATGCCAAAGCCTGCATACTCAATCATTTCGAAATCATTATCTTCATCTCCAAAAGCAATCACACGTTCTTGCGGTATTCCATAATAATCAGCGATACGCTTCAAGCCTACTGCTTTGTTTAACCCTGATTTAACAATTTCAATGACATGCCACGGAGCCGCCCACTTTCGATGATCAATGACTTCAGCATGTACTGAGGATAGATGCTGGCGTATTTGATCAACATTTTCTTCTTTTGGGTGGATTAACACTGCAGTTGGATCATGATGAAGAATCTTTCGTAAATCTCCTGTTTGGATCGTTGGATTGCCAAGGCTAAAGATATCAAGAAGCTTCTCGTCATGGTAATGGAAATAGACATCATCAATCACTTCAGCTAATATGTTATGGGCTTCAAAGGATTCACTTGCTTCGACAATCTCTTTAACAGTTTGTAACTCAAGTGGTTGATGATATATTCCCCATTTGTCATCTAATGGATGATGGACGAAGGCGCCATTAAAATTGACAATAGGTGTATCAAGACCAAGCTCCTGATAATACATGGAACTGGAACGATAAGGTCTACCTGTTGCAATGACAACAATATGTCCTTCTTCTCGAGCTTTTGCTATCGTTTGCTTTGATCGTTCAGAAATGGTTTTATCGTCTCTTAAAAGAGTTCCATCTAAATCTAAGGCAATTAAATGTGGTTTTTTCATGGGAGAATCTCCTTTATCATATGTATTGTCTTTCTAACTTAAGCAATCATATATGTATACGTCAAATAATAAATAGAAAAAGCTTGCATATTTTTTCCATCTTTATTTTGTCCATGATACACTATGTATATTAATTTAGTATTAAGATATTTCAAAAAGGGGCATAATTAGATGGTTATTATTGAAAACAAAACAATTGCAAACATTCCCACATTACAAATTGTAAAGGATCAACTTCAACATGAACAATTACCATTAATCTTTTTCTACCATGGATTCACAAGTGCGAAAGAACATAATCTACACTTTGCTTATCTTTTGGCAGAAGAGGGATATCGAGTTGTTTTACCTGATGCGTTATATCATGGTGAGCGTGCCATAGCTGGAATGGGCAAAGAAATGACATTTAAGTTCTGGGAAATCGTTCTCACTAATATTAAAGAATTAGCAATTCTTAAAGAAGAGCTTGTTTCTTTAGACTTAGTTGACACAAGTCGTATTGGGGTGATAGGGACTTCAATGGGAGCAATCACAATGTTTGGTGCCCTCACACAATATGACTGGATTAATACTGCTGTAAGTTTAATGGGAAGTCCGCATTATGAAGGATATTGCCGAGGGTTAATAGAAGGGATAAAACAGCAAGGCCATACCATACCTTTAACTGATGAACAAGTAGAACAGCAAATTGCTGGACTTGCCCCATTTGATTTAGGAAAGAAACCTATGGCTTTAAAAGGCAGACCGATTCTATTTTGGCATGGAAGAAGAGATGAAGTCATTCCATATCAATTCACGTATGATTTTTATCAGCAGCTCTTACCGTATTATGAGGGCCAAGAAGATAAGCTAAAGTTCATTGAGGATCCAAAGGTGGGACATAAAGTATCAAGAGAGGCTTTACTTGAAACGGTTGAATGGTTTAAAAGGCATTTATAAAAATATCTGTAATCGATCACAGAACTGATTATTTTCGTTATTGATTTATTTTCGGTATAGTTAAGCTATGAAGAAGGAGGGGAATTATCTTGGATAAAGCATTAGAAGAAAATATCATGGGTGCATTAGAGACTGTAAATGATCCAGAGCTTGGTGTAGATATTGTTAATTTAGGATTAGTATATGGTGTTGACATGGATGATGCAGGCGTTGCTACTGTAACAATGACATTAACATCAATGGGGTGTCCGTTAGCGGGAACAATTGCTGAAGATGTGAAGAGAGCATTAATTGATTTACCAGAGATCAAAGAGGTGGAAGTTAATATTGTATGGAATCCACCATGGTCAAAAGATCGCATGTCTAGATATGCAAAAATTGCATTGGGCGTTAGAGATTAAACAATAGTGATACAAAAAAAGGGTTATCCAAATTGATATCCCTTTTTTTGTATCGAGTCATAAGGATGGAAATGTATGCAAAAGGAGCAAATCATCGGGATTTTACTTGTTGGTGGAGAATCGAGTAGATTTGGTGGCCAGAAGGCTTTCGCAATGTATAAAGATATACCATTGTTTCAGTATTCTCTACAAATTTTAAAAGAATGCTGTGATGAAGTCGTGATCATTAGTCATCCTAATTTGAAAGCTCGACTAGAAGAAATAGTTGATGTGAAAATCATTGAGGATATACCGAGGTATAAAGGACTAGGGCCACTAGCAGGAATTTACTCAGGAATGAACGAAATATCTGGTGACTTGTATATGGTACTCCCTTGTGATACACCTATGCTAGACACAGAATTGATGAAGAAATTACTTCAATATCGAGACAATCAGAAAGATGCGGTTGTCCCAAAAATCAAAGGGAAACTTCAACCTTTAATTGCGGTGTATGCTGCTAGTGCAAAAGGAATGATCCAACAATTATTAGATAAACAAATCCTTAAAATGGCTACGTTATTGAAGCATATCAATGTAACCTATGTTAGTGAGGATGACATTGATTGCACTAGTGAATCTTTTGAAAATGTGAATTTCAGAGATGAGTATGAGAAATTAATAGATACAAAGAAATAATGATTATCATTTTTTATTAAATTCGAGGTATATATGGAAGAATTATTTTGGTCACCGGTACGATTATCAATTAGTATTGCATTTGTTGCTGGGGTTTTTGTCCTTTTTCTCGGAGTAATCTTAGCAAAAGTGATGAGTACTACACGATTTAAAGGTAGATTATTGATTGAAACGCTTTTAATGCTCCCTATTGTTTTGCCGCCGACAGTTATTGGTTTCTTCCTAATCGTCATTTTTGGAAGAAACAGTCCGATTGGAAGCTTTATTGAAATGTTATTTGGTCAATCTCTCATGTTCACCTGGTGGGCTGCATTTATTGCCTCGGCAATTGTTGCTTTTCCGCTCATGTATCAAACAGCAAAAACTGGCTTTCAGTCTATAGATAAAGGAATAGAGGAGGCTGCAAAAATAGATGGTGCTTCTAATGGACTGGTTTTTCTTTTTGTATCTATTCCTTTGGCTAGAAAAGCGATTATTGCTGGGTTTGTTTTAAGCTTTGCAAGGGCATTAGGTGAATTTGGTGCGACACTCATGTTTGCTGGAATGATTCCGGGGAAGACTCTCACATTACCAACAGCTATCTATGTTGCGATTGATAGTGGTAATATGGGTTTAGCATGGGCTTGGGTAGGGTTAACCGTAACTATTTCCTTTCTCATGCTGCTTAGTACATATCTTATAAGAGATTAACTCTTCAATATCCCACTATTAGTAGAAAGTATAGAGTTAGAGAGGAGAATACGATGGTAGAAAGGCGTAAACCGATACCTGTTTCAGAAGCGATAAAAAAAGTAATAAGTTATGCTCGTGATGGGTTCGTTGAAGAAGTTTCAATTGATGTATGTTATGGAAGATTTCTGGCCGAGGATCTGAAGGCAACCCATGATGTACCTCCATTTAATCGCTCACCATATGATGGTTTTGCAATTCGTGCAGCAGATTCGGTGGCTGCAAATGTAGAGAATGAAGTTGAATTTGAGATCATTGACGAAATTGGTGCTGGATTTGTCTCTGAAAAAAAAGTCGATTCTTTCCAAGCGATTCGAATCATGACTGGAGCACAAATACCAGCTGAGTGTGATGCGGTCGTGATGCTTGAGTTAACTAGAGAATATGAACATAATTGCAAGAAATACATGTCTATTAAGAGACCATACAACTCAGGAGACAATATCTCCTTTCAAGGTGAGGATACACAAGCTGGGTCTATATTGGTGAAAAGTGGGTCTTATATTAACCCTGGTGTGAAGGCTTTGCTTGCAACCTTTGGATATAGCAAAGTAAAAGTTGCAAAAAAACCAGTGGTAGGAGTATTTGCAACTGGCACCGAGTTGTTAGATGTAGAAGACGAATTGGTACCTGGTAAGATTCGAAATAGTAACTCGCATATGATAATAGCTCAAATTGAAAGAGCAGGAGCTGTCCCAAAATATTTTGGAAAGCTTCCAGACGATCTTGATCTTTGCTATAAATCAATTAAATCAGCAATTGATGAGGTGGATCTATTTATTACTACTGGTGGAGTTTCTGTTGGTGATTATGACTATCTTCCTGCTATTTATGAGAAGCTAGGAGCAGAAGTGTTATTTAACAAAATTGCGATGAGACCAGGAAGTGTGACAACCATAGCGCAGCTAAATGGAAAGCTCCTATTTGGGCTTTCAGGAAATCCTTCAGCCTGTTATGTTGGGTTTGAGTTATTTGTTAGACCAGTTATTCGCACTGCACTATTTTCTAGTAATCCACACTTATTAAAGATACGAGCTGAGCTAGGAACTGATTTCAAGAAACCAAATCCTTTTACTCGATTTGTTAGAAGTAAAATTTCCTTTGATAAGGGAAAGGTGATGGTATTCCCCAGTGGAGTGGATAAGTCAAATATCGTGTCTTCGATTGCAACTGCAAATGCATTGATGGAATTACCTGGAGGAACAAGAGGATTTGAAAAAGGTATGATGATTGATGTCCTCTTATTAGAAGATCAAGAAGGAAGCTTGTGGCCATGGGCATAAAGATTCCAATTGTACAGGTTATTGGTTATCAAAACAGCGGAAAAACAACATTAATAGAGAAGATTATAGAAGAATTATCAAGTGATGGATGTAAAATTGGGACAATTAAACATCATGGACATGGTGGATTACCTGATATAAGTGATAAAGGGAAGGACACTGAAAGACATAGGGTGGCTGGGGCTGTCGCTAGTTCAATTGAAGGCAACGGGACATTGCAGTTACATGTGTCAAAGGATTCCTGGAAACTAAAAGAGATTCTCGAGTTTTACCAACTACTTGATCTTGATTTAATCATTATTGAAGGATATAAGCAGGCGAGTTTTCCAAAAGTAGTAATCATTAGAGAACAAAGCGATTTAGAATTATTAACGACCGTTCAAAATATAGTAGCCATCGTAGTATCAATCCCTCTTGAAGATACAAAAATAGATCTAGAGAAGGTTGCGATGTTTTCGATGGATAATCTACAAGAATTTACTGATTGGATAAAATATGCTGTGAGGGATCACAATGAATGAAAAATTATTTACAATAACAAAGAAACCATTACATATTGAAACGGTTGTTAATAAGGTAGTCCGTCCAGAGGCCGGCGCCGTAACAACTTTCATTGGTACTGTTAGAGAATTTACAAAAGGAAAAAGAACACTTCACCTAGAGTATGATGCATATATTCCAATGGCAGAAAAACAATTAACAAAAATCGGTGAAGAAATAAGTGAAAAATGGCCAGAAGCTAGAACGGCCATTACTCATCGAATTGGAAGGTTAGAAATTTCAGAGATTGCCGTGATCATTGCAGTCTCAACACCACACAGAAAGGATGCATATGAAGCGAATGAATATGCAATTGAGCGTATAAAACAAATCGTTCCGATTTGGAAAAAAGAGCATTGGGAGGATGGAGAAATGTGGATTGGTGATCAGCTAGAGTCAACTCCTTATCCAAAGGGGTATCCTGAAAAGGAGGGAGTAGAATGATCAACATCTTATTTTTTGCTCATCTACAAGAAGTGGTTGGTCATGAAAAGCTAGAATTAAATATTGCCCCATTAAAAGTGAAAGAATTGAAGCAACATTTAGTGACAACCTATGGTTTAAATAGAGTAGATCAAATTATGTTTGCTATTAATGAGGAATATGCAAATGATGAAGAGATGATAAATCATGGTGATACGGTGGCTTTAATCCCACCAGTAAGTGGTGGCTAAAGGAAACAGGTCTAAAGCACTCAAGCGATTTGAGTGCTTTTTTTTGTGAAAAGAAGGTTATATATATACCATAATTTGTAAGGAAATCTTACAGGGGAATTAATGAGAATCTTTTGACTCATTTTATAAAAATACAATTGATTTTATTTTTATGCAGTATTATAATGGAGACTAATTTAAAGGATATCTCCTTTTTTATATTGGACGAAATAAAGAGAGGGATCTCGGGTTTAGGAGGAAGGAATGAAGGTAGCGATTATAGGTGTGACAGGATATAGCGGAATTGAATTAGTGAGGCTGTTAGAGCAACACCCTACTGTAACGATTCAATCCATTCATTCATCATCACAAGCAGGTACGAAATTAACGGAAATCTATCCACATTTAGGAGAACTGATTGAATTAAGTCTAAGTGAAATTGAACCAGAGAAAATAGCGAAAGAAGTGGATGTTGTATTTTTAGCAACTCCATCTGGAATTGCATCTACTTTGGCCATAGAATTCATTGATTTGAATGTGAAGGTCATCGATTTATCAGGCGATTTTCGCTTACAAGACCCTAATGAATACCAAACATGGTATAAGAAAACACCAGCTGATGCTAGCTATTTAAAAAAAGCTGTATATGGCTTATCGGAATGGAACAAAGAAGATATTGCTCAAGCGAATTTTATTTCAAACCCAGGTTGTTACCCAACGGCTACATTATTAGGATTAGCTCCACTAATTACAACTGGATTGGTTGAAGAATCATCAATCATTATAGATGCTAAATCTGGTGTTTCAGGTGCTGGGAGGTCTGCATCTTTGGCAACACACTATACAGAAATAAATGAAAATCTAAAAATATATAAAGTTAATCAGCATCAGCACATCCCGGAAATAGAACAAGTTCTTGCATCTTGGAATGGGAATATGAGCTCAATTACATTTAGTACTCATCTTGTTCCAATGACAAGAGGAATAATGGCAACTATTTATGCAAATGTAAAAGATAAAGAGACGACTACTGAGAAATTACTAGATTTATATAATCAAAGTTATAAAGGGAAGCCTTTTGTAAGGATCAAGCAACCTGGAGAATTTCCTTATACAAAGGAAGTATATGGCTCTAATTTTTGTGATATTGGCGTTACTTATGATACCAGAACAGGAAGAGTAACCATTGTATCGGTTATAGATAACCTAGTGAAGGGTGCTGCAGGGCAAGCGATTCAAAATTTAAATATCATGATGGGGATTGATGAACGTACTGGACTTCATCGAATTCCAGTGTTTCCGTAAGCTTAGGGGGAGATATTTTGGTTATTGTGAGAGAGAATGTACAGATTACAAAAGTCGAAAATGGTTCGATTGTATCACCTAAGGGCTTCAAGGCCGCAGGTGTACACGCGGGATTAAGATATGAAAAAAAGGATTTAGGAATGATCGTTTGTGACGTTCCAGCAAGCTGTGGAGCCGTGTATACTCAGAGTCATTTTCAAGCTGCACCGCTAAAAGTAACTCAACAAAGTATAGCTACTGAACATAAGCTTCAAGCTGTTGTTGTTAATAGTGCCTGTGCGAACGCATGTACAGGTGAAAAAGGGCTCGAGGATGCCTTTCTGATGAGGAATCTTGGTGCTACTCAATTAGGAATCAAAGATCATTTAGTGGCAGTTTCTTCCACAGGAGTCATTGGTGAACTGCTTCAGATGGATAAGATTGCAGCAGGAATAAAAAAGCTAGAGCCGACTGACTCAGAAGAAGCAGCCGAGGCTTTTCAAACCGCTATTCTAACCACTGATCTAGTGATGAAGAAAGCATGTTATCAAATAGAAATTGATGGAGAGATAATCACTTTTGGTGGTGCTGCAAAAGGATCAGGGATGATTCATCCTAACATGGCAACGATGCTTGCATTTATTACAACAGATGCAAAAATTGATTCGGCTGATCTTCAAACGGCCGTTGGGGAAATGACTCAAATTACATTTAATCAAATCACAGTCGATGGTGAAACATCAACAAATGATACGGTTCTAGTGATGGCGAGTGGGCTAGCGGGAAACAAATTTCTTTCACCAACTCATCCTGAATGGCATAAGTTTAAGGCAGGATTACATCACATCTTTCAAGATCTCGCAAAGCAAATTGCAAGAGATGGAGAAGGAGCTACAAAGCTTGTTGAAGTAAGAGTCAATGGAGCAAAAACAAAAGATGAAGCAAATATTATCGCTAAAAAAATAGTAGGCTCTAATTTAGTGAAGACAGCCATCTATGGAACTGACGCAAACTGGGGAAGAATTATCGGAGCCATTGGCCATAGTGATGCAGAGGTTAATCCTGAAACTGTTGATGTTTCAATTGGAGATATTGAAATGCTAAAGGGTAGCCAGCCAGTCACGTTTTCTGAAGAGCTGGCTAAAGAGTATTTGAGTAAAGATGAAATTCTAATTGTTGTTGATTTACATCTCGGAGAAGCCTCTGGTACGGCATGGGGCTGTGACCTAACTTATGATTATGTGAAAATAAATGCGAGTTATCGAACCTAGGGGGGGATCACATATGAGTGATATTATTGTCGTTAAATGCGGTGGTAGTATTATAGCTGATTTAACTAATGATTTCTTTGAAAGTATTAAAGAATTACAGAAGAATGGCAATAAGGTCATTATTGTTCACGGAGGCGGCCCAGAAATTGAACAGATGCTGAACTCCCTCTCAATTACGAATGAGTATATTAATGGTTTGCGAAAAACCACTTCTGAGGTTCTTGAAACTGTCGAAATGGTATTAGCAGGCTCTGTCAACAAAAAACTTGTTTCGTTACTTATTACAAGTGGACTGAAGGCAATTGGCTTATCAGGAGTAGACGGTGAACTGTTAAAAGCAACACCAATTGATGAAGGTTCTCTTGGTCATGTTGGAGAAGTAACTGAAGTCAATTGTGACCTATTGTTAAATTTACTTGAATTAGATTATATTCCAGTCATAGCTCCGTTAGGGTTGCAGGAAACTGGTCAAAAATTAAATATTAACGCTGATACAGTGGCAGCAAGTGTAGCTGCTGCACTAAAGGCAAAGCATTTATTATTCGTTACGAATGTATCTGGAATCTTAAAGAATGGAAGTTTGATAGAAGAGGTTTCTGTTGAGAAGGTTCAAGAGTTAATAAATGATGGAACGATCTATGGTGGTATGATTCCGAAAGTGCAAGCAGCACTCTCAGCCATGTCAGCTGGGTTAGATGAAATTATGATCGTTAGTGGCAAGACATCCTTTATTCATATTGATGGGTCACTTTCAGGGACAAAATTGTTTAGAGAATTGGAGGTTGTCTGATGGATAGCTTGTTTGCAACCTATAATCGGTGGAATGTAAATGTTGTTTCAGCAGAAGGGTCAAAAATCATTGATGATCAAGGCAATGAATACCTTGACTTTGTATCAGGAATTGCAGTAAACAATTTAGGAAATCGTCATCAAAAGGTACAACAAGCCATCCTAGAACAGCTCGACCAATACTGGCATGTATCAAATCTATACCATCAAGAGCCCCAACAAACGCTTGCCAAAATGCTTGTAGAGCATAGTGCTGGAGATGCCGTGTTTTTCTGCAATAGTGGAGCAGAGGCAAATGAAGCTGCAATAAAGCTTGCTAGAAAATATACTGGGAAGTCAAAGATTATCACATTTAAACAATCCTTTCATGGAAGAACATTTGCTACGATGTCGGCAACTGGTCAAGAGAAAATTCATTCAGGTTTTGGCCCATTATTACAGGAGTTTACGTATCTTCAATATAACGATAGTGATGGATTAGCTTCTGTGATGGATGATTCTGTAGCTGCTGTTCTCATTGAAGTCATCCAGGGTGAAGGTGGGGTAATCCCAGCGCAACCAGAATTCTTAACAAGTGTTGAAGTACTATGTAAGCAATATGGTGCACTATTTATCATCGATGAAGTTCAAACAGGAATTGGTCGAACTGGGAAACCTTTTGCATATCAACATTTTAATCTCTCACCAGATATTATTACGGTTGCCAAAGGTCTCGGAAGCGGTCTCCCAATTGGAGCGATGATTGGTAAGGCTAAGTTGAAGGAAGCATTTGGTCCAGGCGTACATGGTTCCACGTTTGGTGGAAATCCGATTTCTGTAGCAGCAGCAAAAGCTACACTAGACATTATATTTAATGACGAGTTTCTTAATGAAGTCAATGAAAAAGGGAAGTTACTTAAAACTGGATTGAAAAATGAACTAGCTGGAGTAGAATCTGTGCTAGAAGTTAGAGGCTGTGGCTTGATGTTAGGAATCGCTTGTAATGGTGATGTGTCACCAATCATCTCAAATCTAAGAGAAAATGGATTGCTAGTCCTAAATGCAGGACCGAATGTGATTAGATTGTTACCTCCTTTGACGATTACGAAGGAAGAGATACAACAAGCGATTAAATTAATAAAAGCAGAATTGATTAAATTCGATATTTTACATCCAGTATAAATTTTTTTACACACGAGTGAATAAAAATACTATAAGACAAATATTTATACGAGGTGGATCCAGTGAATGGTTATCTATTTTTAGAGAATGGCATGAAATTTGAAGGACAATTAACAACTTCTTCGGCATTGGAACAATTTGAAGGTGAGGTTGTTTTTTATACAGGTATGACAGGGTATCAAGAGGTTTTGACAGATCCATCCTACAAGGATCAAATTGTTGTATTTACGTATCCGTTGATAGGAAACTACGGAATTAATAAAGATGATTTTGAAAGCAAAAAGCCCCATGTAGCTGGGGTCATCGTACTAGAATGTAAGAATACAACCTTTCATTATGAGGCGAAGTATTCATTGAAAGAATATCTCGAGAAGTGGGATATTCCCTTATTATCCCATGTGGATACAAGGTCTGTTGTGAAGCAAATAAGAAATCATGGGACAATGAAGGGTTATATCGGTAACGTAAATACAGAGACGATTCAAACAGATTCAATTGAAAAATTTCCTGTTTCAGAGGTATCCACGAAACAACAAGTTTCATATGGACGTGGGACGAAACATATCGTTTTATTCGATTTTGGATGTAAAAAATCAATTATCGAATCATTAGTAGAGCGTGATTGTACGGTGACTGTTGTGCCATACCAAACAACTTATGAGGAAGTATGTGAGCTACAGCCTGATGGAATTGTGTTATCTAATGGACCTGGTGATCCCAAACAACTAAAGGAATATATTCCAATGATAAAAAAAACAATTAGTCATTTTCCAACACTAGCTATTTGCTTAGGTCATCAATTAGTCGCATTAGCATTTGGAGCAGATACAAAGAAATTGAGATTTGGTCATCGTGGTGCGAATCAACCAGTATATGATGCAAAAAAGGGGAAAGTATTTATTACGTCTCAAAATCATAGCTATGTAGTTGATGAGTCTAGCTTAAAAGAAACAAGTTTAAAAGCACGCTTTAAAAATGTGAACGATCATTCGATTGAAGGAATTGTCCATCAATCTTTACCGATTGTTTCAGTCCAATTCCATCCAGAAGCACATCCTGGACCTATCGATAGTAGTTGGATTTTCGATGATTTTATTGACAGCTTGTCAAATGTAAGGAGAGAAAAACAGTATGCCTAAAGATAGCTCGATACAATCAATTCTAGTTATAGGTTCTGGCCCGATTGTCATCGGTCAGGCAGCTGAGTTTGATTATTCAGGTACTCAAGGGTGCCGTGCACTTAAAGAAGAAGGTTATAAGGTAATTTTGGTAAACAATAATCCAGCAACAATTATGACAGATGAAGTAAATGCTGACGTTGTTTACTTTGAACCATTAACGGTGAAGAGCCTTGAAAAAATCATCAAAAAAGAAAGACCCGATGGATTAATAGGCACACTTGGTGGTCAAACAGGATTAAATCTAACTTTTCAATTACATGAAGCAGGAGTGTTAAATAAATTTCATGTAAAACTTTTAGGCACACCCATTGAATCAATAAAAAAAGGGGAAGATCGCGAAGAATTCCGACAGCTAATGCATGAGTTATCTGAGCCTGTTCCTGAGAGTCAGATTGTTCACACGGTGAATGAGGCGCTTAAATTTGCAGATGAAGTAGGTCTTCCATTAATTATTCGTCCAGCCTATACACTAGGGGGGACAGGTGGCGGAATTGCAGAAACAATTGAAGAATTTAAAGAGCTAGTTAAGGGTGGCTTAGATGAAAGTCCGATTACCCAATGTTTAATTGAACGTAGTATCGCAGGCTTCAAGGAAGTCGAGTATGAAGTCATGAGAGATCATAATGATACTTGTATTACGATTTGTAATATGGAAAATATTGATCCAGTTGGAGTTCACACTGGTGATTCAATCGTTGTTGCCCCTTCACAAACATTAACAGATGTTGAATATCAAATGCTTCGTTCAGCATCGATAAAAATTATATCAGCTCTAGGGATTATAGGTGGATGTAATATACAATTCGCACTTGATCCAAAAAGTAAAAAGTATTATTTAATTGAGGTAAATCCACGGGTTAGTCGTTCATCAGCATTGGCTTCAAAAGCAACAGGCTACCCAATTGCTAAAATTGCAGCAAAGCTTGCAGTAGGATATACACTTGATGAAATTATTAATCCTGTAACAGGTGGCACCTATGCTAGCTTTGAACCAGCCTTAGATTATGTAGTAGTGAAATTTCCGAGGTTTCCATTTGATAAGTTCCCGTATGTTGAACATACTTTAGGAACTCAAATGAAAGCTACTGGAGAAGTGATGGCAATCGACACCAATCTTGAAAGAGCCATTCAAAAAGCAGTTTCATCGTTAGAGAGCGATAATGATGGAATCACGCTACAGAAGGTTATATCTAAAACAGATGAAGCATTATTTGGCCTCATGAAAAAGGGATCTGAGAGTCGATTCTTTGCAATCATCGAATTGCTAAGACGTGGTGTATCAATTGATTTGATCCATGAGATGACTTCCATTGATTTGTTCTTCTTACAAAGCTTTCACATATTAGTTGAATTAGAAAGAAAAGTGAAATTAACTACATTTGAAGATATAACAGTGGAACTTATGAGGGAAGTGAAGGAAAAAGGCTTTACGGACGGATATTTGTCATCTATGTTAGGTGTCTCTGAATTTAAATTTAGAGAGAAACGAAAAGCATTTGGAGTGATTCCAAGCTATCGCATGGTAGACACATGTGCTGCAGAATTCGAATCACAAACCTCCTATTTTTATTCAAGCTATTATGGAAAGAGTGAGGTTGAACCTACAGATAATGAGAAGGTTCTAATAATTGGTTCTGGTCCAATACGAATCGGGCAAGGAATAGAATTTGATTATAGCTCAGTACATGGAATTCTAGCGCTTCAAGAA
Source organism: Litchfieldia stipae (assembly GCF_014837155.1). Taxonomy (GTDB): domain Bacteria; phylum Bacillota; class Bacilli; order Bacillales; family Bacillaceae_L; genus Litchfieldia. The sequence continues at coordinate 217,925 of NZ_JACYHA010000001.1, read as the reverse complement.
GAAGGTTATGAAACAATTCTGATCAATAATAATCCAGAAACAGTAAGCACGGATTTTGAAATTGCTGATCGTCTCTATTTTGAGCCTTTAACATTAGAGGATGTTCTGAATGTGATTGAGGCTGAGAATGTTTCAAAAGTATTGGTTCAATATGGAGGTCAAACTGCTATCAATTTAGCAAAGGATTTGGAGCAAGCTGGGTTAACTCTTTTAGGTATTACTGATGATGTGATTGATCAGCTTGAGGATCGTGATCGTTTTTACAAGCTGTTAGAAGATATTGAAGTCCCACATCTACCTGGAAAAATAGCGATGAACCAAAAACAGCTAATCAGCATGGCTAATGAATTAGGATTTCCCATTCTAATTAGACCATCTTATGTAATTGGTGGGAAAGGGATGGTAGTGATTGCAACCGATTTCGACTTATTATCATTTATTGAAAGTCAAACTGAAATTGGTTTTCCTATTTTAATCGATGCTTATGCACCTGGAATGGAAGTTGAAGTTGATTTAATAGCAGATGGAGAAAGCATTCTTATACCTACAATCGTAGAGCATATTGAAAAAGCAGGTGTTCATTCTGGTGATAGCCATGCAATACTACCAGCGGTTTCTTTAACCGATAACGATAAACAATTAATTGAAAAGTATGCACAAAGCATTGTGAAAAAGCTTGAATTCGTTGGATTAATGAATATTCAATTTGTGTTACATGAAGGAACCATCTATGTACTTGAAGTAAATCCACGAGCAAGTAGAACAGTACCAGTTGTCAGTAAAGTAACAGGTGTGCCAATGGTCCAGCTTGCAACTAAATTATTGTTAGGTAACAAATTAACGAAACTCGTTAAACATACTGGTATTCTTCAAGATCCGTCGTTTGTTACAGCAAAATATCCAGTGTTCTCAACTCACAAAATTGGTGGAGATCCTCTTGTAGGACCTGAAATGAAATCAACGGGTGAGGGAATTAGTATTGCAAAAACGAAGGAAGAAGCATACTTGAAAGTATTTCATCAGTATTTAGAAAGTAAATCAACATGTCATGAAGTGTATATCGATTATACCGAGGACCTACCAAAAGAAGTGTTAGAAACCATAATAGAAAGTCTGGAGTCATTAGGACTAAAGGCAATAATGGGGACAGATTTAAATGAGTGGATCAAGAGTGAAAATGCATTGGCTTATTTTAATTTAGGAGAGTTACAGGATACGAAGAAAAACAGACTGATCGCAAGCAAACATCGAGTACAGGTTTTTACAAATATGGAGCTGATTACGGTGTTTTTACAAGCCTTATCAAATAAAGAATTCTCGATTTGTTCTATCCAGGAGTGGAAGAAACAAGACTTTTTAATGAAAGAAGTGAATGTATAATGTCAGTAGTTTATAATCTGAAAAATAAATTAAATATCAAAGGAAAAGACTTACTAACCTTAGCCGACTATACGCAGGATGAGATCCTTTCAATTATTGAATTAGCTGTAGATTTAAAGGGAAAACATAAAAATGGAATTGAAATAACTGACTTAAAAGGAAAAACTTTGGCGATGATTTTTGAGAAACCATCAACACGTACTCGTGTTTCTTTTGAAGCGGGTATGATGCAATTAGGAGGGAATGCGATTTTTCTCAGTAGTAATGATTTGCAATTGGGGCGTGGAGAAACAATCGCTGATACGGCGCAAGTGCTTTCTGAATATGTTGATGCAATCATGATTCGTACATTTGAGCATGAAAAAATTGAAGAGTTGGCTAAGTTTGCAACTATCCCAGTTGTCAATGGCTTAACTGAGGATTTTCATCCATGTCAAGCACTTGCTGATTTATTAACGATTTATGAAATAAAGAAAAAGCTAACTGGATTAAAGTTAGTGTATGTAGGAGATGGCAATAATGTCGCCCACTCTCTTATGATTGCTGCAGCAAAGGTTGGAATGGATTGCACAATTGCATGTCCTAAAGGGTATCAACCTAAGGAATATATTGTTAAAATGGCAAAGAAATTTGCAGAGCAAACGAACGCAAAGATTATTATTAGTCATGAACCAAGTGAAGCAGTAAAAGATGCTGATGTCATCTATACAGATGTATGGGCAAGTATGGGGCAAGAAAGTGAGCAACAAGAACGAATTCAAGCTTTCTCAGATTTTCAAGTGAATCAGGAGTTAGTTAGTGGTGCTAAGGAAGACTATAGCTTCTTACATTGCCTTCCTGCACATCGAGGGGAAGAAGTAACTGAAGCCGTGATAGATGGGCCCAATTCGGTCATCTTCCAGCAAGCAGGAAATCGGATGCATGTCCAAAAAGCATTATTACAGGCGATCTTAGCATAAAAGAAGGTGCCAGGCACTAGGTGGATCATTCACCTAGGCTGTTTTCTCAGAGTTTGTTGTTTTTTGAGGTGAATTAATTGAGAATAGATTTCTAGCAGACTGAATACACGGAGACTCCCGTGGGACTAGTAGGCTCCCACAGGACGCGGAGTGTATTCAGGCTGCGGTATCAAAAGCAACAATATATACGAAAACAGCCTTCACCTAAAATGTCTGGCACCTCTTTTCTTAACCAAAAATAATAGCTAGTGCTCCTGCAATAAAGCAATAGAAGGCGAAATACTTCAAATTACCACGAGCCATAATCCCCATAAACCATTTTAATGAATAGTAAGAGGCAACTAATGACCCAATAAATGCAACAGCATAAGGGATAAATAGTGAACTGAAATTAGGATCGCTGATAATATCTGAAAAGCTTAGAATCATTCCACCGAAGCTTATCGGAATAAACAACAGGAATGAAAATCTTAATGCCGTTTCTTGCTTCATTCCTAATCCCATAGCAGCAACAATTGTCGCCCCTGAGCGGCTAATACCAGGAATAAGAGCAACAGCCTGCGCTAAACCGATAATGATTGCATCTTTTAATGTTAATTGTGCATCATTCTTACGTCCACGTAAATTACGAATGAACCATAGTGCAATACCAGTGACAATTAATGTAATACCAATTAATTGCGTACCTTCCTTAAAGATACCAGCAATCACATCATCAAATAGGACACCGATGATTCCAGCAGGGATCGTAGCAATAATTAGATAGATGATAAAACGAAAATCAGCTTTTGATTTTTCCTCACGAGTTGAAATATATCTAATTCCATTGAAAGCTAACCGGCTTAAATCTTGACGGTAGACTAATAATACAGCGATCAAGGAAGCGGTATTTACGAAAAGCTCAAAGCTCATACCTTCAATTTCAATTCCTAAAAAATGTTGGGCAAGTACAAGATGTCCACTTGATGAGATTGGAATTGGTTCAGTGAAGCCTTGAAACAAGCCTAAGAAAAGATACTTAAGAATTTCAAATAATTTGTCCATATCGTTACATAATCCTCCAAATTTGTTATACATACTTATTTCATTTAACTATATTCCTTTAATTGTGTAAAGGTTATTTAAGACAACCTGCCTTTTTCTAACAATCTATTCAAGAAAATAAAAGATATGAGACTGACCACAAAAAATGACGACTGTTTCGGGTATTTAGTGGATGACCTGGGAATAGTAATAACGTTCAAAAAAGCTTCCTAAGGAGGGAATTTAATGGGACAAAGTCATCAGTTTAGAGCTGGTCAGAAGGCACCTAACAATGGAATTTATGTTGAAATCGGTGATACAGGGGATCCTGTGCAACAACCAAAGCGTATTAAATTAAAAGCGGGAGATCCGTTTCCGGAAAATTCAAATCATGAACGAAAGTGGTCATATCAAACAAAACCGCGTGATAGTGACTAATAAATTTCTATTAATAGTAGTGAAAAAGGCTGTCCCAATTTAGTGGGACAGCCTTTATGTAAGTCTTAATGTTTTTCTACTGGTTCACTTGGCATTACTGCAGTAATAATGAAGATAAATACCGTTGCTACAATCGCAATCGTTGCTGACAACTTGAAATCAAATGGTGCTCCCTGCATAGAAGATGTTACATAAGATACCATTTGTACTAATAGGAATGTCCAGAAAAAAGTCCAAAAATAACGCATACATTTCACCTCAATTACACACATTTTGCCATAATAATAACTATATTTTATCATTATAGGCTTTCTATTACAAACGGTTTTTTCTTATTTCACCGAAGATTAGTGTCCACTTTCCTTATTTATAGGCATTCCCCCTTTCAGATTAAATCATGAAACATATTATATGTTGTAAGTAGCTTTTTTGAGGAGAGGGAGGAACTATATATGAATTCTCGCTTTTTTCAGTTAGATGGAGAGTGGTGTGTGGTCCATCTTCCAAACAAACCAAATGGATTTGCCGTGTTTGTCATTGGAGATAAAAACCATTTTGTCGAAGAAAACAGTAGCTTTTGGGTTCAAAATTTGGGACGGCTTCAATTAATAGAGTATCTACTTGATCAAGGATATACTGTCTTTTATTCAAATCTATATGGGAAACATTGGGGTAGTGGTCGGGCAGTTTCACTTGCACTTAGGTTATATCATATTATCGTTAAAACCGAGATTTTAAATAAACGAATTCATATTTTGGCTGAGGGTATGGGATCACTTGTAGCCTTACAATTAATGAATGATAGGCTTGAGCATATTAGATCTGTTGTGATGATGAATCCTTGTATTAGTATGAAGCAGCACTTAGAAGATGAAAAAGAGCATAAATTCTTTTATAAGAACTTAGTCAAAGAGTTGCGGAGCGCATATGGGTTTGATGAATCTATAAGCAAGGAAGAAATAGAACGCAAATTACCAAGCATTGAGATGTCGTTAAAATATCCAGTAAAGATTTGGCAAACAACAACTAATTTCTTATATAGACCCGAAAAACATAGTCGAACCTACGAAGAATATAGAGAAGAAAATAAATCTCCCATTTCACTCACTTACTATTTAGCTGATAAACGCTTTAGTATTGGCCAATCAATTTGCAAGTTTTATCAAGAATATGAAAAAAACTTATAATAGTCCTTACTTGCTAGCGTATCTGCTCAGTAACTTAGGGACTATTATTATGAACTCATGCATAACATACAGTATCTAAGAGTTACTGGGGAGATGTGTATGAAGAAAGCAGTCGTCATCGGAGCTTTAGGTTTTGTAGGCTATGGGTTATGCTGTCGTTTGCTGGATGAAGGTGTATTTGTATATGCAGTGGATCTTTATCCAAAAGAAAACAGTCAAAAAGAAGAGAAGATGTTGCGAATTGGTCGAAATTCAAACTTTCAGTTTATAGATATACAGGAGGAAGATAGATATAACCACATTTCAACAGAAACGGACGTATCATTCATTTCATTACTTGAAATGAATGATACAGCTAAAGAGGGACAAGAAGAATTAGGAAATGTTATTCAATTCTGCGAACGTTCGGGAAGTAAATTAGTCATCCTCACGTCCCATCAGATAAAAAATAATAAACTAATAGACTATATCAATGATTGCTCCTTTCATTCATATTTAATTAACCTTCCAATGATATATGGGCCATGGCAACCCAATGAAGCATGTTTTCAGCGAGCGATTATGGCGGAAATGAATAATAAAGAATTCACCATTTGTGCGAAAGATTTTGCAAGAAATCTATTATATATAGATGATGCAGTGGAAGGGATTATTCAACTGACCAAAGAATCAGAACCGCCTGTAATGGCGAACCTCACGAACAGCGAAGAAGGGCATTGGACTAAGGGGTTGAAGTTGATATTACAAGATAAATTTGAACGACTAGAGATGAATCAGGAAGATGAACACTTTGAACAAGAAAACACCCTTTTTACTGAAGTTAAAATTAAGGGTAAAATATCATTAGAAGAAGGAATAAAAAAACAATATGAACATGCAAAATGGTTAAATAACTTCATAAATTAATCATTTTGCATTTTTTCTTTTACTTTCATAGATTGCCAATGTAGAATAAAATAGGTTCATAATGTATAAAAAATAGGGAAATATCCTTATGAAGAAAGGAGTTGAAAACATGTACAGGCTGTTTTTAATGAGTTTAGTTATTATACAATTATTTATTTTAGCTGCTTGTGGTCAATCCATTTCTTCAGGAAAGCTTCAAAAAGTAGGAATGCTCGTACCTGACACGATCAATGATCAAGTGTGGGCTACTAAAGGATATGAAGGATTACTTAAGATTCAATCAAAATTTCAATTAGATATTTTTTATAAAGAAGGAATTAATTCGTTAGAAGCAACGAAAGAAGTAGTGGAAGAGTTTGTTCAAAAGGATGTTAATTTAATTTTTGGTCATGGGAATGAATATGCAGAGTATTTCAATCAAATTTCAAGAGACTATCCAGATGTTCAGTTTATTTCATTTAACGGTGAGGCAAAAAGAGATAATACGACTTCTCTAAATTTTGAAGCGCATGCTATGGGCTTTTTCGGAGGAATGGTTGCTGGAGAAATGACAAAGACTCTGAATATAGGGGTATTAGCGGCATATGAATGGCAGCCAGAGGTTAATGGTTTTTTTGAGGGTGCTGCTTTTCAAAATGATGATGTTCATGTGAAAATTAACTTTGTTGAAAGCTGGGACGATAAGGAAAAAGCACTTATACTTTTAGATGATATGATTGAATCAGGCGTTGATGTAGTATATCCAGCAGGAGATGGGTATAATGTTCCGGTAATCGAAAAACTTAGAGAGCATGGGCTTTATGCCATTGGCTTTGTGTCAGACCAGTCGGATTTGGGAGAGGGCACAGTCTTATCTAGTACAGTGCAACATGTAGATGTTCTCTATGAATTAGTGGCTGAACGATTCAACAAGGGAGAATTAGAATCAGGAAATCTCTATTTTGATTTTCAAGATGGTGTCATTTCAATGGGAGACTACAGTTCGAATGTAGATGAGGCCTTTCAATCAGAGATTGAGGCATACATCAAACATTATTCTGAAACTGGTCTGCTTCCAAACCAAACAAATTAGCTATGTTAGTAAAGGAGGTAGTTGAAATTGGAACAAGATAAATCGATGCAATTTATGCAAATAGCGATGAAATATCTGCCTGAAGCAAAAGGAATGCTTGATGAGCTTGGGGTAGAAATGACGATGGATAAATTACAACCATTTATGTCGTTGCTCACGAAAGTGATGAATGATGCATATGAACTTGGGAAGAATGAGAGAGAATAAGTAAATAACAAGAAAAAAGCTATCACCTTTTTATGTGATAGCTTTTTTACTTCCATTTTTTAAAGAAATCAAGAAGAGGAGTTATTTCCTTCAACATGGGCTTCATTCTTTCAACTGACCCAATTATATCGTCTACCTGCTGCATTAATGAATAATATTGAGTAAAGTCAGTTTGTTGACTAGTACCATGTGTAGACTCATTTGTGGGTACGTTTGTTACTTGATTATCAAGATTACGCTGAGGTCGATTGACACCAAACATCATTCTAGTAAAGGGATCAACATTTGTACTAATTTGCTCAGGAGTTTGTTCAGGTGTATCGATTAAATCTTCATGCTCGGTATTCTGATTTGTATTATACTCTTTCTCCAAAATGAAACACCCCCTTGTTTTTTCATAAATACCTTTTACATTAATCTATGTCAAAATAAAAAAAGAGAATAGACATGTATCCTTCTTAAGCAATAAATATTATTTTTGACTGAGTTTTTCTCAAATTGTTGCTATCATACATAAAATAGATTAAAATTAGTACCAAGTCATAATATTTGATAATAAAAATTTAATTTGGATTATAGATAGTTAAGGAGATGCGAATATGAATGCTGGAATCATTGGAATTGGACGTTATGTTCCTGAAAAAGTTGTTACAAACCATGATTTAGAAAAGATTGTAGACACATCTGATGAATGGATTAGAACTAGGACTGGAATTGAGGAACGTAGAATCGCATCTGATGATGTGAATACATCGGATATGGCTTTTCATGCAAGTGCTGAAGCGATTGAAAAAGCAGGAATCTCTCCTGAGGACATCGATTTGATTCTAGTTGCGACGGTAACTCCAGATCGACCATTCCCTACTGTGTCTTGTATGATACAAGAAAAGCTAGGAGCAACTAAAGCGGCGGCAATGGACATAAGTGCAGCATGTGCCGGATTCATGTATGGTATTGCTACAGCAAAGCAGTTCATTGAAACAGGTAGCTATAAACATGTTTTAATTGTAGGAGTTGAAAAGCTCTCAAAGATTACAAATTGGGATGACCGAAATACAGCTGTGTTATTTGGAGACGGAGCTGGTGCTGTTGTAATGGGGCAGGTTTCTGATGGAAAAGGAATTCTAGCGTTTGAATTAGGTGCTGACGGAACGGGTGGTAAACACCTCTATCAAGATGAGCATATTATCATGAATGGACGTGAAGTATTTAAATTTGCTGTCAGACAAATGGGTGAATCAAGTGTACGAGTGCTTGAAAAGGCTGGTTTGTCAAAAGAAGATGTGGATTTCTTAATTCCACATCAAGCAAATATTCGGATTATGGAGGCATCTAGGCAACGACTAGACTTACCAGAAGAGAAAATGTCAAAAACAGTTCATAAATATGGAAATACATCGGCTGCATCGATTCCACTTTCATTATATGAAGAAATTGAAGCAGGTAAGATCAATGATAATGATGTCATTGTTATGGTAGGCTTTGGTGGTGGCTTAACTTGGGGAGCAATTGCTCTAAGATGGGGATTTTAACTTACATTTGAATTTGAATCTAATTATAGAATAGGGGCTGACTTCACTTGGAAAAGAAAAGAGTAGTAGTAACGGGACTTGGAGCATTAACTCCAATTGGAAATGATACTGAAACAGCTTGGAGAAATGCACTAGCTGGAGTTTCTGGTATTGGGCCATTAACAAGAGTAAATATTGAAGGATTACCAGCAAAGGTAGCTGCAGAGCTTAAGGATTTCAATCCTGAGAACTTCATGGAGAAAAAAGATGCACGTCGAATGGATCGCTTTACACAATATGCTCTAGCTGCCTCTTTCATGGCTGTAAAGGACGCTGACTTAACGATTACCGACGAAATTGCTCCACGTGTGGGTGTCTGGATTGGTTCAGGTATTGGTGGGATGGAAACCCATGAAGAACAGCATAAAATCTTTTTAGAAAAAGGACATCGCCGTGTAAGTCCATTCTATGTACCTATGATGATTCCAGATATGGCAGCAGGGCAAGTGTCGATTGCGCTAGGAGCAAGGGGAATAAATACTTGTACAGTTACAGCATGCGCAACAGGTACAAACTCAATCGGAGACGCATTTAAAGTAATTCAGCGTGGAGATGCTGATGTCATGATTACCGGAGGAACTGAAGCGCCATTAACGAATATGTCATTTGCGGGCTTCTGTTCAGCAAAGGCACTATCATTTAACCCAGACCCTAAAACAGCAAGTCGTCCATTTGATAAGAATAGAGATGGATTTGTTATGGGAGAGGGTGCAGGTATACTTGTCATTGAAGAACTTGAGCATGCGTTAGCTCGTGGAGCGAAGATTTATGCTGAAATCGTTGGATATGGTGCCACTGGTGATGCGTATCATATCACAATGCCAGCACCAAACGGTGAAGGTGGAGTAAGAGCGATGAGACAAGCGATTGAAGATGCAGGTCTTGATCCTAGTGAGATTGACTATGTTAATGCACATGGTACAAGTACAGAGTATAATGACAAATTTGAAACATTAGCGATAAAAGAAGTATTTGGTGAACATGCTAATAAGTTAGCAATAAGCTCAACTAAATCAATGACAGGACATTTATTAGGAGCTGCTGGTGGTGTTGAAGCAATCTTCTCCATTCTAGCGATAAATGAGGATATTGTACCGCCAACTATTAATTATGAAACTCCTGATCCTGAATGTGATTTGGACTATGTTCCTAATAAGGCAAGAAAACAAACTGTTCGCGCTGCGTTAAGTAATTCTTTAGGATTTGGTGGACATAACGCTACGATTATTTTCAAGAAATATCAATAATAAATATATGAAAGCACCTGTATATCGGGTGCTTTTTTTCATTTCACCTCTTTCGTTTGTTTGCATACTTTGGTATAAATTAGCAAAAGTAGAGGGGGGAAATACGTGTCATTGATTAATACTCGGGAGTGGCTGGAAAGTTATTTTGATGAACCAATTGAGTTGTGTGAAAAAATCAGACCATATTTTAATGATGACAAAGTAACAGCTACTGAAATACTAGCCTTTCTAACGATGAATGGCATGTATCGGCTAGACACAGTAGATAAAGAATATATAGATCAATTCATCAAGCAGAATTTCTGGAATATCGTTAAGAGTGAAGAGCGAAAATTAAAGAAAGAGTGGATTGTACCCAATATCCCCATATTTATCTTACCTTCAGACCCCATGAATAGAGAAATAACAAAAGAATATAATGGGAAATCTGGGATAGCTTTTAGTGATAAATTATTTCTTTTTCTTTCAGATATGAATGGTGAACAAGATGTTCAAGCTGTATTTACTCACGAATATAATCATGTATATCGCTTATATAAATATAAAAGACATGAAACCGACTATCGACTTCTAGATACAATCATTCTTGAAGGACTAGCAGAAAATGCTGTTCGAGAAAGATTGGGTGAAAGTGCAGTAGCGAAATGGACTACTTATTATAGTGATCAACAATTAGAGAAATTTAACCATAGATATATCTTACCTAATTACAAAATAAAAAAAGAGAATCATCTATATCATAGAATTTTATACGGTTTGGGTTTGTATCCAAAGATGCTGGGTTACTGTGTGGGCTATTTCCTTGTACGAAACTATTTAGAAGCCAATCACTTAAGTGTAAGTGACGTGATGAATGTAAGCTCAGATCAATTTCTTAATGAACGTTCATAGAAAAAAGCAAGAATAGCATCCGAGCTATTCTTTTTTTTATAAAAAACAAGAAGTAATACTAAAAAAATCCTTTATTAATATAAAGTATTGTTAGTATTCCTGACAAAGTATGTAACAAATCTTAAAAATGAAAACGTTTTCTTTTTGGAGAAGATTATTATTAAAATTTACGTATTAAATTATCCTAAAAAACTTCGGTTAAAGAAATAAAAATAAACAAAACTAGGTAAATAGGTCTATTAAATTGAATTAATTTACTAGTTTTATTGAATAAAATAATACTAGAATAACACTATCTGAATATTGTAATAATAACAAATAAAGAAAAAGTTCCAAAGATTAATAAAATTATAAAAATTAACTTGAATTTGTAATCTTACTGTAATATTATATATTTAGAAATTGGAATATATCTGAACATTCAATATTTAAAAACGACTTTGAAATTTTCGTCAAAATTTTTCATAGATTAATAGTATTAATGATTGTGTCGGTTATTTTACATATAAGGGACGGTGAATGGTTAGTTATGTCTGCTTTATTAGAAGTTAGAAACTTAAAAACGCATTTTTTTAAGAAGAAAACAGTCATTCCTGCTGTAGATGGAGTTGATATCGTCATACATAAAGGAGAGACAGTTGCACTTGTAGGTGAATCTGGTTCAGGTAAAAGTATTACTTCTCTTTCAATTATGGGATTAGTGCCAAGTCCAGCAGGTAAGATCGTTGATGGAGAAATAATTCTAGATGGAAGAAATCTAGTTGATTTATCAGAAAAAGATTTATGTAAGGTACGTGGAAATGAAATATCGATGATTTTCCAAGAACCCATGACATCTTTAAATCCCGTATTAACAATAGGAGAACAAATTACTGAGGTATTAACTTACCATCAGAAATTATCAAAGAATGAAGCGATAAAAAAGGCAATTGAATTATTAGAAATGGTCGGATTTTCAAGAGCTGCTGAATTGGTAAATGAATATCCTCACCGCCTTTCTGGTGGTATGAGACAAAGAGTAATGATTGCTATTGCGATGAGCTGTAATCCCAAGTTATTAATTGCCGATGAACCAACCACTGCTCTCGATGTAACAATACAAGCCCAGATTCTAGATTTAATGAAGGACGTAAGTCGAAAATTTGATACCTCAATTTTACTCATTACACATGATTTAGGCGTCGTTTCTGAAATTGCAGAGAGAGTCGTAGTTATGTATGGTGGGCAGGTTGTTGAAGAGGCATCAGTTGATGAATTATTTGAAGATCCATTACATCCATATACATTAGGTCTGATGAACTCAGTACCATCCATTGATGGAGAAATATCGAGACTTCAATCAATAGAAGGAAATGTACCTTCTCCAGAAAATATGCCTAAAGGCTGTAGGTTTGCTCCACGTTGTTCCCAAGCGTTTGATCGGTGCTACACTGAACAGCCATTACTTTTGAAAAAGGGGAATCGTTCTGTACGATGCTTCTTACATGATGGAGAGGAGGAGGGGCAATGATTTCTGTAAACGAAGAAGTCTCAAATTCTAGTGAAAAAGAGGAAGAGACTAGCACTCTTTTAGAGTTGATTGATGTGAAAAAGTATTTTCCTATAAAAGCAGGTTTGCTTCAAAAACAAGTTGGAAATGTTAAAGCCGTTGATGGACTTACAATGAAGATAAAAAAGGGTGAAACAATCGGAATTGTTGGAGAATCGGGCTGTGGAAAATCTACAGCAGGAAGAACCATCATTCGATTATATGAACCGACTGAAGGCAAAATCATTTTTAAAGGGAATGACATTTCCCATATGTCAGAAAATTCATTGAGGAAAACGGTTCGTAAAGATATACAAATGATCTTTCAAGATCCATTTGCAACATTAAATCCTAGGAAAACCTTACGATCTATTATTAAAGAACCATTAAATACACACAATCTTTATTCTGCGAAAGAAAGAGATGAAAAGGTTAAAGAACTGTTAGAAACAGTAGGATTAAATGCATCTTTCATCAATCGTTATCCGCATGAGTTTTCAGGTGGACAAAGGCAAAGAATCGGAATTGCTAGAGCGTTAGCGTTAAAGCCTGAACTGATTATTGCTGACGAAGCAGTATCGGCCTTGGATGTTTCGATACAAGCCCAAATTATAAATTTAATGCAGGATTTACAAAGTGACTTTGGTTTAACTTATATCTTCATTTCACATGATTTGAGTGTTGTAAGACATATAAGTGATCGAGTTGCCGTGATGTATTTAGGAAAAATGATGGAGCTTGCACCTAAGGATAATCTATATGCAGATCCACTTCATCCTTATACTCAAGCGCTTCTATCAGCAGTTCCAACACCGAGATCTAAAAACGCAGTTAGAAGAGAAAGAATTGTACTTAAAGGTGAACTACCTAGTCCATCAAATCCACCGAGTGGTTGTGTATTTCACACAAGATGTCCAGCTGCTACAGATATTTGTAAACAGGTTGTCCCTGAATTTAAGGAAGTACAAACAGAACATTTTGTTGCTTGCCATTTGTACGAATAAATCAACCTAAAAACTTGAAGGGGGGCGGTAACAAGAAATCTACTTTGTAAGCAACAAAGCGGTATTATTTTATCTTAAAAACTTTACAAAATGATAGGGGGAAAAATAATGAAATTGAGAAAATCAGCATGGTTACTTCTTTGTTTAACACTAGCAATGTCACTATTTTTAGCGGCTTGTTCAGGAGGTAATACGGCAGAAGAAACGCCACCAGCAGATGAGCCAGAAGAAGAAACACCTGCAGAACAGCCAAGTAGTGACGAGCCAGTATACGGTGGAGATATCGTAGTAGGTTCAATTGGAGCACCAACCCTTTTTAACCCTTTATATTCAACTGATGTATCAAGCTCTGATATTGAAGGATTCATTTATAATGGATTAGTAACTGGAGACACTGAATTTAATCCAGTTAATGACTTAGCAACTGATGTTCAAATGTCTGAAGATGGATTAACATTCACAGTAAAATTACGTGATGACGTAAAATGGCATGATGGTGAACAATTTAACGCTGATGACGTAGTGTTCACTTTCGGTATTCCTAAAGATCCAGATTATGCTGGTGAGCGTGGATCTGCATTTGAATCTTTAGAATCCGTAACAAAAATTGATGACTACACTGTAGAATTCAAGCTTAGCCAAATTGATGCTACTTTCCACCAAATCACTTTAAGCTATGGTATCTTACCTGAGCATATCTTAGGAGAAGTTCCAGTAGGTGACCTAGGTGAGCATGAATTCAATACAAAATCTCCAATTGGTACTGGTCCATTCAAGTTCGAAGAGTGGAGAGATGGAGAATATGTTAAGGTTGTAGCAAACGAAGATTATTTCGAAGGTAGACCATATTTCGATTCTATTACTTACAAAATTGTACCTGATCAAAACGCGTTATTAGCGCAATTACAAGCTGGGGACGTTGACTTCACTACAGTTCCAGGAACTGATGTTGAAACAGCTAAAGCATTCCCAGGAGTTAAAATTGAATCTGGTTTAGCATTATCTTACACTTATTTAGCATTTAACTTACAACAAGAACGTTTCAATGATGTGAAAATTCGTCAAGCGATGACACATGCAATTGACCGTCAAGCGATTGTTGATTCAGTAATGGATGGTGATGGTGAAGTAGCACACGTTCCAGAATCTCCATTATCTTGGGCTTACAATGATGATGTTCCAACATTCGATTATGATCCAGAAAAAGCTAAAACATTACTTGCTGAAGCTGGATGGGAAGATACAGATGGTGATGGAATCTTAGATAAAGATGGAGAGCCATTCTCTTTCACTATTAAAACAAACCAAGGTAATAAAATTCGTGAAGACATTGTTGTTGTATTACAACAACAATTAAAAGAAGTTGGAATTGAAGCGAAACCTGAAATCGTTGAGTGGAGTGCTTATATTGAGCAAATTTCTGCACCAAATTGGGATTTTGACGCAATGGTATTAGGTTGGAGCTTATCTACTTTCCCAGATCAATACGATATTTTCCACACTAGCCAAAGAGAAGCAGGTCTTAACATGCACTGGTACTCTAACGCTGAAGCAGATAAGTTAATGGAAGATGCAAGACAAATTCTTGATCAAGATGAGTACAAAGAAATCTATGGTGAAATCTACAAGATTCTTGCTGAAGAGCAAGCTTACACATTCTTGTACTATCCAAACGTTCACCGTGCAATGCCTGAAAACATGCAAGGTTATGAGTTCCATGCGAAGAGTGATTTCTACAACATCAATAAATGGTGGTTTGCAGAACAACAATAATTATAATAACTATTTGACCTTTATGTAAAAGAGGGAAGGGGTTTCCCCTTCCTTTTTCAATGGATTTGAAAATAAACGAGAAGTATAGAATCGTTGAAAATAGATTTGAAACTAATTAGAAAAGGAGAATAAGCGATGGCAACGTATATTATACGAAGAATAATTATGGCAATTCCATTGTTAATTGGAATTACGATTATTTCATTCGCGATCGTAAAGATGGCTCCAGGTGGTCCAACTGCAATGATGATGGATCCAAATATAAAGCCTGAGAATAGAGTGAAATTTATTCAAAAGTACGGTTTAGATCAACCAGTACACATTCAATATGTAAAATGGCTAGGTAATATGGCAAAGGGTGATTTTGGAACATCTCTTGTACGTAAAGGTACACCTGTAAGTGAGATGATATTAAATCGTCTTCCAAACACATTATTATTAATGGTTGTTTCAACATTATTAGCTGTTGTTATTTCCATTCCATTTGGCATCATGTCCGCCGCCAGGCCGTACTCAAAGCTCGATTATTCGGTCACTGTCACCTCTTTTCTAGGGTTGGCAACTCCAAACTTTTGGCTGGGACTTATTCTGATCATGTTTATGTCAGTAAATTTAGGTTGGTTCCCTACTGGGGGCACCCACACCTTAAATGCACCTTTTAGTATTTGGGATCGTATTCACCATTTGATCCTACCTGCTTTTGTGCTAGCAACAGCTGATATGGCAGGTCTTACTCGCTATACTCGTACAAGTATGATTGAGGTAATTAGGCAAGATTATATGAGAACGGCTCGTGCAAAAGGATTTAAGGAAAGTAGAGTGATTTACAAACATGGATTACGTAATGGGTTAATTCCAGTAATTACAATTTTTGGTTTAATGTTACCTACATTTATTGGTGGAGCAGTAATAGTAGAGCAAGTATTTTCATGGCCAGGTATTGGGAAACTATTCTTCGATTCAGCCTTTCAGCGTGATTATCCAGTAATTATGGCTCTTACGGTAATCTCCGCAGTCTTTGTAATCATTGGTAACCTTATTGCTGATATCTTATACGCTGTCTTTGATCCACGAATTGAGTACTAAGAAAGGAGGAGAGTTCGATGGCACAACCTAACCTATCATCCGAAAATGTAGCCCTAAATTTAGGAATCAATGAAAAGCCAGAAACAATGACGAGGATTATTGTAGGAAAGTTTGTGAAAAATAAACTTGCAGTAATCGGATCAATCATACTTACAATAATCATTCTTGCAGCTTTATTAGCACCGGTGCTTGCACCATACCCATATGAAGAACAAAGATTGCTAGATAAGCTTAAACCGCCTGGTGCAGAATTCTTACTAGGAACAGATAAATTTGGTCGGGACTTGCTTTCTCGATTACTATATGGAGCACGAATTTCTCTGTTAGTTGGTTTTGCTTCAGTGTTTGGGGCAATTACAATAGGAACTGTTATTGGGTCTATGGCAGGTTATTTTGGCGGCAAACTTGATGCAATTTTAATGCGTTTTGTCGATGTATTATTATCAATACCTAGTATTTTTCTTCTAATTACATTAGTAACAATCTTTCAACCAGGTGTAGACAAACTTATTATCATATTTGCGTTAACAGGTTGGATGGGTACAGCTCGTCTTGTCCGTGGTGAATTTTTATCACTTCGAACGAGGGAATTTGTTTTAGCTTCCAAAACGATTGGAACAAGAAGCTATAAAATTATCTTTTCGCACATCTTACCAAATGCAATGGGACCAATTATTGTTTCTGCAACACTTCAGATTGGTGGAGTAATATTAACAGAATCTGCATTAAGTTATTTAGGTTTAGGAATTCAACCTCCTACACCAAGTTGGGGGAATATGCTGCAGGATGCTCAAAACTTTACAATTATGTTAACGGCATGGTGGTATCCTCTCTTTCCAGGTTTATTAATCTTAATTACAGTGTTGTGCTTTAACTTTGTTGGTGATGGTCTACGTGACGCACTTGATCCTAAGGTGAATAATTAGAAAGAAAGTCAAGAATCTATCTTGGCTTTTTTTTATACTCTAAAGCGCTAAAATATGTTTTGTTGAAATAATGTTAATATTTTTAAAATTTATAATATAAAATCTATATTAACGCAGTAGTACATAGAAGGTATTCTGAAAAAATTATAGTGGAAAATGATATTTGTTACGAATTCCTAAATAATTACCAGTAATAGCAAGTTTAAATTTAAAATTTAAAATAGTCTTGCAATTTCAGAATAATTTTTATAGAATAATAACAAGAAAGAAGTTCAAATATTCATTATTAAAATATTTTTTAAAATAAACTTGAATTTATGAATTTTATATAATAAAATACAAGTATTGTTATTTTCAGATAATTTAGTTTAGTTAAGGACAGAATAGAAAAGCTACTCAATACAATCTAGTTAAATAGATTAATAGGATTATAATGTATGATTTTTTAATTTAAATTTTCAGAATAATAAATACTTTAGAAAAGTAATGATAAAGAAATCTAGAGTAAGAAGGGGTGGTGTTGGAAATGTCTACATTGTTAGAAGTGAAAAATTTAAAAACACACTTTTTTAAAAAGAAGACAGTTATTCCAGCTGTTGATGGTGTTGATATAAAAATTAGAAAAGGTGAAACAGTTGCACTTGTTGGTGAATCTGGTTCAGGCAAAAGTATCACATCATTATCGATTATGGGACTTGTACCAAGTCCGGCAGGTAAGATCGTAGACGGACAAATTTTATTAGACGGTAAAGACCTCGTAGGCTTAACTGAAGCCCAGCTTTGTAAGGTACGTGGTAATGAAATTTCAATGATTTTCCAAGAACCGATGACCTCCTTGAATCCAGTTTTAACAATTGGAGAACAAATTACTGAGGTCTTAACTTATCATCAAAAAATGTCGAAAAATGAAGCATTAAAGAAGGCGATAGAACTTTTGGAAATGGTAGGGTTTTCCCGAGCGGCTGAATTAGTTAATGAATTCCCACATCGTTTATCAGGCGGTATGAGACAAAGGGTCATGATTGCAATTGCTATGAGCTGTAACCCGAAGTTACTCATTGCAGACGAGCCCACTACAGCACTAGATGTGACAATTCAAGCTCAAATATTGGATTTAATGAAAGAAGTAAGCCGAAAATTTGATACTTCTATCTTACTAATAACACATGACCTTGGTGTTGTTTCTGAAATAGCTGAGAGAGTCGTAGTTATGTATGGTGGACAAGTTGTTGAAGAAGCATCTGTTGATGAGTTATTTGAAAATCCTTTACACCCATATACTGAAGGTCTAATGAATTCAGTTCCGTCGATTGATGGTGAGATTTCACGATTACAATCAATTGAAGGAAATGTTCCATCACCAGAAAATATGCCGAAGGGCTGTCGATTTGCTCCTCGTTGTTCAAAAGCATTTGATCGTTGTTTCGCAGAACAACCACAATTAAAGGTTATTGAAGAAAACCGATCAATACGTTGCTTTTTACATGAGGCAGAAGGAGGTAACTAAATGATTGACTCAACAAAGCTTGAGAAAGAGCTTCAAGAAAAAGAACAAGAATCTACAACATTACTTGAGCTACAAGGAATGAGAAAGTATTTTCCTATAAAAGCAGGATTACTTCAGAAGACTGTTGGCAATGTTAAAGCTGTAGATGGGCTAACGTTAAAGGTAAGAAAAGGAGAAACACTTGGAATCGTTGGTGAATCTGGCTGTGGTAAGTCTACAGCAGGACGTACAATCATTCGTTTGTATGAACCAACTGATGGAAAGATCATTTTTAAAGGACAAGATATCACTCATATGAGTGAAAGTCAATTAAGAAAGTCTGTCCGTAAAGACATTCAAATGATATTCCAAGATCCTTTTGCTACATTAAATCCTCGAAAAACATTGCGTTCAATTATCAAGGAGCCTTTAAATACGCATAATTTGTATACTCCGAAGGAACGAGATGAGAAAGTAAAAGAATTATTAGAAACCGTTGGATTAAATGCATCCTTCATTAATAGATATCCACATGAGTTTTCTGGTGGACAACGTCAACGTATAGGAATCGCTAGAGCATTGGCATTAAAACCGGATTTAATCATAGCGGATGAAGCAGTTTCTGCGCTAGACGTTTCGATTCAAGCCCAAATCATTAACTTAATGCAAGATTTACAGAAAGAATTTGGTCTTACCTACATCTTTATCTCACATGACTTGAGTGTTGTTCGTCATATTAGTGATAGAGTTGCAGTTTTATATTTAGGTCAGATGATGGAGTTGGCTAATAAAGAAGATCTTTATGCAAACCCATTACATCCCTATACGCAAGCACTATTATCTGCGGTTCCTGTACCAAGAGGGAAAAATGCAGTGAAGCGTGAGCGAATTGTACTAAAAGGGGAACTACCAAGTCCAGCAAATCCGCCTACAGGCTGTGTGTTCCATACTCGTTGTCCTGCAGCAACAGATATTTGTAAACAGGTAGCACCTCAATTTAAAGAAGTGGAAAAAGATCACTTTGTTGCTTGTCATCTTTATGAATAAGACATGTAACAAACTATCTTTATCCTTGGAAATGTTGCGATAAGCAATGATTTTCAAGAAATATATATATAAGAAATAGGGGAGGAATTACAATGAAGTTAAGAAAGTCTGCATGGCTATTATTAGTTCTTACATTAGCTATGTCAATGTTTCTAGCTGCTTGTGGTGGCGGTAATACTGCTACTGAAAAGCCAGCTGGTGAAGAAGGTACAGATGAAGAAACAGCTGCACCAACTGGTGAACCAGTTACTGGTGGAGATCTTATCGTAGGTTCAATTGGTGAGCCAACATTATTCAATGCTTTGTATTCAACAGATGTATCTAGTTCTGACATCGAAGGTTTCATTTATAATGGATTAGTTGGTGGAGACACTGAATTTAATCCAGTTAATGACTTAGCAACTGATGTTCAAATGTCTGAAGATGGTTTAACATTTACTGTTAAATTACGTGAAGATGTAAAATGGCATGATGGTGAGCAATTTAACGCTGATGACGTAGTATTCACATTCAGTGTTCCTAAAGACCCAGACTATGCTGGTGAGCGTGGTTCTGCATTCGAATCATTAGAATCAGTAACAAAAATCGATGACTACACTGTAGAATTCAAACTTAACCAAGTGGATGCTACTTTCCACTCAATCACATTAAGCTATTACATTTTACCTGAGCATATCTTAGGAGATGTACCTGTAGGTGACTTAGGTGAGCATGAATTCAATACAAAATCTCCAATTGGTACTGGTCCATTCAAGTTTGATGAGTGGAGAGATGGAGAATATGTACGAGTTGTAGCAAATGAAGATTATTTTGATGGCCGTCCATATTTGGATTCAATCACTTACAAGATTGTTCCTGACCAAAACGCATTATTAGCACAATTACAAGCTGGTGATATCGACTTTACTGAAGTACCAGGAACTGATGTAGACACAGTTAAATCATTCCCTGGAATTAAAGTTGAATCTGGTTTAGGTTTATCTTACACATTCTTAGCTTTCAATTTACAGCAAGAACGTTTCAATGATGTAAAAGTTCGTCAAGCAATGACACATGCAATTGATCGTCAAGCAATTGTTGATTCAGTTATGAATGGTGATGGAGAAGTTGCACACCTTCCAGAATCTCCTTTATCATGGGCGTATAATGACGATGTTCCAACATTTGAATATGACCCAGAAAAGGCTAAAGCTTTACTTGCTGAAGCTGGATGGGAAGATACAGATGGCGACGGAATTTTAGATAAAGATGGAGAGCCATTCTCTTTCACTATCAAAACAAACCAAGGTAATAAAATCCGTGAGGATATTATCGTAGTTTTACAACAACAATTCAAAGAGGTTGGAATTGAAGCAAAACCTGAAATCGTTGAGTGGAGTGCTTATATTGAGCAAATTTCTGCTCCGAACTGGGATTTCGATGCAATGGTATTAGGTTGGAGTATGTCAACATTCCCTGACCAATATGATATCTTCCATACAAGCCAAAGAGAAGCTGGTCTTAACATGCACTGGTACTCTAACGCTGAAGCAGATAAGTTAATGGAAGAAGCAAGACAAATTCTTGATCAAGATGAGTACAAAGAAATCTATGGTGAGATCTACAAGATTCTTGCTGAAGAACAAGCTTACACTTTCTTGTACTATCCAAACGTTCACCGCGCAATGCCTGAAAAAGTTCAAGGGTATGAGTTCCATGCGAAGAGTGAATTCTACAACATTCACAAATGGTGGATTGCTGAATAATCTTTAACTCAGTAATTTTCTAAAAAACACAAACAAGGGAAGGGTTCTCCCTTCCCTTTGTTATACAAAAAATAAGCAAGCTTTAATCATGGGCGGTATCCGTCCACCAAAACAAAAACTAAAAGAGTAGAAATCTACTAGTAGAAGGAGAATAAGCTATGGCAACTTATATCATCCGTAGAATATTAATGGCTATTCCCTTATTAATTGGAATTACCATCCTTTCATTTGCAATCGTAAAAATGGCTCCAGGTGGCCCAACTGCTATGATGATGGATCCAAATATTAAGCCGGAAAATAGAGTGAAATTTATTGAAAAGTATGGTTTAGATCAGCCAGTTCATGTTCAATATGTTAAGTGGTTAGGCAATATGGCCAAAGGTGACTTTGGAACGTCTCTTGTACGTAAAGGTACGCCTGTAAGTGAAATGATTATGAATCGTCTTCCAAACACACTATTATTAATGGTTGTTTCAACATTGTTAGCTGTCATCATATCCATCCCATTTGGAATAATGTCTGCTGCGAGACCGTACTCCAAGCTTGATTATTCTGTTACGGTTACATCCTTTTTAGGATTAGCCACCCCGAACTTTTGGCTCGGACTTATCTTAATTATGTTTTTGTCAGTAAATTTAGGTTGGTTCCCGACGGGCGGTACACATACTCTGAATGCCCCTTTTAGCATTTGGGATCGTATTCACCACTTAATTCTGCCGGCATTTGTTCTTGCAACCGCAGATATGGCAGGACTAACTCGATATACTCGGACAAGTATGCTTGAGGTAATTAGACAAGATTACATGAGAACAGCTCGTGCAAAAGGATTTAGAGAAAGTAAAGTAATTTATAAGCATGGCTTACGAAATGGTTTGATTCCTGTTATTACGATCTTTGGTTTAATGCTTCCAACATTTATTGGAGGGTCAGTCATTGTAGAGCAAGTATTCTCATGGCCAGGAATTGGAAAGTTATTCTTTGATTCAGCCTTCCAACGTGATTATCCTGTTATTATGGCTCTAACTGTTATTTCAGCCGTTTTTGTTATAATAGGAAATCTAATAGCAGATATATTATACGCTGTGTTTGATCCACGAATTGAGTACTAAGAAGGGGGCAGCTTTTAAATGGCACAAACAAACTTAACACCAGGTACCCCTAATGTGGCTTTAAACCAGGGGATTAAAAATAAACCTGATACAATGACAAAAATAATAGTAACAAAGTTTTTGAGAAATAAATTAGCGGTAATTGGTGGTATAATCCTATCTATTATTATCCTTGCAGCAATATTTGCACCATGGATTGCACCTCATTCATTTGAAGAGCAACGATTACTCGATAAATTAAAACCACCAAGTTCAGAATATTTATTAGGAACTGATAAGTTTGGCCGTGATTTATTAACTCGTCTGTTATTTGGAGCAAGAATTTCTTTATTAGTTGGTTTTGCATCAGTATTTGGAGCAATTACAATTGGAACACTTGTAGGGGCATTAGCAGGATATTTTGGTGGGAAGCTAGATGCAATCTTAATGCGATTTGTCGATATCTTACTTTCGATTCCAAGTATTTTCCTATTAATAACTTTAGTTACAATCTTCCAACCAGGTGTAGATAAGCTAATTTTAATCTTTGCTTTAACAGGATGGATGGGTACGGCGCGTTTAGTGCGTGGTGAGTTCCTATCATTAAGAACACGTGAATTTGTTTTAGCTTCTAAGACAATTGGTACACGCAGTCATACCATTATTTTCTCTCACATTCTACCAAATGCGATGGGACCAATAATTGTATCAGCATCATTACAAATAGGTGGAGTAATCTTAGCCGAATCAGCACTTAGCTATCTTGGTTTAGGAATCCAACCACCAACACCAAGCTGGGGGAATATGCTTCAGGATGCTCAGAACTTTACGATTATGTTAACTGCATGGTGGTATCCTTTATTTCCAGGGTTAATGATTTTAATTACAGTATTATGCTTTAACTTTGTTGGTGACGGCCTTCGTGATGCGTTAGACCCAAAAGTAAATGATTAATAGACAAACACATATGAACATTAAAAAAGTCGAGAGATTTCTCTTGGCTTTTTTTGTTTTGGCTGTTTTCGTATATATTGTTGCTTTGAATACACTCCGCGTCCTGTGGGAGCCAACGTATCCCACGGGAGTACCCGTGTATTCAGGTTGCTAGAAATCTATTTTCAATTAATTTATCTCATAAAACAACAAACATTGAGAAAACAGCCTTTGTTTTTTTCAATTGAAAAAGTCATAAATCATTGATTGAATCATATGTATGGATTAGGTGGACAAGTGTAGGGGGAGTAGGTATCCATGCTACTATGATCTTTAGGTTATTTATCTTTTTAATTGGTTTTGGACTATCGATAGCTGGTGGGATAAGTATTATTGCTTATTTGAATATGCTTGCTACAGGGAGTAATCTAGTAGAATATTTACAATTTATCATCTATCGATTCGAATGCTTGTTGCTACCCCTTGGAATAATCATTATATCATTTAGTATCTATTTTCCTTCAAATCGATCAAATGAAATCGAATAAATGATAAGTTAAAAAATACATTATATGAATAATTTGGAATAATTTTTTTAAGGTCTGCCTATACTGTTGACAAACGGTTGAAGTGAGGGGTAGAAAATGTTATATCTTCATGATATTTGGGTAAATTGGTTTGAAGGCGAAGAGAATGGCTACAACGTGTGTCACTTTCATGAATGGCGCAAGGACGATAGTGTAGAGCTCTTGGATCAGGTCCCTTTGCTAAAAATTGATTCACTATTATTTGATTATATTGAAAATGATTTAGTGGAATTGCCAGGCCAGCTCTTAAAAGATGTTCATCAAAAGGCATATGTGCGGAAAAATCATGAGAGAATTCAACTAGATTATTGCTTTATTGTCACTGATGGACAAGGCATTCTTGCCATTGATACAATCGGATATAATTTGCCAATCAGGAAGAGTAGGTTAATTCCAAGGCAAGAACAGCTTGTATATGATATGATCAGTGATCAGGAAAGCATTGAATATTCATATGATGTGATGACTAATTCAAAAGGAAAAGAGTATCATATTTTATCTCCATCTCCAGTTGAAATGGCAGGACTTACTCGTAAAGAAAGACAACTAAAGCAGTTATTGTATATGGCACTAGATCAATTACAATCAACGAAAAATGTGGCAGAAGTACGGTATTGGTATACGGAGTGGGATCCATTGAAATACGAGATGATACAGCATATGGATTTTCAGGAGGCTTGGGAACAACTCTATCATGAAACGAGACTTGGGTGGACAAGCCAGCATGAGAAATTATGTGAAAACCTAATAAAGGGACAGCCATTTTTTGAAAAGCTATGGGAAATGGAGCATGAGCCAAAAGTAAACTAAGGAGTGACGTAGGTCACTCCTTAGTTTTTTTAGTGGCGTTTTTCATAAATTGTTGCTTTTATTGCCGCAGCCTGAATACACTCCGCGTCCTGTGGGATCTCACTTTGCTCACTTTTCCCACGGGGGGAGTCTCCGTGTATTCAGTCTGCTTGAAACTTTATTTTATAAATTATTTAGCGTCTTTACTTTCTTTTACGACCTAATCCCATTGCGTTTTCCATTTTCTTAATGGTTTTTGATGCGACGAAGTTTGCTTTTTCAGCACCTTGGTCAAGAATGGAGTCTAATTCATCTGATTGAATGTAATAGTTGTATTTATCTTGAATTGGTTTAAGTGTATTAATGACGACTTCAGCTAAATCTGCTTTAAAAACGCCATATCCGATTCCTTGATATCTCTTAACTAACGAGTCAATTGATTCATTTGTTAATACTGAGTAAATGCTTAAAAGATTCGTAATGCCTGGTTTATCTTCACGATTGTATTCAACAATTCCATCAGAATCTGTCACTGCGCTTTTGATTTTCTTTTCAATTTGTTTTGGATCATCTAAAAGGGTGATAAATGATTTTGTGTTTGGATCAGATTTACTCATTTTTTTAGTAGGGTCTTGCAGCGACATGATTCTAGCTCCATCCTTTGGTATGCGTACCTCGGGAATTGTGAAGATATCATTATATTTCTTGTTAAAACGTTCTGCAAGATCACGAGTTAACTCAAGGTGTTGCTTTTGATCTTCTCCAACAGGAACGACCTCAGTATTATATAACAAAATGTCAGCAGCCATTAAAGGTGGGTATGTTAATAGACCAGCTGAAACGGCTTCCTTCCCTGATGACTTATCTTTAAATTGAGTCATACGTTCTAATTCACCGATATATGCTACACACTGTAACATCCATCCAGCCTGTGCATGTGCAGGAACCTCTGATTGAATAAATAATGTTGATTTAGAAGGATCAATACCGATAGCAAGATAGAGAGCTGCTAAACTTTTGATGTTTTTTCTTAACTCAAGTCGGTCTTGTGGAACGGTTATAGAATGTTGATCTACTATACAGAAATAGCAATTGTTGTGCTCCTGTAATTCAACAAATTGCTTCATTGCACCGATATAATTTCCTAATGTTACTGATCCGCTTGGCTGGATGCCTGAGAAAATCGTTTTCATTTCTTCCACACTCCTGATTATTGTTTTTTTGCATAAAAAAACCACTCGCCCCTATATAGGAATAGGGACGAATGGTTACCGCGTTGCCACCCTAGTTATTTCGAGTAGTCGAAATCACTTAGTTCCGTTTACGTTTGAAACGGAAACCTTGTAACGTAAGGTTAATCGTCTTCACATACTCATGGTTTCAGTAAAGATGCTAAAAAGTCCATTCCACAGTCGCCATTACTTGTTTGCACCACCCACAAGCTCTCTAAAAATGGTTAGAGTGTGTACTAATCTTCATCATTGCATGTCGCTTTTTTAATTATATATAGTATATAAAAGTTTTCAGTTAGTTGCAATCATCAATAGAATATTATTGCTATGAACATGATAATGAGTAATAGTAATCCAGTTATAAATAAAGTAGAGAAAGTCATTCCCGGGATTTGCTCTGAAGGTAATCGCATTTCATCTAATTCATTGTCTAATTCATTTAATCTTGTTGTATGCTTATAAAATTTTCTAAATGATATCGTAATTCCATCGAAAAAACCTTTCTTTGTAACAAAAATAAAAAGGGACAGTAGTATAAAAACAGCTGAAAAGATAAATGTTAAGTTTATAAAATGTAGTAGTGAAAGTTGTTGATAAATAAACATTGAAATCACTAATATGATAAATATCGTGATCAAGGTATATATGATTGGTCTTAATCGTTTATTCTTCATTTTCATGGCTCCATTTTGTTTGATTTCTTCATTATAACGTTATGAAAAATGACAGTAAAGTTATATGATTTTTCAGTATAATTTCGAAGTAATGGTCTAAATTATATGAGAATATAAAATTATTGGTTTTTTTACATAATAATACATAGAAGGAAATTTAAAACCAAAATTTACTGATAATTTAAAATGATTTATATAGGTCTTTTTACCTATTTTATAGGTCGGATTCCTTGATAAATCAACCTTCTTTGTTAAAGGTCCAAAAAAAACCAATGCATGTGTAATATTTAAAATGTATAATTATTTCTGCAACCTTAAAAACGGATTTGCTTTATTGGAATAATAAAAGGAGGACATAAATAATGAAAACACAAAAATACTTACTATTGATTGTGTTATCGGTTATCTTCACTATGGTTTTAACAGCTTGTGGTACAGGTAACAACGATTCACAAGATAATGGAAATGCAGCATCTGAAGATGTGAAGCAAGAGTTAAAGATTCTTGAAACTGCGGAAATTCCAACAATGGATACAGTGATGGCAACAGATGCAGTCGCATTTAATGTAATGAATCAAGTATACGAAGGATTATATCGTCTTGATGAAAACAACAAGCCAGTTCAAGGTGTTGCAATCGACCATGTAGTTAGTGAAGATGGTACGGTATACACATTCAATCTTCGTGATGACGCAACTTGGTCAAATGGAGAAAAAGTAACAGCGCATGATTTCGTTTTTGCATGGCAACGTGCAGTTAACCCTGATACGGCTTCTGAGTATGGTCCGTACATGATGGCTGGTGTAGTGAAAAATGCAGCGGAAATCGCTGAAGGTAATTTAGCTGCTGAAGAGTTAGGTGTAAAGGCAGTTGATGACACAACTTTTGAAGTTACATTAGAACGTCCTGTTCCATATTTCGATACGTTAATGACATTCCCAACATTCTTCCCACAAAATGAAGCCTTTGTTACTGAACAAGGTGACAAATATGCTTTAGAAGTTGATCAAATGATCTACAATGGTCCTTTTGTTTTTTCAAGCTGGGAGCATGAAGTAGGCTGGGTAATGAAGAAAAGTGAAGATTACTGGGATGCAGATGCAGTAACTCTTGAAACAGTTGATGTTAGAGTTGTAAAGGACCCAGCTACATCTGTAGGATTATATGACACAAATAAGGTTGACATGTCAGGTGCATTATCTTCTGAATTTGTTGATAAATATCGTTCACATGCAGATTTCTTCTCCTATGGTGAACCTACAGTATTCTGGTTTAAGTATAATCAAACACGTAATGAAGCTTTAACAGAAGTAAATATTCGCAGAGCCATTTCAATGGCTATTGATAAGCAAGGTATGGCTGATGTTATTTTGAATAACGGATCTATTCCAGCAAACTATCTAGTTCCTGCTGATTTTGTTTCTCATCCTGAAACAAACGAAGATTTCCGTGCGAAAAATGGTGACTTCAACACATATAATGTTGAACAAGCAAAAGAGTATTGGAATCAAGGGCTTGAGAAATTAGGTACAGATTCAGTAACAATTGAAATTCTTGGTGGAGATACTGAAACAGCTGTAAAGATGCAAGAATTTATCAAAAATCAGCTTGAAACAAATTTACCTGGATTAACAATCAAATTGAAGAATGTACCATTTAAGCAACGCTTAGATTTAGATACTAACTTGGATTATGATATTCAAGTGGCAGGGTGGGGACCAGATTATTTAGATGCCATGTCATTTGCTGATTTATTCGTAACTGATGGTCCAAACAATAAAATGGGTTATTCAAATCCTGAATATGACCGTTTAATTGAAGAAGCTAGAACTACTTTAGCGGATGATCCTGTTGCACGTTTTGAAGCAATGCAAGAAGCTGAACGAATTCTTTTAGAAGAAGATGCGGCGATTGGACCACTTTACCAAAGAGGTACATCTCAATTATTAAGACCATATGTGAAGAATTTGTACATCCATTCATTTGGACCTGATTATTCATTCAAATGGACTACGATTGAAAAGTAGGTAGGCCTTAAAAAATTGTATAAAAAGAGGATGACTTCATTGCTAAGATAGTGTCTAGTGTAAACCACAGTGAACTAGACATGAATCTTAAGCTGGTTATCCTCTTTTTCAGTATAACGAAAAAGTTAGAAAATTTTATTAGATTGAATTATCACAAGAAATGAAATTTAGGAACTTTTACTCAGTTCTGTTTTTTGTTTTTTCTGTACTAATAAATGAATTATTGAAATAGGAGGTGTACTGAGTTGGTTAAATACTTATTTCAACGAGTATTATTTATGTTAATTACTTTATTTATCATTGCATCTGCTACCTTCTTTTTAATGAAGCTAATGCCAGGTACTCCATTTACTGCTGAAGATAAAATGACTGAGCAGCAGCAAGCAATTGTTAAAGCGAAGTATGGATTAGATGATCCACTACCAGTACAATATTTAAAATATATGGGGAACCTTGTCCAAGGTGATTTAGGGGTATCCTTTCAATTTGATGGCAGAGATGTAACTGGTTTAATCCTTGATCGTATTGGGCCATCAGCTTATCTTGGCTTTCAATCACTATTGTTTGGAACAGTTATTGGGGTTTTATTAGGTATTCTTGCTGCTCTTAAACAGAATACCATTTATGATTATGGTTCAACGATTTTTGCAGTATCGGGTAAATCGGTGCCTTCTTTTGTATTTGCTGGTTTACTACAATACTTTGTAGCTGTAAAGCTTGGATGGTTTCCAGTTGCTTTCTGGGAAGGGTTTGAATATACCATTCTTCCAACGATTGCGTTAGCGATGTTCCCTTTAGCAACGACAGCAAGATTTATGAGGTCTGAGATGATTGAAGTATTGAATTCAGATTATATATTATTAGCAAGAGCAAAAGGAGTACGTCCTTTTAAGATTGCTTTCAAGCACGCTTTAAGAAATGCATTAATTCCGATTATTACAGTAATGGGACCATTAGCAGTTAGTTTAATGACTGGTTCTTTGGTTATTGAGAAAATCTTCTCAATTCCTGGATTAGGAGAACAATTCGTTCGTTCAATCACTTCTAATGACTATCCAGTAATTATGGGAACAACACTTTTCTTTGCTGCATTATTTATTTTTATCGTATTAGTTGTGGACATCCTTTATGGAGTTATTGATCCACGTATACGTTTGGCTGGAGGTAAAAAGTAATGAAGGAATCAACAAATAATTTACCGAAAGAACTATTTGAGCCAGCCCATTTGGATAGCACAAAAGGCGAAGAAATAGCGAAACCAAGCTTAACCTATTGGCAGGATGCTTGGAGAAGCTTAAGAAAGAACAAAGCTGCTATCTTTGGACTGATTCTATTAATAATCATTGCGATATTTGCACTCTTCGGTCCGATGATGAATAGTCACGGATTTGATGATCAAAATCTATCCCGTGCTAAGCTTCCTCCAAAAGTGCCAGTACTTGAGCATATTGGATGGTTAGGGTTAGATGGAAAGATGGAAGCTCCTGATGGTAGTGGAGAAGTTGATGTATATGCACAAAAAGGAATCGATGATTATTTTTGGTTTGGAACTGACGGGCTTGGTCGTGATTTATGGACTCGTGTTTGGTCAGGTACGCAGATTTCTTTATATATTGCGTTGTTAGCTGCAGTCATTGATATGATTATAGGTGTTGCTTATGGAGGTATTTCTGCATATTACGGTGGACGTGTAGATAACGTTATGCAACGTATTATTGAAGTTCTAGTAGGAATCCCAAACCTGGTAGTCGTTATTCTAATGATTCTCGTATTAGACCCAGGTATCCTCTCAATTACGATTGCTTTAACGATAACCGGTTGGGTTGGTATGGCCCGAATTGTTCGTGGACAGATTCTAAAGTTGAAAAATCAAGAGTTCGTATTAGCTTCTAAAACATTAGGTGCAAAGGATCGAAAAATCATTGGGAAACATCTAATTCCAAATGTAACTGGAGTAATCATTATTAACACAATGTTTACTATTCCAAGTGCGATCTTCTTCGAAGCATTCTTGAGCTTTATTGGACTAGGATTACAACCACCAACAGCATCACTTGGAACTTTAATTGAAGACGGCTATAAATCCATTCAAATATTTCCTCATATAATGATCTTTCCTGCAATTATAATAAGTGCATTAATGATTGCATTTAATTTAATGGCAGATGGACTACGTGATGCATTGGATCCAAAAATGCGTGACTAAAAAAGGTAGGTGAGTCTATATGGAAAAAATACTCGAAGTAAATAATTTACATGTATCTTTTGATACATTCGCAGGCGAGGTCAAAGCGATTAGAGGTGTGGATTTCGACTTGATCAAGGGTGAAACACTAGCGATAGTTGGTGAGTCAGGCTCAGGTAAATCTGTGACAACCAAGACAATCATGGGATTGCTACCAGAGGGTGTCGGCAGAGTGAAGCAAGGAGAAATTATTTTTAATGGCAAAGATTTAGCGGCGGCTAGTGAGAAGGAAATGCAAAAAATTCGTGGAAAAGAGATTTCAATGATTTTCCAGGATCCAATGACCTCATTGAATCCTACGATGAAAATTGGCGTTCAAATTATGGAAGGTTTATTAATTCATCAAAACCTTAGTAAAGGTGCTGCAAAGGAAAAAGCAATAGATCTGCTAAAGCTTGTTGGGATTCCCAAGCCAGAGGCGCGTTTTGATCAATATCCTCATCAGTTTTCAGGTGGAATGAGACAACGTGTTGTTATTGCTATAGCCCTAGCTTGTAATCCAAAAGTGTTAATTGCGGATGAACCAACTACAGCGTTAGATGTAACCATTCAGGCTCAAATCCTTGAATTAATGAAGGACATCCAAAAGAAAATCAATACGTCAATCATTTTCATCACACATGACTTAGGTGTTGTAGCTAATGTAGCAGATCGTGTTGCTGTCATGTATGGAGGAAGGATTTGTGAAATCGGAACGGTAGATGAAGTATTCTATAACCCACAGCACCCATATACATGGGGATTATTAAGTTCAATGCCTAGCCTAGATTCAGCTGGTGAGTTATATGCAATACCAGGAACGCCTCCTGATTTATTAAATCCTCCTAAAGGTGATGCATTTGCTGCAAGAAATGAATATGCATTAAAGATTGATTTCGAAATGGAGCCACCAATGTTCAAAGTGTCTGACACACATTACGCAGCTACTTGGTTATTGCATCCAAATGCACCAAAGGTAGAACCACCTAAAGGAATTAAAGAGCGTCAAGCAATATTTTCATCTTCTATAAAGGGTTCGAAACAACTTAAGGAGGATGAATAATATGGAAAAGAAAGAAAAATTAGTTGAAATCAAAGGCTTGAAGCAGTATTTCAATGTTGGTAAGCCTAATATGGTCAAAGCTGTTGATGGTGTTTCCTTTGACATCTATAAAGGTGAGACTCTTGGCCTTGTAGGCGAATCAGGATGTGGTAAATCAACCACTGGTAGAACCATTATTCGTTTATATGAAGCTACTGATGGACAGGTTCTTTTTGAAGGAAAAGATGTTCATGGGAAAAAATCTAAAGCAGATTTAAAGCAGTTTAACCGTAAAATGCAGATGATTTTTCAGGATCCTTATGCAAGCTTAAACCCACGAATGACAGTTGCGGATATTATTGCAGAAGGAATTGACATTCATGGTTTAGCTTCAAGCAAAAAGGAAAGAATGGAAAAAGTATATAATTTATTAGAAACAGTCGGCTTAAATAAAGAACATGCTACTCGTTATCCACATGAATTCAGTGGCGGACAAAGACAAAGAATCGGTATCGCAAGAGCTCTTGCTGTAGAGCCTGAATTTATTATTGCGGATGAACCAATTTCAGCTTTAGATGTATCAATTCAAGCGCAGGTTGTAAATCTAATGAAGAAGCTGCAAGAGGAAAAGGGATTAACCTATTTATTTATTGCACATGATTTATCAATGGTAAAATATATTAGTGACCGAATTGGCGTAATGTATTTTGGTCAAATTGTGGAATTGGCAGATAGCGAAGATCTCTACAATAATCCAATTCATCCTTATACAAAGTCATTGTTATCTGCGATTCCTTTACCAGATCCAATGTCTGAAAGAACAAGAAAGAGATTAATCTATCAGCCAGAAGAACATGGATATGGTCCTGAAGATCAGGTTCAGCTTAGAGAAGTAAGACCAGGTCACTTTGTATCTTGTTCTGAAAAGGAATTTAAGGCTTACAAGGAATTGTATAATAAATAAGATATTGAGGCTGTCACAACTATTTGTGCCTGCCTTTTTTTTTTGTCCAAACAGTTCGCGATATTATATGGAATAACTAACAGAAATAGTAACTTATAATTAATTGTAAGGGGATAACAATAATAGTAATTACACATTTCATTTGTTCACAACATTTACATTACAAGGAAGGAGTGTCTAATGTTGCGATTTAGTCTCAATCTTGTATGTATGTTTATCATGATGTTTACTATGTTTCTTGCTCCTTATGTCGGTTTTGCAAACGATAATGAAAGGGAAGTGGGGAAACATTCAGTAAAAGTAAATGATGTAAGTAAAAGGGATTTGCCAATTGACCTTGCTCGCTTTATGTTTGATTCAGGACTATCCTTTGATTATCCGGAGGCAGTTAGAGGTATATATGTAACAAGCCATTCAATAACTGGGCCGAAATTTAATCAATTAATGTCACTCATAGAGGAAAGTGATTTAAATTCAATGGTTATTGATATAAAAGATGATCATGGAAACTTAACCTATACTCCTGAAAAAGAATCAATCTATTCTACTATTGGAAAAAACAATATAAAAAATCCACGAGAATTATTGGAAACATTAGCTAATAAAAAAATCTATCCAATTGCAAGAGTTGTTGTATTTAAAGATACAGTACTTGCTCAAAAAAAACCTGAATGGTCTTTTCTTGATCAAGGGAAGGTATGGAAGAATAATCGAGGAGAGTCCTTTGTTAATCCTTTTGTGAAAGAGGTATGGGATTATAACATTGGAATCGCAATTGAAGCTGCGAAATTAGGCTTTAAAGAAATCCAATTTGATTACGTACGATTCCCAGAAGGATTTGAAAAGAAAGATACTATGCTGAAATATCAATATGGAGAATATCAGCAAGGTAATGAAAAGAATAGTAAGAAACGTGTTCAAGCCATTTCTGAATTCGTGGAATATGCTAAAACAAAATTAGAACCATATGACGTAAAGGTTTCTGTTGATATCTTTGGCTATTCTGCAACGTTACCAGAAGCACCTGGAATTGGCCAAAACTTCACAAAAATAGCAAAGAATGTAGATGTCATATCTTCAATGATTTATCCAAGTCATTGGACCAGTTTTTTTGGAATAGCTAAGCCAGACCTTGAACCATACAGGCTTGTTAGTGAGTATGCAAAGCTTGAAAATAAACGATTGAATGAATTAGACAATAGACCTATTTCCCGTCCTTGGATTCAAGATTTCACTGCTAGTTGGTTAGGAAAAGGGAATTACACTGTTTATGGGAAAGAAGAAGTGGAAGCTCAAATAAAAGCACTAAATGAGAATGGGATACAAGAATTTCTCATCTGGAATGCGTCAAATGATTATACAGTTGGAGTAGATTATACACCTTAAAAAAAGCCAACCAAAAGTCATCCTTTTGGTTGGCAAGCATTATTTATTTTGTCCACCAACGTTTTTCCAACCTGCTTGCATTTTGGTTGATTGGTCCACAAATTCTGATTTTGTCTTTCCACCTAAAAGGTTTATCCCAACTCCATTTGAAATAACCCCAATAAGGGCAGTGATACCGATTACAAGAATGGCTACTATTGTGAAATCAAATATGTAACTTAACATTGTACCCCTCCAACCTTATCTAAGTCCTATTTTCATTTTATGCGATATGTTACATAATTAAAAGGGGAAATTCATCAACTGGTCCCATTTTCATGTTAAAATAACTTGTACAGTCCTTTTTTTGTTAGGCTGATTTCGTATATATTGTTGCTTTTGATACCGCAGCCTGAATACACTCCGCGTCCTGTGGGAGCCAACTAGTCCCACGGGAGTCCCCTGTGTATTCAGTCTGCTAGAAATCTATTCTCAACTAATTCACCTCAAAAAACAGCAATCTTTGAGAAAACAGCCTTTTGTTATCATACATACGGTTCTATTTGAGAAAATTGTCGTTCTATAATTGGATAAGTTTTATAGTTATTTTGTGAAATGCTATATCTTTATCTACTAATTTGTTGTATAATAATTAAGAGAAATTACTTAATTAAATTTATTTTAATTAAGGGAAATCAGTATATAAAATGTTAGAAATTCACTTTCTAACTGTACCATATATCAATTTATCCAAAAGGAGTGATAGATTAATGGTTACTCTTTACACATCACCAAGCTGTACGTCTTGTAGAAAAGCGAAGTCATGGCTCGAGGAGCATCATATCTCATATGTAGAAAGAAATATATTCTCTGAGACATTATCAATTGAAGAAATTAAAGAAATTCTTCGAATGACAGAGGACGGAACGGATGAGATTATTTCAACTCGTTCAAAAATATTTCAAAAACTAAATGTGAATCTAGAGTCAATGCCTTTACAGGATCTGTATGAATTAATTCAAAAGAATCCTGGGTTATTAAGACGACCAATCATTATTGATGAGAAGAGATTGCAGGTTGGATACAACGAAGATGAAATTCGTCGTTTCTTACCAAGAAAAGTTCGCACATTCCAACTACGTGAAGCACAACGTTTAGTTAACTAAGATAAAGCTTCTAATGTGAGTATTTCACATTAGAAGTTTTTTTATTTTGTAGAGTAGTTCATTCTCATTTTGTTTGATAGATAACCAAATGCTATTACACAAAAAATAATTAAAAATGGAAGAAAACTAAATAAATCTTCATATTGATTAGATAAATGGCTTAATCTTTCCTCATGAACAATCATCTTACCAGCTGTATATGCTAAAATGGCTGCACCAGCATAAATAAATATAGGGAAACGCTCCATGATAAATAAGATCAGCTTACTTCCCCAGATAATAATCGGAATAGAAACAATTAAACCTAATACAACAAGATGAATTCTTCCATGTGCAGCTCCTGCAACTGCAATTACATTATCAAGTCCCATCACTAAATCCGCGATAACAATTGTTTTAACTGCAGCACTTAAGCTGACACCTGCACGTATTTTATTTTCTTCTTCATGGTGGTCAGTTAGTAATTTATAGGCAATCAAAATTAAAAAACAGCCACCAACAAACTGTAGAAATGGAACTTTTAGTAGAAATACAGCAAGTATTGTACAAATGATTCGTAAAATGATTGCTAGTACAGCTCCAAGAACTATCGCTTTATTTCGCTGTTTTTCCGGGAGGTTTCTGCAGGCTAAGGCGATAACAATGGCATTATCTCCACCAAGTACAATGTCAATTCCAATAATGATCAAGATTGATGTTATTAATTCTAGCTCCAATTTTTTACTGCCTCCCTTTTCTTATCACTTATATATATATAGAAAAAGATGGACAAAGATATGACACTTCCTTGTGACTTATTTCTTTCAATAAAATGGGCGATATATTATAATATAAAAAACAATTATTCATTTAGGGCAAATGATTGTTTTTGATAAATTAGGTATTTTTATTTCCATTCTTTAACGTTCTATCATAAAATAAAGTACAAGATAATTTATTATATTTAAGGTTACCTAACATCAATTTTGGGTAAGGTGATAAGAGCATTATGCTCGGGGGTTATTGTCCCTTCAAATATGAGCTAGAAGGGAGAGACTAAGGATGGAGATTGAACGAATTAATGAACACACTGTAAAGTTTTATATCTCGTATGTTGATATAGAAGAACGCGGATTTGATCGTGATGAAATTTGGTACAACCGCGAGAAAAGTGAAGAACTTTTCTGGGAAATGATGGATGAAGTTCACCAAGAAGAAGAATTCACTGTAGAAGGACCATTATGGATTCAAATTCAGGCACTTGATAAGGGACTAGAAGTCTTAGTCACTAGAGCTCAGCAAGCTAAAGAGGGTCATAAATTCGAGATACCTGTTGATGATAAATTTCCTGTAGATGAGAAGATTGAATCATTATTGGATTCACAGTTCAATACGAAAGCCTTTGATGAATCAACATTCGATAAACTGGATGAAGAGCACTTTCAATTTTTAATTCATTTTAATGATTTTGAGGATGTGATTTCTTTATCACATCGAACAACTCTCGAACATTTAGTAAATAGCCTACATTCCTATGAGGGTAAGTACTATCTATATATTGAATTTAATGAAGAATTCTACAGCGAAGAAGAGCTAGAGAATTTGCTCAGCATTGTGCTTGAGTACGGTAATGAGTCATCAATGACCATCCATCGACTCATTGAATATGGAAAAGAAATAATGAAAGAAAATGCACTTGAAGAAATAAGTCATTACTTTCCACATAAATAAGTCCGATTTCAATCCTTGAAATCGGCTTTTTTAACAATAAATAAAGAAAAGAAGAAGGTGAATGTTTGAAAAACACAATCCAAATACTACTATTTC
The DNA here is from genome assembly GCF_014837155.1 of Litchfieldia stipae. GTDB lineage: Bacteria > Bacillota > Bacilli > Bacillales > Bacillaceae_L > Litchfieldia. Next base: position 180,552 of record NZ_JACYHA010000001.1, on the reverse strand, counting down.
TTATTTCACTTTTTCTCCTTATGTACTTTACTAAAAGTTATTGGGAAGGTTGGCTATTGGGTTTATTAAGTATCCTAATAACATTCTCAGTTATTTTTATAGGTTCTGTTATCTTTTTAGAAAATAGGCGACCAACACAAACGTTAACATGGTTAGTCGTGCTAGGAAGCTTTCCGTTACTGGGCTTCTTCTTTTACATATTGTTTGGTAGGAATTATCGTAAAAAAAAGCTATTTAGACAAAAGGCTTTGTTTGATGAGGAGACGTTCTTAAAATTTGAAGGCAATATTGATCATACCGAAGATAAAATTGGACATATGGGTGACCATCAGCAGCTGCTATTTCGCTTAGCACATAAGCTTGCGAAAAGTCCTATTTCTTTTGAATCTGAAACAAAGGTACTTACCAATGGTGAGGAAACCTACTCTAGTATCTTCGAAGCGTTAAGTAAAGCAACTCATCATATCCATTTAGAATATTATATTGTCAGGCATGATCAAGTCGGCCAGAAATTAAAGTCAATTTTGATCGATCGAGCAAGAAATGGTGTGGAGGTTCGCTTCCTTTACGATGCTGTTGGCAGTTGGAAGCTATCAAAATCTTATATAGAGGAGCTTAAATCAGTTGGTGTGAAAATGATTCCTTTCTCACCAGTGAGGCTTCCTTACTTAAATAATAAAATTAACTTTCGAAATCACCGGAAAATAATTGTCATTGATGGAACGATTGGGTTTGTTGGTGGCTTAAATATTGGGGATGAATATTTAGGGAAAAATCCTTATTTTGGATTTTGGAGAGACACTCACTTGTTGGTTAAGGGGGAGGCTGTTCGAACATTACAGTTAATCTTTATGCAGGATTGGCATTATATGACTGGGGAGGCTCGTTTAACTCAAGATTATCTATCTCCACAATTAGTAGAAGGTAGGAACTTTGGTGGGGTACAAATGATTGCTGGGGGACCAGATAATGAGTGGGAGATCATTAAGAATTTATTCTTTTCCATGATTATCTCTGCGAAAGAATCGATTTGGATTAGTTCGCCTTATTTTATTCCTGATGAAGATATATTATCTGCATTAAAAATTGCTGCCTTAAGTGGAATCGATGTGAGGATTCTTGTACCAAAGCGTCCAGATAAGAGAATTGTTTTCTATGCTTCTAGGTCCTATTTTCCGATATTGCTTGAGGCAGGTGTGAAGATATATGAATATGAAAAGGGATTTATGCATAGCAAAATTGTCATTGTCGACTCTCAACTAGCATCAATTGGTACAGCTAATATGGATATGAGAAGCTTTCATTTGAATTTTGAGATTAATGCATTCTTATATAAAACAGACAGTACCAGAACCTTAGTGAATGATTTTAAGGAAGATATCCAAATTTCAAAGCAAATTAAAGTTGAGGAATTTAATCAACGGCCAATAATTCAAAGAATTTTTGAATCAACTTCTAGGTTGTTATCACCATTATTATAAAAAACAGGAAGTCTGATTACACTCCACGTATTTAGGCTGCAAATTACTTAGTAATTAATTTTACTAAGTAATTTTTTTGGAGGATATTGCATAAAGGTGTCGAATTAGAAAGTCATTACGGGAAAAGGAGTTGGTTTAGTTTGTTAGTGGCAATAAATGAATATGGACAATCGATCTCTTTATTAGACCATTATGATGTCAGGACATTGAGAGAATTGCGTAATACTCAGAATTTCTTCTGTCCTATCTGTAAGAAAGAAGTCCAATTAAAAATTGGTCAGAAAAAAGTAAGTCATTTTTCACATTATCAGTTAGCAGAATGCACAATTGATCATGAAGCCGAAACAGAAACTCATCTTACAGGTAAACAGCAATTATTTACTTGGTTAAAACAACAATACGAAATAACCAAATTAGAACCTTATCTTAAATCTATTGCTCAAAGACCAGATATTTTGATTGAAAAGAATGACAAGGCAATCGCGATAGAATTTCAATGCTCAAGATTATCAGACTCCTCATTTCAAAAACGAACCTTATCATACTTAGACAGTCAAATTACCCCGATTTGGATGATAAATGCTTCACATTTAAAACAAGTCTCCACCTATCAATTTACAATGTCTCCTTTTATCTGGCAGTTCCTAACCAAATTTAATCATCAGTATCCCACAATCATTTATTATTCTCCACAAAAACAATCGTTTTATCAATTATCTTCCATCATTCCGTTTTCTCCAACGCTTTCTTTTGGACAGCTAAATGAAACAAAATTAAATGACATTTCCTTAGACGTATTGTTGTATCGAAAAAGTCACACTGCATTTCAACATTTTCAATATTTATGGATTCAACAAAAGGTTCAATTTCGTCTCCATTTCTCTATTTATCCTCAGAAAAATCAAAGAAGGCTATTACTTGCTCTTTATCAGAACCGAATGTCTCCATCATTAATCCCCGCCGAAGCAGGATTACCGTGTCCAACAATGTATTGGATTCATACTTCTTCTTGTATCTGGCAATTATGGATTATTATTGATAGTCTGCTCAATCTGAAAATAGGGGAGATTGTAGGATTTAAGACAGTCTATCGGGCATTTTGCAATAGAGTTCGAACAAAAGATATCATCGTCAGAACCCTTCCCCTTGTTACATCAAATTCTCACGTATCATTTGCGGTGATGGAATATTTGCAAATGTTATGTAAGGTAAATATCCTCGAAAAAGTAAGTAAAACAGACTTTAGAAAAAGGTCCAACTTTACGATACCTGTCAATGATTCACAATCCTTTGAAGTAGATAGAAAAGTAATAAATCTCCTCACACGAAAAACTAACTAATTATTATAATTTTTCCGAGTAGTGCTATAGCATATATTTAGTAAAAAGAGGTATTTAAAGATATAATAATGAATAGAATCACTATAGTAATTTTTTGATGAATTAATATGAATGGAGGTATTAAGATGGCAGAACAAACAGCTGTAAAAAAGCTTCAGAGTAGAAATGAACTAGCAACAGAAGATACTTGGCGCTTAGAGGATATCTTTGAATCAGATATGGATTGGGAGAAAGAATTTCAAGGGATTAAAGAAATGATTCCAAAGATTTCGGATTTTCAAGGGAAGCTTGGAGATTCAGCTGATACTTTATTTGAAGCATTAAGTTATCAGGATGCAATTTCTTTAAGACTTGGAAAGTTATATACATATGCACATATGCGTTATGATCAAGATACAGCAAATTCCTTTTATCAAGGAATAAATGACCGTGCAACAAATCTATACACTCAAGTGGGAAGTGCTCTTTCCTTTATTGTTCCAGAAATCCTTTCAATAGATGAAAGTAAAATTCAATCGTTCCTAGAAGAAAAAGAAGAACTGAAGGTCTATGCCCATGCTTTGGAGGAAATTAACAAACAGCGTCCACATGTATTGTCAGCTAAGGAAGAGGCGTTGTTAGCAGAAGCTTCAGAAGTGATGGCATCTTCAAGTACTACATTTGGGATGTTAAATAATGCAGATCTTACTTTCCCAACCATAAAGGATGAGAATGGTGAAGAAGTCGAGGTTACTCATGGACGTTATACACGTTTCTTAGAGAGTGAAGATCAAAGAGTGAGAGAAGACGCCTTTAAAGCGGTATATGAGACGTATGGGAAATATAAAAATACATTTGGTAGTACATTAAATGGAGCAATAAAAAAGGATAACTTTAATGCAAGAGTTAGGAATTATTCATCTGCACGTGCAGCTGCGTTAAGTGATAATCACATTCCCGAGGAAGTATACGATAATCTAGTTAATACAATTAATGATAATCTACACTTACTTCACCGTTATGTATCACTTCGAAAAAAGGTATTGGGTGTAGAAGAGCTTCATATGTATGATCTATATACACCATTAGTAAAAGATGTGAAGATGGAAGTCACTTACAGTGAGGCAAAGGAATATATATTAGAAGGTCTAAAACCACTTGGTGAAGATTATCTTAATGTGCTAAAAGAGGGATTTGAGAATCGTTGGGTTGATGTTCATGAAAATAAAGGGAAGAGAAGCGGTGCGTATTCTTCTGGTGCATATGGAACAAATCCTTATATCTTAATGAATTGGCAGGACAATGTAAATAACTTATTTACACTTGCACATGAATTCGGTCATTCTGTGCACAGCTATTATACTAGACAAAACCAACCTTATACGTATGGGAACTATTCTATCTTTGTAGCAGAAGTGGCATCAACATGTAATGAAGCCTTATTAAATGATTATCTTTTAAAAACAATTGATGATGATAAAAAGCGTTTGTATTTACTAAACCACTTCCTTGAAGGATTCAGAGGAACCGTGTTCAGACAAACAATGTTTGCTGAATTTGAGCATACGATTCATAAGAAAGCACAAGAAGGAGAGGCGTTAACTCCTGACCTATTAACTGAAATATATTATGCTCTGAATAAAAAGTATTTTGGAGAAGATATAATCATTGATGAGGAAATTGGTTTAGAATGGGCCCGCATTCCGCATTTTTATTACAATTATTATGTATATCAATATGCCACTGGTTATAGCGCTGCTACTGCTCTAAGTAAGCAGATTCTAGAAGAAGGAGAGCCTGCTGTAACTCGTTATATCAATAACTTCTTAAAAGCGGGTAGCTCTGATTATCCAATTGAAGTATTAAAGAAGGCTGGAGTCGATATGACATCATCGGATCCGATCAAAGAAGCGTGCAAGGTATTTGAAGAAAAATTAACTGAAATGGAAAAGCTGCTTTCTTAAATCATTGAACCACTTGTCCATAAAAATGTCAGGTACCCATCTATTCCTTGGGAACCTGGCATTTTATGTTTGGAAAGACTATTTCATCATTCTGTAACCTTTGAAACGATTTCTGTAATTAATTAGGTAGGTTGTGAAAAATAAAGATATAAATAATGGTGGTGCAGTTATATACAACGGGAATACTCCCATTAATCCAAAAATATTAAAAATGAATGAGATGACAATGAAAATGCATCCAATTATAATACCAATGCTCTTCACCTTAAATACCTCCTTATCTACATATTTCTATTCTTATTCAATTAAGAATGAAATAGTTCACCTAATTTCATGTTATGTACAAGCAGATAAGAAAATTATAAGAATTTGACAATATTGTGAAATAACAAACAAACTATTGTATTTGTTCGACAAAATCTGATATATTAAGTACATGAAGTTAGTCACAAACCAAACATATACCCCTTTGTTTGACCGTGAAAAATTTCTCCCATCCCCTTTATTGTCTTAAATGACAAGAAAAAAGACTTGGTCCTATAACCAAGTCTTTTTTAATACCTTTGATTAGGAGAAGAACCAGTGATTATTCTGCTGGTTCTTCAATATATCTCCAAAAAGTACCGTGCTTGACGGGGAATTGCTCGACCTTTTGTTTAAGTAATAATTTCTTCATCGCAAGTTCTGCCTCATTAATGCTCATATTATAAACCTCGGCAACCTCTTTTGAACCAACAAATTTAAAATGACGAATAAATTCCTCTAACTCAGGTGGATCCTGGGGACTAAATTCTTCACCTATCATTTCTTGGATGATATGTACATACATATCATATGGGTAGTATCCAGTAATTTTAACTCCTTCATCCTCAATATTCTCGTTAAAGAATACGAGGGTTGGAATTTGCTCAACTTCCATTTCTGAAGTGATTTTCAAATCACATTGGAACGCTTTAGCTGCACTTGATGAGTGTAAATCTCGATAAAATTCCTCAACGTCAAGCCCAACACTTGCAGAGCATTCGATAAGAACCTCTTCTTCTGATATATCCTGTTTTTCTAGGAAGAGTAATTCTTGAAGCTTTCTTAAATAGCGAAGACCTAATCGTTTTCCTTGTAATTCAGCAGCTTTTATGGCGATCGATACGGCATAGGGAGTTGCAATAGGATTTTCAAACCATAAGCTGCCGTCACAAGACATTCCAGTTCGACTAGCCGTTCTTTCCCAAACCTGGGCAATGTTTTCAATTTTTTGTTTCCCTAGATTTAATGTCGCTAATCTTCCACTTAAAATATGTCTAATTGTAAAAAAACGACCATATTCAATCGATAATTTCTTCAAAATAGGCTCGAGTGCCCAACATTCTGGGCAGAGTGGGTCAATAAACAGATAGATTTCAAGTGGTCGTTTTCCACAAGGCCCAGAATCTAACCAGTTTGAACTGTTTTTTGATTTCAAAATAAAACTCCTTTCTCAGATTGCTCATCAGGAGTATTAATCATGTGTTGTGCTGTTAAAACGAGTCTATGATAGAAATCGTCCCTTAGTTGCCCCTCTAAACCTATTTCGTCCATTGCTTCTTTCATACACTCAAGCCATGCTTTGGCACGCTTAGGGGTAATCTCAAATGGCATATGTCTTGCTCGTAGCATCGGATGGCCATGTTCCTCGGTGTACTTTGCTGGGCCACCTAAATACTGTGTCATAAATTGTTTTTGTACTCTAGCTGTTTCCGATAAATCACTAGGAAAGATAGGAGACAAATCAGGATGTTGTCCGACTCGATGATAGAACGCATCTACGAGCTTTGATAAAATTTCTTCTCCACCTAAAGCATCAAAAGGTGAGCGAAAGGATTCGGACATAATTCTACCTCCTTTATATGTTGGTGTTGTATATCATTTTTTTTATCATTGTCATTGTTATAGTTTTCTGTACTTCCTTTATTTTAGCAATGGATGGAAGATATCTCAAACAAAGCGCTCTTTATTAAGGATGGAAATTATAGGGGAAGCGTAAAAAAGGCTAATAAGAGTATAATATCCGAAAAATTAAATACTCATATTAGCCTGTATTTTGTTTTAACTATAATAACTAGTGGTTACTTTATTAACATAATTTTGTGTTTCTTTAAATGGAGGAATGCCGCCATATTTATCAACATTACCTGGTCCGGCATTGTAGGCAGCAAGTGCTAGTGATACGTTACCGTTATAGCGATCAAGCATTTGGCTTAAATACTTTGCACCACCATCAATATTTTGTTTTGGATCATAACTATTTGTTACACCTAGAGCCCTTGCAGTAGCGGGCATAAGCTGCATTAATCCAGTGGCTCCTGCATGACTTTTAGCTATTGGGTTGAAATTTGACTCCTGTTTGATCACTGACGAAATTAATTTAGGATCAATATTGTATTTTTCAGCTGCCTCATTTATATACCCAAGTATGTTAGACGGGACATTAGCATCTTGAGCTTTTAAAGGAGTCACTTGTTGCGAGAATAATGGGTTCGATTGTAATGGTAATTGTAATGAATTTCCTGATTGATTATTTAGAGTTGATTCAATTGGCTGTGTTTGTAGTAATTGCTCAAAAAGGGATTTAAAGAGAGAATCATTTGTATTTGATTGATTTTGAGCTCCATTTAAGGTTTGCAATGCTTGAAGCTCTATTAATAATTTAAAATCAATTTTCATGTATGCGTTTCTCCTATTTATGGTTTAGTTGGTGATACAGACGTTGAATTTTATTTTTCGTATGACGAATCGGAATGTGAAGCTGTGTTAGAAACTCATGAAAGTCTTTAAGACCAACTTCAGCATCCTCCACCTCATATTCTAATTCAAAATCTTCAACAGATAAATAAAAACTATGATCCAAAACGAGTAATCCATTCTTATATGGGACTTCTGCACGAGAGGTCTCTAAAGTGCCAAAGTATTGGAGTTCACTAGGATTAATTCCTAAATCGTCAATAATTACAGCGATTTGATCTTGAATGTTTGTTGCACCGTTGATTAGTGAAGATGCTTGATCCTTCGTTAAGGACTGGTGTGTTTCTAGCAATCCTATTGATTGGGGCTGTTTTAATGTTAATGTGAATTTATTTTGTTTTTCTCGTATTCTTAGAGCAGATTGTCTATTTTTTAAAGAAAAATCAGGTGTATCGAAATAATGATTTTTTTGTGTTAAGAAATCAGATGGAGATAAGTTAAGAAACTTCATTACCGAATGAAATTCATCAATCGTTAGAAGGTTTTTGTATTCAATTTCCAGTTCTTGAGTCAAGGAACATCAGTCCTCTCTACTTATTCTTTTACTTTGTTTAATAGTATACTAACAAAGTTTTGCTGTTTTGTCTTACGGGAAATGCTGTCATATGTCATTTGTAGGGCTGAATGTGATAAAATAGTTTTGGGTTTAAATTGAAAGGAGAACATTATGCAAAAAAAGATAGAAGTTACAAGTGCAATAATCAATGAAAATCGTGTGGAATTTCAAGTTGGAGAAGCTCAAATAGAGTTAACAAAAATAAAAGCAACTGGGCAGATGCTCGTTGATTCAGATGCATTATCATTTATTTACATAGCGGAAAATGATTCGGAATATGTATATTTAAGCTTTCCAATAACTGTGTGGAAAGAGTTACAGGAAATGATTGAAAAGAATTATATACCTGTCCTTGTAGATGGGAAAGATAAATTAACATTAGAAAACATGACAGAAGAACTTACATACTTAATCGGAAATATTGAAGGAAATGCAAACTATGGTGATGAGATGGTAGAAAAAGTAGAAAATATATTTCTTAAACAGTCGTCATAATATCCATTTTTTCTAAGTATTTTTTTGTCATCGATTTATAGATAAAGGGTGAGTTTGCAGGTGATTAAACATTGGGATCATTTCCTTGCTCCATATGAGCAAGCTGTAGATGAATTAAAGGTGAAGCTAAAAGGAATGCGCACGCAGTTTGAAATGCAGGGTACACACTCTCCGATTGAATTTGTGACAGGAAGAGTGAAGCCGATTGCAAGTATCCTTGATAAAGCAAATAAGAAAAATATCCCCCTTGATCAATTATCTGAAGAAATGCAGGATATTGCTGGACTTCGGATGATGTGTCAATTCGTAGATGATATAAGAAAAGTTGTAGAATTATTAAGAAATCGCAATGATTTTGAGATTATTGAAGAAAGAGACTATGTTTCACAAAAGAAGCATAGTGGATACCGTTCATATCATCTAGTTATTTCCTATCCAGTTCAAGCCATTGACGGTGAGAAAAAGATCCTTGTTGAAATTCAGATTAGAACATTGGCGATGAACTTTTGGGCTACGATTGAACATTCTTTAAATTACAAGTACCGAGGGCGTTTTCCAAAAGATATTGAATTGCGATTACAGAGAGCAGCAGAGGCAGCCTTTCAATTGGATGAAGAGATGTCAAAAATCCGAGTAGAGATTCAAGAGGCACAAGCCATTTTCTCAAGGAAAAAAGAAGGTAATGATTCAGATTAAAGTCTATTATAGTTAGGGTGAATGGTATGAAATTTGCAGTAACTTCAAAAGGTGATCAAACCTCAAATGCGTTAATGCAAAAGGTGAAAACGTATTTAGCTGATTTTGAGCTTGAATATGATGAGGATAAACCTGATATCGTCATCTCGATTGGAGGAGATGGGACATTATTATATGCGTTCCATCGTTACAAGAATCGGCTAAGTAAAACAGCTTTTGTTGGAGTACATACAGGTCATCTAGGTTTTTATGCTGATTGGGTTCCTTCAGAAATTGAGAAGCTAGTGATTGCTATCGCAAAAACCCCTTATCAAATTGTGGAATACCCATTACTTGATGTAACGATAAGCTATATTAATGGTAATCGAGAGGCTAAATATCTTGCCTTAAATGAATGTACAGTAAAATCAATTGAAGGCTCGCTTGTGATGGATTTAGAAATCAAGGGGCAATTATTTGAAACCTTCAGAGGGGATGGACTATGTATTTCAACTCCATCAGGCAGTACAGCTTATAATAAGGCATTAGGTGGTGCGATATTACATCCTTCAATAGAAGCGATTCAAATAGCTGAAATGGCTTCTATTAACAATCGGGTATTTCGAACCGTTGGATCCCCACTGATTTTGCCAAATCATCATACATGCATGCTAAAGCCAGTGAATGATGTTGATTTTCAAATCACGATTGACCACTTAACATTGCTACATAAAGACGTGAAGTCAATTCAATGTCGAGTGGCAACTGAAAAGATTCGATTTGCACGATTCCGGCCTTTCCCGTTCTGGAAAAGAGTGCGTGATTCTTTTATAACTGGATGAAACGAGGGAATCATACGTTGAGTACTCCTTTTAAACTAGAGTGGTTGATTAGTGATAATGAAGAAAAACTGGATATAAAGGAATTTCTTAAGGGGTATCAAGTTTCAAGAACAGCTTTAACTGATATCAAATTTAATGGTGGCCAGATTCTAGTTAATAATAAAGAAGTTAATGTCAGGTACAAGTTACAAAGTGGAGATCATCTTACACTTGTTTTTCCATCAGAAATAACAAGCAGTGAAATGATAGCAACGCCAATACCATTAGATGTCGTATATGAGGATGATTATTTACTCATTATTAATAAACAACCATTCATACCGACAATCCCATCAAGACAGCACCCGAACAATAGCTTAGCAAATGCACTAATGTATTACTATCAACAAATCGGTCTAGGTTCAACGATTCATATTGTAAATCGTCTCGATCGTGATACCTCTGGATTGTTTGTTGTTGCAAAGTATCGATATATACATCATGTTCTTGTTGAGCAACAGAAAAAGGGTAGGCTGAAGCGGAGATATGAGGCGATTAGTCATGGTATCATCAACCCCTTGAGCGGAACTATTGATGCACCTATTGCTCGAAAGCCAGATAGTATTATTGAGCGAATGGTACATCCTGATGGTCAAAAAGCAACCACTCACTATAACGTCATTCAACACTATCATAAGAAAGATGTTACACATGTATCACTCCAGCTTGAAACAGGTAGGACACATCAAATCCGTGTCCACCTTTCAAATGCTGGTTTTCCACTAATCGGTGATGATCTCTACGGTGGTTCAATTGAGTTACTAAATAGGCAAGCACTACATTGCTCTGAGGTTACCTTCGATCATCCAATTAGTAAGGAACCACTTTCGATTCAAATTGACCTACCTTTAGATATGAACATGGTACTGAAGGGCGAATAGAAGCTAGTCTAAAGAACGAAATTTCTCAGCAATATATGGCATTGAGGAGGGCACTGAAACCGATTCTCTTTCAGGATATCGATATCCGGTTAGGTGTCCTCCGAATACAGCTCCTGTATCGACATTGACAGTATGATTAACTGTTCTAATCTTATTTACTGGCGTGTGACCATAGACGATCCAGGCTGATCCGTTATAGTGCTTAGCCCAATCTCTTCGCTCAGGCGTACCATCAGGATTTGTCTTTCCTGTAATGTCTCCATACAGGACAAAAGTTTTTACTCTTTTGTCGTTTTTTCCAATAAGATCCTCGCGTATTCCAGCGTGTGCAATAACCAATTTCCCATTGTCTAACACTTGATACAAAGGTGAGGATTCATATAACCACATAAATTTCTTTTTTACTTCCTTTTGTTCAATTTTAGATAGTGCCTCATATTCAGCCACAGTTGTTTCAAGTCCGTGAGTTATTTGAACTTTTCTACCTAAGAAATATCGATATAGCTTGTCACAATGATTTCCTGGGGTATAATAGCCTGCACCTCTATTTACAATCTCGTAAACTGTATTAATCACAGACATAGAATCTGGTCCACGATCTGTCAAATCTCCAACAAAAGCGAGTAATCTCCCTTGCGGATGGGTTGGAATTCCAGTATCCCACGTATAACCTAACATTTTTGTAAGTGTTACAAATTCCTGGTAACATCCATGAATATCACCAATCACGTCGAATTTCATCTCTTATCTCCTTATCATATGTATTATAGAAGAAAAGCCATCTCCCATTAGTATATGGAAGATGGCTTATTTCTACTAAGAAAGAAATCAATCAAACATAAATTTCTTTGTTCTTGAACGTACATTTAATACAATTCCAATCGCGATCATATAGGTAGCAAGTGAGCTACCACCATAACTGATGAATGGTAATGGTAAACCTGTGATTGGTAATAACCCAATTGTCATACCGATATTCTGGAAGACCTGGAATGTAATCATCCCTATCACACCAGCACATAAATAACTACCAAAGGGATCATGACTTTCAAGTGCAGTATGAATCATTCGATAAATCAGTAAGAAAAATAGTGAAATCACAATACTTGCACCAACAAATCCAAATTGCTCAGAAAATACAGCGAAAATAAAATCAGTATGTCCTTCAGGTAGGGAAACTTCAGAATTCTGGTAGCCTTTTCCTCTGAGTTCTCCGGAACCAATTGCTAGCAAGGAACGTAATAACTGAAAACCTTGTCCACTTGAATATTCTTCGGGCTTTAACCAACCATAAAAACGATTTAACTGATAATCACGTAATGGAAAGAGCTCAGGTAAGTAAAAATAAATATAAACGAATATCGAAATGGTTACCAAACCAGCTGATAAAAACCCGAGGATAATTCTCCACTTAATCCCTGAAACAATGAGTAAGGATGCAATAATGGCTGTAAATACCATAATCATTCCCATGTCAGGTTGTTCCTTTAGTAAGTAGATAGGGGGAATTGATGTTAGTAATACCTTTCCAATTAACAAGAAGTCATCTTTTACGGTGTTAATCGGATATTTTTCCCGATGCTCTACAATTATTTTACTTAAGACAATAATCATGATAATCTTCATTAATTCTGAGGGTTGAAATGTTCCGATACCAGGTAGAGTGTACCAACTAGTTGCCCCTTTTGTTGTCGTAGTACCAGGAACTCCTAAATATAAACCTAGTAATAGTAGCATTCCGAATCCATATAAATACCAAGAAATCATTTTAAAGCGATCAAAATCTATCACCATTGTTCCGGCAACAGCTATAATTCCAATGACATACCAGCGGAGCTGTAGCCCAATAAAATTTACATTCTGTAATTTTGCCGGTAAGGTTGGTTGAGCACTTTTAATAGCAATACAGCTAACAATCGCCATTAAAAATAAAATGAAAACCAGTGTATAGTCAAATTTCTGTTGTCGATTTGTCTCCTTCTCCATAGGCATTTCCTTTCTATCTATCAGAGGGCTATTCCTTTCACCCTATTTATTCATTCTTAAGCAATACTTATCCATTGTTAAGAATTCACATTTATCATATTAGCTTATTTTGCTCTGTTTGCAAATGTTTATAAATTTAATTATTTTACTTTTCCTTTAACTAACGACAATAAAGTACAATTCTGATACGATAATTTCTGTGAGAGGGGGTCATTCAAATGACAGAAATGAATGAAAAGGAATTACAACAACTTGAAGAAGAAGAAATGCTTCAAGCAATTTCAGAGGATAATATGGAGAACTTGCGGAATCAGTTATTAGAGCTTCATCCGTATGATCAAGCAAAGTTTTTTTCTAAATTAACAAAAGATGAAAGAGTGCAAATTTATCATTATTTTTCACCTGAAGAAATGGCTTCAATCTTCGAAAATATAGAAATTGATGACACAGACTACCAAAAATTCCTATCTGAAATGCACCCCTCATTTGTTGCAACGATGCTATCCAATATGTACGCAGATGATGCTGTTGATTTGTTAAATGAATTAAATAAGGATCAAGTAGCTAGCTATTTAACCATTATGGAAGATGATGCAGCTAAAGAAATCAAGGATCTTCTCCATTATGAAGAATATACTGCTGGTAGTATCATGACCACTGAATTTATAGCGATAAAAGAATACCAAACTGTACGTTCAGCGATGCAAATTTTGAAGGCAGAGGCTCCTCGAGCGGAATCGATTTATTATGTGTATGTTATAGATGAAGATAAGAGATTGTCTGGTGTCATTTCGTTAAGAGATTTAATTGTAACAGATGATGATACCTTCATCTCAGAGATTATGTACGATAGGGTCATGTCTGTTTCTGTGGCTGAAGACCAAGAAGAGGTAGCAAGAAAGATGAAGGATTATAACTTCTTAGCTCTACCAGTTGTTGATTTTCAAAATCATTTATTAGGAATCATTACAGTCGATGATATTATTGATGTTATTGATGAAGAAGCATCAGATGACTATTCAAAGCTTGCTGGAGTTTCTGATATGGATGGAATAGATAAAGGACCCTTTGGTGCAGCAAAGAAGAGGCTGCCATGGTTAATTATTCTGTTATTTCTAGGAATGTTAACAGCTAGTATCATAGGTCGATTTGAAGAAACGTTAGATCAAGTGGCGATATTGGCTGTATTTATTCCTTTAATCGCTGGTATGGCAGGGAATACTGGTACTCAAGCCCTTGCAGTAGCTGTTAGAGGGATCGCAACTGGGGATGTTGAAAAGGAGAGTAGAGGGAAATTAATTCTCCGAGAAGCTGGAACTGGTGTGATTACTGGTACATCTTGTGGAATCCTTGTAACTTTGATTGTTTATGTTTGGAAAGGTGACTTCTTTCTAGGAGTATTAGTAGGAACATCGATTTTTATAACATTAATAGTTGCTACTCTTGCTGGAGCGCTTGTGCCTTTATTGATGCATAAATTAAAGATAGATCCTGCTGTTGCATCAGGTCCATTTATTACGACCATAAATGATTTAATAAGTATTTTGATTTATTTTGGATTAGCCACTACTTTTATGAATTATTTAGTTCACTGAATAGAGGATGTAAGTGAAGCGACGATCTACTTGTAGGTAGGTCCTTGTTTTTTTTGGAAACAGATTAGATTTTTGTTTAGTAGATATGGTATAATGTTTTTAAGACTAGGTACTAATAACATGTAATAATAAATAGGAGGACATGAATATGTCATTATCATTAAAGGGTCGTACATATGTAGTAATGGGAGTAGCGAATAAAAGAAGTATTGCATGGGGAATTGCACGTGCTCTTCATGAATCTGGAGCACGCTTAGTATTCACATATGCGGGAGAAAGGCTAGAGAAAAGTGTCCGTGATCTTGCAGAATCTCTAGAAGGGGCTGAAAACCTCGTTCTTCCATGTGATGTAACAAATGATGCAGACATTGAGAAGTGCTTTGCAGAAATCAAAGAAAAAGTCGGTGTCATTCATGGGATTGCTCACTGTATTGCCTTTGCAAATAAAGAAGAGCTTGATGGAGATTACATGAACACAACTCGTGAAGGGTTCTTGCTAGCTCATAATATTAGTTCGTATTCCCTTACTGCAGTTGCAAAAGCAAGTAAGGATTTAATGAGTGAGGACGCAAGTATTGTTACATTAACTTATTTAGGTGGAGAAAGAGTGTTACCTAATTATAATGTCATGGGAGTTGCAAAGGCATCTCTTGAAGCAAGTGTCAAATATTTAGCGAGTGATTTAGGGAAATACGGAATTCGAGTGAACTCAATTTCAGCTGGTCCAATCAGAACCTTATCTGCTAAAGGAATCAGCGATTTTAATTCAATTCTTAAGACCATTGAGGAAAAGGCACCACTTAGACGTACGACAACACAGGAAGAAGTCGGAGATACAGCAGTATTTCTGTTTAGCCATTTATCAAGAGGAATCACAGGAGAGAATATTCATGTAGATTCAGGATATCATGTACTTGGTTAATAAGAATGAAAAAAGAAGTAGACAGCTAATGTCTGCTCTTTTTTTGCCCTTTTTTTGATTTGATTTCCTATAAAGTTGATGAAATCAAATAGAGGAGGGAATTAAATGAAAATAGTAATTGATGCAGGACACGGTTATCAAACGGCGGGAAAACGGTCAAAGGATGGATTAAGAGAATATGAATTCAATCGTCAAGTGGCGATGTTTACAAAAACCTTACTCGAACAATACGAGAAGGTTAGTGTGTTTTTCACACATAGTGATGAAAGAGATGTTCCGTTAAAGGAGCGTACGAATAAAGCGAATCAGTTAGCTGCGGATGTATTTGTTTCGATTCATGCTAATGCATTCGGTTCAGGAGAATGGAATAGTGCTGGTGGAATTGAAACGTATATGTATACATCTAAACCAAAAGGTGCGTCTGAATTAGCACGACTTGTTCAGCGACAATTATGTGAGAAAACGAAACGAAAGGATCGAGGCGTCAAGACCGCAGATTTCTATGTCTTAAGAGAAACAAAGATGACAGCGATTCTTTGTGAATGTGGATTTATGACAAACTATGAGGAAGCGCAATTATTGAAATCAAAAGCGTACCAGCAATTATGTGCTGAGGCAATTGTTGAAGCCCTTTGTAGCTATTATTCAATTTCAAGAAAGTCCAATGAGGATCCAAAACAATATGCAGTTCAAGTAGGTGTATTCGAAGAGAAACCGAATGCAGAGAAGCTAATCAAAGAATTAAAGTCAAAAGGGTATGATGCACTTATTAAAGAAGTACGTAGTTGAAAGAGAGATGTTGTAGAGGTATCCTTCAATTCTTTTAATAAGCCATACACCAAAGAATAATAATGGGCATACACTAATTACGGTTATTAATGAAAATAGGAGGAGTCATATAATGGGTAAGCATAACGCGACATCTCAACAAAAGCCACTATTGTTTATCAATCAGGTGAATAATGTTATTCAATCAAAACAACAAACGTATATTATTAAAAAAGCACAATCTGAACATACATCAAAGAATGAACATATCGTAAACGAAGCAGAAACAGAAACGCCAGAAGTCATCGTAGAAGAACCCAAGCAAACAAGAAAAAAGAGAATAAATGAAATGAATATTGAAGAAAAAATCGTTCACTTATTAAAGCTGCCGACTACGAATAACATGCCAAGGATTGTATGTGAATTTAATGTAAAAGAGAACAGTTATAAAGGTGTAGTGATTGGATTAGATGGAGATATTGTATCGATTAGAACACGAACTAGAGGTGAACAAATCACATTACACATGAGTGAGATTACTTCAATAAATGTGCTTGGATTTTAATAAAAGAGAGCAGCCTCTACTGTAGGTGCTCTCTTTTTTTTACACGATTAATTTGTAACTAGCTGAGGACTTAAGCATTGAATTGCACAGAAGCAAGAAAGATCTACTTCAATACAGTAATCTGTCTTTTCTAGACCAGTAACATCACAAACATCGTCTTTACAATCAAAATCAACGCCATTTGTTGGTCTTAATAGTGAAAGTGTCGCACAGCAACCATTACGGATTGTTTCGACTCTAAAGAAGACTGTTTCAAAGCAATCGCCGTCATCAAGCTGACCTACATTACCAAATGCTTTGAATAAATCATTGCACTGGTTATAAAGCATAAATGGAACAGTATCACCTACAAATTCAACTGGTGATAATAAGTTCTCAAAACAGCTTGTAGGACAGCGATCCTCAACAGCATCTTGTATATCTGCGATGTTCTGCACTGCATCACAAACACAATTTAAATCCATACTCATTATATTCGCCACTCCTGTCTTATTAATTTAGTGATATGACCTACCGTCTCTATAGAATATAGGGGTACAAGTTAATTAGTGTTGGGTATAAACCCTAACTTGTATAAAATAGGCAAAAACCTCTATCTAAAATAGAAAGTGGATGACTCAAATATGAGTCATCCACTGGTCAAGCTTTGATTAATGATGATGCTTACGACGTTGTTGTACATCTAAAGCACGATCAACTAATTGAGGTGTTAAGCATTGAATTGCACAGAAGCAATCTAAGTCTACTTCCATACAGAAGTTCGTTCTTTCAAGTCCATATAAGTCTCTGTCACACGGTGAACATACGTTAATTGTATCTCCAGTAGAATCATAAGCTCTTAATAGAGATAATGTAGCACAGCATCCTCTTAGCTTCTCAACTCTAAAGAAGATTGTTTCAAAGCAAAGGTTATCATCTGAAAATCCACCAACATTTCCAAATGCTTTGAATAGCTCACCCTTCTTCCCAGTTAAAACAAAAGGAACAGTATCTCCTAATGTGTTAGCTGGTGATAATAGGTTTTCGAAACAACTAGTAGGACATCTATCTTCTACTGCTTCTTGTGCATCTAAAATTTGTTGTACGGCATCACATACACAGCTACCATAACGACCTTTTCCACAGCTCATTCATTTCATCTCCTTATGAATAAATTGACTTTTCTAGTCATTAATAGAGTATGAAAATTCCGGTTGGAGGTGTGGGTGATTGTCTTTAGTGAAAGATATTAGGCTTAAAAATATGCATCGAATAATAATAAATCATAACTCTTAATGAATTGGCCTATACCAATCAAGGCTCGGGGCATAGTATAGACCGATTAGTTATAAATTTAGGAGGGACTAGAATGGGCAAGAGAAAACCACAGGAAATTCATGTTGATAAGCTTATTATTCATGCTAACGAGGTTCAAATTATTGACGAAGGAAGAAATAAGGGGCGCTGGGATCCTTGGCTTGGAAGAGTTCAAGCACAGGATATGGAGGTTGAAACTGACACTAACGTTATAATGGATGAGTATGAAAAAGTCGAAGTAGATGTAGAAGCAGAAGCAGACGTTGATGTCGAGAAGGAAACTCGTAGACCTTTCTCTTGGTTCTAAAAACATACAAAATGAAACAGCAGAGGCTTTTCGCCTCTGCTGTTTTGTACTTATAAAATGTCAATTTGAACGACTAGCGCAATAAGGATTTGAATTAGCACTTGAAGTGAAATTGCTACATCTGTGTCTGTTGTTGTAACTCTAACTTGTCTGGAGTTTTCAATGACTAATTCTTGGAAGTTTCCTTGCTTGATCGTTGACGATTGTAGTAGATCTTGAGTGACTCTCTCAGCTAGATTACTATCAGCAATAGAAATACTGATAACAATAGCGATTGCTACTTGTAGTGCTACTTGAAGAGAAACAGCAACCTGAGTATCAGTTGTTGATACCTCGATGTCACATGAGTCCTTAATGATGATTACTTCTTCAGAACTTTGTTTTACTTTATTTACTTGACCTTCTTCTTGATGAACAGTAGAATCATTGTTTGTATCACAAGATTCTGTTGCTTGAGTGACTGGATGCTCCATTTTTGTATCAAGAGCCTGCCATCTATATGCTTTTGGTTTTTCTGCCATGCTTTATTCCTCCTTCCTGATATACTTTATTAGATGTTTGATAGAGCATTTTGGTATAGGACAATGCCCTGTGGTTTAAGCACATTTTTGGGATTACTCAGTTGGTGTTTCATTGTCAGTATCATTTTGTTTTTTCTCACGAATGATTTCTCTTAGTGTTTTCTTCTTAGGCTGTAATGCGTCTTTCACTTGATTAGGAGTTACATCAGAAGAATTACCAGCTAAAAATTCATCTACTTGTGTTTTTAAATCTTCTACGATTCCCTTAATCTTAGCTTTTTGCTCATCAGAAAGGCGATTAGTCGCATCCGTTGTTACATTGTTCTTACGGAACACATCAGCAACAAAAAACTCCATTAACGTTGATGATAGTTCAGTTAGTTTTTCTTTGTTCTTACCCATTGTTTTTCACCTCTTTCACTAAAAGTCTCCATATATTACTATTCACAAGCTTTGGTTTAGTAAGGGACATCATCCCATCTCTTTAAAGAAAACATCATAAATGGGTTTTTATCGTAAAATAGAGCATCATATACTGATGCCCTTTAGAAAGAATAGAAACCTAGATTAAAGAATATCAATTTGTACGACTAATGCTAGTAGAATTTGTAGTAAAACTTGAAGGGAGATTGCGACATCTGTATCAGTAGTTTGTACTCTAATATTTTTTGATCCTTCTATGACTAATTTTTGTTTATTTGCTTGTTTTGTTTTAGTTCCCTGTAATAATTGTTGAGTGACAGCCTCTGCTTGCGCATCGTCTGCAATTGTGAGACTAATAACAATTGCGATAGCCACTTGAAGAGCTGCTTGTAATGAAACAGCTACCTGAGTATCAGTTGTTTCTACTTCAATATCACAAGAATCGATAATATGAATAGATTCAAATGATTGTTGAGACGTTTTATTAATTTGATTCATACCTTGAAGAACAGTGTCATCTGAGGCGAAGCCACCGCCAAATGGACTTACATTCCCGTTACTCATTTTAACTCCTCCTTTCCGCTTATACTTCTATTAAATGCATATTTAATGGATTTGTTAGGGACATACCACCTCCGTCAAACACACATTTTTAATGAATGATTAGACTTATGCTTTAAGGACTAAAGGCGATTTTTAAACAATATACTGTGAAGAGAGAACCAAATGATGATTGATGAAAGGAATGGGAAATGTGATCATTAGTTGGCTTGATTTTGTGATGCTGTGTTTTGCGAGCTTTAGGCTCACAAGACTTATTGTCTTCGATAAAATTACTGAATTTGCACGCAGACCCTTCTTAAGAGAAGTGGAGGAAGTTGAAGCGGATGGTGAAATAATTACCTATATTGAAGTAAAGGGAAAAGGCATCCGTGCATGGATAGGGGAATTATTGGCTTGCTATTGGTGTACTGGAATGTGGTGCGCAGGATTTATTTATTTGCTTTGGTTTTTCTATTTTGAGCTTGTAGGACCAGTGATTATGATCCTTGCAATTGCTGGGGTAGCAGCAATCATAGAATTAATAGTCAGTAGATTTATAGACTAGAGACTATTATTTATGCTCCTTGGAACAAGAGTAATTTGTAAATCATACACTATAAATAAATAGAATAAAGGAGGAAGGTAAAATGGAGAAAAAAGAAATGAAGGTTTCCTCTGAAGCTAAATATGTATCAAAATCAAGCAAAGTAAGCGGTAGAAGAAGAAAAAAAGGCTGTGGCTGTGGGAAAAAGAGAAGATAAATAAAAACAGGCTAAAAGCCTGTTTTTATTATGCCTTTCAGGTTACAATATAACCCCTTTTTTGCTTCTCCTGGAAAAAATAAGCCACAGTACAACCAGCGACCTATTCAAATTGGAAAAAACAGTATTCATAATTTTGATCAAATAACGAATCATAAAAGGGTAGTACATAACATGGAATTATAAATCAGATTGGATTGATGGTATGTTTAAGAAACTTTACGTACTTATGGCTTTTACGGTGGTATTTGTGAGTGGTTGTGCAAATCAAGAGAATAATTTGAGTCAAGGGGAAGGGATGCAAACACTCCAATCAGACGGCTCAAAAACGATTGAGCAGAGTGTTTCAAAAAATGCAGAAAAAGAGCTGTCAGAATTTAACGAAATTACCGATGTTGTTGCAGTCAATAACAAAGACCAGCTTTTAGTTGGTTTTAAAATTAAGCAATTTTCAAAGTTTAGGACAAAGAAAATTGAAGAGAAGGTTAACAAAAAGCTTCAAAAAGAATTTCCTGAGTTTGAAATTATTGCTTCAAGTGATTTAAAAATTTTTGTTGAAACAGAAAGGATAAAAAAACAATTCTCATCCAAAACTACCCAGCAGAAAGAAATTAATAAGAGAATGTCAAAAATAATTAAGTTAAGTCATGAACAAACATAAGGGAAGGTAGCGAATATGTCAAAGCAAAGTAAGGACAAGATTAACCAATCAAAGAAAGAATACCAACAATTTCAGAAACAGCATGAAACAAAACGTCCTGTAATTGCGAATTGCATAAAAGCCTTTTTAGTTGGTGGGTTTATCTGCGCAATTGGACAGGCTATTCAATTATTTTATATTTATAATTTTAATTTCACACAAAAGACAGCTGGGAATCCAACTGTTGCTACAGTTATTTTTATAGCGATGCTTTTAACCGGCTTTGGTGTGTATGATCGTATTGGTCAATTTGCAGGGGCGGGCAGTGCTGTTCCGGTTAGTGGATTTGGGAATGCCGTGATTTCAGCCTGCATAGAACATCGTTCAGAGGGGTTTGTGTTAGGTGTGGGGTCAAATATGTTTAAGTTAGCCGGTTCGGTCGTTTTATTTGGAACATTTTCAGCTTTTATCGTAGCACTCATTAAAACCTTACTAATTAAATGGGGTGGCTTGTAATGCTTCAAGGTCAGTCTACGTGGGTATATCACAATAAGCCTACCATTCTTTCTACTGGGACAGTAGGTGGTCCATTTGAAGCCAATGGATTATTAGCTGAGGATTTTGACATTTTACACGATGATTTATGGATCGGTGAAGACTCCTATGAAAAAGCACATAAAGTATTGTTTGAAGAAGCGTCATATAAAGCGATTGAAAAAGCCAAAATTCAAAAGGATCAAGTGAAATTTATCCTAGCGGGTGATTTAATCAATCAGATTACTCCTTCGAGCTTCGCTGCTAGGACACTTGGAATTCCTTATTTAGGCTTATTTGGTGCTTGTTCGACATCAATGGAGGGGTTGGCACTTGGAGCTTACCTTGTTAATTATGGTGGTGCAGATTATTTGTTAACAGGGGCTTCTAGCCATAATGCCGCGGTTGAAAAACAATTTCGGTATCCAACTGAATATGGAGGACAAAAACCACCTACTGCACAATGGACCGTCACTGGAGCTGGTACAGCTTTGCTTGCAAAAGAAGGAGATGGTCCAGTCGTCACTTCTGCAACAATTGGTAAGGTTGTAGATATGGGTTTATCAGATCCCTTTAATATGGGGGGAGCCATGGCACCTGCTGCAGTAGATACCATTATTACTCATTTAAATGACCGTAATATTGATCCTTCTTATTATGATTTAATAGTTACTGGGGATCTTGGTCAAATCGGTCACGAAGTTTCATATGATTTACTTAAAAAACAAGGTGTATCGATAGGGCAAGAGCAGTACCAGGATTGTGGATTGTTAATTTACAAGAAGGATCAACCTGTATTAGCAGGTGCAAGTGGTGCTGGCTGCTCGGCTACGGTTGTGTATGGACATTTATTGAACCGAATGAAGCGTGGGGACTTTAAACGAATCCTTGTCGTCGCTACTGGAGCGCTTCTTTCACCGCTTAGTTTCCAACAAAAAGAATCGATTCCATGTATTGCTCATGCTGTATCAATAGAATATGGAGGTGAATAAGTGTGTTTCAATCCTTTCTTTGGGCGTTTATAGTGGGAGGAGCGATTTGTTTAATAGGTCAAATCATGTTTGATGTATTCAAACTTACACCAGGGCATACTCTCAGTAGTTTAGTTGTTGCAGGGGCCATTCTTGACGGCTTCGGCTTATATGAACCATTGATTGATTTTGCTGGTGCTGGTGCAACGATTCCGATTACAAGCTTTGGGAACTCTCTTGTTCATGGTGCATTACAGGAAGCAGAGAAGCATGGTATTATCGGGGTCCTCACAGGTATGTTCGAAGTAACAAGTTCAGGTATCTCAGCTGCCATTATTTTTGGATTTATAGGTGCTATTTTTTTTAAACCAAAAGGATAAAAAACCGAGCTATAAAAGCTCGGTTTTTTTGTGCTTATCTAAACACAATGCATCTGTTATCTACATAAGATATGAAAGGTTAGAAATGAGG
The DNA here is from genome assembly GCF_014837155.1 of Litchfieldia stipae. Classification (GTDB taxonomy): domain Bacteria; phylum Bacillota; class Bacilli; order Bacillales; family Bacillaceae_L; genus Litchfieldia. The sequence goes on along the minus strand of NZ_JACYHA010000001.1, from coordinate 157,219 downwards.
AATGTAACTGATGAAAAGGTTAAATAAAGAGGTTGAGCTGTTTTTTAATAATTATTATAAGGATCACGATCAATTACAGCTAGAAATAGAGAAATGGATAGATGGAACTGATAAAGGTCTAGATGACCTAAGTAATAAAGCAGCTAGTTTTGAAAGCGACTTTGAGGAACGATTTGAAAAAGTAAATCATTGGTTAAGGAAAAAACAATTTGAAATGGAGAATCGCTTTGAGCCGAAATAATCCAAGATATGTAGCTAATATTGAACATGCCTTTTTTCAAGAAAGGGTCTCACGTATTCTTCACTAGCTTCATAAAATATAACACAATGTAAGGAGGCTATAAAAATGGATAATAACTTATTTAATAATATTGAGAAAAAAACAGGTGTGAACATGAAAGATGTTCTTGAACTTGCTAATTCAGTTCAGCATGCTAATTTTAAGGATGAAAAAACAGTACGTTCTATTGTGAAAAGAGTAAGTAGAATTGCCAACAAGCCAGTACCAAAACAAATGGAAGACAAAATTGTGAATTCAATTGTAAGTGGAGACCAAAAACTTGATTTTGGCACAATTGCAAAAATGTTAAATAAAAAGTAAAACAAAAATGCCTCAATCATGAGTGATGAGGCATTTTTTCTTTTTGATGGTATTACAGGAATTCTTTAATAAATCTTGATGGTTGCGCTAGTTTGTTTCTCCGCATTTCAGGAACTGATAATGTTAGGGAATGTTCTGCACGAGTCATAGCAACATAAAGTAAACGGCGTTCCTCTTCTAGAGAATCACGGTCTCCGTTTCTAAGTGAATCTAGAGCGAAGTCATGAGGGATACTTCCATCGACTGTTCCTAAAAGATAGACATGTTTATATTCGAGTCCTTTTGAACGATGAATCGTGAGTAATTGAATTGCATCTGTATAATGTTTACTAAGTTGCTTCATTTCTATATTCATTGCATTCATATGGTCTACATGCTCTAGAAGGTCGTTAACTTCTTTGAATTTTTTTGCGACAACTTTAAGATCTCTTATATCATCTGATCCTCTTTCAATCGTGTTTCCTTCATTCCCATTCTTCTTCATATATTCTCCAAACCCCATATCTTTTTCAATCATTTCAATCGCTGATAAGGGGGAAAGGTTTTTTAAACGAGCAAATAAAGGCACGATTTTTTGAAGCTTCTTCTGTTGAAATGGATGAATAGTAGTAAGCTTTTCAAGTGCTTCCACTAACGAACAATCATCCAATATACTAAATGCCTTTAAATCGTTTAATACATTTTGCTTCAAGAAAAGGGATGAAAGGACAGAACCAATCGCTTTCGTGTCGTTTGGGTCAATGCTCAAGTGAAGATAGGCGAGTAGTCCTCTTACAGTACGCCGATTGTAAAAAGAATCACTATCTTGTTCCATTTTAAATGGAAGGTTTGATTGTGATAAACGTTCAAATATTGCACGTGCAGCAGTGTGCGTGCGATATAGGATAGCAAAATCAGTAGGATTTGCTCCATTCTTAATTTTTTCTTTAATATCTGTAACAATCATTGTCGCTTCTTCCTCTTCATCAAATGGGAAAAACAAAAGCGGTGTCGTGGTGTTATCAAAAGAAGCGCTTATTATTTTTTCTCTTCTCCGTTGATTGCGAGTGACAACCTTATGCGCTGTAGCAACAATTGAATGTGTTGAACGATAATTTTGAGATAGGGTTACAATTTTTGCAGTTGGATAGTCTTTTTCAAAATCGAGCATGAAGGTAGGGTCACTACCCCTAAAGGCATAGATTGATTGATCATCATCACCGACGACACAAAGATTTCGTGTAGATTCGGATAGTAGTTTAATCGTTTCATATTGCACTTTGTTAATATCTTGAAATTCATCAATTAAAAAATGAGAAAATCTTTCTTGATACCGTGTTAAGATGTCTGGCTGCTCCTTAAATAAGTAATAACATCCGACCAACATATCATCAAAATCAAATAATTGATGCTCAAGCTTTTTCTTTTCATAATGACGATACATATATAGTACTCTTTCTTCCCATTGGTCCTTTGGTTTTACTAGGTCAGGAGGGAGGAGAGTGTTCTTCCAAAAACCAATTAACTGCAAGGCTTGGTCAAAGGCAAATTCCTTTTCGTCTAATGCTAATTCTCGTGCTGCTTCTTTGATGATTTGTTCTTTTTGGTAATCCCATTTTAATAGATTATTTCTTCTCCAACGGTTAGGTTCATGGAAGGTGATGATTTTATAAAAAATACTATGAAAGGTGCCTGTTACTAATGAATTTATTTGTTGGTTTGTTAAACCTGCATATTTGATTAGTCGCTCTTTCATTTCACTTGCGGCTTTCGTCGTAAACGTCACGAGCATTATTTGTTTAGGATCAATATTACGTTCTTTTATTAAATAGGCCGTTCTAGATGTCAATACTCGTGTTTTACCACTACCTGCTCCTGCTACGATTAATAAAGGTCCGTCATTAGCTGTTACAGCATGGTATTGTGATGTATCTAATGATAGATTAAGAAGCTTAGAATCTTGTTTCAATTGTTCGGGCATTTCAAAAGGAGATAATTTCTTGATTGCTTTCGGTGCCTTCCAATTTGTTGTCTTTTCAATAGTAGCTGTCGATTGTATGGCTCTTGATTTCGGAATCATAAAACCATTTTGTTCGATATATTGAGGTTCATCTTCAATTAGGATTGGATTGGGACCTTTAAGGGATTCCATATAGTCCGAACAACTAGTTGTACTGCTCTTTGAATGATGATAGAAATGAGGGGAATGATGGATACCTAAATACAACTTAACTTGTTCACCACAACATCCACATGTTAATTTACCATGGATCCCTGATTCATATAGAATCTGGTACTGTTCTCTTGGTAATTCTCTTAAATCTAAGACTTGACTGTTTAATAATGCTTTTTGCATGGAGAATCTCCTTAAAAATAAAGTCAAATCCTATCATAACAAAACTAGAGATAGAGTAGTAGTATAATAACTGCATACCAAAAGGTGGTAATTAAAGAAGAAGGGCTAAGACTTTTGTATATACAAGCCTTCTCCCTCTTTCCATTCAGCATATAAAATTTCTCGATAACTCCCTGCACCAACGGTTTTCATTTGGTCCTTAAGCCAATTGTCGTCATATCCGATATGCTGCACATTTTCCCAAATGACTTCACCGTCACTAATTAGACAAATAGGTAAGCTAATTAGTGGACCTTCCACGTTTAAGTCCTTACGTGTAGGCTGAGCAAATGGAGCTTTTTTTAGTAAACTAATTGATCCATCATTTTCTAAAATGGCAAATTCTACTTCTCGTAAAGAAAATGCTCCTTTCCCACGGAGTAGATGTTGAAGTTGATTAAGGTCCAGCTTCGACTTTCTTAATTCTTCTCGATCTATTTTTCCATTATGTATGACGATTCTTGGGGTACCTTCTAAAAAAGAGCGTGTTCTCCTGAATTTTTGAGTGATTAACTCTACCATGAAAATTAATCCTCCCCATAGTGCAACGGCAAAAATAATTTGTACAGTACCAATTTCCTTGTCGTACACTGCATTACCTACGAGTTCTCCCAATATGAGAGCTGAGATAAAGTCAAAAGGTGTAATTTGGGTAATTTGTGTCTTACCCATGATTTTTGTGATGATCAGCAAACTAATAAAACCAACAATTAAATCAGTTCCTATTCTTAGAAACTCCATCCCATCACCTCATCTTTAGGATGAGCAAAGTTTTCCTATTTTATGATAAAAATAAAAGGTGTTTTCGTATATATTGTTGCTTTTAATACCGCAGCCTGAATACACTCCGCGTCCTGTGGGGACCCACGCATCCCACGGGAGTCTTAAGTGTATTCAGGCTGCTAGAAATCTCATTCTCAATTATTTATCTCAAAACAACAACAAACTTTGAGAACACAGCCAAATAAAAAGAATAACCTGTTGGTTATTCTCGCATAAATTAAATTTCCTTTGTCATTGTCACATGCGGGATACCGGCATCCATAAAGACATCTGATACGGTTTGGTAACCGAGCTGTAAATAAAATGGTTCTGCATGTGTTTGTGCGTTTAGCTTAAGTTTATGTAGCTTGTTTTCTTTTGCAACTTCCTCAATTTTCTTCATAATGATTCTTCCTGCTCCAAGTTTACGGTGGGAGGGCAGGACACAAATTCTTTCAGCCTTCCCAACTCCATCAATGACACGAAATCGTCCAGCTCCAACGGGATGATTTTTGTCATAAAGAACAACATGGGTAGAAGTATTTTCAAATTCATCAATTTCTATGTCTGCAGGAACCTGCTGTTCGTTTACAAATACCTCATGTCGAACGGTATAAGCATCTTTTAATGTTTGTTCATTTGTAACTACAAGTACTTCCATGTCTATATTAGCAGTCCTTTCCAAGTTGGAATGTCTCATAGACAGTCCATGATCCATTTTCTAATTGGTACAAAAGATGGAAACGATCCATCGTTTCTTGATAATTAACGGTTGTCATTTTTAATTGACCTAATACATCTGAATGTTCGTCATCTGAAAGATTCTGACCAATCGTAATATGAGGAACAAATGCATAGTCTGCGTTATCCTTGAAGTAGCCTGAATGTAGAGCAGAATGCAAGTTTTCAAGTGCTTGATTCGATTCAATCTTTAAGTAAATTACATTATTTACTGGGGAAAAGGAGCTAATCTTATATACATTTAATGAAATTGATTCATGATTCTTTGAGATATCATGAAGAGCAGCTGAAATGGATGTAATCTCTTCATCTGAAGCTTCGAAAGGATTCTTTAAAGTAACATGTGGTGGAATTAATGAATAATGCGGATCGTAACGCATCCGATATGAATTTGCTAAGTCTTGAAGTTTCTTTGAAGGGAAGAAAGCGATGCCATATTTCATAGTAAGTTCCTCCTAATTAATAGTTGTTTATTCTAAAGAATACTCTAATTATACCAAACCTTACAAGGTGAATATAGAATGTTTATGATGATAGCATTCTTTTCAAAATCGTTTGAAGGGCTGGTTGCCAGTAGGTCCAGGTGTGATTTCCTGTGTCTTCATTATAAAAGTATATGTAATTCTTTTGTTTGAATGCTTGATGGAGTGTTCGATTAGGATCAACAAAATTTATGACTTCCCCATGTGTGGTAGTTACATCTGATTCGTCTGTCCCAATAGTATGATATACCTCAACTAAATAAGGTGTATTAAACTCTAAAACTTTTTTTATGATGAGGTCATTTACAAACGGTGATTGGAGAATGACTTTACCAAAACTATTTGGGTAAGATAGAGCTGTCAATAAAGAAATTGTTGCGCCTAAGGAGTCACCAATTAATATCCGACTTGATCCTACTTGGAAGGTTGGGAATTCTTCGTCTAGGATTGAAAGGAGCTCTTCGCCTAGAAAACGAATGTATTGCTCATGTAGTAACCCATCTGGATGATATTTGTTCCAGCGGTCTTGAGCATTCTTATAGGGAATTCCGATAATGATAGTGGGATTAATGTTCCCTGCTTGGATTTGCTCCTCAACAACTGTTTGGATCTTACCTAAGGAAAAATAGTCCTGACCGTCCTGAGTTATTAAGAGTTGATATTTATACAATGGAGAGAAATTCGCTGGTAAATAGACCATTAATTCTATTTCTTCATTTAGAAAATGACTAGTCACAATAAGTTCTTTCATTGTTCCTTTTTGTTGCTTCATAATATGTTCCCCCATACTGGATGATGTTTTAACTATCCTATAATATTTATTATAACTTATAATGTGGTTTGTTTTTCAAGCTGTTTGAAGTAGGTAGCTTGAGTGAATCGCCTGTAAGAATTTTCGAAATATAAAATATAATTATATATGCAATAATAAATGATTGACAATATCCACATACTATATATAATAAATATTATTAATCCGATTAAACTAATAAGATTTATGCGAAAGCGGGTGAATCGAAGTGTTTTTACAATTCACTGAGGTTTCAAAACAATATACAAACCAAAATGTAGTTAATGATGTATTAGTTGATATAAATGTGTCAGTCAATGAAGGTGAATTTGTATCAATCCTTGGACCTTCGGGTTGTGGGAAGTCTACTTTACTATCAATGGTTGCAGGTTTAGTAAAACCGACAACTGGTGAAATTCTTCTCCAAGGAAATCCAATCAAAAAGCCTGGAAAAGAACGTGGCATGGTATTTCAGCAAGCAGCACTTTTTCCATGGTTATCTGTCGAAGAAAATGTCATGTTTCCTTTAAAAAAGGAAATGAGCAAGAAAGAAGCACAGGAGGTTGCACATAAGTATTTGTCAATGGTGCAATTAAGTAATTATTTGAAGCATTCTCCACATGAATTATCAGGTGGGATGCAGCAGCGGGTTGCTATCGCAAGAGCATTAGCAATGGATCCAACAGTATTATTAATGGATGAACCCTTTGGAGCGTTAGATGAACAAACAAGATCAAGATTACATGTAGAGCTTGAGAAAATTTGGCTTGAAACGAAAAAAACCGTGTTGTTTGTTACCCATAGTATCCAAGAATCAATTAAACTATCGGATCGTATTCTTGTCATGGGAACAAGGCCAGGTGTAATTCTTGAAGATATTAAAGTAGATATTCCTCGTCCTCGAGCGAATGCACGCGAAGAAATCATTGAACTAGAATCAAGAATCTTGAAGCTATTAGAAAAAGAAATTGAAAAAGTTGTGAAAGAGGAATTATCATATGCGAGCAATTAAACGAATTGCCTTTTTTGCAAGTCTATTAATTATTTGGGAAGTAGCCGTCAGAGTAAGTGGCGTTTCGGAATCACTGATGCCATCAGCCTCAAGAGTATTTCAAGAGCTCTATATCGGGTTCTCAGATATGACATTAGTGTATGATTTGCAAGCAAGCTTCAAACGATTATTTATCGGTCTTGGAATAGGAGTCCTTCTCGGGTCAGCCCTCGGAGTTCTACTTGCCAAGTCGAAGACAGCAGATGAAACGCTAGGTACTTTAGTACTTGCACTTCAAACAGTTCCTAGTATTGTCTGGTTACCAATTGCCATTATGTGGTTTGGTATGAATGAAGTTTCAGTTATTTTTATCATCGTTCTTGGGGCAACCTTTGTAATGACGATTAATATGAGAACTGGTATTAAGAACGTAAATCCACTTTACGTAAAAGCCGCACAAACAATGGGTTCAAAGGGGATTGATTTATTTGTAAGAGTTACATTCCCAGCGTCTATCCCATATGCCATTACAGGCTTGAAATTAGCATGGGCGTTTGCATGGCGAGCATTAATGGCTGGTGAACTATTAAGTACAGGACCAGGCCTAGGATACACATTACGATTTGCTTCTGACTTTGGGAACATGTCATTAGTGATTGGTGTCATGATTATTATTGGTACAGTAGGATCGATTATGGACTTATTTGTTTTCCAACGAATAGAGAAAAATGTGATGAAGCGTTGGGGATTAGATAATTAATAAATGTTGGGGGAAATTATAATGAAAAAGAAAATAAGCTTATTAAGTATATTATTGCTATTAGTAACAGGTATTCTTGCAGCATGTGGAGCTGGAGATGGAGCCGGTTCTGAAGCTAAGAAGAAGGTTGTTATCGGTTATTTTCCAAATATTGACCACGCTCCAGCGATGATTGCTCGTGAGAAAGGTTATTTCACAGATGAACTTGGAGAAAATGTTGAAATCGAATATTTAACTTTCCCTGATGGTGGAGCATTTATGACTGCACTTAAAACAGGTGAAATTCATGCTGGCTTAGTTGGCCCAGGACCTGTTATGAATAACTATACTAATGGTGCAGATGTGAAAATTATTGCAGGTGCATCTTCAGGTGGGACACATATTGTTGCTCGTGCTGATAGTGGAATTGAAACAATCGAAGACATTGCTGGTAAAACATTTATAACTCCTGGTGTAGGTTGTACACATGATGTTCAAATGGAAACTTTCTTAAAGGATTACGGAATTACATCTGCTCGTATCGGTGGAACATTAAAGCATTTAACTGGTAACCCAGCTCAATATGCAGGTATGTTTGAGTCAGGTAAAGTTGATTTAGCGGCTGTACCAGAGCCATGGGCTTCTCAATTAGTTAAAGACGTTGGTGCAAAAATTATTGTAGATAGCAATAACATTTCATTTGGTGAAACTCTACCAAATACAATTCTTGTAACAAGCAATAAGGCAATTGAGGAAGACAAAGAATTAATCGAGAATATCGTAAAAGCACATAATCAAGCTGTTGAATTTATCAATGAAAACCCAGAAGAATCAATTCAAATCACAATTGATAGCATTAAAGAAACAACAAAACAAGATTTAGATAAAGAAGTTGTAGATATGGCTTGGGAAAAAATTCGTTACACTACAGATGTAGATGCTGAAGTCATTCAACAATTTGCAGATTCATCACATGATTTAAAATTCCTTAAAGAAAAGCCTGATTTTGCAAACTTAATTGACCTACAATTTTTAGAAACATTAACTGCAAGTGCTGAGTAATTCTCAGCACTTCTTTTCATGAAAGGAGCTAAATATATGATAGCAAAAAAAATGTCTGCCCTAATCATCTTTGTGATACTGTTAGGTGCATGTTCTACTAAACCTTCAATCGAAGAAATTGAGCAAACCTTTCCGATGAATTTAACTGTAGGTGAGATTCAAGCTGTTAACCAAAATGAAGAACCATTTAATGTTGATGAACTAAAAGGGAATATATGGTTAGCTAGCTTTATCTTCACGAATTGTGATACTGTTTGTTCTCCAATGACAGCAACGATGGCCAAATTACAGTATGAACTAGAAATGGAAGGGTTAGAGGAAGTTCAACTTGTGTCCTTTAGTATCGATCCAGAAAATGATACACCTGATGTTTTGGTTGACTTCGCACAAAAAATGGATGCAGATTTCACAAATTGGCAATTTGTCACAGGGTATGACCAAGCTGAAATCGAAAGCTTTGCAAACACATCTTTTTTATCCCCTGCAGCGCAAATAGAAGGGTCGAATCAGTTCGTTCATAGTACTTCTATTTATTTAGTGAATCAGCGTGGAACAGTCCTTAAACAATATGATGCAGTAGCTGCTACTCCATTTGAAGAAATCATTGAGGATATAAGAAAACTAAAATAATCCTTGCAAAACATCCGTTAATAAGTTAAATTAGTAAAAAATAATAAAATATTCAAAACACTTATCAAGAGAAGCTGAGGGACTGGCCCTATGAAGCTTCAGCAACCGACTAACGAGAGTAATTCGTTATCAGGTGCTAAATCCAGCGAATGTAAAGTACATTCGAAAGATAAGGAGAAGCTCAAATATCAAAAAGCCTTCTTCTTATAAGTTGGCTTTTTTTATTTTATTTTTGCAAGAAACATATAATGGGGGAATACATAATGACAAAGCTAAATATTGAAACAACACTTGCACAAATTGGGAATCGTAGTGATACGGTAACTGGTACTGTTAATCCACCCGTATACTTTTCGACTGCTTATCGACATGAAGGTATCGGTCAGTCAACAGGGTTTGATTATGTTCGTACAGGAAACCCAACGAGAAAGATTGTAGAAGATGCAATTGCCACACTTGAAAATGGCTTAAGAGGCTTTGCATTTAGTTCAGGAATGGCTGCTATTCATACAATTATGTCTTTGTTTAAGCAAGGAGATGACTTAATCGTATCATCAGACCTATATGGTGGTACGTATCGTCTGTTTGAACAAGGCTGGCGAAAATTTGGAATCACGTTTCAATACTCTGATTTTAAAGACAGCCAAGAGGTAGAGGCGTTGATTAAGAGTGAAACGAAAGCAATCTTTCTAGAAACACCTACCAATCCATTAATGCAGGAAACGGATATTGAGGCAGTCGCTGCCATTGCAAAGAAACATAATCTGTTGTTGATTGTTGACAATACGTTCTACACACCAATTATTCAAAAACCACTAGATGCTGGAGCAGATATTGTCATCCATAGTGCGACTAAGTATTTAGGAGGCCATAATGATGTATTAGCAGGACTAGTGGTCGCCAAGGATGAAAAGATTTGTGAAACAATCGGTCAGAATCATAATGCAAGTGGAGCTGTATTATCTCCTTTTGATTCTTGGTTATTAATCCGTGGGATGAAGACTTTATCACTTAGAATGAATAAGCATCAGGAGAATGCGATTAGAGTGGCGGAGTACCTTGAAGCACATGAGGATATTCTTGATGTACTATACCCTGGAAAAGGTGGAATGCTCTCATTTCGAATAAAGGATGAACACTGGGTGAATGCATTTTTACAAAACTTGAAGGTGATCTCATTTGCTGAAAGCTTAGGTGGAATTGAAAGCTTCATCACATACCCAGCGACACAAACTCATATGGATATCCCTGAAGAAATACGTATAAAAAATGGCGTGTGTAATCGCTTATTAAGATTTTCTGTAGGTGTTGAAAACGTAGAGGATATTATTGAAGACTTATCACAAAGCTTATCTAAGGTGAAGGAGGGGTAATATGAGCTACAATGACTTTTCAATTCAAACAAATTTACTTCATAACAAGCATAAGTTCGATCCTGCGACAGGGGCAGTAAGTGTGCCAATTCAACATGCATCAACCTTCCATCAATCGAAATTTGATCAGTTTGGTGAATTTGACTATAGTCGATCGGGTAATCCAACACGTCAGGCATTAGAGGAAGCGATTGCTGAGCTTGAGGGTGGAACAAGGGGCTTTGCCTTTTCATCAGGAATGGCTGCGATTTCTACTGCCTTCTTATTGCTTTCAAAAGGGGATCATGTTGTGATCACTGAAGATGTCTATGGCGGAACATATCGTATGGTAACTGACGTTCTAATTCGCTTTGGAATCAGTTATACATTTGTTGATATGACAAAGCTAGACGAAGTGAAAGCAAGTATTCAATCAAATACAAAATTAATCTATATTGAAACACCTTCTAATCCATTATTGAAGATTATTGATATAAAAGCACTTGTTGAATTAGCAAAAGAGAATAACTGCCTAACATTTGTAGATAATACATTTCTAACGCCGGCCCTTCAAAGGCCGTTGGATTTGGGAGTAGACGTTGTCCTACATAGTGCCACAAAGTTCTTAGCAGGGCACAGTGATGTCCTTGCTGGATTAGCGGTTGTGAAGGATGAGGGACTAGGAAAGCAGTTGTATAAGCTTCAGAACTCATTTGGTGCGGTTTTAGGAGTTCAGGATGCATGGTTGACATTACGTGGAATGAAAACCTTGTATGTTCGATTAGCGCAATCTCAGGCAACAGCAATTGAACTGGCAAACAAGCTGATTGGCCATCCGGCTATTGAAGAGGTGTACTTTCCTGGGTTGCAAACGCATCCTGGCTACGAGATTCAGAAGAGTCAATCTAACGGTCCTGGAGCCGTATTATCATTTAGATTAAAGGATGAAGATGCTGCAAGAACTTTTGTTGAACATGTGAAGATTCCGGTTTTTGCAGTCAGCTTAGGTGCCGTCGAATCGATCCTATCTTATCCAGCCAAAATGTCACATGCTGCTATGCCGAGAGAAGAACGATATAAGCGAGGGATCACAGATGGATTATTGAGGCTTTCTGTTGGATTAGAGAGTGTAGAAGACTTACTGAAGGATTTTGAGCTTGCTTTGGAAAAGGTTGAAATCACTTCAAATCGTTCACCAGTTTAAACTGAGAATAATAGATTGAGAGGATGTCCCAAAAGTATCACTCATTTCGTGATGGGACATCCGTTTTATTTTTAGATGGTGCTTTAAAGATTCCAATTTAATCCGATATATGATGTGATAGAATTAGATTTATATAAAAGGATTAGTGAGGATTCCATGATACATGAATTAGATTTACATTATAATAACTGGGTGATCATTTTATCTTATCTCATTGCAGTATTAGCTTCATATTCCGCGTTAAATATGATGGGGAAAATATATAGTAGTAAAGGTACGATTAGATTAATATGGATGATTTCAGGATCGTTAGTAATGGGAAGTGGTATATGGTCAATGCATTTTGTAGGTATGCTTGCCTCATATAGTTCTATCTCATTTCAATACGATCCCTTTTTAACCTTAATATCAGCTATTTCAGCAGTCATAGCATCATATATTGCATTTTGCGTTGTGACATATCGCAAAAACGAAGGACTCCTTTCTATTACAATTGCAGGTTTTCTTATGGGGTGCGGTATTATTGCGATGCATTATATTGGGATGGCTGCGATTCAAACAGAAATTAGCATTACCTATGATCCATTCTTATGGGTTCTCTCAGCTATGATCTCCTTTGTAGCGGCATATGCAGCCTTGTTTCTATTTATTCGTTTCCGTAATCAAAGAAAAAATTACACATGGAAAATGATTAGTGCTCTTATTATGGGTGTTGCTATATGTGGAATGCATTATACGGGGATGTCAGCAACTAGTATGCACATTCAAGATCCTCATTTAATGCACCATACACCAACAGGAGTTAATCGCTATATGGTTCTAGGTGTTTCATTTGTCATGTTGTTTATACTGGTCATTTCCTGGATTGCCATTTTTTTAGATCGACATTTACTTGAAAAAATGGCTTATCGTGATTCACTAACTCTACTTCTCAATCGAAATGGCTTGCTTGATTACTTTGATAGCAAGAAAGAAGTACATGGATCCATCATGTTTATTGACCTTGATCGCTTCAAGACGATAAATGATACTTTAGGACATGACATTGGAGATTTATTATTGATTGAAGTTGCTAAGCGTTTAAAAAACTGTGTTGGGCATGGTGGAGAGGTGTTTAGATTAGGTGGAGATGAATTCTTAATTATTACAAAAGAAATTAAAGAGACTCAACTTTTAGACCTCTCACATAAAATCCTGTCAGACATCACTAAGGCTTGTTTTATACAAGAGAATGAATTGTACATTACAGCAAGTATAGGTATAGCTACCTCTCCTATTCATGGAACTGACCGTAAATCTCTTATGAGAAGAGCAGACACTGCCATGTATCACGCAAAGAACAATGGTAAGAATGGAGCATCCATTTTCACTCAAGAAATGGAAGATGTTCAAATTCGTAGAATGGCACTAGAAAAGGATTTGAAGAAAGCATTGATCCATCAAGAATTCTTTATTCTGTATCAACCTAAATGGGATTCTAATCAGGATAAAATGGTTGGTCTTGAGGCACTGTTAAGATGGAATCACCCAGAGTTAGGCCTGATTTCTCCAATGGAATTTATTCCTATATCTGAAGAGACTGGAATCATTGTTCCAATTACACATTGGATGCTTGAATCAGTTTGTTGGCAAAATAAAAGCTGGCAAGATAGCAATTTAATTAATATTCCGATTTCAGTCAATATGTCTATTCGTTTGTTTGAGAGTAATAGTCTAGTTCACGTCATTAGAAAGGCTCTTAAGAAAACAGAACTAGAGGCTAAATATCTTGAGCTAGAGATTACTGAATCCATTGCTATGAACGAAGTGGAGAATACAATGAAGCAATTACAAGAATTGCGCTCATTAGGAGTTAGAATATCGATGGATGATTTCGGAACAGGCTATTCTTCGCTTGGAAGTCTAGACGAATTTCCAATCGATATCTTAAAGATTGATCAATCGTTTATTCGTAAAATAAACATTGAATCAAAAAAAGCCATTATTCATACGATCATTATGATGGCACATAATCTTAATATGGAAGTCATTGCTGAAGGTGTTGAAACGATGGAACAGGTTAGCTTTCTGAAAGCGAATGGCTGTAATCTAATGCAGGGCTATTTCTATGGAAAGCCGTCACTACCTATTAATATTGAAGAAATGCTTATGAAAAAAAGATTACAACCGAATTAAAAAAGATGCTCAGGATTCTGAGCATCTTTTTTTGTATTTAGTTTGAGACGCCATGCTTCTTTTCAGATTCAGCAATAACAACAGCACAAGCAGCATCTCCAGTAATATTTACTGCAGTTCTTGTCATATCTAATAGGCGGTCAATTCCTATGATTAACGCAATTCCTTCTACAGGAAGATTTACAGACTGTAATACCATAGCTAACATAATTAATCCCACTCCAGGTACACCAGCAGTTCCAATACTAGCTAATACAGCAGTTAACACAACCGTTAGGATTTGTGCAGCAGTTAAATCAGCTCCAAAAGCTTGAGCGATAAATAACGTAGCAACACCTTGCATGATCGCTGTTCCGTCCATGTTAATAGTTGCACCAAGTGGTTGAACGAAGCTACTAATAGATTTAGGAACACCAAGATTCTTTTGAGCAGTTGTCATCGATACAGGAAGTGTTGCACTACTACTTGAAGTACTAAAGGCAACAGTCATTGCAGGGATGAACTCCTTAAAGAAAGTAATCGGATTTCGTTTACCTAAAACAGCTACAGCAGAACCATACGTTACGATTGTATGGATGATAAGTGCGATAAATACAACAATGAAATAGAGGAACATGGCTTTTAGTGCAGAGAAGCCAAGCCCACCAACCGCAGTTGCGATAAGTCCAAATGTACCATATGGCGCGAACTTCATAATGAGATTAACTAAATACATCATGATGTCGTTTCCTTGTTCTATTAAACGATGTATTCCTTTTGTTTTCTCTCCTAAAATCGTTAATGCAAGCCCGATAAATAAAGAGAAAGTAATGATTTGTAGCATATCACCTTGTGCCATTGCAGCAATCGGATTTGTAGGGATAATATTTAATAAAGTGTCAACAACAGGTGGTGCAGGCTGTGCTTCATAGGTCGCCCCTTCAAGATCAAAGTTCCCTCCTTCACCTGGTTGGATAACAGCTGCTAGACCAAGTCCGATAAAAATAGCGATTGTTGTAGTCACAACGAAGAATAAAATGGTTTTAACACCGATTCTCCCGAGCTTTTTCGGATCACCTAAGCCTACGACGCCTAACGTGATTGAGAAGAAGACAATTGGAACAACAATCATTTTAATAAAGTTCAAGAATATTTTTCCCAGTGGTTCAAATACCCAAGTATTAATTGGTTCAAACAAATTTGGCATAAATAGATTAATTATAATTCCCACTAAGATACCAAGTACTAAACCAATTACAATCTTTGCAGTTAAGTTCAATTTCATAATAGAACCTCCTTCATTCTAGTGTTGTCAGATTATAGGGCAAATATGAAAATTCAAGAGTTTATTTATTATAAAGTGGGAGAGAGGCTTTTTAGACAATAAAAAGCCACGAGAGATTGGCTCGTGGCTTGATTACTTAAGAATCAAAAATGACAAGTTACTTTGATAGGATTCTCTCTCCTAGTGCTTACGAGGTTAGCTGTCGGATTCGGATGAAGAGACTCCTACCTTAAACTTAAAGGATACACCCCGTGTGCAGAATTACTTGCACAATTTGGTTCCCCCGCTCCCTAATTAGGGATTCAGCGATATTCAATTTTGCGTTCAAGTTGCCCTATTAATATTTATATCTTATTGTTAGAAAATATGTCAAATAATTTTTAATAAAATAAGTTATATTTTTTACAATAACTTAATATTATTGACAAAATCATCTTTTGATATTACTATATTAGAGTACTATCACTTGTACATTTTTTTATAATGATCCGATAGTTCAGTGGGAGAATACATCCTTGACAGGGATGGGGTCGGGGGTTCGAATCCCTCTCGGATCATAGCCTTAAGGCACATTTCATTTTTTTGGAATGTGCCTTTTTTGTTCTTAAAGGATATTTGTATTGTGTAAATTAAGATTTTCCACTTTTAGTAACAAAAGGGGAAGTCATGTGATTTTTATGTAGTGAATTGATATATTTTTATAAACTCAGTCTTCCACAAACGGGCATTTTGTAGAAAATTATAATAAGCTTATAACTGTACGGCGTAAACTGATTGGGGGAGAAAATCCATGAAACAAGGCAGAATTATTATAATTACTGGTTCACCTGGGACTGGTAAAAGTACAACAGCATCTATTGTTGCTAAAGAGTCTAATTTATCAAAGTCTGTACATATGCACACAGATGATTTTTATCAATATATACAAAAAGGGGCAATACCTCCATATTTACCGGAATCACAAGAACAAAATTTAGTTGTTATTGAAGCTTTTTTGAAAGCCGCAAAACGATTTGCGCGTGGTGGATACGATGTAATTATAGATGGAGTTGTTGGTCCTTGGTTCTTAAAGCCGTGGTTAAAAGTTGTACAAGAAAATTATGAAGTACATTATATTGTCTTAAGAGCTACTAAAGAAGAAACAATGAATCGAGCAATCAATCGTACCAAATTGGACGAAGATACTCATGTTGAATTAGTAGAACAAATGTGGGAGCAATTTAATAATTTGGGTATCTATGAATCCAATATTATTGACACAACAAATCAATCAACCGAACAAAGTGTTCAAACAATAAGAGATGTAATTGAAAAGAAATCTTTTTTACTTACTATATGATGTGATACTAAAGTTAAATAAATGAGAGCGATTGTAGTAGTTCATATGTCTAGTACATTGTTAACAATACCTAGGTACTAGACTTTTCAATAAACAACATTAATCTCACACAAAAAGACCTTCAGAGAAAAATGGAAGGTCTTTTTAATCGTATTTGTTATGTAGTTGTTGAATGGTTTCGTACTAGTGCTAATTGAGCAGGAAGTTGCTTGATGGTAGTTCTTTAGACATATAATGGTAATTATGAAAGTAAAAAAAAGACAATTATGCTAAAATGTAATGTAGATATTTGAAGTAGAATAATAGAATTTCTCATGTGAGCATGCTTCAAATGTACATAAAGTAGGTGATGTTTAATTGTCTAATATTCGTATTTCGAGAGTGGTTAAGACGACAAGAGTAGAGGGGCCTGGGCTTAGGTACAGTATTTGGGTGCAGGGATGTCCAATAAAGTGTGAAGGTTGCTTTAACCCGCATACTTGGGCATTTGATGGTGGAACTCTTATAGACGTGGAAGAATTATTTGAAGATATTAAGAGTACTTTGGAAGAAAATTCTCTTCTTGAAGGAGTCACTTTTTTAGGAGGTGAGCCCTTTAGTCAGGCGAAGGAACTTAGTGTTCTTGCAGAGTGGGTTAGAGAATTGGGGCTTTCGATTGTGACATTCACAGGTTATGAATATGAAAATATTACGATTGCAAATAATCAACAGTGGAATCGTTTGTTAGAGTATACCGATTTATTAATTGATGGTCCATATATCCAAAGTCAACACGATCTTAGTAGACCATGGGTTGGATCAAAAAATCAGCAATATCGATTTTTATCAAACTTCTACAAGGACATTGAGAAAATATTAGTAAATATAAATAACAAGCTAGAAATTAGAATCCATCCTGATGGTAGAGTTTCTGTAAATGGAATGGCTGAAATGACAGATTTAGAGATGCTGTCTAAAGTAGGAATTGATATTACATAAGAAGAGGAGGAAGCCATGTGGCAAGAAGCTATACAGGTAGAGGGAAAAAATGGGAGTGGTTGAATAGCTGGTGGCTTATTTTTACTTTCGTACCATTTGGTGTCTTAAGCTGTTTGTCATTTATGTTTGTAGGTATCCAGGTGAAAAATAAGAAATGGCTACTTTCTGGATTAGTCTACGTTGCGGCATTTATCACTGCTTTTGCTATGCCGAATTCTGGATTAGGAGCTGGAATTGCTGTTTTTTCATGGCTGATCTCAATCATCCACGCATTTATCATTCGTCCTGCATATTTAATTCAATTAGATATGTTAAAGGAGAATGAGCCAAGAATTCATCTAGAAAAAATTGAGAGGCTTCGTCAAGAGGCTGCTGTACGATTTGAAAGAGAGTTAAATATGGAGATTTCTAGTGATATAGAACAGAAGAAATCGAATCAAGATCCAGTGCAACAATCCACGGTTACATCAAGTTCTAATATCGTAGATTCAAACATACAAGAAACAGAAATTAAGCACAACAACAAAACGATAGATCTTAATTCTGCCACTGAAGCTGAGATTGCTTCCATTTCAGGGATTGGTCTTATATTGGCAAAAAAAGTTGTACTGAAGCGTGAAGAGCTTGGAGGGTTCGATTCATTCGAGCAATTTACAGAGGTAATCGGACTTAACGAACATAAAGCTGAGAAAATTAAGCTACTTGTTACATTGTCCGCAAAGGCTGCACCAACTACTCAAGACTCAACGGGTAGGCTCATAGATTTCTAGATGGGGGCGTCATGATGGAAAAAGAATATCAAGCTAGAACGAAGAAGTTCATTTCGAATTTGTTAAAAGCACGCTTTCCTTATTTGTATATACAAACATGGGAAGAGGATCGTATATTATCACTCATTCGATCAGTTTCGAGTAATGTTGAATTAATTAAAACTCCGCGTGAGGTTTTAACATGGAAGATGACAACAGGGATTACAAATGGGCAAGGTCATATAAAAGAAGACTGTAAAGCTCCATTAAAGGCGCTAGAATATATTGAAAAATATGATAAGCCTTGTATCTTTGTTTTACATGATTTTCATATTTATTTTGGTGGTCAAGGGAGACTACCAGACTTTCAAGTCATTCGTAAACTAAGGGATATGCTTTTTCTAATTAAGCAAAGCGTTAATCCTATTAATATCATATTTACTTCACCTTTTTTAATCCTTCCAGATGATTTACAAAAGGATATTACCATTGTTGATTTCGATCTTCCGACATATAAAGAGATTATCGACGTTCTCGAAGAAATGATTACTGTCAATCAGCAAACAGGGAGAATTCAATTTTCACTGACGAGCGAGGACAAAGAACGGCTAGCAAAAGCAGCATTAGGCCTGACACTATCAGAGGCTGAAAATGCATTTGCTCGTGCGATGGTTGAAGATGGGCAGCTAAATATTGACGATGTCGATGTGATTCTCGAGGAAAAGGAACAGATTATCAAGAAAACAGGAATCTTAGAATTTGTGAGAAGTGAGTTAAGAATGGAGGATGTAGGTGGACTAGAGAATTTAAAACGATGGCTAGCTAAACGTAATAAATCATGGCTCGACTCGGCAAGGAAATATGGTTTGCCTACACCAAAAGGGGTATTGATTACAGGGGTACCTGGCTGTGGAAAAAGCTTGATTAGTAAATCGATTAGTTCAATGTGGCAGCTACCGCTTCTACGCTTAGATATGGGAAAAATCTTCAGCGGAATAGTTGGTAGTAGTGAGGAGAACATGAGAAAAGCGATTAAAACGGTTGAAGCAATTTCACCTTCAATTTTATGGATCGACGAGATCGAGAAGGGTTTTAGTGGGATAACAAATGGAGGAGATAGCGGGACCTCATCTCGTATTTTTGGTCAATTTCTAACGTGGATGCAAGAAAAAACGAGTCCGGTATTTGTCATTGCCACGGCTAATAATATCTCTAGCCTTCCACCAGAATTAATGAGGAAGGGTAGATTTGATGAAATCTTCTTTGCCGATTTGCCTACGAAAAGAGAACGGAAAGAGATATTGAAGGTTCATATTTCCAAGCGATTAACTGACCCTGATGTGATCGGGAATTTCCAATTGACGGATGATATCTTAGAAAATTTAGCGGATAGATGCGAAGGCTTTGTTGGCGCTGAAATTGAACAGTTAGTTATTGATGCGTTGTTTGAAGCTTATGCTGAAAATCGTTGTATTTATCTTCAAGATTTTGAAAGGGCAATCACTAACACTGTGCCGCTTTCAATTACTCAAGCTGAGCAAATTAGAGCGATTCGAGAATGGGCCAATGTTCGAGCTGTTTCTGTAACCCCTCAAGAGGATCTAGAGGATTATAAACAGGATAAGGTCGTGGTCACAAGCATTAGTGAAGGCTCTGACAAAAAAGACGATGATGTCAGGTACCGTCGTGGTGGAAGAACAATCGATTTCTAAGAGGTGATTTTGTGGAAGGACAAATACAAGTGAGAATCTTTCCAGATGGCAGAATTGTGGCTGAGACAAAAGGAATAAAAGGGGAGAAGTGTACTGATTATATCAAGATTTTAGAAGAGCTGCTTCATGCTGAAACGGTTGAATCTTCCTATACAGAGGAATTTTATGAAGTGGAGCAGGTTCAGATTAAGCAAAATCAACGAATTGATTTACATAAGAAAGAGTAAATCATAAAATCTACTATGTTGACGGAGGTCTTGACCATGTCAGTATCTTTAACGATGATTCCTATTGCCCTTGCCTTGCGGGTGACAATGGGAAAAGAGCGATTCGATGATTTTATTAAATCGAATCAGGTCCTGAAGAAAACAACCTTTAAGAGTGAAAGAGATTTAATAGGTACAATAAAAAAGTGTGGATTTGATGCTCAAAAAATGGGAGGCATGATTAAAACCCATTTTCGAGATAAAAAAGGATTTTTCTTTTGGGAGTTAAGAGACGGTGTTTGGTGTGCTGTTTTCTCCAAATATGATTCTGAACACAAGGTTCAACAATTTATGAAAGACCTTGAACAGCAGTCAATGAGGAATATATTTACCGAGAATAAAGATATTCCTTCTTTACAGACACCACTAAAGCCAATTTTTCCAACGAATTTTCGTAATAAAAGCTTGTTGAGACAGGTATTAATAGACAATGGAATGAACCCTGTCGAATTAGAAAATGGGAAAATAATCTGTGATTTAAAGAATGCAAAAATACAATTTCACCAATCAAGTAAGGACAGCATCTTTTCAGTAGAGGTATTAGAGGGTGCTGATATGCAATCAATATTTAAACATTTATGGATTGTGGATGATGAATATAAAAATAATGTCCAAAATCTTGTCTATCAGAATTTGCTTGAAAATGTGGAGAAACAGGGGTTTGCCATCGAGGATGAGCAAGTGTTGGAAGATAACTCAATTATGATTACATTAAACATACAGAGGTGATGATACATTGAGTTTTATCGAAGGGATATTTGAAATTTGTGATCAATATATTAATGATTCATGGTACGTAGGTGAGGCCATTCCAGAAAAAAAACTTCGTAATGTTATAAAGGAATTTCCCATCCCACCAGATGAGGAAGTTCTTGCAGTTGTTGATTGTACAATGTTTGGCTCATGTAAAATTGGCTTGGCCATCTGTACAGGGGGAATGTTTGTCAACAATGATTGGACAATAGAAGAACGAAAAGGATATTTACCATGGTATGATTTTATTGATGCAAAAATAGAGTTAGATGGAAAGTATAATGTTAAGGTCACACCAGCTTTTAGGATTGGTCTGTCTGGCAGTATGTTGAAGCGTGCTGAATTAGTAACTATTCTCCAACATATTCAAAGCTATGTTTCTAAAGTCTATAGAAAAGATAAGGCATCAGAGGACATAACACCTGAAATGGATGAGTCCATGTGGATGTTGGAAATTGAAAATGAAAAATTCGGACCCTATCCAACTGAAACAGTGATAGATATGATTAGTGGTGGGCAAGTAGAGCAAGATAAGACAATGGCTTGGAAAGGCGGTATGGAACAAGGGAAAGTACTAAGTTCGATAAGTGAATTTGCCGATGTTCCTCCATTTGAACGAATGGAGTTAAATAATGCCTCTATCCAAGATTTATTACTGCTGCCAGGTGTTGATTTAAAGACAGCACAACATTTCATCGAGGAACGTTCAAAGAGAAATGGATTCTCTCATTTTAATGAAGTAAGAGATTCATTACATTTACAGCCACATCAGTTTGAACAGGTTCGTAAATTAACTACTTTAAAGCCATTAAATAAAATGCCAGGACGAGGTAGAATTATTGACTTTTAATTCCTATAATGCGATTGAGGCAGTCCAATTTGTGCAGGGCACATCTTGGAGTGTCTTTTTGTACATGGTTAAGTGAGAGTCCTTAATATGTGGTTTCAATCTTCTATAATCAGGTAATAATGATTATTGGAAATGAATGAATCAAAATGATGACAGTTTGAAAGAGGGAAATAGATGAAGAAAGCATGGTGGAAAGAGCTTGTTGCCTATCAAATTTATCCAAGAAGCTTCATGGATTCAAATGGTGATGGTATAGGGGATATACAGGGAATCATCTCTAAATTGGACTATTTAAAAGACTTAGGAATCGATCTCATTTGGATCTGTCCTTTTTATAAATCACCAAATGATGATAATGGGTATGATATTAGTGATTATCAAGCGGTGATGGATGAGTTTGGAACAATGGAGGATTTTGAGTTGTTGTTAGAAAGGGTTCATCAACGTGGTATGAAGCTTATTATTGATTTAGTCGTTAATCATACGAGTGATGAACATCCGTGGTTTATTGAATCACGTTCGTCAAAGGATAACCCTAAGCGTAATTGGTATATTTGGCGTGATGGGAAAGAGGGCAAGGAACCAAATAATTGGGAAAGTATTTTCAGTGGTTCTGCATGGGAATATGACGAGAAGACAAATCAATACTATCTCCATATCTTTTCTACAAAACAACCAGATTTGAATTGGGAAGAGCCTGAGGTTAGACGAGAAATTTATCATATGATTAATTGGTGGCTGGATAAAGGAATAGATGGCTTTAGAGTAGATGCAATTAGTCATATTAAAAAGGAACCAGGATTAAATGATATGGATAATCCGAATCAATTAAAATATGTATCATCTTTTGATAAGCATATGAACGTAGAGGGGATTAACACGTTCCTTGAGGAATTAAAGGAGGAGACGTTCTCCAAATATGACATTGTCACTGTCGGTGAAGCGAACGGAGTCAGTATTGAGCAAGCTGATGAGTGGGTTGGAGAAGAAAATGGAAAGTTTAATATGATTTTTCAGTTTGAGCATTTAGGATTATGGAGCGCCGAATCTGAACAGGGACTTGATATTTTAGGTTTAAAAGAGGTGTTAACTCGCTGGCAAAAAGGATTAGAGAATAAAGGGTGGAATGCCCTATTTATTGAGAATCATGATAAAGCACGTTCCGTTTCTACTTGGGGAAATGATCAAGAGTATTGGAGGGAAAGTGCAAAATGCTTAGCAACAATGTATTTCCTCATGCAGGGTACACCTTTTATTTACCAAGGACAAGAAATAGGCATGACGAATGTGAAGTTTGATTCTATCGAGCAGTACAATGACGTTTCGATCAAAAATATGTATCGAATTAAACGAGGTGAAGGGGTATCCCATGAAGAAATCATGGAATATA
Organism: Litchfieldia stipae; assembly: GCF_014837155.1. Taxonomy (GTDB): domain Bacteria; phylum Bacillota; class Bacilli; order Bacillales; family Bacillaceae_L; genus Litchfieldia. Next base: position 134,015 of record NZ_JACYHA010000001.1, on the reverse strand, counting down.
TTTGGTCATCCTCTAGAGATAACTCCAGGACACCTATGCAGTGGTCTGATGGCAAAAATGCTGGATTTTCAACAGGTGAACCTTGGTTAGGGATTAATTCTAACTATCAAGAGATAAATGTAGAAGCACAACAACAGGATTCTGATTCGATCTTGAATTACTATAAAAAGTTGATCAATATCAAAAAGGAATATAGTATTTTTACCTATGGAATCTATGATTTAATCCTTCCTGAGGATCCAGCGATTTATGCTTATACTAGAACTGTGGACACTGAAAAAATAGTAGTTATCACAAATTTAACTCCAAATGAAGTAACGTATCACTATGATGAGTTACCATTACAGAGTGCTGGATTATTACTTCATAATTATAAGATAGAGCCACACGAGCAATTAACCAATTTCTCATTAAGACCATTTGAAGCAAGGGTATACAAAAGATAGAATAAAGCACCCCTAATTGAGTTAGGGGTGAATTTTTATTTTACACCAGCTGCAAGTTTGATTTGTACTTGCATCGAATCTTGAACTAGACCGTCGTTATGTCTAGTACTATTTAAGAAATGGATACAAGAGTGGCCAGCGAAGTTATTATCGCGAATCGTTTGGTCTGCATGTGGATAAGAATGCATAGCTGCAGCAATCTTACGACCATCTACAGAAATAATAACTGCTCTAGGTGTCCAAGAGAACGCTCCACCCCAAATTTCTTTCATCATTTGTGTATCTCTTGAAGTGAGAGGTTCAACATCCGCATGGTTCCCACCCATTGTATGACGAACTTTAAATTGCTTACCTGTTTTGAAATCTGTAATCGTTGCTTCTTTCCCAATTGGGAATACATATCTGGCTTCAGACCACCAGTCAAGTAATTCTCCATGACTAGAGCTGACTGTAGTTTTAATTGGCACATTATAAACTGGAACACGTAATTTCTGGCCTAGTGATAGACCTGAATTTAACGAAAGATTATTTTCTTTTAATAATTCAAGCATCGGGATTCCGTATTTAATGCTGATTCCCCAAGCAGTGTCCCCGGATTGAACAGTATGCGTCGTATATGTTTTGGTTACACCTTGGTTTGAACTAGGAGTTGAATTCCCTGAATTACTCGAATTTCCAGATGGAATGTCTAACACCTGGTTCACATAAATAGAATCTGATGATAATCGGTTAATCGACTTTATTTGGTCAACCGTTGTGTTGAATTTACTTGCTATTCTACTTAATGTATCACCTGAAACAACCGTATATCTTGTTGTCTGCTGTTGTACCTGTTCTTTTACTTTTTCTTGTGATAATACTAATGTTTGACCAGCTTGTAGCGTATCACTCGAAAGATTATTTAATTGTTTAATTTGATCGACAGTCAATTTGAACTTAGTTGCAATACTCCACAAGGTATCTCCAGCAACTACTGTGTATTGATTTGGAGTTGTGGCGATTTTGACTGTTCTTGATCCGCTATCCCAATTGACAGGATAACCAAACGCTTCAGAAATAAATCTGATAGGTACAAAGGTGGAATTATTTGAAATTAATGATGGTGGTATACTAACCTGTTTTCCATTCATTATTCCTTTTGAGTCCCCGACAACAAAAGAGATGGCTGTATCAGCTTTATTAATAGTCACTGTTCGCGTATCGGCTGCCCAATCTACACTTGCACCAAAATGAGAAGAGAGCGCCCTTAAAGGTAACAAAGTTGAACCATCCTTAATCATTGGAGGTGGATTAATATTCAGTAAAATCCCATCAACGACAAGATTTAGTTGCGAACTGTTGCTGATTCTTGGACCAATGGGTTGATAATCTGACCACGAAAATTCTTTGCCAAGTTCGATTTGCAGATCACCGAAGAAGTCTTCGTCATGATCTATTGTTGAATATTCGTCATCTGACTGTTCATTAGTATCTTTCTCATTAATCCTAATTATTTTATTCTCATTTAGCTCGTTGCCATCATTAGTAGACTGCTGTCTAATGTTATGTTCAGTTGCTTCGTTATTTTGTTGGGAGCAGCCAACCATGATTGAGCTAATGAGTACGAAAGTAAGTAGACGTCTTCGCAAAGTTTCCCTCCTTAATCAACTTGTTTAACTCTGAAATGCAAAAGAGGAATCCTTTTTAGTTTTCATTAATCCTACCTTATATATAACTGTTAAAAGTTACAGCTTTTTCAAACAAGCACTATTTAATTTGTTCAGAAATACGGTTCATTAATGCGGCCATCTGCGCTCTTGAGACAACATTTCCAACACCAAATAAATTGCTCGAAATCCCTCTAAATATTTGATAATGAGCAGATGTGATAATATCATTTGCTGCCCAATGATTTTCTTGTACATCAATAAAGGGATTAGTCATGGATGGTGAGCGTTCTAATTCGAGAATCCTAGTTAGAATTGTTGCCATTTGCTCTCGTGTAATCGGTGTGTTTGGTGAGAAGGTTGTTTCAGTCATCCCTCGAATAATTCTGTGTTGACTAATGATTTCAATATCTGTTTGCGCCCAATGTCCATTTATATCTGTAAATACTGAAGGAGTGTGATTTAATTTTTCTAGACCTAAAGCTCTAACTAAGATGGCGGCTGCTTGAGCCCTAGTTAAAGCTTGATTAGGTGCAAACTTTGAAGCTTCAATTCCTCTAATCCATCCTAAATTTGATACTGTAATGATATCGGCATATGCCCAGTGGTTATTGATGTCGGAAAAGGCAGGTGGAGATTGAACGAATCCATACCCAAACCAATCGTCTTTTCCTGTATTACCTAAATCAACTAATGTTTTCTGTAATAGCTGACGTAGTTGGGTCGCAGGTAAGGTGGGGTTTGCTTGTTTCAGTAAGGCTAATGTTCCAGTAACAAAAGGTGTAGCCATGCTTGTTCCGCTCATATTGACATATTTATTATCTAAGTAAGTACTAAAAATAGCTGAACCAGGTGCACTAATTTCGATTGCTGGCCCAGTAGCTGAAAATGGAGCTCGTTGATTAAGCTCATCTGTTGCAGCAACAGCGATTACTGAATCATAGCGTGCCGGGTAGAATACAGTATCCCCACTTCCCTCTGTATTTCCCTCATTTCCACCAGCACCTACAATTAATATGTTGTTATTGTAAGCTTTGTCTACAGCCATTTTTAATGCGAGAGAATGGCTTTGCATACCTAGGCTTAAATTTATCACATCAATTTTATTTGTAATTGACCAATCAATGGCAGAAATAATATCTGAAAGAAAGCCTTCTCCATCATAGTCAAGCGATTTAAGCGCGTAGATGTCTGAGTTAGGTGCTACACCTAAGATTCCAATTGTATTATTCTTGGCTCCAATAATGCCTGCGACATGAGTTCCGTGCCCATTGTCATCAGAATAGGAATCAGTGTATCCTACAAAGCTAGCCCCACCCGAAATTGAGAGGTCATTATGTGGTGAAATTCCTGTATCAATGATCGCTATTTTAATACCCTTCCCGGTCAGCCCAGATTGTAGAGAGCGGGGGACTAAGATTTTCTCGTACCCCCAAGTAGTTTTTTGTTGCTTTATTTCTACAACTTGGTCAACCTCTACAGACATCACATTTTGGTGTTGCTTAATCTTATTAATTTCTTCTAATGGAAGGTAAGCAGTAGCCATTCTGATATTCTCTGCTTCATTTATGATCACTCCAGCAGCATCTTGAATCACATCATCAATACTTCCTCGATAAATGACGATAAAGCGGAAATACTGAAGTTCAGGGTTGTCAAGCTGTAGTCCTTCTACAACCTCTTCTTGATAAATGGGATCAACTTTATTCACTTGGTCTTCAAGATGCTCTTCGTTAATAAACTCTGGTTGATTTAGCTGATGTAGCTGAAATTCCTGTTTATGACCACCAGAACATGCATTTAAAAATATGAAGCAAATACTAATGGTCATATAAATGACTAGCCTCAAAAGACTACACATCCTTACGTTCAATCATCTATCTTCGTGGTAGGGTATCAAATTCTGAAGCCATTCGATCCATTAATGCTGCCATTTGTGCTCTTGTAGATTTATCCTTTGGCCTAAAGGTGCCATCGCCAAAGCCCGATAAATAGCCATTTTGATGAATAGCAAGAATAGAGTCGTATGACCAATTGTTAGGGTTAATATCAGGGAATGGAGTATTATTAGCCGTTTCATAGCTGAAATTAAAGATATTTTGTAATATCGCAGCAAGCTGTTCTCTCGTCAGAGGATCATTTGGTCCAAACCGATTATTTCCTAGCCCATTGATCATTCCGTACTCTCTGGCAATTTCAATTTCTTTTCTAGCCCAATGTCTGGATGTATCTGTAAAAACGTACTGTTTCGGAGTGATATCTGCTAGTCCAAGTGCACGAACTAGGATGACTGCACCCTGAGCCCTGGTTAATTCAGAGTTAGGTGAAAATTGAGTAGATGAAGTCCCAGCCATCCACCCACGTCCTGAAACAGAAAGTATACTTGCCTCACTCCAATGATTCGTTGGTACATCCGTGAAGAATTTTCCGTTTAGCCATAAGGAATAGTAGTCCCATGTTTCAGGCACTTCATGAAATAGAGCCCAAGATCCAGTCCCTTTAATATCGTATTTTGAAACCAATCTAAGCTTTGCTTTAATGGAACGTTCATTTTCATACCAAATGACATAGTTTCCTTCTGAGATTTTTAATGTTCCTACAAAGGCTTCTGCTCCTTTTGGGACAGTGAAGGTAGCATATGCAGATTGTTTTGTTTCATCATATAGGTATTTACCATTAAATTGGTTAATTAAAGGTGCGATTCTAGTACTTGACAATCCATTACCTGTAATACTTACACCATCTGTATTAGGTCCATCGAGCTTCCACATTCGGCCATAAAAAGGGAGACCATTTACGATTTTTTCTTTCGGGACATTTTGTCCAAGTGCAAATAATATACAACGCTCCCAGAAAGAAAGACTTGCTACAGGACCAATGGGACTATCAGGAGCTTGCCATGATTCATCATAGGCCATAATCATTAAATAGTTTGCATAATCAGAGATTCCTTTATAATCGTAGAAGCCATGCCAACCGGTTGTCCAACCGTTAGGATTACCAGCGACAGAAACTGAGATTTCTTTGTCTTTTGGGATATATTGGCGCAATAAGCGGATAAAATCTGTATGTTCATCACGGTAACTGCGAAAATAGCCTGAGTGTTCTCCAGAGCGTCCAACTCCTTCAATATCAACATTTACACCATCAAGATTATACTTTTCCACTGCCGCCGCAATGTCCTTAGCTAATTGATCCCTCTTCAGTAAAGCATTTCTTCCGGCAACTAAATCCCAATGATTTGATAGGAAGGGCACAACTTTGATTCCACGTTTATGCATTTCATTAATAAAAGAAGATTGAAGCAACCAAGTAATTTTTAAATCTCCTTCAGGTGAAATATCAAAGTAGTTTGGCGAAACAACGTTTAAGCTTCCTTTTGTCGCATTCACTTGATTAATAAATGTGGTTGGACTTCCGAAATATAGATAAGACATGTTGAATCTGTTCGTTTGTGCAGTTGCATGAAATGCTACTGTAAGTACAACCGTACATAACAACGCGACAAGAGTTGTTTTTCTCTTCATCCTTTTCATCTTAATCTCCTTTCAGAGCTGTTTTCAAAAAGGGACAGTCTATTGTGTGACTGCTTCAAAGTTATATCCTATGTCAGTTGGTATGACTGTGTAGTTGATTTCTCCGATGGTGAAGGTTTGTTCTTTAACCTGATTTAAGTTTGCATTCGGTCCTACACCCAGATTTGAAAAAGATAAGTCAATATCTGTCACCTCAGGATTGGTAAGTAAAATTAGTTGCCACCAGCTTGTAATAAGAGTGGAGTTTTCTTCGGCATTTCCTTTTTTCCCGATTAACACAAATCGGTTAATCAGCTTATCATCTGTGATATATGAACGAAATTCAATTCCTTTATCCAAAATCGCTCGATAATAGGCTTCTTCTGTATTTTGAATGAATTCAAGAGATTTAATATAGTTAACTAATGTATATTCTTCTGAAATAGCATTCCATCTTCTTTTTAATTCGTCAGCAGGGAAGAATGAAGGTAGTTCGCTGTTAGGCTCCACTTCGTCTTGGTCAGTAGCTAGTTGATTCTGTTCTTCCGTATTTGGTGGTACTTCAAGTTGCTCTTCATCCACCTCTAGATTAGGTTCCGTTGATTCTTCCGGTTCTTTCTCCTGCTCTTTTGCTGTTTCTTTTGGTTGCTCTTCTGGCTCTTGTTCAGTATCTTCTAATTCAATTTGAGGATGAATAAGTTCATTCGATTCCGTAGAATCTTCATAAGTAGTTCCGTATTTATCTGTGTTGGGCGTAATGTTTCTATTACATGCTGTAAGACTTAGTACCAAAAGTAGTGTCAAACATAATTTCGAATACACAATACTTCCTCCTCCCAGTTTTAAATGACTTGAATCATTTTAGTATTTATCAAAATAAGAAATAATATATTGGTTAACAATGTAAAAAAGACGTTCTTGGAAAGAGAGGAAGTAGATAGTATTGAAAAGAATCCTAGCAGGTGTTACAGGTCTTATTATATTTGGATATTCTATTCATACTGGAATGACATATTCTCCTGAAGGGTCAGATGAGGGAGCGACTACAAGCATTTTAATAAAAACAGACAATCAGGAATATCAAGATGAATGGCATACTCCCTTTGTTAAAGGTAAAACAGTCATGTTAATACCTCTAGACAATAGACCTGTTAATCAATATGTACCCGAACAAATAGCAGGCTCCGGAGCGATTAATTTAATGACTCCACCAGCTTGGATGTTGGGAGATTTGCAACATAGTGGAATGTCTGATGAAATCATGACCTGGCTAGTTAAGCATGCTGATCAGGTTGATGCATTTATTATTTCTGCTGATATGTTAGTGTACGGAGGGCTTGTAGCCTCAAGGAGTAATGAATCAATAAATCAAGAAGAGGCATTAGAACGATTAAAAGTCATTGAGGAAATAAAAAAGACTCATCCAGAAACCCCTATATACGTATTTGATACGATCCTAAGACAAACAATTACGACTAAGTCAGAGAGTCAAATAGATGATTATCATCAGGTGGCAAAGTGGGGGCAATTATATGACCGTGTGTACAGAAAAGGGGAACAATCTTTAGAAAAAGAATTGAAGCAATTAGAAAAGGAAATTCCTGGTAAGATATTAGATAGCTATATAAAGGCGCGTGAACGGAACTTTGTCATTAATCAAAAACTAATCGATTTAGTTTCTTACGGAATCATTGATTTCTTATTATTTGGTCAAGATGATGCTAGTGGGTATGGACTCCATCAATTAGAACAGGAGCGTCTTACTGATGAGGTTGAAAAAAGAGAATTGGAAGAGAAAATTATGATGCTTGCTGGTGCAGATGAATTAGACGTGCTGTTATTGAGTCGCTATTATAACGTTCTATATCACCTTTCACCGTCATTCTATATTGACTATACAACTGTAGATGGTCCTGAATGGACGTCAAGATATGAAGACATTCCATTGAAAGAAAATATTCAAAAACATGTGAAGGTCATAAATGGAACGATCACTAAAAAAGAAGAACAAGCTGAATTTCACCTCGTTGTACAGACGAATAAAGTTGATGAAACTCTTCCTAGTTTTAATAGAAATGCTGTCATACAGTTAATTAAAGAAAAGCTAGATAAACAATATCATGTGATTTTTGTTGATGTAGTCAATCATAAATCTGATTCAGACATGTTTAAGTTATTGCTAGACAACGATCTACTCTTATCAATGCAGTCGTATGCTGCTTGGAATACTCCAGGAAACACAATAGGTCTAGCGATCAGTCATAGTAGTATTCGTCAAGTTTTTGTTAGAAAAGCCTACGAAAGTCTAACTGTAGATGATCAACAAGAAACTTACAAATATCATTATCAATATTTACTCCATCGGTATTTAAAGGATCATTATTACAAAAATCATATCGTTTCAAGCTTGCGAACAAAGCTATCAAAAACATCAATTGATGAATGGAATTTAGGTGAAAGCGAGAGGCTCGTCTTAGACTATGTCCAAAAGCAATTCGAGAATGATATAAAGGAGCTTACGCCTAGTTTTATGAGCGAGATAGCTACTTTACCAGGTAGCAAAGAAGATTTAACAATCAGTATAAAGGAAATTCCATTTATAGTGATTTCTTCACCATGGAACAGGCTGTTTGAATTAGAAATTAGGCCGAATGTAATCATAAATATTCAATGATTTTTGGTGAAAAAAATACTTAATTTTATTGAACAAAGTATGAATCTTAGGAGGAGTTACCATACTGAATAATGGAAAAATATAACCATTCGTGGCTGATATTCCATTTAAGGAGAGTTGGAGTTATGCGGAACGCTCTATGGGGATTTATTATCTTTGTTATTGTTCTATCAATACCCTATCTACTGGAAAGAATTAAGATAGAAAAATCAAATACATCATATGAAATAACCATTCCGTACGAAGATGTAAAAGCGTTAGAACAAAGTGGATTAACGGTCTATGATGTATTACGTGAGTTAAAGAAGGCTGGAGTTGAATCACTAAGCATAACCCCTTTAGATCTAAACGATTTAGAGAAAATGAATGTTGTTCAAAATTTTAGTAAAGAAGAGTTGTTAAAACAATATCCTAATATATTGGTTGAAGAGCTAGCGAAAGAGGACGGTATATACATAAGAATAATTAATCCTATCCATCCCGTTGTTAAGGTCATACCAGAAGCGATCGAAAGTAATTTGAATCATATGATTAAGGTTCATAAATATACGGTCAATAATAGTGAATTTCTATTTGTACCGTATGGCACAAATGATACAAAGTCTCAAGCGATTAGCTATGATTTAGAGGTAGTCGGCTTAGCAAGTTCCCTTGGTTTCTCTATTCTTCCGCAATTAGGGACTCACTTTAATGATGAGGATGATGAACATCCACTTTTTCAGCAGGTGACTCAAGAAAGGGATCGAATCAATCATCTTGTGTTTCGTGACGATGAGATTGTAGGTTATAGCAAAACTAGAGAAAATATTGAACAAATGGCAAGCCGAATGAAGCAATGGAATATCAATGCTGTGTTGTTTGAACATAGAAAGCAAAAAGGATTCCATGAGTTAGTTGAACATTTAGATACTAAAATGATTCGGATGCATTCCTTAATTTTGGGGAAGGGGCATGAACGAGAAGTTCGTCACATCAATCGAGGCGGATTAGCTGTTAACGAGCGAAATATTCAATTACTCTTTGTCAATCTAACCGATAAGGAAGTAAATGAAGGCTACCGTACACCTGCAGAAGCAATGGAGGCTATAAATGGAACAACAGACTTTATTGAACAATTGCAGCATCGTATCGAAAAGGTGCCAGGGGTAGCAGAGCCCTTTGACACGTATAGTTTACCAGTGTGGATGAAGCTTTTGACTGTCATAGCAGCATCAGTTTACCTAGCTTTAGTTTTTTTACATTTTCAAATACCATATGTCCTAGCAATCACGTTTTTTATTCTTGGTGTTTCCTTATTTGGTATTTATTTAGAGAGCAACGTATTACTTAAGCTCTTAGTTCTAGGGATTGCAGTATTAAGTCCCATTTATGCAATATCCTCTATATCAAAATCGCTCACACAGACAAAGGCAGGGCTCTCTCTCCTAAGAGGATTTGGGATTACGTTGATAGGGGGATGGTTTGTTATTACGTTATTATATGGTTGGGAGTACATGGTTAATATTGATGGTTTTCGAGGCGTAAAAATCCTCTCAATACTCCCTGTAATTATTGTTACTTTTATGATAGTTGGGGTTAATTGGATAAAGAAGCCAGTAACCTTTGGGAATATGCTGATGCTGGTGCTCATTATTGGGATTACTTATTTCTACCTGGGGCGAACAGGGAATAATGAAGAATTAATTATCCCCTATGAATTACAGTTCAGACAAATGCTGGAGAATGTTCTTGGAACTAGACCAAGAACGAAAGAATTTCTTATTGGCATCCCATTTCTAACGTTAGGAGTTTATTTTGTAAAACAAGGATTTGAGTGGGGGAAATACTTTTATATCTTTGGGGCCATTGGATTTAGTTCAATAATAGGGACCTTCACTCATTTACATACTCCTCTACTAGTTTCGATAAATAGAACGTTCATTGGAATGATTTTGGGTGTGGGGATTGGATTCATCCTAATTATCTTATGGAATGTGTTCAAAAAAATAAATCATCCACTGACTAAGGAGAGACTATCAGCATGGAGGTTGTAATTTCAGGATATTATGGATTTGATAATGTCGGGGATGAGGCGATTCTTTTATCTATTATAGAAGTTTTGAGAAATGAGTTCCCTTTCATTTCAATTACTGTTCTATCTAATCAGCCCCAAAAAACATCAGAACAGTACGGCGTCAAAGCAGTAAATCGCTGGAGTTTTAAAGAGGTCATGAAAGCCATCAAGAAGTCAGATGGTGTGATTAGTGGTGGTGGAGGACTTTTGCAGGATAAAACTGGAATCTTAAGTGTAAGTTATTATTGCGGTGTAATGTGGTTTGCTCATTTATTAAAGAAGCCATTCTTTGTCTACGCTCAAGGAATTGGTCCGATTAAATATCGCTTCAATAAACAATTAGTAGCTAATACTTTAAAGAAAGCAGCTTTAATCACAGTCAGAGATGACATTTCAAAACAATTCATCGAACAAATCGGTGTGACGAATGATATTTATGTAGTCCCAGACCCAGTGATTGGTTTGAATGTAGAAAAAATGATTTCATCTAACTGGTTAATGAACAATCTCGATGATTCAGACTTTATTGTTGTAACTGTACGGTATTGGAAAAAAGGTACTCATTATTTGGAGCGAATAGCAAGTGGATTGGATTCAGCGATGAAAAATAACCATCATAAGATTGTTTTTATCCCTATGCATGGTTATGAAGACTATTTATGTTCATTAGAAGTAAAGTCGAAGATGTCAAAAGAAGTACAACATAACATATATATTGTGCCGCCTGATTTATCTATACAAGAAAAAGCTAGTATTATTGGATCCTCTCAGTTATTAATAGGGATGAGACTGCATTCACTCATATTTGCTGCAATTAAATTGATCCCATTTATCTCTATCTCATATGATCAAAAAATTGATGTATTTACTGAAGTGTGTGGACAAAAAAATATTGGTAATGTAGAGACTCTTTCTTGGGATTCTAGTGCCTTAACGAAAGAAATCGATGATTGTATTTCTTCAAATGGTTTATTAAAAGAGAATATTTCGCTTTACATTGGTGAAGCAAGAAAGAATACTGATTTTACAGCGATTAAAGTATTTAAACAATTATTAATCCAAAGAGTCTATGGTAGTTTGACTAATTAATTTTAATCTTAGAAATTCACAAAGAGGTCTTGTAAAGAATATACTAGTGAATAAATATCCTGTTATTTCCACATAATAGGGAAAACAAGATGTGAGGTGTATTAGATGGGACTCATCAATACCGTGAATGACTGGATTACTTCAAGATATGAAAAAAAGGTCAAACAAATGGAAGATTTAGGTCTCTGCCCAGATTGTCATGGAAGAGGATTTCATACATTTAACACATATGAGCTATACTTCACCAATCCAGTTGATTGTATTGGATGCAATGGATCAGGGAATTTTGCGGAATGGTACGAAGGCAATCAATAAGTAAAAAAAACATCAAGAAGCATCATGCGCTCCTTGATGTTTTTTTCTATTCTTGCTTTTTCTCTGAAATGACTTGCATGAGATCATTAAGTTTTTGATTGAGTTGTTCATTTTGATTTTTGATATGCTCTAGTTCATTTTTGAACTCAGTATTAATATCCTTAAGATCTTCATGTTCTTCAGATAATTTACCAGCATTATTTACAATTTCCCCAACAATTAAATTTAGCATGATAAAGGTTGCTACCAAAATGAATGTTACAAAATAGAGCCAGGACCACGTTATTTCCGCAAATATTGGGCGGAAGATTCCAGAAGCCCATGATTCAAGTGTAAATATTTGGAATAAACTCAGCATTGAGAGTTGGAGATTTCCGAAGTATTCAGGGAATAATTCACCAAAAAAGGAAGTTCCAATGATTGCATAAATATAAAAGAATATACCCATTAATACAGATACACTACCAATTGCAGGGATCGCCATAAATAGGGCATTTACTAATCTCCGTAATGAAGGGATTGCCGAAATGGTACGTAACACCCTAAGTACTCTCAATATACGAAGTACACTAACCAGGTTGGTTTGATAGAGAATAATACTACCGAATACTATCGCGAAATCTAGTAGGTTCCAAGAGTTTTTAAAGAAGCTTGTCCGCATTGCAATTATTTTTAATAGAATCTCTATGGTAAATATGAATAGAAATATTCTATCAGCGATTGAGAAAAAAAGGTGATATTCTTGAAAAAGGGAAGAATAGGTTTCTAGTCCAATGAGAATGGCATTGATGATGATAACGGTCATAATGAAGCGATTAAAGCTTCTATGTTCAACTAATTTCATTAAAGGTGAAGCGTTGTTCTGTGTTTGATCCATTTATATCCTCCAACTTTTTTATATGTACACTATAAGTATAATAGAAATGATTCATTAGTGGAATTATTTTTAACTGATTTACAAATTTACCAATATATTCTATAATGGGATTATCAAATGAAGAAAGTGAGGGATGTAGTATGAAAAGTGTATTTGTAATTTTAACAAATCAATTGAATAATCAACTACAGCCCGCTACGGTTATTTAAGTACGACTCTTATCTATGTTAAAACGATTTTAACCCGTGGGCTGTAGTTAAGCTTACGGGTTTATTTATTTTAAATTTCGTTTTAATAGGAGGAGTACGAGTTGAATAAGAAAGAATTAGGTTGGAATGAAGCGTTTGAAGAATCATATAGAGAGTATCAAGAGTCAGGGTTAACGGTTGGACGAGTCATCCTGGAGTATAAGCGAATGTATCGGATCATTACAGAAGCTGGCGAATGTCTAGGAGAGGTTTCAGGAAAGTTCAGATTTTCATCAACTGAGCGACAAGACTATCCTGCTGTTGGTGACTGGGTCGTAATTTCTACAAGAATGGAGGAAGGGAAGGCGACGATTCATCAACTTCTCCCGCGATTCAGTAAGTTCTCGCGAAAAGCTGCTGGACTTACAACAGAAGAACAAATTGTTGCTACAAACATTAATACGGTGTTTTTAGTTAATGCATTGAATAATGATTTTAATTTAAGAAGAATAGAGCGCTATCTACTTCTAACATGGGAAAGTGGTGCAAATCCAGTTATTGTTCTTACTAAATCAGATCTATGTGATCATATCGATGAAAGGATTGCTGAAGTTGAAGCCATTGCTTACGGTGTCCCGATTCATGTAGTCAGTGTGAAAGAAAATAGCGGGATTGAATCCTTGATGTCTTATTTTGAAGCAGGCAAAACAGTCGCATTACTTGGTTCTTCAGGAGCAGGAAAGTCAACCCTTACTAATCGATTAGTTGGTGAGCAAAAACAGCAAGTTGAGGAGATTCGTGAGGGTGATGATCGTGGTCGTCATACAACCACTCATCGTGAGCTCATTATGCTACCGAGTGGCGGGATGATTATTGATACACCTGGGATGAGGGAGCTGCAATTATGGGATGCTGACGATTCGATTGGAGTAAGCTTTCAGGATATTGAAGCTCTAGCAGAAGTCTGTCGCTTCCGAGATTGTCATCATGGAAATGAACCTGGTTGTGCAGTGAGAAGTGCAATCGAAGATGGTTCTCTTCAAAAAGCTCGTTATAACAACTATTTAAAGCTCCAAAGAGAGCTTGCATATCTAGATCGTAAATCTGATAAAAGAGCACAACAGCAAGAAAAGGAAAAATGGAAGAAAATCACGATCCATTCAAAACAAAAGAAAAAATTCTAGTAAAAAGAGCCTCAGGCTCTTTTTTTTACTAAAATTAAAAGAGTATTTAGAAAATCATTTCCTTTCGTTCACGATTGTGGTTACAATTAAAGAGAATAAAATGCCTTTTTAAGGAAGTGATATGGATGCAAGATGTACAAGCCTTTATATCTACATTAGACGAGTGTTCAGATTTTATTCTCATTATGAAGGTAGAGCAAGTAGGCATATACACATATTACTATGCTAATCGCTACGCTATTGAAATGGGGAACTTTAAAGAGTCATCATATGGAAAAAGGATAGAGGATGTACTCAGGCCAAATCGAGCTAAGTACTTGATAGAAAAATATAATGAGTGTATCTCATTAAATAAAAGAGTAGTAATAGAGAATACAGTTCACTTACTGAATGGGAATATATTAGGTGAGGCTATTGTAACACCAGTTATAGATCAAAACGGAGAATGTAGCCATCTAACGGTGATAGCTAAGAATATATTAGAGAAGAGACTTAAGGAAGAGGAGTTGTTTAGAGCTAATAAATTATTAGACTCTTTTATTGATAGCTCTGCTGATGGTATCATTGTTCTAGATTATAATAATAAGGTAACATGGGTTAACAACGCTTTCTTAGAGCTATTTGGATATGAAAAAGAAGAAATTCTCTATCTTCAGCCAACTGTTTGGCAGAGTGAAAGAGATCACAAGGATTTTTTGAGTATCCTTAAATATGTGAAGCAAGGAAAGGAATTAAGAGATTACGAAACGAAGCGGTTAAGAAAAGATGGCACAGAATTAGATATATCAGTTACCTATTCTCCATATAGAAGCTCGGATGGAAAAATTATTGGAGTTATCTGTTTTGTAAGAAATATATCAGAAAGATTAAAGGATAATGAACTAATTAGAAATCTTGATCGCTTATCAATCATAGGACAATTAGCTGCTGGAGTAGCACATGAAATTAGAAATCCTCTAACTGCATTAAAAGGGTTCTCTAGGCTATTACAATCTACACTTATGAGTCCTGATCAAAGACGTTATATCAACATTATGTTAGATGAATTAGAAAGAATAGAGTTAATAGTCAATGAGTTCATGACATTAGCCAAACCTGAAGCAATTGAATTTCAAGAAGCTTGTATTCAGGAACTGATTCTAAGTACAGTAACTGTATTTGAAACACAGGCACATTTACATAATGTTTTAATTGAATGTTCATTTAGTCAAAGCGAACCAATTGTTATTTCCTGTCAACCCAATCAGTTGAAGCAAGTATTTATGAATTTCTTGAAAAATGCAATTGAGGCGATGGCTTCAGGCGGAAAGATGGAGATTTCTCTTAAGATAGAGGGAGAGTATGTAGTGATTAGCTTTAAAGATAATGGAATTGGTATCCCCGAGGACAGGTTAAAACATTTAGGAACTCCATTTTACACAACAAAAGAAAAGGGAATAGGGTTGGGGTTAACAATTAGTAATAAAATCATCAAGGAACACGAAGGGGAAATGAACATACATAGTAAACTTAATCATGGAACCACCATCAATGTATCCTTACCGTTATTAACCTCTGCTAGAATCATTTAGTTCTGCTATTTTTAGCGGGCTTTTTTTTGTTGCTGATTCTTGCATTATTCCGTCAAAGTATGAAAGAATCTAATTATAAATTATTTTGAATATCTAAAAGAGGAGAAGGTAAATGAAGATTAGTAATTTTGCGATAAGAAGACCTGTTTTCACCTTAGTTTCAATGTTTTTAGTGATCATCTTAGGACTTGTATCATTATTAAACATTCCCCTTAAGCTAATTCCTGAAATTAATCCACCTATTGGCGTTGTGGTTGTCAGTTATCCTGGTGCAAGCCCTACAGAGGTTGTTGAAAAGGTAACAAAACCGATCGAGGAAAGCCTCTCTACTCTACCAGGACTTAAGACAATGTCGTCAACATCACAGGAAAATTCAAGCTTAACCTTGATGCAGTTTTCTTGGACTACAACAATTGATGAGGTTGAAAGTGAGGTTCAAAGTAGAATTGATTCTACAACGATTGCAGAGGACGCAAATAAACCTAGGTTTATGAAGTTTGATCCTTCTCAATTCCCTGTTATTCAATTGTCACTAAGCACTGATACTGATGCAAAAACATTACAGGATTTAGCAGAAGCACTAGTCACTGAGCTCAATAAGGCTGAAGGCGTTGCTAGTGTTAGTTTAGCAGGGACGACTGTTGATGAAATAAAAGTAGTACTTGATGAAGATCAGCTGCAGAAGTATGTTTTAACTCAACAAGATATTATTGATATCCTTAGAGCTAATTCAATGTCACTTCCAGGAAATACAGTTGAAACTGAAGGAAAGGAATTAACGACTCGTGTCATTAGCACAATCGACTCGGTTAAGAATTTAGAACAAATCAATATCACAAGAGATCCTTCAAATGGTGAAAAGGTGACACTAGCAGATATAGCCGAAGTATCACTATCACCCCAGGATGAAGATACGATCACCCGTGCAAATCAAGAGCCTGCACTATTAGTAAGTGTACTCCAGCAATCGGATGCGAATACTGCGAAGGTATCTGATAGCTTTAGAGCTGAATTAGATGAACTATTAAGCCAAGAAAAATATGAAGATATCCAATCAGATATCTTATTTGACCAAGGTGACTTTATACAAATTGCCATCGGTAATATGTCTAATACGCTGATTCTAGGTGGATTATTTGCCATGCTAGTCTTATTTTTCTTTTTAAGAAGTGTGAAAAGTCCACTTATTATTGGAATTGCGATCCCATATTCAGTGATTGTAACGTTTGTTCTTATGTTTTTCTCAAACTTCACTCTGAACATTCTTACTCTCGGTGCGTTGGCATTAGGAATTGGGATGTTAGTCGATAATGCGATTGTTGTGATTGAAAATATCTATCGCCATTTATCTATGGGCAAAGAACCTAAAGTGGCAGCCGCAGATGGTACTAAGGAAGTTGGAGCTGCTATTATTGCTTCTACTCTTACAACGGTAGCTGTGTTCTTACCAGTGATCTTTATTTCTGGTATCATTGGCCAGCTGTTCACTGAATTTGCTTTAACTATTGCTTTCAGTTTATTTGCTTCGCTATTTGTAGCACTAACTGTTGTTCCAATGCTAGCGAGTAGATTTCTGAAGCAACCGAAAGAAAACATAGAGGTTAAGCGCAAAGACTCTCATTTCATGAAGTCTTTAGAAGGACTAACAAAATGGAGTTTGAGAAATCGTGCATTAGTACTTGTTTTAACACTTATTATTACAGCAGGAAGTATTTTTGGATTGACAACCGTAGGAACAGAATTTCTGCCAAGTAGTGACGAGGGCTTCTTTACTGTTGGAGTTGAATTAGAAAATGGTGCATCACTTTCTGAAACGGAAAAAACAGTCAGAGAAATTGAAGATGTCTTAAGTGACAAAACAGAGGTAGATGTATATGTAAGTTCAATTGGTTCAACACAGGAAGGTTCAGTCACTGGATCTGGAAGAACGAATCGTGCTGAAATTTATGTGAAAATGAAGGACTTAGATGACAGAACTGTATCGACCTTTGATTTTATGGATGAAAATAAGCGTGAGATTGAAAGAGCTGCTAAATCTGCTAATGCAACAGCTGAAGTTTCATTGAATGTTCAGTCATCATCTGGTTCATCACCAAACACTCTTACCTTTAATGTGAAGGATAATAACGCTAATCGATTAAATGAAGCTGTAGAACAAATTACAGAGGCGCTTGACAACTTGTCTGATGTCACTGAGGTTTCAACTGATTTAACAGATACAGTAGAGGAAGTTCAAATTACAGTGGATAGAGACAAAGCCTTTGACGAGGGCTTACTACCGCTTCAAATCGCATCAACGATAAACGATGTGACCAGGGGGACAACAGCTTTACAGTTAACTGATGAAGACCAAAATATTTACCCTGTAAATGTCGGTTATGATCGCGAATTAACAAGCAATATTGATCAATTACAAGAATTGCTTATTAGGAAACCTGATAATACATTTATTCAATTAAATGAAGTAACAGATATAACAATTGGTGAAGGTCCAACGACTATTAATCGAATAGACCAACAAAGTGCTGTTCAATTTACAGTTAAATTCGTTAGTACGACAAACCTTGGTGATATTTCTTCAAAGGTTGATGCTGAAATTGCTGATTTAGAATTATCTGATGATACGGAGATCACATTTGGTGGCGACCGTGAATTGCTTGAATCATCAATGGATGATTTAGGGCTAGCATTTGTACTAGCGTTAGTGTTCATTTATTTAGTGATGGCTGCTCAATTCGAATCATTCAAACACCCATTTGTCATCATGGTAACTGTACCATTGATGGTAATAGGTGTAGCTGTCGCATTAACGGCAACTCGGACGCCTGTTGGCTTGACGGCATTTATTGGAATAATTGTGCTTGCGGGTATTGTAGTTAACAATGCGATTGTATTGATTGATTATATTAACCAGAAGAAAGAGCAAGGAATGAAGACATACGATGCGATTATTGAAGCAGTAAAAGATCGTACAAGACCAATATTAATGACCGCAACAACGACAATCCTTGGATTATTACCTCTTGCTATAGGTCTTGGTGAGGGTGCAGAAATGAATCAACCGATGGGTATCTCGGTTATTGGGGGATTAATAAGTAGTACATTCTTAACACTATTTATTATTCCAATCGTGTATAGCTTATTCGATAAGGAAACACGCAGGTTAAATAAAAAATATGTAACACCAGATGGACAGCTGATTCCGGCATATTTGATTGAAGAGACGCTTGAAAAAAATGAAGTAGAACAAGAAGAACCAGAATCATCTGTTCCAGCTACTCAGGGACAGCCATACAAAAAACAAGACATGGTTTATATGCTTGAAGAGATCCTTAAAATTGTGAAGGATGAAGATAAGGATAAGAAATAAAAGAGGTAAGAGGCTGTTCCATGGAATTTTGGAACAGCCTCTTACTTATTTTTCAAAAATTCTAAAACAGGTTTGAAGGGTTGGATTTCTTTCGTTCTGAAGAATTCTTTAAATGGGTCACCGAGAGTATTTATTCGATTTATAATCGATTCGATCGAAAAAGGTTCAATGGTTAAATCCTCATTTACTTCATCCCAATAGAGCGGGGTGGCGATATAAGCTCCTTCATTTCCGCGAACAGAATACGGAGCAATAATCGTCTTGCCTTCTGCATGTTGAACATAATCAACATAAAGTTTGTTACCTCGATTTTTTTTCAGACGTTCGATCGTAAAGTAATCTGGCTCTTTGTTAATAAGGTAATGAGCAATAAATTCTGTGAAAACTCTTGTATCTTCATAACTAAATGTGTTTTCAGGTAATGGAATATAGAGCTGTAAGCCTTTGTTACCAGATAACTTAATAAATGATATTAAATCTAATCCATCAAATACCTCCTTAAGGATTAATGCCGCTTTAATTGCTAAGGGAAATTCATTTCTTGATGGTGGATCTAAATCAAATACAATTTCTGATGGACCATTTGAATGAATTGTCTGAAATGGAATGTGAAATTCAAATGCTAATTGATTCCCGAGCCAAGCTAATGTATCGACATTATTACAAACAATATAGTCTATATCCTCATGACGAACCTTTTTAATGAAAGCTGGTGCATAGTCAGGACAATTTTTCTGATAAAAGGATTCTCCATACATACCGTGTGGATACCTGATAACTGTCAGCAATCGATCTTTCAAAAATGGGAGCATATAAGGTGAAATCTTTAAGAGGTAATCTAAATAATCTTGCTTTGTGATATGTCTTTCTTTCCATAGAGGCTTCTCCGGATGCGAAATAATCACTTG
Source organism: Litchfieldia stipae (assembly GCF_014837155.1). Taxonomy (GTDB): domain Bacteria; phylum Bacillota; class Bacilli; order Bacillales; family Bacillaceae_L; genus Litchfieldia. Next base: position 114,179 of record NZ_JACYHA010000001.1, on the reverse strand, counting down.
AGTCGAAATATCCATTTTTCTTTGGAGATTTTCCCACGTACATTCTGACCAATCGATATCAAATTGAAATTTAGAAAAGCTTGGTTGGCGAAGTTGTTCTTTGTAAAGTTCTAAATAAAGAAGTTCTACACAGATCCCAGGATTGACGCTGACATAACCAATCTTCGTTCCTTCGTGCTGATTTTGCCTGATGACTTGTAATAGTGCATCTCGTTCTTCAGAAGCTAATCCGTTTGAAAAAAGCCCAATTTCATAAATTTCTTTATCTCTTAGTACGGAGACATGAAAGAAGCCATTTGCTTGATCATACCCAGTGATGAAAAAATTGCCCCTTTGCCAATTTTTAATTTTATACCATGAGGTTGTTCTCTTTCCTTCTTCCCATGGACTATTTCTTTTTTTTGCAATGATTCCTTCAGACTGCTCGGCCTGAACCTTTTCCCAAATTTCTTGAAAAGAAGAATGGTATGGAATAAGTTGAAGTAGCTGATTTTGCTGAATATCAACTATCTTCATTAAATTGTGCTTTAGAAATAAATCTTCTAACTGTTTTTTTCTATTTATAAAGGGATCCGTCATAATCGACTTATCTTGAATCAGTAATAGGTCAAAAGCTAAGAAGTGAGCAGGCTTTATAGCCGATGTTGCTGCTATTTTTTCTTTGTTTTTCAATCTGCCACGAATTTGGATTTGTTCAAAGCTTGCTTTATAGGAGGATTCTAGAATACAGACTTCCCCATCAATAATAAGTGGGAAGTCTTCTGAAAATAGTCTTTCTTGATCACGGCAATATTCAATGATTTCAGGGAATTGTTCATTTAAAAGGTTTCCATTTCGACTAATTAATTCAATCCGTCCATGATCCCAATATAAAAGAGTACGAAAACCATCGTACTTTATTTCATATAGCCAGTCAGAGCCTTTTGGTGCTTCAAAAATAAGAGTAGGTAGCATCGGCCTTAATTTCATGTTAGCTGCCTACTTTTTTCCTTGTTGTTCTAACCTTTGGACCTTTCTCTCCAGTGGATTTCATTTCTGAAACATTTGTAGTAGGAACAGGTTGTTTCTTAGAAGGGGTGTTTTCTTTTCCTTTTGTACGTTCAATACTAGCTTGGAGAGCGCTCATTAAGTCAACAACATTCGATCTTGGTGCAGTATCATTAGCTGTTGTACCTTCATTATTATTGACTTTTGTTTGAATTAAGTCGAGTAAAGCTGTACGATAATCATCCTTGTATTTTTCAGGTTCAAAATCAGTAGTTAATTGATCAATTAACATGATGGCAGTTTCTAGCTCTTTATCATTTATTTCAACATTCTCTGGTACTCCAGGTACTTCTTCTACATTTCGAACCTCATCTGGATAATGAATGGTTTCCATTACTAGGCTGTTTTTATACACTCTAATAATCGCCATTTGTTGCTTTGATCTTATCGTAATTTCTGCAATCCCAATCTTCCCAGATGTTTTTAAAGCTTCTCTTAATAATCCATAAGCTTTACTACCATTTTCTCCAGGTCCCATAAAGTATGAGCGGCTGAAATAAATCGGATCAATATCCTCTAAATTGACAAAATCAACAATCTCGACACTTTTATCTTCATGTTCATCCTTGAGCTCTTTTAACTCTTCATCAGTTAATATAATAAATTTTCCTTTTACATACTCATATCCTTTGACAATGTCTTCGTTGGAAATATCTTTCTCGCAATGTGAGCATACTTTCTCGTACTGTATCGGAGTATGACATTCTTTGTGTAGATTTCTTAACTTTACATCCTTGTCTTCAGTTGCAGCAAAAAGCTTAATAGGTATATTCACTAATCCAAAACTAATGGAGCCTTTCCACATTGTATGCATATTTATGTCCCCTTACATAATAGTCTTAAAGTAGTTTCACCAATTCTTAAGAGTGAAATGATGGTAATGACATCCAACTAGCGTTTTTTTCGTATATCTGTTATTGTAAATACAAATTTCAATTTTTTTGAAAGGTGTTTTTATGGAGCATATTATTATTTCAATTGTAGAGTTTTTAAAGCAACTATCTTATTTTGGTATTCTATTAGCACTAACTATTGAATTTATTCCTGCTGAAGTTGTTCTTCCGTTAGCAGGTTACTGGGTATATCAAGGTGACATGAACCTTTGGCTAGTTGTTTTAGCAGGGACTGTGGGGGGAACCTTTGGACCGTTAACGCTATATGCATTGGGGCGTTTTGGTGGAAGACCATTATTATTGAAATATGGAAAATATCTATTCATAAAGGAAAAGCAGCTTGCTAAAGCAGATGATTTCTTTGAAAAGTATGGTGGTTCGGTTGCTTTTACTGCACGGTTTTTACCAGGAGTTAGAACACTAATTTCTATTCCATGTGGTATGGCAAAAATGAATGTGATCACGTTTTCGGTTTATACATTTTTTGCTATGCTTCCTATTACTTTTTTATATGTCTATCTAGGCTTTATCCTTGGTCCAAGGTGGGAGGATGTAGGAGCACTTGCTAATCAGTATTTACTACCAGCTGGTGGATTAGTCGTTGTTGGATTGGCAGTCTGGTTCTATTGGAAGAAGAAGAGACAAGCAAATAAAAAAGAAATTATCTCATTTAAAGCATTCAATACTAGAAAAAAATAATTGACAATAAGTAAAAGTGGTATTACAATTAACCTAACATTAAATATGATAAATTCTTCCAGTTCAAAGGGGAGTAGCGTTCGAGGAAACTCGAAAACAAAGTCGTCATTTCGTGGATCATATCCTCCGGCTTTGTTGACACAGTTAATTGTGTTTAGCAAGACCTTTGCCATTAATGGCAAAGGTCTTTTTTGTGTTCATATTACATGTAAATAAGGAAATAGGGGGAGAGAATTTCATGGATGCTTCAATTATATTAGAATATGGGTGGGTACTACTTATACTTATTGCACTAGAAGGTATATTGGCAGCTGACAATGCGTTAGTAATGGCAATCATGGTTAAGCATTTACCTGAAGAAAAACGAAAAAAGGCATTATTTTATGGATTAGCAGGAGCATTTGTATTTAGATTCGGGTCATTGTTTGCCATCTCTTTTTTAGTAAACCTTTGGCAGGTTCAGGCAATAGGGGCAATCTATCTTCTATTTATCGCTATTAATCATCTAGTTAAGAGATTTATGATTAAGAAAGATCAACATGAAGCGAAAGAAAAAGAAAAAAAGAAATCGGGCTTTTGGATGACTGTTGTAAAAGTAGAGTTAGCAGATATTGCGTTTGCAGTTGATTCTATTCTAGCAGCAGTTGCTCTAGCAGTGACACTACCAGCTACAAATCTACCTAAAATCGGCGGATTAGATGGTGGACAATTTGCCGTTATATTTGCGGGTGGTTTAATCGGACTAATTATTATGAGATTTGCTGCAACCCAATTTGTTAAATTACTGCACCGTAAGCCAGGATTAGAAACGGCCGCCTTCTTAATTGTTGGTTGGGTAGGTGTTAAATTAGCGGTATATACATTAGCACATCATGAATTGGGCGTGATTTCTGAAAGTTTTCCTAAATCAGCAGAATGGAAAATTACTTTCTGGGTAATCTTACTTGGAATTGCAATTGGTGGCTGGTTCTTGTCAAAAAATGAGACAGAGGAAAAACAAGAAGTTGAGTTAAAAAAAGTTGAAAATCAGTAAGAAAAAAGTTCCGTTTGGAACTTTTTTTTTGACTGAAATAGGTGAAAAGTCATGCTCTTTTTTTCACTTAAGAAAATATTACTATTGAAAGCCCCCACAAAAATAGGCTAGTATTACGAATAGTATATTATGAACTGAGGTGAAACCATGCTAAGTTTATTATTTAAGCTTGGGAGGAGCAAGAGTTCGCTTGAAGATTCAGTAATTAGAATCCAAAACGGTGATAAGGCTTTACAAAACGAGCTTATAGAAAAGTATAAACCATTCGTTGCCAAATCGGTATCATCCGTATGCAAAAGGTTTATCAGTGAACAAGACGATGAGTTTAGCATAGGTCTAATCGCATTTAATGAAGCCATTGAGAAATATTCAACAGATAAAGGTAGTTCCCTGCTATCTTTCGCTGATTTGCTTATAAAACGTAGAGTGATTGATTTCATACGTAAAGAAGCACGTGTGAAAACAATCAGGATGGATTCCACAGACATCGAGGATGACAGTTACTTTACAAAAATTGAATCAAAACAATCAATAGATCAATTTCAACAATCGATTGAGCAAGAACAAAGAAAAGATGAGATTGTGAGATTCCAAAAAAAGCTGACGGAATTTGGTCTTTCCTTTAATGAGATTGTTGATCAATCTCCAAAGCATGCTGATGCCCGGTTAAATGCCATGACAATTGCAAAGATTATTGTAGAGGATGATTCCCTTAGGTCTAGTCTCTTTGAGAAAAAACAGCTTCCTGTTAAAAAATTAGAAAAAGTGGTTGATGTTAGCCGTAAGACCATTGAAAGAAATCGTAAGTATATTATTGCCATGACGTTAATCTTATCTCAAGATTATCTATATCTCAAAGATTACATTAAGGGGGTGCTAGGTGAGTGAAAAAAGGGATTGTAATGAGCATTGATGAGGATTTTCTCACAGTTTTAACAGCTGAGGGAGAATTCTTGAGGGCAAGAAAACAAGAGGATGTTGAGATTGGCGAGGAGCTTACTTTTTTTCCAGTTTCATTATCAGAAAAGACAAGAAGTAGAAGCTGGTTCAATGTAAAAGCAAAGAGAAACGTATTTTCAGTAATAGGTACACTTGCTGCAATTATATTAATTATAACGTTTATCCCAATGTTTGCTACAACAAAACAAGTGTATGCTTACGTCTCAATTGATATAAATCCTAGCTTGGAAATTGGTGTCGATGATGAATTACAAGTACTAAGTATTACCGCCTTAAATCAAGATGGTGAGAAATTATTATCCACTCTGCCAAAGTGGAAAGAAAAGCATATTGATCTTGTCTCTAAGATGATTATTGATCATAGTGTTGAAAGTGGCTACTTAGACCAAGGTGATGAAGTATTGATCACGACAGTGGTCAATGACGCTGTTGTAAAAGCTCAGGATGACATAATAGAGGTAGATCTTCAACAGTTTGGAGAAGAGTATCAAAAAGAGAGCAATATTGTTGTAACGACGATCCATTCTACTAAGGAAATTCGTGAGAAAGCTAAAAAACAAGGTGTATCCACTGGGAAGCTAATCCAGCAGGAAAAGAAGGAACAAGAAAAGGTCAAAGAAGAGGCTGTTCAAAAAAACGTGACACAGCCACAAAAAACTCAGCCAAAAGCAAATGTTCAAACAACTGGTACTAGCCAGAAATCCACTGAGAACGAACAAAAGAGTGAAAAAAAAGAATCTCCACCAAAAAAACAAAATGTAAGTAACTCGACTAAAAATGAAAAGCAGAAAAATGAAAAAAATTCTACTAAAGACAAAAAGTATGTAGAAAATGAAAAAAATAAAAAACAAAAAGAGAAGCATCAGAATCATCATAAGAATTCTAAAGAACAAGCAACAAAAGAAAATAAAGGACCCAATCATGGAAACAAAGATAATAATGGGTCACAGCATAAGAAAGATAATAATAAAAGACCCGATCATGCCAAAGGAAAAGGGAACAATCATCATAAAGAAGTCCCAGCCAATTGGAATAGAAATAAGGATGGAAAATAAAGAGCCGAAAGGAATTCCTTTCGGCTTGAGCCATATATATTAAATTTTTATTCCCCTCTTAATTGAGCTTGAGCTTGTGAAACTAAACGCTTAGTGATTTCTCCTCCAACAGAACCGTTTGCACGTGATACGGTATCTGATCCAAGCTTCACTCCAAACTCTTGGGCGATCTCATATTTGATTTGATCTAGTGCCTGTTCAATCCCAGGGACAAGTAATTTATTTCGATTAGCCATGCTAACAACTCCTTTTTATAATTAATTGGTTGTTCCTTTATAGTATTAGAACTAAATGAATTTCAATACTGGTAATGGCTGTATATATAGAAACAATCTTCTAACATAGCGATAAATCCCTGTTATATCCAGCCCTTTCGTTTGAACCAAATATACATACCAATACTAACTGCCGCCATTAATCCTAATGTCATGAAGTATCCATAGCGAACATTTAATTCAGGCATATAGATAAAATTCATCCCATATATTCCAGCGATAAAAGTTAAGGGAGCAAAGATTGAAGTAATAATTGTTAAAAATTGCATCACTTTATTTGTTTGATGTGCATTAATCGAAAGATAGCTATCTCGAATGTCAGAGGTAATTTCACGATTCGAAGAAATCATTTCTGATAATTTGAGCAGATGGTCATATATATCTCCAAAATACTCTTTCCGGTTTCGTATGCCAATAAGATGATTCGAATTCAGCATACGATATAATAAATCCCTCATAGGATCAATCGTGTGTCTTAGATTTAATAATGAGTGTCTTGTATCGAATAATTCATCAAGAACAATATCCATTTTTTCTTCACTGTTATTTTCAATCGTATCTAACTTATCTTCAATTGAATAGATGAATGGGAAATATTGGTCTACAACCTTATCTAAGATATGATAAAATACAGCATATTCATCCCATTTTTTTATATTCTCTCGCTTAATGATTTGATTCCAAACATGGTTAACTTCAAGTGAATCATCAAAATGAAAGGAAACGATATAGTGATCTCCGATAAAAAAATTCATTTCCTCTTTAACAAGGTTTGTTCTCAACACATGAGTTACAAAAAAAGTATAATCCTCATAATAATCCAGCTTTGGTCGCTGCAATCTTTGAGTGCAATCCTCAATAGCCAAAGGATGAAATTTAAAGGTATAATCTAAATGGCTGATTTCAGTCTCGGTAGGTTTATTAAAATCAATCCAGCACCAGATGAAATGAGAAGATTGAAAATCTGTGATTGGGAAATTAGTAACAACCTTATATTCATGGGTTATTCCTAGAGTTTGTATCATGAGAATAAGAACTCCTAAAGTTATATTATGAAATGACTCATAGGTAATAGTGTTTCCGTTATATAGAAATTTAATTAGAATTTGAATGGAGGGTATGTAAGATGAATAGATGCGGATGGGTAAATGATGACCCACTCTATATCAACTACCATGATACCGAGTGGGGAAAGCCAGTATTTGATGACCGTTTGTTATTTGAATATCTCAATTTAGAAGGTGCTCAGGCTGGTCTTAGCTGGTACACGATATTGAAAAAAAGAGAAAATTATCGTGAAGCATTTGATCATTTTGAGGCAGGCAAGATTATTCAATATGATGAGAAGAAAATAGAAGTGCTGCTTCAAAATAAGGGGATTGTACGAAATAAACTAAAAGTTAATGCTGTTGTCACAAACGCTATAGCCTATTTAAAGGTTCAAGAGGAGTTTGGCTCTTTCAGTGATTATATATGGTCCTTTGTAGATGGAACACCCATTCAGAATCATTTTAACAGTTTGCAAGAGATTCCTGCCAAGACAGAATTGAGTGATCGGCTAAGTAAGGATCTGAAAAAGCGTGGATTCAAATTTGTTGGTTCAACGATTTGTTATGCTTTTATGCAAGCTGTAGGGATGGTAAATGATCATGTTAGCACTTGTGATTTCAAACATAAAAAAAATGAGGGATAGCTTGCTACCCTCATTTTTATAGTTTTTTTATGTAGTCCTTAGCTTTTGATTGAAAGCACGACGAGAAGATGGCTAATACAGAAATGGTAAGGATATTCTCGACGATCTCTTGATGTTCATTATCAATATGTAAGCCAAGGATCATCTCTGATGCTTTTTCCTTTATCGTTGTTTCTAACTCGTGACTCATGTCTTGTTTATACAAGTCATTGAAGATATCGGAATAGCATTTGTAAAAGTGGACTGGGTCGATAATATCATCTGATCGATCAACTGGATTATTAAAGATCATTGTCAAAACTTTACGGATTGAGTCAAAGTCTAGTATGGCCTTTAAATCCTCAACAATAAATAAGATAGCAGCTTGGTCAATAGAATATTTCTTCCCATGTAAGGGAGAGCCAATAAGCTCTTTCACATCTCGCTTTACCCAATTTTGAATGGCTGTAGATGTAACCATTGCAAATTCAAGATGATTACCTAAACTAGCAATTTCATTAATAGACAATCCAGCGGATTCTGGTGTAAATTTTGTTAATTTTGCAAGTAAAGGTGATAGCATCGTTGGATGAAAAGCCTCCACATTTATCTGTTTATTTATGATAATTTGTTTTGTTCTCCAAGCCTCTTCTAACACGTTGGTGGGGGTTGGATGATGGTTATCCCTTAAAGAAAGTAGTAACGAAGCGAGTGTTTTACGAGTAAATTCAAATGTTTCCATCATGCACCTCGCATAATATTAGATAGTATTATCGTAACGATTAATAAATTTCTAGTCAATACTCTTAAATCAAGGGTGAAAATATTTGCATTTTTTGTTTTTTCACCTTATAATAAGTTCATATGAACTTAAAATTAGGGGTGGATTACAAATATGGGGAAAAGGATCTTTTTGCTTATTGCTACTAATATTTTAGTAATGATTACAATTGGAATTGTTCTTTCTATTCTACCGATTGGGAACTATATCCAAAATGGTCAAATCGAATTTACATCACTATTAGCTTTTAGTGCAGTAATAGGTTTTACGGGTGCTTTTATGTCACTTGCAATGTCGCGCTGGATGGCAAAAATGATGATGGGTGTCAAGGTCCTTAAAGAAGGAGACTCATTAACACATCTTGAACGAGATTTAGTAGAAAAGGTACACAGACTATCACGTGCTGCTGGTTTAACTAAAATGCCAGAAGTAGGAATCTATAATTCACCTGAAGTAAATGCTTTTGCAACAGGTCCATCGAAAAGTAAATCACTTGTTGCAGTTTCAACTGGTCTATTACAAACAATGGATGAGGATGCAGTTGAAGGGGTCCTAGCTCATGAGGTTGCTCATATTGCAAATGGTGATATGGTTACAATGACACTCCTACAAGGGGTTGTAAATACATTTGTTGTCTTCTTTGCGCGTATTGCTGCTTGGGCAGTATCTAGGTTTGCGAGAGAAGATTTAGCTCCAATCGTACATTTTATTGCAGTGATTATCTTCCAAATCATGTTCTCAATCCTTGGAAGCTTAGTTGTTCTTGCCTATTCAAGATATCGTGAATTTCATGCAGATAACGGAGGAGCTGACTTAGCAGGGAAAGATAAGATGATTCACGCATTAAGATCATTACAAAACTATACAGGTAGAGTTAATAATGAACAAGCTTCTTTAGCAACATTGAAAATTAATAATAAGAAAGCTAGCAGTATGCTGTTTTCAAGTCACCCTGATTTAAATGAGCGTATCAGACGCTTGGAAGCAAAGTAATAGATGAATGAAAGCCCTAAAAGGAATGTCCTTTTAGGGTTTTTTATCATTTTATGAGTGAAAGAATTTATTAAATTATGCACAAACTACCTTTAAAAATATTTCTATTTTCTATATGATAGGTAGGTAGTAAAAAATAATGTTGTTGTTATAGTTAGGAATGAAAAGTATGTGGACTAAATTTATCGGGATATTAAATAAATTAACACCTGCCCAATTAATTGTCATTTTCTATTTTATTGCTGTTTCTGTCTCAGTCATTTTATTAACTCTTCCAGTTGCTCATAATCCTGGTGTTGAAGTTAATTTCATTGATGCGCTATTTACTGCAGTTAGTGCTGTAAGTGTGACAGGGTTATCTGTCGTTTCAATCGCAGATACCTTTAGTGTAACAGGTGTCTTTTTATTAGCTTTTGTTCTTCAGTTCGGTGGAATCGGAGTAATGGCACTAGGGACATTCATTTGGTTAGTGATGGGGAGGAAAATTGGCTTAAGAGAAAGAAAGTTAATTATGATTGATCAAAATCAAACGAATTTATCTGGTTTGGTTAGTTTGTTAAAACATATACTCATCATCATGCTAGTTGTTGAAGCATGTGGAGCACTTATACTGGGGACTTACTTCTTGAATTATTTTCCAACCTGGCAAGAGGCTTATCTACATGGTTTCTTTGCTTCTGTTAGTGCAACTACAAATGGAGGATTTGATATAACAGGTGCTTCACTTGTTCCATTTGCTAATGATTATTTCGTACAATTTATTACCATGTTATTAATAACACTTGGGGCAATAGGTTTCCCGGTATTAATTGAAGTGAAAGACTTTTTATTTTCTAAGGAAATGAAAAGATATCGCTTTTCTTTATTCACAAAATTAACGACGTTAACTTTTTTAATGTTAATCGTGTTTGGAATGTTGATGATTCTCATCCTGGAATTTAACCATTTCTTTCATGGAAAGTCTTGGCATCAAACGTTTTTTTATGCACTATTTCAATCTGTAACGACGAGAAGTGGTGGCTTATCTACAATGGATATAGGTCAATTTACTGATTCAACCCTTCTAGTGATATGTGGACTTATGTTTATTGGTGCGTCACCAAGCTCTGTGGGTGGAGGAATTCGAACCACGACATTTGCGTTAAATATTTTGTTCTTGTTTCATTTTGCAAGAGGTAAAAAAAATATAAAGCTGTTTAAACGTGAAATTCATCATGATGATGTTACCAAATCCCTTGTTGTTACGATGATGGCCATCCTTCTTTGTTTTAGTTCAATGGTTATTTTGTCAATCACAGAGCCATTTTCTCTTCTAGAAATCCTTTTTGAAGTTTGCTCTGCATTCGGAACGACTGGTCTATCAATGGGGATTACACCATACATGAGTGATATTGGGAAAATTATAATCATGATTTTAATGTTTATTGGTAGGATTGGGATCCTCTCCTTCTTATTCTTAATAAGTAAAAAAGCGGTTGATCCAAATTATCATTATCCAAAAGAGAGATTGATTATCGGGTAAATCATTATAAATACCAGCAACTTCATTTTTAATGAAATGAGGGAGCTGGTATTTTTTATTATCATTAGAATTATCAAAATACTTTTGAGTTCACATATCTTTACTTTCGATAGGTAAACTACATAAGTAATAAAAAAATGACTTAAAGAGGGAATGGATTAATGGAGTATTCAAAGAGTATTTCCTACAATAAACAACAACAGAAGCAACATAAGCAAACTGGGAAACGTTGGGCCATTGTTTCAATTTCATCAATCCCTTTAGTAATGACCCTTGGAAACTCTATGTTAATACCAGTACTTCCTACATTTGAACGTAAACTAGGGATTAGTTCTTTTCAATCAAGTATGATTATTACGGTCTATTCAATTGTTGCGATTATCCTCATTCCATTAGCCGGTTACTTGTCTGACCGTATAGGAAGGAAAAAGGTCATCATACCAAGTCTACTTATCGCTGCCATAGGCGGATTAATTGCAGGCTGGGCTTCATGGAAATTGACTGATGCATATCTATTTATCCTAATTGGACGAATTCTTCAAGGTGTTGGAGCTGCAGGGGCTTCTCCAATCGTACTTCCTTTAGTTGGTGATCTATTTAAAAATGAAGAGGAAGTTTCGAGCAGTCTTGGGATAATTGAGACTTCAAATACATTTGGAAAGGTATTAAGTCCAATTTTAGGTGCTTTTTTAGCAGGTGTAATCTGGTACTTACCGTTTTTTGCATTTCCAGTCTTTTGTTTAATTTCAATTTTAATGATGCTATTTTTAGTGAAATCACCAAGGAAAAGCGAAGTGCTTCCTTTCAAACAGTTTATATACAAAATAAAAATGATTTTTAAAGAAAAAGGAAGGTGGATATACGGGATCTTTTTTATTGGTGGTATTCTGATGTATGTTTTATTTGGAGTATTGTTTTTTTTATCAAGTATGCTAGAAGATAAACATGATATACATGGTATTCATAAAGGCTTGGTACTAGCGGTACCACTTGCTGCATTATGTCTTTCATCTTTTATTACAGGAAAAAAGATTAACAAGAACAAGGTATTAATGAAATGGATTTCTTTCATTGGCACTGTATTAGTAGCTTTATCTGTTTTTGTGATTAGTTTTTCAGACAATATTTGGTTTCTCCTTTCTGTCTTTTTCTTTTGTGGAGTTGGTATAGGGGTCAGCCTACCCTGTCTTGACGCGTTATTAACAGAGGGGATTGAAAAGGAAGAAAGAGGAACAATAACATCTATCTATAGCTCGATGAGGTTTGTAGGTGTTGCAGTTGGTCCTCCGGTATTCGCAATATTAATGAAAAAATCTGAGTTGTTTATGTTTTATTCAACCACAGCAATTTGTCTACTTGCAGGAATCATCTCATTGTTTTTTATTAAACCTACACAAAAAAGCTAGGAAAGGAAGTTAAAAGATGAAGGCTGTTACTTATCAGGGCATGAAAGATGTAAAAGTGAAAAATGTACCAGAACCATCAATTAAGGAACGTGAAGATGTGATTGTAAAAATCACAAGTACTGCGATATGTGGTTCAGATTTGCACTTGATTCACGGAATGATGCCAAATATGCCAAAGGATTATATTATTGGTCATGAGCCTATGGGGATTGTGGAGGAAGTAGGACCAGATGTAACGAAGGTGAAAAAGGGAGATCGTGTCATTGTTCCATTTAATATCTCCTGCGGGCAATGCTGGTTTTGTCAGCATGAATTAGAAAGTCAATGTGATAACTCCAACCCTCATGGTGATGCAGGAGCTTATTTCGGTTACTCAGAAACTTTTGGTGGGTATCCAGGTGGACAAGCGGAGTATTTACGTGTTCCTTATGGGAATTTCACTCCATTCTTAGTCCCTCAAGATTGTGAACTGGAGGATGAAAAGCTCTTGTTTTTATCTGATATCATCCCTACAGCTTATTGGGGTGTAGATGATGCAGGTGTAAAAAAGGGTGATACAGTTATAGTCCTTGGCTGTGGTCCAGTGGGGTTACTTACTCAAAAGTTTGCATGGTTAAAAGGTGCAAAAAGAGTAATTGCAGTAGATTATATTGGTTATCGTCTAGAGCATGCGAAAAGAGTAAACAAAGTTGAGGTTGTTGATTTCACAAAGATTGATCATTGTGGGGAGTACCTCAAAGAAATAACCAAAGGTGGCGCAGACGTTGTGATTGACTGTGTTGGCTTAGATGGTAAAATGACGGTCGTTGAAATGGTTGAATCTGCATTAAAGCTTCAAGGTGGAGCGATGGGAGCGATTGTTCTAGGAGCACAATGTGTTAGAAAAGGTGGTACGTTACAGCTAGTTGGGGTATATGGTACAAGATATAATCAGTTTCCACTAGGTGACCTTTTCGCCAGAAACATTACCTTGAAAATGGGACAAGCTCCAGTTATTCATTATCTACCTGAGCTGTATAAAATGATTGTGGATGGTACCTTTGATCCAACAGATATTATCACACATAGGTTCCCGTTAGAAAAAGCAGCTTATGGATATGAAGTGTTTGATGAAAAAAAGGACGATTGTATCAAGGTGATCTTGAAACCATAAAAAAACAAAACGGGATAGAACCCGTTTTGTTTTTTTGCAGTGATTTTAATCAGTGCTTTTAGAAACATCCTTTGTTGGATGCATAAAAGGAACACCCTGAGGTGCTTGATTTTGTTCGAGTAGTTCACGGTTTTCACTAGTATTCCATCCGATATCATTTGTTGGATGTACCCATTCATCTCCTGCCATAATAGAAGGATCAACGTCATCACTCCATTGATTTAATGGAGAGTTAGGTGAATTATAATGACTATCACCGATGACAACGCCATGCTCATTGACAAATGGTTGCTCCATCTTAATACCTGTCCCCTTGAATGAAGGAGCATTGATTTGATGAGGCTGTGTCTCATCTAAAATCGGAGAGTCCAGTGACTGTTTCTTATTCTCTTTTTTCGACATATTATCCCTCCTATTCACTTTTAGTATGAGCAAACAATGAGGATTTATGATGGTATTGTGACTCCTTAGTCAGTCATCATTAAAAATTCTGCTGTATGATGACAAGGGCAAATGAACAAGATAAGGATGTTGATTAAAGTAAATGAAAGAAAGTGGGAGATTTAATGAAACGTAAAGTAAAACGTGACGCAGCAAGAAAAAGTAATTTTACCCCTACTGAAAGTATGCCTGATACTGAATTCGCTGCAGAGGCGACCGCTGAGGAACCAATAAAAGGTGCAAACCGTAATTCAAAAAAAGGAAATAGTACAGGTGAGTAAAAAGAAAAAGCGCTAATAACCTAATTAGGTTTTAGCGCTTTTTCAGTGGGTTCACTATAGAACATAGAAACATGCTTAATTGGTTCAAAATAAATAATGACATTTGTTGATTTAACTATGAGTATTCCAGTGTTTAAATAGTGATTAAGATCAAACGGGAATTTCTCAACAATCGTATGCTTGTATAAGTCCTTTTCATTTAAATTCAATTCCACATACTCTTGACCTAGAAGCTCAGGATTCTCAAGATATTGCTGATACACCTTTGAACGCTCATCCTTAGCAACAGGCTCATCCCACCAAGACTTACGAGGCTTATATTTCTGATGTAGATAATAATCATATTTCATCAAGCCCTCAATAAGCTTCATTTGGTCTATTTGTTTTGTTTCAAGGAAGCTAAGTAATCGTGTGAATAAATCCTCCAGCTGATGGCCAATTCTCGACCATCCTTGAAGATCCCAGAATGTCCCGAACTCCTGGAAAAAGTCAAAAGGAGTCTCAAATACATTAGTCACTAAATATTCAATGGTATGATTCATACGATGATCATTCCAATACTTTTCGAGGACATCCTCGACTTGTTTAATACGAGTGATATCATCAAATGAGAGCACATTATTACCTAATATTTCATAAGGAGAATGGTCCATATAAATATACTGATGCTGATCAGCACGTAATCTCAAGCCTGTCCCACGTAACATTTTTAGAAATCCTAACTGTAGTTCCTCAGGACGCATGGCAAACACATCATTAAAAGTGTTTTTAAATGAATCATAATCCTCTTCAGGTAGGCCTGCAATTAAATCAAGATGCTGATCAATTTTTCCGCCTTCTTTCACCATCGTGACTGTTCGAGTAAGCTTACTAAAGTTCTGTTTCCTCATGACTAACTCATTTGTCGCATCATTTGTTGATTGTACACCGATTTCAAATCGGAATAGTCCAGGAGGTGCTTGTTCATTTAAGAACTGTATCACCTCAGGTCTCATGATATCAGCTGTAATTTCAAATTGAAATACTGTGCCTGGAAGATGTTCATCGATTAAAAATTGGAACATTTCCATTGCATAGCTACGACTAATATTAAACGTTCGATCAACAAACTTTATCGTCTTTGCCCCATTAGCCATCAGATAACGAATGTCGTCTTTTACCTTCTCACGATCGAAATAGCGTACACCAACTTCAATCGATGACAAGCAGAATTGACATGAAAACGGACAACCACGGCTAGTTTCAATATAGGTCACGCGTTTTGAAAGATGCTTCTTATCCTCTTCAAAACGAAATGGAGAAGGAAGATCCTTCAAATTAAGCTTATTCCGTTGAGGATTAATGATTTCTTTTTCGCTAGTCCGGTAACCAATTCCACTAACCTGCTCAAAGCGTCGTTCTTGCTCTAATTCGGTTAATAATTGTTTAAAGGTTTCTTCACCCTCACCTATAACAATAAAATCAACTTCTGGAAGTCTTTGTAACCATTCCCTCACATCATAGGAGACCTCTGGACCTCCTAAAACAATGACAATAGATGAATCTATTTTTTTGAGCATTTTTACAATTTTAATGGTTTCTTCGATATTCCAGATGTAACAACTAAAACCAATAACGTCAGGTTTTTTACTATATAAGTCAGTGACAATATTCATTGCCGGATCCTTAATTGTATATTCAGCTAATTCGATATCAAACTCTGGTGCTGCATATGCCTTTAAAAAACGAATCGAAAGACTTGTATGTATATATTTGGCATTTAATGTACTTGCTATGACTTTCAAGTTGAATCTCCTTTCTCGTGAAACGGTTAACAAGTTATCTTAAATCTTTCATGATAACTTATTAATTCTATCACATTATTCACGAAAGAAAAGGGAAGTTATACGTGGAAAAAGAATGAAGGAAGAAAAACCAATATATAAAGCGCATTCAAAGATAAGGAGAACATTTTTAAGCTTGCATAAAGGATTCTGTTATACTTTTTAGTTTAATCTGTTATACATTTAATTCCTCATTGAAAACGATGGTATTTGTGATAATATGTGACGAATTAAATTGTGTATTATTTAAAAACGTAAAGTGTTTGTTTTTTGTCACATCATTTTTACAGCAATTTTTATAAAATAGAAAATAGAAAGAAAATGGAAGGTTGATTAACAGAACATAGTAGGGGGAGCTGGAATGTCAATTTTACCGAAGAAAAATAAGCTTGGATTTTTTGAAATTAGATTGGAATCAATTGGTGGTCTAGGAGCGAATTTGGCAGGAAAAATGCTAGCAGAGGCTGGTGTGTTGGGATTAAATCTAAATGGTTCCAATTTTTCTTCATATGGTTCTGAGAAAAAGGGATCTCCTGTTAAAAGCTTTATACGTTTCTGTGATTCTGATACTGAAATTCGTGATCATAGCCCAATTGAAGAACCACATGTGATTGGAGTATTTCATGAAGCATTGTATAAGATGGTTGATGTTGTAAGTGGCATGCCTACAGATGGGATTGTATTAGTTAACTCGACACGAGGCTTTGATTCTATCAAGGATGATTTGAATATTAAATACGGTACCCTTGCAATAATTGATGCATTGGGAATAGCAGTAGAAGAAAAAACAAAAGTAAATACAGCAATGCTGGGGGCTTTATTTAAAATTTGTGATTTTCTTGATGCAGATACAATGCGAGATGTTATTCGAAAAACATTTGAGAAAAAATATCCTCATCTTGTTGAACCGAATATTCGTACCTTTAATAGAGGGTATGAAGAGGTACAGTTTAAGAACTATGATATCTCACTAAATGTAGAGAAAAAGGACTTTGAACGGTCACTGAGTTTATTAGGATATGAAACTCAAGAAATCGGTGGTGTGATTCTTGCAAATGGTAATAGTATTCTCAAAGACTTAAGTGGGTCACGTCAAGGCTTTATTCCTCGACTTGAAATGGATAAATGTATTAGCTGTGCTGCTTGTGATACTGTCTGTCCTGATAATTGCTTCGTTTGGGAGGAAGGAGAAGATAAACGTGGCCGTAAACAGATGTTTCTTAAAGGCATTGACTATCAATATTGTAAAGGATGTTTGAAATGTATCGAAGCATGTCCTACCGTTGCATTAACTGAAATGAGAGAAGAAAGCGGTTACGTAGACGCTCACCGAGTTCCACATAAATTCCCATTACTTGTTGGAGGTGCAATCTAAATGGCAACATTAGAAAATCAATTAACAACTCTAGAAAAAGCAGAACAAATAATAACGTTTGAATCTGGGAATGAAATGGCAGCAATGGCTGCTGCTCAAATCAATTATCATATTATGGGTTATTTTCCGATTACTCCTTCAACAGAAGTTGCGCAATATTTGGATATGATGAAGGCAAGAGGTGAACATGATATCAAATTGATTGCTGCAGATGGTGAACATGGTTCAGCTGGCATATGTTATGGAGCGGCGGTAACGGGTGCAAGAGTATTTAATGCGACAAGTGCTAACGGGTTAATGTATATGCTTGAACAATTACCTGTACAGTCTGGGACTCGCTTCCCAATGGTTATGAACCTAGTCACTAGGTCGATCAGTGGACCATTAGATATAAGAGGTGATCATTCAGATCTATACTTCGCCTTAAATACTGGTTGGGTAATCCTGTTAGCTCGTACCCCTCAAGCAGTGTATGATATGAATATAATTGCTCTGAAAATATCCGAGAATCATGATGTAAGACTACCAGTCATTGTTGCCTATGATGGCTTCTTTACCTCGCACCAAAAGAGAAAAGTTCATTATTTCAAAGATCGTAAAGTTGTTCAGCAGTTTGTCGGAGAGGCTCCAACAAATTATCCACTCGTCCGTGATCCGAAAAATCCTGTAACCATTGGTGCACATATGAATGGCGATGATTTAATTAATAATAACTTTCAACAATCAGAAGCGTTGTATAAAGCTATTGAAGTTTATGAGAAAGTAATGCAAGAGTATGTTGCAATATCAGGAAGAGAGTATCCTGTATTAGATCTATATGAAATGGAAGATGCTGAGGTTGCATTATTTCTATTAAATTCAGCATCAGAATCAGCAAAAGATGTTGTAGATGATTTGAGAAGAAGAGGAATCAAAGCTGGTGTAATCAGTCCGAATATCATTCGTCCTTTCCCATCAGAACAAATTCGAATCGCCTTAAAGAATGTAAAAGCACTCTTAATTGGAGAACGTGCAGATTCTTATGGTGCAAATGGTCCCAATATGACACATGAAGTTAAAGCAGCTCTACAAGAGGACCAAGACAATAAAACCATTGTCTTGAGTAGAGTATTTGGTGTTGGTGGTAAGGATTTTTATCCAGATGACGCAATGAACTTTTTTAATATGGCAATAGATGCAATGAATAAAGGGTATACAAACAATCCATTTGATTATTATGGTTACCAAAAAGGTGAAGTCGAAAATAAGCAGAAACCTGTTATGGAACCTTTACAAGGAGACAGCTTTAAGACAGGTTTAATACAAGTAACACAGGATGAGCAAACGAAGAAGCTAAAAGTAAGAATTCCACCCATTCGTGCATTAACATCAAAACCTAAGCGATTAGCCTCAGGTCATGGTGCATGTCCAGGGTGTGGGATTTTTCCTGGATTAGAATTGTTCTTCAAAGGAATAGAAGGAGATGTTGTCGTCTTATTTCAAACTGGCTGTGCTTATGTAGTAACGACTGCTTATCCATATAGTTCACATAAACAAACAACGATTCATAATTTGTTCCAAAGCGGACCAGCAACATTATCAGGAACGGCTGAAGCCTTCTTTGAGTTGAAAAGACGAGGTGAAATTAATGTCTCTGATGATGTGACCTTTGTGATGATTACTGGTGACGGTGGAATGGATATAGGAATGGGCTCTGCCATTGG
Organism: Litchfieldia stipae; assembly: GCF_014837155.1. Taxonomy (GTDB): domain Bacteria; phylum Bacillota; class Bacilli; order Bacillales; family Bacillaceae_L; genus Litchfieldia. The sequence continues at coordinate 95,067 of NZ_JACYHA010000001.1, read as the reverse complement.
TACAGCACTTCGAAATCATAAGCTAATTATGCTCGAATATGATAATGAAGGTTATATGAATACCGGCTCGCAAATGTCTTATTCAACACCAATGGGGCATATGACGAGTACGACGGGTGTAGGGAAAACACAAAGAGGGAAGGCATTCCACCATAAAGATACTGCACAAATTATGGGGGCTACAAATATTCCCTATGTCTTTACAGGAACAGAAGCATTTCCACAGGATTTAATAAAGAAAGCAGCTAAAGCCCAGTGGTATGCCCAAAATGTTGGAACTGTATATGGAAAGATCTTAATTACATGTCCATTAAATTGGAAATCAGAGGAGCGTTTTGGTGAAACCATCATGAAAGCCGCCGTGGATTCTTGTTTCTTCCCATTATATGAAATTGAACAGGGAGAAACGACGATCACATATGACCCTGAAGCCAAAAAGAAACGAATTCCTGTTACAGATTGGTTGAAGTATATGGGCAAATCAAAGCATTTATTGAAAGATGAAAATAAAGTAATGCTTGAAGAGTTTGAGCTGGAAATTGAGCGAAGATGGTTAAGGTTAAAAGCAAAACATGAACAACCTTTATTATAATATTTGAAAAAATAAGTAGATTTTTTAAATCTACTTATTTTTTTATTTAAATTTTCAGAGTTCGAGCCGATAATAGCTTTAAGGAAAACATTTAAGCGAATTTTGTCAAAATTCATCATATTATTTCAAATTACGACAAAGTGCGCTATAATGTAATGAAATTATACAATTCAAAGTTTTACGAAAAATAGGGGGCAAAAAAATGAGGAAGATTTCAGCTTGGATAACGAAAACCCTTGCTAAAATGAAACAAAATAATAGGGAAAGCAAATTACATAACAAGATTCTCAAATTAAAGGCATGGAAAAATTTAAAAATAGGGCAAAAGTTCGCAGTTGCGTTTTCGATTACAACTATATTATTTGCCATTTCATCAGTAATTATCTTCTTTCAACTATCAATGGTACAAAATGAAATGAAAAATGTTCAACAAGATGGAGATAATGCGATTATCATTACAGAAATGGCTACTACATTTCAGGAATTAGGAAGTGAAGTAAGGTTATACATACAATCTAATGATATTAAGCACTTAAATGGTTTTGAATTAAAAAAGACAGAATTTGATGAGCAGATTAAGCAAGTAGAGGCAGCGATGGAAACAGAATCAATGAAAAAAATGTATTCATCAATTGTTAATAATAAGGAAATATTAGTTGCGTTATTTAACGAGTCAGTTGTCCCTGCAGTTAAAGAACAGCAAATGATAGAGAGCAGGAAATTTGCTACTCAATCAGATGAGTTAATTAGTCTTAATTTAAGTCTATTAAATGAATTGAGAGATAGTTTGAAGACTCAAAGTAGTAACTCTGTTAGCAATGCTACATCTAGTATAGGTGCTACTATTTTTGTTCTTATTGCTTCTATTGTGATTGCGACGATCATTGGAATTTCCATCATGCTCTTTATTAGTAGACAGCTGACAAAACAATTTACTAACTTAATAGATGTCTCAGAAAACATTGCAAAAGGGAATCTTAATGTTGATGAAATAGAGGCGTCTGGCAAAGATGAAGTGAGTGTGTTAAGCCGTGCGATTAATGAAATGCGTAATAGCTTACAATCAATGATCCAAGAAATTACAGCTGTTTCTACACAGGTTACTGAAAAAAGTGAGATTTTAACCGTTTCTTCAAATGAGGTTAAAGCTGCTAGTCAACAGGTTTCATCGACAATGCAAGAGTTATCTACTGGTGCAGAAGAGCAAGCAAATACTGCAAACCTATTAACAGAATTGATGGAGAATTTTACGAACCGTATTCAAATAGCAAATAGTAATGGTCAGCATATCAACCAATCATCTGTTCAAGTACTAGAGATGACCCAAAAAGGGAATTTATTTATGAATGAATCTACAGAGCAAATGAATAAGATCAATGAAATTATGAAAACTTCTGTAGAAAAAGTTAATGGACTAGATACACAGACAAAGCAAATTTCAACGCTTGTCAAAGTAATTAAAGATATTGCAGATCAAACAAATTTACTTGCACTAAATGCAGCCATCGAAGCAGCCAGAGCCGGAGATCATGGAAGAGGATTTGCTGTTGTAGCAGATGAGGTTAGAAAGCTTGCTGTGCAAGTGGCAGATTCCGTTTCTGATATTACAGATATTGTTGGTAGTATTCAACAGGAATCAAAAAGTGTGGCGGATTCATTACAACTTGGATATAAAGAGGTTGAAATTGGTACGCAGAAAATTGATATAACAGGGCAAACCTTTAGCGATATAAATGTAGATGTTACAAAGATGGTAGACAATATTAAAGGGATTTCAGAGCATCTATTAGAAGTAACGAATAATACTGTTGAGATAAATAGCTCGATTGAAAACATCGCTTCCGTTTCTGAGGAATCAGCAGCTGGAATTGAACAAACATCGGCATCAGTACAGCAAACAAATAGTGCGATGGAGAATATCTCAGAACATGCTGAAGTATTATCTGAGCTGGCAGTGCAGTTAAACACAATGATTTTGAAATTCAAATTATAGAAATCTACAAAGTGAAAAAAACAGTAAGCTCTATGAGACTACTGTTTTTTTTGCGTAGTTGTTAATATATTCATTAATATGCTTTGTTTCACTAAAAGTCCTTCTGTTTGTAATTAATTGTTGTCCTAATGATAAGGCATAGCGCTTTGCTTTGAGTCGGGCTGTTTTTTCAGTAATTTGATCTAAAACTGTAGCATGAGCTACATTGGTTGTTTGCCTAATAAGTTCACATCCAGCAAACCCAATGGCATCCTCAAATATTTCCTTTACTATTTCGTCAATAAAACCATCGACTGTTGAATATATTTCCTGATTTCCATTCATCCATAATTCTCTGAAGGTGTCTGTGAACACTTGCCATGTACAGTCAATATGGTCTAATAAAGTCTGGCGATCAGCTTCATTTTGTGAGATAGCTAGGATAATTAAATGTGCCATAAATTGACCAATATCATAGCCAAAAGGACCATAGAAAGCAAAGCTTGGGTCAATTACCTTTGTTTCAATATCATTAGCTAAGATATTACCAGTATGTAGGTTTCCATGTATAAGTGCATCAGCCTGTGTGAGAAATTTTCGCTTAAGATTTCCAACCTCAATTTTCAACTCCTGATTATTCAAAATCTGTTGAACATCCTTCTCCAAATCCACTGCTAGGGGAGGTGAATCGATATTAAAAAAAGGAATTGAAAAAACAAGCTCATCTGTTAATTTACATGACTCAGATTTAATAAATGTGTGGAGCAATTCTTTCTTTTTCTTAGAGCCTAAAGCAAAGTCAGAAGTATAAAACAGTGTTCGTGCTAGATATGTACCAATATGCTTTGAAAGGGAGGGGAGGGACTTTCTTTCGATGAGTCCTTTACGAGAAGTTTGCAAATGAGATAAATCCTCCATCACTGTTACTGCTAGACTAGAATCATGGTAATACACCTTAGGAACGAATTCTGGAACACTATTCCCTGAAATAAATAATGAATTTCCTTCTATTGATGCATCCAGGATAGATTTAGCTTGCTTAATGATGATTCCTCTTTTGTTTTTTTCATCTATGATACGAAATAAAAGATTTGAATGACCATCATCAAGTTGATATGAAGTTAAAGCGGCATTTTCTTCGAATAGCTTTAGTCTTTTAGCTAAGGCAATAGCGGTATTATCGGTTAATGGTTTATAAGATGGATTAGTTGTAACGGACATATTATGACCTCCAAAAAAGTATGATAACAGTTTTTGAGGCTAAAAAAGCCTCTTCCAGTTTGAAAGAGGCTTGAAGTGGTCACTTCTCACCTCTTATCTGCCAGAAAGTAATTACTTTCTGTTGGAATTAGCACCGTGCCTTGTTTTCGGCTCATTATAAGTAATGCGCCCCATTTCACAATGGTATTACGGTCGGTTGCTGGGCTTCATCGGGCCAAATCCCTCTGCCTGCTCTTGATAAGAGATACATATGTATTTATTTCTTTTAAATTTCAGTAATTTTTCACTTGATTCGAATTCTAACAAGAAAATGATGAAATTGTCAATCATTTTCATGCTTCTTTACCACATTCTGTAGTGAATTCAAGCTGAGGTTTTAACAGATCTTTCAATGTTATTCATAAAATGTTGGACGTCGATCTTGAAAGATGGGAATTTGCTTGCGAACATATTTTACTTTTTCAAGCTCAAGTGTTCCTTCTAAGATAGATTCTTCCCTATCTGCTTCAGCAAGAATTTCCCCCCAAGGATCAATAATCAAAGAATGTCCAGCAAATGTATTGTTTGGATCCTGCCCAGCACGGTTACAAGCAACAACATAACATTGATTCTCTATTGCTCGACTTATTAGGAGTGCCTTCCAATGATTTAAGCGCGGAAGTGGCCATTCAGCTACCACAAAGATAACCTCCGCGCCTCTCGTAGTATGTGCTCTAATCCATTCTGGGAACCGAATATCATAGCAAATCAATCCAGCAGAAGGGACACCATCTATTTCAAATAATCCCTTTTCCTGTCCAGGCTGCAAATAATGGTGTTCATCCATTAACTGGAACAAATGCAATTTACTATACTCTCCAGATAGCGAGCCTGAACGGTCAAAGACAAACATAGTATTGGTCACACCTTGCTCGCTTCCTTTTGCAATCGAGCCTGCAATAATATTGACATCGTACTTTTTAGCTAAATGACTCATCAATTCAATTGTTTCCTTGCCGTCAATATCGGCAAGTTCATCAAGTCTTGTTAAGTCATAGCCAGTTGTCCATAGCTCGGGTAATACAATAACATCCGGTTTTTCTTCTTGAATCATAAGATTGACTATCTTATCTTCAACAGATTTGATATTCTTGAATGGCTGACCAAAGGCAATATCTAGCTGAATAAGTGCTACTTTTACATTCATAAATGATACCTCTTTTCAAAAAATACTTTACAAGTTGTTATTAACAATATATGATTTGTGACTATAATTTCAAGAATTATTTGAGGTGTGTGACAATGAGACAATTTGAACAATCAGAACTGTTAAAAAGAATGCCGAAGCAATTTTTTGCTACTTTAGTACAAAAAGTAGGTGAAGTGATTGCACAAGGGCATGATGTGATTAATTTAGGCCAAGGTAACCCAGATCAACCAACCCCTTCGCATATCGTGTCGTCCTTACAGGAGTCTTGTGAGCAACCAATTCATCATAAATATTCGCCTTTTAGAGGACATGGATTTCTTAAGGAAGCAGTTTCGACCTTTTACAAAAGAGAATATGGTGTTGAATTAGACCCAGAAAAAGAAGTTGCTATTCTTTTTGGTGGGAAGGCAGGCCTTGTTGAAATACCGCAGTGTCTGATGAACCCAGGAGATGTTGCGTTAGTACCAGACCCAGGATATCCAGATTATTGGTCAGGTATTGAATTAGCGCGAGGAGTCATGGAATATATGCCGCTTTTAGAAGAGAATGGGTTCCTTCCGGATTATTCAACTCTGTCTGAAGACGTTATAGAAAAAGCAAAATTAATGCTATTAAACTATCCGAATAATCCAACTGGAGCGATTGCAACAAAGGAGTTTTTTGAGGAAACAGTTGATTTTGCAACAAATAATGATATTTGTGTTGTCCATGACTTTGCGTATGGTGCGATTGGCTTTGATGGGAAGAAGCCGATTAGCTTTCTTGAAACAAAAGGAGCGAAGGATATCGGAATTGAGATTTACACGCTTTCAAAAACGTATAATATGGCAGGCTGGCGAGTCGGATTTGCAGTCGGTAACGCAAGTGTCATAGAAGCGATTAACCTCCTTCAAGATCATATGTTTGTGAGTTTATTTGGGGGCATACAAGAAGCTGCTGCAACGGCCTTATTAGGATCTCAAGAATGTGTCAATCAGTTAGTAGACTTATATGACTCAAGAAGAAATACCTTAATTTCCGCTTTACAAGATATTGGCTGGGAAGTGAAGGCGCCAGCTGGCTCATTCTTTGCTTGGTTAAAGGTACCACAAGGATACACATCTGAAAGCTTTGCTGATCTTTTATTACAACAAGCTCATGTAGTAGTAGCACCAGGAATTGGATTTGGAAAATTTGGTGAAGGCTACGTTCGAGTAGGACTCCTGACGAATGAGGAGAGATTAAAAGAAGCAGCTGCTCGAATTAAATCATTGAAGCTTTTTAACTAGTATGTAGGTGAAAGATATTTTTTTAATCAGTCTATCAATAATGCTTTTTAGAAGGTAAAATAGAGCTATAGAGAGGAGTGGGATCATGAAAATTCGTTATAATTATGTAAGTAAAAATGAAGTAAAGTACTGTGATGAGTCATTTACTGTTGGTCAAGCATATGAACATTTAAAAGAAATTGGGTATCGTTCTGTTCCAGTATTAGCAGAAGGCGGGAAAAAGTTTCTAGGGTTTATTTATAAGGTTCATTTGCTCGAATACTTATACGAGAAAAAAGGAACGGAATCAGATCCAATCGAATCATTGATTAAGAATCAAGATGCATATATCTTTGAAGAAGACTCCTTTTTTAAAACGTTCCTTACGATTCGAAGATTACCATTCATTGCAGTGCTTAATCATTCTAACGAGTTCATTGGTATTATTACGCATGCAAACGTAATGGATGTTTTAGAAGACTCTTTTGGAATGAAGACGGGTGGATATACTCTAACAATTGCAACAATCGAGCACAAAGGTGCAATTAAGGATTTAGTTTCAGTAATTAAGGATATTAACATAGACGGTTTATTGACTCTAGACAATGGGGAAAGATATTTGCGCAGAATCATCTTGAATTTACCGAAGGAATTAACAGAAGAAAAGGTAAAAAAAGTGATTCGAAAATTGGAAGAAAAAGAATTCAGAGTGACACATGTTGATCAAATAAAATAATTCGATGAAAAAATGCCTCTGTCTACAGATGGCGTTTTTTTCTGATTGAATTATCGATAAAATTCACAAATGTGACATAAAAAACATGAAAAAAATGTCTAATATTGCGAACCTATTTACATATTTAGTATTATTTGTAATAATCTCAAAGTGACTATTTTGTTTGATGCAAAAAAGGGGTAGATGAGATGGAAATAATGACTGAATACCAAATAGGCGATTTGCGTGACTATATAAGTGAAAAAAGAAGTGAAATGATAGCAACAGCAACTATTGAAGGGTTCACTAGCGAAGAGACAATTAAGGTAAGTCAAGAATTGGACGAGCTAATTAACCAATACCACCGTCTTGTACAAAACAAGAAAAGAGAAACTCCCTCATTTCATCAATATATAAAACAAACACTTCTGTTTTTTTATGGTTCTAGATTTAAGTTGCATAATTTATCATAATAAAATAACAACCTTCCATAAAATAAATTGTATATTTAAAGATATTCAACAAAATTCGACTAAGTATTTCCCAGGTTATAACCTTTACGTTATTGGAAATTTCTGATAAATTTTAAGTAGGCACATTTTGTTTATCAGACGTTGAGGAGGCAATATAAAATGAAATATCGCCGATTAGGTCGATCAGGTTTAAAGGTTAGTGAAATTAGCTTGGGTAGTTGGTTGACCTTTGGGAAAACAGTGGATCAAGAAATTGCCACAAAAACTATACATAAAGCATATGAATTGGGAGTAAACTTCTTTGACTCTGCTAATGTTTATGAAAGAGGTCAAGGAGAGATAATCTTATCTAGAGCTTTAAAGAATTTCCCAAGAGAATCTTATGTTATTACTACGAAGGCTTATGGTGTAATGGGCGATGGACCAAATGATCGTGGACTCTCTCGCAAACATGTGATGGAACAGGTTCATAATAGTCTCAATCGTATGGATTTGGATTATGTTGATATTTTTTATTGCCACCGCTATGATAGTGAAACTCCAGTAGACGAAACATTACGAGCAATCGATGATTTAATTAGACAGGGGAAAATTCTATATGCAGGAGTTAGTGAGTGGTCAGCTGCACAAATCCAAGAGGCAGTATCTATTGCAGATAAGTATTTATTAGATCGAATTATTGTGAATCAGCCACAATATAACATGTTTCATAGAGATATAGAAGACGAGATTATTCCCGTCTGTGAAAAGCATGGAATAGGTCAAGTCGTTTTCTCTCCACTTGCTCAAGGTGTTTTAACGGGTAAGTACAAAGGCGGAAGCATTCCAACTGGGAGTAGGGGAGCAAATGATCAAGTGAATTCTTGGGTGAAAAAGATTATTAATGACATTGTACTGACTAAATTAGATCGACTTGAAGAGGTCGCATTAGAATTAGATATTACATTATCAGAGCTTGCGCTTTCTTGGATTCTAAGACAACATAATGTAGCGAGTACGTTGGTAGGAGCATCAAATCCAGAGCAAATTGCGATGAATGTCAGAGCCTCAGAAGTGAATTTGAGCTTTGATGCCATACATCGTATTGAAGAGATATTAACAATTTAGAATGAAAAAAATAAGCTACTTGAAAACAAAGTATACCTTTGTGATCAAGCAGCTTATTTAGTTATTAGGTAATATTAATATTTCCACTCGACGGTTTTGTTTTCTGCCTTCTGCTGTATCATTTGATGCAACAGGCTGGAATTCACCGTATCCTTTTGAACTGAACTTTTGTGGATCTAATTCTTTGTTTTCCAATAGAATTTTCATGAAATTGACTGATCTAATGACACTTAAATGCCAATTGCTATCAAATTGACTGTTTCGTATTGGTACATTATCTGTATGTCCACTTACGATGATATTTCTAGCTGGATTCATGACAAGAAATTGCGATATTTCTCTTGCAAGGACAACATCCTCGCTACGAACCTCTGCACTTCCAGAATTAAAGAAAGTGTCGTTAAGAAGAGTTACAAGTAAACCGTCTTCAGTTAACTGAGTTTCAAGGCTTGAATTAAGTTGATTTGAAAAGATATAATCATTTATCTTTTCTTGTAGTTCTTGTAATTCCTCTTGTTCTGCTACCTTTTGTTTTTCTTCTTCTTCTTCTTTTTCTTTTTCTTCTTCAGTTGGTTTGTCATCAGTAATCGGCTGAGGCTCTGCTGGTTCTGGAACTGGATTCTCAAAGTCCATAATTCCAGTTCCACCTACAAAAGCATTATTAAAGGAACTAGCAATTGCTTGGTATTTTTGAACATCAACTGTACTTGATGCGAAAAGAACAATAAATAATGCAAGAAGCAATGTCAGTAAATCTGCGTAAGGTATAAGCCATGATTCATCAACATGTTCATCATGATGTTGATGTTTCTTTTTCTTAGCCATTTATTGCTTCACCTTCAGTCGTCGTTACTCTTTGACGTTCTTTTATCGATAAGTAAGTCGATAATTTTTGCTCAATTGCTCTTGGTGCTTGTCCTTCTAATACTGACAATACGCCTTCAATCATAATGTATTTAACCTTTGTTTCTAGCTTCGATTTTCTTTTTAGCTTGTTTGCGAATGGATGCCACAAGACATAACCAGTGAAAATCCCAAGTAATGTTGCAATAAATGCACCAGAAATCGCATGGCCTAATGCGTCAGTGTCAGCCATGTTAGTAAGTGCAGCAATTAAACCTACTACAGCTCCTAATACTCCAAGAGTTGGAGCATACGTACCAGCTTGTGTAAATATTGCAGCTCCTGCCTGATGACGTTCCTCCATTGCTTCAATTTCTTCTGTCATGACATCACGAATAAATTCTGCGCTTTGACCATCAACCGCCATACTTAATCCATTTCTTAAGAATTCATCATCAATCTCAGAAACCTTTGCTTCAAGAGCTAGAAGTCCTTCTTTTCTAGCAATTGTTGCCCACTCTGTGAACATAGGGATTAATTCTTCAATAGAAGTCGTTTTAGTTTCTTTAAATAGTACGCCAAATAACTGAGGTACCTTTTTAATTTCACTACTTGGAAATGCGATGATAACGGCTGCTGCTGTACCAATAATAATCATCAATATTGCTGCAGGATTAACAAGGGCAGCCACACCTACGCCTTTTAATACCATACCTACGCCAACAGCTACTATTCCAAGTACAATTCCTATAAGCGATGTTTTATCCATTATTTCACCAAACCTTCTATATATTTTCATAAAATACTATGACAAACTATGTTGTCCGACTTTACTATCTATCTATTATATCGACATATTCCGCCAATCTTTAAGTGTGTTTTTTAAATGATGACATATTATAATGAATATGTTGACCCTATTAAAGGATTAATTAGAATCATGTAGAATATACTAACTATTAAGCAATCAAAGGAAAAGAGGGGTCTGAATGAATTTTAATGATTTTCAATATAGTCGTCCGAATATGGATGAATTTGAAATTGAATTTACAACAGCTCTAAATTTATTTACAGAAGCTAAATCTATTGAAGAACAAGATAAAGCGATGAAAGAAATTAATAGAATTCGTAATAAAATAGATACTGCCTTTAATCTATGCTATATTCGCCATACGATTGATACGAATGATGAGTTCTATAAAGAAGAGCAGGATTATCTAGATGAAATACAACCACTTGTTCAAGGATTAGTTACTAAGTATTATAAGGAACTTGTAAACTCACCGTTTAAAAAAGAGTTAGAGGCAAAATGGGGAAAGCAATTGTTTGCTTTAGCCCAAACACAGCTTAAGACCTTTTCTCCAGAGGTTGTGGAAGAGTTGCAACAGGAAAACAAGCTTACTTCTGAATACACAAAGCTTGTTGCATCAGCAAAGATTGAGTTTGAGGGTGAAGAACGTACTCTTGCACAGCTTCAGCCTTTTGCAGAATCAACAGATCGTGATATGCGTAAGAAAGCAAATGAAGTTCGATTCGAGTTCTTTAGTCAACATCAAAAGCAATTTGATGAACTCTATGACAAGCTTGTTCAAGTAAGAACAAACATTGCAAAGAAATTAGGCTATAAGAACTATGTTGAACTAGGCTATGCAAGATTAGGAAGAACTGATTACAATGCTGAAATGGTTGCTAATTTCAGGGATCAGGTAAAAGAGTATATTGTTCCTTTATCAGTTAAGTTAAGAGAACGTCAATCTGAACGTATTGGTTTAGATACTTTGAAATATTATGATGAAGGATTTAAATTCAGCACGGGAAATGCTACACCGAAAGGTTCTCCTGAATGGATTATTGATAACGGGAAGAAAATGTATCAGGAGCTTTCGCCTGAAACGAATGAGTTTTTTAACTACATGATTGACAATAACCTGATGGATTTAGTTGCTAAGAAAGGAAAAGCAGGTGGTGGCTATTGCACCTATATTCAAGACTACAAATCACCTTACATATTCTCAAACTTTAATGGAACTTCTGGTGATATTGATGTCTTAACTCACGAAGCAGGCCATGCTTTCCAAGTATATTCAAGCAGGCATTTTGAAGTACCAGAATACAACTGGCCGACATATGAAGCTTGTGAAATCCATTCAATGAGTATGGAGTTTTTCACATGGCCATGGATGGAGTTATTCTTTAAGGAGGATACAGATAAATATAAGTTCGCACATTTAAGTGAATCATTACTCTTCCTTCCATATGGTGTAGCGGTTGATGAATTTCAGCATTTTGTCTATGAGAATCCAACAGCAACTCCAAAGGAGCGTAATTTGGCGTGGCGTGAGATTGAGAAGAAGTACTTACCTGACCGTGATTATGATGGGAACACGTATTTAGAAAACGGTGGATTCTGGCAGCGTCAATCCCATATTTACACGACAGCTTTTTATTACATTGATTATACACTTGCCCAAATTTGCGCATTTCAGTTCTGGAAGAAGTCAAGAGAAGATCATAAGAACGCTTGGAGTGACTATTTAACTCTTTGTAAAGAAGGGGGAAGTAAGCCATTTACTGAGCTTGTACAGGTTGCGAACCTGTTATCCCCTTTTGAAGATGGAACAGTTCAATCTGTTGTTGATGAAATCGAAACATGGTTAAATAGTGTAGAGGATAAAAAATTATAAAAATTAAATAGGCAAGAGCTGATCTTATATTGGTATGACTATGAAAGTTCTTACTGTATAAGGTTAGCTTTTCTTTATTTATGAATATTCATTTCAGTAAAAAGGATGGTTAAATATGATTCATTTGAAGACAGAAAGAGAAATTCAATTAATGCACGAGGCAGGTAAGATTCTTGCGAATTGTCATAAGGAAATTGCGAAAATCATTGAACCAGGTATGACAACTATGTACATCGATCAATTTGTTGAAGATTTCTTAAAGAAACATAATGCTACACCTGAACAAAAAGGCTATAAAGGCTATAAATATGCAACATGTGCATCAATCAATGATGAAATTTGTCATGGTTTTCCTCGCAAAACGCCATTAAAGTCTGGTGATATTGTGACAATTGATATGGTCGTTAATTACAACGGAGCTCTTGCTGATTCTGCATGGTCATATGGTGTTGGTGAGATTTCTGAAGAAGCGAGCAAATTATTACAGGTAACCAAAGAAGCTTTATATAAGGGAATTGGGGTTTCTGGGATTGGTACTCGTATAGGTGATATAGGGCATGCGATACAAACATTCGCAGAAGGAGAAGGCTTCTCTGTTGTGAGAGAATTTATTGGTCATGGAATTGGACCTACCCTCCATGAACCACCAGAAGTACCTCACTTTGGATTACCCAATAAAGGCTTAAGATTAAAAGAGGGTATGGTATTCACAATCGAACCTATGATAAATGTAGGAGACTGGCCTTCTAAGATGGATAACAATGGGTGGACTGCAAGAACAGTTGATGGGTCATTGTCCGCACAATATGAACATACTATTGCCATTACTAAAAATGGACCAATCATTTTAACTGAGCAATTATAAAGAAAATTAAAAAATAAATAGCACATGCTTAAGCAGGGATGGCATAAGATATTTTGCTGAGAACTGAAGGAAGACTGGATAACAAGCAATAATCAGATTGCTAATAATACAAAATGTTACGTAGAATTTGGCATGCTTATTGTTTGTTTCAATTAAAAAAGCAAAAAGTGCACCCATTAAGCTTGTAAAGATAAACAATAGATTCCCATACAGTGTTCCGAGTCTTTCAAGGAAAATAATATATCCACTTGGGAATCCATTAAATAGAATGATAAGAAATGAAATGGCAAGTAATAGTTTTGAAGACAAAGACATTAGATCACCTCAGTTAAACTATATGTGCCAAAATTAGAAAAAGACCGGGCTTGTTTACAAAGGTTTGATTATAGCTAGATATGGAGTGATTTAGGATATGAAGGCGATATTAATTGGTATTGTATCATCTGTCTTTTTTGCAGTTACTTTCATTTTAAATCGCTCGATGGAATTAGCTGGTGGAAGCTGGTTATGGAGTGCTTCACTCAGATATTTTTTTATGATTCCATTTTTACTGATCATTGTTTTGATGAAAGGTAATTTAAAAGGATTATTTAAGGATTTACGAGCGTACCCAAAAACATGGATTTTGTGGAGTACAGTCGGATTTGGACTATTTTATGGTCCCATTACATTAGCTGCTGCATCAGGTCCGGGGTGGTTAGTAGCGGGTACCTGGCAATTTACTATCATCGCTGGAGCCCTCATTTTCCCACTCTTTTATGAGAACAGGAACACTGATGAAGGAACAATTAAGGTAAGGAGAACCATTCCTATCAAAGGCCTACTTTTCTCAAGTATTATCTTTCTTGGCATCATCATTATCCAAATTCAACAAGCAAGTCAAGGGTTATCTCTACAACTCTTTCTTATCGGTATTCTGCCAGTTTTGATTGCTTCCTTCGCCTATCCATTAGGGAATAGAAAAATGATGGAGCATTGTAAGGGGAATATGGATACTTTTAGTCGTGTTTTAGGTATGACACTAGCCTCATTACCTTTTTGGATTGCTCTTGCTTCTATAGGTTATGCAACAGAAGGATTGCCAAGCGGTTCTCAGGTGTTTCAATCATTTATTGTTGCATTAAGCTCGGGTGTTATTGCAACAGTGCTTTTTTTCTTTGCTACTGATATGGTGAAGGACGATTCTCCGAAGCTAGCAGCTGTCGAGGCAACTCAATCAACGCAAATCTTATTTGTTATCATAGGAGAGATGCTTTTTCTACAAGAAGCATTTCCAAGCTTCATCTCGATTATTGGAATTGGGATTATTATCATTGGAATGCTATTACACAGCATGGCCTCAAGAATGAACATAGTGATTCCAATAAAGAAAGCAAAATCTATCTAAAAACACCTACCCAAATGGGTAGGTGTTTTCGAATTTAATTTTTAATAGCAATGATTTGATTGTCTTCTAGTTTGATTAAGATAGTTGTTGCATCCTCTTGATCTAATAATACATCAGCAATTTGATCCTCAAGCTGTTCTTGTATAACTCGTCTTAATGGACGAGCTCCGAATGTCGGATGATAGCCTAATTCAGCGATTTTTTGTTTAGCTTCTTCTTCTACAGTGATTGTGACATTTTGGTCGAGAAGAGTTGTTCTTAACTCATCAAGCAATAAGTCAACAATTTGGAGAAGGTGAGTTTTTTCTAATTGTTTGAATTCAATAATACTATCAAATCTGTTTAAGAATTCTGGCTTGAAGAATGAACCAAGAGATTCTAAGATGGTGCTTTCCTTGATTGCGTCAGTTCCAAATTGATCAAAGCCAACCGTAATCTTTTTATGTCCAACACCAGCATTACTCGTCATGATGATAACAGTTTCTTTGAAGTTGATTGTTCTTCCTTGGCTATCAGTTAAACGACCATCTTCTAAGATCTGCAAGAACATATGCTGAACATCTGGATGTGCTTTCTCAATTTCATCTAATAAAATGATACTATAAGGATTTCTACGAACTCTTTCAGTTAACTGTCCTGCTTCTTCATGACCAATATAGCCTGGAGGAGAACCAATGATTTTTGAAATTGAATGTTTCTCCATATACTCACTCATATCTAAACGTATCATGCTTTCCTTTGTTCCGAATAATTCTTGAGCTAAGGCTTTGGATAATTCTGTTTTACCTACACCAGTAGGACCAACAAATAAAAAGCTCCCTATTGGACGATTTTTTGCCTTTAGACCAGCACGACTACGTCTAATTGCTTTTGAGACTTTCTTAACAGCTTCATCCTGACCAATGACTTTGCTAGCTAAAGCTTGCTCTAGTTGTTTCATCTTCATTTGTTCATTTTCATGAAGTTTTCCAACAGGGATCCCTGTCTTCTTTTCAATAATCTCTTGGATATCTTCTAAATGAACAGTGCCTTTTTGGTCGAGATTTTCTGCTTTTTCTAACTGCTTTTCTAGAAGTATTTCTTCATGTCTTAGTTTTGCAGCTAGTTCATAGTTTTCCTCAGATGCTGCTTTTTCTTTTTCAGAGGAGATGGCACTTAGTCTTTCTTGGATTTCTTTTAGATTTGGTTTATTTAAGGTGAGATTCTTTTTGGATCCAGCTTCATCCAGAAGGTCGATTGCTTTATCTGGAAGAAAGCGATCTTGAATATATCGATGTGATAACGTGACACAAGCGTTAATTGCATCGTTTGTATACAGAACATCATGGAAATCTTCATATTTAGATTTGATACCTTGAAGGATGAGTATCGCTTCATCAATAGAAGGCTCTTGAACAGTAATGGGTTGGAATCTTCGTTCAAGTGCTGCATCTTTTTCAATTTGACGATATTCCTTTAAGGTGGTTGCCCCAACAAGTTGTAGTTCTCCTCTTGCTAAAGCAGGCTTTAAGATGTTCCCAGCATCCATTGAGCCTTCTGCAGAACCTGCACCAACAATTAAATGAATTTCATCTATAAACAAAATCACATTTTTCCGTTTTTGAAGCTCTGAGATTAGTTTTTTCATACGTTCTTCGAATTGACCACGAACTCCTGTATTTGCTACTAAAGAAGCAACATCAAGTAAGTAGACTTCTTTATTAAGTAGCTTATTAGGAACCTCACCTGTAGCAATTTTTAATGCTAATCCTTCTACGATGGCCGTTTTACCAACTCCAGGCTCACCAATTAAGACAGGGTTATTTTTATTACGACGATTTAAAATTTCAATGACTCTTGCTACTTCTTCATCTCGTCCAATGACAGGATCAATTAAACCAGCACGTGCCATATGAGATAGATTTCGACCAAATTGATCTAGGAAACCATTGTTCTTTTTGCCTTGTTTTGAATTCGCTTCTTGTTGACTATTTGTATTGAAGTTAGAAAATCCCTTGAACATTTCATCAAATGAAAATGGTGAACTACCATTAGAGTTTGAAGGTATCTTAAAGTTGTTCTTCTCTTTTGAATAACAAGTACTACATAGAAGAACTTGCTTTAACTCATCATTTAATTGGATATTCAATTGAACAGTCGCTTCATTAGATTGACATACATGACATTTCATTAAGAAGTCCTCCTTCTAAAATCTTTGTTTTGACTAATTTTGACCTTTGACTATATTATAATTTGACCTTTTTTGACTTTCAAGTTTTTTGATTGCGCTAATTATTGGAAAATCCTCATTCTAATGAAAGTAATAAAGGTCCTTCTTGTTTTAAAGCTGCAGCCTGAATATACTCCGCGTTCTGCGGAAGTCTACGTGTATTCAGACTCCTACAAATATTAACTCCAATTAATATTAGACTGAAAATAAATCTTTTATTAAACAGTTAAATGAATTACTAAAGCTCGTCTTAATTAGTCTTCATTAACATATAAATATAGAAGTTATTCACCATAGTCCAAGTTCATTTGTGAGGTGCAGCAATGTTGGTAAAGTGGAGAGAAGTATTTCAAGTAGCAGCTGTTTATGTTGGTACAGTAGTAGGAGCAGGATTTGCAACAGGGAGAGAAATCGTTGAATTTTTTACACAGTATGGAATTTATGGATTAGTGGGAATCATCATTACTGGCATTCTATTTATGTGGCTCGGTGCAAAGATGATGATGATTGCAAGACAAATACGGGCGAATTCTTATATGGAATTTAATGAGTATCTATTTGGGAGAAGAATAGGTTGGTTTATTAATGGATTAATGCTCATCGTTTTAATTGGGGTGACATCTGTTATGCTATCAGGTGCGGGGGCCGTCTTTCACGAGCAATTAGGATTCCCGTATCAGAGCGGAGTGATCGTTACGATTATTCTTGCTATAGGAGTGTTACTATTCGGTATAAAGGGTTTGTATGGGGTTAATATGGTTGTTGTTCCAATGTTAATTTTTTTTAGTACGATTATAGCACTGAGAATAGTTGTCGAAGGTGAAATGTCATTATTTATTATTCCGGACGAATCTAGTCAGAGGAGCCTTGATTGGCTCGTGTCCCCATTTACATATGCAGCTTTTAATCTTGCGATGGCACAGGCTGTATTAGTTCCTTTAGCTAAAGAGGTGAAGCATGAATCTAGTCTTAAATGGGGAGGTATCGTCGGAGGATTGGCTCTTTGTCTTATCTTAGTATCAAGTCATATATCCCTGTCTTCTATACCAGATGTATTAGAGCTCGAGATCCCAATGGCTGAGGTTATGAAGACAACCTTTCTTTCCTTACATTGGATTTATATTTTTGTTATATATGGTGAAATTTTTACGTCTGTGATTGGGGACATTTTTGGTTTGCAGCGGCAATTAAAGCAGATGATAAGATTGCCAAATGTCATGATTATGATGGGGATTATCGTGATAGCATACGGGATAAGTTTGTTAGGGTATAGTTCTTTAATCTCAGTTCTGTATCCAATATTTGGATATATGAGTTTTGCTTTGCTAGGCGTGTTGATGTTACCTTCAAAATATTATGATCAGATGTTTAGATAAATGTGAAGGGAAGGATTTCCCTTCTTTTTTTGTGCTAATACAGAAATAGAGTAGGTCTAGGGACTTCTCATGTTCTTGGTGATTTGATGTTCCATTTTTTGTGTATAAATCTTAATAAGGAGACACGATGTTTGTTGATGATAAAATAGATTGTATAGTAAGTAAGAATACTAGCCCAAACAATATTAATGAACATACCTACTATAAAAGCCTTACCAATGGTTAAGCCTGTAGCAAGAACCTCTCCAGTATCATCAAGTACACCCTCATTTTCTATCATTTCAATAGGAACAAATAAATGACCGATCACAAGGTTTAAGTAAAATAAAAATGGAAAGATCCAAATGAATAATACTCCTCCAATTAATCCTGCAATTGCATTACCTCTAAAGATTCTTGCGGCAGTTGTTGAAATAATTGGACCTAAACCAAAGGAAGGTACAAAATTAATAATAAATCCAATTGAAAATCCAAGTGCAATACTATGGGCTTTATCTTTGATCCGTAATAAATTTAAGACTAATAATTTTGTACGTCTTTGTAATTTAATTAACATGTTTCACCAAACCTGATCTAATATCTACATACATATATTTACTACTCTAACACGAATGAACCATTAAATAAAACAACAATTTTCTTCATAAAAGAACAAACATTTACGATGTGTTTTTATTGTTAAAATGACAAATAAATCCTATAATGAATCTATTCTTTATTTCTAGTTACGAAATATTTTTGAAAAAGTCAATAAATCTGAAGTACATTTCATTTTCTAAAGTGGGGATTGAGTCAAATGCAGGATGCAGGGCGGAAAGACTATAATGCAGGGATATTGTATGCCTTTATGGCGTATTTGCTTTGGGGGGTGTTACCTCTATATTGGAAGTTGCTTGATACAATTTCTGCTGTAGAAATATTGGCACATCGAATTGTTTGGTCATTTGTTTTTGTGTTAGTCATTATCTTTCTATCTAAGAAAGCAATGAAGTTAAAAAATGAAGTTACACATTTACTGAAAAATCGAAAGATATTACTAGGTGTTATCCTATCATCAATATTAGTGACCGGTAATTGGTTTATATTTATTTGGGCGGTTAACAATAACCATATTATTGAGACGAGTTTAGGCTACTATATTAATCCTTTAGTAAGTGTATTATTAGGGGTGCTCGTATTAAAAGAACGAGTAAGCTTTTGGCAAACCATTTCCTTCTCATTAGCAGGGGTCGGGGTGTTAATTTTAACCCTTCAATACGGAAGTTTTCCATGGGTATCATTGACACTTGCTGTAACTTTTGGATTATATGGATTAGCGAAAAAGTTAACAAATCTTGATTCTCTAATTGGCTTAATGCTAGAAACAATGTTGATTACGCCGGTTGCATTAATCTTTTTAGTATCTAGCTTTGTTAATGGAACGGACACATTCTCACAAACGAGTATTTCACAACAATTATTACTAATGGGTGCTGGTGTGGCGACTGCTTTACCACTACTTTGGTTCGCGCAGGCAGCTAGACGAATTCCGTTAACGATGGTCGGAATTATACAATATGTATCACCTACAATTAGTTTGATGATTGGTGTGTTCCTATATAATGAGGAATTTACGAAAACTCATATGATTACATTTATCTTCATATGGTCAGCCCTTGTTATCTATTCAGTATCAAAGACAAAGCTTATGTTAAGCTTGCAGCCGAAAATTGGTAAGAAAAGATCAATTGGAGCCTAATTTGAGTTTTTTTTCTACTGGTTTGTTGCGGGAGATAATGGTATAGTATGATAGTAAAAAATAGAAAAATCGATTTCCATTTCTATAAGGTCTAAGGAGATGGGAGAGGTTCTAGCAAAAACCCTCTATAAAAAACTAAGGAAACTAGATCCTTAGGGGTCTGGTTTTTTGTTTAAGTGAAAGGATGTATTGGAATGACAGGAAGAAAAGATGAAGAATTAACAGACGTTACGCTTTTAGGAAATCAAGGAACGAATTATTTATTTGAATATTCACCAGACATTTTAGAATCATTTGATAATAAACACCCTGACAGAGATTACTTTGTGAAATTTAACTGTCCAGAATTTACAAGTCTATGCCCAAAAACAGGTCAGCCTGATTTTGCAACGATTTATATTAGTTATATTCCAGAAATAAAAATGGTTGAGAGTAAATCATTGAAGCTTTACTTATTTAGCTTCAGAAACCATGGTGATTTCCATGAAGATTGTGTGAATATTATTATGAAGGATTTAATTAAATTGATGGATCCTAGATATATTGAGGTTTGGGGGAAATTTACTCCACGTGGTGGGATTTCAATTGATCCATATACAAATTATGGTCGACCAGGCACTAAATTTGAGAAGATGGCAGAATATCGAATGATGAATCATGATCTGTATCCTGAGAAGATAGATAACCGATAATCAAATACGCTTTTACTTGAAACGCCCTAATTATAAAATAAATGATGTGATTAGGGCGTTTACTTTTGAATATAATTGAAAAAATTAACAGGTTGCGCTTACAATAATTAATAATATTAAAAGTAAAAAACAATTAACTTACAATTGTATAGTTTTTATGATTAACTACAGTCCGTCTTTCCAAATCCATATCACGGTAATTATCCATATAAGTTAAATCCACAATAACAGAGTTTTCATTCACCTTTTCGACGATTCCCTTTAATCCGTCTTTAAATTCAATGATATTACCAATTTCAGCAATTTTCATGTTATCGCTCCTTTAAATAATCCATTTTTTTCATTTTGCCTTATATTTCGGTCTGCGTAAAGTCTTTTTTATTAGAATACTAGAAAAATATGTTTTAATGTCAGATAAATTAACAAAGTTGCTTTGCTATTACAAATAACAATATAATGGTATTGAATGTAAGTGTCTGTTTTTTGTTAACTGTAATCCATCAGCCTAAATAGAGCTTCATTCAGGTGGGTTCACAAAGGCAACTAGGAATAAGAGGTGAACATATGATGCGTATAGATTCAGTTGTATCAGCACTTAAGAACCATGAGCCTACAATTCTAGGTAGTGATAACTTCTCGAAATATGCGATTCTTTTGCCTCTTCTTGAAGTGAATGGTGAAACACATGTTTTATTTGAGGTGAGATCTAAGCACTTAAGAAGACAGCCTGGTGAAATTTGTTTTCCAGGTGGGAAAGTTGACAAAAAGGATAAAACAATTGAATATGCAGCATTGAGAGAAACGTCAGAGGAGTTAGGGGTTTCTATTGAGTGTATAGAGCAAGTATCTCCATTGGATTATATCGTTTCACCATTTGGAATGATGGTTTATCCGTATATTGGAGTAATTACGACACCAAAGAATATCCTTCCTAATCCTTCAGAAGTGGAAGAGGTTTTCACAGTGCCTTTATCATTTCTATTACAAACTGAACCGAAAATATACAATATACATGCAAGAATTGAGCCAGAGGAGAATTTCCCTTATCATTTAATTCCTGGTGGAGAGAATTATGAATGGAGACTAAGATCAACGAATGAGTATTTCTACTTCTTTGAGGATAAAGTCATTTGGGGGCTAACTGCTCGAATATTGCAGCATTTTCTAGAACAAGTTAAATGACTATGAGGTGGAGTATGAACGAGGAATTTATTACTGAAATTTTTAATAAACTAAGAGACAAAGAATTAAATGAATATCGAGTGTCAAAGGATCAGTTTTTGGCTTTCCGTAAAGTGTTGGTGGAAAGGTCTGATTTCAAACATTTTCGTGGAATTGCCTTACATGGTGGTGAGGTGATTTATACATATCAGGATGAAGCACGTAGCTAAGATACTGTTACTTTTTTGTTACACGCGACATATTCAATCCAATAAAATCCTAATTATGAGAATAGTGGTAAATATAATCAAGGAGAAAAATCTTCCATTTGATAAAAGAATAGTTTACTAACAAGGGTTTTCTGAATGTATCCATTTTTTGGTCAATGATTCATTGTATTACAACTGGTACCTTCTAGTAGAGAAAAAGAATACTAGGAGGATACAACATGAAATTATTAAAAAAGCTAGTGATTACTTCGACTCTTGCATTATCGATTTTAACGATTAATGCAAATACTGAAGCAGCTTCAACATCATATACGGTTAAATCAGGTGATACCCTATGGAAGATTGCTACTGCCAATAGCGTCTCAGTGAATTCATTGAAACAAGTAAATAAGCAAACTAGTAATATCATTTATCCAGGACAAAAATTAATGATTCCACAGTCTTTGACAGCAGCAGAGAAGGATCTATTAGCAAGAATAGTCCATGCTGAAGCAAAAGGTGAGCCATATGCCGGAAAGGTAGCTGTAGCAACAGTTGTTCTTAATCGTGTTGATAGCTCACTCTTCCCAAATACAGTGTCAGGAGTCATTAACGAACGTACTCCAAATGGTGGTTATGCTTTTTCACCTGTAGCAAATGGGACGATTAAAGAAGCTGCAGATGCAAGTGCTAAGCGTGCAGTAGATGAAGCTATTGCATTTCGTGGACAGGGTAGAGGTTCATTGTATTTCTATAATCCAGCAAAGAGTTCGAATACCTGGATCTTATCAAGAGAAGTAACAACGACAATTGGTAATCACAAATTCGCAAAATAAATGTGAAATAGAGACTTTCCTTATGGGGAGTCTTTTTTGGATAGGCTGTTTTCGTATATATTGTTGCTTTTGATACCGCAGCCTGGATACACTCCGCGTCCTGTGGGAGCCAACTAGTCCCACGGGAGTCCCCCATGTATTCAGTCTGCTAGAAATCTATTCTCAACTAATTCACCTCAAAAAACAACAAACTTTGAGAAAACAGCCTTTGGATACAATTATTGATATACTATTGGTATGAAATTAATAAATAGGAGTTGAGATGATGAGTTTTCAGGATAAGGTAGTAATTGTAACAGGTGCTGCTCATGGAATTGGTAAAACTGTCGCACTAACTTATGCAAAAAAGGGTGCTAATGTTGTTATAGCAGATATTAATGAAGAATTAGGTCAACAGGTTACTTTACATATCAACAATCAAGATGGTGGAAAAGCGCTTTTTGTTAAAACTGACGTATCAAGTCAACACGAAATTATCTCATTAATACATAAAATCATGGAGACTTTCGGAAAAATTGATATTGTTATTAATAATGCTGGCATCTCAACATTTAAGTCCTTTTATGATGTAACGATTGAAGAGTGGGACAAAGTCATTAATACAAATTTGCGAAGTGTATTTTTAGTCTCTCAAGAGGCAGCTAAACATATGCGTTTGAATAAAAATGGTGGTGCAATTGTAAATATAGCTTCCACAAGAGCTTGGATGTCTGAACCAAATACAGAATGCTATTCAGCCTCTAAAGGTGGAATTGTCGCTCTAACACATTCACTAGCTATTACATTAGGCGAGGATAAGATTAAAGTGAATTCCGTTAGCCCCGGTTGGATTGAAGTGAATGATTACGAGGAATTACGAGAAATTGATCACAAACAACATCCTTCAGGCAGAGTGGGTAGGGCAGAGGATATTGCGCGGGCCTGTCTCTATTTAACTGACGAAGCAAATGACTTTGTCACAGGCATTGACCTTGTAGTTGATGGAGGAATGTCAAAGAAAATGATATATGAACATTAGAAAAGAAGGCACGGTCTGTGCCTTCCTTCTCACGTCTCGAGGTATTTCCTTACCACCTATGTGCTTTCGCATTACTTCTTAAGATTATATTCGTTTGGGACATCTCTGTGTGCCCGTTTACTTGCGATTTAGAGCGCTTAGGTCGTGTCCAATTATGGTGAAACTGTTTAGAGTGTGCATCTAATTGATCTCGATAGCTCATTCCATATCACCTCATATTTGGATTGGAAAACACGAAACGATTGATATTCAACTGAACATCAATCATTAGTATTATGATTTAAGTGAAAATTATGCGTGAACGATGCAATTATCTGGAGGATGTGGTATTGGTTAGTGGACAAGGATACATTCGTCCTTTATAATAGTGAATTGGTATCGTATAATAAGACTTTTATTATACGAATTTTTTTTAACAAGGGTAGCTCATACAACTCCCTGAAATGGAGGATTTACAATATATGATTACAGTAACGAATGTTGGCTTACGATACGGAGATCGCAAGCTATTTGAAGATGTAAATATAAAATTCACACCTGGTAACTGTTATGGCTTGATCGGAGCAAATGGAGCGGGGAAATCAACGTTCTTAAAGATTCTATCTGGAGAAATTGAGCCTCAAACTGGTGATGTTCACATGACTCCAGGAGAGCGCTTAGCAGTATTAAAGCAAAATCACTTTGAATATGAAGAGCATGAAGTATTAAATGTTGTTATTATGGGGCATGCACGTTTGTATGAAGTAAAGCAAGAAAAAGATGCGATTTATATGAAGGCTGATTTCTCAGATGAAGATGGTATGAGAGCAGCTGAGCTTGAAGGTGAATTTGCAGAGTTGAACGGTTGGGAAGCTGAATCAGAAGCTGCGATTTTATTAAAAGGATTAGGAATTTCTGAAGAATTGCACACAAAGAAAATGGCAGACCTTACTGGTGGAGATAAGGTGAAGGTGTTATTAGCGCAAGCGTTATTTGGTAAGCCAGACATCCTTCTACTAGATGAGCCTACCAACCACTTGGATTTAAAGGCGATTAAATGGTTAGAGGACTTCTTAATCAATTTTGAAAATACCGTTATTGTTGTATCTCATGACCGTCACTTCTTGAACAAGGTTTGTACACATATGGCTGACTTAGACTATGGGAAAATTCAAATTTATGTTGGGAACTACGATTTCTGGTATGAATCTAGCCAGCTTGCTTCAAAGTTAACACAGGAAGCAAATAAGAAAAAAGAAGAGAAAGTTAAAGAGCTTCAAGCCTTTATTGCTCGCTTTAGTGCAAATGCATCTAAATCTAAGCAAGCAACTTCACGTAAGAAGTTATTAGATAAAATTACACTTGATGATATTAAGCCATCTTCTCGTAAATATCCATTTGTAGGCTTCACACCTGAGCGTGAGGTTGGTAATGATTTATTACGTGTAGAAGGTCTGACAAAAACAATTGATGGTGTCAAAGTACTTGATAATGTCAGCTTTATCATGAACAAAGGTGATAAGATTGCCCTTGTTGGAAAAGATGAAATTGCTAAAACGACATTGTTAAAAATCTTGATGGGTGAAATGGAAGCTGACAGCGGCACATTTAAATGGGGAATTACAACATCACAAGCTTACTTCCCTAAGGATAACTCTGAATACTTCGAGAACAGCGATGTTACATTAGTTGATTGGCTTCGTCAATTCTCTCCGAATGACCAAAGTGAGAGTTTCTTACGTGGATTCTTAGGAAGAATGCTATTCTCTGGTGAAGAAGTAATGAAAAAAGCTAGTGTCCTTTCAGGGGGAGAGAAGGTTCGTTGTATGTTATCAAAAATGATGCTTAGCGGTGCGAATGTATTATTGCTTGATGACCCTACAAACCATCTTGACTTAGAATCAATTACATCATTAAATAATGGCTTAATTGCGTTCAAGGGTTCTGTTCTATTCACATCTCATGATCACCAGTTTGTTCAAACAATTGCAAACCGAATTATTGAGATTACACCAAATGGTTTAATTGATAAGCAAATGGCGTATGATGAGTATCTTGAAAATGAAGAATTACAAAAACAAGTTGAAAGTATGTACGCATCATAATGGGAAAGAGGCTGTCCTAGAGAACAGCCTCTTTTTTTTATGGCTTTTTTCTCAAAGTTTGTTGTTGTTTTGAGATGAATAATTGAGAATGACATTTCTAGCAGTCTGAATACACGGGGGACTCCCGTGGGATGCGTGGGTCCCCACAGGACGTGGAGTGTATTCAGGCTGCGGTATTAAAAGCAACAATATATACGAAAACAGCCTTTTTTATAAAGATATCTCAAGTAATAGATAGACATTACCTCTTAAAGAGCGAAACAAATCCTTTGTAAATAATCACACTGGCAAAAATAATGATAACTACTGTTGCAATGATGTGAATAATAGGAGTTAAGGCTGCTAGTGCTCCAGTTAATGTGATTTGTAGAAGAGCAAAGCCAGATAAGATGCAAGCTAAATAAAGTAAGATACAGTTTGGCATGTATATCCCCTCCTTCCCCTTACTATAATGTATGTACATATTTAGATGAATGTGAGGATCATACTTAAATCTAATAATTAATCGACATAAAATAGGCTAATCATAAATATATTGGAAGGTAACTATTTTGAAGTTATAACGACTATATTGTAGGGTGATTAAAAATGGTATTGGTTAAAAATTTCATGATTGTCATGCTTTTTGGAATTCTTCTTGTGTGTATGATTTTTTTTGGTGTAACTATGATTGATGCGAAGGGGAAAAAAGTTGCCTATGAACCAATGGGGACTAACATAGTATTGATACAACCGCATACCATCGAAAAAGCTGATTTCTAATATCAGCTTTTTTACATATAAAAAAGCCCTCCATATAGGAGAGCCTTTTTCGGAATGAACATTATTGTTGTTGTCCATTTCCAAGTTGCTGTTCTGCCATTTTGATTAGACGTTTGGTCATCTCGCCACCAACAGAACCGTTTGCACGAGCGGTCGTATCAGCACCAAGTTGAACTCCAAACTCATTGGCAATTTCGGCTTTCATTTGATCTAGCGCATTAGCTGAACCAGGAACCAAAAGTTTGTTTCTTGCCATGATACATCACTCCCGACGTAGTTTTGAGCAACCAGACGATTGCTCAGTTTTAACATAACCAAATATAGAATCTCTATTCACATTATAGAGTTGAAAGGACTTCGAGACGGTTCATTTCATCTTTGAGCCATTCACGGCTTAAGCCTTCACCAATAAATACAACATTTAATGGATAATCCATAAGCTCTTTCATATAAATTGGCATTCCGTATGAGTATTGGAATAGATACACATGCTTAGAATGTGTGAATTTTAAATAACCTTTTATTCTATAAATGGTATCAGGCATTCCTTTTAACCAATCTTCAAAAATATCTAAATCAAGTGGGACGCTAAATTGATGAACATAGGACTTCACATGCAGATCATTCTCTACATGTGTCGATTCACGAGCCACTTTCTTTATTGGTCGATCTAATCTCAATGCATCGAGATTCACTGATGAATATTGAGTAAGTAAGCATCTTCCCTTAGGATTGATGGATTGGATTTCCATGACTGTCTTTGCTTGTTCAGCCTCTGAAAGTTGATCCACTTTATTAATTAAGACAACATCAGCATGTCTGATTTGTTCCTGCAGGAGCTTATGTAATTGAATGCTCATTGAATCTCGTTCTTGCCAACGCTTTGCATCGACCATTGTAATGATTGATTGAACGGCTAATTGGTCTGCGAATAGAGGAGAGAGACAGGCATCTAATACCTCAATTGGGTGGGCAACTCCAGTTGTTTCAATATAAATAGAATCTAGTTCGTTTTCTTGTAATAATCCTTGAAGATGTACTTCTAGCTGTCCTTGAATAGTACAACAAACACATCCATTTAATAGCTCTTTTAATGGAGTATCTTCTCCTATAGCATCGGAATCAACAGATACACTTCCTAGTTCATTCATAACGACCGCAACTTTACGGCCTTGTTCTTTTTCTTGAGTCAACAGGTTCGTTAGTAGGGTTGTTTTACCACTACCAAGAAACCCAGATAAGATAAATACTTCAACCTTCTTCATATAATTCTCCTTTAAACATACTTCTTTAATAGTAGCTTATCTTTTTTTTTGTTAGCAATTATTTAATGACATCATTAATTATTGGAAAATTGAATCATTATTGGGCTTTGTTCGTATAAAACTATAGGATTTAAATGAAAGGCTGTATTAACATATATTGTACTTATAAAGCAGCAGCCTGAATACACTCCGCGTCCTGCGGGGTCTCACTTTTGCTCACATATCCAACTTTCCAATCATTTATATCTTAAAACATCTAACTTTGATAAAAGGAGGGAAAAGGGTTTGAGGAAAATTATAGCTATTGGTATTGCTTTCATTATCATAAGTTTGGGACTATTTATCATTATCCAAAATAATTATCCAACGTTTCAAAAACTGTATTCAAAACAGATCAATGAGGAAACGATAGTCAAAAGCATAACAATCAAAATATATGATCCAGCTGAACCTACAAATGTGAAAGCCCGCGTGACGATTAATGATGAAGAAATCATCTCAAGTATTCTAAAGGATTTATCTGAAGTGAAGTTGAAAAGGGATTTAAATGATAGGGTAAGGTTTAATGAGAGAGATTATGTAGTAGAAATAATGACTACTAATGAAGAGGCGAATGGTTTGTTAGTGACGAACTCTTTAACGTTAAGCATGGATGATAAATATATCAATCATTATGAAGTCAGAGGTAAGACAGATCATCTAAAAACAATTAAATCCTTAAATGATAGAAAAGATATTGAATGGGAATATAGATAAAGACAAAAAAGCTTGGGGTACCAAGCTTTTTTGTCTTAAAAAGGTTGATGAATTAGATCTTCAAGCGTATAAATGGCTTGTAGAATCTTCACTTCAGTCAAATTCATTTCCATAAGGTGAATCGACTCATGAGGAAGAAGTATCGCACGAGCAATTGTTTGAAGCTTTTCTAGATTTTCACCATTTAAATGCAGTTGTTCAAGCTTATATGGTAGCTCTAGCAATTGATAGAAAGGAACAAGCTCTTTAATTTCCTGCCACTTTTCTTCAAGAGCAAGCTGAACGAGAATACCATAGGCAACTTTTTCACCATGTAATAGATGATGTGTTTCGTTTACAGCTGTTAATCCATTATGCACTGCATGTGCTCCAGCAATTCTGCCATATTGATCACCAAACCCACCTACCATTCCACCAGCAACAATATTGGTTTCAATGACTTTTAGGAGAGAAGCTGAAAGGGTGTTTGCTTCTAGGTCTTGTATTGCAATATTACTATGTTCAAGCAATTCTTCTTTACATAGTTTTGCCATTTGATGAGCGATGTTGACAACGATTGGGACATCTTCAAGCTGCTGAATTAATACATCAGCCTCATACCATTTTGCCAGTGTATCGGCAATTCCAGCGATTAAGAAGCGTTTCGGTGAGTTTAAAATCGCTCTTGGTTCAATTAAGACTAATAATTGGCTTTTTGGAAAAATGGTATAATGTGTAAATTGACCTTCTTCATTGTAGATGACACTCAACGGTGTCCATGCTGCACAAGTTGAGGCAAGGGTTGGAATAAGGACAACTTCTTTTGTCGTTTCGTGGCCAACACCTTTAGCTAAGTCTAAAACCTTGCCTCCACCAATTCCAATAATTGCATCAAAATGCTGTTCAATGATTATTTGTGAAATTCTAGATATTTCATGAAGCGTACATTCTCCATTGTATGTATCTATTTGAATATGAATATCAGTCATAGTAGGGAAATAGGAGGTGATTGCATCCCATGATTTTTCTCCTGTAATCACTAAACATCTAAATAGCTTATTGCTTAAAAGCAGGCTTTCTAGCTGGTCTAATATTCCGACCTCGCAAGCATAATAACTAGGTGCTCCTCTTACTTCAATTCTTTCCATCCCTTAATACACATCCTTTCTTAAATAAAGAGACTGTTTAAGTAAACAGTCTCTTAAAAAATATTGTTATTTCGTCATCCATTCTGGTTTTCCGAAGCCTTGGAATTGCTCATCAATGGTTGCTTCAAATTCAGCTGATTCTACAGCTTCTTTGATGTCTTTTGCAAATTGTGCTTTTAAGTCTGAAGTATTAACAACAATACGGTTACGATATTGGTCAGGCATATTTTCTAATTGAAGGGCAGATAAAAGATCCATTTCCGCAGCTAATGCAAAGTTTCCAGGAACAGCTGATAAATCAACGCTTTCTACAGCACGAGGAAGCTGCGCCGCTTCAATTGGTTCGAATTTAAGGTTTTTTACATTTTCGGTAACATCTTTTTCAGAGACAGTTAAAGTCTCAGCCTCAGGATCTAATGTGATAAGACCAGCATCTTCTAAGATTAAGAATGCACGTGCAGCATTTGTTGGATCATTTGGAATAGCAATACTACTTCCGTCAGTCACTTCTTCTAATGAAGAGAATTTGTTTGAATAGATTCCCATTGGTGCTGTTGGTACTGAAATAATTTCTGAAAGTTCTAAGCTATGTTCTTTTGCAAATGATTCTAGGTAAATCTTGTGTTGGAAAAGGTTTGCGTCAATGTCGCCAGTTGATAATGCCATGTTTGGTTGAATGTAATCACTGAACTCAATGATGGTTACTTTGTAGCCTTTTTCCTCAAGAATAGGTTGGATTGCCTTTGTGATCATATCACTATATGGGCCAGCTGTTGCTCCGAATTTGATTTCTTTTTTGTCTTCTGATCCTGCATTTTCTCCTTCACTACTGCCACATGCAGCAAGTAGACCGATAGATAGTAGTAAAATAATTGATAATAATAATTTCTTCATGTTTTATTCCCCCGAATGTTCTATTTTATATTTAACGCTTATCTACTAGTCTTGCAATTTGGTCGCCACCAAATTGGATAAGCTGGACTAGACAGATTAAGATTGCAACTGTCGCGATCATAATTGTATCGTCATAACGATAGTAACCAAAACGAATCGCTAAATCTCCCATACCACCACCGGCAACAAATCCTGCCATGGCTGAATAAGCAACTAGACTAATGATAGTAAGTGTGGCACCTTGCACTATCCCTGGCTTTGCTTCAGGAATAAGCACATCCTTAATAATCATCCAAGGAGAAGCTCCGACAGCTACTGCTGCTTCAATGACTCCTTTGTCTATTTCACGTAAGGATGTTTCTACAATTCTAGCAAAAAAAGGTATCGCTGCAACTGAGAGTGAAACTGAGGCAGCTGTAGGCCCAATAATCGTCCCAGTAAGAAATTTAGTTAATGGAATAAGTGCTACGAGTAAAATGATATAAGGTATGGATCTTACGATATTCACAATAAAACCAAGGATTGATTTAACAACTAGGTTTTCTAAGAACAATCCCTTGTCAGATACAAAGAGGAGAATTCCTAGTGGCAGGCCAATAATGGTTGCGACAAGCATTGAAATGCCCACCATATAAATGGTTTGAAAAAATGCCTTGTTAATATCAGGAAGTAATTCGATTAAATGAGCGACATCAAATAACATCATGAATCACCTCCAAATTCTCAGTTCGGGACTGGATATAATTGATTGCCTTTTTAACTTCATCCTGTTCACCCGTTAATTCCATGATAAAAATTCCTAAAGGTGTTTCTTTGATGTACTCGATTTTGCCGTGCAGGATATTTCCACGGACCTTGAACGTTTGAAGAACATCAGATACAACGGAATCCTCAGCAATGGTTCCTTTGAAATAAATCTTAATAATCGTTCCTTTTCTGTTTTCAATTAAGTGATCTGGAAGCTCAAATTGTAGGATTGTATTGATAAAGTCACGCGTTAATGGTTGAACAGGATTTGAAAAGAGTTCATACACCGGACCTTCTTCAACCACTTTGCCATCCTGCATAACCGCCATCCGATCGCAAATTTCTTTTACAACCTCCATCTCATGTGTGATTAACACAATCGTTAACCCTAATTCTTTATTGATTTTTCGTAACAATTGCAGAATTGATTTGGTTGTGCTTGGATCAAGTGCGGAGGTTGCTTCGTCACAAAGTAAAACAGCTGGGTCATTTGCTAATGCTCTTGCAATTCCAACTCTTTGCTTTTGGCCACCACTTAATTGGGAAGGATAGACATCACGCTTATCAGCCAACCCTACCATTTTAAGCAACTCTGTCACCTTTGTTTCAATTTCCTTGTTTGATTTGTTTGCAGCCTTTAATGCAAAGGCTACATTTTCAAACACAGTTTTTGAGCTTACTAGATAAAAGTGTTGAAAAATCATGCCGATTTTTTGCCGAGTTCTTCTTAAATCTTTTTTAGATAGCTTTGTTAGTGAAATCCCATCAATGATGACTTCACCAGAAGTTGGCTTCTCTAATAGGTTCAAGCATCTTAATAACGAGCTTTTACCAGCACCACTATAGCCAACAATTCCGAAAATCTCGCCTTTGTTGATGGAAATTGAAACGTTGTCGACACCAAGGATTGTTCCTTTTTTCGTTTTGTATTGTTTTACTAAGTTTTTAATTTCTAACAAGTTTTTTCACCCATTTCAGTATGTAGATAGGAAAAGTATGTTTATTGGTTGAATGATTCATGAAAAAAAGCCTCTTTCATCTGAAAGAGGCATCGCAATAATAGTTCATACGACTTATCTTTCAGAATAAATTTCATTCTGCAGGAAGTAGCACCTTTCCCTAAAAAGGAGGTTGCTGGACGTCGAAGGGCCTGATCCCTCGGTCACTCTGGATAAGAATTATTATTCAGTTTTTTTGGCTAATTTGAATAATATAGATTATATTGAAACATGTCAATCATATTTTTTGAGTAAAAATGAATATAACGCTTACATCATTGATACTTCAATGAAATAAAAATTTAAAGTTTTATAGCTTTTTTGATAAGGTCTGTATTTATCAGAATATAGAAAATATAAACACTTTAATGATATGATATTCAATATATAATAGGAGATTAAGGGGGTAATGAAATGAAAGTTGATTTAATAATTGCAAATGGCTTTGTCTTAACGATGGAGGGCAAAGGTGTTGGAATGATCGAAAATGGGGCTGTTGCCATTAAAGGAAATAAGATTGAAGCAGTAGACAAGACCGATGTTATCCAACAAAATTATCAGGCTGAACGATTAATTGATGCAAAAGGTAAAGCCGTGTTACCTGGACTAATTGATGCTCATATTCATACAGGGATGGCGATTTTTCGAGGTGTGGCTCAGGATATGTCCAATTGGATGCAAAAAGGCCTTTGGCCTTTTATGAAGCACTTAACAGAAGAAGAAAGCATCAAAGGATCAATGTTAAATATTGTTGAGGGAATTAAAGCTGGCACTACAACATTTGGTGATTATGATTCATCGATGCCAAAGCTGGTAGAAAATTATGTGAAAATAGGTGCAAGAGCAAGAGTAGCAGAGCTTGTTAATGAGATTCCTGATGATATTGGAGATTTACCTGTTGGAGAACTCTATCCATTTTATCCGGAAATCGGTGAAAGGAAATTAATAAATAATATTGAATTACTAGAGAAATGGCATGAAACTGAGAATGGTAGAATAACCGCTATGCTAGGACCCCATGGACCAGATATGATGAGCCTTGAGCTCTTAAAGGAAATGAAGGAGCTAGCTCTTAAATATGATACAAGATTACATATGCATGTTGCTCAAGGAGACCGTGAAATTGATCAAATGGTCAAACGATATGGTAAGAGATCCATCCCATTCTTGGATGAGCATGGATTCTTAGATGAACGATTATTAGCAGTACATTTAACAGAGGCGACAGACGATGAGACAAAGTTGTTAGCAAAAAGAGGCAGTTCAATGATTTATTGTGCCGGAAGTATTGGAATCATAGATGGATTAGTTCCTCCGCTCTTAACATTTATTGAAAGTGGTGGGAAGGGAGCTTTAGGCTCCGATCAAGCACCGGGGAACAATTGTAATAATATGTTCAATGAGATGAAGTTCGCTGCGATCTTAAGTAAGGTCAAGAGAAGTAATCCTGTTGTATTTCCTTCAACATTAGCTCTGAGACTTGCAACGATTGAATCTGCAAGAGCTATCGGGCTTAGTCATGAGATTGGCTCGATAGCACCTGGAAAAAAAGCAGATCTCATCATTGTAAACCTTGCGGAAGCAAATTTGAGCCCAGTATTCTCCACACCAATTCGTAATATTGTACCAAACCTTGTCTATTCTGCTAGGGGTCATGAGGTAGAAACATCAATTATTGATGGCAAAGTGATTATGGAAAATAGAATCATCCAAACAGTGGACGAGGGGATGGTTGTTCGTGAAGCTCAGGCTGTTGCTGATGCAATAAGTATTCGAGCAAAAGACGATATTTTATCAGCAGAAAGTGATATTCTTGAGATGATGAGGAATAATTATTTATAAGGTATACAAATGCACTGCAAGCGTATTGTAGTGCATTTGTGTATGAACATTCGCGTCACGAGTATAATGAAAGATACTATGCTGGTGAATTAAGAAATGGGGTTATGATTACAAGATGACATATGTATTATTAATCATTGGGTTTGCACTATTAATCAAAGGGGCAGATTATTTTGTTGAGGGATCTTCAAATATAGCAACATTGTTGAAGATACCACCTTTGTTAGTTGGTTTAACAATTGTTGCTCTTGGAACAAGCTCTCCTGAAGCAACAGTCAGTATCTTGGCTGCATTAGAAGGGAGTGCAGATGTGGCGGTTGGAAATGTCGTAGGGAGTAATATCTTTAATATTACCTTTGTTATTGGATTAACGGCATTATTGAATCCATTAAAAGTCGAAAGCACAACAATCAGAAAAGAAATCCCTTTTACATTATTAGCAAGTGTTGCTTTACTAGTTCTGATGGCAGATATTTTTTTGCAAAATGCGAGCTCTAATTTAATAACTAGAAGTGATGGTCTCATCTTCCTATTATTTTTCTCTGTATTTATGTACTATATCATTGAAATTGCTCTTAATAGTCGTGATACAAAAAGTGAGAATCCTACGGTACACAAAAAAGGAGCATGGGGGAAGAATATATTCTTTACCATTCTAGGATTAGCGGCGATTATTTATGGTGGGAATCTAGTCGTTAAAAGCAGTACAGAAATAGCATTAGCGCTTGGTATGAGTCAAACATTAGTGGGACTAACCATTATTGCTGTAGGAACTTCCTTGCCGGAATTAATCACCTCAGTAACAGCTTCAATAAAAAAGCAAAGCGAGATTGCATTAGGGAATATTGTAGGAAGTAATATCTTTAATATTCTGTTTGTATTAGGAACAACTTCGATTATCTCACCACTTCCAGTGGATTCAAAGATCTTCTCAGATGTACTCTTTATGATTGCTTTCACAATCGTGTTGCTTGTTTTTTCTATATCAAGATCAAGAGTCGGACGATACGAAGGAATGACTTTAGCGATTGCCTATATTGTATACATGGTATATATTATCATCCGAAATTAAAAAGAAGCTATCCTTTCTAGGGATAGCTTCTTAGTATATAAGTAGATATTAGGCAATTAACTGTTTGGCTTTCTTTCGAATCCTACATAACGAGTTCCTTGAAAAGTTAATCTTCCAGTGTCTCCTTCAGTTAATAATCCAAACTCTTTTCCTGAAACATGAAATTCAGACCGATCACCACTTTCAAATTCAAATGTTACATAATAATGAGTATGTGTAGAAGAGTGATGATGATCATTATGTAAATTGCTGCTACGCCTTACATCAGTTCGCTTTGATGTAAGAATGGCAGGTACAATAAGTCGTGGTGATTTCTCATTCTTGTGCCACTGACTAATGCCTTTAGAAATCGTAAAAACGAACAAACTAATTACAATGATAAAAATGATAGCAATAAAAATCGGTCCAATTTGAAACATCAGATCACCAGCAAAAAAAGGATCATGCATTGTTTTCATCCTCTCAAATAGAATAATAATTAATATACGTTTATTGCTAATTTAAGTTTCAAAAAAAAAGCAGACGTATAGTCTGCTTAGAAGATGCTATTTCACTAATTTTTCTGCTGCAGCAACGGTTTGTTTTAATAGCATTGAGATGGTAACTGGACCAACTCCGCCAGGTACTGGTGTTATTGCACTTGATTTTGAAAAACAAGCCTCATAATCGACATCGCCCACATTTCCTTCGTTATAGCCTGCATCAAGAATGACTGCTCCTTGTTTAACCCAATCTCCTTGTACAAAATTTGCTTTGCCAACAGCTGCTACAATGATATCAGCTTGTTTTACGATTTCAGGCAAGTTTTGTGTACGAGAATGACAAGTAGTTACTGTTGCATTACGATTTAATAACAGCATTGATACTGGTTTTCCAAGGATTGGGCTTCTTCCAATGACAACAGCATGCTTTCCTTCAACTGGAATATTGTAGTAATTTATGATTTCAAGAATGGCAGCTGGAGTACAAGAAGGGTATTCTCCAAACCCAAGTGCTGTTTGTCCAAAGCCAAGGCTTGTCACACCATCTACATCTTTTTCTATATTAATGGCTTCAAATGCTGCTCTTTCATCAATTTGCTCAGGAACAGGATGCTGAAGTAAGATTCCATGAATGGCTTTATCGTTATTTAGCTCATGAATGACGTGGAGTAATTCTTCAGTAGTTGTTTCCTTTGGTAAATCGATTCGTTTCGATAACATACCGATACGTTTACAAGCATTCCCTTTCATTTTTACATACGTAGCAGAAGATGGATCATCCCCAACTAGTATAGTTGCTAGACAAGGAGTGATACCTTCAGCTTTTAATTTCTCAACCCTTACCTGTAATTGATCTTTAATCTCTGCTGCAACCTTTGAACCGTCAAGTAGTAGAACATTCTCCATTTCAATTCCTCCTATGGTAGTAGTATGGTCAATTAGACTTACATTTTTTACTAAAATAAATGAAGATTGAAAAAAAGAGACAAGGGGACCCCTTGCCTCTTGCCCAGACGAACGGCTATTATGGCTAATTACGTAGCTCCCTTGTGGTTAAATCCACAATCTCGTCAGTTACTACGATTTATGTACATTTGATTTAAATTCGTATTTATCATAACATGAATTGGCTAAAGAGGGAATAATAACATTTATTTCAGAAAATTCTTAATGAAATTGATGATTTATCATCAGATTGTTCATGTTTACACTTTATTGATGAAAAATTCTTTTTTTGAGCGTTTACGAAGAACATTATATATGATAGTTTTAGAAAAAGTGATGGTTTGTGAAGGAGGAACATGAATTGAAGAAATTAGAAGGAAAAAGAGTGGCTTTAGTTGGGCCACGTAAAGCAGAAGAAATAAGTACGATTGTTAGCAACCTTGGAGGGATTCCAATCGTTAGACCTGCGCAAGGAACGGTCTTCTTAGATGATACGAATGTTGATGATCAAATTAAGAGACTCGTTAATCGAGAATTTGATTGGATGATTCTAACTACAGGTGTCGGAACTGATAGATTATATCAAACTGCCAAGAATTTAGGCTTAGATAAACAATTTATTACTTCCTTACAGGAAATGAATATTGCAGCTAGAGGATACAAAACAGTTAATATGTTAAAAAAACTTGGACTTACCCCACTTGTAAGAGATGACGATGGAAGCACTGCGGGGTTAGTAAGGAGTCTTACATCGTATTCATTAGAAGGAAAAAATGTGGCATTACAGCTACATGGTGATCCAGCTCCGATTCTAATTGAGTGGTTAGAGTCAGAAGGAGCAAATTACATTGAAATCTTACCTTATATTCATACTCCACCAGAAGAGACTGTTCTTGAATTATTAGTGAAAGAACTATTAAATGGTGAGATTGATGCAGTGGCATTTACTAGTACACCTCAAGTCCGCTTTTTAATGAATTATGCAAGCGAAAAGGGGATTGCTCATGACATTAAAGAACGATTCAAAGATTCAGTAGTGGCACTTGCTGTAGGAAAAGTAACAGCACAAGCATTAAGAGAGGTTGGTATCGACCGGATTGTATATCCTAAGAATGAGAGAATGGGAAGTATGATTGTCGAACTGGCAAATTACTATCAACAATAATTCGAAAAGCCATAGAAATATGGTTTTTTTTAATGGGATAATACTGTAAACACTATGGTTGTAATAAAAAGTTCACATCTTTATGAATGAATTGTGAAGTTTCTCACATAACTATTGTGAATATGTTCACAAGGTAGTAAGATACAGACATAGAGAGAAAACAAAAACAAATTCAAAATAAAAAAACGCAAGGAGAGGATCAAGATGATCAACAAATTTATTAGAGAAAACCGTATTGCAGCAGGAATTTTAACAGTGATTAGATTGTACTTAGGATGGAGCTGGATGACAGGTGGTTGGGGTAAATTAACTGCTGGTGGATTTGACGCAAGTGGATTCCTAAATGCAGCTGTAACAAACCCAGTTGCAGACAAAGCAACAGGCGCAGCACTTTATCCAACTTATACAGCTTTTATAGAAGGCCTAGCACTTCCAAACGTAGGAATGATTAACTTCTTAATTCCTTGGGGCGAGTTCTTAGTAGGTGTTGGTTTATTACTAGGATGCTTAACAACAGCGGCCATGTTCTTCGGATTACTAATGAACTTCATGTTCATGTTCGCTGGAACTGTTAGCACAAACCCATTAATGATTTTACTAGGGGTAATTATTTTAGCAGCTGGTGCAAATGCAGGTAAATTCGGAGCTGACTATTATGTCCTTCCTTATTTAAGAAATAAATTTACTAAATTTGGTGCCAACAAAGAAACGACAACTAATGTTGCTTGACCTCTCTAATTTTACCTCACAACCCCTCACCGCAATCGGTGGTGAGGAGAGGGCTTTTTGAGAGATAAAAATATAAACAAATAAAAAACGCTGAGGACCTCAGCGTTTTTTTTATAAACAATTTAGAAAGCCCAGTTTCCTTTTCTGAAGACTGGTTCGACAGTGCCGTCAGCTTTGATCCCGTCAATGTCCATGTCAGCAGATCCAATCATGAAGTCTACATGTGTAATACTCGTGTTCAAGCCTTTTGCTTCTAACTCTTCTTTAGACATTGTTTTTCCACCCTCAAGACAGAAGGAGTATCCATTCCCGATTGCAAGGTGATTTGATGCATTTTCATCAAATAAGGTGTTAAAGAAAATAATGTTCGAGTTAGAGATAGGAGAATTATGTGGGACGAGTGCAACTTCACCTAAATAATGTGAGCCTTCATCTGTTTCCACTAATCTCTTCAATGTTTCTTCACCAGCTTCAGCTGTTACATGAACGATTCGACCTTTTTCAAATGTGACTTTGAAGTTTTCAATCAAATTGCCACCATAGCTAAGTGGTTTCGTGCTTGTTACATAACCTTTTACACCAGTTTTTAACGGAACAGTGAAGACTTCTTCAGTAGGCATATTTGCAACAAATGGTGTTCCTTGCTCGTTTTCACTTCCTCCACCTATCCACACATGTGTTTCAGGTAATTCGATGGTTAAATCAGTTCCTGGAGCTTTATAATGCAACCGCTTGTATTTCTTTTCATTCAGATATTCTTCTTTTGTTTTTAATGTTGCGTTATGCTCTTTCCATGCTTGAACAGGGTCCTCTAGATTGACTCTTGTCGCCATGAAGATAGCTTCCCATAATTTTGCTTCTTGTTCTTCCTTTGGTGCATCTGAGAAGACTTTGGCTGCCCATGCTTCAGATGGCACGGCAACGATTGACCAACTGATTTTATCAGATTGAATAAAGCTTCTGAATTTCTCCATAGCCATTCCGTACGCCTTATTGGCATTTGCAATTCGATCTGGGTCTACTCCCTTAAGTAAATCAGGATTTGAAGCGATAACAGATAGAATAGCTGCCCCATCTTCTCCCATTTCCTCATAGCCTTTTGCTTTCCATGTTGGGTATTCTGTGAAGGCCTCATCAGGAGCTAAATCATATTTCAAACGTGTCATTTCCTCATCTGACCATTCAATATGGACATTTTTTGCCCCAGCCTCATACGCTTTTTTAGCTACTTTTCTAACAAACTCAGCAGTAGAAATAGGTGCATTAACAATAAGTGTTTGTCCTTTTTGAATATTAACACCAACTCGGACAGCTA
Source organism: Litchfieldia stipae (assembly GCF_014837155.1). Classification (GTDB taxonomy): domain Bacteria; phylum Bacillota; class Bacilli; order Bacillales; family Bacillaceae_L; genus Litchfieldia. Next base: position 55,350 of record NZ_JACYHA010000001.1, on the reverse strand, counting down.
GGTCTGCATATTTTTCAAGATTCTGTTCAAATGTACTCATTAGAATCCTCCTTCTTTATGTATAGACTCATATTACCACGATTTATATAAGGAAGGAATAAATTGCTCCTTTAAAAAATCTGAATGGTGAAAATAATGAATATATGATTGAATATGATATTCTATTATTGATTGATAATTTGTCGTTTGGTTAGAATGAGTATTAGAAACGGAGGAGAAACCAATGCGGCGTTTTTTCTTATTAGTAGCGACCATCTTTTTTTTGTATGCTTCATGGACTGTCGTTGAGAAGAAGATTGAAGATACAAAATACGGGAATGCGATTGAGACAATAAAAATAGAGATTGATGGAATAAAAGAAAGTCCAGAAGTAAAAGGGTTCATTGAAACGACTTTTACCTCTTTTTTGGAGTTTTTAGCAGGATTAAATAAAGCAACAGAAGAACAAACGGAATCATCTAATGAGTTCGAATCAGAAGATGCTGTGAGTAAGCCAAATTTAGAAGCACCCACTGAACAGATATTTTCTATTTATAATGTAGAACTTGGAGATACAAGGGAAGTGGTTGAAGGCTCGATAGGTGAAGCGAAAAGAAGATCATATAATGAGTATGGAGTTGAGTGGTATACATATCATGATCATTACATGAATTTCATGATGGTAGCTTATAATGAAGAAAGTAGAGTTGTCGCCATGTATACAAATCAAGAATTGATAACATCTAGTAAGGGGATAGAGTTAGGTACTAGTAAAGAGTTAGTGCTTGAAAAACTCGGTGATCCTATGGAGTATATCAACAAAGGATTAGTGAACTATCAATTTCAAGCGGATCGAGATTATGATATGTTCGAGTGGGATGATAGCTTTGTTACAATCTTCTATGATCAACATAAACAAAATACTGTAACCGCCATACAAATTATTGATAAAGAATTAGAAAAGAATCGAAAAGATTTCTACACTGAGTCTAGTGACCAATTAAAGGAAGGGTTCGAACGTCAATTGTTTGATTTGACAAATGCCTCAAGAGTAAGACATGGATTAGATCCATTAATATGGGATGATGAAGTGAGTATAACAGCAAGAAAGCATAGTGTCGATATGGCAGAGAATCAATTCTTTGATCATACCAACTTAAAGGGGCAGTCCCCATTTGATCGAATGCTGGAGGATCAGATAGAATATTCTGTAGCAGGTGAAAATCTGGCACTAGGTCAGTTGAGTAGTATCTTTGCGCATGAAGGTCTAATGAACTCCTTAGGACATCGAGAAAATATATTGCATCCCGATTTTGAATTACTTGGTGTAGGTGTGGCCTTTAATGAGAAGTCTAACCCTTACTTTACCGAAAATTTCTATACAAAATAAAAGCCTTTTCTTTAATGGGCTTTTTTTTATTTCAAAAAAATAGGAACCTCTTCCTATAAGAATAGGAAGATAAGGTGATACATATTTCCTATATAATCTAGCAAAATAAGGGTATAGAAAATTACGATTAAAGACAGAGCCATTGTTCGAAAAAGATTAGTTTAACCAGTTACACTTAGAATTCCAAGGGGGAATATGTCATGCCCAAATTATCATTCCTAAAAAAAAGAATCGGTTCAAGCTTAATTAATCATTCAGAGTCTTTATATGAAAACACCTTTTTTGACGAAAATAAATTTACTGAAATGTTCGCAAATCATCCCGACGCCGTCTTTGTATTAGATGTGAACAGGAAAGTACAAATTGTCAATCAATCTATTCAACGTATTTTTGGATATGGAGTGCAAGAACTGAGAGGTAATTTAGAAAAAATTTATGAAAGAAGCAACAGAGGAATAGGAAAGCAATATTTTCAAAAAGCCTTGAATGGGAAGGCTCAAAATTTTCAAGCAGTTGTTTATCATAAAAATGGACGACTGATCCATGTTGACATTACGTATGTACCAATATTAGCCGATAATACGGAAGTCATTGGAGTGTATGGCATAGCCAAGGATATCACAGTTCATGTTGAACGTGAAAAAGAAGTGAATAAAATTAAAAATAGCCTCGAACTAGCTCAACAAATAGGTAGTATCGGAAGCTGGGATTATGACATTGTTGAAGGTGAGATCTATTGGTCTAAGCAAATGTTCGATATTTGTGGACTTGATTTCCACCATGACTCTACGCTTTCATTAGAAGAAGCCTTACAATATATCCATCCAGAAGATCGACAAACGTATAAGAATGCTATAAATCGTTCTATTAAAACAAGTGAGAGCTATTCGATTGATTATAGAATTCTTAAGAGAGATGGTACATTCATTTATGTATCCGGACTAACTGAAATTATATTGGATGAAAATAAAAAACCGATACGACTAGTTGGAATTATTCAAGATATTACAGCAAAGATAGTAACAGAAGAGAAGCTTAATGAAATCAACAAAGCAGTTCAACATATTGCTTATCATGATTATTTAACTGATTTACCAAATCGGATTTTCTTTGAGAATAAAATTGAATCGTTAATAAAACAATCTTCACGTAGTAAGGCAGCTTTTTCTATCATGTATTTAGGCTTAGATCGTTTTAGACATATTAATGAATCACTTGGACATTTGATTGGTGATCAATTATTACAGCAATTAAGTAAAAGAGTTAATGCTTTATTAAATGATTCTTCACTTTTGGCAAGAATGGAAGGAGACGAATTTGGAATTATTATTTGGGATTATACCCAAAATGAATATCCGATTACATTAGCAAAAGTAATCATTGATTGCTTAAATAAACCTTTTATGGTAGAAGATTTCGAATTATATCTAACTGCTAGTATTGGTATTAGCTCATACCCTGTAAATGGTAAAACAGTAGAAGAAATATCAAAGAATACACATGCAGCATTATATAGAGCGAAGGCAAATGGTAAAAATAATTATCAAATCTACTCTTCATCTTTAAATATCAACGCATTTAAACAATTCTATTTAGAAAGGGATCTACGAAAGTCAATTATAAATGACGAATTGCTTCTTCATTTTCAGCCTAGAGTATCACCTTCAACTGGGAAGCTTATAAGTGCGGAAGCATTAGTCAGATGGGAGCATCCGGTATGGGGGATTGTATCCCCAAATGAATTTATTCCATTAGCTGAAGAAACTGGGTTTATAAATGATATCGGGGATTGGGTATTACAACAGGTTTGTACGTTTATTAAAGCCTGGAAGCAAGCGGATTTACCGATTGTCCCAATATCGATAAATATATCTGCTCAACGATTTTTAAAGAATGATTGGAAGTTCAATTTTATAAAAAGGCTGGAAGAAACGGACACAGATCCTTCATTGATTGAACTTGAAATTACCGAAACAACTCTGATTAAATATGAGAAAGAAGTTATAGCTGCATTTCAATTTTTAAAGGAATTTGGGATAAAAATTGCCTTAGATGATTTTGGAACAGGCTACACATCATTTTCTTATATTAAAGACTTTTCATTTGATACGATTAAAATTGATAAATCTTTTATTAGACAAATAGCGCATGAACATAATGCCGAAATTATTATTAAATCATTGATTTTTATGGCGAAGGGGTTAAATATGAATGTGGTTGCTGAGGGAGTTGAAACAAATGAACAGCTTACATTCTTAAAGCAACAAGAGTGTAAGGAGGTTCAAGGATATATTTTCAGTAAACCCATTTCAGATAAACAGTTCCAGGTAATATTAAGAAAAAGGATACTAAAACCTATTTTTAATAGTGATAAACAAATTGATTTAACAGACCGTAGAAGTTATTATCGCATTAACTTAGTATATCCATTGTGTTCTGATATGGCATTGACATCCATACAAGGAAAACAGGTTCAATTAGGGAAAACTAATGTATTAATCGAAGATATTGGTCCAGGAGGACTTAGATTTCTATCAACGATTCACTTACCAATTCGACCAGATGTAACATTTGAATTTGAGACACTGATTTTAGGACAAACGCTCAAGTTAAAAGGACATATCGTTTGGAAGGATGAATTAAAGGGTGTATTTCAATACGGTCTTAAATTCTCAATTGATGAACATGAAAGAGATTGCATAGTAAAAATATTGAACAATTTTTCATTACACCTTCGTTCCCATTCAATTGTTCCGAATTGTAGCTTTATGGAGGAAGATCGATTTACTTATTTGAAAAGAATGAATTCAAATGAATGAAGTTAATATGCATAGTATAATTGGAATAATTTAGTATGGACAATCACAGATAAATAATCCCCACTTTTCCAAAATTTATGGTATCCTAAATGGAGAAAATGTCGAAAATGTGTCAGTTGGGAGTGGGGTATCTGTGGCCATGAATGACAATGAAAAAATAAATATACTTATCGTAGATGACCGACCTGAGAATCTATTAGCATTAGAGGTTATCATTGAAAGAGAAGATTACAATATTATTAAAGCTTTCTCAGGAGAAGAAGCTCTTAAATATTTATTGAAATATGACTTTGCAGCGATACTATTAGACGTCCAAATGCCTGGCATTGACGGTTTTGGAACTGCTAAAATTATAAAAGCCCGAGAAAAAACTAAGAACATACCAATCTTATTTATTACAGCCAATAATATGGATTCTGATCATATTTATATGGGGTATTCTGTTGGTGCGATTGATTATATCATGAAGCCCTTTAATCCAATTATTTTAAAAACAAAGGTGGATGGGTTTGTAGAACTTTATAAGATGAAACAGCTACTTATCCAGCAATCAGAAGCTCTCATTCAAAAGAATCGAGAAATTGAGTATATGGCGTATCATGACAGCTTAACTGGTTTAGCGAATAGAAGATTATTTAACGATGAATTAAATAAACAGATTACAATAGCTAAAATGTCCAATAAACCATTAGGTGTCTTATATTTAGATATGGATCGCTTCAAATATATCAATGACTCATTGGGTCATGTGATTGGTGATAAATTGCTTCAAGAAGTTGCAAGAAGATTAGAGTTGAATATTAGGGAGAAAGGTCTCGTTGCAAGAGTTGGTGGAGATGAATTTATCATCATGCTACCAGATATGGATCGAGAAATGGCACTTGATGTAGCAGAGAAGCTATTAGTATCATTTAAAACACCTTTTTTGATTGATAATTTCGAATTATTTGTGACTACATGCATTGGCTTAAGTGTTTTTCCTTATGATGGTGAGGATACTGTTACTATTATCAAAAATGCAGACGCAGCTTTATACCGAGCTAAGGAACAGGGGAAAAATAAATATAAGGTTTTCCATTCAGGAATGAATATTCAGTCTTACCGTACATTTATCCTTCAGAATGATTTGAGAAAAGCGATTTCAAGAAATGAACTTACGCTTGTATATCAACCAAGGGTAGAGGTTGAAACTGGGATAGTGACAAGTGCTGAAGCTTTAATAAGGTGGAACCATCCAAGCTGGGGACAAATTCTTCCACTAGAATTTATCTCTTTAGCAGAAGAAACAGGTCAAATTGTTGAAATTGGAGAATGGGTTCTGAAGACAGTGTGTGAACAAATAAATTCTTGGAAAGAGAAAGGTCTTATTCCAATTCGAATTGCTTTGAATTATTCCTCACAACAATTTCTTCAAAAAAACTTAATCGAACATATTGAACAAGAAATAGCAACAACTGGTGTTGATAGTAGATGGCTAGAAATTGAGATTACAGAGTCTGTGATTTTAGGAAATGAAGATATTATCACTCAAACCTTAACCCAGCTTAAGAAAATGGGCATAACGATTAGTCTTGATGACTTTGGGACAGGTTATTCATCTTTAAATTATTTAAGACGTTTTCCTGTAAATACAATTAAGATTGATAAGTCATTTATTAGAGACCTATCACAGCAGAGTGATAGTAGAGCCATAATTGGTGCTATTGTAGCATTAGCAAGTAATCTTAAGATGTCAGTTATTGCTGAAGGGGTAGAAACAAAGGAGCAATTAGATATCATTTCTGATTACAAGTGCCATGAATTTCAAGGGTTTTTATTTAGTCAACCAGTTGGAGCACTTGAATTTGAAGTGTTTTTAGCAAATCAATTAGAGAACAAAGCTCCTAGAAAAGAAACGAAAGCTAGATTCATTGACAGTCAAGTTCTAACACCTATCGGAAAGGACTTGAAGGGAGAAATACTTGAAGCTGCAATTCATCATACAAAAGCTTTATATTCGATCTCACAAAGGGAATTTGATGTCTTTAAATTAATTATTAGTGGGTTAAGTAACAAGGAAATTTCAGAGCAACTTTTTATTAGTGAACATACAGTCAAAAATCACATAACTCGTATTCTCCAGAAATTAAATGTGACTGACCGTGTCCAAGCAATGGCAATGGTTTATGAGATATGCATTAAAGAAGGAGAAACTCTTATTATTAACTAATAACTAAAATGACAAAGGGTGCTCTAAAATGAAAATTAGAACAAAATTACTGTTAGGACTTAGCACACTCCCGATCATACTATTAATTCTCCTTGGAACTAGTTGGTCACAAATTTCTACTATTAATGAAATGAATCAATCTGTACAAGACGGCTTTGATACAACGATATTAGTAGAACAAATTCATCGTGATATAAAGGATGAAGCGATTCTATTAAGAAATTTAGTTCTATATAATGATGATATTTCGATTCAAGAAGTGCTAAATAATTTACAGGTTGAAAATGATGCAATTATACAAAATATAACTCTATTAGAAACCAAAGTTAGCACTGATGAACATAACGAAATGATGGAACAATTAAAAAATACAAATAGCGAATTTAATGTATACAAAGAGTCGTTAATAAAATTGATAAATGAGGGGAAAAGAGAAGAAGCATTATCACTAATGGATGAGAACTCTTCAGAACTCCATGACCGTTTTTTTGACATCATTAAAGAATTTACAACTAGTTTTGAAAGAAGTATGGATGCCTCCTTGGAAGAGATGTTAAGTGATTTTCAAAAGGAAATTATAATTGGAATCGTAATATTAGCTATTACAATCATGTTACTACTAATTCTTGTCTTTAGAAGTGTGTGGAGAATTTCTACACGGTTAAATAAAGTTTCTAATGTGATGACCGGCATTGCAAATGGACGAATTGAATTAAGTACTAAAGTTGATGTCATATCAAATGATGAAATAGATGAAGTTGCAGCCTCCTTCAATCGGATGACAGATTCTTTAGCAGAACAGAGGGAAAAGGAACAAAATCTTGCATGGTCAAAGACGAATATTGCGGAGATTATGACAAGTTTAAATGGTGCTCGTAACTTAGAGTCACTTGCTCAAACATTTCTCTCGAAGGCTGTTCCATTGGTTGAATCAAGTCATGCTGTTTTTTATGTGCAAGACTTAGATGAACATAGTGAACTAACATATAAGTTATTAGCATCATATGCATTTAAAGAAAGAAAACATATGTCCAATACCATTCGAGTAGGAGAGGGATTAATAGGACAAGCGGTGATAGAAAAAACGCCAATCATTTTAACAAGTGTTCCTTCAGATTATATTCATGTACAATCTGGCTTAGGAGAGGCTCCACCATTAAATATTTATGTTCTACCTATTTTGTTTGAAGGCGATGTGAAAGCGGTCATAGAAATGGCGTCATTCAAACCATATAATGAAACACAACAAGGACTACTAGAAGAACTGGTAAATGGCTTAGGGATTGTCCTTGATAGCCTCATGGGAAGAATACGCTTAGCTAACCTTTTAGAAGAATCGCAGACATTGATGGAGGAGGTACAGGCACAATCTGAAGAACTCCAAAATCAGCAAGAAGAACTGAAAGCAACCAATGAGGAATTAGAGGAACAAACACAGGCTCTAAGGCAGTCTGAAGAGAAATTACAAATGCAGCAAGAAGAATTAGAGCAAACAAATACAGATTTAATAGAAAAAGCAAAGACATTGGAGCATCAGAATAGGCGTTTTGAACAAACAAATAGAGAGGTAGAGAAAGCTAGAGCAGAGCTTGAGGAAAAAGCAAAACAGCTATCATTAAGTTCAAAATATAAATCTGAATTTCTAGCAAATATGTCACATGAATTAAGAACACCTCTTAATAGCTTATTGATCTTATCTAAACTATTAGCTGATAATGTAGATGGAAATCTTTCAGCAAAACAAGTTGAATTCTCAAGAACTATTTATTCGTCAGGAAATGATCTATTATCGCTAATTAATGATATCTTAGATTTAGCCAAGATTGAATCAGGGAAAATGGAAGTAAATGTAAATAAAGTATTCATTGATGATATTGCAAAATTTGTTAATAATCATTTTAGACATATAGCTATTCAAAAGAAATTAGACTTTAATGTCATTTTGAAGGAAGACCTTCCAGATTATATTTATAGTGATGAGGTACGCATGAAACAAGTTTTGAAAAATCTCTTATCCAATGCCTTTAAATTTACACAAGCAGGAGAAGTAACTTTAGAAATTGATGTGAATCAATCTAAAGAAAATTCACTCGCATTTTCTGTCATTGATACTGGAGTGGGGATTCCTGATGATAAACAAGAGCTTATTTTTGAGGCGTTTCAACAGGCTGATGGAACAACAAGCAGACAATTTGGTGGAACTGGCTTAGGATTGTCAATTAGTAGGGAAATTGCAAATCTCTTAAATGGTAAATTAACTGTAAAAAGTAAAGTAGGAAAAGGTAGTGTTTTCACATTTTATATAAGTGATTATGAAGAGAGTGAAACGATAAATAATGTAGTGGTATTAGACGAGGTTGCGACGTCTATTGATGAATTAAATCAGAAAGAAGTACAATCTGTGATAGAAAATGAGAACTTAGTCAAGAACGAAGAACTTACTCAAATAAAAGAGGAAAATAGTCATATAAAGAGAGTTCTAATTGTTGATGATGATTTGAAACAGCGTAGTAGTCTAATGGAATTAATCGGTGATATGGACATCATTATTAAATCAGTTGCTACTGGGTATGAAGTTATTGAAGAGTTGAAGGTTAATCATTTTGATTGTTTAATTCTTGATTTAGGTTTAACTGACACCAATGGCTTTGAATTGTTAGAAAGAATTAAGGAGCGGGCAGAAAATAATGATATGAAGGTGATTGTATACACAGGGCGAGACCTATCTTCAAAGGAAGAAATGCAATTAAATAGGTATGCCCATACAATTATTATTAAGGATGCACATTCTCCGCAACGACTAAAAGCAGAGCTAGAATTGTTTGTGAATGGGAATGATGAAGAAGTTCATGTGATGGAACCTATGAATCTTGAAGAAATGAACAATACATATGGCCTTATTGGGAAGAAGGTTCTAATTGTTGATGATGATGTACGTAATGTTTATGCACTTTCAAGTATTCTAGAACAATATAAAATGGAAATTAGCTTTGCAGAGAATGGAAAAGAGAGCCTTGATATGTTACGGGAAAATCCACAGATTGATCTTGTCTTAATGGATATTATGATGCCAGAAATGGACGGATATGAAGCCATTCAAAGGGTGAGAGAGATTCCTGAATTGGTGAATTTACCAATTATTGCACTTACAGCAAAAGCAATGAAAGAAGATCGTATTAAATGTATGGAAGTTGGGGCATCTGATTATATCGTCAAACCTGTAGACCCAGACCAGCTTATTTCTTTAATAAAGGTATGGCTATATTAATCTAAGAAGGGACCATGTAAAAATATGATCAATTCATCAGATGGACGAATAAGTGAAGACATTGAATGCAACCATGATTTAGAGAGAGTTGAAATTGAATTATTATTACAGGGTCTTTATTCTTGGTGTGGCTATGACTATAGAAATTATGCATATAGTTCAATAAGACGGCGAGTATGGCATCGAGTCCATGCAGAGAAACTTTCAAGTATTACGGGGCTTCTTGAAAAAATCTTACATGATTCAACTTGCTTACAACGATTAATTACTGATTTCTCTATAAATGTAACTGAAATGTTTCGGGACCCATTGTTTTTCTTGAATTTTAGAGAAAAAGTCGTTCCGCTGTTACGAACATATCCATCTATTCGAATTTGGCATGCAGGTAGTGCAACAGGTGAAGAAGTATATTCGATGGCAATACTGCTACATGAGGAAGGTCTCTATGAGAAGTCTAAGATTTATGCAACAGACATTAATGCTCATGTGTTAAAAACTGCGAAGAACGGTGTGTATCCAATTGAGCAAATGAAGAAATACACAACTAATTATGTACAAGCTGGTGGAAAAAGTGCCTTTTCTGACTATTATTCGGTCACAAACAGTGGAGTCAAATTTCATTCGTTCCTGAAGAAAAACATTGTGTTTGCACAGCATAATCTCGTTACAGATCGATCGTTTAACGAATTCCATGTGATTTTATGTAGAAACGTCTTAATCTATTTCAATAAGCAATTACAAAAGAAGGTACATGAGCTTTTCTATGAAAGCTTATGTGTGTTTGGTATCCTTGGACTAGGGGATAAAGAAACGATTCATTACAATGATATAGCTGATAAATATGAAGACATAAATGGTAAGCAGAAATTATATAAAAAAATAAGATAAACAAACAAATGGGATTTCCTTGGAAATAGGGAATCCCATTTAAATTAGAATGTTTTAGCGGCCATATCCGCCATATCCAAATCCAGGTCGTGGTCTTGGGCCGTATCCGTATCCAGGACCAGGTCCATAACCATATCCAGGACGTGGTCTAGGACCATATCCGTAGCCATACCCAGGGCCAAAACCCGGACCAAATCCTGGACCATAACCATATCCTGGTCCAGACAATAATTCTCCGCCTAAATAGCCTACTCCAAGACCTAATAATCCTGCACCAAGAGGACCTAATCCAAAACGCTCGTCAGTTTGAGTACCATAACCATGTGCAGAAACATTTCCCATATCATATCCATGTGTTGGAACGTTCCCCATATCATATCCGTATGTGTTATACATAAAAACAATCTCCCTTCTCATCAGTAGCATAAATGGTTTTATTAACGAATCATTTATCCGTTTTTGATTACATTACAGCCTATGAAGAAATTAGATATATGTCCTAGTCATTTGCCCTTATTTGAAGAAAATAGGTAAACACACAGTAACATAGAGAGTATTGAAGTTCACAAATTCGACTTGTTTAACTGAATAATATCGTGCTGGTTTATTACTATCATTGCAGTATTATTTATGAAACGATATAATTTAAACAATAGCTTCGTAGGAAGTAAAGGTGATAAATGAATGTTTGAACTCATATTAGATTTCAATAATTTATATTCAATATATAGTCTATACTTTAGTTTGCTTTTGGGTCTATCTATCAAAATCGCTTTGAATTGTGGCCTTGATCACACACTTATTGGTTCGTTGTATCACTCAACAAGAATTAAAGTTTGTGCTAAATCTAAGCTGCATGTTGGGTCACAACTTAAACATCGTAATACCATCAATCAATGGATTGCAAAAGTAGTACGAAGAAAGCTTTGTCCTGGTGATGATAGCGAAGAGATGAACAACCTCCCTGTGTTTTAAGAATAAAACAAAACAAGGAGGAACAAAATTGTTCAAAAAAATTAGCTATTCATTCTTTTTCTTAGTCCTATTCATGACAGGATGCTCACAACAGGGGTCAAATGATCCTTCCTATTTTCAAACATATTTAGTACATCCGATGGAGAGCCTCATTCAATTATTAGCAAAAATAGGTGGTGGTAATTTCGGAGTAGCGATTATCTTAATTACAATCATTATTCGATTAGTATTAATGCCATTGATGCTTAAGCAATATAAGAACCAACAGATCATGAAAGAAAAAATGGCCATCCTTAAACCAGAAATGGATTCCATTCAAGCTAAATTAAAAGCTACAAAGGATCCAAAGGAACAGAAAGATTTGCAGCAGGAAATGATGAAGTTATATCAAAAGCATAACGTGAATCCACTTTCGATGGGATGTTTGCCGCTTATTATACAAATGCCAATCTTAATGGCACTATACTATGCGATAAGTCATTCAACAGAGATTGGCTTACATTCATTCCTATGGTTCAGCCTAGGTCAGTCTGATTTATTAATGACATTAATAGCTGGGGTCATTTACTTTCTACAATTTAAAGTAAGTCAAAGTAATTTAACAATTGAGCAACAGAAGCAAATGCGTTTTATGGGATTACTTTCACCCATTATGATTGTTGTAATATCATTTAATGCACCAGCAGCTCTGCCCCTATATTGGTGTGTGGGTGGTTTGTTCTTAATAGGACAGACTATGCTGGGACAACGTTTATATAAGAAAAAAGAGACAGCTCAGGAAGACTTACAGCTTAACTAATCTATTTAAAAGAAGTCATCTCATAAATGAGACGACTTCTTTTTTTGATTCTTAAAAGGAAAACGATTGGATAATATCTAATTAAGAAGTTATAGTTTTATATAAGGCTAGGAAATGTGAAAAGAGGGGGACGCTATGAATTTATTGTCTTTGGTTGGACCCGTTTTGTTATTTCTTGTGACCCTGTTAATTTTTACATCAATCACACTATTTGCTAAATTGTTATTAAAAAATCAACAGGAAAGAAACGAGCGTTTAAAAAAGATTGAAGAAAAATTAGAAAAACTGATCGAATCAAAAAAAGGCTTGTAACCTCATCAGAAAGGTTACAGCCCTTTTTTTTATATTTTTTCAGGAATTGCTTGAAGAAGCCTCTTTTTAGAATGATAATTCAATGCAATGAAAGTGATAATGGCCGTCGTTAGAATTAATGTTCCATGTAAGATCCATACCATATTTGGCATTGTCATTAGCTCGAGCAGTATTGGAGCAATGATAAAACCAAGAGCAAATCCTAATGATTTTAAGAGCATTCCTACACCAAAAATTCTTCCACGTATGTGATTCTCTGTTTTTTGCAAGATGGTTGCATGAAGAGTGGTGAAGCAGGCATCAAAAATTCCTGTAAAAAATGCAAATGGAAAAATGATCCATACCATGGTTGTTGATAAGAAAATAATAAAACCTGTTGACATTAGAATTGCAGAACCGAAACACACCCAATACAGTTTCTGGTCTAGTAACCATCTAAGCTTTGGAAGTATCATGGTGGCTAGAACAGAACCAATACCCCAACTTCCCCAAATCATCCCATAATAGAAGCCTTGTCGATCAGCATCGATGCTTTCAGCAAGTAACGGTATTCCTAAATTATGTGAGCTACCTGCGAATGCACCAATTAAAAAGACAATATTAACCATTAAAAGCATAGGAGCTAAACGTATATATTTGTATACTTCTTTTAAGTCGTTGATGACACTTAGTGCTTTTTCTTTCATCCCTGATGTAAGGGCTGAACTTGTACGTGGGCCTGATGTTTCCCATTTCATTTTTACGAGTACTAAAGCAGATATCAGGTAAGTTGATGCATCAATCATTAATGTCATTTTGTAACCTAGGAAATCAGTAATTACCCCTGCACCAATAAATCCAGCTACTAAGCTGATGGAAGTTAGTCTCGCAATTATTGCATTCGTGCTTAATACTTTATCCTCACCAAAGATTCTAGGAATCTCAGCACTAAAGCTGACACCAAAGAATGTACTAGTTAATCCAATGAAGAAAGAACCAATAATGATCAGAGTGGGGCTAGGATAAGGGATAAGTGCAAGAATTACAATTGCCCTAAGAATATCTGTATAGATCATTATCTTTCTACGGTCAAATCGATCAGCAACCACACCAGAAAATAAACTAGAAACAACTCCTCCAATTGTACGTGCTGCCATCGTTGCTGCTAACCATAATGGACTTCCAGTCGCTGCATAAATAACGACATTTAAAACAATCATATCCATAAAAGTACCAAAATCAGAAAAAGCCTTCACATAAAGAAATAATTTACGATTCATGTTGTTGTCTCCTTAACATTAAAACTATTCTTTATTTTAAGGATATTACATCTATTTCGCAATACGAAATTTCATTTTGTTAACGAAGAACTGGTGAAGTCATACAAGACTGAATTCTACATATTCTTTTTGTAATGTCAATTCATCAAAATGAAGTGAAAATACTAGAAATCATACGGATTTTTCTGTATTATGATTACTTAATTACACACGCCTTTTTCCTTATTATAAAGGTCGGTGATACGAGAGCTGAATTGTTTCGTAAAGGAGATGAGTTATGTTTACATTACCACTTACAAATCCAGTGTTGGTTTTTGCATTATCAATGACCTTGTTTCTTATTAGTCCAATGCTAATGAGACTATTACGAATTCCAGGAATCATTGGCCCAATCATTGCAGGTGTGATTATTGGACCTAATGGTCTTGGGATATTAGCACGTGATCAAACCATTGAACTACTTGGAACAGTCGGACTTTTATTTATCATTTTCATTGCTGGTCTTGAAATGGATATTGATGGCTTTAAAAAGTATCGTAATCGAAGTATTATCTTTGGTTTATTATCCTTCTCAATCCCACTCGCTTTAGGAACGGGAATTGGTCTTATTCTGGACTATAGTCTAGCAGCTTCGATTTTGTTAGGATCGATTCTCGGGTCACATACATTACTCGGTTATCCGATTGCGAGTCGATTAGGGATCTCTAAAAATAAAGCTGTGACCACAGCCGTTGGGGGGACCTTATTAACGGATACACTTGCGTTATTAGTACTCGCGATTATTACAGGTGCGGCGACTGGTGAACTTTCGATTAGCTTCTTTATTACACTATCTATTTCATTAATGATATTTACTGTAGCTAATTTAGTTGGGATTCCTTTTATTTCAAAATTTATTTTTAGAAATATTGGAAATGAAGGTGACAAGGTCTTTACATATGTGATTGTCGTATTATTTATTTCAGCATTTCTTGCGATTGTAGCAGGTGTTGAACCGATTATCGGAGCGTTCTTATGTGGACTTTCGCTTAATCGACTTGTCTTTGATCAAGGTCCACTAATGAATCGTATTCGTTTTACAGCAAATGCGTTGTTTATTCCATTTTTCTTGTTATCTGTTGGGATGCTAATGGATTTAAGTGTATTATTCAGTGATCCTAGAGCATGGATTCTGATTGGATGCATCTTAGTAGGTGTAATTGGAGGTAAATATCTTGCTGCGTGGTTGATTAGCTTTATATACAAAGCGAAGTCTGAGGAGAGAAATATAATCTTTGGTTTAACGATTCCACAAGCGGCAGCTACACTTGCAGCGACATTGGTTGGATTTGACGTAGGATTATTAGATCAATCAACGGTTAATGGTGTCATTATTATGATTTTAGTAACATGTATCATTGGTCCTTATTTGGTTGAGAAATATGGTAGAAAAATCTCACTGATGGAAGAACAAGAACCATATGTTAGAAGTGATGCACCAGATCGAATTATGATTCCGATGGCAAATCCGGAAACGATGGAATCACTACTTGAACTTGGGTTTGTACTGAAGAAGAATACAACAAAGGATCAGCCTCTTTATCCGTTAACCGTTGTGAAAAAGGACGTAAGAAGTGCTGAGGGAGATATTGCAAGTGCTGAAAAGATGTTAGGTCACACTGTGATGTATGCCTCAGGAGCTGATGTACCAGTTAAATTAGTGACAAGGGTTGATCATAACATTGCAAATGGGATAACACGAGCGATTGTGGAGGAACGGGCAACGATTGTCATACTTGGCTGGGAGGGGAAGCGTTCAACCAGACAGCGTATTTTTGGGAATGTCCTTGATCAGCTCGTTGAGCAAACATCTCAATCTATCCTTATTGCAAAGCTTGGACATCCATTAAATACAACCAAACGGATTATTACTCTTTTACCTAAAGGAATTGACCATGCAACAGGCTTTAAAGAAGCTTTGATGAGAATTAAGCTGATGACTAATGATTTAGGTGCTCAACTTATTTGTATCGTAGTTGATGATGAAGCAGCTAAATATGAACAATACTTAAAAGAAATCAAATCAAACCCACCAACAACTGTTAAGGAGGTTGCTGGCTGGGAAGAGCTATATTTAGAGCCAAGTAAACAGAAAAATGATGATCTTATCATTCTACTTAGCGCAAGACAGGGAACCGTTGCATGGCATCCAGAATTAGAGGTGATTCCAGGAAAGCTTGCATCGATGAATCATGAAACTTTTATCATCTATTACCCACAAGAGGAAAAGGAAATAGATGTACGCGGGACAACCGGAACAGAGCTCCCAAAAGAAATGCTCTTTAAAAATGATTTTTATTAGGTCTTAAAAGGTGTCAGGAATTGTCCTGACACCTTTTTGTGCATTTTAAGTGACGCAAGATTTACTCTCGTATAAAATGAATAATAAGGAAATGTTTTTTGAATATTAAATAATTTAAGAGGTGAATGTATGCGTGTACTAGTTGTTGGAGCAGGTGCGGTTGGAGGATATTTTGGTGCAAGATTACATGAAAAAGGTGAAGATGTTACGTTCTTAGTAAGGGAAAAACGGAGAGAACAATTAAATCAAAATGGCTTGAAGGTTGAGAGCGTCAATGGAAATGTTACTATTCACCCTAAGATGATTGTAGCTAGTGATGAGGCGCAGGCATTTGATGTCATTCTACTTTCCACAAAAGCATATCATCTTGACAATGTTCTTAATGATATTGATCCATTTGTAGGAGAGACTACGATGATTCTCCCTGTATTAAATGGCATTGCTCATCTTGAAATTATACAACAACGTTATGGCATCGATCGTGTTCTTGGGGGACTAAGCTTTATCGAATCAACACTAGACAAAGAAGGGACCGTACTTCAGACAAGTCCTTCTCATGACATTCTATTTGGAGAGTTAAATGGTCAAACTACTGAAAGAATAACAAAGCTAAATGAAGTATTTAGTGGTACAAAAGCGCACTTTCGCAAAAGAAGTAATATTCTTCAGGATATGTGGCATAAGTACATATTTATTACGACCTTATCTGGTATTACGTCTTTAACGAGATCACCAGTTGGTCCGATTAGACAGACGAAATTAGGGCAAGAATTGATTGTCAGATACGGTAAAGAAATCCTTTCGATTGTTGAACAAATCAAGGCACCAGTAGGTGAAAACGCAGAGGAGTTTCTGTTTGGACGAATGGATTTCATGACTGACGAAATGAAGTCTTCTATGCAGAGGGATATGGAAAAGGGATTACACGTAGAAGCAGATCATCTGCAAGGATATTTATATGAAAAAGCGGTGAAAGAAGGCATTGATGTACCTGTTCTACAAACCATTTATACAAATCTCAAAATTTATGAAAGTCAAATATGAAAGTTTAACGTAACTACACTTGGAGGTTGATGAAATGAAAAAAATCATCTTATTTGATGGGACATGTAATTTTTGTAATAATAGTGTGCAATTTATTATAAAAAGAGACAAAGATGATGTTTTTTCATTTGCATCCCTGCAAAGCAATGTAGGTAAAGCTTATTTGGAAAGATTTAAGATTCAAGACGATATTGATAGTATTGTCTATATAGAAGAGGATAGAGCTTATATTAAATCAAATGCTGCATTAAGGATTTCTCGACATCTAGAAGGTATGTGGAAATTAGCAAGTGTACTTACAGTTGTCCCTCGTTTTGTAAGGGACCCAATTTATGATTATGTAGCTAAGAATCGATACAAGTGGTTTGGGCGGAATGATTCCTGCCACATTCCTTCACCTGAAATTCGAAAGAAATTTCTAGACTAATTTATGGAAGAAAAACAATGGTTATTGAAACTGTTGTTTTTTTGTTCACAACACTGTAACATTCCTAGAGAAAATATGGAAATAATGTGGAATACTAAAGATATCAAGAAGTGAAAGGAGGTCATCAATGTGCTGTAGGAAATCGCTTAGAGTATCTGTAGTGAGTTGTAACCAAGTTCTTTGTGAAGTAAATCACATGGCAGGAGATGAAGTAAGGATGAACTTAATCATCTATGGGAAGAACCTTCAACTAACAAAGACAATCAAAAATTATATCCACGAAAAGATAGGGAGAGCGGAACACTATTTTGAAGAGCCATTTGACACGAACGTTCATGTTAATGTATTTGTAGTAAGAAATCAACAATGTATTGAAATTAATATACCTTTGAATGGGACGTTCATTCGCGCTGAAGCACATTCTGATGACCTATATAAATCAATTGATATTGCAGAAGAAAAAATGAAACGGCAAATCAGAAAATATAAAACAAAATATAATCGCAAACCAAAACAACAAATAGTGACAGCAGAGATTAATAACCAAAAAACACCGAAAAAGAAAAGAAAACAATTTGCTCCTAGAAGTTTTAATAAGCCTATGAGTGTAGAGGAAGCAATTCTTCAATTAGAGCTTTATCACCAAAAACATCTCTATTTCTTAGATGACCTTACAAGCGAGTTAAGAGCTGTGTATAAAACGAGTGATGGCAAATATGGATTGATCACTCCAAATCAAACAAAAATGATCGACAAGGTTGGTTAATAAGTAAAGGTGAAGGATGGTGAATATCCTTCACCTTTTTCTAGCAATTTTATTAAATTCGGCCAATTAGATTGTAAGAATATCTAACTTAAACCTTGTTCTTTCAGTTAAAGTCGTTTAATCTGAATCTATAGAATATTTAAAATTATGGATGATAGAACGATATAGAAATTTGAAATCTTAAAAATAGGAGTGATTCTTTTATGAGTAAACAGGGCCTATTAGAATGGATTCAGAGACATGAATTTAGATTTACAGATATAGCAAGGCAAATTTGGGACAACCCGCAAGTAGCATATGAAGAAACATTTGCCTCAAATCTACAAATGGCGACGTTAAAAGAGGTTGGATTTAAAATCACTTCTGGTGTTGGAGGTGTTTCCACGGCCTTTGTAGCTGAGTATGGTATCGGTACACCAGTTATAGGGATACTTGGTGAATATGATGCGTTACCTGGTTTATCTCAATCTGTGAACCCATTTAGAGATGAACTAGTAGAAGCAGGACCTGGGCATGGTTGTGGACATAACTTACTTGGAACAGCTGGTGTTGAGGCAGTGATCGCTTTGAAAGAGGTAATGGATCATGAAGGGTTAGAAGGGACGATTAGGTATTATGGATGTCCTGCTGAGGAAGTATTGTCAGGTAAAACGTTTATGGCTCGTGCTGGTGTTTTTGATGATCTAGATTGTGCCCTCACATGGCATCCGGGTACAGCAAATTTCCCAGTGAATATGAGTATGCAAGCAATGGTATCCATTAAATTTCACTTTAAGGGGACTACTGCACATGCAGCTGGCGCTCCTCATGCAGGAAGAAGTGCCCTAGATGCAGTTGAGTTGATGAATATTGGGGCAAATTATTTGAGAGAGCATCTTTTAGACGGTTCAAGAATTCATTATGTCATTACCAATGGTGGTTTAGCTCCGAATATTGTCCCAGACCAGGCAAGCGTCTGGTATTATCTTAGAGCTTCTACCAAGGAGGAAGTAGATGATATTCTCCGTCGTGTACATAAAATAGCTGATGGAGCTGCATTAATGACAGAAACTGAGGTAAGTCATGAAATCCTAGCATTTGCTTATGACACGTTGCCAAATGATATATTAAATAACCTCATGTTTGAAAATATGAAGCTTGGAGGTTCTCCGATATATACTGAAGAAGAGAATTCATTTGCTCAACAATTAGTAAGTACTGTTGAACCTACTATTGTTAGTCAGTCAAAGAAGCAATTTGGTATCCAAATTGATGAACTGTTACCAACAGGATATTATCATTTTCCGGGGTTAAAGGGTACAACCATGCCTGGCTCTACAGACGTTGGGGATGTCAGTTGGATTGTTCCAATTGGCCAAGTTATGACGACATGTGCTCCTGTTGGAGTTCAAGCGCATTCCTGGCAGGCTACGGCATCTTATGGTTCATCAATTGGCTACAAAGGGATGCATCTTGCTGCAAAAACAATGGCATTATCAGCTTATGATCTTTTAAAAACTGTTGACCTAGTAGATCACGCAAAACAAGAATTTGAAATGAATTCTTGTGGAAGGACATACATTCCCGGAATTCCAGATGATGTATTGCCTCCAACAACAAACAAAACAAAAAAGAGTGTTCACTTAATTAAAATGTAGTTCTATAAAAAAGTTATTCGCTGATTGCCTGGTGGTTTTGCTTTTTATCGATATATCGAATCAAGGCAATAGAAGCTCGAACAAACCAAAATGTACATGTGAGTGATATCAATGAATACAATGAATTCCAGTTATTTTTAAATTTAAGTAAGTTTGTATATTTTTCAGCGAAATACTCAATAATTGCCATCGGAACACTTAAGTAGAACACTTTGAAGATAATTCCAGGAATGGATGAGCGATATGTAAGTTGATTATAAAATACACAAGCAATTGGAAATAATAAAAAATCAAAAAGTAGGTGGATTTTAAAGTGTTTTGGATAATGTCTTACTGGATAAGAGACTTTATTTTTTGTAACAACAATATTATCTAATATCCCAGTAAGCATTCCTTTGATGAAAAAAACTAAGAACCAGTCTTTGATCGGTGGTTTTCTAATTAATACTGGAAGTAAGGCAAATCCAATGATGGTTAAAAATTTTAATAAAATGCGGTCCATATGTTCACTCACCTCATTTGTTATTATGTTATTACTACGTTAAAATTATGAGCAGATAAAATGTTTTCAGAGCCACATTAAAATATAATTAACAAAAGAAAAGGTAGACTTTGTAGTCGTATATGTGGGAGGTATTTAATGGGGTTTCATTGTGTTCCAAATTCATTTATTAGTCAAGTTGCTTTGATAGTCGAAGATTTTGAGCGTTCACTCAAATTTTATCAAGATATAATTGGTTTCAAGGTTCTTGAAAAAAAGAAGAACAAGGCAATATTGACAGTTGATGGATCTACTCCATTACTTACAATAGAACAGCCAAGAGACGTGACCCCAAAACAAGTGAGAACAACGGGTTTATACCATTATGCTTTACTGCTTTCTGAACGATCTGATTTAGCCAAGATTTTGTTACATCTTCTTGAGAGTGGTTATCCGTTGCAAGGAGCTTCAGACCATCTTGTGAGTGAGGCAATATATTTAGCAGATCCTGATGGATTTGGCATTGAGATCTATGTCGATCGTCCTGCGAGCACGTGGGTGTGGTCAGGAAGTGACGTAGTAATGGATACCAAAAGACTGGATGTAGAGGGGCTATTGTCGTTGACTCAAGGTGAAAAATGGAATGGGCTTAAAAAAGATACAATCATGGGACATATTCATTTACATGTATCTGAATTGAAGAAGACAGAAGAATTCTATACTTATGGACTTGGTTTTCAAGTTGTTAATCGGATTTATGGGGACCAAGCACTATTTCTTTCGACAGGAAATTATCATCACCATATTGGTATGAACATTTGGAATGGACTAGGAGCGCCAAAACCTTCAGAAATAAGTGTTAGGATGACATGGTACGGGGTCAAACTTCCAAATGAATCTGCAAGAAGAGAAGCAATGATGAGATTAAAGGAGATAGGCGCAAGGGTAATTGAAGAGGGCACTTATATGATGACAGAAGACCCTTCAGGAAATAAGATAAGACTTGAAATCTAATTTGAGAAGAGCTGGAGCAATATATGATATGTTCTAGCTTTTTGTACATGGAAATATGGAGGAACGAAGCATTGCAAAACTATCAAGAGGTTATTCATAAACAACGACAATATTTCTCTCAAGAGCATACAAAAAGCATTGACTTTCGCCTTGATGCATTAGAAAAACTACGTCATTTAATTCGATCAAATGAAGAAGAGTTGATGAAAGCGTTAAAGACAGATCTAAATAAATCAAATTTTGATGCTTATATAACCGAAATCGGTATATTGCTAGAAGAAGTACGCTTTACAATAAAGCATTTAAAAAAATGGGCAAAACCAAGAAGTGTCAAATCATCGCTTGCTCAAATTGGTTCGAGAAGCTTTATCTATCCTGAGCCTTATGGAGTTGCTCTCATTATTGCACCATGGAATTATCCGCTACAATTAGCACTAGCCCCGGTGATTGGAGCAATTGCGGCTGGGAATTGTGTCATTCTTAAACCGTCAGAATTAACTCCAAAGACATCAGAGTTAATCTCGAAATTGATTAGTCATACTTTCCCTGAAGATTACATTACTGTGATTCAGGGGGGAGTAGACACGAGCCAAGCCTTGCTAAATGAAAAATTTGATTATATTTTCTTTACCGGGAGTGTACCTGTTGGAAAGGTAATTATGGAGGCTGCGGCTAAACATTTAACACCTGTCACGTTAGAATTAGGTGGGAAAAGCCCTTGTATTGTACATAAGGATGCAAATCTGAAATTAGCAGCCAAACGAATAGCTTGGGGGAAATTTTTGAATGCTGGACAGACATGTGTTGCACCTGACTATTTATTTGTTCACAATGAGATCAAAACTGAATTTCTAGAACATCTTACATCTGCAATTAGAGAAATGTATGGAGAAGCTGTGTTAGAAAGTGGTAGTCGTTTTACTAGAATAATCAGTGAACGTCACTTTGATCGTTTAACTCCATTTCTAACAAATGGAAGAATAGTTAGTGGTGGCCAATACAATCGTAGCGCATTAATGATCGAGCCGACCGTGTTAGAATCAATTACTTGGAACGATGAAGTGATGAAGGATGAAATCTTTGGACCAATCTTACCAGTGCTAGGATATGATGATCTACAAACGATGATCGAAGAGGTTAATCAACGTCCTAAACCACTTGCACTGTATCTGTTTTCTGAATCAGTTGAGATTCAGCAACGGATTCTTGGTAGTATATCATTTGGTGGAGGATGTATTAATGATACGGTCTATCATCTTAGCTCTCCTTACTTACCTTTTGGTGGTGTTGGAGAAAGTGGAATTGGAGCCTATCATGGGAAAGGCAGCTTTGATGTATTTTCTCATGAAAAGAGCATTTTAAAACAAACTACAAGGTTTGACCTCCCCTTCCGCTATCCGAATACGAAGGACGGACTGAAGAAAATCAAAAAGTTTATTAAATAAGCTACAGACGTCAAAAGAGATACATGAGATAATCAGTGGTAGTTTTATGTATAAGGAGTTAATAAAAACATGAATATTGGTTGTATAGTCGATGTTGAAACAACGGGGCTAAGCCCTGATTTTGATGAAATCATTGAAATTGCATTAATCCTATTTTCCTATGATAAGAAAACAGGTGAGGTGATTCGGCAACTTGAAGAGATTACGTATTTAAGAGAACCTCAAACTTCATCCGCTCGATCAAATTATGAGTCAGCGTATCAAGTGCATGGAATCCCTTATAGAGATGTTGAGGGGAAGGAATTTGATGATTCTATCATTAATGATGCTTTGAATAAATCAGATGTCATAATCGCTCATAATGCTTCGTTTGACAGAAGTTTTCTAGTTCGAATGTATCCGTCTATTAATGAAAAGAAATGGTATTGTTCGATGAGAAATATTAAGTGGAAGGATTATGGCTTTGCAAATAAAAAGCTGCTCACTCTTATAAGAGGGCATAGAATTTCATCAAATCAATCTCACCGAGCATTGGATGATACAACACAATTACTAAATTTATTGAAATTAAAAAGTCAAAATGGTGAAATCTATTTAAAAGAACTTCTATCTACAAAAGCTATGCGTAAATATCAGCCAAAGGTGAAACTTGATTTTCACACAAAACAAGCGGGATCAAGTTTTTCTATATAAAAGGGACTAGCTACAAGATAATCCCTTTTATATATTTAGGCTGTTTTTTCAAAGTTTGTTGTTTTTTGAGGTGAATTAATTAAGAATAGATTTCTAGCAGACTGAATACACGGGGGACTCCCGTGAGACTAGTTGGCTCCAACAGGACGCGGAGTGTATTCAGGCTGCGGTATCAAAAGCAATAATATATACGAAAACAACCTATATTTAATAATGTTAATAGTAAGACACCAAATAATCCAATCTGCTATTTTAAGAATGCATTTGGTTATCTGCAAATACTCCCATTGCTTCTGACATAAATTTTGCTAATCCTTCTCCATATTTATCAATGTTTTTTGTAAATCGTTGATCATCAACATATAATAGACCTAGTCCTTTGAATGCTTCAAATGTGTAGGTCCCAAAATGATTATTCAAGTAATCATACCAGTCTTTAATAGCCTCCTGTGCATCAGCTGAATGTGGAGATTCATGTCTAAGGGTGGCCAGCTTTTGATAGATTTTATCCCATTCTTGTGTTAGTGCTAGCTGCTCCTTTTGAGACAGTTTTGCAAGTTTTTTATTTGATTGATCTACAGCTTGATTCCCCCATCGTTCACGAGCTTCTTGTTCAAATGGATTATGACTAAAGTTAAAGCCCTCAAATTTTTCCTTATTTGTCATTTCAATTTCTCCCTTCGTATACTCTATTGTTTTTTCTAGCATCGAAATCATTTTGTTAAGACGGTCACGTTTTTCATATAACGCTTTTTTGTGTAATTGTAATGCTTCCTCTGAATCAAATAATGGGTTATTTATAATTTCTTTTATTTGTTTTAATTGAAAACCTAATTCTTTGAAAAACAAAATCTGTTGTAGAGTTTCGAGGTCTTTATTACTATATAGACGGTAGCCTGCTTCAGTCGTTTCTTGTGGTATAAGTAACCCAATTTCATCATAATGATGAAGTGTTCGTACACTGATTCCTACTAAATTCGCAACTTCCTTCACTTTTAGCCATTCCATTTTTTTAACTCCTTTCAATATCACTATAAAGTATGACGTAACGAGAAGGTCAATAATATGATCAATTTTTGTATGAAAAAACTCCTGTATAAATACAGGAGTTCATGGCTATTTCTTAAAGATTCCAAATGGCTTACCAACAGGTAAAACAATTTGTCCGAAATGAGTATTTAATACTGCAGCAGCTGATCCATAAAAAGATAATAATGCAATAATAAGTTCAGAAATGGCTGCAAGCATATGTGTTGCATCATGTAAAATATCGAAAGAGCTTAAAGCTAAACCTATAAATAAGAAATCGATAAATACAAAAATAAAGAAGAGTACTTTATGTGTTTCCATTGCACCGATTGTCATGAAGATACTAAAAATTAGATATCCAATAAATGCAACTCCAAGTTGTCTTGAATCAACATTTGCAGCTAGGTTTTCTCCAAAGAAGCCTAATTGTATTAACCATGATGTTCCAACACCAAACCAGAATAATCCAAAGGCTCCGAAAGCAGTTGTTCCAAATGTATTATTATGCTTAGCATCCTGAACACAAGCAAATAATTGTGCAATTCCTCCCAAGAAGAATGCCCAAGGAATAACGAATGACAGACCTTCTGTTAAGCCTAGCTTTTGAGAGGAAGCGACAAGCGTGACCATCGCTAAACCAAACAACCCAAGTGCTGAAGGGTCAGCTGTTGTAATTTTGACATGATGTGTATTTTGATTTTCCATTGTTACCTCCTAAAAAGACATACTTAAATAAAATACAGAAAATAAATAAGGGTGTCAATTGATTTTTTGTGAAAGTTACACAAGATCATGATTATTATTTCCTTAAATTGAAATTTACTTTAAATATGCAATTTATATTATAATAGGAAAGAAAGAGTATCCTTTCGTTTTGTTAGGAGGAAACAACTGTGTTTAAGGATATCGATGTACAACAAATGATTCATTTGCAGAAGGAGCAGGAGCTTACTTTAATAGATGTAAGATCTCCATCAGAATATAAAGAAAGTAGTATACCAGGTAGTATCAATATTCCTATTTTCAATGATGAGGAACGGGCAGAGATTGGTACGATTTATAAGCAGGTTAATGTGGAAGCCGCGAAGGAACGAGGTCTTGAAATTGTATCTGCAAAACTTCCAGCCTTTATTCGTGAGTTTCGACAAATAAAAGGGGGGAAATTAGTCTATTGTTGGCGTGGTGGGATGAGAAGTAAAACATCTGCAACAGTTACTGACTTGATGGGCATCAAAGTCTACCGTCTGTTAGGAGGATTAAATGCCTATCGCAGATGGGTTGTAGACTCACTAAATTCATTTCAAATAAACCCGAAGGCCTTTGTGATAAATGGATTAACTGGTACTGGTAAGACAGCTATTCTTAAGGCCTTACATTCAAAAGGGTATCCAGTGATTGATCTTGAAGGTTTGGCGAGTCATCGCGGGTCCATTTTTGGACAAGTCGGACTTGAACCACGCAATCAGAAAATGTTTGATGCCTTGCTTTTAAAAGAATTGGTGCGAACCGAACAGTCTAAATATGTTTTGTTTGAAGCTGAAAGTAAACGGATTGGGAAAGTGGCATTACCCGACTTTTTGTTAAAGAAAAAGCAGCAGGGACAGCAATTATTTATTGAACTGCCAATGGAAGAACGAGTGAAGCATATTTTGGAGGAATATGAACCAGGATTGCATCAACAAGAGTATATCGATGCATTTCAAAAGATTAAGAACCGCATTCATACCCCAATTGCTAAACAAATAGAAGAAGACCTACTTTCAAGGGATTATCCACAAGCGATACGACTTTTATTAGAGTATTATTATGACCCTCGTTATCAACATACGAGCTTGTCTTATCCAGAAGAAAATATTAAGACGATAAAGGCAAGGACAATTGAAGAAGCAACCGACCTAATTGAAGATATTCTAGAAAAAGAAATGATTGTAGCAAGGTAATTATGAAAAACGGGAGATAAGGAATATGTCTACCCGTTTTTTTTATGGTTACATAATTAATAGATGAATGTAGAAACTAACCCTTATTTGATACAGAACATTGAAAGGGTATGAGCATTCATGGATAAAGAAATGGAATATAGTAAAGATCATAAGTATATACCTGTGACATCTATTGCTAGTGGTTTAGGTGTGGTTGTAGCTGAAGACATTTATTGTCATACAATTCAAGTAGTGAATATTTGCTTAGTAGGGAATGCTGAGCATTTTGTCTTAATAGATGCTGGGATGCCACATTCTGCTGATGAGATTAACTCAATTGTTCAAGAGCGATTTGGAGAAGGTAGTCGTCCGAAAGCCATCCTGTTAACACATGGTCACTTTGATCATATTGGTGGAATAATTGAGTTAGTCAATAAATGGGAAGTTCCAGTTTATGCCCATCAGTTAGAATTACCCTTTCTAAAAGGAGAACAAAGCTACCCAGAACCTGACCCGACAGTAGAGGGTGGAATGGTTGCTAAAATGTCCGCCATGTTTCCGAATGAACCCATCAATTTATCTAATCATGTCCAAAGCCTTCCAACAGATGGAACTGTTCCAGAATTGCCAGGGTGGAGGTGGATTCATACACCAGGACATAGCCCAGGGCATGTTTCTTTTTTTAGAGAAGAAGATCATTCGTTAATTGTTGGCGATGCTTTCGTTACGGTGAGACAAGATGAATTATATAAGGTCTTAACCCAACAAAAAGAAATCAATGGCCCACCAAGATATTTAACAACTGATTGGCAAGCCGCCTGGGAGTCTGTGAGAGAGCTTGCTAAGCTAAACCCAACTGTTGTAGTAACGGGACATGGGGCACCGATGTCTGGAGAAGAGCTGACAGTTGGATTAACAAAACTGGTGAATGAATTTGATTCAATCGCAATTCCGGACTATGGTCGCTATGTTAACAATAAGAATCTCCACTGATAAATCGACTAAAAGTTTCTAAGTATTTAAGTACTCAGGAACTTTTTTTATTAGGTATTTTTGGATAGAATTTCCTTTTGTGCTCCGTTATAATAAGTAATGTAAGAATTTTGCCAAAACTGAAACCTATTCATGCATGAACCGTACATATATTAAGATATTTAAATACTACTAAGATAGGAGGTGTAGTGTTTAGAATGAGCATACTAAAGAAGCTCTTTGGAAAAAAAGACGTAGTACCTGAAGTAAAGCATAGGTCTGTTCTCACCCTAGAGGTAGGAGATATAGTTACGTATGACCTTGAAGATTATCAGGTTGTAGGGAAATTAATATATCATTCTCATGGATTTGAATGGATTGCATACCAGCTGCAGGGTTCTAATAAATCGATTTGGTTAAGTGCTGAAATGGATGATGAATTAAATGTAGCCATTTATGAGAAGGCAACTTTAAAGCTCACTGAACCGATTCCAAAGGAACTTCTTTATGAAGGAGTCAAGTATTATCTTGATGAATCAGGAATTGCAAGGGTCAAAGGAGAAGGCAGAGGAAAGAATGTCAATAATTTAGAATGTCAATATTTTGACTTTTGTGATGATAATGAGGAACAATTTCTATCGGTAGAAATATGGGGCTCTGAAATTGAAGTAAGTTATGGGTATGAAATTGAAGAATATGAAATAAAAATAATAGCTGGTAGTTAATAATAGGAGGAATGAAGGATGTTTTCATTTTTTAAGAGGGTTAAAACGATTGTAGGTTCAGAGTTAAATGCTATGCTTGACAAGGCAGAAGATCCAGTAAAAATGCTTGATCAATTTATGCGAGATATGGAAGCTGATATTCGTGATGCAGAAGCTGCAGTTGCTAAACAAATTGCTAATGAAAAGATGTTAGAGAAGAAGGTTATCGAAGCGGACAAAATGGTAACGAAGCGTGAAGAACAAGCGATTACAGCGTTAGAAGCAGGTAATGAGGATTTAGCAAGAAGAGCGCTTGAAGATAAGAAAGCTCAAAGTGCAGCTGCTGAAACATTAAGAGAATCGTATTCCAGAGCAAAACAAGATGCTGATACACTAAGAGCTAAGCTAGATGAAATGAAAAGCGAATATAATCAAATGAAGCTTAAGAAGGATTCACTTAAGGCAAGAGCCCAATCAGCTCAAACAAGAACAAAAATGAACCGGGCAATGTCAAATATCGGTGGAGATCAATCCCGTCAAGGGTTTGAACGAATGGAAGAGAAGGTTCTTCGTTTCGAAGCAGAAGCGGAGACAAGTGAGGATTTACGTTCTTCTAATCGTAGTTTAGATGATGAATTTGCAGTCCTTGATAAAAGCAGTGGGGTTGATGATGAACTAGCTGCTTTAAAGAGAAAACTTGGTAAAGAGTAGATAAATTCGTAATGGCTGATTCACTTGATACTTTTAAAAGCTCAAGTGGGTCAGCCTCTAGTTTGAAGGAAACGTGGGTGAAGCTATGAAAAAACCACTTCTTGCTCTTATTCTCTCATTCTTGTTATTCTTAACTGCTTGTTCTACAGAAGCGGGAGGATTGTTCAAAGAAGGTATAGGGGAATTTATCAATAATGAATATGTCATATACGACACAGTAAATGACACGACAGATAACTCGAATTATTCTGAGGTTTATTTTGCTGAGAAGTTAACAATACCAGAAGTAGTTGCTCAAGTTACATCTCATGAACAACCTATCGAAATAAGCGAGCTAATTGAAGGGAAACAGGCTCTAATCTATGACAATTTATTTGTTATCATAACTGAAGATCCAGAAAATCCAGCGAATACATTTATCGAACTAGCTAATTATGATTTTGTACGCAATAATTACTCACCTAGTTTTTTTGATGGTTTATTTTTACTTTGGGTGTTGGATGATGTGCTTGATGTTGATGATTGGGGGAAAAAGCGTAATAGTCAGTGTAAAATGAATCAAGATAATTGCTATGATGGTTATGGATATTCAGGTGGAAGCTTTAAAGGAATTAATAAAAAACCAACTGTTCGTGGGGGGAGCTCTTCCGTACGTGGTGGTGGACCAGGAGCAGGGAAATAGAGAGGAGTATGGGGATGGAACCATTTATTTTAACTGTTATGTATTTTGTGATTGCTATTATTATAGTTGCTATTGGTTTATTTATCTTTGAAAGTTTAACTAAGAAATATAAAGATTGGGAAGAAGTGGAAAAAGGGAATCAAGCAGTTGCGTTATCTATTATTGGTAAAATAATAGGTATATGTATTATTCTAGCTTTCTCAATTTATCATAGTTCTCAAATCCTTGATACTCTCATATGGGGTGCAGTAGGGGTAGTGTTGCAGATGGTTGCATATTTATTATTTGAATTGTTCACTCGAAAATTTTCTGTAGAAGAGCACTTATTAAAAGGGAATCTTGCAGTTGGAATTATAAGCTTTGGCGTTTCTGTCGGCCTAGCATTTGTGATTGGTGCATCAATTACATGATCTAAACGGAGAAAGGACTTTCGAGAATGCAGGATGGGATAAGAAAGACAAATGCAATTTATTGGGCATCAGGAATCGTTTCAATTTGTGGGATTATCTTTGAAGTATTATTTGGTGCTGCTGGTTCATATATTTTGGGAGATGGTGTGAAGCAATACACATTAACCATTTCCCTCTTCCTAACAGGAATGGGAATAGGAGCTGTTGTGAGTGAAAAGGTCACACGGAATCTTATTCTTTCTTTTGTATGGATTGAGTTTTTAATCGCTATCATCGGTGGATTCTCTACCTTCCTATTATTTGGTGTGACGGCCTATCTAAGTTCGGGAACAGATGCCTTTTTTCTATATACGATTACATTAATCGTTGGTGCCTTAACAGGTGTGGAGCTCCCTATCTTGATCCGCAAAGCAAATGAGATTGGAGAAACTCTAAATCGAAGTGCAGCAAGAGTATTGTTCTCTGATTATGCTGGTGGTTTAATTGGTGGACTATTATTTGTCTATATATTACGACCTCAATTAGGGTTGGTTAAAACTGCATTTGTAGTTGCATTAATTAACGCATGTGTGGCTATTTGGTTGTTGAATTATTTTAAAACAGAGATTAAATATGCAAAAGTTCATGGTATTGCTGGAATAGGCATTATTATTATTCTACTGGGTGGGGTCTTTTTTGGTGAAGAAATGGCATTTAGATTTGAACAAAAGCTATATCGTGACCCTATTGTTTATTCAGAACAGACAAGTTATCAACAAATGATTATAACGAAAGAACAGGGGGATATGCGATTGTTCCTAGATGGACAGCTTCAATTTAGTTCATCAGACGAATATCGGTATCATGAAACACTAGTTCACCCCCCAGTTATGTTAGCAAAAGAGAAATCTAAGATTCTACTTCTTGGTGGTGGAGATGGATTAGCCATACGTGAACTAAGGAAATACCGTGAAATTGAATCTATAACAGTTGTTGATCTCGATCCTAAAATGATTGAACTTGCAAGTACATATCACGATCTTCTAAAATTAAATGATCATGCCTTTGAGGATAGTCGTGTTCAAGTGATTAATGAAGATGCGTTTCATTATTTGAAGAACAATCCTGGGTTGTTTGACGTAATTATTGTTGACCTTCCGGATCCAAATAATGAAACATTAAATAAACTATACACATTAGAATTTTATCAATTGATAAGAAATCATTTGTCACCTGGTGGAAGTGTAATGGTACAAGCAACAAGTCCTACCTTTGCCACTGAGGTATATTGGGGCATCAATAAAACAATTTCAAGTACAGGTCTTCATGTTGTAAATTTACATGTTGATATTCCAAGCTTCGGAGATTGGGGTTTTATCTTAGCTAAGAGAGAGAGCTTTGACTTGGAGGATATAGAATTAGCTGTTGAAACAAAATTTCTGACAGAAGATCTGATTAAAGGAATGACATTGTTTGGAAAGGACATAGATCAGGAGATTTTTGATCAAAATGGCAAGCCTGTTAAGATTGAAGTTAATACATTGATTCATCCCATCTTACTTGAGAAATACACGAAGGCCTGGCAGCAATACTAATCGAAAAAAAGCTCGAGTCTATGACAGAATCATAGACACGAGCTTTTTTCATGTTAGTTATTCAACCATTTCTGATTGAAGGTAATGATAGAGCAGCTTAGTTGTATTTTCAATGGAAGAAATATGCGTACGCTCAAATGCGTGTGATGAATCAATCCCTGGCCCGATTAAACCATGAATGATATCATGACCAGAGCGAATGGCTGCAGATGCATCTGATCCGTAATAAGGGTAAATATCAAGTTTATAGCCAATATTGTTGTTTTCTGCAAGCTGGACAAGCTTTTTTCTGAAGGCATAATGATATGGTCCACTAGCATCCTTTACACAAATAGATACGGTGTATTCGTCAGTGGACTGTCCGTCTCCCATCGCTCCCATATCAACAGCTAAATATTCAACTGTTTCTGGGGTAATGTTTGAGTTGCCTCCATACCCAATTTCTTCATTATTTGAGATAAGGAAATGAGTAGTGTATGGTAGTTCAATTCCTTCGGTTTGAATTTGCTTGATTAATTGAAGAAGGATTCCAACACTTGCTTTATCATCTAGATGACGGGACTTAATATATCCATTAGGTAACACTTGAACTCTTGGATCAAATGAGACAAAGTCTCCAACTTCAATCCCTAAGGCGCGTGCTTGTTCAGCAGTATGTACCTTCTCATCAATCCTTACTTCCATGTTCTCTTGGTTTCGTTCTGCTGTTCCAGCATTTTTATAGACGTGGACAGTTGTTTGATGCATGAGAATCGTACCTGTGATTTTCTTTCCAGAGGATGTCTCAATTTCGCAGTATTCACCTTCGATTGAGTTGTATTTGAAGCCACCTATTAAATCAAGCTTCAGTCTACCACTCGGTTTAATTTCTTTAACGATTGCACCTAATGTATCAACATGAGCTGTTAGCATTCGATGATTCGAATGATCCTTTCCTCGAATGGTTGCAATAAGACCACCTTTACGGTTACGTTTCGTTTCTACATGATAGTCTGCTAAGAAGTTCTCTACAAACGTAATCACTTCATTCGTATTCCCAGATGGACTTGGAATGGAAACTAAGTTTTTTATGATTTGAATGGTTTCTTGTGAGTTTGGATAAGTCAATTGAATCTCCTCCTATGCGAATTGAAAGCTATGAACCTATTATACAGTTTTCGAATAAGTTAATACACTATGTAGTGATTGAGTTTTTCTTATTGCAAGGCTGTTTGTATAATTGTTGCTTTTAAAGCCACAGCCTGAATACACTCCGCGTCCTGCGGGGTCTCACTTTGCCCACTATTCCCGCGGGAGTCTTGAGTGTATTCAGGCTGCTAGAGAACTCATTTCAATTTATTTATGTCAAAAAAAACAAACTTTGAGAAAACAGCCTATTGCAAAGCTGTTAGCTAAACAGAATAGTGAAAACGCTTAAATAAAATGCTACTTAACAGTTAGTTTATGTGATAAACTAAGTGTAAGCAAATGATCTTTTTTTCATAAAGGATGTAAAATATGGGGAATAAATGGATGAAATATAATACCCTTAGAAACCAAATTCTAATTGTGTTTTTAATAGTCATGACGATTGTTTTATGTTTCGTAGGGATTTTAATTTATAGTCAGGTTTCAGAGATGTTAAAGAATAATGCGGAGAAGCAAATCTATCAAACTGCGATTCAAGCTAGTGCGAGAGTGGAGTCACTCTATGAGCAGGTTGATATGCTCTCAACTCAAATTACCACTAATACAATTGTTCAACAACAGCTACAGGGCTATAATACGGGGTTACCAATCAGCTATCAACAAAGACAAACTTTTATGCAAATCTCAAATTCATTTCAAACCTACTCTAATGGAATATCAAATTTTGAAATATACACTTCTGACTATGAAAAAATCATTCCTCTTGATGATGAAGCGTTACATACCAGACTTGATGATTATTGGATCAAGCTTGCTGATGAAGCAAAGGGAAAGCTTGTATGGATTGGGACGGATCCGATGGAGCCAGAATTTTTTCTAGCAATCAAACGTGTAAGTCTCATTGAGAGAGGTTTTTCAAATGGAGGTTATCTTTTAGTTCAATTAAATGCTGATTATTTCGATTTCATTGATAATAGCAATGGAAACGAATACATGATATTAGTCGACCAATATCAACAACCAATTACCTCTAATTATGTAGGCGATGTTGCACCACTATTGATAGAAGAGAGGAATAACATCTTACTAGGTGATAATGAGTATATATTGACAAAGGAAGAGTCAGAGAAGACAGGCTGGACATTAACGATTTTGACACCAGTGGAAAACTTTATGGATGGAATATCAGTTGTGAAATCAACAATCATCCTTTCAGGTGGAATTGGAATCATCGTATTTCTCTTATTCTCGTATATTTTTTCTACTATGATAACCAGACCGATTAACAATTTAACAAAGACAATGTTAAAAGCTAAAGAGGGAGAGTTAATAAAAATCCCTGAAACATCCTCCACTATTGAAATTATGCATCTAAATAAATCGTACAATCAATTGGTAGAAAATACAAATCACTTGATCCAAGTTGTATATGAGAAAGAATTAATGAGAAGCAGGTCCGAATTAAAGGCACTACAAGCTCAAATCAACCCACATTTCCTCTTCAATACACTAGATGCTCTATATTGGTCTTTAGAAGAAAAAGAGGAAGAAGAATTAGCTGAAATTGTCATTTCGATGAGTGAACTATTTCGATATACAATCAGTGATCAACAGAAGAATGAATGGGTTACGGTTAGGCAGGCACTAGAGCATGTTGAAAGCTATATGAGAATTATGAAAATCAGATTTGGTGATCGATTTACGTATGAGATTGTTGAACCAAAGGGATATGAGAATATAAAAATACCGAAGTTACTTATTCAACCTTTAGTAGAAAATGCTATTTCTCATGGAATTGGTAATAAGTCTGGTCGAGGATCTGTTTCCGTTATCCTTTCACCAAACGAAGAGTCTCAACATTTAACCGTTAAGGTTATTGATGACGGAGTAGGTATGGATCAAGAGACAATAGATAGAATACTTCAGCAGGTAGAATCAGGTAAAGTATCATCCTTAAAAGGGAATGGTGTAGCGATTGCGAATGTGAATAAGCGCCTACAGCTATATTATCAAGATTCAAGCTATAGCGGGATTACGATTACTAGTGAAGTGAATAGAGGAACATGTTTCATGTTTGAAATACCCTTATCAGGAGGGAGAGGAATCGATGAATAAGAAAACAATTTTGATTGTGGATGACGAACCGATCACAAGACATGGACTTAAGAAGGCACTTGAGACATGGTCAAAAGGAGAGCAGGAGATTCTATGTGTAGCAAGTGCTTCTGAATCTATGGAAATATTAAATAAACAAAAGATTCATTTGCTAATCACAGATATTTGTATGCCAGAAATGACTGGTCTAGAAATGCTTGATATATTGAAAAAACAAAATCAATATCCTGTTGTGATTGTAATTTCAGCTTATTCAGAGTTTACTTATGCCCAAGAAGCGATTAGGCTTGGCGTTCATAACTATCTATTGAAGCCAGTGAACAAAACAAAGTTAATAGAGGTTGTTGAGGAAGCCCTTGAGTTTGAATCGAGTCGAGAAAGAATAGGAAGAATTCAAAGGGTTGTTGATGATAAATTAGTGACTGTGAAGTTAGATGAGAAAAAACAGGATTCTCCTATTTCCAAAGCTACCCAATATGTCGATACCCATTTGAGCCAAAATATCAGCTTAAATGACGTTGCTAAACATGTTCATTTAAATCCGAGCTATTTAAGTGTGTTATTTAAGGAACAGGTTAATATGACGTTTAGTGAATATGTGACGAGGAGTCGCTTACAAATGGCAAAGCAGCTATTAATCAACACCGATCTATCTGTGATTGATATTGCAGAAGAAACGGGCTATGGTACCTCTAAATATTTCATCAAGTTATTTAAGGAGCATGAAGGAATTACACCTAGTAAATATAGAAAAATGGTTCTTAATGAACAAATCTAACACTAATTAGATATAAGTGATGAACTTGGAGACTGTCCCAAGCCTATGTTGGGGCAGTTTTTTGATGTGATACTAAATAAAAGTTTATAAAACCGCAGCCTGAATACACTCCGCGTCCTGTGGGGTGACCGGTGAGCCTCCTCGTCGCTTATACTCCTGCGGGGTCTCACTTTGGCCACGCATCCCACGGGAGTCTCCGTGTATTCAGTCTGCTAGAAATTTCACTTTTCAATAGGTTATATCTAAGAACAACAAACTTTGAGAAAACAATCTAATAAAAAGAGAATAATTAGAAACACCCAAAAATAAGGGTATTTTCTCCAATGATAGGTACCTTTTTTGAAAGCGCTTCAATGATAAAATGAAAACTGTAATAACACATTTAAAGGGGGAAACAAACATGAAGAAAAAAACGATTACATTGCTGATAATGAGCATGCTAGTCATATCCTTAATCCTTAGTGGTTGTAGTGGATCAGGTACTAGTAGTAATGAACCAACTGATTCAGGCGGTGATGGGGATAAAGTGACATTGAAGTTCATGCACTTATGGCCTCAAGGAAGTTCAAAGCAGCATCACCAAATTGTAAGTGATATCGTAGCTGAGTATGAAGAAGCAAATCCAAATGTAAAAGTACAATTAGACATTTTATCTAATGAACAGTACAAAGAAAAACTTAAGGTTTTATCAGCTTCAAACGAGCTTCCTGATATTGGGATGACTTGGGCAGCTGGTTTCCTTGATCCGTATGTAAAAGGGAACATGTTTGCACCTTTAGATGATGTATTAGAAGCTGGATTAAATGAATCATTTATTTCTGGAACAACGGAAGCCTATGCCATTGATGGAACAACTTACGGCCTTCCACTTGAATTAAACATCGCACCAATTTTTTATAATAAAAAGATATTTGCAGATCATAATTTAGAGGTTCCACAAACATACGAAGACTTTAAACACATTGTTAAGACACTTGCTGATAATGGAGTAACACCAATTACAGTTGGAAATAAGGATCGTTGGACAGGTTCAATGTGGTATATGTATCTAGCAGATCGCTTCGGTGGTCCAGAAACATTAACAAATGCCATTAATCGTACAGGCACATTTGAAGATCCAGCTCTTGTCGAAGCGGCAAAAGAGATTCAAAGCTTAGTAGATATGGATGCTTTCGTAAAAGGATTTAATGGATTATCAAACGATGAAGCAAAAGGTCCATTCATGAACAACCAAGCAGCGATGTATTTAATGGGGTCATGGGAGCTTCCAAACTATACAACAAATGAAGAGGTCCCACAAGAATTCAGAGATTCAATTGGTTTCTTCAAGTTTCCTACGGTTGAAGGTGGAAAAGGTGACATTAATAGCTTTGTAGGTGGTCCTGGAGTTGGGTTATTCGTATCTGAAAACTCGAAGGTAAAGGATGAGGCTAAGAAATTTGTAGCATTCTTTGTTGAGAAATGGGGAGAGCGTTCTGTAACTGATGCTGGTGTAATCCCTGCAACTAAAGTAGACACATCTAAAGTTGATCTTCCACAAATGTATATTGATGTGCTAGATGAATTAGCAAATGCAAGTAATATTACTCTATATGCAGACGTTCAAATGAGTGCAGGTGTGGCAAATGAGCATTTGAATTTGATTCAATCTCTATTTGGCAAACAAATCACACCTGAAGAATTTGCGAAAAAACACGAAGAAGCACTTGCAAGTGAAGAATAAACAGTAAGGCCAGAAAAAGAAAAAGGCATATCTAACGTGAGAGGATATGTCTTTTTCTTTAAAGAAAGGACTGAAATAAGCTTATGAATCGAGTCATGTCAAATAAGACAGTTATTGCTTTATATGTACTCCCAGCTTTACTCATCCTTATTGCATTAATTTATGTTCCTATTATTATGACAGGATATTACGGATTAATGAAATGGGATGGAATTGGTGAAATGACGTTTATCGGTTTAGCCAACTATACAAAACTATTGAAGGATGCGATGTTTTGGGATAGTGCCTATCACTCATTTCTTCTAGCGATATTTTCTACGATCAGTCTAATAGGATATTTAGCCATCTCTCTTATCCTCGCAGGCAAAATAAAGGGAGCTAATCTCCTAAGAAAAATCTATCTGATCCCAATGCTCTTGTCTTCTGTTGCCATTGCCCAGCTTTGGTTGAAAGTATATCATCCGTCAAACGGTCTTATTAATAGCTTACTTATGACGTTCGGAGTTGAAAATCCACCAGCATGGCTTGCAGAGCCAAATCTAGTATTACAAGCACTCTTTGTTCCAATCATTTGGCAATATGCAGGCTTTTATATTTTGATTTATTATGCTGCTTTAAAGAATATCCCCGAATCATTGGTTGAAGCTGCAAGAATTGATGGTGCGAATGCATTGCAAATTGCTTGGAAAATTAAAGTCCCATTAATTGCCGGAGTTATTAAAGTAACGGTTGTTCTTGCGATTGTCGGTTCTTTGAAATACTTTGATTTGATTTATGTCATGACAGGTGGAGGTCCAAATGGTTCTAGTGAAGTAATGGCCTCGTATATGTATCAAAAAGCATTTGGAACCTATGATTTCGGATATGGTAGTGCGATTGGGTTCTTCTTACTACTGATTTGTTTAGTGCTTACATGGTTGATTCGAAAGCTAACTGAAACAAAAGAAGAAATTCAATATTAAGGAGGCGAGCTAATAATGGAGATCCGTTCAAACCAACAAGTGAAGAAAAATGTATCCGTACAAAAAGAAAAAGGACGATTATTACTTAGCCGTCTTGGTAAGACCGTGCTATATATTGTCCTATCGATTATTGCTGCATTACAAATTTATCCACTCATTTGGCTCTTCTTTTTCTCTCTAAAAGGAGATGCTGAAATTTTTAGTAATTCACCATTTGCCTTGCCAGAAAGTCCGAAGTGGGAAAACTATGTCACTGTTTGGTCTCAGGGGAATATTAATCTCTATTTCTTTAATAGTATTCTAGTGACGGTATCAGCTGTTGTGTTAACTGTATTATTGGCAAGCTTTGTTACATTTGCGATCACTCGTATGCAGTGGAAGTGGAATAAGCTAGTTCTTGGGCTATTTATGGTTGGAATAATGATTCCAGTTCATTCAACCTTAATTCCTTTATTCCAATTTTTCATGAAGCTTAATTTAATTGATCATCCGTTAGCGATTATTCTCACATACACAGCGTTCAATCTACCCCTAACCATTATGATTTTATTAGGGTTTTACTATACGCTACCTCGTGAGGTTGAGGAAGCGGCTGTGATGGATGGATGTTCAATCCATCGTATTTTCTTTCAAATTACATTACCAATGACCACTCCAGTTATTTCTACAACGGTGATTATCAATATGATCTATAACTGGAATGAGTTTGTCTTTGTTAATACATTTATTAGTTCTGATTCATATAAGACCCTTACCGTCGGTATTCAAAACTTTATTGGTCAGTATGCTACTGATTGGGGCGCGATTGGGGCTACATTAATGATTAGTATTATTCCAATATTAATTATGTTCTTCTTCTTAAGTAACCGAATTGTTGAGGGTATTGCTGCTGGTTCGGTAAAGGGCTAGAAGAATAATAAACTATAATAATATGAAAGTTGGGGAAACTATGCCAAAGAACATCTTTTTTAATGCACATCATTCACCAATAGGTGCCTTTTCAAGCTTTACTTTAGGATTTCCAAGTAATGGTGGTGGCTTTGATTTAGAATTAGGACGCTCACCTAAGAAAAGTGTCTATATTGGGGTCGAAGCGATTGATCAAGAAGGAATGTATGAGGCACTACCATTCTTCCAATATAGTGAAGATGAAAGTAAACGATATGATATTGAAAATCCAGACCCAGATCAAAATAAGCCACAGATCATTTTTCCATTTGCTACAGATCAGATTGAACGAGACTTTCAGTTAGGTACTGATTCATGGAAAGCGGGTGATTTGACTTTCACTATTTATTCACAAGCTCAATCTGTTCCTGATCCTGCAACGGCAACAGAGGAAGAGTTGAAATTGGCATTGGTTCCATCTGTTCTAGCTGAACTTACAATTGATAATACTCAAGGTAAAAAAACTCGCCGTGCCTTCTTTGGGTATGAAGGTAGTGATGTATATAGCTCGATGAGAAGACTAGATGACACGATGGATGGAATTTCAGGTATTGGTCAAGGAAGATTAACAGCGATAACAACAGCTGATGAAGATGTGAAATCAGCACTTCATTTCAGTATGGAGAATATCTTAACGAATCCTTTTGAGGAGAATTGGACATTTGGACTTGGGCCAATTGGCTCAATGATTATGGATGTACCAGCGGGTGAAGTAAAAACATATAAATTTGCGCTAAGCTTTTACCGAGGTGGTTTGGTTACTGCTGGTCTTGATACTAGCTATTACTATACTAGATTCTTTAAAGATATCGAGGATGCAGCTCAATATACGTTAAGTCATTATGACCTTTTGGCAGAAAGAGCTCTTACTGCTAATAGGCTTGTTTCTGAAGCGAATCATTTGTCTGGAGATCAAAAATTCCAGCTTGCTCATTCGATCAGAAGCTATTATGGCTGTACACAATTATTAGATAACAATGGTGAGGCATTCTGGGTCGTTAATGAAGGGGAATATCGTATGATGAATACCTTTGACTTAACGGTTGACCAGCTTTTCTTTGAACTCAAAATGAACCCATGGACTGTAAAAAATGAGTTGGAAATGTTTGTGAAGAGATTTAGCTATGAAGACGGAGTTCGTTTTCCAAATGATGACAAAGTATACCCAGGGGGAATAAGCTTCACACATGATATGGGGGTTGCTAATACGATTTCCAGACCATCCTATTCTTCTTATGAGTTATATGGATTGGATGGCTGTTTCTCACATATGACCCATGAGCAGCTTGTGAATTGGGTGTTATGCGGAGCCGTCTATTATGAGCAAACAAAGGATGAGGCGTGGTTAAAAGAGAATTTAACAATCTTTGAGCAGTGCTTTGAAAGTATGTTAAACCGTGACCATCCAGTTCCTGAAGAACGAAATGGAATCATGGCGTTAGATTCGACTCGTTGTATGGGTGGAGCGGAGATTACCACGTATGATAGTCTCGATGTATCATTAGGGCAGGCGAGAAATAATATCTATTTGGCTAGCAAGTGTTGGGCCACTTATATCGCACTAGAACGACTATTCGCAAATCAAGGGTTAACTGAGCTTTCACAGCAGGCTGGTTCACAGGCAGATAAATGTGCAACTAGTATTGTAAGCTTTGTTACTCCTGATGGATATATCCCTGCAGTAGTAGGGGAGGGGAATGATTCAAAAATCATTCCAGCAATAGAAGGGTTAATTTTCCCTTATTTCACAAACTGTGAGGAAGCATTAAATCCGAATGGTCGATTCAGTGAATATCTGAAAGTATTGAAAACACATCTTGAAACAGTGCTAGTAGATGGTGTGTGTTTATTTGAAGATGGTGGTTGGAAAATCTCATCAACAAGCAATAACTCATGGCTAAGCAAAATCTACTTAAGCCAATTCATCGCTCGTGAGATCCTTGGATTCGAATGGGATGAAAAAGGAGCTAAGGCAGATGCAGCACATGTTGAATGGTTAACACATCCTACTCTTTCTGTATGGAGCTGGAGTGACCAAATCATCT
This sequence comes from Litchfieldia stipae, assembly GCF_014837155.1. GTDB lineage: Bacteria > Bacillota > Bacilli > Bacillales > Bacillaceae_L > Litchfieldia. The sequence goes on along the minus strand of NZ_JACYHA010000001.1, from coordinate 13,901 downwards.
CAGGAGAAATTACAGGAAGTAAATACTACCCTCGTGGTGTAACAAGTATTCTATGGTTATTAGAGGGTAAAGAAAAGTAATGAATGAAGATGAGAGCCAATCATAGGATTAGGCTCTTTTTTTCGCCTACATACTTCGATACAATAGGTAAGAAGGTATAACAGAAATGCAGGTGTTTTTTTTATGACTGAAAACAAGAAACTATTAGAAGTAGATTTATATAAACCGATACAACGATATTTCGCAAAACAAGGATTTGAAGTGTATGGCGAGGTTAATGATTGTGATTTAGTTGCGTTAAAAGAAGATGAACTAATTGTTGTAGAGTTAAAGAAAACCCTAAATGTGGAGCTGTTAGTTCAAGGAGCCAAGCGTCAAAAGCTGACAAATCAAGTCTATATTGCCATTCCACGAGGAAAGCAAAATTTCCGCTCTAGAAAATGGAAGGACATCTGCCATTTATTACGTCGATTAGAGCTAGGTCTGATTCTTGTATCCTTCTCTGGAAATCGTGCAAGAGTGGACATCCATCTACATCCAACGACATTTGATCAAAAGAAAAGCTACGCTCAAAATAAATACAAACGCAATTCACTAATCAAAGAAGTGAATGGAAGAAGCGGGGATTACAATATTGGTGGAAGCACACGGACAAAAATCATGACCGCCTACAAAGAAAATTGCATCCAAATTGCAAGCTATCTAGAAGAATTCGGCCCATTATCTCCGAAAAAATTAAGAAGTCTTGGCACAGGAGAAAAGACACTAACGATCCTAACAAATAATTATTATCGCTGGTTTGAGAAGGTTTCAAGAGGGGTCTATCAGATAAATGACAAGGGCAAGCAAGAGCTGAAGGAATTTTCCGACCTTGTTGAATATTATCGTGCTAAGTTGACTAAAGAAGGAGTGGAGAGGTAGGTGGAGCAGGTTATTAACCTCCTCAGACTCTGCTTATGCTTTTTATGTAAAATAATCTAATAATCTGTCTAAAGATTGGATTTCAGCAAATGGTATGATCTCGGTATCGTTCTTGATTTTATTGGGATTAAACCATATTCCCTTGATATTGGCATTTTGACAACCAGCAATATCTTTTTCAAGGTCATCTCCAACGAATAATGCATCTTCCGGTTTCACATTAAGCTGATTTAATGCCAGTTCAAATATCCGTTTATCAGGTTTGCTCATTCCTACTTCTTCAGAAATAATGATCAGATCAAAACGATCATTTAAATGAGTATTCATGATCTTAGCTTTTTGTCTCTGAGTTGAACCGTTTGTTATAATCGCAACTTTAGCATGCATCTTTATTGTATTTATCATATTAATCGTATTCTGGTTTACAGAAAAACAACGAGGAAAATGATGGTTCCAGAAATCTTGAATGTCATTGTGAGGGATTCTCAGTTTTGGTGGGAATTCAACAAAAAAAGATTCCAACACGTTTGTTTTATCACCAAATCCATAATCTCTTTTATCGAATTCTTTGAATCTCTTTAACATCTCACTTTTAGTAGAAAGTGAAAGATCCTCATAGCACTTATCGAAAATAATCAAAAACAGTTTATCAACTGCCTCATCCCTATTTAGTAAGGTATCATCTAGATCAAATAGTATGGCTTTATAATCGCTCAAATATGTTCCCAGCCCTTCTCATATTATTTGAAAAATCATGTTCGTCATTTATTGGATGTTTTTCAGATAAAACTCTATTCTATATACATACAATATTATTTAATATCCTTTTTTAAAAATTGTTGTATTCTCAATACGAATCGAATCTACTTCCCCACACACTAAACAGAACGTGTAAACTTTATTAGAACTATTAAAGGACATTTTGCTTGTTTTAATAGGCATATAATCTGATCCTTCTGCGAATTCGTTACTACCACATTTAAGGCATGTTCTATTTTCCATATTAATAAATCCTCCAATCTTTATTAACCTTTATCTCCACTATTTAATACGATCTAATTTCCGAAAAGTTTGGGGACGGTTCTTGCGCTTCAGTTTGAATTGGTTATAAGGACAAAACATAGGGAAAAAGCACAAGGGCTGTCTTGTTGCCATGTCCCATAGGACAAAACCCATGCGAAAAAGACAAGTCTTGTCCAGTTGGAATGGTCTATAATATAGGGTAGTAGTTGGCTCATAGGAAGTTATTTAGTGAAAGAGAGTCCTTGATAAACCGTAGTTATCCGTCAGTAAGCGAAGCTTTTCACTTAGGGACCAAGGGGACAGGCACCGTGTCCTAGGTATTTCGAACAGTGAACAAAGTAACAAAAATTGATTTTATTTTATAATAGTTTTAATGAAAGCTGATATGTTGGAGATTCATAGGGACAGTGAACCTGTCCGTGGCCACTGAAAAACCACTCCTAAAGCGTGAAGAACATAAAATGAATCTATTGTAATATTGTAAAGTTACTCAATCATCACTTCCCCTCGATATTTCAAAAATTATTTAAAACTTAATTGCTTCTTGCATTAAATCTTCAACATGTTAAAATTGTAATCTTTTTTTTATAATGAATTGTAAAAAAAGTTAAATATTGTATAATGATATATAAATTGGAAGGATTACAAAATATATATATAAAGGAAACTATAAGTCTATGAAATCATTTAAGAAAGTTGTGGGAACAGCTCTCATAGTTGGATTATTATTGACTTCTCTAGGAAATACTACTTCTGCTGCTACTTATTACAGCTATAAAAACGATGGATCAGATGTAACTGTTCCAGGATTAGCTGGTATCGAGCACTGGTTTTCACCTTCTCAAACAAAAACTACTACAGGATCAGCATATAATAATGTAACAAAAATCCCTGATAATTCAAGAATTCAAAGTTTTTTAGAAAACCCATCTAATGGTGTCAATTTAACTACTAAAGTTACTTACACACAAACAGGCAGAAAGACAATGGATTATAGCGCAGCTAGTCAGTGGAAAGGTAAAAAAGTAAGATTGGCACTTTCTGCAAGCCTTAGTCAATGGAGTTCCGTAAAGACAAACGGTACCTGGACTCCAAATTAATAACGAAGGAACTCGTTAAAATGTAATTCTTCCAATTTTCCAAAAAAAAAATAGAGGTTAAATATGAGAAGTTATATAAAAGAAGAACTTAAACGAGGATTTTTATCTAGATTAACTTTAATATCTTGCATTATTTCGACTTTCGTTGTCTTTTCAGGTTTTTTTTAATATATGAGTTGGTTAAAAAACGGTAACATATCATTAATCTATCTATTTTTATCTGGCTACAGCAACAATAGTTATTTAATACTAATATTCCCGATAATTGTGTCTATACCATTCTCAACTTCATATTTAACTGATCTTAAAACAGGAACACTAAAATATATTTATATAAGAATGAGTAAGTATAAATATATATTTATCAAGATTATTGTAAATGGCTTAGTTGGAGGATTTGTTTTATTAATAGGCCCATTAATTTCATTTATTTTTCTTTTGATTTCTCAAAAGTTCACAGGAATACCCTATATTAAAGAAGAAATGGAAACAATTGAATATTTCAATAGTATTGGTATTTACTCACCTATAAATATGATTCTAATTATATTTGTTACTTTATTCTTTTGTGGTTTCATATTTTCTAATATTGCTTTAGCCATATCAGTTATTACTCGTAATATTTTTCTTACAATATTATTTCCTTTTGTATTACATATAGCTTCGACATTATTATTCCAAAATACGCATCCAAACTTAACAGGTCAAGCTTTGTTCAATGTAGATCATTTTGGAATAAGTTTCACACATAAAATAATTAATGCTGTTATTCTATTGTCTATTAGCACCTTCATAATTTATATTGGAGGTTTGAAAGTTGAACAAAATAATATTTAATAAAGAACAGTTATTTTTTCCTAAAAAAAATATATTTTTTACTTGCTTAATTTTATTTCTATTATTTAGTGTGCAACTTAAAGATATCTCTGATGAAAAGCATGGAACCAATTTTTATGATTTTATAATTCAATTGACTGATTACTTAACTTTTTCTTACATGATTGTACCATTGTTTTTAATTTTATTACCTTGTTGTTTTTTTGAAGGTCACTTCACTAATTACCTTACATTTCGATTCAAAACTAAGTATAAATGGTATTCATACTATATAAAATTAACTATATTTATTTCCTGTCTATTTTTATCCTCAATTATAATTATTTTGTTATTTCAATCTGTGTTTTTATTTGATTTATCAGAGTTCAAGGATTCTTGGAGTTTTTATTCACAAAATTATTATGCTTATTTTGAATCATTTTTAAGTAAAACTAGTCCATTATTCTATATTCTAGTTTCATTTGTATTGATGTTCTTACAATTATGGGTTTTGGCTCTTCTTTTTTTAAATTTTTACATCATATCCAAGAACAGTATATTTTCTTCTATCTTTACTTTTGCAGTTTATCTAATAAATTTAATAGTTATTGTGAATAAGATAGATAATTATTACCCATTTACTTTTTACTTCCACACGAACATATTTAATTATTTATACTTGAAATCTGAAACACAATTCACATATACAATATTTTCATTTTGGATTGTTTGGATAATAATATTAATAGTTGTGGGACTGATAATATTACAAAAAACTGATTTATACTTTGAAAAGGAAAAAAAAGTATGATATTCCCAAGAATTCTTTCATTTCATTTCTTTCATATATTTAATATAAAAAATATAGTATTAATTATTCTTATTTCTTCGATAAATACAATAATAAGCTATTATACTTATAATTTGTTTGAAACAAATTTATTAGAAGCACTAGTGAAAATCTATTATTTACCAATAAATTTAACAATTGATACATTAAAATGGATTTTAATTATAGTTACACCATTAATAGGAATTGGTACTTTTATAAATCATCAACTATATGAGAATTCAATTTATATATTAATTTCAATGAAGAATTTTTATTATTGGTTTAATAGTGTAACAATTATCTCTTTTATACATACATTTGTCACTTTAATAATTAGTTTTATTACTTCACTCATTCTTTTGTTTTTTTTCACTCAAAATCACAACTTATTTAGCAGGGTAGATTTTTACAAACTAGATTCTTATTATCTTAATTTGTTATTCCATGAATTTTGTTTAATATTTTTATCCGTTTTTTTATTAATCCTAATTTATATCTTATTGATTTTCTTAACAAGAAATCAATCAGTTGCAATCTTAATATTGATTTTGATAGTAACTATTTCAATCACTGTAATACCATTAAACACAATTATAATCAAACTGAACCCTTTGACTTTAGGATTAATTGGTTTAAGGGAGTTAGTTTTCTACCCATTGTCATGGTCCTATTTTTATTTAGTACTTAGTATTATTATTATGTATGTTTTAACATTGTTTGTTTACAAGATACATAAGGAAACAATATTTAATAATAATAATTATTAGGAGTAGTGTGAAAATCTATGAATAATATAATAAAAATAAACAACTTAACCAAGGTTATAAAAGGTAAATATCTACTTAAAAACATAAATCTAGAAATATCTTCTCCAGGAGTTTATGGAATTGTTGGTAGAAATGGCTCAGGTAAGAGTATACTATTTAAAAGTATAGCAGGTTTATTATCACCTACAGCTGGTAGTATTCATATTTTTAATAAGAAAATAGGTAATGGGAGCTTTCCAGAAAGCTTTGGTGCAATATTAGATACACCTGGCTTTATTTCTCACTACTCAGGATATAGAAATTTAAAATTATTAGCTTCAATACAAAAAATAGCTAGCGATGAAGATATAAAAAGATGCATCTCAATAGTTGGTTTAGATTATAATGATAAAACACCAGTAAAAAAATATTCGTTAGGAATGAAGCAAAGACTTGGTATTGCACAATCGATAATGGAAAATCCCAATTTATTAATTCTGGATGAACCAATGAATGGTTTGGATGAAGATGGAATTAATGATATCAGAAACATGTTATTAGACCTAAAAAAAGAGGGTAAGACCTTATTATTAGCAAGTCATAATTCGGAAGATATTCGAATGTTATGTGATGCTGTCTATAAAATGGAAAGTGGTGAATTAAAAGAAATAAATTACTAATATTCCAATTTAGATATGTTTTTCAAAATGATACAACTAGAATTTTATGACTATGCATTTCAATATATGTTTTATCCTAGTATCTACTTAAGTGAGCCACCTGTATGGATCTACGTCAATATCTTGAAAGCAAAAATGTTAAGTCTTTTTTAGAACGGCACCAATCTTCTAATTGCTGTTGCGATAGCTCCGTAGATTCGTCTTCGGTTGTACGTAAGCGTCAAACTATCCCCACATGGTTTGTCGCTTTTCTACTTACTAGTATGGTTTTTATCAATTTGTCGAGAAGACTCCCATCTTCAAACCGGAGTCAGCAAGCGAAGTTTAAATAGGGGTAGTTCACTTATGTTTGTATTTACTATAGAAATTTTATAAAGTAATATTATGTTATACGATATATCGTTATACATAATAATGAATTAGGGACGAAAGGAGGGATATAACAATGGCATATAATGGGGGACCAATGACTGAAGCCATGTATTATGTACTTTTAGCGTTAATGCGTCCTAACCATGGGTATCAACTAATGCAAGCAATTACAGAGGTATCAAAAGGAAGAGTGAAAATGGGTCCAGGGACACTGTATGGAGTACTCTCACGGATGCAAAAAGACGGTCTTATTTGGCTGGCAGAAAATGATGGAAGAAGGAAGACCTATCTCATTACAAGAGAAGGAGAACAGGCTTTGCGGATAGAGTATGGACGATTGAAAGCCTTGATAAAAGATAGTGACATTTTAGAAGAAGGTGAAAATGATGAGTAAAATGGTCAAAAAACTTCGTCCTAGTGATTATTGGCGGATTGGTGAGCATGAAAGCTGGTTTGCAGACATGGCTGCTAAGGGCTTGCATCTAAAAAAGATGGGGATCCAGTTTGCTAAGTTTGAAAAAGGTGAACCGAAAAAAACGAGGTATCGGATTGAGGTATCGATAAAGAAAAAAATGACACCAGAACAAATGCAGATGTATTCGGAAAGCGGTTGGGACTATGTAACAAGGTATGGTTATTTTCATGTGTTTTCATCAGCTGAAGAACTTGATGCGCCAGAGTTGCATACAGATCCAGCCGAGCAGTCTTATACATTAAAGGAGCTTGATAAGAAATTAGCATCGAATGCGATTATAGTAGTGATCTCATTACTTTTAATTATCGGTATGCAATCTTCTATTTTCTTTCTTGATGGGACACCTACTTTAGCCTTGGTCAAGGATGGAGGTATACAACAAATTATTATATCCTTCTTTCTTGCATACTCAGCCTATCATTCTCTAAAAGCATCTATTTCAATTCATGCACTAAGAAGAAATCTCATTGAAGGCAAATCGATTGATCATCATGCATCTTGGAAAAAGCATTATCGACTACATTCTACCATCGCATTTCTTTTTACAGTAGTGATAGGGTTGAGTGCAATCATTCCATTTATTACTCTTGTGAAAATGGATACGAAAACCTTACCAGAAACAAGTCTTGACTTACCTATTGTGAGATTAGCAGATGTAGAAGAGAATCCAGCAATGGTTCGAGAGGAACCTTCTTATATGAGTGACAATGTCGACTGGGGCAACCGATATACATACAATTGGAGTCCATTGGCACCCGTACAATATGAAACTGATGAACAGGGTGTTGTTCCAGGGGAAATGTGGGCAGATGGAAGCGGTGAATATTCACCTTCTATTAGTACAGAGGTTTATCAGCTAAGTATATCAACTCTATCAAACCAGCTGATGTCTGATTTAATTGAAAGACATAGATTCGAAGATAGTAGAGAAGATTATATAGAAACAGAACACCCGGAATTAGATCGTTTGATTGTTTATGAGGAAGAGACGAGGAAAAAGGTATTCGCTTCAAATGGAACAACAGTGATGTATGTTCAATACTATGGCTATGCAGATGTAAATACAATAATCGAAAACATAGTAGCAAAGTTTACTTTAATATCGGATTAAGTTGTTATTTTAGACATAAATTAATTGACAATGAGATTTCTAGGAGCCTGAATACACGTAGACTCCCGCAGGACGCGGAGTGTATTCAGGCTGCGATTTCGACAGCAACAATTCAAGGTTAGTTAATTAATCACAAATGATATGATATAGTAATGGTTAATGATTCGTTGAGGAAGGATGTTATACATAGCATGAAGAAAAGTGTTGTTCTAGCAGAGAAACCGTCAGTTGCTCGTGATATTGCACGAGTGTTGAATTGTCATAAAAAAGGAAATGGTTATTTAGAAGGAGACAAATATATTGTTACTTGGGCTTTAGGCCATCTCGTCACATTAGCAGATCCTGAGGCTTATGATGACAAATATAAATCATGGAAAATGGAAGATCTTCCGATGCTGCCAAATGATTTGAAACTAGTTGTGATTAAACAAACGAGTAAGCAATTCCATGCAGTGAAATCACAGCTTACACGTAGTGACGTCGGTGAAATTATTGTAGCGACGGATGCAGGGAGAGAAGGACAGCTAGTAGCTGATTGGATTATAAAAAAAGCCAGAGTTCAAAAGCCTACTAAGCGTTTGTGGATATCCTCGGTTACGGATAAAGCGATTAAGGAAGGTTTTCAAAAGCTAAGAAATGGCAAAGAATTTGAAAATCTCTACTTATCAGCTGTTGCTCGCTCTGAAGCAGATTGGTATGTAGGGTTAAATGCAACAAGAGCACTTACAACAAAGCATAATGCACAATTGTCTTCAGGACGTGTTCAAACGCCAACTCTAGCGATTATTGCTAGAAGAGAGGAAGAAATTAAGCAATTTGTTCCTAAGCCGTATTACGGATTGAGAGCTATAACAGCTGATAAATTAACACTCACTTGGCAAGATTCGAAAACAAATGATACAAGGACATTTTCAAAAGAAAATGCAGATCAATTGTTAACCAAAACAAATAAGAAGCAGGCTAAGGTGACGAATGTAGATAAGAAACAGAAGAAAAGCTTTGCACCGCAATTATATGATTTGACGGAGTTACAAAGGGATGCCAACAAAGCGTTTGGTTATTCAGCAAAAGAAACTCTTTCCATCATGCAAAAGCTTTATGAACAGCACAAGGTATTGACGTATCCAAGAACTGATTCAAGATATTTGTCTTCAGACATTGTTGAGACGTTAAAAGAAAGAATTAAGGCCAGTGGAGTAGGTCCTTATACAAAGCTCGCTCATAAAATTCTACAAAAGCCTATTAAAGCGAACAAATCATTTGTTGATGACTCAAAGGTTTCTGATCATCACGCGATTATTCCGACAGAGGAAACGGTGTTTCTAGCGAAAATGTCTGATAAAGAGCGAAAAGTCTATGATTTAGTGGTGAAACGATTTTTAGCAGTTTTATATCCTCCATTTGAATATGAGCAAACAACCATTAAGGCATTAATTGGCGACGAAACATTCACTGCTAAGGGAAAAATCGTGTCCAATATGGGGTGGAAAGAGGTATATGAGAACCGCTTCGATGAGGAGGAAGAAAGCGATGATATGAAGGAACAACTGCTTCCAAGAATCGAAGTAGGGGAGACACTATCGATTGCTTCAGTGTCTCAAACAAAGGGTGAAACAAAACCCCCAGCTAGATTTAATGAAGCGACTCTCCTTTCTGCGATGGAGAATCCAGCTAAGTACATGGCTGGTGAAAACAAAGAGTTGATTAAAACAATTGGTCAAACAGGGGGACTAGGAACGGTTGCGACAAGAGCTGATATCATTGAAAAACTCTTCAATTCCTTCCTGATTGAAAAGAAAGGAAAAGATATCTTCATCACGTCTAAAGGAAAGCAGCTACTAGAGTTAGCACCTGAAGACTTAAAGTCACCAGCACTTACTGCTGAATGGGAACAAAAACTTGAGGCAATTTCAAAAGGCAAGCTCAATAAAAATGTCTTTATGAATGAAATCAAAAGCTATGCGAAAACAATTGTCCATGAGATAAAAAATAGTACTCAGAAATTCAAGCATGATAACCTGACTGGATCGAAATGTCCTGATTGTGGGAAGCCAATGCTTGAAGTGAATACGAAAAAAGGAAAAATGCATGTCTGCCAAGATCGTGAATGTGGACATAGAAAGAATATTTCGAAGGTGACAAATGCACGTTGTCCAAAATGTAAGAAAAAGCTAGAGCTCAGGGGACAAGGTGAAGGTCAGATGTTTGCATGTAAATGTGGGCATAGAGAGAAGCTCTCGACATTTAATGAGAGAAGGAAAAAAGATGCTAACAAGAAGGTTTCAAAAAGTGATGTTGCTAAATATATGAAGAAGCAAACAAACCAAGAGGAAGAGCCGTTTAATCCAGCATTAGCAGAGGCTTTGGCAAAGTTGAAATTGAAATAAAAAAATGTAGGTCTTTCATTTGTTGAAAGGCCTCTTTTGCTGTTGTTTTTGATATAATTGGAAGCAATAGTTAATCTTAGTAATTAATTCTATTAGAAGGGTGTTTTTTTCATGAAAGATAAAGAATATCTTGTGTTTGTCTACGGTACTTTACTTGTTGGTGAATCAAATCATCATGTTGCCAAGCCTCATTTAGTCCATGTGGAAGAAGGATCTATTCGCGGCTACTTACATGATGTGGGTCCATATCCAGCATTATTATTGGACGAGAATGGTGGGATCATATCAGGTGAATGGTTTACCGTCACTGAAGAAGGATTAGCACGAATGGATGAATTAGAGGACTACCAAGAGGGCAGGGAAAGTAATCATTATGATCGAGTTCTAGTGAAGGATAGGAACAAGAACTTAGAAGGGTTTGTCTATGTATACAACCAGGAGCAAATTGAAGGTCTCCCTCGAATCACATCTGGATCTTGGAGAAATAGATTGTTAAATAGATAGGTAGAAGAGGTCCTATACAGTTTGTAGATTTATAAGGTGAAATATTGCAATATTCTAGTTATTCAAAAAGGAGAGATTGAGGTTGAATATTAATCAAGAACGTCTGTGGGGTCATTTACATGATCTAGGGAAAATTGGAAGTGACCCTAAAGGTGGAATCACTCGTTTATCTTTTACAGAGCAAGAGAAGGAAGCAAAAACTTTAGTTAAACAATATATGCTAAATGCAGGATTACAAGTATGGGAAGACGGCATTGGTAATTTATTTGGCAGAAAAGAGGGAACGATTCCAAATGCGCCAGCGGTTATCATAGGTTCTCATATTGATAGTGTTTTTAGTGGAGGGATTTTTGATGGGCCGGCTGGTGTTTTAACAGGAATTGAGGTTCTACATACTCTTAATGAACAGAACATCACAACAGAGCATCCAATTGAGGTTGTTGCATTCACAGATGAAGAAGGGGCAAGGTTCTCAACAGGGATGTTAGGAAGCTCTGCATTAATTGGTGTACTTAGTCAGGAGGAGCTTACTAGTAGCAAAGATCAAAATGGCACGACACTAGCTGAAGCGATGAAGGAATTTGGGTATGATCCTAGTAAGCTAAATGAGGTTAAACGTGATCCGAGTACGATAAAAAGTTATATAGAGCTACATATTGAACAAGGAAAAATCTTAGAGCAAGAGGATGTTCCTGTGGGAATTGTAAGTGGCATTGTCGGGGTGACTTGGTTAAAGGTAACGATCAAAGGTGAAGCAGGGCATGCAGGGACAACACCAATGTGGTTAAGAAAAGATCCATTAGCTGCTACGGCAACTATTCTATCTAAGCTAGAGGAAATTGCAAAACAACAAGAGAGGACAGTGATTACAGTTGGGCGTATTTCAGCTAGTCCTGGGGGAATCAACATCATTCCTAGTGAAGTAGATTTTACAATTGATTTACGTGATTTATCAAATGAATTACTAGTTGAGGTAGAGAAGCAAATTAGAGACGTTATCACTACGACTTGTTCAAGCCGTGAAATAGAATGTGTGATTGAGGATTTACATCGTCTTCCATCGGCTATCTGTTCATCAGAGCTTAAGGAAATGATTCAAGGTTCAGTGAAGGAGCTTGGCATAAAAGAAATTGAATTACCAAGTGGAGCGGGGCATGATGCAATGATAATGGCAAAAGTAACGAATATGGGAATGATATTTGTTCGTTCTAAGGATGGGATTAGTCATAATCCGAAAGAATGGTCTGATAAAGAGGATATTGGTGTAGGGGCAGAGGTTTTATATAAAACTGTCTTAAAGGTAGCGAATGAATAAATGATCGGGTAGCAGGACTGCTTCCAAATAAGATAAGGTGTTCTATTAGTTACTAAAAGTAAGTAAATAAAGGGAGATTTTTCGGTTAAATCAAAAATGTAGCTTGTATCGAGGTAAATAAGGGGAAGATTTTCCCCTATTCAATGGAAATTGAGTTTTTTTTGCATTTTTTGAGACGATAAGCGGAAATTCTCCTTTTATATCAACTGTGTTTAATCAAAATTTAAAATTAAGCGGAATTTTTCCTTTTAATTTTATCAGAGCTTGAGCTAATCGATCAGATTAGACTCCAACGGCCAATCAGCATAGACCCTTTCCCTTCTAGCTAAAAGAATTAGCAACCTCTTAAATCAATAATTGCTACTAAAAAAGAACCCTTTACATGTAAAGAGTTCTTTTTTGCTTATTTTGTAATAATACCAACTGAATCACGTTGTAGAAATGCGGTCATACAGTGGATCGCTCCCCAACCGTTCATGACTTCATCCATTTCAACCTCAATGACTTCAATACCATGACTCTCAAGAAGAGCCTTAGTTTGTGGACTGCCTGCAGGAGTAACGACTTTTCCAGGTTCTATAGCTACAAAGTTCATGCTCATGCCTTGCTTCAGTTCTTCGATATAAGGTAATTCGATTAATTCGATTCCTAAATCAAGTAATTGCTTCGCACAATCATATGTAACATGCCATGGGAAAATGAGAAGCTTATTCGTATCCACCATATTCATATAACCGTCTAAATGAATAGAGCCATATGGAATCTGAGTACGAATAATATTCTTTACTCCTATATTACGAAGCTCTGCCTCTACTTGATTTGCTCCTGATTCATTGGTACGGCTTCCTGTACCAATAATGACTGTTTCACGGTCAATCCACATCGCGCTTGCACCTTCAAAATAGCCTGACCCATTAATGGTTTTAATGATTGGAACACCAAGTGATGCAAGTGTTGCAGCAACGGCTTTTTCCTCTCCGCGTCTAGCGGGGATGGCAGGACGGCATACAATGGCTCCTTCTGGTGTCATAAACATTAAATCTCTCATAAACATTGCATTGGGTTTGTCCATACGCTGATTCTGTACGTAATGGACTTCGACTCCATGTGCTCGATAGATGTCTGCTAGGGCATCCTGTTGAGCACGAGCACGTTCTGGATTCATTGGAGCTCTAAATCGGTACTCCTCAAAATTATCTTCAGTGATTCCTTCAATCTCAAATCCAGGGCGATGCATTAGTACTGCACGCAATTTACCAACCTCAGAATCACAGTACCAATCACCCCATAAATCATTTTTTTCATCAGAAAAAGAAATTTCAGAAGGGAACCAACGTTCACCTTGAACTTTAATAGCCATATGAATGCCTCCTTATTTATTAAGGTTGTGTTTTATCAATAATTGTTGTATTAAACAAAAATAAATATAAATGAAATGTCTAGCAGACTGAATACACGGAGACTCCCGTGGGATGCGTGAGCAAAGTGAGACCCCGCAGGAGCAACGCGAGGCCACTGAAAAACTATCGTTTTTTGATAACTTTAATTTCCAAAGAAAAAAACAAGCCTTTTTTTCTCAAATAAGATCAAAAAGGCTTGTTTTAAAGGGGGAATTCCCC